>NZ_JBFQGE010000004.1:0-454030 GCF_040932335.1 Proteus sp. STS61-E | reverse complement strand
ATAGCGCAGCGGACCCACCTGAATCCATGCCGAACTCAGAAGTGAAACGTTGTAGCGCCGATGGTAGTGTGGGGTCTCCCCATGTGAGAGTAGGGAACTGCCAGGCATTAATTAAAGCATTAGTGTTAAATAACATTAATTGCGCAAAGAATACGCGGAGCGGTAGTTCAGTTGGTTAGAATACCTGCCTGTCACGCAGGGGGTCGCGGGTTCGAGTCCCGTCCGTTCCGCCAACATTAAGAAACCTAAGTCTAACGACTTAGGTTTTTTTTTGCTTAAAATTTAGAATAAACTACAAATTAATTAGAAATTTTTAAGTAATCATAACTATTATGCATAAAAATAATTACTTTTGTTGATTATAGTATCCTTTTAAAGGGTGAGAGCGAAGCTTGCCTTTGGTATACTTCAGTTATAGCAAGATATCTTGCTGTTTATCTGAGGTTGCTAATGGCGAAAAAACCGACTTATTCAGTGCGTTTTGTGGCAGGTCAACCTGTTGAAAGGATTGAGCCTAGCCCGCCTTTAAGTGAACGAAAGGATACACTACCTATCGGAATGCCTCTTTACACTGAAGGCACTCTAAAAATTGCGGTTTGGAATATCTATAAACAGCAACGACTCAATTGGCGTAATATGTTGGAAACGCTTTCAACAGATACGCATTTGCTTTTGTTACAAGAAGCGCAAACAACACCAGAGCTTGTCCGTTTTGCTGGCACTCATCATTTAATTGCAGATCAAGTTCCTGCCTTGGCTTTTCAACAACACCCCGCAGGTGTGATGACATTATCAAGTTCTCATCCTATCTATTGTTGTCCTCTCAGAGAAAAAGAGCCTTTTTTAAGATTACCCAAATCCGCATTAATTACGGTATATCCGCTCATTACGGGTGATCATTTAATGGTCATTAATGTACATGCAATTAATTTTAGTTTTGGTGTTGATGTTTATCAGCGTCAATTAAGTAATTTATCTGTTCACATCACGCATCATAAAGGACCCGTTATTTTAGCGGGTGATTTTAATGCGTGGAGTCGCCCAAGAGTCAATGTATTAAAACGTTTTGCGAGAACGTTAAGACTTAAAGAAGTTATTTTTGATAACGATTGGCGAACAAAAGCCTTTGGTAAGCCTTTGGATTATATTTTTTATCGAGGATTATCGCTAAATAATGCAGAAGTACTGATCACTGATGCCTCAGATCATCATCCTTTAATAGCAACATTTTATTAATGAGTGATTATAATATTAGCTAATATTCAAGCGTTAATATTAAAATTAAATATGATTATATCACTTATAAATTAGATATATTATTTATAAGTAATTTATCTATCTATTTAATCTATTTGTTATATTAATACCTTTTACTATACTTTTTTTGTTCTATCTAATATCACTAGATATAGGAAATAAAATGCCAACAAAAAATATAGTTATTATTGGCGGTGGTACCGGCGGAACTATTCTTGCTAATATCCTTGCTAAAAAATTAAATGACGAAATATTTTCAAATAAAATTAAAATAACGCTTATTTCAGATAATCCTAATCACTATTATAAACCTGCATTTATGTATATTGCATTCAATCTTTTTTTAAAAGAAGAGCTGATGCGATCAGAAAGAAGCTTATTAAGACCTGAAATCGAATTTATTATTGATAAAGCAGAACGTTTTGACTTTAATAATAAAGTTATTTATTGCGAGTCTAATAAAAAATACAATTATGACTTTTTAGTATTAGCAACAGGTTGTGTTCCTAGTCCTCATAGAATTGAAGGCTTAAAAGAAGCGGGAAATCATTTCTACCAATATGAAGCCGCTAGAACACTTGCTGATAAATTAGCTAAAATTGAAAAAGGTCGTGTATTTATTACTGTTAGTTTTCCTGAAACACCTAATGTACCTCATCAATGTGGTATTGCCCCTATGGAGACAACATTGATGCTGGATGAACTTCTTCGCCAGCGTCGAGTGAGAAATAATATTGAGATTGTTTATACCTATCCAACAGTTGCTCAACTTTTAAGAAACTGCCTGTTTATGCAACAAGAGGTTTGTGAAGTTCTTCCTGCGGTATTCTCTGAACGAGATATTAAAGCGAAGCGAGGCTTTACATTGAGTCATGTTGATCCTGATAAGAAAATCGCTTACTCAAAAGAAGGCGAAGCTGAGCCGTTTGATATCCTGATGAGCACTCCACCTATCACTGCGGTTGAGGCGATCCGTAACACAGGTTTAAGTGAACATAATAATGGTGAAGGCTGGTTACCTACTGATCCTGAAACATTGCAAGTTTATGGGTTAAATCAAGTGTATGTTCTTGGCGATACGGTTGATTTGCCAATTAGTAAAGCCGGTGGTAGTTGTCATAACCAAGCGGGGGTGATTGCAAATAATATCTGTGGTGAGCTTCGCTATGGTTATCCTGCTGCGATTTATGATGGTCGAGTGCAAGCTGTCGCACAAATGGGATTATCAGCAGGTATGCCATTACAGTATGACTATAAACATGACGTAATTCCTACGCCACCAACAAAGCTGGGTGGGCTATTGCGTAATAGTTATAACCGAGGCTTATATTGGGCAACCGTTAGAGGATTATTATAGGGGATACAATAATGAGTGAGAATAATTTAAGCCCAGCAGATATTCAACTATTATCTGATGAAGATAAATTACATCTTCAACATTTATTAGAAAAAGCAAGACCATTATTGGCATTAAAGCGGTTTGATAATATCGTCGATTTATTATCTTTAATATCAGATTCAATAGATATTATGGATAATGCAACAGTTGAAAAACTTTCTGTTGCATTTGAAGAAACATTAATTCCAGTTTGGGAATTAAGTGCTGCTTATAATATGGCAAAGAAAGAATCTATTTATCAAGATAAAAAATATACATTAGGTTCAACTTTTGCATTATTAAAAAATCCTGATACCCTTAAAGGGATCTCAATTATTCTAAGAACAGTTCAAATTATCGGGAGAAATAACCAACGAATAGAAAGTTAATTAATATTTAGGATATATAATGACGCAAAGTAATGAACATTTTAATACTCAAGCAATACATTATGGTTATTCTCCGTTAGATTCTCAGGGGGCATTAGTGCCTCCTGTTTTTCAAACATCTACTTTTGTTTTTCCAACGGCACAATATGGTGCTGATTGTTTTGCCGGAAAACAAAAAGGGCATTTTTATTCTCGGATCTCAAACCCTACATTAGAGTTATTAGAAAAACGTTTAGCTCAATTAGAAAATGGTGAAGGTGCTGTTGTTTTTTCATCTGGTATAGGCGCAATTACTTCTAGTTGTTGGTCATTGCTTAAACCTGGTGATGAACTTATTGCAGATATGACACTTTATGGCTGTACTTTTACGTTTTTCAATCATGGGCTCGCTAAATTCGGCATTAAAATAAAGCATGTTGATTTAACTAACCTCGAAAAATTAAAAGAAGCGATCACAGAGAAAACAAAACTCATTTTCTTTGAGACTCCAGCTAATCCCAATATGCGAGTGAGTGATATCACAAAAATATCAGAAATTGCACATCAGCATAGTATTTTAGTAATGGTAGATAGCACTTATTGCTCGCCTTATTTACAGCAACCTTTGGGGCTTGGTGCTGATATTGTTGTGCATTCTATGACTAAATATTTATCGGGTCATGGTGATGTAACAGCAGGTGCAATTATTACTACGCACGCCCTAGCAGATAAAATACGAGCTGAAGGTTTAAAGGATATGACTGGTGCTTGTCTGTCTCCTCATGATGCCTCGTTAATTTTACGAGGCATAAAAACGTTAGGCATAAGAATGGAACAGATCTGCCAAAATGCGCAGCGTATTGCACAATATCTTGAAGATAATCCTAAAGTCGAAACTATTTATTATCCTGGGCTAGCTTCATTTCCTCAATACGAACTTGCTAAGCGTCAAATGCGTTTAGCTGGAGGTATGATCGCCATTGAATTAAAGGGAGGAATAAAAGAAGGTCGAGAGTTTTTGAATCGCTTAAATCTCTTTAGCCGAGCGGTGAGTTTAGGAGATTGTGAGTCTTTAGCTCAACATCCCGCCACAATGACCCATGCTACTTATAGTGCAGAAGAACGACAAAGGCATGGTATTAGTGATGGTTTGATTCGATTATCAATTGGTCTTGAAGATGTGAATGATTTAATTGCTGATTTAAAACAAGCGCTGGCTTAGTGAAGATCGCATAATAAAGAAAAAGGCTGTGAATTAATCCACAGCCTTTATTGTTTAACTCAGAATTGTTGACTCAGAAATGTGATTTATTTCTGGTTCATTCTTGGTTTGATACCCACATAGTAGCCGATAGTTAAAATAGCTACCCATACCATACCGACTACTAATGCCATTCTGGTTGACTCAAAATAGCCTAAAATTGCAATAACAAACGCCATAAAGACGATAGTCAGTGCTGGAGCAACAGGCCATAGTGGTACTGGGAATTTCAGTGTTTTCACTTCATCTGCGCTCATCTTACGACGCATCGCAACTTGAGAAAGTAAAATCATTAACCACACCCAAACTGTTGCAAATGTCGCAATAGAGGCGATTAAAACGAAGATTTGCTCTGGGATAAGGTAGTTAAGTACTACGCCCAGCAGCAAGACGACAGACATTACTAGCACAGTCATCCAAGGCACACCATTGCGAGTGAGCTTCATAAAGGATTTTGGTGCTTGTCCTTCTTGAGCCATGCCATACATCATACGACCAGCACCAAAGATATCACTGTTAATCGCAGAAATTGCGGCTGTGATAACCACGAGGTTTAAGATATTTGCCGCTGAATTGATCCCTAGATTTGAGAAAATCTGTACAAATGGGCTACCGTTATGGCCGATTTGTTGCCAAGGAAAAATGCACATTAGAATAAAAATCGTCAGTACATAGAACAATAAGATACGAAACGGTACGGCATTGATAGCTTTAGGAATGGTTTTTTCAGGATCTTTAGCTTCACTGGCAGTAATACCAATTACTTCAATCCCACCAAAGGCAAACATGACAATGGCGAGCGAGGCGATAACCCCTTCAATACCATTTGGCATAAAGCCACCAAACTCCCATAAGTTAGAGATACCAATAGGGTGTTCAGTTTGTTGACCAAAGCCATACATCATAATGACAACACCACCAATTATCATGGCGATAATTGCAGTGACTTTAACAATAGAAAGCCAAAATTCCATTTCACCAAATATCTTCACATGGCAAAGGTTTAAGGCACCAATAAAGCAAACTATCCCTAATACCCATATCCATTGATCAACATCTGGGAACCAGAGTTTCATATAGAAACCAAATGCCGTGACGTCAGCTAAACAGACAATCAGCATTTCAAAAACGTAGTTCCAGCCCGTTAAGAAGCCGGCTAAAGGCCCCATATAATGGCTTGCATATTGTGAAAAAGAGCCCGCAACAGGATGATGAACTGCCATTTCACCTAATGCACGCATAACCATAAATACTGCTGCACCACCAATAAGGTAAGCAAGCAATACCGCTGGGCCCGCTTTCTCAATGGCAGCCGCAGAGCCATAAAATAAACCTGTACCGATTGCAGAGCCTAGCGCCATGAAACGAATGTGCCGCCCTGATAATCCTCGTGAAAGTTGATTCTCTTTTTGCATCTAAAGTATTCCCATCTCTGTCCAACAGAGGAATGCTATCCTCTTTTTCAGTGTCTTCTCGCACGTTAGCTATTCAAAACAAACCATGTACCTTATCATAAAGCCTCTTACGGTGAGATAGTTATCTGTAATAATCATCAGCATTCATTGGATATCAGAGTTTCTTATGCAATACCCCATTAATGAAGTGTTTCAAACCTTACAGGGTGAAGGTGTTTTTACTGGCGTTCCTGCGCTTTTTGTTCGATTACAAGGTTGTCCTGTAGGTTGTAGTTGGTGTGATACCAAGCATACTTGGGAAAAAGAAGACGAAAAAAAAGTTCCTCTTGGTGATATTCCTATTAAAACGCAAGAAAGCGATGCTTGGGGAGAAGCCAGCGTTGCTCAGATTTTATCACTTTTCCAACAACAAGGTTATAGTGCAAAACACGTGGTTATCACAGGAGGCGAGCCTTGCTTATATGATTTACGTCCTTTAACAGAAGGGCTAGAGCAAGCAGGTTTTGCCTGTCAGATAGAAACCAGTGGCACTCACGATATATTATGTAGTGAGAAGACATGGGTGACACTTTCTCCAAAAGTGGGCATGAAGGGGGGCTTTACGGTATTAACCAGCGCAATCAATCGTGCTAATGAGATAAAACACCCAGTTGGACGTGAAAAAGATATTGAAGCACTGGATGCCTTACTGACATTACGCTCAGAGCACCCTGCACCTGTTGTTGCTTTACAACCTATTAGCTGTAAAGAGAGTGCGACAGCACTATGTATTAAAACCTGCATAGCGCGTAATTGGCGTTTCTCAATGCAAACGCATAAATATTTAAATATTGCGTGACCGTGTTTTTAATATAAAAAAATCAGCCAATAAAGGCTGATTTTCTTTTAGGTGATAACGGGTTAATGTTAAAACCGATTTATTCACCGCGATAAATACATCCTGCTGTACACGTCTCTTTCACCATCACCGCAGATAATAATGGCAATGACGGTTTTACTTGTTGCCAAATCCATTTTGCCAGCACTTCGCTGGTCGGATTTTCTAGACCTTCAATTTCATTAAGATAGTAGTGATCTAAACGCTCAAGAGTAGGTTTAAATGCGGCTTTCACATCAGCAAAATCAATAAGCCAACCTGAATGTGCATCAACTTCACCTGTTAGCTCTAATCTAACAAGAAAGGAGTGCCCATGAAGACGTCCACATTTGTGGCCTTCAGGAACATGTGGCAAATGGTGAGCGGCTTCAAACTGAAAATCTTTAAAGATGGTGGTTGTCATCAAAACTCTCTTGACTTAATTAGTAAAAAAAAGACACAAATAGTACGAAGTGTACCAGTGTAGCCGATTTAGCGTATCACGCCTAATCTCCCTTAATCTTAATGGCTTATTATGTTCCTTTTTGCTTATTGATTATATTGGTAAAGGAAACCGATAAATAAATTTAGCATTTAAGGTTATTAGATAGAGCCAACAGGTCTTTAATTCACCTTCTAGTCGTGGGATACCCTCTCAATATTAGAAATATTATCAAAGAACAATAAAGCACAGATAAGTGCTTCGCTTTTTTAAGGCAGGATAAATGAGCAATCAACCTCCATTATTATCAATGCTTCCATTAACACCGGAGCAATTGAATAAATTACAGGACGCAACAAAAGATCTCTCAACAGCGCAAATTGCGTGGTTATCTGGCTATTTGTGGGGGCAGCTTAATCCTTCTGTTGTATCCGCATCGACAGCGATTACTCCAGTACATGTACCAGAGCAGGAAACCATTACATTGATTTCTGCTTCTCAAACGGGTAATGCGCGTCATCTTGCCGAACAGTTACGAGATAATCTGGTTGCTCACA
Organism: Proteus sp. STS61-E; assembly: GCF_040932335.1. Taxonomy (NCBI): domain Bacteria; kingdom Pseudomonadati; phylum Pseudomonadota; class Gammaproteobacteria; order Enterobacterales; family Morganellaceae; genus Proteus; species Proteus sp. STS61-E. The sequence continues at coordinate 446,496 of NZ_JBFQGE010000004.1, read as the reverse complement.
AATTGAATGTAGAACTATATTCCGCAGGTGAATATAAGTTTAAGCAGATCCATAAAACAACAACCTTGATCATCATTGCATCTACGCAAGGAGAAGGTGATCCTCCTGAAGAAGCAATCGCTTTTTATAAATATCTGAACTCTAAAAAAGCGGCTGAAATGAAAGAAACGTCTTATGCAGTATTGAGCTTAGGTGATACTTCCTATGAACATTTCTGTAAGGCAGGAAAAGACTTTGATGAGCGAATTGCACAACTGGGCGCAACACGTTTATTACCAAGAGTTGATGCTGATGTTGAATATCAAGCCGTTGCGGATGAATGGATAAAACAGCTTACAGAGATCTTAAAAGCAAGAGTTCCGACACAAAGCACGCAGACCTTACAACAAACACAATCAGGTACGACGGATACAATTGAGTCATCTATTTATCATCGAGATGCCCCTTTTACTGCCACATTACTGACTAATCAAAAAATTACAGGCAGAAATTCAGATAGAGACATTCGCCATATTGAAATCAGCCTTGAAGATTCTGATTTGCAATATCAACCCGGTGATGCACTGGGGGTTTGGTTTAATAACTCGCCTGAAAAAGTTGATGAACTGATTGCTTTGTTGTGGCTAAAGGGTAATGAGCCTGTCACGTTAAAATCTCAAACATTCACATTAAAAGAAGCGTTACTGCATCATTGTGAGCTAACTCAAAATAGCGCACCTATCGTAAAAGCCTATGCCCAATTGACGCGGCATGAAGATCTATTGTCATTAGTGGCTGATAAAACCATGCTTCAGCAATATGCAGACAAACACCCTATTAATGAGATGGTACGCCAATATTGTGCTCAACCTACTGCACAAGATTTTGTTGATATTTTACGTCCACTGACTCCTCGCCTTTACTCTATTGCATCGTCACAACAAGAAGTCGAAGACGAAGTACACCTTACTTTAGGGGTTGTACGTTACGACGTTAACTCTCGAGCTTATACCGGTGGAGCCTCTGGTTTTTTAGCAGATAGCTTAAAAGAAGGCGATAGCATCAATGTTTTTATCGAAAAAAATGCGCATTTTCGCCTACCTGAAGATAACACTGCACCCGTCATTATGATTGGTCCAGGTACAGGTATCGCACCTTTTCGAGGTTTTATGCAACAGCGCGACAATGACGCTGCAACAGGTAAAAACTGGTTATTTTTTGGTAATCCTCATTTTGTAGAAGATTTTCTCTATCAAGTGGAATGGCAACGTTATGTCAAAAGCGGTCTGTTAACTCATATCGATTTAGCATGGTCACGAGATCAAGCACATAAAATTTATGTACAAGATAAATTACGCGAACGTGGTAGTGAGATTTGGCAATGGTTACAGCAAGGTGCTTATCTTTATGTCTGTGGCGATGCGTCACGAATGGCAAAAGATGTTGAACAGGCGTTGTTAGATATTGTGATGGAGTATGGCAATAAAAATATTGAAGAAGCAGATGAATACTTAAGTGAGCTACGCCTAGAACGGCGTTATCAGAGGGATGTCTATTAAATGAAATTACACACTCAAGCGCCCTTAGTGGTTGAAGGGAAACTGGCTGATAGTGAACGCATGAAAAAAGAGAGTCACTTTTTACGCGGCACTATTACAGAAGACTTACAAAATGGTTTAACGGGTGGTTTTGAAGGCGATAACTTTCTATTGATCCGCTTTCATGGCATGTATCAACAAGATGACAGAGATATTCGTGCTGAACGTGCGGAGCAAATGTTAGAACCTCGTCATGCAATGATGTTACGTTGCCGTTTACCCGGGGGCATTATTTCGCCTAAACAGTGGCTTAGCATTGATAAGTTTGCGACTGAAAATACGCTTTATGGCAGTATTCGTATTACTAATCGTCAAACATTTCAATTTCATGGCATTTTAAAAGGCAATGTAAAACCCGCACATCAAATGCTGGTGGCAACAGGTCTTGATGCTTTAGCGACAGCGAACGATGTTAACCGTAATGTGTTATGTACTTCAAACCCAGTGCAATCTTCATTACACCAAGAAGCGTATGAGTGGGCGAAAAAAATATCAGAACATTTGTTACCTCGTACTCATGCTTATGCGGAAATTTGGTTAGATAAAGAGAAAGTAGCAACAACAGATGAAGAGCCTATTTTAGGAGAAACCTATTTACCGCGGAAATTTAAAACCACGGTGGTGATCCCACCTCACAATGATGTTGATCTTCATGCTAATGATATGAATTTTATTGCGATTGCTGAAAATGGGCATTTAGTTGGTTTTAACGTGCTTGTGGGGGGCGGTCTTGCAATGACGCATGGCGATAAAAATACCTTTCCCCGCTTAGCCAGTGAGTTTGGTTATATCCCTATTGAGAATACATTGGCAATTGCAGAAGCCATTGTGACGACTCAGCGTGATTGGGGAAATCGAACTGAACGTAAAAATGCAAAAACAAAATACACACTAGAACGAGTTGGTGTAGAGACATTTAAACAAGAGGTTGAACGCCGTTCTGGAGTAATTTTTGAGGCTATTCGACCTTATGAATTTACCCATCGAGGCGATCAAATCGGTTGGTTAAAAGGTGTTGATGATAAATGGCACCTTACTTTATTTATTGAAAGTGGGCGGTTGATTGATACGCCTGATGCTCCATTAAAAACGGGCGTGGCGGAAATTGCCAAAATCCATCAGGGTGATTTCCGACTGACTGCCAATCAAAATTTGATTGTGGCAGGTGTACCAGAAAGTGAAAAAGCCAATATTGAAGCGATTGCTCGTCGATACGGTTTGATTAATAGTGAAGTTACAGCACTGCGTGAACATGCGATGGCGTGTGTTTCTTTCCCTACATGTCCATTGGCAATGGCAGAAGCTGAGCGCTTTTTGCCTTCATTCACCGATACCCTTGATAGTTTGATGACAAAACATGGTGTGAGTGACGAGCATATTGTTGTACGTGTAACGGGATGCCCGAATGGTTGTGGTCGCGCCATGTTGGCAGAAGTTGGGCTGGTGGGTAAAGCCCCTGATCGCTACAACTTGCATTTAGGGGGCAATCGCATTGGGACACGTATTCCTAGAATGTATCGTGAAAATATTACTTCGCAAGAAATCATTGCAATACTCGATCCACTGATTGGCGAATGGGCGATTTCTCGTCATAACAATGAAGGGTTCGGTGATTTTCTTATCCGCACTAATATTGTTAAACCTGTACTGAATTCAGCGATTGATTTTTATGAAGTGCAGGAGGCGGTATGAGTCTATTTCAGCTTGCTTCGCTAAAACAGTTACCTGTTGAAGAGCAAACACATGCTTTGAGTGAGATTAATCAACAGTTAGAGCAATTAAGCGCCGTTGAACGTGTTACTTGGGCTTTAGAACATTTGCCTAAAGCCTATGTATTAAGCTCTAGTTTTGGTATTCAAGCTGCGGTATGTCTACATTTAATCACTCGACAATATCCTGATATTCCTGTGATTTTGACCGATACAGGTTATTTATTTCCTGAAACCTATCAATTTATTGATACGCTGACTGAGCAGTTACAACTTAACTTGAAAGTCTATCGAGCTGAAATATCTTCATCTTGGCAAGAAGCGCGCTATGGCAAACTTTGGTTAGAAGGCATTGACGGTATTGAACGTTATAACCAGATAAACAAAGTAGAGCCGATGGAGAGGGCATTAAAAACATTGCAGGCTCAAACATGGTTTGCAGGTCTTCGCCGACAACAAGCTAAAAGCCGCGAACATTTGCCAGTGCTTTCAATCGCAAAAGGGATCTTTAAGTTTTTACCTATCGTTGATTGGGATAATAAGCAGGTCTATCAATATCTTAAAGAAAACGGCTTACCTTATCACCCTTTATGGGAGCAAGGTTATCTCTCTGTGGGAGATACTCATACAACTCGAAAATGGGAAGAGGGTATGAGTGAAGAAGAAACACGATTTTTCGGCTTAAAACGTGAGTGTGGATTACACGAATAACGCCATTATCTACCAATAAATAATTGGGGGAATAGAGTTTATCTATTGCCCTTTTTGTCTTTTCTAAAATAAATAACTAATTGAAAATACTTTGTTTTCTCTTATTCCTTTCTGTTCCATCACATAGCTTTTTGTCATTTCATAACCTCTAAAGCACCTTTTATAGTCATTAGTTATAAAGTGAACAACGAAGGTGAAATGCGCGTATGGATTACCTACCCTTATTTGTGGAATTAAAAGAACGCCCAGTGTTATTGGTTGGTGGTGGTCATGTTGCTGCGCGTAAAGCTTTGCTGTTGTTAAGAGCAGGCGCTCGCTTAAGAGTGATTGCACCTCAGTTATGTGATGAATTACACCTTGCTTATCAGCAAGATAAAATTGAATGGGTATCAGCAAAATATCAATCTGAACATCTATTAGGAATGATGCTTGTGATTGTAGCCACTGATGACAGTGTGCTTAATCAGCAAGTTTATCTTGATGCACAAGCACGGCATATTTTTGTCAATGTGGTGGATTCACAACCTCAATGCTCATTTATTTTTCCGGCAATTATCGATAGAAACCCCATTTTGATTGCCATTTCATCGGCGGGAAAAGCACCCGTTTTGGTGCGTATGATCCGCGAGAAATTAGAAGCCTTATTGCCAAGCTCTTTAGGCGCAATGGCGACAATAGCCGGAAAATGGCGCAATAAAGTGAAACAGCACTTAGAGACTTTTCAAGCTCGTTGTCGTTTTTGGGAGCAAGCCTTCAGTGGTAAATTTGCTTCTTTAGTGGCAAGCGATCAATTAGCACAAGCAGAAGCTTTGCTCGAACAACAATTGAAACAACAAGAGTGCCAACAAGGAGAACTTGCATTAGTTGGGGCTGGTCCCGGTGATGCAGGGTTATTAACACTGCGCGGTTTACAGGTTATTCAACAAGCTGAAGTTGTGCTCTACGACAGTTTAGTGAGTCCAGAGGTTTTAGAACTTGTTCGCCGTGATGCTGACACTATTTGCGTAGGTAAAAGAGCCGGACACCATAGTGTTTCTCAAGAAGAAACCAATGCACTGATCGTGAAATATGCGCAACTTGGCAAACGCGTTGTTCGATTAAAAGGGGGCGATCCCTTTATTTTTGGACGAGGTGGTGAAGAAATTGAAGTTGCTATTGCGCATGGGATCTCTTTTCAAGTAGTACCGGGGATCACGGCTGCAAGCGGAGCGAGTGCCTATGCGGGTATCCCATTAACCCATCGACAATATGCTCAAAGTGTCACCTTTATGACAGGGCATTGTAAAGCAGATGGGATCGAACCGGATTGGGCATCGTTAGCGCAAGCTAATCACACTCTCGCTATTTATATGGGGACAGCAAAAGCAGAGCTTATTAGCCAGCGTTTAATCAAACTCGGACGGTCTCCATTAACGCCTATCGCCGTGATTAGTTGTGGCACTCGTTGTGATCAGCAAGTCCTCACGGGAAATCTAACACAATTAGCGCAGTTAGCTGAAAAAGCACCGACTCCCACTTTATTAATTGTGGGGGAAGTCGCTGCACTACATCACCAACTTGCGTGGTTTGGTGACAGGCATGCTTATCAATCCTTACCGTCACTCCATTCACCTTTAGTTCATTTTGCCTAAATGAGGTTGTTATGAATGAAACACAGTTAACTCATCTTCAGCAATTAGAAGCAGAAAGTATTTATATTCTGCGCGAAGTTGTCGCTGAATTTGAAAATCCCGTCATGCTTTATTCAATAGGCAAAGATTCCTCGGTGATGTTGCATTTAGCGCGCAAGGCGTTTTATCCCGCGAAATTACCTTTTCCTTTATTGCATGTTGATACAGGCTGGAAATTTCGAGAAATGTATGAATTTCGAGATAAAACGGCTAAAGAATATGGCTTTGATCTTAAAGTTTATCGAAATCCACAAGGTGTAGAGCTTGGAATTAATCCGTTTATTCATGGTAGTGCAAAACACACCGATATCATGAAAACAGAAGGGCTAAAGCAAGCCTTAGATAAATATGGTTTTGATGCGGCATTTGGTGGTGCGCGCCGCGATGAAGAAAAATCACGAGCCAAAGAGCGTATCTATTCGTTTAGAGATAGAAAGCATCGCTGGGAGCCGAAAAACCAGCGCCCCGAATTATGGAGAAACTATAACGGACAGATTAATAAAGGCGAAAGTATTCGTGTATTTCCGTTATCTAATTGGACAGAACTCGATATTTGGCAATATATCTATTTAGAAAATATCGACATTGTTCCGCTCTATTTTGCAAAAAATAGACCTGTTATTGAGCGTGATGGCACCTTAATTATGGTTGATGACGACAGAATTGATCTAAAACCGGGTGAAGTTATCGCACAGCAACAAGTGAGATTTAGAACGTTGGGATGCTGGCCATTAACGGGAGCGATCCCTTCTCAAGCAGAAACACTCCCTGCCATTATTGAAGAAATGCTGATTTCCACCAGCAGTGAACGACAAGGGCGTTTAATTGACAGTGATCAGTCGGCATCAATGGAACTGAAAAAACGCCAAGGTTATTTTTAATCGGAGGAAATATGGGACTTATAGCCATAAAAACAAATCAACTTGTCGCCGGTGAAATTGCACAACAGGGCGGTGTAGAGCGCTATCTCAAGACTCAACAGAATAAAGGATTACTGCGATTTCTAACCTGCGGCAATGTCGATGATGGAAAAAGTACACTAATAGGGCGTTTACTTCATGACACAAGGCAGATCTATGAAGATCAGCTTTCTACATTACAAAATGAAAGTAAAAAGATCGGCACTCAAGGTGAAAAACTCGATCTTGCTTTGCTGGTGGATGGATTAGCAGCAGAAAGAGAGCAAGGGATCACTATTGATGTTGCTTATCGCTATTTTTCAACTTCAAAGCGTAAGTTTATTATTGCTGATACACCCGGACATGCTCAATATACCCGCAATATGGCGACAGGTGCATCAACCAGTACGCTTTCTATTCTGCTGATCGATGCTCGAAAAGGCGTACAAGAACAAACACGGCGACACAGTTTTATCAGCACACTTCTTGGCATCCGCCATTTAATTGTTGCAATCAATAAAATGGATCTGGTGGATTATCAGCAAGCAACTTTTGATTCGATCCAACAAGATTATCTTCATTTTGCCGATCAGCTCCCAACGGATCTAACTATTGAGTTTGTCCCTATTTCCGCCCTTGATGGTGACAATGTGGTTTCTCCCTCATTGAATATGCCTTGGTATCAAGGAAAAACGTTGCTTTCATTATTGGAAGATGCGCCGGTTAAATTAGATTCAGACATGCAATTACTACGTTTTCCTGTGCAATATGTAAATCGCCCAGATTTAGATTTTAGAGGGTACAGCGGTACGGTGTCTTCTGGTGTTCTTTATCAAGGTCAACAAATCAAAGTATTACCTTCGGGGCAACGTTCTACTATCAAACGTATTGTTACTTTTGATGGCGATTTAACACAAGCGAGTGCAGGACAAGCCATCACACTCGTTTTAGCTGATGAAATTGATATTAGTCGAGGGGATATTATCGTTGATGATAACGATACAACTGCCAATATTAGTACTCATGCATTAATTGACGTAGTGTGGATGTCAGAGCAACCCTTAGTACAAGGGCATACTCTAGACATCAAGATCGCAGGCAAAAAAAGCCGTGCCAAAATAGAGAATATCCATTATCAAGTGGATGTGAATAAGCTCACCCAACAAGTAACAGATAACTTAAGTTTAAATGCGATTGGTAGTGTTGAAGCCTCATTTGAAGAGCCACTGGTGCTGGATAACTATCAAGCTAATGCAGATATGGGGGGACTTATCTTTATTGATAGGTTAAGCAATGTCACAGTTGGTGTTGGGCTTATTCGAGAAACAAGAGATAACGCGATACAAACTACGACACAATATGATGCTTTTGAAGTCGAGTTAAATCAACTTATCCGTCGCCATTTTCCCCATTGGGGAGCGAGAGATCTTCTTGGAGGAAAATAGTGGTGATAAGCAACGATATTATTTGGCATCCTCATAAAATTGGATTAAATGAACGCGAATCACAACAAGCACACAAAGGATGTGTGCTTTGGTTTACCGGTTTATCTGGCTCAGGTAAATCCACACTTGCCGATGCACTAGAACAAGCGCTTTATCAGCATTCACAAAAACATTCACTCATTCATACCTATCTATTGGATGGCGATAACTTACGTCATGGATTATGTCGTGATCTCGGATTTAGTGCTGAAGATAGGCACGAAAATATCCGCCGTGTGGGTGAAGTGGCTAAATTGATGGTAGATGCGGGACTGATTGTCTTAACGGCTTTTATCTCGCCTTACCAAAAAGACAGACAACAAGTTAGAGGAAACTTTGATCAAGGAAGATTTATTGAGATCTTTGTTGATACACCACTTTCTATTTGTGAATCCCGTGATCCGAAAGGGCTTTATCAAAAAGCAAGGCGCGGTGAGATAAAGCAATTTTCAGGTATCGATTCGCCTTATGAACAGCCTATTGATCCTGAATTACATTTGGACGGTACACTTCCTATAAATACCCTTATTCAGCAGATCCTCACATACCTACGGCAAAAACAAATTTACTGTTAATTTTATGGTGATATTAAATTATCTCTACACAAATACCCGATAAAAAGGAGATATGTGTAGAGATAATGTATGTATCTAGAGTAAAAAATGCGTATTACGCCATGCTATTTCAATGCGGATTCACGCATTAATTAAGAGCCCATTTATTTATAAATTAACCCCATAGCACTTCATCTTAATAAGAAAAAATCAAACCTTAGTCTGAATTTTATAGAAGTTATCCACGTTTATAGTGAGGATAATGGGAATAATAATGTAATATATTCCAGCACTTTTGTGGCGTCTGTGGTTGAGTTGTGGGATGATTAGCCCATTAATCTTGGGGGTGGTAATGGGGAAATTAACAGTCTTACTTCTGATTTTACTTGGCTGGCTACAATATTCATTGTGGTTAGGTAAAAATGGTATCCATGATTACAACAAAGTAACTCAAGAAGTTGAATCTGCATTGGCGCAAAATACGCAGTTAAAAGAGCGTAATGATCGTCTATTTGCAGAGATTGATGACCTCAATGGCGGGCAAGAAGCACTAGAAGAGCGTGCTCGTAGTGAATTAGGAATGATAAAGCCTAATGAGACATTTTTCCGTATTGTGAGCGATAAATCTCAACCACGTCGTTAATTTATTGAATTAATAGTGTGTCCTGATACAAATATCATAATGAATATAACAAACTCTACTCTTCCTATTGTTGCCGTTATTCCGGCAGCCGGTATCGGAAGTCGAATGCAATCAGTCTGCCCAAAACAATATTTGAAGATTGGCGGATTGACTATTCTTGAACATACCATTAATGCCTTATTGAAACACCCACGTATAACGCAAATTATCGTGGCGATCAGCCCTAATGACAGCTACTTTCACACTTTACCTTTAGCGCAAGATGAAAGAATAATAACGGTTAATGGTGGTGGCGAACGTGCTGACTCAGTATTGTCAGGTTTAGCGTATGTTACTCAACATTTTCCTGAAAACACATGGGCATTAGTTCACGATGCAGCAAGACCTTGCCTACATTTTGGCGATCTTGACCATTTAATTAAACTCATTGATGAAAACGTTATGGAACCTCACTTTTGTGGTGGCATTCTTGCGACACCTGTTCGCGATACAATGAAACGTAGTCATCAACAAGATAATCATATTGAACAAACAGTAGAAAGAACAAAGCTATGGCATGCTTTAACGCCACAATTCTTTCCTGCATTGTTATTAAAACAAAATATAGAAAATGCACTCTCTCAAAAAGCAACGATCACTGATGAAGCCTCAGCGATGGAGTTTGCTGGATATGAACCTTTATTAGTTAAAGGTCGTGCAGATAATATCAAAGTTACTCAGCCAGAAGATTTAGCGCTTGCAGAGTTTTTCCTCTCACGCCAAATCACCAGTATAAGGAACACATAATAAAATGAGAATTGGACACGGTTACGACGTACATAAATTTGGCGGTGAAGGCCCTATTATTATTGGCGGTGTCAGAGTTCCTTATGAACAAGGGCTGTTAGCTCACTCTGATGGCGATGTAGTATTACATGCAGTGACAGATGCTATTTTAGGTGCAGTGGCAATGGGTGACATTGGCACATTGTTTCCTGATACCGACCCTGCATACAAAGGTGCAGATAGCCGTGTACTCCTTCGTGAAGCCTTCTCACGCGTAAGAGCAAAAGGTTACCGAATTGGTAATTTAGATGTCACGATCATTGCTCAGGCTCCCAAAATGCTACCTCATACACCACAAATGCGCGTCAATATCGCAGAAGATCTTCATTGCCACGTTGATGACATCAATGTGAAAGCGACCACAACAGAAAAGCTTGGATTTGTCGGTAGAAAAGAAGGCATTGCCTGTGAAGCCGTTGTTTTACTAATGAAAGAGTCATTACCTGAATGAGTGATTTACCCGAACTCCATTGGTTACATGGAAAACCACAAGCAACAGGTTTATTAAAGTCAATCCCTGAGGATTTTATTGTCTGTGAAGATCTTGGCTTCACCCTTGATGGGGAAGGCGAGCATGTCATGGTGAAAATCAGAAAAACAGGTTGTAATACGGCTTTTGTTGCTGAAAAATTAGCAAAATTTGTTGGTATCCATCCTCGTGATGCCAGTTACGCTGGTCTAAAAGACAGAAATGCAGTGACTGAACAATGGTTTTGTCTGCGTATGCCGGGTAAAGAGATGCCTGATTTCAGCCAGCTAGCTTTAGAAGGTTGTGAAATTCTAGAAACGACTCGTCAACAACGTAAATTACGTATAGGAACACTAAAAGGTAATCACTTTACATTGGTGTTACGAGAGATTTCTGATCGTGATTTTGTTGATGCTCGTTTGGCGCAAATAAAAGCAAAAGGTATCCCCAACTATTTTGGTGCTCAACGATTTGGTCGTAATGGTGATAATTTACGACAAGCCATGCGTTGGGCAACAGACGAAATCCGCGTAAAAGAACGAGGAAAGCGTAGCTTTTACCTCTCCGCAGCCCGTAGTGCGATGTTTAATCATATTGTCAGCAGAAGATTGGAATGTGATTTATATTCAAAAGTGATGCTCGGTGATGCAATGCAACTTCATGGGCGAGGTAGCTGGTTTGTTGTTGATGAAGCAGAACTAGCTCAAACACAAACTCGTTATGAAGAGCACGATGTTCATATTACTGCGCCTTTACCGGGTAAAGGTGATTTAGGTACTCAATCACAAGCATTAGATTTTGAAACTGAAAATCTGGCAGAATATGAAGCCTTCTGGTCGCTGGCTCGACAAGAACGTGTTGATAATACAAGACGTGCTATCAATGTATTACCAGAAAATATGTCATGGAATTGGGTAGACGATACCACTGTTTCTCTGTCATTCTTTTTACCCGCAGGAAGCTTTGCAACTAGCGTTGTACGTGAATTAATTTTATTAGGGAATGATGATGCTGAAAATATTGGTGAGTAATGATGATGGTGTGATGGCGAAGGGGATACAGACCCTCGCTAAAGCGTTACGCCAGCGTTATGATGTACAAATTGTTGCACCTGATCGTAATCGTAGTGCTGCATCTAACTCTTTAACAATCGACAGACCTCTACGCAAGCAAGAGCTTGAAAATGGGGATATTGCAATTGTTGAGGGGACACCAACAGATTGTGTTTATCTTGGTGTAAATCACTTAGTGCGCCCTCGTCCTGATATTGTGGTTTCTGGTATTAATCATGGTCCTAATTTGGGTGATGATGTTATTTATTCAGGTACAGTTGCTGCGGCAACAGAAGGGCGTTTTTTAGGTTTGCCTGCCATTGCTGTTTCACTTGATGGTGAAACCCACTTTGAGACAGCTGCTCAAGTAACTTGTGAAGTCTTGGCAATGTTACAACAAGTACCTTTAAGAGCGGGCAATATTCTAAATATTAACGTACCTGATATTCCTCTTGATGAAGTAAAGGGTTTTCGTATTACACGCTGTGGTAGTCGTCATGCATCACAACATGTTTATACACATACTGATCCTAGAGGGAATAGTCTTTATTGGATTGGGCCTCCAGGCGAAAAAAATGATGTAGGTCCCGATACAGATTTTGCTGCTGTTGATGAAGGTTATGTTTCGATAACCCCATTACATGTTGATTTAACAGCCTATAAAGCACTTGATTTACTACAAAATTGGTTAAATAAAGCAGAGGTCAAAAAAACATGTTAAGTCGGTCAATGAAAGACTTACTGACAATGTTAAAACAACATGGCATCAAGGATGAGAGCCTGTTGGAAGCAATGAGTAAAGTACCTAGAGAGCTTTTTATTGATGAAGCGCTTTCTCATAAGGCTTATGAAAATACGGCTTTGCCTATTGGCAATGGGCAAACTATTTCACAGCCTTATATTGTCGCCAAAATGACAACATTACTGGAATTACAAAGTACAGATTCTGTATTAGAAATTGGTACAGGTTCGGGATATCAAACCGCCGTATTAGCAAATTTAGTCCATCATGTTAGTTCTGTTGAGCGTATAAAGATATTGCAATGGCAAGCTAAACGACGTTTTAAACATCTTGATTTACATAATATCTCGACACGTCATGGTGATGGATGGGAAGGTTGGTCATCAAAAGCCCCTTTTAATGCCATAATAGTGACAGCATGTGCAACAGAAGTACCACAACAGTTATTGATGCAGTTAGCCGATGGTGGCAGGATGATAATACCTGTCGGTGAACAACAACAAATACTGAAGTTTATCCGACGTTTAGGTAATGATTTTCACTACCAATCTATAGAAACAGTTAGATTTGTTCCTTTAATTGCAGGCGAGTTAGCATAACTTCCAGATAAATCTGACCGTTTTTTATTACTGCTTTTTAATAGCTTGTCGTAATCTGCACTAATAAATGAAACATTTTCAAAAAATTGCAGTCTTTTTGTTTAACTCGACAAATTGCTAGATGCTAATGCCTTTTTAAAGGGAGAAGGAAGTATGAATTCAGAAAGCCCAATTAAGCATGTCCGCTGGGCAATCATGTGTTCGGTAATTGGATTTGCATTAACAGGCTGTGCAGATACACCTTATCGTCCTGCACCAATTACCTCTGTAAATGATAGCTCTTCAAATAATACGGTATCAACCGCACCTGTAATGACTAACAGTAATGCGACGCCTATTGAAAGAACTACCCCCTTACAATCGTCACCTCCTCCTTCAATTAAGGTGAACTCCGCTTCGTCTAATGGAGGCGTGGTTCAATCGCAAAGCCAGCCTCGTCCTCAAACATCGGTTGCAGCTCAAAATGTAAGTACTGATGGCACTGGACGCATTGTGTATAACCGTAACTACGAGAGTATTCCGAAAGGAAACTACAACGGTAATACATACACCGTAAAACGTGGTGATACCATGTTCTATATCGCTTGGATAACAGATAGTGATGTAAAAGAACTGGCGTCAATGAATAACATCCCAGAGCCTTATAGCTTAAACGTAGGGCAAGTGTTGAATATTGGTAACCGTCAGGTCAATACGGGAACAAATACCAATGTCAACACATCGGTTATTAATCAATCAAGTAATGCTGGTGTTCAAACGGCGCATACCAAACCAACAAATAATGGTGCAATGGGACCATTAATTACTAAACCGGCAACAACACAACCGAAGACAACGACTCCGCCACCAACAACAAATACAAATACCACAACTGCGGCAACACCTGCACCTACGGCGGTTTCTGGTAAGTGGATTTGGCCTGCACAAGGCAACATTATCGAAAGCTATTCAAGTGCGCCGGGTGGTAATAAAGGTATCGATATCGGTGGTACAAAAGGTTCACCAATTGTTGCAACTGCAGCGGGTAAAGTGGTTTATGCAGGTAGTGCATTACGTGGCTATGGCAACCTCGTTATCATCAAGCATAATGACGAATACCTCAGCGCATATGCACATAACGACACCATTTTGGTACGCGAACAACAAAATGTGAATGCAGGTCAGCAAATTGCCACAATGGGTAGCTCTGGAACCAGTTCTGTCCGACTACACTTTGAGATCCGTTATAAAGAAAAATCACTCAACCCAATGAGTTATTTACCTAAGAAATAGATAAGTGATTTTTTACACGTATAGTGAATAATCCTAAAGTTAAGCCCTCTTCTTTACAAAAAGAAGAGGGCTTTTTCTTATCTGTAATTAATTAAAATATTGAAACAAAATAAATTTTACCTAAGTATAAGTGCTTATTTAAAGATTATTAAAAATGAGAGGTCAATATAAAATTATAGATAACGCTAAATTAGATGGTTGATTCTCAATCAATGAATGCGTATGCTAAAAATTGTTATATAAAAAATGAATAAAGATTCGTTGTTATGAAAAGATGAACTATAAAACAACCTCTTGTTTAGGTAGGTATTTTCTTTATTAGATTATCTTTTTAATAATAGTACGTAATATAAATTATTGGATATTATTTTATTATTATGGATTTTTATTTGTTTTTTTAGATGTAAATAGTCACAAATAGCGCATCAAATAGAGTAATTTTACGTATAGATAAATATACGTAAAATATAATAAAAAAACTGTTAATAACCTGCACTCAATAGTTAAGTTATATATTGAATAAAGAAAGAATAAAATTAACAGTAAAATAGATTATGTTATCTTTTATTTTGTAATTCGTTACAAGGGAAAATCAGTAAACCCGTTGTGTCGTGACACAGCGATAAACTGGTAAACAGACTTTAATTATGAGTCGTTTACCTAAATTATCAAGGGTAGGAGCAGCTGATGAGCCAAAGTACGCTAAGAGTAGACGAGTTATATACAGATGAAATTGAAGAGAACATGGAAGAGTTCGATGAAGTTGCTGCAAAAGAGGCAGAAAATGAGTCTGATGCTCAAGATGAAATTGAACTTATTGAAGGAGTCAACCAGCGTGCGCTCGATGCAACTCAGCTTTATTTAGGAGAAATTGGTTATTCTCCGTTGCTGACCGCTGAAGAAGAAGTTTTCTTTGCCCGTAGAGCGTTGCGAGGCGATATTCCATCAAGACAACGAATGATAGAAAGTAACCTACGTTTAGTTGTTAAGATCTCTCGTCGTTATACAAACCGAGGTCTTGCCCTGCTTGATTTGATTGAAGAAGGGAACTTAGGACTTATTCGTGCTGTTGAAAAATTCGATCCTGAAAAAGGTTTCCGTTTTTCAACTTATGCGACATGGTGGATACGTCAAACTATTGAACGTGCCATTATGAACCAGACTCGTACTATCCGCCTTCCCATTCATATCGTTAAAGAGCTGAATGTTTATTTAAGAACAGCAAGAGAATTAGCACATAAACTCGATCATGAGCCTAGTGTTGAAGAGATTGCACAAACACTTGATAAACCAGTTGAAGATGTGAGTAAGATGCTGCGTTTAAATGAACGTATTACTTCTGTTGATACCCCAATTGGTGGTGATTCAGATAAAGCCTTACTCGATATTATCTCTGACGAAAATGAAGAAGGGCCGGAAGCAACAATTCAAAATAATAACCTCAAGGAAAATATCATAAAGTGGTTATTTGAATTGAATCCTAAGCAACGTGAAGTATTAGCACGTCGTTTTGGATTATTAGGCTATGAAGCAGAAACTTTAGAAGATGTTGGTAGAGAAATTGGTCTAACAAGAGAAAGAGTTCGTCAAATTCAAGTTGAAGGACTACGCCGCTTAAAAGACATTCTACAAAGTCAGGGATTATGTATTGAAGCACTTTTCAAAGCATAGTTAGCCACCCTTTTTCTGTTTATAGCTTTAATTGACAGATTGTTATTACCAAAGCCGATTAGTGGATTTACTAATCGGCTTTTCTTTATCTTGTATTATGCGATTCAAAACGATAAAACAAGAGCGCAGTCTTGCACCTTGTTAGCCTGATGAAAGTGATAAAGGAAGATATGAAAGATTATTTTTTAAACGTTAAATTAGAACGTTGCGATTTTAACCAAAGTAAAATCTCCCCGAATGGAATGGTGAGAATAATAGCATCAGGTAAAAACTTCTATCTTAATGAAGAGGATTTTACTAATTCTCAAGATTTTCTTAAACGATTAAAACAAGGCGATGAGCTTAAAATCTGTGCTGAATTATTGAAAGATGGCAGTTTCTGGGTGCAATGGATTTATCATGATACAAAAGGAAGGCTTGAGCCTGAAAGAAAATTCACGCTAACAGCAAAGCAACAAAAATGGTTATTGCTTGCATTTATTCTGACACTTGTTGGCGGTTATTGGAGCTATTTTTCAATTCTCCATCTTGAGGTGAATTTCTTTATCGTTGTTTCTATGGTTATTGCATGTGGTGCGGTGATGGCGGGGATCAGTTATATCGGAGAAAAAGCTTATCGCTATTTTCAGCGCTCCAGACCTAAACATAGAAAGAGAATAAAAGCATTAGATAAAGTTATCGCCAAGCAAGCCTTGATAGCTCCAGATGGCGAGCACCTCATTATTACTGGAATAAAATCGGCACCATTACCTTCATTGACTGTGAGTAAAAAATCGTTTCCTCAAATAAATCAAAGTAAAGTACAACGAGTTCGAGGAACAATACAAATTCATAGTACTAATAGAATTAAAATGCATCATCGCAACGGCGAGACGGTGATAATGCAAGTATCCTGTCTGATTGATAATCATCCTTTCGTATTAAGTTATAGAGAACGCTTATTTTATTCTGATCATAATCTGTTTCTTGCTGATGGTGATGATGTTGAACTGTTCTTTTGGCAAGCTGAAGATAAGAACTCAGGGCCTGTTGTCTTGGGCGTTTATAATCATACAGATAATGGCGCTTATTCAATATCAGGACAAATGTATATTGGTCACCAGCGTACATATCGTTTATCACTGTTAATAGTCGCATTAGTCAGTATTTTTATTTTCTCAATGGTTGCAAGTTTCTCTATTTCTGATGTTTATGATAATGGCAATTATTGGGATAAATGGGATTGGTATTCTATTGGTGATAGCTTTTTAGGAATGGGGATTATCTATGGCTTAATCATGAGTGGCATAGCCTTTTTAACTGCCTTGTTTTCAAATCTTTATATTTTGTTATCAGAAAAAGGTCATAGCAGTTATCAAACCTATTTTTTACTTCAGCAGCAATGTGTTGAAAGCAAACAACCGCTGTATATTACGGAGCTGCGCCAATGAATCCTTTTTTCCGTAAGCCTTTTATTATTATCACAAGTTTATTTATTTTAAGCTTATTGCTTTTTTATGGCGTGCTTTTTCATGGATTCGCTTCTAAGTGGCAATGGAAAAATGAAAACGCTTCTGAATTATCTTCATACCCTTATTCTCACTATGATTGGCGTAATACTTTTTATGCTTCTAGCGGAATGTTAATTAAAACTGAATCTGATAGTGGGCGATATGATGTAGATATTTATGGCAGACTGCACCGCCAAGATAACCAGAGAAAATATACACTGTACTTTTCTGATAAAGAAGGTATGCGCTTTGTATCACAAGGTCAAGGTAGCTTTTATAACGCTTACTGTGTTGTTGATAAATGTGTTTTATTTACAGAGCAGGGACGACAAACTATAGATTTGACAGAGTTTACAGTAGCAGATTTAATTCCTTGGCAAGAGACTAACAATGGTTATTATCGTTTTCCTTTAGCGCTTATTGGTGGAAAATTACTCTTTTCACAAACAACATCGCAATTAGTATTAGTTGATAATAAGACGATATTAACAAGTTTAGATGAAGGCGAAAGCTGGGAATATTCAGTTAATACTGAAGATCTGGTGAAGCAATATTACGCTGAAGATTTCGGTGAGTTTACACAATTGCATTACGCTCTATCAGGTGATTCCCTCATTATTTTTTATAATCACCATTACACTACAAATACGTTAGAAATCACGCTAAATTTAGTGAATAAAGAAGTGACAAAAACGCGCTGGCTCCCTTTGCGTGTTAAAGAAGTTGCCCAAAATGCTAATGGTGATACCTATCTTATCACTCAACACGCTTCTCGTGATCTCTATTCTGTTGTTCGACGCCAATCTGATGGGAATTTAAACACTTTCTATGAAAGTGGTTATAAATATATAAATGATTTAATGGTAAGTAATGACAGTTTAATTCTAAATAAAGGTTATAACGATGATAAAGTCACGTTAGTTTTTTCATTGAAAACAAAAGATTATACATCTTATGAGAAAATTACTGATGATATGATGTTTAATCCTGCTTTATCATCATTTGTTCGCTTATTTGACAACTATGGTGATAAAGACACTTTATTGTTATTGGGTGAGCGACTGAAATATAGCCATGCTTCAATTAATTAATTCTGTATTTATCTTTGATTACTTTAGTTTGAAAAATTAAAAAGTCAGCCATAAAAAAGGCTCTGTAAAATCAAACAGAGCCTTTTTGCTATCAATATTTAGTATTTTTTATGACTTATTTTGCCATCTCTTTTAAACGATAGAGTTGTTCTAAGGCTTGTCTAGGTGTTAATGCATCAGGATCGATTTTATCTAATGCTAATTCAATGGCAGAAGGCTCGGCTTCTGTTAATAACATCAGCTGTGACGTTTCAACATGACCAGAGCCAGTATGACCTGATAGCATTTCAAGCTCTTTTAATTTCTGTTTAGCACGACGGATCACCTCTTTTGGTACACCCGCTAATGATGCCACAGCTAAACCATAGCTTTTACTTGCAGCACCTTCTTGGACGCTGTGCATAAAGGCAATAGTATCACCATGTTCAACGGCATCTAAGTGAATGTTTGCAGTACCTTCAAGTTTTTCAGGCAGTGTCGTTAATTCAAAATAGTGGGTTGCAAAGAGAGTCATCGCTTTAATGCGATTTGCTAAGTTTTCAGCACAAGCCCAAGCCAAAGATAATCCGTCATAAGTGGATGTACCTCGACCGATTTCATCCATTAAGACCAAACTGTTTTCTGTCGCATTATGCAAAATATTGGCAGTTTCTGTCATTTCAACCATAAAAGTAGAACGTCCAGAAGCAAGATCATCAGAAGCACCCACACGTGTAAAGATACGATCGACAGGACCAATTAAAGCTTTTTCAGCAGGTACAAAGCTACCAATATAAGCAAGTAAAGTAATTAATGCGGCTTGGCGCATATAAGTACTTTTACCACCCATATTAGGGCCTGTAATGATCAATAAACGACGTTGAGGTGCTAATTGTAATGGGTTTGAAATAAACGGTTCGCTAAGGACTTGTTCAACAACTGGGTGACGTCCCCCAGTGATTTGAATACCTGTTTTTTCACTCAATTCTGGGCGAGTATAATTTAATGATTCAGCTCGCTCAGCAAGGTTAGAAAGAACATCTGTTTCAGCTAAAGCCTCTGCACTAATTTGTAATGCTGTAAGGTGAGGTAATAGCTTTTCAAAAATCTCTTCATAAAGCATTTTTTCGATAGCTAATGCCTTACCTTTAGAAGTTAATACCTTGTCTTCATACTCTTTTAATTCAGGAATGATATAACGTTCAGCATTTTTCAACGTTTGACGACGAACATAGTGCATAGGCACTAAGTTGCTTTGCCCGCGACTGACTTGGATGTAATAGCCATGTACACCATTAAAGCCAACTTTTAGAGTATCAATACCCCATTTTTCACGTTCACGGATTTCAAGTTTATCAAGGTAATCACTTGCACCATCGGCTAATGCACGCCATTCGTCTAACTCGGCATTATAGCCAGAGGCAATAACACCACCGTCACGTACTAATACAGGTGGTGTTTCAACAATGGCGTGTTCGAGTAATTCACATAATTCATCGAACTGGCTAATGCGCTTTTGTAATTCTTTAATATAAGGCATATCAGCTTGTTCAAGCACTTGATGAATATCGTGATATTGCTGGAAAGCATGGCGCATACGAGAAAGATCACGAGGACGTGCAGAGCGTAGAGCTAAACGTGCTAAGACTCGTTCTAGATCACCAATTTGTCGTAAAAAAGGTTGCAGTTCAAAATAGAGAGGCTGTAATGCACTAATAGCATCTTGGCGTTTGATCAATTGTTCACGTTGGCGCAAAGGCGAGTGTATCCAACGTTTCAGCATACGGCTTCCCATCGGGGTAACACAAAGATCAAGTACGGATGCGAGTGTGTTATCGGTACCACCTGCAAGATTTTGAGTTAATTCGAGATTACGACGAGTTGCCGCATCTAAAATAATTGAATCTTGAGGGCGTTCCATTGTGATGCTGCGGATATGAGGCAATGCAGTGCGTTGTGTATCTTTCACATATTGTAATAAGCACCCTGCAGCACAGAGTGCCAAATGTGCATTTTCAACACCAAAGCCCGTTAAATCACGAGTACCAAATTGCAGATTCAGCTGTTGTTTTGCGGTTTCTGGTTCAAATTCCCAAATAGGGCGACGGCGCAAGCCTTGCTGGCGCTCAATCAGTGCCATTGACTCAAAAGTTTCTGGATAGAGTAATTCGGCTGGATGAGTGCGTTGCAATTCAGCAATCATGCTTTCACTATCTGGCATTTCAGTAACACGAAAACGCCCTGATGTGATATCTAACGTTGCATAACCAAATGCGCCATTCTTATCTTGCCAAATAGCCGCTAAAAGGTTGTCTTGGCGCTCTTCAAGTAAGGCTTCATCAGTGACAGTACCCGGCGTTACAATACGAATAACTTTGCGTTCGACAGGGCCTTTACTGGTTGCAGGATCGCCTATTTGTTCACAAATAGCGACAGATTCCCCTAATTGCACTAATTTAGCGAGATAATTTTCAACAGCATGATGTGGAACACCTGCCATAGGAATAGGTTGGCCTGCGGACTGACCTCGTTTTGTTAATGAAATATCTAATAAGCGAGAGGCTTTTTTAGCATCATCAAAAAACAGTTCATAAAAGTCACCCATACGATAGAACAGTAAGATTTCAGGATGCTCTGCTTTAATCTTAAGATACTGCTGCATCATTGGTGTGTGGGAGTCTAAGTGTTGAATGTCAGTCATGTTGTTGTCTGTCTTAACGTATTGAATTTTGAGTTATTTGTGAAAATCTGTTGTTACACCGCATATCGTTCTATTTCACAAGCATTGTATGATCATATCACAAGGTTTCAGTTCATTGTTTTAATGATCCAAATATCTTTTTAGACCAAAAGCCAAATAATTTACGCACTATAATATCGTTGATTCACCATTAATGACAATCTGCACTTTTCTGAAAACCCTTTATTTTTAATTTATTACATATTGATTTAAATGATGTTTTATTACATTGATAAATAAAGTGGGATACCTTTCACACACAAAATATAAATACGCAAATGACGAAAACAAGACAAGATATTTAAATACTAAACATAAGAAAATCATCTCTTTTGTGGCACAACTCGCATAAAAAGAGTTTGTTAGCTATTCTTCGATTTTTAATAGATGTAAAAAATCAAGAGTGTGTAAGAGTAATAGGGTATCTTATGGATAATTAAACAAAAAATAGATAAATAATATTTTTTAGTTATCGTCTTACAGTCGCTAGATTTTCTTGAAATAAACATAAAGAGCCACATTATGAGCCGTAAATATTCGCCCCCCTATACAATTACATCTTCAATTCTTAACTCTGTGGCAGAAATTAGTGAGTTATTAGGGTATTGGTCGGCGACGGGAAAATTAGCTTCACCACAATTACGCAAAGAAAATCGTATTCGTACCATTCAAGCCTCCTTAGCGATAGAGCAAAATAGCTTATCGACTAAACAAATCACTGCAATCATGGATGGAAAACAAGTCTTAGGCCCAATTAAAGAAATCCAAGAAGTTCGTAATGCCATTCTTGCTTATGAAAAAATACCTGATTGGGATAGTAATAATGCAGAACATTTCCTTGATGCTCATGCTTTATTAATGCAAGGGCTTATAGATTATCCTGGGGCTTGGCGTAATGGTGATGTTGGTATTTATCGAGATAGTCAATTAATTCATATGGCTCCACCTTCAAGCCAAATAGTAAGATTGATTGCATCTTTATTTGATTGGCTAAAATCCACTGATGTTCATCCATTAATTAAAAGCTGTGTATTTCACTATGAATTGGAATTCATCCATCCATTTTCTGATGGAAATGGTCGGATGGGACGATTATGGCAATCTGTTATTTTAAGCAAATGGCGTACAGAGTTTGCTTGGTTACCAGTTGAAACACTTATCCAGCAACATCAAGATGATTATTATCGAGTATTAGGTGAGGCTGAAAAACAGAGTGATAGTACCTGTTTTATTGATTTTATATTAAAGTTTATTGCTCAGACGTTAAAAGAAGGAATTGAAAATAGCTAATATAGGATATCTATAAATTCTTTAAAAAATATTTATAAATATATAACGTTATATTTAAGTAAATATACTTTTCTGATTGACTCTAAATACTCTTATAAAGAGTATTGTTGCGATGCTTCAAATTAATTAAATAAATAATAGTCATTAATTATTAAACTCATTATAGTTTGTAGTGAATTTATTACTTAATAATATAATGAGGGATTATGAAAAAGAGCATATTAGTATCAATAATAAGTTTTTTATTAATATCAGCAGTAGGTTGTGATAATTCAAATGAAAATTCGAATACAGGAACACCTTCGCAAGATAAAACAGAGCAAACAACACAATCTAAGCCTGATTCAAAAAACACTCAATCTGATGAAGTTCAATTTAGCCAGAAAATTGAAAAAGGTAACTTGTGGTTAGCAACGTTTAACGAAGATTTTGGCACCATCATTCAGAAAAAAACCGGCAGACTTTCGGGCACAATTAACATTAATCTTTTAGATAACACGGAAAAAGTTTTAACAAGTTTAAGTTCTGATAATGGCAAAACCCTTGATCTAACGCCGTTCAAAATACTCGAAAATGAAGCAGAGACAGATCAAATAAAAAGAATGAAAGCGAACAGTGCGCTAATGCCTGTTAGAAGTACCTTCTCTATGCATTTGAGCGAATCAGGTGCCGAACGCGCTCAAGAGTCTTTCGAATTTATGAAAACATTTTCGCCTACACTTCCAGAGTTAGACGCTGTGGGGAATGCTTATGGTGAAAGTTATGTTGATCTATATAAGAAACTGCTGAAGTTGGGCGATTATCTCGTTGTAAAAGAAACATACCGTTTAGATGATTTTGCACAAGCAAGTACTTTGTATGAAGATGTGAAAAATGCTTATGCCAAACTAATCGATGAGAAAGAAAAAGCCGCTGAGGCATATGAAAACTATTACCAAGCAATGCATATTGAAGAGCTTGAATTAGTGAAAAAAGAAGGCTTAGTTGTTCGTTATCAAATTATGCAATCATTGGATACAGTAACCAATACTCTTGATTCAATGAATCCAGATAAAATTGATGTGACTGCACTCTCTGCGGCAATTACCAAAATTGAGGCACAATCAATTGAATTAGGAAAAGTATTTGGTGATGAAGCATTGCTAAATAAAGAAAATATGAAAGGGACTGATTATTCAGTTAAAGAGTATTTAAAGCTATACCAACAACTTGTTATTGAGTTAAAAGTATTAGAGAAAAAACTCAATGAGAATAAGGATACATCAGGTAGCTTAAATACAATTTCAAATGAATATAAATACTTGATAGAGAACTATAACTCTTTAATAGCGAAGTAATATTTACGCTATAAAAATGTAAATCGCACTTTAATAGTGCGATTTTTCTCGCAAAATTTATCTTTTTCACTGTGTTTTATTAAACATTAAATGATTGTTAGAAAAAGATGATACAAACTAATGCTCAGAAGAGTCTTGAAATAGAGTGGAATGCTAGGAAAAAAATATTAAGAATGTAATCTATCTTTATACAATAAAATTATAAATTAATGATAAGTATTTATTCTTATTCTGCATTCTTACTTTATTATAGTTGTGTTATCTATTTTGCTCTTTGGTTTAATTTTACTGATAAAAAATGCGTTTTTATCGGTGCAATATAGGACTATCTATATGGACGTACTGCGTTTTTTACTTTCTCTCCCTTTTAAACTGATCCGTTTATTTGGGTGGGTCATTGTTTTTTGTATTCGTCTTTTAGAGAAGATACTCAGCCCATTTATAGGGCAAATACAATGGAGTACGCCTGTCTGGATTGACTTTGTTGCCCGCCATTTACGAAAGTTCGAAAATGGTATAGTAAGTCACCCTAAAACCGCATTAGGTTCTATTATTTTTCTTATTGTTGCGTCATTTGGCAGCTATTACGGTTATCACAGTTATCTCAATCGACCTGTTCCTATCGATGTCGCTCCTATCGTTGTACAAAATGTAAATGTGAAGCTTATAGGTCCTGCACAAATCAATTATGCAAATGATAACCCTCAACCACAGAAAATCATTTTATCTTTTTCTCGATCAGCAGCACCGATTACACTTATTGATAAAGAGGTAACCGAAGGTGTGACATTAACACCTGCGATTGAGGGTAATTGGCAGTGGCAAAATGGCTCGACCCTTGTATTTACAGCTAAAAAGCCTTTTGCTATGGGCAATGAATATAAAATTCAGCTTGATGAAACTAAACTATTAGCACCACAATTTTCATTGAAATCAAATAAATATGAATTTAAAACAACCTCTTTTGATTACAGTTTAGGAGATAGTGAGTTTTATCAAGATCCTCAAAATCCATCACAAAAACACGCCATTATAAAGATCTCTTTTAACGCTCCTGTCGATATTCAGAGTTTTGAAAAACGCCTTTCAATGAAATACGGCGATAATGAAAAGCTGAAATATGTCATCAATTACGATAATAAAAAATTAACGGCTTGGGTTCACTCAGAGCAATTAACGCTAAAAGACATTAGTAGCAAGGTTTTTCTTAAAATTGAACCGGGTATTGCCACAACAGTAACCGCCAATACAACATCAAAAGAAAAAACATATCATGTTGAGATCCCAAGTCTATATAGCCTTAATGTTTCAAATGTAGAGAGCGAATTGGTTGAGTCTGAAAATGGGAAAGATGCGCGGGTAATTATCATTTCATTAAGTGATGAATTAAATGAAAAAGAGATAAAAAATGAAGTTTCTGCGTGGTTATTGCCTCAACACAATTTAGAATTAGAGAATACTGACATTCGCCAAGATGAAGACGATTATTACGATTGGAACTTGAATGATGTGAGTAAAACTATTCTTGCTCAATCAGAGAAGCTAACGCTTGAGATGAATGATAATGAGCAAGAAAATCAAGCCAATTTTGCTTTTAAATACAATGCGCCAGCATATCGACACATATTGGTTAAAATCCCAAGTGGGATAACATCGGTAGGCGGATACCAACTAAAAGAAGATCGTTACCAAATTGTCAGTGTGCCTGACTATCCGCAAATGCTGAACTTTGTTTCTGAAGGTGCTTTGCTTTCTATGACGGGTGACAAGCGGATCACTGTTTCTGCTCGTAATTTACCAGGGCTACAACTTGATATAAAACGAGTCATTCCAGGTCAGTTACAACACATTGTTTCCTTTAAAGATAAATACTTTACTTCAACACGATTTTCTCGCCTTAATGATGAATATTTCACGGAACACTTTACTTATCAAACAGCATTGAATAATGAAAACAAAGGTGAAATTCAATATAAAGGTATCGATTTAAGTCGCTATTTATCAGCTGATCCTAATGCTAGGCGCGGTATATTTTTATTAAAACTCTCTTCATGGGACCCTAATAAAGCATCCCAAATAGACGAAGATGACGATGAATATTACGAAGATGATGATGACGAAGAGCTTTCTGATGCGCGCTTTGTTGTCGTGACAGATTTAGGGATTATTGCTAAATCATCAATTGATGGTTCTCGAGATGTCTTTATACAATCTATCTATAACGGTGCGCCTGTTAGCGATGCGAAAGTCTCAGTTATTGCTAAAAACGGGACAACATTATTGAGCAAAATGACTAGCGCTGATGGTCATGTCGTTTTCCCTAATCTTAAAGATTTTAGAAATGAACAAACTGCCGTTCTCTTTTTAGTTGAAAAAGATGGCGATATTTCATTTTTACCAACAGATGCTTATTACGATAGGCAACTTAACCTATCTCGTTTTGATATCTTCGGTGATGATACACCAAGAGATCCGCGTACTCTCGATAGCTTCTTATTTTCTGATAGAGGCGTTTATCGACCGGGTGAAACTTTCAATATTGGTCTTATTACACGTACCTTTGACTGGAAAACAGCCCTTGAAGGCGTACCTTTGCGTGTTGAAATTCGAGACCCTCGTAATACATTGATGCTAAATCAATCTATGGTGTTAAACGAGTTTGGTTTCAATGAATTAAGCTATACCACATCAGAAAACTCGCCCACTGGAGATTGGAATATCTATCTCTATTTAGTTGGTAAAAATAATGAAGATGCCAGCTTATTAGGGAGTACAACGATTGTGGTTAAAGAGTTTGAGCCTGATTTACTTAAGGTTGCTCTTAATCTAACGCCAGATAGACAACAAGGATGGGTGAAACCTTCTGAATTAAAAGCTTCAATCGATGTACAAAATTTATTTGGCACTCCGGCACAAGATAGACGAGTTGCTTCTAAATTAACCTTAAGGCCAATTTATCCTAATTTTTCACGTTATTCCGATTATCGTTTTTATGAAAACCGTCGTAATCACGATAGTTTTGAAACCGATTTAGAAGAAACAGCAACGAATGAAAAAGGGCTGGCGGATATTGATTTAGGGTTAACATCTTATGATGATGCTACTTATCAATTGCAACTTATTTCTGAAGCATTTGATGCTGGAAGTGGTCGTTCTGTAACGGCTGCTGCGCGTGTTATGGTATCTCCTCATGATTATCTGATTGGTGTAAAAGCAGATGGAACGCTTGACTATATTAATCAAAATGCACAGCGTAATCTCAATTTCATTGCAATTGATCCGACATTAAAACAAATTGCTCAAGAAGCATTAACGTTAGAACGCTATGAGCAAAAATACCTCTCTGTTTTGACGCGACAAAATTCAGGTGTTTATAAATATCAATCTAAACTCAAAGAAGTGTTTATTGATGATGTTTCACTCTCCATTGATGAAAAGGGAAGCTCTTTTGCATTAGAAACACAAACACCGGGTAACTTTGTATTATTAGTCAAAAATAAAGAGGGCAGTGTACTCAATCGTATTAATTACACCGTTGCGGGTAATGCGAATGTGACTCGCTCACTTGATCGCGAAGCCGAGTTGCAACTCACTTTAAATAAAGACACATATAAAGCGGGTGAGGAGATCGAGATTGCTATCAATGCCCCTTATGTTGGTAGCGGTATTATCACGATAGAAAAAGATAAAGTTTATTATTGGCAATGGTTTACATCTTCAACAACAAATTCGGTACAAAAAATCCGTGTTCCTGCGCAATTGCAAGGTAATGGCTACATCAACGTTCAATTTGTTAGAGATATAAATTCTGATGAAATATTTATGAGCCCACTTAGCTATGGCGTTGTACCGTTTAAAGTCAGTCGTGAAAACTTCCAAGCTCAAATTGAATTAGAGTCACCAGATGTTATCAAACCGGGTGATACCTTACCGATTACGGTAAAAACAGATAGTCCACAACAAGTTGCTGTTTTTGCTGTAGATGAAGGTATCTTGCAAGTAGCTCGATATAAATTAAAAGATCCATTGGATTACTTTTTCCGTAAGCGCTCATTAGAAGTTGAAAGCACGCAAATACTGGATCTCATTTTGCCTGAATTTAGCAAAATGATGTCACTGGCTTCAGCGCCGGGTGGTGATGCGGGGGAAGGTGTCGATCTCTATCTAAATCCATTTAAACGCAAGAAAGAAGAGCCAGTCGCTTATTGGTCTGGTATCACAGAAGTAGATGGAGAAGCTGTCTTTAACTATAAAGTGCCAGAGTATTTTAATGGCAAAATAAGAGTTATGGCGGTATCTGTTACACCAAATCGTATTGGAAATACGCAGCGCTATACGACTGTGCGTGATGATTTTGTATTAAGTCCACATATTCCTACTACAGTGGCGCCTAATGATGAATTTGATGTCACTTTAGGTATCGCAAATAATCTGACTGACCTTAACGGCGTTGCAACAAAACTCGATGTGGCGATAACACCAGCGCCTCAATTAGAGGTTATTGGACAGAACAGTTATCAACTGACATTAGGTGAGAAAAAAGAAACGGTAGTTTCCTTTAGATTAAAAGCGAAATCGCAATTAGGTAATGGCGCTATCACTTTCTCAGTGAATACCGAAGGTAAAGTGACTCAAAGAACGGTGAACCTCTCTATTCGCCCAGCTTCAGCTTATCGCACTCAATCAAGCTTAGGTCGTATGGATGGTAAAGAGCAGAGTGTTACATATATTCGCCAAATGTATGATGAGTATGCGAAAAGGGATGCGCGTGTTTCTTACTCGCCTTTAGTGCTAAGCAGCGCATTAGCGCAATATCTGGCTAATTATCCTTATAATTGTTCAGAGCAAATAACCAGTCAGGCAATACCGTTGTTATTCCATCAACGTAATCCTGAAATGAAGGCGATATATTCACAAGATAAAATTCGTACTCAACTTGAACAGACAATGGCAACATTACTGACTCGCCAAAATGGTCAAGGTGCTATCGGAACATGGCGTTCAACACCATCGACTGATCCATTTGTGACTTTATATGTCGTTCAATTCTTACTTGAAGCACAAGAGGCGAATTACCCTGTATCAGATACTCTATTACGTTCATCCAATGAATATTTAACTAAGCTTGCCGTCAATGCTGGGTTAAATAATCAAGATGAACTTAGAATGCGTGCTTTTGCAGTCTATTTGTTAACACGCCAAGGTAAAGTGACTACGGGCGAAATTGCGGCTATTCAAACGCGAATGCAAAAGAATTATCCAAAAACATGGCAAAGTGATTTAGGCGCTTTATATCTAGCGGCATCTTACAAAATGCTGAAAATGGATAAACAAGCGGATGAATTGCTCAAACCTACATGGCAAGAGCTAAGCAAAGCTTATAGTAAAGCGTGGTGGTCACATGACTACTTAGATCCTCTGATCCAAGACAGTACAAGACTGTATTTGATTGTGAAACATTTTCCAGAAAAAGCGGGAGATATTCCGCCACAACTACTGGAAAATATGGTAATGAGTTTTAAAGAAGAGCGCTATACCACACAATCATCAGCAATGAGTATCTTGGCGTTAGAGCATTACACTAAACAGATCCAAAATATGGCAACGCCGACACAGCCATTAATTGTAAGTGTAAAAAGTGGTGAAAATCCACCAGTTGTTATTTCATCAATGACAAATGCTACTGCGATAGGCCAGTTTAAAGCAGGTATTAAAGAGATCTTATTTAATAACCCAACGAATAACGCAGCTTGGTATGTTGTGACACAATCTGGTTTTGATAGTGAACAACCTAAAGAAGCACTTTCACAAGGATTAGAAATTTCTCGTGACTATGTGAATGAAAAAGGCGAGGTTGTTAATAGTGCAACCTTGGGTGAAAAGCTTTATGTGCATATAAAAATCAGAGCGAATGCAAAACAAGGTGTGAATAATGTCGTGCTGGTGGACTTGCTACCTGGTGGTTTTGAAGTTGTACAACAATCAATGGACGATGTGGACAATCCTGAAGTCGAATGGTTATCACCAACCGGTAGCAAAGGAACACGTTGGTCACCAGAATACAGCGATATTCGAGAAGATCGTGTCATTATTTATGGTACTGCAACTCAACAAGTACAAGAGTTTGTCTACCAAATTAAAGCCACTAATTCAGGAATATTCTCTATACCGCCAGCATTTGCAGAAGCTATGTATGACAGGGAAATACAAGCATTAGCGATTGGTAAAGGTGCTATGACTGTCAACAAACCGACGCAAAATAATGGCAATGTAAAATGAAATTAGTTTGGGTTTCAAACGCTTGTTTCTGGTTTTTTTAGAATGACGAGAAGCAAGCGAGTTTTACAAAACATATTGATGGGTGGCTTTTTAGTCGCCCTATTTTGTGTAGGATTTCGTCTTTTTCCACATCCAGCACTATCAGAAGGCTTTTTATCTTCAACTACCTACTATGATAGCAATGGAAATTTACTGCGTTTAACACTCGCTAATGATGAACGTTATCGATTGTGGACGGATTTAGATGATATTTCGCCCTTGATGATAGATAGCGCTATGCGATATGAAGATCGCTGGTTCTATTATCATGTTGGATTTAATCCTTACAGTTTAATTCGAGGCTTTTTTGTCAGTTATGTTTATGGTGAGCGATTACAAGGTGGTTCAACGATCACCATGCAACTGGCTCGCATGCATTGGCAATTAAATACACGTACAGTAGGAGGCAAATTTGTTCAGGTATTACGTGCTATTCAATTAGAACTCAGCTATTCAAAACATGATATTTTAGAAGCTTATTTCAACTATGCACCTTATGGGCGAAATATAGAAAGTGTTGGTGCTGCAAGCCTGATTTACTTTAATAAAAATCCTAAAGAATTAACGTTACCTGAAGCGTTAACCCTTGCCGTATTACCTCAATCACCGAGTTACCGAATCGAGCCAAATAGTGATGGTATTAGTCTTTCTTTAATGAAAACGCGTAATCAGCTTTATGATTATTGGCTGGAAGAACATCCTAAAGATGCCGATTTATCTGCACTGTTTCAATTACCGCTTCGGCTACGCCAGCCTGAAAAAATGCCTTATATAGCCCCTCATTTAGTCGAGCAAATTGAAAAGCAGGAAAAGTTTAATCCAAGAAAACCTACAACTATAGTCACAACGATTGATCTTTCATTACAAAAACTAGTTGAAAAACAAGTTGATGCGTTTATTGAACGAAATAAACATCTTGGTGTTAAAAATGCCTCCGTGATCCTTGTTGATACACGAGATATGGGCGTTAAAGCGCTAGTTGGTTCGGCTGATTATTATAATGCTGATATTCATGGGCAAGTTAATGGCACCAATGCAAAGCGTTCACCGGGTTCAACATTAAAGCCTTTTATCTATGCATTAGGGATAGAGCAAGGCATTTTACATCCTCGAACAATTTTAAAAGATGTGCCTTCTACCTTTGGTAGCTATGCACCAGAAAACTTTGATTTACGTTTTTTAGGACCTATTTCTGCCACTCAAGCGTTAAATTACAGCCGAAATATTCCCGCTGTGTCGATAGCCTCTCAACTGAGAAATCCAACGCTTTACCAGTTTCTACAAATGTCGGGTATCAGCAATATGGCGAGTGAAAGACATTATGGTCTATCTCTGGTATTAGGGGGCGGTGAAATTACAGTACAAGAATTAGCGAAGCTCTATGCAATATTAGCTAATCGAGGACAACTTAAGCCGTTAAGAATGCAAGGTACAGATGCTATTGCTAAGCCTATTCCGTTATTAAGTGAAGAAGCGAGTTTTATTACGTTG
Organism: Proteus sp. STS61-E; assembly: GCF_040932335.1. Taxonomy (NCBI): domain Bacteria; kingdom Pseudomonadati; phylum Pseudomonadota; class Gammaproteobacteria; order Enterobacterales; family Morganellaceae; genus Proteus; species Proteus sp. STS61-E. The sequence goes on along the minus strand of NZ_JBFQGE010000004.1, from coordinate 414,883 downwards.
GATATGTTAAGTCAACATCGAAGACCTGATGATACTTTGGCGCAAAAATCAATGACATTACCCGTTTATTGGAAAACTGGTACATCTTGGGGATTTCGAGATGCATGGAGTAGTGGAATTTTTGGGCCTTATGTTTTAGTTGTTTGGATCGGTAATTTTGATGGTAAGGGGAATAGTGCGTTAATTGGAGCTGAGGCAGCCGCACCTCTATTTTTTAACATCATAGATAATATTGTTGCAGATTATCCGAATTTAAAAGAGCCTAAATTTAGGCTTCCTGAAAATATTAAGCAAGTCGATATTTGTTTGGCGAGTGGCAATTTACCTACGCCATGGTGTCAGCGGAAAGGTAAAACATGGTTTATTCCAGGTAAATCACCAATTAAAGTTGATACAATTTATCGTCCTCTGGCAATTGATAAAGCGACGGGAGAAGTCGTTTGTCCTCCATATAATGAAGAGCAGGTTAAGATTGAAGTTTTTGAATATTGGCCTTCTGATTTAGCTAAAGTATTTGCTCAAGCTGGGCTACCAAAGCGAACTCCGCCTTCTACTGCTCACTGTAAAAATGGAGATATGGCTATTACAGGAATGCCTCCTCGTATATTATCACCATTACGTAATACCACTTATACTTTAAGACGTACTTCATCACCAAATACGTCAATTGTATTCAATGCGACAACGGATAATGACAGCAATATTATTTATTGGTTTGTTGATGATGCTTATCTAGGGAATAGTACAAATCAGCGCTCAATAGAATGGTATCCCAAAGAGAGTGGTCGCTATCGTATTCGCGCAGTAGATGATAAAGGAAGGGCGGATACACGAAATATTCGCGTTGATATTATTGGTGTAATTAACAAACAAGAAATCGAAGCTGATTAATATTGGAGTTAAAGTCCGTAGGTTTTACTTAATGTTTACCTTAACGCCAAAATATTAATCTCTATCGTTATCTTATTCTAACTGTTTTGCTCTATATTGTTGCGAGACAATTATTAGGTAAAATATTGAAAAATTTATTTTATCTCGTGAGCAAGGAAGAAATAACCAGTATGAAAACTAGAATTCTAAAATTAGCTTTATTAGGTGCATTAGCGTTACCGTTAGTGGGATGTGGTGATGCAACACCTAATTGTGATAGCACTGAAGCAAAGAACTTAGTGGTTGATATTACAAAAGACGAATTACGTGATCAAAAAATGGCTGCCGTGATCGATCAAATTAAGATCAAGGTAGAAAGTGTACGTACTCGTGAACATGATGAGAAGAGAGATACTTACTCATGTGCTGCTGAACTTTCTTTTGAAGGCAAAGGCGGCAAAAACTCTATTCCGATTACTTATACCATTGAAAGTACAGATGACGGCAAAGAGTTTTACGTTAATGTATTTGGTTTGTAATTGATCCAGAAAAAACCAGAATAGAAAGTAGATATATAAGTAACAAGCCTATATATCTACTTGTAATAGAAATTACGCTAGATCATCTAGAAATTCGGGTGATGGAATAAAAAATAATGTACCCGTTACCGGGGTGCTGAATTTAAGTAATTTATCTGTATGCCCTTCAGGAGTACCTGCAAACATATTTTCTAACATACGGTTAGTTGTTGAAAAATAACGTGCATAACCAATAAAGTAAGTACCATACTCATTTTTAGATGGATTGGAAAAAGGCATATTGGCTCTGACAATTTTTAAATCTTCGCCGTTCTCATCTTGAATATTGGTGACAACATTGTGTGAACCGGGCTCTTTTTCTTCATCGGTTAATTCCACATCATTAAATTTATGTCTACCAATGACTTTTTCTTGTTCGATAAGAGGCTGCTTTTCCCATGCTTCCATATCGTGTATATATTTTTGTACAAAGGCGTAACTGCCACCTGTAAATTCAGGATCTTCATCACCAATTACAGCATAAGAAGCCCGTTCATCTTCATACTCTGGGTTTTCAGTTCCATCGACAAAACCAATAATAGAACGTCCGTCAAAATATCTAAATCCATGAACTTCATCAACAGGCGTAACAATATTCTTTAGCTTTTGGCTGATGATAGATGCTAATTCGTAGCAGGCTGAAACTTTGAGGGCTCGAATATGGAAAAAAAGATCGCCCGGAGTAGAAACCGCAGTATAAGTATTACCTTTAATTTCTTTAAAGGTATTTAGCTCTTTGGGTTTAGGCTGATTGGGAAATAACGTAGCCCATGCATTTGCACCGAATCCCATTACACAACTTGTTTCCAATTCAGGAAAACGTGTTCTCATACTACGTATCAGGCCAGAAAAATTATTACAAAAATCGATCAAAGTATCGCGGTTTTCAGATGAATGGGTAAGGTTAAAAACTAAAAAATAAGCATTCTCACAGGGTGATTTCGTAACATCTTGGTATTTCATAGTGATCCCTAAATGACGAATAATAGATGAATAGTAATTAAGTTATATTTACAAAACATTGTTTTTTAGTTTTACACCAAAACCCTCTCTATTACAAAGAGAGGGTTTGATTATTATTCGGATTTTTATTAATGAATAATATCGTAAATGCTATTTCTTTCTCTATTCTTTATAATGCTAATGCTTTGTATTAATTAATATTTTCATGGCTTTGATAAACTAAAGATAAGTGTGGATGTTGCCATAAACTTGCTGGAGTGACAGTGGTTCTTTCCCAAGGTATTTGCCCAATAAACCATAATTTCCAAAATTGTAATTTGGCATTAGGATTTTTGCTTAATAATTCTTGGAATGTTTCTATTTCACCCACACGAATAGAGAGTGCTGATTTATAAATATCAAAAACAAATTTAGAGCAAAACTGGCGAGAAGAATCGTATTTAAAACCTGTATGGTAAAGCTTATTTAATCTTTCAGGAACTTGTGCAACAAGTGCATTTTTTTGTTCATCAGAGAGTTGTGTTGATAGCCGGCGTATTGCATAACGTTTGCCCGCAGAGCGGTTAATAAATCGGGTTAATGTAGTTGTGGTTGAAAGTGGAACTCGGCTTTCGGCAACTAAATAATCCTCACCATTATGACCAATAATAATGCCAACATGATTACTCCAGCATAAAGAAGCTGAGGAAATTTGACGAAATAAAGAGGTACCAATACACGTAAATACAATATCACCAACTTCTAATTTTTGTGGATAATCAATTTTTATCATCATTATATGACCTATTAAATAGAAACATAATCACCATTTTTTGACCATAATAAATACATAAGGTTTCTATTTGATAACTCAAGGAGCTTAAGATAAAAAGAACACTCGGATTTAAGGTGTTCTTAATTTTAAGAGGGATATCATTATTTATTCAGAATAAGAAGATAAAATTAGAATATTAAATTAATATTTTAATCGAGTAATAAAGATATGTTTAAGTAAATTAACTTAGTTGTTCATCTGAAATATCATATTTCACGACCACACTATTTTCATAAAGTAATTCTGATGTAATTAATTGAGGAAAAGCACCCACATTGTTTTTAGTGTAAATATCTCGCCAAATTTCATTACAGCGATATACATGCTCCCCCTTTTTGATAAAAGAAGAAGATTTCTCATAAATATGATAACGATATTCCCTTGCTTCGCTACAAAGGAGTTCGCCTTCTAACTGATGTTCAGCGACATGTAATCTAATTTGGTAATCATAAGGCGTTGGATTATATAAGACTAAATCTACATAGTTATAAAAAATAGCAGCTCCTGAGCCAAAAGGAAGTACTCGTCCTTCATCAGGAAAGGGATCAAAACTATGATTTGCCTTTTCAATCACTTTTAATTCAGAATGCAGTGCTAACCAATGTATTAAATTACTCGCCTGACAAATTCCACCGCCTACACCTTTTCTTGCTTCACCATAGGAAAGCTGCATACCATCAATAAAGCCTCTTTTATAGCTAGGCTTACCGACTAAATAACAAAAAGAGAAATACTCACCCGGTTTTATTACGATGCCATCTAACGCTTTTTCGACTAATTTAAGATTCGTTATTTTATTGTATTGTAATTGAATATCACTTTCGCCACGGCGACTAATTAATTTAGATGTATGTTTTAAATAACGGTAAGAAAGCCGTTGTTCTGGTTGAACATTTCTGCTGTATTTTCGGCCTGAAAAGCGCCAACTAAGAGAACGAAATAAACGACGCTGTACCACTCTCAAAGTATAAAGAATAGGGTGATAAGACGAGAGTGTTCTGCGCATAAAATCCTTTTAAACAATAGCAAATAGAATGGGATAAACATGAGTATAATAACGATTTAATGAGGATATTGATACGCTGATATCCTTAAAATAATAGGGCTAAGAATTCAGCTAATAAATTTAATTATTAATATCTTTCGTTAAAATTTGAGCTTGAGATTGTAAGATAGATAAAAAATTCTTGGTGGCTGGAGAGATATACTTTTCTTTATGATAAAAGTAGCGAATACCTCGGCTAAACTGAATATCATCAAATGCAATTTCACATAAAAGACCTAATTTTAATTCTTGCATGATAGATAAACGAGATAAAATTGAGATCCCTAAACCGTGAATAACCCCTTGCTTTATTCCTTCTAAGCTATTTATTTCCATCACATTTTTGAGCTCTTTATTATTTTCTTGAATTCTATCTAATAAAAAATCACGGGTAGCAGAGTGCTCGGGTTTGATCAGAAAAATTTCTGATGCAATATCAGAAAATCTGCAATGTTTCTTTTTTGCCAGCCAATGTTCAGGTGAACAAATAAGCACTAAGGGATCGATAAGAAAGGTATCAAGATGATATTCCGTCGGATCTAAATAGATATGATCTGACATGATCAAAAATTCTAATTCTTGGGTATCAAGTTTACGGATAAGTTGTGTTGAACTTGAAATATCCATGCTTAATTTCACATCGGGATATTGCTCTCTAAACTGCGCCATAATTTGAGGTAATAGGTAAACGCCAACAAAATGGCTAGCGCCAAATTTAATTTCACCTTTAGAGGGATCATCGAATTGTCGCATATGCTCAGAAGAGGATTTTACTAAATTAATAATCTGGGTTGCGTACTGCTGATAAACCTTACCTTGGGGGGTTAAATAAAGCCGATTATTGATCCTTTCAAACAACGTTGTTTGCAATTCTTCTTCTAGTTTTTTGATTTTAATACTCACGCTGGGTTGAGTGCAGAATAGGCGTTCTGCGGTTTCAGTAACATTAAAACCGTTAGCAAGTAGTAGAAAAGCATCAAGTTGGCTTAAATTCATATCAACACCATAAATTATTTTTATAGTTATAATATATTAATACAATTATCTTTATACCTCAATATTTCTATACTGGACTTCCTACCCTACACATTAAGAGGAATCGGTTATGGAAAAGACTGCGAAGCGAGATGACATCGCTAAACCAGCGCCATCATCACCAAAACAAAACAGTAAGAAAATAACCTTAAAAACAATAGGAATACCTTTAGCTTTATTGGTATTGCTCGTTTTATTTTTTATGCCAACACCAGATGGATTAAGTATTGAAGGGCAAAAAGCCATTGCTATTTTTTGTGCGGCGTTAATTCTATGGGTATGTGGTTCTTTACCCATTTATTTAACCTCAATGCTCGTTATTGTTTTACTTCCAATAACGGGAACGGTTGCAAAAGAGAAAGTGGTTTTCGGTACATTAGGTTATGACGTTATTTGGCTGATGGTTTCTGCATTTGTTTTAACATCCGCCATGATCAAATCGAATATTGCCAGACGCTTTGCTTTATGGATGATCACCAAATTTGGGCAAACACCCAAAAAAGCGTTATTTGTCCTTATTTTAATTAACTTCAGTTTAGTTTTCTTTGTTCCTTCAACGACTGCACGTGCAACATTAATGGTGCCTATTTGTATGATCTTATTAGAGATACATAAGGCAATTCCCGGAAAAAGTAATTACGGGAAATTAATGATGTTGCAAGGTGTACAAGCTGATGCCTTGGCAACATCCGGTGTAATGACAGGTACTGCCGCTAATATTATTGCGGTTGGATTTATCAATTCACAAGCTGGCGGTTCTATTGGTTATATGGATTGGCTAATCGCCTCTTTCCCATTAGCTATTGTTGGTATGACTATCTCCTTTTTTATTGGATTAAAATTATTCTCTTTTAAAGGAGAAGTGGATTTTGAAGGTTCACTAGAGAAATTAAAAAAAGAACGTTCTCAACTTGGTGCATTAACTAAGAATGAGAAAAAAGCCATGTATATCTTTTTAATGGCAGTGTTCTTATGGGCAACCGAAAGCTATCACCAAGATATGTTTGGTTTCAAAATTAGCGTTTATATGACTGCTGTTATTGCTGCCATTCTTTGCCTGATGCCTCGTATTGGCTTATTAACGTGGAATGAAGCCAATATCAAATGGGATCTAATGATATTTGCAGCAGGTGCTTATGCGGCAGGTAATACCTTAGAATCTACAGAAGGCGCACAATGGCTAATTGGTAAGATGGTTTATGGACTTGGGCTAGAAAATATGAGCACTACAATGGTTTATATTGTGGTTGTCTTTATCTGCATGTATAGCCATTTAATTTTTACCAGTAAAACAGTAAAAACAACCATCTTAATTCCAGCCATTATTGCACTTGCTAAAACATTGGGCATGGATCCGGTTACATTGGCATTAGCTGCGTCATTTACACTGACTTATACCATTACCTTACCACCACATTCGAAAGTAAATACTATCTATTTCTCAAGCGGCTACTTTAGTGTGTTAGAGCAAATGAAATATGGATTAATTACCTGCTTTGTCGGTGCGTCGGTAATTTCTATTGCGATATTCACTTGGTTCCAAATTCTTGGATATGGTCTTTAAACCATTAAATTAAGGAATAATAATGAGACTAATTTTATTAAGACACGGTGAAACCTTATGGAATATGGAATCACGCTTACAAGGACATGCTAATTCTTGTTTATCACCAAAAGGCATTAACCAAGCAATGGCGATAAAAGAGAGTATTAAATTGTTATCACCCGCTAGGATTATTACGTCAGATTTAGGGCGAACAGTACAAACCGCAGAAATTGTTGGTCATCCTGAAGCAGTTAAAGAGCCATTATTGCGTGAATTAAATATGGGGGAATGGACGGGGCAGCGAAAACCAGAACTCATAAGACATCATGCAGATAAATACAAAAATTGGCGAGCAGGAACATATACACCACCTAAAGGCGAAAATTGGTTTGATTTTTGCGATCGTATTGGTGCGGCATTACAAGGCTGGGTACATAAAGAAGACAGTGATTTATTAGCGGTTGTGCATAGTGGTGTTATTCGTGCAGCCTGCAAAGTATTCTTAAATCTGTCACCTGAGTTTTTATTACCCGCAACACCGGGCACAATAACGATATTTAATTTTGATCTTAATTCTGATAAAGCACCAAAATTAGAAGCCTATAATATTGGCTCTTATATGCCAGATAAGAATGTTGCTGACTAAGATTAATAAGAAGTGGTTTTCAAATTAATCGTTATAATTTAATTTATATAACTATCTAAAAAAACACTCCGATATTAAATCAGAGCAAGGGAGATCCTTGCTCTTTTTTTTTATATAAAAATCAGTATTTAAATCATATATTTTATATGCAATATCGTTTTATTCTTTTTATGTTTAATTTGTAACTGATAAGTTAAGCCGAATTTTGTTCAAAAATAGCACATTAAGGGTTTAATTTAATCAAATAGAATAAAAAGTGGCTTTTATTGTTAAGAGGAAATAATACTTTTTTTTATTCACACCATATGCGTTATAAAATGAAATAAAAAATTTATTTAATAATAAAAAATAGTATTTAACTTTTATTTTGATTTAACAACATTGTATCAATATATGAAAATTTAAAATTATTAAAAATAAACTTCATTGATTAACTAATAAAGAGTTTGTTTGGTTTTAAATTCTGATTCAAATCAAAAAAGTGAATATTATACTGCTATAACCAAAACTTGTTTATTATAAAAAACAATTAGATAATACTCACATACTGAGTTAATTAAGTATTTTGTAATTAATTTGGTTTTATTAATAAAAATTAATCGGAGAAAAAAATGAGAAAAAACTTACTTGCAACATTAATTGCTGCAACGACTATCTTTGTCACTAATAATGTATTAGCAGCGGATGGTACTATTGATTTTACAGGGGAAATTATTGATAACGCATGTGAATTAGCTGCAGGTTCTGATGCTTTAAAAGTTAATTTAGGTACCGTCTCTAAAAAAGCATTACCAAGTACAGGAAGTACTGCCGCAGCGACAAAATTCACAATTAAATTAATTAATTGTCCTAAAACAGTGACCACTGCATCTGTTAAATTTGATGCAGATTCATATGTAGGTGATGACAGTGTTATTGCCCTGAAAAAAGAGTCGGGTGTAGCAACTGGAGTGGGTATTCAAATTACGGATGATGCGAATGTTGTAGTACCTTTATTTACAGCATCTAAAGCCTATCCATTAAAAGAAAATATTGAAAATAATTTAGATTTTAGAGCTCGTTATATTGCTAAAACAGATTCTGTTACTGCGGGTTTAGCAAATGGTAATGCAACATTTACTATTAACTATAACTAAATAAGATTAAATATAAATTAAGGTTTAAAAGGACTTGAACCTTATTATAAATAATACAGTGGTGATAATATGAAGTCTATTATTGTCTTTTTAATTTCTATTCTTTTTTTTATTAGTCAATCTTCTGCTGGTGTTATTATTGGCGGAACTAGAGTTATTTATTCAGAAGGGAATAAAAACGTTAGCATTAATGTTGAAAATCCAGATAAAATTCCCTATTTAATCCAATCTTGGATAGATGATGTTAATGAAAATAAACAGTCAAAATTTACCATTACTCCACCTTTATTTAGATTAAATCCAGATAAGGCGAATACACTGAGGATTTTTTTAACTGAAGGGAATTTGCCTAGTGATAAAGAGTCTCTATTTTGGCTAAATATAAAAACAATACCAGCTACAGAAAAAACAGAAAATTCATTGCAGATTGCTTTTAAGACTCAAATGAAATTAATTTACCGACCTGAAAATTTAAAAAAGGTAAATTTTGAGGAGGAGCAGAAAAAATTAATATGGTCAAAAGTTGGAAATAAAATTAGTGTGAATAATCCAACACCCTATTATTTTAATTTTCAGATGATTAATTTTAATGGGAAATCAGTAAATGATGTCTCTTATGTTGAACCTTTTTCAACAAAATCATTTGATATCAATGATGTTAATGAACATGGCACGATAAACTGGGAAGTTATTAATGACTATGGTGCTAGCGTAAACTTATCAGAAGTTAAAATATAATAAATTATAAATTTAGGTTTTAATATGAAAATTAGCAAAATATGTATTAGCCTAATTTTATATTTGGGCTATACGGCTTTATCATATGCGGAAAACGACAAGTCAGATAATATTTATTTTGATCCTGATTTCCTTGAATCGTCGGATAAAGAAAGTATCGATTTATCTCCTTTCGAAAATAACCAACAATTAGCGGGGAATTATTACGTTGATATTTATGTAAATACTAACTTGATTTTAACTAAAAATATTAGATTTGAAAAAAATAAAAATAATCAACTTATTCCCTGTTTATCAATGCAAGATCTTAATGATTTTGGTGTTAAAACAATAGATTACCCAAAACTGTATACAATGACTGATAGCTGTGTGAATTTATCTGCGATACCTGATGCTAAAAGTGAATTAGAATTTGATTCTCAAAGGTTATATTTGAGTATTCCTCAAATTGCTTTATCTAAGGACCCGCGAGGGTATATAGATTTAAATAAGATAGATAATGGTATCACTGCACTTTTGCTTAATTATAGCTACAGTGGGTCGAGAAATTACGATCGCAAAGATAATAATTCAAGTGAAACGTCGCATTATATAAATTTAAGACCTGGATTGAACTTTGGGGCATGGCGATTGCGCAATTATACCACATGGTCAAATTCAGATAATCAATCAGGAAAGTGGAATACTGTTTACACTTATTTATCGCGTAATATAAATAAGATAAAAAGCCAATTAATGTTAGGTGATGGTGTTTCTCCATCTACTATTTTTGATAGTGTGCCATTTAGAGGTGCTCAATTATCAACAGATGATGATATGTATCCTGAAAGTCTAAGAGGTTATGCTCCCGTTATTAGAGGTATTGCACGCAGTAATGCCCAAATTACTATTAAGCAAAATGGATATATTATTTATCAGACAGAAGTCGCAGCAGGGCCTTTTGAGATTAATGATTTATATCCCACAGGGAGTAGTGGGGATTTATACGTCACGATAAAAGAATCTAATGGGAGTGAACAGCATCAAATCGTGCCATTTGCTTCTTTGCCTGTTTTACAACGTGAAGGCTATTTATCTTATAGTGTGACGGGAGGTGAATATCGCTCTTATGATAAGAATGTGGATAAAACTAAGTTTGGACAATTTACATTAATTTATGGCCTACCTTATGGAGTGACAACTTATGGTGGTAGCCAATTAAGCCAAGACTATCAATCTTATTCTTTGGGGGCAGGAAAAAATTTAGGTGTTTTTGGTGCAATTTCTGTCGATATTACACATGCAAGTTCAACTTTTGATAATGGTATTAAGCAGCAAGGGCAATCTTACCGTTTTAGATACAATAAAAATCTAAACGATGTGGGCACAAATATAGCGTTAGCGGGTTATCGTTATTCTACAAACGGTTTTTATAGCTTATCTGAAGTATTCGATAGTTTTCGACGTACAAATTATAGTCCAGAAGTTGAACGTCGCCGTAATCGTGCTGAAATTACGATTAACCAGAATTTAGGCGAAGGAAATGGCTCTTTAGCTATCGGTTATATAAAAGAAGATTACTGGAATAGTAATAAAAAAACACAATCAGCAACGTTAGGTTATAACAATAGCTGGCAAGGTATCAGTTATGGGATGAACTATACCTATAATAAAAATACTAATCGTTACTCTTATGTGACGGGAGAAAAAACACAAAGTGATGATGAACATCAATTTGCCTTTTCAGTAAGTGTACCTTTTAGTGTATTTGACGATACTTTCTATTATAACTTTAATACAAATAGTAGTAGTAACAATGCAAGTACAGGAAGTGTCGGAATTTCTGCGTCTCAGCTCAATAATCGATTAAATTGGAGCGCACAGCAAGGATTTACCAACCAAGATCAAGGATCTTCTGGAAATATCAATGCATCCTATAAAGGTCAACTAGGTGATATTACAGGAGGGTATAGTTACGGGAAAGATAACCATAATCTTTATTATGGGGTCAATGGTAGCGTAGTTGCTCACTCTGGAGGAATAGTCCTTGGACAACAACTGGGTGAAACGTCTGCAATTGTTGATATTCCCAATGCAGGTGATGTTGCGATACTAAACCAAGCGGGTGTCAAAACTAATAGCATGGGCTATGCATTAGTGCCTTACGTTACACCGTATCGCAAGAATACCTTAGAAATTGATACATTAATGCTGCCTGAAAATACAGAAATGGAATTGACTAGCCAAACGATTTCACCTAGTCGAGGTGCTTTAGTCAAAGCTGATTTTTCTGCTAACGTGGGTTATCGCGTATTGATGACGGTTAATCTTGCAAATAAAAAGCCAGTTCCATTTGGTGCTCAAGTTATTTTTAAAGATAACAGCCAATTGAATAGTATTGTTGGTAATGATGGAGAGGTTTATTTATCGGGGTTAGAACAACGCGGAAACTTAACTATTAAATACAACAATGAAACATGTCATGTAAATTATGATTTATCAGGTGTTCTTGATTATTTAGGACTCTATAAAATCACTGTGACTTGTCTGTAGTAAATTTAAATAGCATTAAAGTTAATATATTAAACCCAGTTATTTCTTTTATAGCTGTCGATATTTGCTACGCGTAGGAAAGTGAAATGACTATATTAATAAGATTTTTTATTTTAATAACCAGTGTAATAATAAGTTTTCCTTTACTCGCTGGGGATACGGTTACTGTTAATTTTTCTGGAAATATTCGAGCAGCAACTTGTAATATTTCTGGAGGAAATAATATTAATATTGATTTAAAAGAGATGCCAGCAAATTTATTTAAGACAACAAATTCGAGTTCAGTGTGGAATAATTTTACGATTAAATTAATTAATTGTTCACCCACAATAAATCAAGTAAAGCTAACGTTTTCTGGGACACCAGACAATGCTGATGTAAATAACTTATATAGAAATGAAGGAACTGCAAAGAATGTTGCTGTGCAATTGCAGAATGAGAATAGTAATGGATTAATACCATTAGGTAACCAAAAATCACTGTATATTGCAGTTAATGGTCAATCCTCAGTGAATATTCCTTTAAGAACAAGAGCATTTAGTAAGCTTGGAAATGCAACACCAGGCACGGTATCTGCAAAAATTACAGCAACTATAGTCTATATGTAGAGGCGGAATATTATGTATAAAATCATACCATTATCCCTACTATTTTTATGTTCTCCTTTTGCTGTAGGAAGTGTTGTTAATATTAATGTTTATGGTTCTGTGATTGCATCACCTTGTGAATTAGAAACAAAAAATTATTTGATTGATTTTAATAAAATAAATATTAGAAATATTAAAAACAATCAAAAATCAGATTGGGTTAATTTTTCTATAAAATTAAAAAATTGCCCAATAACAACGAATAAAGTCACAATGACCTTAAATGGAATCATTGATCCTAATTATCCGGAATATTTTATTAATAATGGAACAGCAAAAAACACGGCATTAAATATCGCAACACAATTAAATAAAAGTATTATAAAAAATAATGAAAAATTAATAGTGAACATTAATCAGCAGACACACAATGCTGAATTTCCTTTATCGGCAAGAATTATAGGTTATGGAAGTAATATCACTGTGGGTTCATTTAAAAGTCATCTTGAATTTACGCTTCTTTATAATTAACGAATAATAAAGGAAATGAAAATGAGTCATATTTATCCTGCCTCAAAAATAATTGGGAAAAAAATAGCTTATTATAGATCTATGAATGGGTATACTTTAAGTGAACTGGCGGAAATAATTGGTATCAGTCAACAACAGCAATCAAGATATGAACGAGGTATTAATAGAGTTAGTTTGGATAGACTTTATCAATATGCTCGTGCTTTTGATATTTGTTTAAGCCAATTTTTTATTTTAGATGAAGAAGAACAAAAAGAGATGAAAACTAAAATAATAGATAAATTAGGAGATAAAAATGCGCCATATAAACACTAAATCTATTCTTTTATTAAGTGGAGTCTTATTTTATTCCACATATACTTTTTCTGCTTGTATTCAAAATCCAAATCTAAGAAATATTAGAGTGGATATACCGAATAAAGTTTATTCAATTCAATATGATGATATGGGAACTCGTGTATTAGATGAATTTCGTATAAATTATAAAAATGGACCTATAAATACATTTTCTGGTAACGATGGAAAATGTGGTAATGCAACAATCTCAGGTACTTATATTAATGGTTGGGTACCTAATGCTAATAAAATAGTGCAGACCAATATTCCTGGTATTGGTATACAAGTTAAACTACATGAGTTAGGACTATTAAATATAACTCATAGTAATATAATAGATCCATCAGGAAAACATTATACAATAATAAATCCATACTGGACTGTTAAAATATTAAAAACAGGTAGGGTTACTGAATCAGGAAGTGTGAATTGGGGAATGCTTGCTAAAGTTGTACAAAATAATACATTACCTCGAAATACTACTTGGAATATATCATCATTATATTTACCTTTAAATGCAATAAGAGTAAATTCTTTGAAATGTACAACTAAATCATCAAGTTATAACGTTAATATGGGCACTTGGTATGATACGCAATTTAAAAATATTGGTGATGTAAGTAAAGATGTAAGTATTCCTATTACATTAAGTTGTGCTGCGGGAACTAATATTAAAGCTACTGTGACTAGTAGTGCTGGATATATTGATGTAAATACAGGTAAATTAAAACTATCGGGTGCAAATCAAGCTACAGGAATTGGAATTCAATTATTAGATAAAAATAATAATCCTATCAAATTAAATACTAAAAATAGTTTACAAAATCAGGTTGCATCTGGCGATTATATTTTTGGTTGGAAAGCGCGCTATATAAAAACAGGAAGTACAATAACACCAGGAAGTGCTAACTCAATTGCTACAGTAAATATTTTGTATGAATAATTAATGAGTTTATTTTTGATATTATCAATTTTATTTTTTGGAGATGTTATGAATAAAGAAATATCAAGATTAGTTGGCGCTAAAATTAGAGAGTTAAGAATAACACACAGTATGAGTGGCAGTGAGTTTGGTGCTTTATTGGGGATAAGCCAGCAACATCAATCTCGTTTTGAAAATGGTGAGTCAAACATCCATGCAGAAAGTATTTATATTTTATCCTATCTTTTTGATGTCGATTTAAATTATTTTTTTGATGGGGTTCAACATGTCGTTGATAAAGATAAAATAGAGAATAAAAAAAGTCATTATCAATCAGAGTCAATTATCGCAAGCAACGATATCTGGCGTTAACTTTATAAGATGCCTAACAATAAACTAGGCATCTTATATTTGTTTTATTTAAGGTAATGTTTTTTAAAACCTTACCAATATCCCAGTACTTTCCACCATACACTACCAAGGGTTATCCACACGATAAGGTTAACGACACTCATCACAAATCCTGTTTTCCACCATTCGCCCAATGTGGCGTAGCCGGAACCGAAAATAATTGGTGCAGTACCAGTGCCGTAATGTGTTAATGACATCATTAATGAAGATGAGAACGCCAAAATAAGCCCTAATAACATTGGTGGTGCGCCAAGGGCTAAGCCAGCCGCATAGAAAGCGGCAAACATGGCGGTAATATGGGCGGTAGTACTGGCAAAGAAATAGTGAGAATAAACATAGATTAGTACCAGTAATATCATGCCACTGACCCAACTTATTCCCATGCTATCAATACTTGCCCCCACACTGAGTGACAACCATTTAATTAATCCTAATTTTCCTAAGAAGGATGCCATCATTACTAATGCAGAGAACCAAACTACGGTATCCCATGCACCTTTATTTTTTAAAATATCATCCCAATTCAAAACACCTGTACATAATAAAATAGATAAGCCAATAAATGCTGCAGTTGTCGCATTAACGCTAAATCCATCTCCAAATAACAACGCAGGAACGCCAGCCCACATAATTAATAATAAGGCGAAGACGGCAAGGGTTATTTTTTCAGGTAATGAAATAGGCCCTAATTGTGCTAAACGCTCTTTAGCAAAATGAGGTGCGTTTGGGGTGCTGGTTATTTCAGGTTTATAAAGTAGATAAATAACAATAGGCATTAAAATTAATGAAACGATGGCGGGTACAAAAGCCGCAATTGCCCACATAGACCAACTAAGCTCATGTGTAGGATCAGTTTCACTAATAATTAAACTGACAATGAGTGGATTGGGTGCTGTTGCCGTAATAAACATGGCAGAAGTAATAGGATTTATATTGTAGTTCACTAAAGAGAGATAACGACCTATTTTACCACTAGTGCCATCTTCTGCTTTAGAGTTAAAACTGTCTGATATTGAACGCATAATCGGGTGAATAATTCCACCACCACGCGCGGTATTACTTGGTGTTACAGGGGCTAATATTGTTTCAGCAATAGCCAATGAATAGGCTATTCCAATGGTTCTTTTGCCAAATAGTGAAATAAAATAATAGCCAATTCGAGCGCCGAGTCCGGTTTTATTTAGACTCATAGAGACCATAATGGAGATACCAATTAACCAGATAAGATCATTGGAAAATCCACTTAATGCATCACCGATAGCGGCTTTAGTTGAATTAGGATTGGTGACACCAGTGACAGCAACTAATGCGATAGCAATAATAGAAACGGCACCGATAGGGAGAGCTTTACCAATAATAGCGGCGATAGTTCCAACAAAGAGTGCTAATAAATGCCAAGCATTGGGGTCAACTCCTTGTGGCACGGGAATAAGAAACCAGATAATAAGGGTAATAGAAACGGCGATTAATGTAGGTATGGGTCGTAATGGAGTTAATTTATTCATCAGGTATTCCATTAGGTTGCAGGTTAAATAAATAATCGGAAGTAAAAAAATAAAGCGAATAAGTATTTTTATTTAATACGATCTTATTAACATATTATTAAATATTCATTGATTAGTGTCATAAAAATAAAATTATCTATTAACTTAATTTTAAAATAAGAGATTTTATGTAACTCAATGTTATTGAAATATAAGGTGACTATTTATCATTTTGTTTTTATTGGTGTTTTTTTATTACAACTAAACTTTAATAATAAAAACCAATTCCAATGATAGGTGGAAATAAA
Organism: Proteus sp. STS61-E; assembly: GCF_040932335.1. Taxonomy (NCBI): domain Bacteria; kingdom Pseudomonadati; phylum Pseudomonadota; class Gammaproteobacteria; order Enterobacterales; family Morganellaceae; genus Proteus; species Proteus sp. STS61-E. The sequence continues at coordinate 398,401 of NZ_JBFQGE010000004.1, read as the reverse complement.
ATATAATTATGGTATGTGAATTTATCCCATGTCACATTTATAATATTAAATTGATAAGGTTATAACAGATTGTGTTATTATTTTTGGTCGTCTTTATTTTATTAACCTATGTGATTATAATGTTATTAACAATAGCTGAATAATAGTAAATAATATTTACAATTACTTTTGCCATAATATCGGTGCCTGAAACAATTCAGCTAAATATTGAAAATAACCTAATAGGTGATACGCATGAAGTATGATTTAAATGATCTCTACTATTTTGTGAAAGTCGTTGAGTTTGGCGGTTTTTCTCAAGCAGCAGAAACATTAGGTATACCTAAATCTAAGCTAAGTCGTCGTATTGCTGATTTAGAACAGAAACTCAATGTCTCTTTGATTTATCGTTCTACACGTCAATTTCATGTCACCAAAATCGGGCAGACATTTTATCAGCAGTGTAAAAATGTGGTCTCAGAAGCTGAAATTGCAGAAGAAGTTATTTGTTCAGCGCAAGGGCACCCACATGGCACCATTAAACTCTCGTGTCCTGTCGCATTATTGCAAATTTATATTCAAGATATTTTGGTCGATTTTATGGAAAAATATCCGGATATTAATATCCAGATATTAGCTATTAATCGTCCTGTTGATGTAATTAGTGAAGGCCTTGATTTAGCCTTGCGAGTAAGAGCATTACCGCTAGATGATTCAGGTTTAACGATGAAAATTCTAGGTTATTCTCGGCGTGTTCTAGTCGCCAGCCCTTTATTATTTAAAGGACAAGAGATCCCCGATTCGCCAGAACAACTGGCAGATTATCCTATTTTGGCAAATAGCGAACACTCACAACAATATACACTTACTTTAACTCATGAAAATGGTACGGTTTCCACACAACATGTGACTCCGAAATTAGCGACAACCGATGTTATTACACTTTATAAAGCAACACTAAAAGGATTAGGAATAACTCGATTACCACTGAGTGTGGTTGAAAAAGACCTACAAGATGGCTCGTTAATTGAAGTGTTGCCAAGTTGGCGTTTTCCTAAAGATGTTATTCATGCAGTTTATCCGTCAAGAAAAGGGTTATTGCCTGCTATTCAGGTATTGCTGGAATACCTTGCTGATAATATGTCGCCATTGAAAGAGTAAGTACAATATAAAAACGGCTCCAAATATTAAAGGGAGCCGTTTGATTTTTATTGTTTGTTGCATGAAATAAAAGTGTTATTCGTTAGGAATACGACCAAATTTACCTTGGTTAAAATCATCAATAGCTTGTTTGATTTGAGCTTCGCTATTCATGACAAAAGGGCCATAACCTACAACAGGCTCATTAATAGGCTCACCACTGAGATATAAAACAATCGCATCTTCAATAGCTTCAAGATTAACTGAACCACCTTCATTATCTAAAATTACCAAATCACCTGTTTGTAGTTGAGTTTGATTATCAAGATAAACACTGCCATGTAAAACCACTAAGCCAACATAGCGATCTTTTTTCGTTGGTAATGTGGCCGATTTTGCACTCTTTAATTGAATGTCCCACACATCAACGGGTGAAAAAGTTTTTGCTGCGCCATGTGTGTCGTGATAATCACCGGCAATAATGCGCATTTGTCCGGCATTATCTGCTAAAGGAAGTACAGGGATCGCGCTTTCTTTTAGCAATTGATAGCCAGCAGGTGCCGATTTAGCCTCAGATGGAAGATTAACCCACAATTGCACCATATCTAACACACCGCCTTCTTTGGTAAATGCATCAGAATGATATTCTTGATGTAAAATACCTGATGCCGCGGTCATCCATTGCACGTCACCAGGGCCGATTACGCCACCTTCTCCGGTGGAATCATGGTGTGCAACTTCACCTTTATAAACAATAGTGACCGTTTCAAACCCACGATGAGGGTGTTCACCGACACCACGATTATGTCCTTGAGATGCAGGAAAATCAGTAGGGCCTGCTCTATCTAAAAGTAAAAATGGGTTTAAATACTTACCATGATTACCATAACTAAAGAGTGAGCGAACATGAAAACCATCACCAACCCAATGTTGACGAGGTGCTTTATAAATACCTATGATCTTTTTCATAAAATGTTCCTATAAAATTTCTATAGGACCTATTTTAGAGCGCCTAATATATTTAAGTAGTGCCAAAAATAGGTTTCATCATCCTAAAAATAGAACAATAATAAAATGTTTCAGTGTTCTATTTTTAGAATAGTGTTTATCAGAATTGCTACTACCGAGCTTTTAATTAATTGATTATTGTTTATTACAACGAAAGAGAAACGATATAAAAATATTTTTCTCTAATATTGTTCTTCAATCATGTTAATAATCAACTTTATTAATTAAAAGGAATAAATAAATGAGCACTCCAGCAAATTTTAATGGTCAGCGCCCTGTAATTAATCCAGAAGATGCTGTTATGTTATTAATTGATCACCAAAGTGGTTTATTCCAAACGGTTGGTGATATGCCAATGACTGAATTACGAGCGCGTGCTTCAGTATTAGCAAAAATAGCAACATTAGCTAACATGCCTGTTATTACAACGGCATCTGTACCACAAGGTCCTAATGGTCCATTAATTCCTGAAATTCACCAAAATGCACCGCATGCGAAATATATTGCACGTAAAGGTGAAATTAATGCTTGGGATAATCCAGAGTTTGTTGAAGCCGTTAAAGCAACAGGCAAAAAGCAATTAATTATTGCCGGTACTATTACTAGTGTTTGTATGGCATTCCCTGCAATTAGTGCCGTTGCTGAAGGTTATCAAGTCTTTGCAGTGATTGATGCATCAGGTACTTACAGTAAAATGGCTGAAGAAATTACCTTAGCTCGCGTCGTTCAAGCGGGTGTAGTACCGATGGATACCGCAGCAGTTGCTTCTGAAATTCAAAAAACATGGAACCGTGCTGATGCAGCAGAATGGGCGCAAGCGTATACTCAGATTTTCCCTGCTTATCAGCTATTAATTGAAAGTTATAGCAAAGCTCAAGATGTATTAAAAAATAACGAAGTTTTAGATTCTCAGCGTTAATTAATTTTTAACTCTCTTTGTACTTTGTATTCTCTGTGTTTAAAAATGCCTATAAAGTATTTTCTTTATGGGCATTCTTTTATAAAAATATATTAGGAAACTATAATGAAACTTATTTTATCTGCCATCATATCATCATTATTACTTGTGCCAGCAGTACAAGCTAATGAATATAAACTTGAACCAACGCATACTAAAGCCATGTTTTATATTGATCATTTTGGGACTTCAACTAACAGTGGTGGTTTCTATGAAATTGAAGGTGATTTAACCTATTCACCTGAAAATAATATAGGAAAAATAAACGTTTCTATTCCAGTTAAAACATTAAATACGGGTTTAACGGCATTTGATAATCATGTGAAAAGTGCCGATATCTTAGATGCAGATAAATACCCAACAATTCAATTTTCTTCAACAAAATGGTATTTCTCTGATAATAAACCCACATCCATTGAAGGGCTATTAACGATGAAAGGAAAAACATTGCCAGTTAAATTAACAACAACCAAGTTTAATTGTTATGAAAGCCCTGTGTTTAATGCGCCAGTCTGTGGTGGTGATTTTGAAACAACCATTAAACGTTCAGATTGGGGTGTAGACTTTTTAGTTAAAGAAGGGATGGCTGATAATATGACATTAAAAATTCAAGTAGAAGCAATTAAGCAGTAACTTAAGTCATATATTAAATATTCTTTCTATTTTAAAAGCCTTATTAAATACAAGGCTTTTTTGTTATTTGATAAAATAAAATGTAATTAAAAATAAAGGTTAATTTGAAAATTTAAGAAAGAAAAATAGCCTTTTTTTATTTGTTGATAATAATTATTTATTGCTGTATGTTATAAAATTGTAACTTGCAAATCATTTCTCTTTGTTTTATTTGAAAATTATAGCTTAATGATTGTTTCTTGTTCGTTAAATCCTCCTCTAGAGTTTTTGATTTTATTCCTAAACCAATAAACTTTTCTCATCATAATTTATTTAATAAATATCGTTCCATTAAATAAAAATTTTTTACAATAAATAAGTGTGACTTCTATCACTCTACATTTTGATATTTCTTCAGTATGTTTATACGCAGAGATTAGAAATTAATAAATCAGACATTTATTTATATTGCTTAATAACTTAAGCAAATAGGCTTCTTATTATCAAAAAAACGAAATGCAAATAGATATGTGCTGTTACATATATTAAATGCGTTAAGGATATCATAATGATCCATGCTTTTATTAAAAAAGGGAGCTTTCAGGATTCAGTAAGCCTGATGATTATTTCCCGAAAATTAAGTGAAGCCCCAGAGGTGGAAGAAATTTCCGTCATGATGGGAACACCAGCGAATAAATCTCTTCTTGATGTCACCGGTTTCTGGCATGACATGTTTAACGAAGCAACACCGAATGACATTTGTGTTTCGATTAAAGCGGAATCAGACGATCCAGCCATTATCGACATGATTTCTACTGCGTTGGAAGAAGCACTTGCAGAAATTGCAAGCGGTCAAAAAGGCGGCAACAAATTAACGACAGTACGTAGCTGGCGTACCGCTAAACAAAAAAGCACTAATGCCAATATGTTGCTCATCTCTATTGCTGGTGAATATGCTGCTGAGCTAGCAGATACTGGTTTAGAAGATGGCTGTAACGTTATGCTGTTCTCTGACAACGTATCTATCGCAGATGAAAAAGCATTAAAAGAAAAAGCAGCGGCGAAAGGTCTGATTGTTATGGGACCTGACTGTGGTACGGCAAATATTGCAGGAGCTCCTCTTGCTTTCGCTAACATTGCACCGAAAGGTTCAATTGGTATTGTTGGCGCATCAGGTACAGGTATTCAAGAAATTACCTCTCAAATCGTTTTACAACGCCAAGGTATTTCTCACTCAATTGGTTTAGGTGGTCGTGATTTAACAGAGCAAATTGGTGGGATCAGTGCAATCACTGCTATCAATATGCTGGCTGCTGATCCTAATACTCGTGTTATTGCCTTTGTTTCTAAGCCACCAGCACCTGCGGTTCGTCAAAAAATCATTGCAGAAATGAAACGCCATAATAAACCGATTGTGGCTCAATTCTTAGGAACAACACCTGAGAAATTCCAAGACGACAATATCTATTTTACTCGTACTTTAGATGAAACCGCACGTATTGCGGCTGAATTAGCGCGTGTTGAAGATATCGCAGCAGAATTACCAAAAGTTGCAGGTAAGAAAATCATTGGTCTTTATGCTGGCGGTACGTTAGCGGCTGAGTGTGCCATGTTGTTATCTGAAAAACTTAATGTTGAAGTCGATAACGAGCATAAACAAGGCACGATGCTAGATGCAGACGGCCACAAAATTATCGATATGGGTGATGACTTCTATACACAGGGTAAACCACACCCAATGATTGACCCATCTACACGTAACAAATTTATCAGTGAGCTTAGCAATAAAACAGAAGCTGGCGTGTTACTGGTTGATTTTGTTATTGGTTATGGTGCAACTCAAGATCCAGCTGGCGCGTTAATTCAGGAAATCAAAAAACTGAATGAGAAACGTGGCGAAGCTAATCCACTGATCACTATCGCAACCATCACTGGTACTGAAGACGATCCACAAAACCGTAGCGAACAGCAAAAACAGCTGAAAGAAGCGGGCATTATTGTGATGGATACGTTGCCAGAAGCCGTTTTATTAGCAAAAGAATTAATCCAGCCACATCCAGCAGAAGCACATGCTGAAGTGTCGCCACTGCTTAACGGGATCTCTGTGATCAACGCAGGATTACGTAGCTTTGCAGACGATCTGCAATCAAGTGGCACCCCTGTTGTTCATTATCAGTGGGCACCTGTCGCAGGTGGCAATAAAAAACTGGCTGAAATATTAAAGAAATTGAAATAAGGAATTGCAGATATGTACTCAACTATCGAACAAGCGAATGAAGCAGTTATCGAACGTATCCGTGAAGCCCGTCCTCACTGGTGTGATGTTAGCTTAGCAAAAGAAGTTGTTCCTGCTTTAGAAACAGGTAAAAAATTACTTCACGCAGGTCCACCAGTGACTTGGGGTGAAATGAGTGGTCCTGTTCGCGGTGCATGTATTGGTGCTTCTTTATTTGAAGGCTGGGCAGAAACTGAAGAACAAGCATTAGCCATGTTAGAAGCAGGTGAAATTGAGTTTATTCCTTGCCATAACGTAAATGCAGTAGGCCCAATGGGCGGTATTACTTCTGCTCATATGCCAATGCTGGTTATCAAAAACCACATTCATGGTAACTACGCTTACTGCAACATGAATGAAGGTATTGGCAAAGTGATGCGCTTTGGTGCTTACGGCCCAGATGTGCAAGAGCGTTTACATTGGATGCAAAATAGCTTAGCACCAGTATTAAAAGCAGCGATTGCAACGTTTGAAAACGGTATCGATCTGACTGCAATTATGGGGCAGGCAATTACGATGGGTGATGAATTCCACCAACGTAACATCGCTGCATCTGCACTGTTACTGCGTCAGCTGGCACCAGTATTAGGCACTTTAGATTTCGAAGAAGCTGAAATCACAAAAGTGACTAAATTCCTGAGCATTACAGACCAATTCTTCCTGAACTTAGCAATGGCTTACTGTAAAGCGGCGATGGATGCTGGTGCTCAAATCAAGCAAGGTACTATCGTCACTGTAATGACACGTAATGGTAGCAACTTTGGTATCAAGATCAGCGGAATGGGTGACCAATGGTTTACCGCTCCAGTAAATACACCACAAGGTCTGTTCTTCTCTGGTTTTAGCCAAGCAGACGCAAACCCAGATATCGGTGACAGTGCAATCACTGAAACTTTTGGTATTGGTGGCGCAGCAATGGTTGCGGCTCCTGGTGTAACACGCTTTGTTGGTGCATCTGGTGGTATGGATGCAGCGCGCGAAGTAACTGAAGAAATGGCTGAGATCTACCTTGCTCGTAACATGATGTTGCAAATTCCGACTTGGGATTTCCAAGGTGCATGTTTAGGCTTAGATGCACGTCGCGTTGTTGAAACAGGGATCACTCCACTGATTAATACGGGTATTGCACATAAAGAGCCGGGTGTTGGTCAGATTGGTGCAGGTACTGTACGCGCACCTTTAGGCTGCTTTGAAAAAGCGATTGTTGCTCTTGCTGAAGAGCTAGGTATCGACGCTTAATCTCGTTTTCTAACGACAAAGTAGCAGCAATAAAGGGGGCATTATGCAAATTCAAGCACTTCAAACCAGCCAGCATATCACTGACTTTGAAGGTGAGATTAAATGTGTGGGCATTTATGACCATGCTTTGAATTTCATTTGCCCTCAACAACGCTTAATAACTTTTCATCGTGAAGGAAGAGGATTAAGCCCGATGGGATGGTTACTGAAACAAGATGACTTTGATTATTTTGCAAAACAGTGCCATCCCTCGATTGCGATGAACCTTAAAAATCATCAAGCAACACTCGCAAATAAGCTCACATTGATCGCAGGTCAAAGTGAGAATTTGCGCTTACAAGATAAAGCGGATTTAGATTTGCGTTGGTTAGAAAGTTTTTTTTCTCTGTTATCACCCGCGATTGCAACGGGGTTATATGGATCACTGAAAAATTACCGTCAAGTCGCGCAACTCAGTGAAATTAAGTTATTAACTAAGCTGTTTCATAATCAGCTATTAGGCAATGCTGTTAACTGGGCTATTTTTACAGGGAAAGGCCCCGGATTAACACCAAGTTCAGATGATATGCTGGTGGGTATGTTATTTGCACATTATTTAGTCGAGCCAGAAAATAAACTTAATCATTTTTTTAATAACACACCGCCTTTATCTGAATTGACCACTATTGTCAGTAAGCATTATTTGGAATATGCCACACAGGGAATATTTTCTACCTATCTCATTCAACTAGGTAAAAAAATAAAGAATAAAGAGATTATTTTTAAGGATATGTTGGAAATACTCTCTATTGGTCATCATTCCGGCGCGGATACATTACTGGGATTATGGATTGGTTACCAAGCTAAAAAACAACAACAGCATATTGATTAATTTTTTTTAATAAAAGAATTTATATAAACATTCGGATACGGATAATTATGAAAACAATTGTTATTGCTTTAGGCGGAAATGCATTATTGCAACGCGGAGAAGTTTTGTCTGCTGAAAATCAATATAAAAATATTGAATTGATGTCAGAGACAATTAATAAATTAGCTAAAGAGTATCGTGTTGTATTAGTACACGGTAATGGGCCTCAAGTTGGATTACTTGCGCTGCAAAACCTTGCGTATCAAGATGTTCCTGCATATCCATTGGATATCTTAGTAGCAGAAAGTCAAGGTATGATTGGTTATATGATGATGCAAAAAATTAATCAAAATAACCCTGAACAAGCTATTACAACGGTAATGACTCGAGTTTCAGTGGATATTAATGATGAAGCATTTAATGACCCAAGTAAATTTATTGGCCCTATTTATGATGAAGCTGATAAAGAAGAATTAATTGCTAAGTATCAATGGACATTTAAACAAGACGGTAAACATTATCGCCGTGTTGTTCCATCACCAACACCGAAAAAGATTATTGATATCGAGGCAGTAAGACTTTTATTAGATAAAGGTCATATTGTTATTTGTGGTGGCGGTGGTGGTATTCCAGTCAACAATTCAAATAATGAATTTATTGGTAGTGAAGCTGTTATTGATAAAGATTTAACTGCGGCTTTAATTTCTCGTGAATTAAATGCAGAGCACTTTGTGATTTTAACAGAAGCTGATGCTATTTATAAAAATTGGGGTACACCAGAACAAGCTGCAATTCGTGAAGCAACACCAGAAGAACTTGCACCAATGGCTGTCGCTGATGGCGCAATGGGACCAAAAATTATGGCAGTGAGTGATTTTGTTAATGCAACAGGGCAACAAGCTCATATTGGTGCATTACAAAATATTCAACAAGTTATTGAAGGTCAGTCTGGCACTTTAATTTATAAGTCTTAATAAAAATTCTTTCAGGAGCGTCATTATGAACGATGCACAAGTGAATGAGAAAGGCAAAGTCCCTTATTGGGTCAAACTGACCATTATCTTCTTCTTTGGTTGGATTGCGCTGTATGGTAGCCGTGCCATTGTTGGTCCTTTAATGGTAAATATTGGTGCTGAGTTTGATCTGTCTAAAGCTCAACTTGGCTCCATCATGAGTATTTTCTTTATCGGATATACTGCACTAAATATTCCATCAGGCATGATTGGTGACTATTTAGGTAAGAAAAAAGTATTAGTAACAGGTGTTGTTCTCTTTGGTGGATTTACCATCATTGCGGGTATGATGCCAACTTACGTGACCTTTATGTTTGCATGGGTCATGGTGGGGATATTCCAAGGTTTCTATTATGGCCCTCAGTATGGTTTATCTTCAGAAGCGATACCAAAGCATCGTATTACATTAGGTAGTGCGATTATTAATAGTGGTATGGCATTTGGTCTGTCTATTGGTTATTACATCTCAAGTATTTCTGTTGGTGAGATGGGAATGAGCTGGCGTGCTCCGTTCTATATTATTGGTGTGCCAATCATTATCATTGGCTTAGTGATGTTATGGATCATCAAAGATAAGCCAAAAGGACAACCTGCGACAGAAAATGGCGCTCCAAAACAGAAAGTTAAGCTGACATTTAAAGATTTATTTGGTAATCGCAATATCAACCTTGCGTATGTCACCATCTTTTGTTCAATCTATGGCTTCTTTGTATTAGTAACTTGGTTACCGTACTACTTAGAGACTGAGCGTGGAATTACAGGAACTCAAATTTCAACTATTGCATCATTAATGCCATGGTTTGCTATTCCTGGTTCACTTATTTTTAGCTGGGTTTCAGATAAAATTGGTCGTCGTAAACCTGTATTACTGATCATGTTACCGCTGTCATTAGTCGCTATTCTTGCTGTACCAATGTCAGAATCAATGCCTGTATTAATCGGTGCTCTGATCCTTTACGGTATTGTAGGTAAAATCAGTACAAACCCAGTACTTGTTGCTGTGGTTGCAGATAACTCACCGCGACATGCACTAGGTACATCGTTTGGTGTTTATAACTGTATCGGTATGTTGGGCTCTGTTTTTGCACCAACATTAACAGGTTTCTTATCAGACAAAACAGGTAGCATGGACTCTGGTTTCTACTTTGCAGCTATTCTGATTTGTATCGGTATTGTGGCAAGTCTCTTTATTAAAGAAAGCAACAACAATAATGAAGAAGCTAAAGCGTAGTACGCTATTCAGATAATCACTGAATAAACAGTAAAAGGGCAAACTTCGGTTTGCCTTTTTAATTTAAAGGATCGTAAAACGATTGCACGCTAGGATGATTTTGCTTAAACAACTCCACTAAATAACTTACCACAGCGCCTTTTTTATCTTCACACCATGCTAATGATAGAGGGGAGTTATGACGACGATTTTTCACTTCTTTTGCAATTAGCTGTCCGCTATCAATAAGCGGTTTGCATAAACTTAATGGCAAAAATCCTATTCCCACGCCTTTTAAATGGCAGGCTAATTTGGTGTGTAAATCAGGTACACGAATTTCATGCTGACCTGATAAGCGCCATGCAGTGCGTTTAGAAAGATGACGAGAGGTATCTTCGACGTTTACAGCAGAATACATACGCATTTGGTCATCACTTAATACACCACTAACATTGGCTAAAGGATGATTAGGCGCGACAACAAATTGCCATTGAATTTCACCCATCGCACAAATGTTAATATTATTCTTAAGGGATTCATTACCAGTAACGCCGATAGCAAAATGATAATCTTCGTTAATAAGCGCATCCCAAACACCCATATAGACTTGGCGAGTAATATGAAACTGAGTAGAAGGAAAGCGTTGATGAAGACAAGCCAACATACTGGCAACCGCAGTGCGATCATAGAGTAGATTATTGATGACAATATTCACTTGATGTTCGACACCCGCGTTCATTTGCTGAAGTTCCACAGGCATTGACTCTAACCATACAATCCATTGACGACATTTTTCTAATAGATATTCGCCCGCGGGTGTCAGTGTAACGGTTCTTGTGGTGCGATTAAAAAGTTGGGTACCGATATTTTCTTCTAATGTTTTTATACGGTAACTAATTGCTGCTGATGTTTTATGAAGCACATCGGCTGCTTTGGTAAAACTTTGGCAATCGGCGACCTGTATAAAGGTACGTATCATTTCTTGGTCTAACATATCTTTTGTCCTGGTAATAAGAGAGGCAAAATATCAGCAGATAATGCTGAACTAAAAAAAGCAAACAGAGCAAAGCTTACCTATTTTTTCTGAGGTCTATACCGCAAAGTAAGACAACTTCTTATCGTGTTAATGGATGTTATTATTTTTGGCTTATTGTTGTTCGCCGTATGAAGTTTTGATTATTTATAGATAAGCGATAAAGCATACTAACAAAAAATTTCATCAGATGATGGGCGCAAATAAGAATATCTGTATTCTATTTGTGTGATTGCTTTCACGTTTCACTCATCCTTTTACTGACGAAGTTAAGATATCAGTAAAAGGTGGTGATAGTTAGAATAAAAAGCAGATCATCACTGAGATGCTAAAATAGAGGTCACGCTATTTTAAATGGATAGGTAAAAAAGAGCAGGTGAGTCAGATTAAGTGCAAAGTGAAAAGCGGTTGAAACCCAAAGCCGACCACTCCACATCCATGCTAATCCATAAATAATACCCGCCAGTGAAGCAAATATAATTAATAGTAATCCACCTGCAAAATGCGCTAATCCAAAGATAATGGCTGCTATTAATAGCGCAACATAAGGGGGAAGATAACGTGATAATGTTTGTTGAATAACACCTCTAAATAAGGCTTCTTCAGCAAGTGATACAAAAAAGAGGTTAGCGAGAATAAAGGCAGGTAACCACGATGGTAAATGTAATTCAATCGCCAATCCTCCCAGCTTTACAGCGATCAATAATAGTGCAGGAATGGCAATAATTAGCATTGCCCACTGTAATTTATTTGCTTTTTTTAATGGTTTGCAGACAAAAAGTGTAGGAATAAAAATCAGAAAAATAAAAGGTAATAATGCTTTATCGGCATTGAAATAAAAAGAAAAAGGGGCGCTTTTCATTCCTATAATGGCATGTGAAAGGTAACGTAAATTGTTAAAACCAGGAATAAGGTGAAAAGTTAATCCACTGGCAATAATAACAAGTGCGAGAATGATGATTGCTCTAAGTAGAGGCTGTTTTTTATAGCGAGAATAGGCGAACGCGAGTAAGAGAATGCTAAAAATAACTGGCAAGGTTTGCCATGTAATAACACCTGTTATAAATGCGCTAAGCGCTGTAAATATCAATGTAATAAACGCAAGCGAGCGATTGAAACCCAGAAATAATAAAGAAAAAGCAAGAAATAGCCAAGTGATCATAATTGTAAAGGATCTAAAATAAAAAGGAGTGCTAGGGTAAAAGATAGCAGCCTTCTAGGCTATCATTATAAATAAAAAAGTAGAGAAATCAGACCTGTTTACTCGCTGTATTTTTATTTAATATTTTGATTTATATATAGAATGTATAATGTTGATTTTTAATCTAAAATTAAAACAAATGTTTAATTTATATGATGATAGTCAATTCGTGATATTAAATTAGTGAGTTATTAGCATGAGTAAACAGAGAATATAAAAATGCCGATGGTTTAATATCGGCATTTGAGTCTACATTGGGCTAGTTTTATTTTTGATTAAACAAAGGAAAACTAAACGTAAAAATAGCGAATAACATGGAAGAATATAGGTGCTGCAAAGCAGAGCGAATCCATTCTATCCATCATGCCACCATGACCTTCGATCATCGTACCAAAATCTTTTACGCCACTGTCTCGTTTGATTGCAGACATACATAAACCACCAGCAAAACCTGCCAATGTAATGACTAAAGAGAGTAAAAATGCCGCCCACCATGAGAACGGTGTTGCCCACCATAACATCATGCCAATAAGGCTGGCGGAGATAATTCCACCAAAAAAACCTTCCACTGTTTTATTTGGACTTAATTTAGGCACGATAGGATGTTTGCCAAATAATTTACCAAACACATATTGAAGTACGTCAGAAACTTGCACCACTATCATTAAGAAGAGCAGTAAATTGATATTACGGCCTTCAAAACCTTCTATTGGTAACATTAAAAGTGCAGGTGCATAACTTAGGCAATAAATTGCTATCATCACGCTCCATTGTACTTTTGCCATACGTTCTAAGAAGTGGCGAGTGTCACCGGAAAGTGCCATACGTGTTGGTATTAATAAGAAGGCGTAAACCGGGATAAACACCGCCATTAAGTTATACCATTGCACGCCAACAAGAATGTATTGGATAGGTAATATAACGAAGAAGCACCAAAAGAGCGCTTCATGGTCGCCACGATGTGTGGGCGTTAAGGTGATCAGTTCGCGTAATGCAAGCCATGAGATAATGGTAAATAGGACGACAGAGCCAATTGCTCCAATTCCTATGGCAACACCTGCGATAATACACATTACCCACCACGCGTTGATCCTTGAATTAAGATTAGTGATAGTGGAAGTAGGGCCTTTTACGGCAGCTAAAATAGCACCAATAATGCTGGCGACAATTAAGAAAGAGAAGAGCCCGATAAAGATCCATAGGACTTCATTATTAATACGTTCCATTGTGTAGCTCCTCTAACGCACTTTTTGCTCTTACCAGAAACTCTTGTTTACTTTCATTTTCATGAGTGGAGCCAATAGGAGCACCAAAAATCGCACTGCAAATAACAGGAACAACTAAACGAGAACCTTTAGGGAGGACTCGATTTAAGTTTTCCAGATAAATAGGGACTAATTGCACATTCGGATTTTTACGAGAAAGATGCCAAAGACCCGCTTTAAAATCTTGAATAGATTCGCCGTTACCTCGAGTACCCTCAGGAAAGATAATTAAAGAATCACCTTGGTCTAAAATTTCTTGCATCAGGGCAAGTGCATTGACTTTATTTGGTGTAGATGATGCAGAGTCATTAGTGGGTTGTTCCACGATCTCTTCACAAGCGTTTTCTTCTTGTGGAAAATTCATTTTGGCTGCATGACGAGGAATAAGAATAGCTCTAAAGATGCGACGAGATAAATAACGGCGTAAGCGGTTTTTATTCCAATAATCTTCAGCGGCAACCGGATGAACATAAGGGCGAATATTGGGCGAAAGACAAGACCAAATAACTAAGCCATCAAGATGACTAGAGTGGTTAGCGTAATAAATACAAGGTGTATCTTTCGCAATAGGAGAGGTTTGTTTAGCGCGAATACCCGTTAAGAATCGACAAATAGAGACTAAAACGGATGATACCACTTTTGCATCTAAAGCAAGTTTTCCATTTTTCATTAATCAGACACCTTGTGCTAAATCCCGTAAAATTCGACGGGTTCTGAAAATTGTGGTCAGCGTTGAACCTAAAATAATAATCCATAATGAAATAAAAAAGAGCCATATTCCCCAAAGACTCGGAATAAATGCAGCAATAACAGAAACAGTAGTTAATAGCGCCATTCGGTGTTGTTTTGCCATAGGGCCTGTAAATTGTTGGTCTAATCCACAAGCACCACCTAATACGCGAACATAAGCGGTCATTACCGCAAAAAAAGCGCCCACCCAGCTCAACGTAATTGCCGTAGAAAAGTCAGAGGAGAGTCCATAACCGACACCTAGAATAATTAAAGTATCGGCAATTCTGTCAGGTAATTCATTATAGACAGCACCTACTGGGCTTTTCATGCCGCCTTCGACGGCAACCATACCATCTAATAAATTACAAATTAGGCGACCTTGGATCATGATAGCTCCAAGTATCAATAAAATTGAGCGTAATAATCCAGATGTGTAAAAGAGAGCACAAAAGAGTGATAAGCCTGCAAGTAATGCAAATACGACACTAAACACAGAAATACCATTAGGGGTTGCCCCTTTTTGTTGTAAGTAGCGACTGCACTTTGTAGCCCAGTTTGTTTGCCTTGCTTTTATAGGACGACGGTTTTTATCTTGAGCGTTCATTTTTCTTTGTAAAAGGCGAGTTAGGAGGGTATAGCATAAGGGTATTTGTACAAAGTGAGAATAAGAATAAACGTATAAGTTTATCTTATATTTTTTTTATGCCGATTAATTCCATTTTGTTATGCTCATATTAAGACTATAAATCAATCAGTAATAATAATTTGTTTTTCTAGGTGTTAATACTTATTCAAATCTAGTGCATTATACTTACATGATAAGATCATTTAATGATGCTCTTTATTTGAGTATTATTAAGTAGAAATGGTAAATAATGTATTACGTTAATTAAACTATAAAGAGAATAAATTTCTTAAGTGAAAGGGAGTATAAAGGGAAATACTTATTATTATTTCTTATTTTACTGTTTAAATAATCGCAATTAAAACACTTCGATTAGAATATTCTTATAAGTAATTTTTTGTTTAAAATGAAAATCAAAACGCATAAACAGTCTTTAAATGGGCATAAAAAAAAGAGACAGGAATTCCTTTTGTATTATTTTTTAATCATTAATAATTTTCTTCGTAAAATAAGAATAAAGAAAATGAGAAACTAAAAATGAGAATACTCATCTTTATAATAAGTAAAAAATGATTTATATCAAATGAAGAGCTTCATTTATTCTTATATTGCTATTATTAATAAAAAACAATCATAATAGTTATTAATAATAGCGATTATGAAAAATAATATATACAAGTGTTTTAAATTGAAATTAAACGAACACTAATGAAAGGGTGGCATCAAAATAAGTTGCCGCCCTTTCTATCGTAGAATGGTGTTTAACGTATTAATTATTCCCATATTAGGTGTAATTCATCCAAAATAGAATATTTTTAGAAGTACAGTTTTCTCTCATTAATAAAATATAATGAAAAATTAAACAGGTCATATCGTTATATCGCTAGATAACACAACCCATTGATAAATAGAAATCACATTGTAAATCAACTTGCTCTTAAGTCATATTTCTTAAAGAAATCATATTCTTGAACTAATTGTGGTAGTGATCTTATTTTCAATTTTGTATACATATTTGAACGATGTACTTCAACGGTACGAGGCGATAGAGAAAGTTTTTCTGCCGCTTCTTTGCTCGTATTTCCCTCAAGGATCATCTCCATAACCTCTTTTTCTCTATTAGATAACTTACCAAATTTATCTTTTAGAGATATATATGTTCGGAATTGCTCAACTTCACTTTCATAATGTAGGAAAGATTCCGAGACAATATTAAGAAGTTCATTCACATTTAGAGGGCGAGTTAAATATTCAAAAGCCCCTGATTTAAATGCGCTACGACAACTCTCAATGGAACTATCCCCAGAAATAATAATAACAGGGATGATGTTTCTCAATTTGTTGAGTTCTTTAATCAGTGCAATTGATGGTGCCGCACTGCTTTTTGTATTAATTATGATGCACTCTTTATGAGCTCCTTTTATCGATGAAAAATAGTATTTCAAGAAAGCCTGTTCATTTGAATAGATTTTCACATTCGCCGCTAAAGAAGAAAGAACGGCTTTAAGTTGAACTTTTGTACTGTCATCTTCAAAAGTGATTAAGTGGATTATTGATTCCATATGTTGCTCCTGGTTTTACTCTGCTCTTTCACTAAAAGTGAATGAGTAACGAAATTTGACTAATTTATAAGTTTTTTATGTAGGGTGACATTCACGCAACGGAGCCATATTCAGAATATATCAAATTAAAAATGATTAATACTTCTGTATTATATTATAGATAAAATATCAGAACTTTGTTTTGTTTCAATATTTGTATTTTATAGATAAGAATAATTCATTTCTATAATGAAGGAAGGAGATAACTATTATTAATTGTAACTAAGTTTTTTCTCGTAAGTGATTTTAACTATATTAAACTCATTTAATAAGTAAAAAAATAATATATTTAGGTGTCTTTTTATGGGGCAATTAATAGTCGCATTTAGTTACAATTCAATTCCCTTTGTGGCTTTTTGACTTTACTTCTTGTAAAATAGCACTTTATTTCTATTGATCCTTTTTAATAAACCAATCGAGCCAATACTATGGCGTCACTGAAAGATGTAGCTCGACTTGCATCCGTTTCTTTGATGACAGTCTCAAGAGCGATTAATAACCCTGAGTTATTAAAACCAGAAACACTGAAACAAGTCCAAAATGCGATTGATCAACTTAACTATGTTCCAGATTATTCTGCACGAAAAATTCGTGGTCAAGGAACAAAAGTATCATCAATTGGTGTTCTGGCAATTGATACCGCAACGACACCATTTTCTGTGGAAATGATTTTATCGATAGAACAAACCGCAAGAGAATTTGGCTGGAGCTCATTTGTTGTCAATTTAACTGCGCAAGATTGTTATGAAAATGCCATTTGGCAGCTTTTGGCTCAACGTCCAGATGGTATTATTTATACCACGATGGGCTTGCGTGAAATCACCGTGCATGAAAAGTTGCTTGATAAGAATTTAGTGTTAGCAAACTGCTTGGATAAAACGCACGCTTTTCCAACTTATATTCCCGATGATTATCATGGGCAGTATTTTGCAATGAAAAAGGTTATCGAAAAAGGGTATCGCCGCCCTTTATGCTTCTATATACCTGAAGAGTCTGTTGCAGGTCCTATTCGTCGTAAGGCTGTTGAAGATGCTTGGCAAGAGGCTGGGCTACCATTGGCGAACTTACAACAATATACGATGATGTTTGGAGATGAGCACTATCGTGATGTGATTGAAATATTGAAAAAGCATTGTGTTCAACAAAAAGCAGATTTTGATATTCTCATTTGTGGTAATGACCGTATTGCATTTCTAGCGTATCAAGTTTTACTTTCTATGGGATTACGCATTCCAGAGCAAGTGGCTGTTTTGGGTTATGACAATATGATTGGTACAGGAGAGCTGTTTTATCCACCATTAACAACGGTACAATTGCCTCATTATGAATTAGGTAAAGAAGCGACGTTGCATATCATTCAAGAACGGAACCATAGAGATACGGTACACG
Organism: Proteus sp. STS61-E; assembly: GCF_040932335.1. Taxonomy (NCBI): domain Bacteria; kingdom Pseudomonadati; phylum Pseudomonadota; class Gammaproteobacteria; order Enterobacterales; family Morganellaceae; genus Proteus; species Proteus sp. STS61-E. The sequence continues at coordinate 380,271 of NZ_JBFQGE010000004.1, read as the reverse complement.
TACCTTGCCAATTAGTTGAACGTGAGTCTATTTAAAGACTCACGTCTTACTTAACTTATCAATATCAGTAAATACTATTTAACTGCCAATATTCACCATTAATCAGTGTTGCATCACCGTTCATGGCAAAAAGACGTAATGTACGAGCATCTTGTTGAGCATAATATCGACTGCTAAAGGTGAACTCACCTTTGTTTACAAAGATTTCAATTGATGAGCGATCAATGAAAATACGTAAATTCAATTCACAACCTTCAGGTAATGGAATACTTCGAGCGCCACTGATATTGTGCTGAGGATAATGACGATTAAGAACTAACCGGTGTGATTGATTATCAACAAAGAGCTCAAGTCCTTCACCTAGCCATAAGCCGAATTTTTCAGCGTTACTGTTTAAAGATAATGTTAAGTCGAGTTCGATAGCTGGAGTGTTATCGAATAGCTCTATGGATTGATTACTGAGTGTTAATGGCTGGATAGACTGTTTTTCTTGGCGCAATGATTCGACTTCTTTAACGGGGATCATGCGTAAGCGATTTTTGGATTTATCAAAAGTGATTTCACGAGGGAGCGTAAAACAGCCAGACCAAAATTCAGATTTTGAAGGCATGGGCGAATTCCACATATCCATCCATCCCATAGAAACGCGACGACCATCAGGTGTCGTAAATGATTGTGGCGCATAATAGTCATGGCCATTATCAAGTTCAATAAAATGCCCTTGTGGTTTAAAGGGTTGATTTGGTGACCACTGACCAATTAATGCACCAGATTGAAAGAGGTTACGATATTGATAGCCTTCGGCTCGTTTTCCTTGTGGTGAGAAGACGATTGCAAATTCATTTTCTTGGCTAATAGGGAAGAAATCAGGGCACTCCCACATATAGACATTTTTATCATCCGTTTTTCCTAAAACAGTGTAATCATTGTTCCACCGCTGATCTTCCACAAATAAGGTGTCGCTAGAGAAGAGTAGGACTTGTCCTTGATCTTTTTCATCACGAGCACCAACAACCATCCACCATTTACCTTCTTGATACCAAACTTTAGGATCACGAAAATGCATATAACCTTTAGGGGGTTCTAAAACGATCCCTTTTTTCTCAAAATGAATACCATCTTCACTGATAGCAACACATTGCGCTTCATAGATTTGGCTATCATCACCTTCGTCTGCTAACCAGTTGTGTCCTGTATAGAAAAGATAGAGTTTGCCTTCATGGCTAATGGCTGATCCTGAGAAACAACCACTTTTGTCGTAGTCATCCCCTGGTGCTAATGCAATAGGTTGGTGTTGCCAGTGGATCATATCGGTACTTGTGGCATGTCCCCAATGCATAGGTCCCCAATCTTGGGAATAAGGATGGTGCTGATAAAAAGCATGATATAAACCATCGTGATAAATAAGACCATTAGGATCGTTTAACCAACCCGCAGGTGCGGCCAAATGAAACTGGGGATAAAATTTATTGCCTCGTTTTTCAATCAAGGTATTTAAGGCTTTTGTTGATTGTTCTAAGCGGTGTTTCATATCATTATCCTTATTATATGTCAGAGTTATTAGTGTGTTTTTAAGATCACTGAAAGGGTAAAGAACAGATGTAATCACACTATTACTCTTGTTGTTAACGATAACATTTCGAGTGAAAAAAATACGATGTATGAGATTGACTTTATCATATTATCTTATTATGTTAACGTTATCAGTGTGGATTTACGAGCAATATCTTTATTTATTCGTTATGAATAGCCATAAAAACAGAATATAGTTAAGAAAAATAATTGCTTATCTTCTGGAGAGATTATGAAAGTCTGGTCTTTAGGTGACGCTGTTGTTGACTTGATCCCATTGCAAAACATGCAATATGAAGCATGTGCTGGTGGTGCGCCAGTCAATGTTGCTGCAGGCGTTGCTAAACTCGGTCAACAAAGTGGTTTTATTGGGCGTGTAGGTGAAGATGCGTTCGGCCATTTTATGCAAAAAACACTGTTTGATCTGGGTGTTGATACTCGTGCAATGGAATTTGATGAGTTTCACCGTACCAGTACTGTTCTTGTCTCTTTACAAGAAAATGGTGAGCGTGATTTTACTTTCTTAGTTGCTGAGTCTGCTGATCAATTTTTAACAGAAAAATCTTTACCTGCATTCGAAAAAGATATTTTGCATTTTTGCTCTTTAGCATTAGTGAATCCCATTTGTCGCTCGACCTTAGATTGTGCGATCAAAAGTATTAAAGAAAGTGATTCACTACTGAGTTTTGATATTAATTTACGTCCTCAAATGTGGTGTGATCATGAAGAAATGCGTGAAGTTATCGATAATTATGCGCATAAAGCAGACATATTAAAATTATCAGAAGATGAGCTAACATGGATGACACAAGAAGTGACATTGAATAATGCACTCAAAAAATTAGAAAATTATCCCGCTCGTTTAAAAGTGATCACTCAAGGCTCTAAAGGTTGTTTAGTTTTAACGCCAAATACGCAAGTCGCATTTAGTGCCTTTACTGTCGAATGTATTGATACAACAGGTGCTGGTGATGCCTTTATGTCCGGTTTGTTAGCTGCGCTTGCTGAATATGGTTTTGCTGAAGATGAACAATATCTATCAAAAATAGTGACGCAAGCGGCTGCTTGTGGCGCTTTAGCCACCACTCAAAAAGGGGCGATAGCTGCGGCACCAAGTCGTAAAAAATTACATGATTTTGTTCAGCAACAACCACCTTTACATGTTAGGGAGATTTTCTAACAATTCACCCATTTTTTCTGGTTGTGGTTTTTACCACGGTTTTCCCTTAATGGTATTTTCCTATTCTCCATTTATAACTACTTTTCTCGGAGTGGTTATTTATGGAGATTTTTTTATCTCGTCTATTCGGTTGTGCTGATGTTTGATCAATCAATCAGCGATGCTGATCATATTGTTCTGTCTGTTTTAAGCGTATGATATTAAATCTTATTGACTTTTATTGATGGAACATTAAATGTGGGCTCAATCGGGCGCGGTATTAGCCATTTTTTCTTATATTCTTTGGGGAATAACCCCTCTGTTTTATCGGCTGTTACCCGGAGCACAACCGTTAGAAATGTTGGCTCAGCGTTTGATTTGGTCTATCCCTCTTTTATTACTCGTTCGACTCTTTATTAAAAATAGAACACGATGGCGCGCAGTTTTACAAGATAAGCGCTCTGTTTTTATGTGTCTATTTAGCTCAATGGCTATGGCAGTTTCTTGGTGTACGTTTACTTATGCATTAACACATCAACAAGTATTAGAAGCGAGTTTGGGGTATTTTATTAATCCGCTTTTCTCAATTTTATTAGGCATGATATTTCTTAAAGAAAAGCTTAATCCAGCAGAAAAATGGGCTGTTACCTTAATTTGTGCGGGTGTGGGTTATCAATTATGGATGTACGGTGAATTGCCTGTATTGGCTATCATGATGGGTGGTGCATTTGCTGTATATGGCTTGATCCGTAAGTTTATTCGTTTTGATGTGATCACCTCTTTATTTATGGAAACGCTTTGGTTAATGCCATTAGCAATAGGTGCCACTATTTGGTTGTTTATAACAGATAAAAGCGCATTACCTTCTGCAGATAATCTGACTCGTTTTTATTATATTCTAACCGCGCCGGTTACTATACTACCGTTATTGTTCTTTACTGCAGCAGTCAAACGAACCACATTAACTGTAATTGGATTAGCACAATATATTGAGCCTACTATTCAATTTTTATTGGCTGTTTTCTTATTCCATGAAGTTTTTGATGAAGTAAAAGGCGTGAGTTTCTCTCTAATTTGGTTAGGGCTTTTATGCTGTATTTTAGCACTTATCCGAAAACGCCTGAATTATCTAAAAATTCAAAAAGGAAAACGTAGCCAAACAGTGTAATTATTTTATTTTTCTGTTTGATTATTTTTTTGTCTGGCTATTTTTCTATCAAGCTAAATCCGCTATGCTATATGAAAAGCAATCGTTTGCGTGATTGTGGTTTTTATTAATGGTGAGGATAAAAAATGACAGTGTTGGGTACGGCTCTTACGGCAAATGCAACAAAAGTGATGTTATTAGGTGCTGGCGAACTAGGCAAAGAAGTCGCGATAGAGTGTCAACGCTTAGGTATTGAAGTGATTGCAGTTGATCGCTATCTCAACGCTCCCGCTATGCATGTTGCACATCGCCATCATGTTGTAAATATGCTTGATATCGATGCATTAAAGCAAGTTATTGAACAAGAGCGACCTGATTTTATCGTTCCAGAAATTGAAGCTATTGCAACAACGTTACTGGTTGAATTAGAACAAGCGGGGCAAAAAATTATTCCTTGCGCCCGTGCAGTAAAGCTGACTATGGATAGAGAAGGGATACGTCGATTAGCCTCAGAAACATTACATTTACCTACATCAAACTATCAATTTGTTGATGATGAAGTGAGTTTTAAAAAAGCCGCTTTAGAAATAGGCTTCCCTTGTATTGTAAAACCCGTCATGAGTTCATCCGGAAAGGGGCAAAGTGTTATTCGTGGTGAAAATGATTTAGCTCAGGCTTGGACTTATTCGCAAGAGGGCGGTAGAGCAGGTAAAGGGCGTGTTATCGTTGAAAAAATGATCCCGTTTGATTTTGAGATCACTTTACTAACTATTCATGCTGTTGATGGTATCCATTTTTGTGCCCCTATTGGTCATCGACAAGAAAAAGGGGATTACCGAAGTTCGTGGCAGCCTCAAAAGATGAGTGATATCGCACTTGCTAAAGCAGAACATATTGCGAGTAAAGTGGTTGAGAACTTAGGGGGCTATGGCTTATTTGGTGTTGAGTTATTTGTTCAAGGTGATGAGGTATTCTTTAATGAAGTCTCTCCTCGCCCTCATGATACTGGGCTCGTGACATTAATCTCTCAAGATTTATCAGAGTTCGCGCTTCATGTCCGTGCTTTTCTAGGCTATCCCATTGGTGGTATTCGCCAATTAGGCCCTTGTGCATCAGCGGTTATTTTACCGGAGCTTTATAGTACAAATATCGTTTATTCTGGTATTGAAAAAGCATTGAAGGCGAATCGCCAAATTCGCCTTTTTGCTAAACCTGAAATTGCCGGCTCTCGCCGTTTAGGTGTTGTACTTGCTCATGCAGATACAATAAAACATGCATTAGATGAAGCAAACGCAGGTGCTAACGCTATCCTTGTAAGTGATGCTCAAAAATAACGATATAACATAAGGTTACTTACCGCTAAGAAGAGAACTTAACTTAGCGGTAAAAATCCAGCTTTTATAAAATACGCTTTCGCATAAGGAGATAATATCTCCTGATATAAACTATAAGCCTGAGAATGAATAAGTGTCGCACAATAGTGCGCAGTAACATTAAAAGGCTTTGGAATATCGAAGATCTTTAATTCAGGAAATTGGCTTAATTGTATTTGGTAATGCTGATAACCAATGAAAGCATCTGCTTGATGTGTGGTAATTAAATAGTGGGCAGCCATTCTACCTTGAGGAATGGTAAGTGAATGCTCACCTCCAACTAAAGAGAGTGCTCGCATTTTTAATGCCTGACTTAACTTTGGGTCAATCTGCGCAATATTATCAAATAGTTGCCAACTATAATCCCCCGATGGATCTGCTTTTGGTGTGGATATCCCTAATTTTAATGCGGTATTTGATAATACGCTAAGCCAGTTATCTTCTTCATTTACATCATTACGACGAGCAGTAATGCAAAGCTGATTAGTAATAAAAGGAGCATATTGTAGTGCGAAACCTTTATCGATTAATTGCTTTGCATTATTTTCATCAGCAGAAAGAAACAAATGACAGGTTTCCCCTTGTTCAATACGCTGACGTAGAAGTCCTGCAGGTCCAAATGTAAGTACCCACTTCTCGCCTGTTTTTTGCTGATGATGCTCAATAAAAGCAGGTAGTGTGGTTTTTAAGCTACCTGCTGCAAAAAGGGAAAATGTCATGATGTTATATCCTACTCTTTTCCTTGATATTGAGTACGATAGAATTTTTGATACCAATCATTAGCGGCTTTTTGTATATCAATATCGCTAAATTTCTCAGGATATAGTTTTTTTGCCATCCACAATTCACCTATTGCCATGGCTTCAGGCATTGGGTATCCCCATGCTTTCGCATATTCAGGCATTAAATAAATTCGGTTATTTTTAACAGCACTAATAACTTGCCAACGCGTATCTTGTTTGATTTCATCAACAACTTGAGGGTATCTGTCTTGAATAAAAATGACTTCAGGGTCCCATGCAATAACTTGTTCTAGTGAAACTTGCTTATAACCTTTAACGGTTGATGCGGCGACATTAAATGCACCTGCATGTTCCATCATTAATCCTGTGTATTTTCCTGAGCCATATGTTGTTAAGTCCGGATTAGCCATATAAGCCCGTACTCGTTGCTCTTTAGGAATATCTTGTAAGCGCTGACTAACTTGTTCACGTTGTTTAAAGGTATCGTTAACTAATGCTTGTGCATTTTCTGATTTATTGACGATATCACCAATCAGCAAAATACCTTCTTTTAGTCCTTCGTTATAGGCTTGCTCTTCATTTTGTAATGTTGGGTTAAGTGTTGATTTATCATCATTAACTTCTTTACGTAATGAAATCGCCACAACTGGAATACCAAGAGCAGAGATTTTATCAATCATCTCTTTAGGGGCGTAGTTAGTCACAAAGACAACTTGAGGTTGCAGCTTTACTAAGCTTTCAGCATCAAAACTGGTGAGATCGCCGACTTTAGGTGTTTTTTCTAGAGATGGCGCGAGTTGCGCATATCCATAACCAAGTTGTTGTTTCCAGTTAGACATCACACCAACAACTTTATCTGTGGCATCCAGTTGAACCAGTAAGTTCAGTGTTTGGTGTTGTAAGACGACCGTTCTTTCTACTTTATCTGGAATGGTAACGGTGCGACCAATTTGGTCTACGATTTGTCTATCTGCGTAAGAGAAAGAAGAGAGGGAGAGTAAGCCAATACCGAGTAAACAGTGCTGTAATAAAGCTTTCATAATCATAAACCCAAGTTAATATCGCTGTATAATAAAATATACAGCTAAAAATATACAGCAAGTATTATTTTGGCTCAAACTTTAATCATATAAGGTGCTTAATCACTTTTATTAGCTTAATTTTTTACTCGACCCTTGAAACTTGCTTAACTATCCCCACTTTTTACTCATATTGATTTTTTTCGCCAAATTAGGATTAATTGAGGTAAAAATGAGTATGAAAGGTCAGGAAACAAGAGGATTTCAGTCAGAAGTTAAACAACTTCTTCAATTAATGATCCATTCTCTTTACTCCAATAAAGAAATTTTCCTTCGCGAATTGATTTCGAACGCATCAGATGCGGCTGATAAATTGCGTTTCCGTGCATTATCAGATGCAGCGCTTTATGAAAATAATGGTGAGTTGCATGTGCGCATTTCCACTGATAAAGAAGCTCGTACTCTAACTATCAGTGATAATGGTATTGGTATGACTCGTGATGAAGTCATTGATAATCTCGGTACTATTGCAAAATCAGGTACAAAATCATTCTTAGAATCTATCGGACAAGATCAAGCTAAAGATAGCCAACTAATTGGTCAGTTTGGTGTCGGATTCTATTCTGCATTTATCGTTGCAGATAAAGTGACAGTACGCACTCGCGCAGCTGGCGAAAGTGCAGATAAAGGTGTTTTTTGGGGATCTGAAGGCGAAGGTGATTACACCATTGCTGATATTGAAAAAGCAGATCGCGGTACTGAAATTACGCTTCATTTACGTGAAGGTGAAGATGAGTATTTAGACGATTGGCGTCTGCGTAGCATTATTAGTAAATATTCCGACCATATTTCTCTACCTGTTGAAATTGAAACAAAAAATGAAGAAGACGGTACAGTAACATGGGAAAAAATTAATAAAGCGCAAGCACTTTGGACTCGTAATAAAGCTGAAGTGAGTGATGAAGAGTATAAAGAGTTTTATAAACATATCTCTCATGACTTTGCAGATCCATTAAGCTGGGTGCATAACCGTGTAGAAGGTAAGCAAGAGTATACAAGTTTATTATATGTGCCTTCAAAAGCGCCTTGGGATTTGTGGAATCGTGAACAACGTCATGGTTTAAAACTGTATGTGCAGCGCGTCTTTATTATGGATGAAGCTGAGCAGTTTATGCCTAATTACCTGCGTTTTATCCGTGGGTTAGTGGATTCTAATGATTTACCGCTAAACGTTTCTCGTGAAATTTTACAAGACAGCTCTGTTACACGTAACTTACGCAGTGCATTAACTAAGCGTGCGTTGCAGATGTTACAAAAACTGGCAGAAAACAAGCCGGAAGAGTATCAAGCATTCTGGAAAGAGTTTGGTTTAGTCTTAAAAGAAGGTCCAGCAGAAGACTCATCTAACATTGAAACTATTGCTAAATTACTACGTTTTGCATCAACACATAACGATAGTGATGCCCAAACAGTTTCACTGGAAGATTATGTTGGCCGTATGGTCGAAGGTCAGGAAAAAATTTACTACATCACAGCAGATAGCTATGCAGCTGCGAAAAATAGCCCTCATTTAGAGCTGTTCCGCAAAAAAGGTATCGAAGTACTGTTGTTATCTGAGCGCATAGACGAGTGGATGATGAATTACCTGACTGAGTTTGATGGCAAATCATTCCAGTCTGTCAGTAAAGCCGATGAATCTCTTGATAAACTTGCTGATGAAGAGAAGCAGGCTGAGCAAGAAGAAACAGATAAACAATTAGCACCGTTCGTCGAACGTATTAAAACCTTGCTAGGAGATAAAGTTAAAGATGTGAAATTAACGCATCGTTTAACAGATACTCCAGCAATCGTGACAACCAGTGCTGATGAAATGACAACACAAATGGCCAAATTGTTTGCAGCAGCAGGACAAGAAGTGCCAGAAGTGAAATACAACTTTGAGCTGAATCCAAATCATCCATTAGTGAAGCAAACAGCCGAGCTAGCAGATGAAGCACTATTTGCGGATTGGGTAAATTTATTACTCGATCAGGCATTATTTGCTGAAAGAGGCTCTTTAGAGGACCCAAACCAGTTTATTCGCTTAGTGAATCAACTTTTAGTTCAAAAAGCGTAACTGTTTTCGTTTTCAAACATTTAAACCACGTTTATCTGAAAAGAGAGCGTGGTTTTTTCTTTTTCGATAAAAAATAAAATGCAATCGCTACCGTGATTTCTTGAGAGATGACCTCACAAAATGGTATGGTAATGCGTTTTCGAGTTTAAATATAAAAAATTAAATGCAAGGGGATTTACGCGATGCGTATCATTCTGCTAGGCGCTCCAGGCGCTGGTAAAGGCACTCAGGCTCAATTCATTAAAGAAAACTATGGTATCCCACAGATTTCAACTGGTGATATGTTACGTGCAGCAGTAAGTGCAGGTACAGAACTAGGACTGAAAGCAAAAGCACTGATGGACAATGGTCAGTTAGTGACTGATGAATTAGTTATTGCGTTAGTTAAAGAGCGCATCAAACAAGACGATTGCCGTAATGGTTTCTTGTTGGATGGGTTCCCAAGAACAATTCCACAAGCTGATGCAATGAAAGAAGCGGGTATCAACGTGGATTTCGTACTGGAATTCGCTGTACCTGATGAAATCATTGTTGATCGTATTATTGGCCGTCGTGTTCACGCACCATCAGGTCGTGTTTATCATGTGAAATTTAATCCACCTAAAGTGGAAAATCGTGATGACGTGACAGGTGAAGAATTAACAACACGTAAAGATGACCAAGAAGAAACTGTTCGTAAACGTTTAGTTGAGTACCATACTCAAACTGCACCGTTAGTTTCTTATTATCAAAATGAAGCTAAAGCAAGCAATGCGAAATACTTCAAAGTTGATGGTACGCAAAAAGTAAGCGAAATTAACGCTGAACTGAAAAGTATCCTTGGCTAATTCGCCATTGTGATGATTAATCCCGGTTGAGCCGGGATTTTTTTTATTTAATGATGTGCTATTGAGTGTATTGGGAATTTGAAACACGTATTTACTTCAGATTTGAAGGAAACAACAGGATAGACATTAGATATGAATATTGTATGGAAGATATTTTCATTTATATATTTTGTTTTTCTATTGTTTTTGATAAAGATACTTTCAATTTCTGATTATGAATGGATGGTAGGAAAAGGCGATACAAAAAATCTTTGCCAGCTTCCATTAGGCGGACGATATACCATTGAGCCTATTTTAGTGCTTATTCCCGGTGTTTTAATGCTCCTTTTAAATAAAAATAAAAAGATAAAATATGTGTATATTGCGATTACAGGAATGTATCTTTTTTGGTCATTCTTTTTGCGATTTAATTGGTGTTAAACATTAACCCAAATATCTAAATCTACTTTGAAGGTTTGTAATCACTTTATTGTGGGATGAGTAATATCTTCAGATTACCTTTGCTTTTTTCTTTGTTAAATAATGTGTAAAAAGAACAATCCAATAAATTGACAAGCACAATCTATTATTTTCCTTTATTCTTCTACTCTTTGGTTATCCTAATAAAATAACTCTAAGGAGTCATAGTATGAATGATGCTAAGTATGGTGTTCTTTTGGTTAATCTTGGCACACCTGATGCGCCGACAACGGGTGCTGTTCGACGTTATTTAGCACAATTTCTTAGCGATCCTCGTGTTGTTGATGTTTCTCCTTTGATTTGGAAACCAATATTACAAGGGGCGATATTACCGTTTCGCTCACCCAAAGTTGCTAAGTTATATCAACAGATTTGGATGGATGAAGGATCACCTTTGTTAGTTTATAGCCGAGCACAACAACGTGCCGTTGCTGAGCGATTACCGAATATACCCGTGGAGTTGGGGATGTGTTACGGTAATCCATCGCTAAATGAAGGGGTTGAGAAGCTATTAGAACAAGGTGTTGATAACATTATTTTGTTACCACTGTATCCACAATACTCTTGCTCTACTTCAGCGGCAGTATTTGATGGTGTTAGTCGCATTTTTAAAGATATGCGTACAATACCTTCTCTTCACTTTATTCGCAGTTATCCTACTCATCCGCTTTATATCAAAGCGCTTGTCACCTCTATTGAGAAAAATTTTCAGCAATATGGCAAACCCGATCGTTTAATTCTCTCTTTTCATGGTATTCCTGAGCGCTTTATTAAAACGGGCGATATTTATTATGATGAGTGTTGCCTCACAACAGAAAAACTAAAACAGCAATTAGAAGAACAGTTAGGTTATCCTAAAGAGCAAGTCATGCTGACATTCCAGTCACGCTTTGGTCGTGAACCTTGGCTATCACCTTATACGGATAAAACGATGGAAAAGCTGGGAAGTGAGGGTGTTGAACATGTACAGGTTGTATGTCCGGGATTTTCATCTGATTGCTTGGAAACATTAGAAGAAATTAATGAACAGAACCGAGAGTTCTTTATTCATGGTGGCGGCAAACAGTACGAATATATTCCGGCATTAAATGATGATCCAGAGCATATTGACTTGCTAGAAGCGATGATCCGAGAGGTATGCGAAAAATAATTACTGAATTCTATAAATAAAATTATCGGATTTGATGATATATTAATTTGATCATATTTCAGTTATATATAAACTTATCTTTTCTCATTTTTTAAGTCTTTTGGTGGGAATCACTAAAAGTGCTGATAAACGGACACTGCATTACATAAATTTAGGCAGGAAAATGAATAGTAAGCTTTCAAAACCACAATCTTCAGAAGTTGATAAAGGACATTTTGACGATTTCTATCTAAAACAGAATGATGAGATCGATCTTTTTGAATTATTTTCTGTTATTTATAAATCAAAATTTGTCATTATTGGTATCACGTTATTATTTGCTATCGTTGGCTTTACTGTTGCAAGCTTTTTACCACAAAAATGGACGAGCCAAGCTGCAATTACCAAGCCAATGCTTGATGAAATGAAGCAATTAAGAGCAACATTGACTGAGCTTAGCTTAGTGGATGTTGATACAGGTGTGAATGGTTCATCTGTTTATCAAAAGTTTATCAATAACTATAATTCTCGTGTTTTGCGTGAAGAATATCTGGTAAGTACGGATTATTACAAAAATTTGCTGGCTAAAATGGATGAGCCAACACCTTTGGATAAGCGTAAATTAATTGAAGAAATCGTAACGAAAAATATTAATTTAAAAGCTTCAGATGTTAAAAATAGTGAAGATGAGTTTAGTGGTGAAATTAATTTAAGCTTCACTGCACCAACCCCTGAAGAAGCTTACGATTTACTTTCTGGTTATATTCGCTTTATTTCTACCAAAGTACGTGTAGAAGTAAAAGACGAAATTGATGATCAAATTGAGCGTAAATTAAGTTTTGCGCAAAAAGCCTATGAAATGGATTTAGAGCGTATCGCTAATGCGCGTAACGTTAATGTGCAACGCCTGAAATATGCATTAGAAATCGCAAATGCAGCTGGAGTTAAAAAACCAATTTCCAGTGAAGGCGCACAAATTAAAGATGATCCTGATTACTCTATTGCCATGGGTTCTGATGCGTTAAGCAGTAAATTGGCTATCACAGAAGCTATCACTGATCCAACAACAGTGAGCGCTGATCTGAAAAACCGTTTATACAATATGAAGCAGTTAGAAAAAGTAAAATTAGATGACCTTCAATTTGTACCATTCAAATATATGTTGAAGCCTTACGAACCGACTAAAAAAGATGCACCTAAACGCGCTCTGATTTTAGTTGGTGCTGCTTTTGTTGGTTTCATTCTTTCTGTTATGGGTGTTTTACTGAGCTATATGGCAAGAAGCCGTCGTAAAACTGCATAAAAATATCTTTAAATAAGTAGGTGTACTGACGTACACCTACTGTCTCTCCTATAATATTGTGTTAACATTGCGCATCTTTTTTAGCTGTGTAGCATCGTTCACAATGAAATTCCCTGGCAAACGAAAATCCAAACACTATTTTCCCGTTAGTTTACGAGATCCTCTATTACAACCCATCATCAATATGACGGAGAGCGAATCCTCTCGCGCTTATATCGTAGGTATTGACCAAACATTGGTTGATATTGAAGCGAAAGTTGATGAAGAGTTTATTAACCGTTATAACTTGAGTCAGGGACACTCTCTTGTTATTGAAGATGATGTCGCAGAGGCACTTTATCGTGAATTAACAGATAATAATCTGATAACACACGAATTTGCTGGCGGTACTATTGGTAATACGCTACATAACTACTCTGTATTAGCTGACGACCGCTCTGTGTTATTAGGTACTATGTGTAATAACATTCAGATTGGTAGCTATGCTTATCGTTATTTATGTAACACATCTAGCCGTACTGATCTTAATTACCTCCAAGGTGTTGATGGTGCCATTGGACGCTGTTTTACGCTGATCACGGAAAATGGCGAACGCACATTTGCTATTAGCCCCGGTCAAATGAACCAGCTTAAACCAGAAAGCATTCCGGAAGAGGTGATCGCAGAAGCTTCTGCATTGGTATTAACGGCTTATTTAGTTCGCTGTAAACCGGGTGAACCGATGCCGTTAGCAACCATGAAAGCGATTGAGTATGCGAAAAAATATGATGTGCCTGTCGTTCTCACCCTTGGTACAAAATATGTTATTGCAGATGATCCACAATGGTGGCGCGATTTCTTAAAAGAGCACGTTTCTGTTGTCGCAATGAATGAAGATGAAGCCTTTGAATTAACGGGGCATGCTGATCCTCTGTTGGCTTCTGATGTCGCCTTAGAATGGGTTGATTTAGTGCTTTGTACCGCTGGACCTGCTGGGCTCTATATGGGCGGTTATACAGAACATAGCTTTAAGCGCCAAACCACACATCCTTTATTACCGGGTGCGATTGCTGAATTTAATCGTTATGAGTTTAGTCGTGCAATGCGTCGTAAAGATTGTGATGAGCCAGAGAAAGTCTATTCTCATATTGAGCCTTATATGGGTGGCCCAGAAAAAATCATGAATACAAATGGTGCGGGTGATGCAGCATTGTCAGCATTACTGCATGATATTACAGCGAATAGCTATCACCGTATCAATGTGCCAAATTCAAGTAAACATCCTCGGACTTATTTAACTTATTCATCTTTAGCACAAGTGTGTAAATATGCTAACCGAGTGAGTTATCAAGTACTAAGTCAGCATTCTCCACGTTTGACGCGCGGTTTACCTGAAAAAGAAGACAGCTTAGAAGAAGCCTATTGGGAACGTTGAGTTTATATTGTTTCTAAGTCTTGTTTTATCTAAGCGAAATAAAAAAACCTATCAATATTTATTGATAGGTTTTTTATTGACTTAAATTTTAAGGGCTTAAGTGGTTATTAGTATTTGATTATTGCGCTGCACTAGGTGCAATGATTTGTTGACCATTTTCAGGTGTATCATCAATAGCACAACCAAACTCAACTTCTTTAATTAGCATATCTGCCATTGCGGATGCTGTTTGATCTTCATCGATAATGACGTGATTTGCTCCTTTTTCAAGGATAAAAGAAGCTTCTTCATCATAGTTAGCACGCACGATAATATCGTCAAAATGAGCACGAACAATGATGTTTAAATCAGGGTTCATACTTCTTGCTGTTTCCGCGATATCGGCTGCTTCATAACCATTAGGTATCGTCAGTAATAAAGATTTAGCACAATCAATACGAGCTAAAGCAAGTGACTCTTTAGTTGATGCATTACCCAGTACTGTGTTTAAGCTTTTCTCTTTTAATTCAGCGAATTTATTACGGCTATTTTCGATAATAACCAATGGGATAGATTGAGCTAATAATTTCTCCGAAAGCATACTTCCTGCTCGTCCATAACCGACGATAATAGCGTGACCACAAATATCAACAGGGACAGGCATTTCTTCTTCTAGCTCTTCTTGTTGTAGCTGTTCCACTTCTTCTTTGGTTTCTGTTTTTGCCAGATAACGGTCTAATAAAGAGAACAGAACTGGGTTTAGCATAATAGAGACTAAAGCACCGGCTAAAACAAGGTTACGCGCATCTGGCTCTAAAACGTTCAGTGCAACGCCAAGACCTGCAAGAATAAAGGCGAACTCACCAATTTGAGCAAGGCTGGCTGCAATGGTTAAAGCGGTTCGTCTGGAATGCCCAAACATTCGAACAAGCACCAGTGCAGCTGCGGATTTACCAATAATAATGATAGCCAGTGTTGCTAAGATACCCAATGGATGTTCAATTAATACCATTGGATCAAATAGCATACCGACAGACACAAAGAACAGAACAGCAAAGGCATCACGTAAAGGTAAAGTATCCTGAGCCGCTCTATGGCTTAAATCAGACTCATTAAGCACCATACCCGCAAAGAATGCCCCTAATGCGAAGGATGCATCAAATAAGGTCACAGCGGCATAAGCAATACCTAAAGCAAGAGCGAGTACACATAGTGTAAATAGCTCACGAGAGCCGGTTGCTGCTGTTTTAGCTAACATCCAAGGAATAAGCTTACGACCAACAATCATCATGATTAAGATAAAGGCGACCACTTTACCGATTGTGATACCTAAATTAATCATAAGTTGAGAAACATTGGTTTGATCGCTACTTTCCAGCATATTAGCGATAGCAGGGAGTAGAACAAGGGCTAACACCATGGCTAAGTCTTCAACAATTAACCAGCCAATCGCAATTTGACCTCGTTGGCTATCAATCAAGCCTCTTTCTTCAAGTGCTCGTAAAAGAACAACAGTACTTGCTGTTGATAGACACAAGCCGAATACAATGCCACTAAATAAACCCCAGCCAAAAAATGCCGATAATCCCAGTCCTAATAGTGTTGCGACTGCAATTTGAGCAATAGCACCCGGAATAGCGATGGCTTTTACTGCCATCAGATCTTTTAACGAAAAGTGTAAACCCACGCCAAACATTAGCAGAATAACGCCAATTTCAGCGAGTTCAGGGGCGAGAGAGGTATCAGCAACAAAGCCGGGAGTAAATGGACCAGCGAGTACACCCGCAGCAAGATATCCTACTAAAGGTGAGATTTTTAGCCGTTGAGCGATCATGCCTAAAATGTAAGCAAGTGCTAACCCACCAACAATGGTGGTAATGAGGGGTGTTGAATGCGGCATCAATTCTCCTTCTTTTTATAAAACTACATGTATCGGGGGGCGAGTAATATAGCAGGCTGATAGTTTAACGTATTCATGCAATAAATTCGCTAAAAATTATCGATTATTTATAAAAATAGCAAGTTGACTGAGTTTTTTGATGCAAATGCACTTTTTTATGTTATTTTAATCAGTCTTACCTTTTAAAGTAAGAAATACCCTGTTACCCGTTCATTTAGATAACAGGGGAAATTACAAGTTATTCGGTTTTATCTACCCCAATGTTAGGGAGAAAAATGGTGAAAATACCTAACAGTGGGAGATAAGCGCAAATATGATAGACATATTCAATACTCTTCTGATCAGCAATATACCCTAAGACTGCTGCACCAATACCACCCATCCCAAAAGCAAGCCCGAAGAAAAGCCCTGAAACCATGCCTGTTTTACCCGGAATTAATTCTTGAGCATAAACTAAGATAGCAGAAAATGCTGAAGCCAAAATCACACCAATAAATACAGTCAGTACGCCAGTCCAATAAAGGCTGGCATAAGGGAGTATCAGTGTAAAAGGCGCAACACCTAGAATAGATCCCCAAATAACGTATTTTCTGCCAATTTTGTCGCCTACGGGGCCACCAATCATGGTGCCAGCAGCAACAGCAAAGAGGAAAACAAATAGGTGAATTTGTGCATTTTGTACAGAAACGCCAAATTTATGTATTAAATAGAAAGTATAGTAGCTACTGATGCTTGCAAGATAAAAATACTTAGAAAAAATCAGAATAAGTAAAATGGCTAAAGAGCCAAAAAGGGCTTTACGTGGCAATATTGCTTTATTGTTTAGTGCTTTAGGTTGTTTTTTCTGAGCTTCTTGTTGAATTTTATACCAACGGCTAACTTGTAATAGCACCACAATAGCCAATAACGCAGCAAGAGAGAACCAACCCACATTTCCTTTGCCATAAGGTGCAATTAGTAAAGCGGCTAAAAGAGGGCCTAAAGAACTGCCTAAATTTCCGCCTACTTGAAATAGTGATTGTGCAAGTCCGTGTCTTCCGCCTGATGCCATTCTAGCAACGCGAGATGATTCAGGGTGAAAAACGGATGAGCCTGTGCCGACTAATCCCGCAGCAAGTAATAACATTGGGAATGTATCAGCAAAGGCGAGGAGAATAAGCCCCGTTAGCGTAAAACCCATACCAATAGGTAATGAGTAAGGCTTAGGATATTTATCAGTATAGAGGCCAATAAAAGGCTGTAATAAAGATGCTGTAATTTGATAGGTCAACGTTATCATCCCTATTTGCACAAAACTGAGTGAAAATTCGGATTGCAACATAGGGTAAATAGCTAATATCAATGATTGGATCATATCATTGAGAAGATGTGAAAAACTGATAGCAGTTAAAATACTAAAAACGGTATTACGCTTATTGGCTTTTCGTTGTAAAACATCGGTTTCTTCTATGGGAAGCGTTGGATCGGCATTGCTCATTTTAGTTCCCTGTCACATTATTTTGTTAATAAATTGTTTCTGTTTTTATTAGTCTAGTTTACATCTATTTGGAGTTGAGTGCTTTTGTGAGAAATAGAGTTTGATTCATGTCTCAAAAAAACTATTGGATCAATGAAATAATAAAAAAATTATATAACCTACGTCATAAAATACAGCAAAAGTATTTAACTTCTGTCTTCTTTTTCTACAGTAGAACCATGGCAGAACCTTCTTAATAAATAATATACATGGGGATATACCATGAGCTTATCTTTTAAATTATCAGCATGCGCATTAACGGTTTCTTTAGCGATGGCGCCTGCGATGTCTCAGGCATGGGAAAAGGATAAAACCTACGAAATTACCATTTTGCATACCAATGATCACCATGGCCATTTCTGGCATAACGATCGTGGCGAATATGGTTTAGCGGCACAAAAAACGGTTGTTGATGACATTCGTAATGAAGTGGCTAAAAAAGGCGGTAGCGTACTGCTGTTATCTGGTGGTGATATCAATACCGGTGTTCCAGAATCTGATTTACAAGATGCAGAGCCTGATTTTAAAGGTATGAATCTTGTGGGTTATGATGCAATGGCACTTGGTAACCATGAATTCGACAATCCATTAGATGTTTTACGTCAACAAGAGAAATGGGCAACATTCCCATTCTTATCTGCAAATATTTATCAAAAAAGCACGGGTGAGCGTTTATTCAAGCCTTACACCATTTTTGATAAGCAAGGTGTCAAAATTGCAGTATTAGGTTTAACGACGGATGATACCGTGCGTATTGGTAACCCTGCGAACTTCCCTGATACCGAATTCCGCAAACCTTCTGATGAAGCTAAAAAAGTGGTAGAAGAGCTGCGTACAACGGAAAAACCAGACATTATTATCGCAGCAACTCATATGGGTCACTACGATGATGGTAATCACGGCTCTAACGCACCGGGTGATGTGGAAATGGCTCGTGCATTACCAAAAGGTTACCTTGATATGATTGTGGGTGGTCACTCACAAGATCCTGTTTGTATGTCTCAAGAGAACAAAAACTACAAACAAGCTGATTATGTACCAGGAACACCTTGTGCACCAGATAACCAAAATGGTACATGGATTGTTCAGGCTCATGAATGGGGTAAATATGTTGGTCGTGCAGACTTTGAATTCCGTAATGGTGAATTTACGTTAAAACATTACCAATTAATCCCAATCAACTTAAATCAAAAAGTGAAGAAAGACGACGGTACAACTGAACTTGTCTACTACACGAAAGAAATTGCTCATAACCCTGAAATGATGAAACTGCTGACACCTTACCAAGAAAAAGGTGGCGAGCAATTGAATGTTAAAGTGGGTGAGGTTGTTGGTAAATTAGAGGGTGATCGTAGTAAAGTTCGCTTTGTTCAAACCAACATGGCACGTCTATTATTATCAGCTCAAGCTGAACGTGCGAATGCAGACTTTGCAATTATGAGTGGTGGTGGTGTGCGTGATTCTATTGAATCTGGTGATATCACTTACAAAGATGTACTGAAAGTACAACCATTTGCGAACGAGCTGGTTTATGTTGATTTTAAAGGTGAAGAAGTCGAGCCTTATCTGTCAGCTGTTGCATGTATGAAAGTAGACTCTGGTGCTTACGCACAATTCTACAATGTTAGCTTAACTGTAGATGCAGACTGTAAAGTTAGCGATGTTAAAATTGCGGGTAAACCATTAGATAAAACGAAGTCTTACCGCATGGCGACATTAAACTTCAACGGTATTGGTGGTGATGGTTATCCTAAGATTGATGTTCATCCTGCGTATGTAAATACCGGTTTTGTTGATGCTGAAGTGCTAAAAGGTTATATCGAAGCACATTCTCCATTGAAAGCTGATGATTTCGAACCTAAAGGCGAAATTGTTTACAAGAAATAAGCTCAGTAAGTAACGCTTATATAGACAAAAGGCGACATTAATGTCGCCTTTTATTTTGGGTCTAAATCACGTCAATTTCTTATTTTGAGGATGAACCTTAAAATAAAAAATCATTAATGATTATGACTCTTTGCGAATAAGTGCGAATTGAGCGCCTAATACAGTACCTAAATCTTTTGCTGATAATTCAATATCTAAACCACGTTTGCCACCAGAAACAAAGATAGTGTCAAATTCAAGAGCTTGTTCATCAATTACTGTCGGTAGGCGTTTTTTCTGACCTAATGGGCTTATTCCACCCACTAAATAACCCGTGACCTTCTGTGCAATCTGTGGATCTGCCATATCTGCTTTTTTTGCCTTAAAGCACTTAGCAACAAGTTTTAAATCTAACTGACCAGAAACCGGTGTTACTGCAACAGCAAGATTTTTAGCATCACCATTTAAAGAAACTAACAGTGTTTTGAATACTTGGCGATTATCTAAACCTAATTTTTCAACGGCTTCATCACCAAAATTATGGACATTAGCATCATGCTCATAAGGATGAAGAGTAAATTTGATTTTTTGTTTTTCCAGTAAATTTACAGCGGGAGTCATAGCTATTCCTACTTATAAGGTTAGAACAATATTTTTATGCTTGGTGCGTTAATAAATCGATCAAATTCTCTTCACCAAATAAATGAAGGGCACCTACTGTCACTACATAACGACCAGCTGGTAATTTTGATAATATGCTTACCCATTTTTGGTTACGGCTTTCCATTAAAATATCAAATACAGCTTTACTAAAGGTATTCGGTAAAGGCGGTTGTTTTTCTCTACTATTATAATTTAACCACCAATTGATCATGATTTGCAATGTACGTGCGTTCTCGTGCCAATTTTTTAATGTGTCTTCGAGTAATTGCTGACCATCATCAGGGAAATTTAATAATAATGCGACCTGACTCTCAATGCCTTCGAGTTCAATAATCCTTTTTTTGTGTCCATTAGCCTGTTGGATAACTTGATAATCAACGCCATATTGCGGTTGTAATCCAAGTTGCATTGCTTGGGTAGATTGTAAAATCAAAGCAATTTGCCAAAGAGGCTTATTCTCAAGTTGAGAAAGTGAGAGGGCGAGATCTTCGCAATAGCGTGTAACTTGAGAGAAAAGAGGAGTATTTAAGCGCGTTTCTAGAGACTCTCTAAAAAGAGATGATTGATCAAAAGGTTGAACGTCAGTTGAAATATCGGCTTCAACAATAATAGCATCTGCATTTTTTATTTCGTTGATAAGCACGTTGGAAAGTGGTGACATTGTGGGAACACCCATATGGATACTACCCACAAGGTGTAAAGAGATATTATTCGGTAGCGTAATATCAACAGCAGGATAAGGGTAGTGAGTAGTGTTTTTTATTCCTACCCACTGTTTGATTTTCTGAAAAATACCCGTCATTGATATGCTCCTTTGAGTATAGAATTACAAAGTTTCAGCATAACGGATTTGAAATGGAATGAAACAGCGAAAACTAAGCTTTACTTAGCTTTCGCAGTATTTACGTTATTTACCAACTCACGCCGACACCACCAGCAGATACCCAACTATTGCTTTCATTCCATGCTGTAGAAGCTCTTATTTTAATATTTTCATTAATACGATATTGCATACCCCAAGCAAGTGCTGTGGCATTACGATAATTACCAATACCAATAGCCGTACTAAATGTAGCATTATCAGTAAAAGGTAAATTACTCATTGCAGCTACAGAAGCAATGCCTTGATTGGCACGTTTCTCTACTTTATAAAAGCGATTTTGAGTATCAGATTTAAAGTGCTCAAAATTCTCTTTAAGTGCATTAAATTGGCTTCTATCTGTCGATTGCTCATTATATAAATGAGAAAGGTGGTTTTTTAGAGGTAGTCGAATACCATTAATATTAACATTATTAATCGTATTTTCTTTTATTTCATTGATTTCTGATGTGTTATTGATAATGCTATTTTTATTTAGCTCAATATTGTTTTTATTTTCATTAACTGTAATTTTGTTTTCATTAATATTGACGGTGTTTTTATCAATTTTATTTTTATTCTTTTCTATATAATTAATGTTATCTGTGATTTTTTCTCTGTTTTTTTCAATCTCATTACTATTATCTGTAATATTATTTTTATTTGTTTTTGAGTTTTTTATTCCCGCCAAAATATCGACTTCATGTTGTTTTATTTCGTTAGCGTTATCTGTGATTTTTTTTTGTTGAAACTCAATATCATCTCTTGTTCTTTGTTTATGATCTTGAATGGAGTTTTTAATTAGATGGTCTTCTTGTTCTAAGCTCTTTACAACTCGACTTATTTTCTCATCTGTGTTTTCATCTAATATGAAAAGTGATGAGTTTTTAGTTTCAATATTATCAATATATTCATAAAGATCTTGTTGATTATTTATTTTTGCTAAATCTATTCCTGGTTTTTCTGTTGTGGTAATAATTATTTTTTCATTTTTACTCATGATATCAATTAGTTTGTCACGATTTAACGAGAGGGTTTTATCGCCTTTTTTTATGAATAATGAAGTGAAATAATTAATTGCTTCATTCTTGAAAATTGTATTGTCAGCTTCTATTTCAATATGCCTATCGTTATTAACTATATTATTAACAATATATTCTGGTGCATCTTTGATCTTCTTTTCTTCAAAATGATTTGCAAGATCTTTTGCTATTCTTTTGTCTAACTTAATTTGAAATGTATTTGGATTATATCTGCTTATTTGGACGTAAGAATCACTAATAACTTTGTCAAATAAAGGATTATTTATAAATTGATGATTTTTTGCAAGAGTATCATATTCAGGCGTGATTACTGAATTTGATTTATCACTTAATTTATTGGTATCTGAAAAAACATTTGATGAATAAACTAAAGATAAACTAATAAGAAAAAATTTGTTGTATTTCATCTGCAAATCCTTTTGATATTGAAATATATTCTTGGTATTTATTTTTCAAGTATTTTAAATTTTTATATCTATTTCACTATAAATAAATAACCTTATTAAGTTTTTTTATATTAATTTTATATTTATTATTATGAATAATAAAAACTAATGAAATCTTTATAAGATATTGCTATTCTAGCAATAAGAGGGCGGAGTGATGACTCTCTTGTATAATGAGAAATTCCTCTTTGACTGGCCGATAGAAATGTCGGCTTTTTTTTTAACCTTTTGATAATATTAATAATCATTAGAGAAAATTTAAAAATAAGATAATAAAAAACCCCTTTTACCGATCAGTAAAAGAGGTTTTAATATAATATGTCTTAATAAATCTTTAGGTGTTATTGCTTAGGTTTGAAACGCAATAAACGGTTTGCATTACTTACAACTGTGATTGAAGATAGCGCCATTGCTGCACCTGCAACAACAGGATTTAACAGTGTGCCAGTGAAGGGATAGAGAATACCTGCCGCAATCGGAATACCTAAGCTGTTATAGACAAAGGCACCAAAAAGGTTTTGCTTCATATTACGCAGCGTACCTTTTGAAATTTCAACAGCATCGGCAACACCATGTAAGCTATGGCGCATTAATGTGATTGCTGCTGTTTCAATGGCGATATCACTACCGCCACCCATTGCAATACCAACATCAGCTTTGGCTAATGCAGGGGCATCGTTAATACCATCCCCAATCATTGCAACACGACGACCTTCAGCTTGAAGCTCTGTAATGGCTTGTGCTTTACCTTCTGGCATAACACCAGCAATAACCTGATCAATACCTGCTTCTTTTGCAATTGCATTGGCAGTAATTGGGTTATCTCCCGTTAACATCACTAAGCGATAACCTTGATGATGTAAACGTTGTAATGCACTTACGG
Organism: Proteus sp. STS61-E; assembly: GCF_040932335.1. Classification (NCBI taxonomy): domain Bacteria; kingdom Pseudomonadati; phylum Pseudomonadota; class Gammaproteobacteria; order Enterobacterales; family Morganellaceae; genus Proteus; species Proteus sp. STS61-E. Next base: position 356,855 of record NZ_JBFQGE010000004.1, on the reverse strand, counting down.
TATCTTCTCTAAGTGGATCACGAATAGAAAGTAAAGCCGCAATTTTTCCGTCTTGCGCTAATAAAACAGGAGTAACACCTTTGGCGGCTTGAGAATCAATCAGTGAATTAACTTCGTTAATATCAATACCAGATCCAAGCATTAATTTAGGGTTACCTAAAAGTACTGTTTTACCATTAATTTCGCCACTTAATCCCATACCGGCTAATGTACGGAAATTGTTTACTTCTGGTAAATCAATACCTTCAGCACGCGCTAAAATAGCTTTCGCTAATGGGTGATTAGAACCATTTTCTAGTGATGCTGCCAATGCAAGCGCTTGAGTGTCATCTACTTGATTGAAAGTATGAATTTCAGTGACCTGAGGCATACCTTCTGTCAGTGTTCCTGTTTTATCAAAGACTAAAGTATCTAGCTTACTGGCTTGTTGTAGAGCATCTGCATCACGGACTAACACACCATATTCAGCCGCACGACCAACACCTGAAATGATCGACATAGGTGTTGCCAAACCTAAAGCACAAGGGCAAGCGATGATAAGAACGGTTGTGATAATCACCAGTGCATAGGTAATTTGTGGAGATGGGCCAAAGAAATACCAAATAGCTCCTGCAACAAGAGCAATAGCGACAACAACAGGCACAAATACACCCGAGATTTTATCCGCTAACTGACCTATTTCAGGTTTACTACTTTGCGCTTGGCGAACTAATTTAATAATACGAGCCAGTGTTGTTTTACTTCCCACTGCCGCTGCTTTAAATAGAACAGAACCATCTTGAACTGTTGTTCCAGCATGAATAGTATCACCCACTGTTTTTTGCTGTGGAATTGGCTCGCCTGTCAGCATTGCCTCATCCATCCACACTTCACCTTGGATAATTTCACCATCAACTGGCACTTTATCACCTGTTGCTAAACGTAAAGTCATTCCTTGTTTAACATCAGCCAATGGCATTTCAACTTCACCGTTTTCAGTTATCACTCTTGCTGTTGGTGGAGTTAAATCTAATAGTCTTTCTAGCGCTTTAGATGAACGCTGGCGCGCTCTTTGCTCAAGCATATGTCCCAGATTGATTAAACCGATAATCATCGCACTGGCTTCATAATAGAGATGCCGAGCTTGAGCTGGGAACACTTCTGGCCATAAGTTTACAGTAATGGAATAGAGCCAAGCTGTTCCTGTTCCTAACGCAACGAGGGTATCCATTGTTGCACTGCGGTTTTTTAAACTCTGCCATGCACTACGATAAAAATGACCACCAGCAACAACCATAACAAACAGCGTTGCAATACCAATACCTAACCAGATGCTGTGATTAGCTTCGGTCAGCATCATATTGTCGCCGATCATTCCCCAAATCATTACAGGAATACCAACGACTAATGCCAACGCAGCTTGCCAGCGAAAACGTTTCATATTGGCAACAGCAACTTCTTGCTGACGTTCTCTGCGTTTTACATCGTCTTGAATAATTTCAGCGCCATAACCTGCTTTTTCAATGGCAGTAACGAGTGCATCATGATCGATTTCACCCGTTACTAATGCACTACGCTCAGCAAGATTTACACGCACATTTTCAACACCATCAACGGATTGTAATGCTTTGTGAACCTTGTTTACGCAACTCGCACAAGTCATACCATCGATTAAAAGCTGAACACTGTCGTCATCGTCAGTGTCGATTTCAGCGCTATTATCAATATCAGCATTCTCAACTGGAATATCACAAACAGCCGCTGACGATGCTTCCAGTTGTGCATGCGTTTGCGTCAGCGGCTCAGTTTTTGGGAAATCAGTACCTGCTAGTTGAGCTTCAAAACCCGCTTCTGTAATGGCGTTGATTAACGTTTCAGCGGTTGCAGAACCCGTCACTTTTGCATGTGTCAATTCAACTTCAGCTGTTTCAACACCTGCGGTATTTTCTAGCGCTGTTTTAACTGAACCGACACAGTGACCACAATTTAAGCCTGATAGAGTTAAATGAATTGCGTTGTCAGCAGGCGCTAAGCTTGCTTGAAAACCTTCAGCCGTAATGGCTGCAATTAAAGTATCCGCATCTGCGTCACCAAAAATTTCAGCTGACTCTTTTGTTACATTAACGGCTGCAACACCTTCAACAGCCAATAATGCTTTTTCAGTTTTACCAACACACTTCATGCAGTTAAGTCCGCTTAGGCTTAATTTTACATCAGGTTGTGTTGCAACACTTGCTTCATAGCCTGCATCTTCAATTGTTTTGATTAAGCTTTCAGCAGTTGCATCACTGTCAATTTTAGCGTATTGAATAGTCACAATTGCCTGCTCTATGTCATTGCGAGAATCAAGAGCTTTTTTTACACTGTTAACACAGTGAGAGCATGAAAGTCCTTTCAATGCGAGTATTATAGTTTTTGCCATGTTAATTATCTCCGTCATAAAAGCGTTACCTCTATTATTGCGCAATATTCGGTAACTTGCTTTCTTTAAAGGTTTTTTCTTATCAGAGATAAAGGCTAAACCTTTCCGCAAGGGGAAGGTCAAGGGGGAATTTTGAATATTAGTGAAATCGCAAGTAAAACAGGATTAACAGCTAAAGCTATTCGGTTTTATGAAGAGAAAGACTTGATAACACCACCGGGAAGAGGTGAAAATGGCTATCGTTATTATCAGGCTCAACATATTGAAGAGTTAACATTATTGCGCCAAGCAAGAGAAGTTGGCTTTAGTTTAGAAGAGTGCCGAGCTTTATTAATGTTGCTAAGAAATCCTTCTCGTCATAGTTCAGACGTGAAAGAAGCCACCTTAAAAAAAGTGGCTGAAATTGAGAAAACAATTAATGAGCTTAATGCCATTCGCCAGCGATTACTTTTGTTAGCTAGCGAATGCCCGGGTGATGACGGAGCAGAGTGCCCAATCATCAATCATTTGTCAGGGTGTTGTCATCACCAGAAACAGCCGGTTTAAGTGCAATCACTTGTAAGGTAATACCATCAATTTCGGTTACAACTACCTTATCACCTGCAAGTAATGGCGTGTCTGAATAAACACGCCAACTACCATCAGCTAATTTAACGCGACTAAAACCGTTTTCCGTATCTGATAATAAAACAGCATGAACACCAATGAGTTGGTGACTTTTCTGATTTAAGTTCTCAGCTTCTTTTGATTGTTTTCTGCGTTTAAGCCAAAGGTGCCAAAGAACAGCACTAATAACCGTTAATATCGCAAATAAAACACCTTGAATAGGCCAGCTAATAGGCAGTATCCATGCAATCAACGATACACACAGAGCCGCCATTCCTGACCATAAAAGGTATCCTGCTGTTCCTAACATTTCTGTAATTAACAGCAAGCCACCAAGACAAAGCCAGAAAAGTGCAGGTTGAGCACTAATCCATTCAATCATAATTAATTGCTCTTGTTGCCAGAGTCACTTTTTTTGGTATTGAGTAATTCAGAAATACCGCCAATTGCACCCATGAGATTACTTGCTTCTAGTGGCATCATAATAACTTTACTGTTATTAGCTGAACCAATTTGAGACAGCGCATCAGTATATTTTTGAGCAACAAAGTAGTTAATTGCTTGCATATCACCTTTTGCGATGGCCTCAGATACCATTTGTGTTGCCTTGGCTTCAGCTTCTGCTGCACGTTCACGGGCTTCTGCTTGTAAGAATGCAGATTGACGCTCACCTTCAGCTTTTAGAATTTGTCCTTGTTTCTCACCTTCAGCTTTTAAGATAGCGGCTTGACGAATACCTTCAGCTTCAAGAATGTCAGCACGTTTAGTTCGCTCAGCTTTCATCTGCGCATTCATTGCAGAAATCAATTCTTTTGGTGGGCGGACATCACGAATTTCGATACGAGTAATTTTGATACCCCAAGGGTTTGTTGCATCATCAACAATCAGTAAAAGGCGACTGTTGATTTGATCACGCTGAGAAAGAATTTCATCAAGTTCCATTGAACCTAACACTGTACGAATATTAGTGAGTGTTAAGTTAATAATGGCAAGCTCAAGATTATTGACTTCATAAGCGGCTTTTACAGGATCGATCACTTGAATAAAGCAGACTGCATCAATGCTGACGTTGGCGTTATCACGAGAAATAACTTCCTGAGAAGGAATATCAAGTACTTGTTCCATCATGTTGATACGGCGACCGATACGATCGACAAATGGCACGAGAATTTGAAGTCCTGGAGTCAGAGTACGAGTGTAACGACCAAAACGTTCGACAGTCCACTGGTAACCTTGTGGAACGGTTTTAACACCGCATAAAACTAAAATAATAGCGAATAAGATGATAATACCAATGACTATTTCCATATACCTGTCCTAAGTCTGCTTTAATAAGAAAGTAAAATTAATAAAGTAAAGAATACACCATACGACGATATTTAGACGCTAAATTATCATTAGTGCCTAAGGCTGACAGAATATCCATCAGGGTTTTCTTAACTTGCCCATCACCTGCATTTAGATCTTTTTTGATAAAGCTAAATAGCAACTCTAATGCCTCTTCATTACGGGCAACTTCATGTAATTTTAGTGCAAGTTGAATAGCAAGATCGGTATTTTCAGGCTGTTGATTAAAATCGTTCTGTAATTGTTGAATTTCAGGCGTATCAGCCGCCTGTTTTTGTAATTCAATTTGCGCTAACAAACTATGGTAGTAGCTGTCTTGATCTTGTAATGGGATGGTGATTAACAGAGTTTGTGCTTCTTCACTTTTATTTAAAGAAATTAAAGCACCTGCTAGTGCAAGTGTAATTTCACTATTTTTAGGTGCGAGCTGGTGAGCTTCTTTTAGTAGCGGTAATGCTTCCTCAGCTTTTCCTTCAGAAAGTAATTGTGCGGCTTGTGCTGCTTTCAACTCTTCTGGTTTAGGTAATACATTGGCTAAAATTTGACGAATTGCTTCTTCAGGTTGAGGACCTTGGAAGCCATCAACTGGGCGACCTTCTTGCAAAATATAAACAGTTGGAATAGCGCGTAGACCAAATTGTGAGGCAATCATTTGTTCAACATCACAATCTAATTTTGCCAAAATAAACTGATCAGCAAATTCGGCTGCTAGTTTATCTAATGTTGCGCCAAGCTCTGCACAATGAGGGCTACGTTCTGAATAGAAATACATCATGACTGGTTTCGTCATGGATTGTTCTATAACTTGTTGAATATTTGATTCATTTACATCAACAATATGTGCAGTTGCTAACATTAACTTGCCCCTTTTTGAGAGTTTTAAATATAGATGCGATTTATAAAGCTATTTTATTAATAAGTAAGGGTGGATACTGAAAAATCAAGCCTTGCCACTCTGGCGACTGAGAATTGCATCCATTAAAATATCAGGTAGAAAACGCTTTAGTATTCTGACAGCGTGAGTTAATAAGGTTACGGGATAACGTATCTTAGGTTTTGGGCTTTCTAAAGCATGAATAAGCTTTTTCACCACATCTTCAGGCGTTAATGTGAAACGACTCGCAATCCCCGGATTTTTTACAGGTTTATCTTTTTCGGCTTGAGCGACATTCTCAGTGAAACAAGTTCGTATTGGACCCGGCTCTATTAAACTCACTTTAACTCCAGTGTGCGCTATCTCCATTCTTAGCGCATCAGACCACGCTTCTACCGCATATTTACTGGCAGCGTAAGCACCTCGACCGGGAGTTGAGATGATCCCCATTACAGAACTCGTTTGAATAATGCGTCCTTCACCATGGGGTAACATGGCTGGTAGAAGTAATGTAGTTAGCTGATGCAAACCAAAAAAGTTAGTAGAAAACTGTTTTTCCATTTGTTGGCGAGTAATGGCATCTAATGGGCCATAAACGCCAAATCCACCATTATTAAATAATCCATATAAACGACCGTTTGTCAGGCGAATAACTTCTAGTGCCGCATTTTCAACACTTTTTGGATCATCTAGATCAAGATGAATAGGTTCTAATCCCAGTGTTTCCATGCGTTCAAGGTCTTCACCTTTACGGCAAGCAGCAAGAACTCGATAGCCTCTTTTCTTTAGTGCTTTTGCCGCGCAGAGTCCTATTCCACTAGAACTTCCTGTAATCAATACCGTTTTTTGCATAATTTTACAATTAATCTCGTTTAATCTACGTCAACTACTGTCAGAATAGTCTAACGTGTTAAGTAAGGGGATAATGTTTCATCCATCCACTGCGTAATAAACGGCTGAGCATCTTCATTGGGGTGTATGCTGTCATTTTGCATCCACTCAGGTTTATCAGCGATTTGTTCCATATAAAAAGGAAGCAGAGGAAGCGCATTATCTTCAGCGAGTTTTGGATAGATCGCTGAAAACGATTGTGTATAACGTTTACCGTAATTAGGTGAAATCATTATTTGCATAAAAAGTGGCGTTGCACCGGCATCTTTCACTTGTGTAATGATGTTTTGTAATGCCTCTTTTGTTTGTGCAACAGGGTATCCCTGTAAACCATCATTTGCACCTAATTCAATTAAAACCCAGCGTGGTTGATGCTGTTTTAATAAATCAGGAAGCCTATTTTGTCCCTGAAAGGCAGTTTCACCACTAATGCTTGCATTAACAACATTAATTTCAGGGTAGGTTGTTTTCCATTTATCAGCAAGGCGTTGTGGCCATGCGCTTTCAATCGGAAGACGGTATCCTGCACTCAAGCTGTCACCAAAGATCAAAAAGGTATCAGCAGCAATTGCCTTAAAGCTAAACATCATCATAACGATAAGGAAAAATGTATGTCGACGGAAAAGGTTCTTGAAGTTCATCAGTTAACCAAACAAGTAGGACAAGGTGATAGTCAGATCTCTATATTGCAGGGTGTTGAGTTAGTTGTCGAGCCTGCACAAACAATTGCGTTAATTGGTGAGTCAGGATCGGGAAAATCGACACTGTTAGGGATCATCGCTGGATTAGATGATGGCACCTCTGGCAGCGTGCATTTGATGGGTGAAGATCTCACACAAATGAATGAAGAAGAGCGTGCCAAGTTGCGAGCTCAACATGTTGGGTTTGTTTTTCAATCATTTATGTTGATCCCAACATTGAATGCACTCGAAAATGTGCAGTTGCCCGCATTATTAAAAGGTGAGTCAGAAAAGCACAGCCATGCGCGTGCAGTTGATTTACTTAAGCTGTTAGGATTAGGTGAACGTTTATACCATATGCCAGCACAGCTTTCTGGCGGTGAGCAACAGCGCGTTGCATTAGCAAGAGCATTTTGCACTCAACCAGCTATTCTTTTTGCGGATGAACCAACAGGAAACCTTGATCGTAAAACTGGTGATAAAATTGCTGACTTGTTGTTCTCTCTTAACCGAGATTATGCAACAACTTTGATTTTAGTTACTCATGACAATGAGCTAGCAGCTCGTTGCCAAAGACGATTACGATTAGTAGATGGACAACTTAAGGAGGAGTCATGATTTGGCGTTGGTTTTGGCGTGAATGGCGTTCTCCTGCACTATTAATTGTTTGGCTTTCTTTAGCGCTGGCAGTTGCTTGTGTACTTGCTTTAGGGCGTATAGGTGATCGCATCGATAAAAGCATTTATGCTCAAAGTCGAGATTTAATTGCTGGAGACTTAGTCTTACGTGCATCCTATCCCGTTGATGAAAACTGGCTTACAGAGGCGAAAAAAGAAGGGTTAACTCTCAGTCGCCAAATGCAATTTACCACCATGTCTTATGCTCCTGAAGGTGATACACCTCAGCTTGCGTTGGTGAAAGCCGCAGATAACCTATATCCACTGTATGGTGAGTTAGAAACAGAGCCAGCAGGGTTAAAACCTGAAAAAGGAACTGCCCTTGTCGGTGCCAGATTACTTGAATTACTTGATATAAAAGTCGGCGATAACATTGATGTAGGTGACGCTACATTTACAATCAGTGGAGTATTAATTCAAGAGCCGGATAGCGGGTTTAATCCTTTTCAAATCGCACCTCGTATTTTAATTAACCTTGATGATGTTGAAGCAACTGGAGCGGTGCAACCCGGAAGCCGCCTGACTTATCGCTATATGTTTGCGGGCGATGAAGCTGTGATTGATAGTTATCAGCAACGATTCGATCCACTATTAAAACCAGACCAGCGTTGGAATAGTTTAAAACAAGACAGTGGAGCGCTTTCACAATCAATGGAGCGTGCGAAAAACTTTCTTTTGCTCTCTGCTCTTTTAACGCTATTACTTGCTATATCGGCAGTTGCTGTTTCAATGGCTCATTATTGCCGTAGTCGTCATACCTTAATTGCGGTATTAAAAACACTAGGTGCAGATAAACGAGCATTGAGAAAGTGGATTGTTGGGCAATGGGGAGTGATCCTTATTGGCGCGATTATTGTCGGTTCATTAGTCGGGCTTATTTTTGAGGCGATACTGCTACAAATTTTAGCGCCTGTTTTACCTAAAAGCTTGCCTGAAGCGAGTTTCTTACCGTGGGTATGGTCTGTGGGCTCTTTACTGTTAATTGCTTTATTAACAGGATTAAGACCTTATTATCAACTAATGGCGACACAACCTTCCCGTGTATTAAGAAGTGATACCACGGCACCTATATGGCCTCTGCGTTACTATTTACCGATTGTAGGCTTAATTATTGTCGGTGCTTTAACGCTTTTTGCGGGAACGGGCGTTTTACTCTGGTCAATTCTATTTGGTGTTGTTGTTATTGCTTTTCTACTTGGAATAATTGGCTGGTTAGGATTATGGGTATTAAAGCAGTTTAAATTCCGCCAACTCAGCGCACGTTTAGCGGTGACTCGTTTATTACGACAACCATTTCAAACAATGACTCAACTTGCGGCTTTCGCGCTTTCATTTATGTTATTAACGCTTTTAATCCTTATTCAAGGTGATTTATTAGATAAATGGCAAAAACAGTTACCAGAAGATAGCCCTAATTATTTTCTAATCAATATGTCTGCGCCTCAAGTTCAAGAAATTAATACTTTATTGGCAAAGTATAATGTTGAACCTACGGATGCATTTCCTGTGGTATTAGCGCGTTTAACACAAATTAATGAGAATAATGCCAAAGAGTGGGCAGATAAACGTGATGCTGGTAATAACACTGTTCGTCGAGAGCTTAACTTAACGTGGCATAGCGAATTGCCAAAAGATAATGTGATTGTTGAGGGAACATGGCCTCCAGTAGGGAATGGTGTTTCTCTTGATCAAGGTGTTGCTGAACAACTCGAAATTAAGTTAGGTGATGAATTAACATTTGTCGGTGATACTCGTGAATTTAAGTCCATTGTGACTAGTATTCGCCATGTTGATTGGGAAAATATGCGTCCTAATTTCTTCTTTATCTTCTCTGAAGAAGGGTTAAGTAATCAGCCAGAAAAATGGATGAGTAGCTTTTACTACAATGGCGAAGGGGCACTAATTACGGCACTTAATCGGCAATTTCCAACTGTAAGCGTATTAGATACAGGCGCATTAATTCAACAAGTTCAACAAATCTTACAGCAAGTCAGTCGAGCATTGGAGATTATGGTTGGATTGGTAATGATCTGTGGTGCGTTATTGTTAGTTGCTCAAATTCAGGTAGGAATGACACAGCGACGTATTGAGCTGGTGGTATATCGCACATTAGGCGCAGGTAAATCATTATTAAGATGGACTCTTTGGGCTGAATTTGCATTGTTAGGTTTAATGGCAGGATTAGCTGCGGCGATTGGTGCCGAGGTTGCATTAAGCTTATTACAAATATCGGTGTTTAATTTTCCTTGGCAGCCCCAATGGGGAATGTGGATCACCGTACCTATTGTTGCCGCACTATTACTTTCATTATGTGGCAGTATTTTAGGGATCAGACTGTTGCAAGATAAAGGGCAGTATCGACGAATTCAGGGTGAATAGTTGAAATAAATAAGGCTCATAAATAGAGTTAAATAAAAATGCTGATGCTATTAAACATCAGCATTTTTTATGGGAAAAGATAAGACAATTATTCTTTTATAACATAAGCATAAATGCGCTTACTGCCATCATCTTCATCATAAATATAAACACCTTGAAGTTCAGTTGAAAAGCCCGGTAGCTGATTAATTGTGACTTCAAGTGCCTGAAAATAGCGTAAAACAGCACCACCCCAAATTTCACCGGGCACAGCACATAAAACACCCGGCGGATAAGGTAAAGCACCTTCCGCGGCAATTCTGCCTTCTAATTTATTTAAAGGTAAAAACTCAACGTTACCACGAACAAACTCAATATTAGCTTGTTGCGGACTTAGTGCCCGCTTAGGGAAATGACTTTTTCTAAACATCTGCTTTTGTAGTAGTTTAATATTGTGAGTGACACAAATATCATGCATTTCCTGACAGAGTTGACGCAATGTATAACCCTGATAGCGGGATTGATAGCGACGACAAACAGAAGGCAATATTTTTTCTAATGGCACATCTTCAACTAAGTGCTTTTCAAATTGAACAATCAAAGAGGTTAAGCGATCAAATTTTGCTTGGTGCTCTGCGGGAGTCAGCAAAAATAAGATTGAATTAAGGTCGCTTTTTTCAGGAATAACACCGTGCTCACGTAGATAATTTGCCAAAATAGATGCTGGTACACCAAAGGGTTCATATTCCCCTGTATGAGGATCGATCCCCGGCGTTGTAAGCATTAATTTGCAAGGATCAACAAAGTATTGATTGGTGGCGTAACCTTCAAATGAGTGCCAATTATCATTAGGAATAAAATTGAAAAAACGTTGATCGTGAGCGATTTCATTTGTGTCGTGATCTTGCCAAGCAAGTCCATCAACCATTTCAGGAATAAATGGCTTAATAAACTGGCACTGCTTTAGTAATGATTTACGAGCTTCGATGCCTTGTTTTACGCAATTCATCCACATGGCTTCACCACTTTTACCCGAATGCATTTTGGCATTGACATCAAGAGCCGCAAAAAGGGGATAAAATGGGCTGGTGGACGCATGCATCATAAAAGCATTATTCATACGTTTATGATTAACATAACGTGATTGCCCTTTAAGGTGCGCATCTTTTTTATGTATCTGCGAGGTTTGTGAAAAACCCGCTAATTGCTTATGAACTGATTGAGTAACGAGAATACCGGGATCATCTTCATTAAGCGTTAATAACAAAGGCGAACACTGTTTCATCATCGGAATGAATTGCTCATAACCAACCCATGCAGAATCAAATAAAATGTAATCACAAAGATGACCAATTTTATCGACGACTTGTCTTGCGTTGTAAATCGTACCGTCGTAAGTACCCAGTTGAATAACAGCTAAGCGAAAAGGGCGTTTATCGAATTGGCGTTCTGGCATAATTTCTGCGATTTGTTGGCGTAAATAGTCCTCTTCAAAGCAATGTGCATCTATGCCCCCGATAAAGCCAAAGGGATTACGAGCGGTTTCTAAATAAATAGGTGTTGCTCCGGCTTGAATTAGCGCACCATGATGATTGGATTTATGATTATTTCTATCAAATAGCACTAAATCATTTGGTGCCAATAAGGCATTTAAGGCAACTTTATTAGAAGAGGATGTTCCATTTAAAACAAAATAGGTTTTATCGGCATTAAACACTTGCGCCGCAAAAGTTTGCGCATCATAAGGCGCACCTTCATGAATAAGTAAATCACCCATTTCAACATCAGCATTACAGAGATCAGAACGAAATAGATTCTCACCAAAATATTGATAAAACTGTTCGCCTGCGGGATGACGACGGAAAAACTCTCCGCCTTGATGGCCGGGACAATCAAAAGCAACGTTCTTTTCGGCAACATAATTCACTAAGCGTGAAAAAAATGGTGTTGTCAGACTCTTTTCATATTGCTGTGCAGCTTCATTAATCAACGCACTATTTTTTTGATGCGCACTTTTATCTGTGATCACAATCCCTGAAACTTGATTAAGCAATTCAGCACTGAGTGCATCATTAAGATTAACTGCAATAAATACGGGGAGTTGAAAGCCTGTTTGATAAATGCGATCTAATTCGCCAGACTCAATATCTGACAATGACAACACTACTGCTGACACTTGCGTTAAATTTGCATCAACAATATCAACAATCGGACGTTCACAATAAAAATAGTGTGAAAGAGTAGGGTGACACGCCAACTTCATTTTTTTCATTATGCTCGCGTTTTTATCAATAGAAGAATTGGCGAACAATATACTTGGTTGTGAATGTGATTGAAATAAATTAAAAGACAAATAAAATGATTTTATGCATTTAAAACGCATAAACTACCACTTTGATACGTGAATGAATGGATAAGTCTATGAGAAAATAAACTTATCCATTTTCTATTATTGGGTAATTGGAGAAGGTTTTTCGATATAGACCGTTTGAGATGGAAAGGCAAAATCTGCGCCATGTTTATGCACAATCTCAATTATCTTTAAATAGACTTCTTGCTGAGCTTCAAGCCACTGTGCCCACACTGTTGTTTTGGTAAAACAATACACCATGATATTGAGTGAAGAGTCTGCAAATTGATTAAAATAGACTAACAACGTTTGTTGCGTGTCGATTTTGTTATTTTGCATCAGCATGGTGCGAATATCTTGAACGATAACGCCTATTTTATCTGAATCTTCATAACGTAAACCAATTTCAGTTTGAATACGTCGATTAGTCATTCTTCCCGGGTTTTCCACACTAATAGAGGAAAAAATCGAGTTGGGAATATAAAGCGGTCGATGATCAAATGTGATGATTTTGGTAATACGCCAGCCAATTTCGACTACAGTACCTTCAATATTACGATCAGGAGATCGTACCCAATCACCAATATTAAAAGGGCGATCGAAATAGAGCATGACGCCAGAGAAAAGATTACTTAATACATCTTTACTTGCCATGCCAATGGCGATACCACCTAATCCGCCAAATGTCATTAAGCCGGATAAGCTCATACCAAAATGCTCACCAAACAATAAAATGATAATGACAAATAGAGTGATTTTAAATATGCGAGAAATAATACGAGCAGAAGTAGGATCACTGCCTTTTTTAATTTGAGATTTTTCTAACCGATTAATTAGTAAGAAAAATTTCCGCATTAAAATTAATGCAATGCCGACATAGGTGAAAAAGTTAATCATCCTAAAGGAGATAAAGTGGAGATTAAAATCGACCACAGCCATTTCACAATATTGGCTTAAGATAAGCACTAAACTACAAAGCAAGATAGCTTGGCTGATATGAATAATAATATTTCTACGACGTTTTTTCTTTTTGTCATGAAAAAGAGATACGACGACAAAACCAACAAAACAGGCTAAAGCTATGCAAACACCTATTGAGTATTTTATTATTAATGCATCATTCATCAGCTTAACGTCTCCTTAGAAAATGCGTTCTTATAATACGAAACTCACTATCTTGCTTATTTAATGGTTACTTTTCTTGTTCACTTGCATGCTGAAATTTAGGGTAGATTGGTGGCTTCATAAACAGTGTGACCGCTAAAATCAGTAAAACAGGGATGGTTAAAATCAAGAATGCAGGTGTGAAACTACCTGAAATATCTTTGATTGCCCCAGCAAAGAAAGGTGCTAAACAAGCCAGTGTTGAAATTAAATTCATCACTGAAAATAGCTCAAGGTAAGGAGAGCGACCAAAATAGTTAGCAAGCAAAATACTTGATGCTAAGAACGTCATGCCATAACCGATACCGACACAAACCGTAAATAAGATCAGGTAAACCCAAGAATTAGCCATACTTAGCGCGAGCAAGCCAATGATAATAATGCTTAAACTTGCGATAAGTAATTTTTTAGGTTCTAACCATTCACCAATAGCTCCACCCGCTAAGCGTGAAAAAGCATTGATAAATGCCATACTACTTAAGAGTGTTGCGGCAATAGTTTCACCAAAACCATTTTCAATAATATGTGCAACAGCAAAACTATTGACCGTGATGCCACACCATAAAAAGGCCGTGTAAGTAGCTGCAATAACATAAAATTGCCATGTTCTTAAAGCATGACGAGCCGTCCAAATCTCTTTAGTTTGATAGATACGTTTTGTGGTTTGAAGTTGGCTAATTTTTTTGGCGTGCTCTTGCTCTTTAGTGCCTTCGCGTAAAAATAAGATAGTGAGAAGAGTAACAACAGTGAGTGTGATCGCTGAAATCAGCCAGTGCATTCGCCATGTATGCCATAAATGGGTTGCTAAAAAGTAGATCCAAGGCCCAGCAACACCACCTAATCCACCAATGGTAAAATAGACACCAAAGGCAAAAGATTGTTTTTCAAATAAGCGGGAAATAACATAAGTACCGGGTACGGTAGCCAGTAGCGTAAATCCAATACCTAACAGTGCAGTACCGAGAAAATAACGCGAAATAGTGTATGTTTCATAAAGAAAATAGAAACCACTGACAAAAATAATCAATCCAATAAGTAATGTAAGACGAACGCTTAATTTACGGATCAGCAATGTAGGTAAAAAACTCGCAAGACCACAGGTTAATCCTAATAACGTAAAGCCAAGGCCTGCTTGAGTCCAGTTCCACTCTAGCTCGTTTATCATACTAGGGAGAACAACACCTAAAGAAGTAAATGTGGTTGCGGTAGCTAAAAAATACACAAAGCCCAATAATATCAGCATACTCCACTGATAAACGGGACCAAAAATCTGTTGCGTGGCTTGCATCCTGACTCCATCAAATGGGTGCAGTAACCTGAATAATCAGGAGAAAATAGCGAATAACAGACCTCTTTATCTAAGGTCTGTTCGTTTAAAGGCTATTATTCTCTAACTTTATGAGTCGGACTGCTAGCTTAATTTTTCTAAAGCCCATTTGATAGGGTACTGATAGGCATCATCAAGCATCAAGCTTAATGATTTGAGAGTCTCTTTCAGTGGTTGATTATCGCGATGTACAAGATTGAGATGGCCTACTTTGCGGACAGGGCGAACTTCTTTTTCATACCAATGTAAATGAACTAATGGTAATGAAAGCCATTGAGAGTTGACATCAGTACCAATCAAATTAACCATTACTGCTGGTTGGCAAACTTCAGGTTTTGGCATAGGTAAATCTAAAATTGCACGCAGATGTAACTCAAACTGGCTAATTGAGGCACCATTTTGTGTCCAATGGCCACTGTTATGAACTCGAGGGGCTAATTCGTTAATAAGTAATTTATCACCAACGATAAAGCACTCCATCGCCATTACACCCACATAATTGAGTTTATTAAGGATGGCGGTCAGCATTTTTTCCGCTGATTGTTGTAGTTTTGACGCAGGTGTTGGTAAGGCGACACTCATGCGTAAAATGCCATCTTGATGCAGGTTGTGAGTCAAAGGGTAGAAAACACAATTTCCGTTACTATCTCTTGCACCTACTAATGACACTTCACCTGAAAAAGGAATACCTTGCTCAACAATACATTCACCATAAATTTCAGCAGGTAATTGTTGTTCTTCACCGGGATGAATACGCCATTGACCACGACCGTCATAACCACCAACACGGCGCTTTACAATAATAAAATCACCCAATTGATTGAAGATATCAGGCCATTGTATTGGTGACGTTAATGGTTGCCAAGGTGCTGTTGCTAAACCTAGTTCGTCAAGAAGTTGTTTTTGAGGCAATCTATCGGCAAGCAATGGGAAAATATCACGGTTTACAAAGTTAGTATGACGCTCTAATTCTTTGGTGAGAGCGGTTTCAGGCCAGCGCTCAATTTCAGCTGTGATTATACTTTTTTGATAGGGAACGGCTTCAGGCTCTGCATCTAATCCGACTGGGTAAACTGCAATTCCTAAAGGCTCACCGGCTTGTCTTAGCATTCGTCCTAATTGACCATTTCCAAGAACACAAACTGGCTTCATAGTGCCTCCCTTGGATCAGGGTTATTTAAGACATCATCAGTTTGTACTGTACGCCATGCTGTTAGTGCTTCAAAAATAGTAGGGGAGTGTAATGCTAAAATTTGAGCGGCTAATAAAGCGGCATTGGCGGCACCTGCTTTACCAATCGCTAATGTTCCCACAGGAATACCTTTCGGCATTTGCACAATAGAGTAAAGGCTATCAACACCGCTTAATGCAGCACTTTGAACAGGAACTCCTAATACTGGGACGAGCGTTTTTGCTGCGAGCATACCCGGTAAATGGGCAGCACCACCTGCTCCTGCAATAATGACATCAAAGCCATTACTTTTGGCTTGTTCTGCAAAGCTAAATAGCTTATCAGGGGTACGGTGTGCAGAGACAATCTCAACATGATAAGGAAGTTGTAGTGCGTCTAGTACATCAGCGGCATGAGACATTGTTGCCCAGTCGCTTTTAGAGCCCATTACAATAGCGATACGAGCGGAAGAGGTATTTAGACCAACTTGAGAAGACATTACTTAACTGCTCCTGTAAGCATAAACGGATATAGCCTAATAAACTGAGCATGATAGTATCACGCTAACACGCATAGGAAAACGTTTGCGTAAAGAAAAAACAGCCTTTTTATGAAGAAAATAAGCAAAACAACTTAGAAGGGGAAATGAATAAGTTCTATTTTTTCAGCTGTCACTTTAAACATAGAACCTTCAGTATGCCAAGCACCTAATACACCACGATAATGTATTTTATCATCAATATTAACAGTGTGAATTGCTGGACGATGAGTATGACCGTGGATCATCCATTCTGTATTGAAATGCTTAAAAGTATCAATCACAGCCTGTGGGTTAACATCCATAATGGCATCAGACTTATACTGATTTTCGTGCTGGCTACGCGAACGCATTTTGTCAGCGATACGCAGTCGAATAAATAAAGGCAGTAGTGAGAATAAGCGCTGAATAAATTTATTATGCACTTTTTTACGGTAACGTTGATACGCTTCATCATCTGTACAAAGTGTATCACCGTGCAAAATTAGGATGCGATGCTTCTCAATTTCGAGTACTTTTTCTTGTGGAAGTAAGGTGATACCACTCTCTTTTGCAAAACGAGAGCCAATTAAAAAATCACGGTTTCCATGAATAAAATAACAAGGCACTCCTGCATTTTTTAGCGTCATCAGAGCTTGAGCAATTTGTTGATGCAAAGGATTAGGATCATCGTCACCTATCCAAAAATCAAAAAAATCACCTAAGATATAAAGTGCTTTTGCATGAATAGCTTGTTCTTTTAAAAAGCGAAGAAAACCGGCAGTGATTGCCGGTTCATGTTCACTTAAATGCAGGTCTGCAATAAAAAGCGTACACATAAAAAGTGAGGCTTATTCGCTAACCGTTACACTTTTAATGACGATATCTTCACGAGGAACATCTTGGTGGAAACCGCTACGACCAGTGGAAACCGCTTTAATTTTATCAACAACGTCCATGCCTTCAACAACTTCAGCAAAGACACAATATCCCCAACCATTTGCATTTTCAGCACGGAAGTTTAAGAAATCGTTGTCTGCAACGTTGATAAAGAATTGAGCAGTAGCAGAATGAGGATCGTTTGTACGAGCCATTGCTAATGTACCGCGGTTGTTTGCTAGGCCATTGTTTGCTTCGTTTCTTACAGGTGCTTTGGTCGCTTTTTGGTTCATACCTGGTTCAAAGCCACCACCTTGGATCATAAAACCATTGATGACACGGTGGAAAATAGTGTTATCGTAGAATCCTTCTTTACAGTAGTCTAAAAAATTTTCTACGGTTGCAGGTGCTTTGTCTGCAAATGTATTAATCACGATATCGCCGTAATTGGTATGAAAAGTAACCATATTCAGATCCTAATATAATTTTAGCTTTACCCAGATTTGGGCATAAACAACAGTCCCGTTTTTATATCACAGTTGCCTAATTTAGTCAGTATGCATCTTTTTCTCGCTCTACTTTTTCTTGCCAAATAAATCAGTAATAGAAAGAAAAAACACTTTTCGCCAAAATTTAGCCAAATAATAGAAGTTTGATTGTTCACTATCAACGATTGAACAGTGAAAATAAGCGTTAAGCAGAGTAAGATAAAAGCGCTAATCTTGCGTTTGCTTTGACTGCAAGATCCAATATTCTTATTAATATCATGCTATAGTAGTTGTTATTTTCTTTTATATAAAAACGTAATAAACACGTACAGTTGAAAACGGGAACGTCCACTGATGCTAAAGATTTTTAATACTCTCACTCGCCAAAAAGAAGAATTTAAACCTATCCATGCAGGAAAAATAGGTATGTACGTGTGTGGCATCACTATTTATGACTTATGCCATATTGGTCATGGACGTACATTTGTGGCTTTTGACGCCATAACCCGTTATCTGCGTTACTTAGGATACGATGTTAACTATGTTCGTAACGTAACGGATGTGGATGATAAAATCATCAAACGTGCGATTGAAAATAATGAAACATGTGAGCAATTAACGACTCGTATGTTAGCTGAAATGCATAAAGATTTTGATGCATTAAATATTGCTCGCCCTGATTCAGAGCCGCGTGCAACACATCATATTGCTGAAATTATTGAATTAACAGAAGCGTTAATTAAACGTGGACATGCTTACGTTGCCGACAATGGCGATGTAATGTTTGCGATTGATACCGATCCTGATTATGGCTTACTTTCTCGCCAAGATTTAGAGCAACTACAAGCCGGTGCTCGTGTTGAAGTGGCTAACGTAAAACGCAATCCAATGGATTTCGTCTTATGGAAAATGTCTAAACCGGGTGAACCAAGCTGGGAGTCTCCTTGGGGAGAAGGTCGTCCGGGTTGGCATATCGAATGCTCTGCGATGAATGGTAAAGAATTAGGACATCATTTTGATATTCATGGTGGTGGTTCAGACTTAATGTTCCCTCATCATGAAAATGAGATTGCACAATCAACTTGTGCCCATGATGGTCCTTACGTTAATTACTGGATGCACTCGGGTATGGTGATGGTAGACAAAGAAAAAATGTCTAAATCACTTAATAACTTTTTTACTATTCGTGATGTATTGGCTTATTACGATGCTGAAACCGTGCGTTACTTCTTATTATCAGGCCATTATCGTAGTCAACTTAACTACACTGAAGAAAACTTAAAACAGGCTCGTACTGCATTAGAGCGCCTCTATACTTCATTACGTGGAACTGATGCGAATGCACAGCCTGCGGGTGGCGAAGCGTTTGAAGCGCAATTTATTGATGCAATGAACGATGATTTCAATACACCAGAAGCTTATTCAGTTTTGTTTGATTTAGCGCGTGAAGTGAATCGCCTCAAATCAGTTGATATGAATGCAGCGAATGGCTTAGCGGCAGTGTTACGTAAACTTGCTAAGGTATTAGGCTTATTAGAGCAAGAGCCAGAGTACTTCTTACAAAGTGGCGCTAAAGCGGATGATGCTGGTGAAGTTGAAAAAATTGAATCATTAATTCAACAGCGTAACGATGCTCGTAAAAACAAAGATTGGGCTGCGGCTGATGTTGCTCGTGATGCATTAACAGCGATGGGCATTGTTTTAGAAGATGGTCCTCAAGGAACAGTTTGGCGTCGTAATAATTAATACAATGATTGAGTAATTACACTTAATACATGTTTAATATAAAAATATCGGATATTAAATATCCGATATTTTTTTGTCTGATGATTATTTTATTGATTAATAATACTGGTTTCTCTTTCGCTATCTTTTTGTTTATCTTCAAAATAAGCAATCACATTTTCAGAGAAAAAAAGCCGATGCGTTAAGATAACGATAATAGAAAAAACAACAAAGCCAATTTCTGACATATTTGTCAATGACATCGAAATACTAAGTATAAAAAAGAGTGAAATAGATAAACATACCCATGAGATTTTCAAAAAAGAGTAAGCGTTTTTACTGTTTCTAGCGAGTTTTATCCATGCTGTAACTTGCATTATCATCGTTATAATTAGACACAGCATGATGAACAAACCCACAAGCATTGTTTGACCGCCACCCATTGCCATTGCTAATAAATAAATTGGTGCCCCGGCAACTAATATAAATAAACTGACACCTAAAAATAATACCGAAATAACTTGGATCCATAAAAGTACTATGGGCCTTTCCATAACTTCTCCTAAAAACAGAAATAAGTTTTTATTGGCTTTAGAATATCTTTATTAATTTTTATTAAAGTGAAGTTTATCGAATAAATAGAAAAAATAAAGTTTGATTTAATAATAAACAAATATTAATCAATTAAAGAGATTCTATTTTAGAGTCTTTATAACATAGCGTTAATATATTTAATGAAGGCAGTGGTAATTCTACTTAATATTATTCAATTTACCACTGGGTGTTATTACTTATAATTTTAGAGGGGTTAATTCTACTTCTGCCATCATTTTTGCTAATTGTTCACGATCGTGAATGCCAACATTAGTTTGGCTTACAGCAAGTGCAGAAACAGCAGTAGCAAGACGTAAGGTGTGCTCACTGGTTTGTCGCATCATTAAGCCATAAATTAAACCACCCACCATTGAATCTCCAGCACCAACCGTACTTACAACATCACACTTAGGCGGTTTTGCCATCCATGCACCAGATGCATTTACCCACATAGCACCTTGTTCACCTAATGAAATAACAACATGAGCAATACCTTGCTGACGTAATGTTTGTGCCGCTTGTACAATATCAGAAAGCTCAGGTAAAGGTCTGCCAGCCCAAATCTCTAATTCATGATGATTGGGTTTAACCAACCAAGGGGAGGCTTTTAATCCTGCGACAAAAGCATCTCTGCTACTGTCGAAGATCAAGCACATACATTCGCTACGTAAGCGTGTCATCCATGCAGTGAAATCATTGAGATCAACACTCGGAGGAACACTACCGCTGACACAAATCATATCAAATTGACCCGCCCAACTTAGCGTGTCGTTAACAAAGCGAGTCCAGTCTTGTTTTGTAATTTCAAAACCAGAGAAATTGAAGTCCGTCACTTTGCCATTGGGCTCTGTGAGTTTGACATTAATTCGAGTACGGCCTTCAACCATTTGAAAACGGTTCGCGATACCTGAGTCACTAAACTCTTTTTGGAATCCATCTTGGTTTTCTTTGCCTAAAAAACCGCCAACAGTAACATCAACGCCAAGGCTTTTTAAAACCTTAGCCACATTGATGCCTTTACCCGCAGCATGGAAGCCAGCCGTTTTAACACGATTAACTTCACCAAGTTCAATGGGATTACTTAAACCGACAAGATCATATGCAGGGTTAAGTGTGATGGTTGCTACTCTGCGTTTCATGCTAGTTCCTTACCTTAAATAAAAGAACAGGCATCGATTTTTGCTGTGATTTAGCAAAGACAGAGATACCTTGAGTGGGTAAGCCGAGCATAAAATCTCCTGTTAGATAAAGGGCAAGAAAGGCTTAAATATCACAAAATAACAACTAAAATAGTATCATCGAGCTGAATCGTTTCAAATTATAACCTGTAATTTAGTACAAACAATGTTCTTTTGCCTAATGAAAGTAGAAATAAATTAGATCTAAATCACATTTAGGGGCATTTAAACATGAATAAACGGATAAAAGTATCAATAAAAAGGGTTGTTGCTGAAGTTTTACAGTAATGGTTAAAAAGTGTTATCCATATATAAAATAATAACTTATAGCACTTCTTTTTATCTATTTTTTTATAAAATGTACAATTTGCTGAACAGTGACAGGTAATTATAACCATAGATGGGCTTAAAAATGATGATCTAAATTTAAATATATTAAATTAATTTCTATGGTTTTATTTTAATTCAATGAGTTATGTTGATTTGTCTTTTTAGAATATGACTAAATAAGAAAAAAGAAGAAGAAAATGCAGATTAAAGGTAAAAAAGGATTAAAAAGAAAAAAAGCGAGGCTAAGATAGCGACGCTTTTTCAATATTAATTAATTTGCTGATTATTTGCTGACGCTAACGGAAAACTCACCATAGGTGACCACTTTTCCAGCAACAATTTTACAGCGTTTACGGGTTTCAACTTCACCGTCAACACTCACTAAACCTTCAGCAATGACACTTTTAGCAGAGGCTCCGCTTTCAGTCCAACCTTGAAGTTTTAATAAATCACAAAGCTCGACATAGTCGTGCCCATCTAATTGAAATGTTTCCATCGATTAATTATTTCCTGTTTCAGGGTCGTGGTACTCTTCGCATGCTTGCAAAGTATTTTGAATAAGTGTGGCGACTGTCATTGGACCTACACCACCAGGGACAGGAGAAATCCAGCCCGCACGTTGAGATGCTGCCTCAAAATCAACATCTCCGACAACTTTACCACTTTCGAGACGGTTTATACCGACATCAATCACGATTGCACCCGGTTTAATCCACTCACCAGGAATAAAGTTAGGTTTACCTACCGCCACAACAACTAAATCCGCATGCTCAACATGAAAGCGCAGATCTTTAGTAAAACGGTGAGTAACTGTTGTTGTACAACCCGCAAGTAATAGTTCTAAGCTCATTGGGCGACCAACAATGTTTGATGCACCAATAATAACGGCATTTAAGCCATTCATAGGAATATTACAACGCTCTAGTAGTGTGACAATACCACGAGGTGTGCAAGGGCGTAATTTAGGTGCTCGTTGGCATAGGCGGCCGATATTATAAGGGTGAAAGCCATCCACATCTTTATCAGGATGAATGCGTTCTAAAACCTTAACATTATCAATTCCGGCAGGTAAAGGGAGCTGAACGAGGATACCATCAATGGTGTTGTCTGCATTAAGCTGGTCGATGAGATTTAATAAATCAGCTTCACTGGTAGTATCTGGTAAATCATAAGAGCGAGAAATAAAGCCTACTTCTTCACAAGCGCGGCGTTTACTTCCAACATAAATCTGTGATGCTGGGTTATCACCCACTAAAATAACAGCTAAACCAGGCGCTCGTTTTCCTGCATTAATACGTCGTTTTACTTTTTCTGCAACTTCGCTTCTGATGGTCTGCGCAATCGATTTCCCATCTATAATTCTTGCTGACATCTATACATCCAAATTATTCAATTACGGTATTGGTCTATTTTGTCAGATCAAGAGCAATCTGTCAGTCGAATACTTGCCATATTTTAACCATATAGTTTGATATCGTTGAAAAAGCGTTGACTCTCAGAATGTTGAACGTATAATTCACACCCGTTATCAGCAGTGATTGCTGACGTCTAATCTCTTCTAGGCGCCCTTAGCTCAGTTGGATAGAGCAACGGCCTTCTAAGCCGTAGGTCACAGGTTCGAATCCTGTAGGGCGTACCATTTCAAATCAAGCAGTTATTCTCCTTTAAATTCAACTAGATTTTTTCCTTGTGTCGTATTTGCGTCGTTATCATTAAAACGCCATCAATTTTACGTGTGTATTCTGTTTATTGGTTCGGTGCTAGATGAGCATATCTTCTAACCATTTCGATATTTTCCCTATCCCCTATTTCTTGTAATGCTATTAGCGGAACGTCAGATTGAATCAACTTGTATTTTTCTAATTTGTGGTGCCATTTTTGTTTGTTGTGTTGTACAACTAATTATTAACTCAGATATTAATAATTTAATAAAATAGAACTACATTAATATTATAAAAACCTTACAGGAAAATCATGGTGTTTACCTTAACCAAAATAACTGAAAATGATTGGGATTTTTTCAGAAAGTTATATGCAGATGCTGGGATAATGAGGTTTATTTCTGATCCACTAAATGAACAGCAAATTAAAGATGCCTTTGATAGTCGCCTGCCAGAATGGGATATAGAGTCTTCTCATTGGTTATGCTTTGTGATCCGTAGAAAAGTTGACGGGCTCCCAATGGGGTTAACCGGCTTAGTAATTCTTGATAATGTTGAACCTGTAGCCGAGGTGGGATACATAATCGCGAGTGAATTTTCTGGTATGTCTTTGGCTACTGATTCATTATCTGCCTTATTATCACTACCCGAACTATCTGCTATTTCGCGCTATCAGGCCGTGATCACAAGCGGAAACAATGCATCAGTACGCGTTCTGGAAAAAAATGGATTTACCCTTAAAGAGATCATTAAGGATAATTACACGATTGGCGGAGTTATGTTTGATGACTGTATTTATATGCTGAACAAAAAACTGAGTTAAATCAGCCAATAAATCTTAAAGGTCGCCATATACGATCTTTTTTCGTATATAGTCACCGTAAATCATCTAGTTTAATTACTGCTGAAATAAGGGATGAATTTTATAAAAAATCACAAGGTGATCTTCAAAAATGAAATTACTAGCTATTTTTTCACTCTTATTTTCAACATTCGCAATGGCTGCTAATCAATGCAAGCCTGATGATATTTGTTTATCTTTCAAAACTAGTAAAGATGAGCTTTCTATAGCATGTAAAAATATAGAGTCAGCAGAAATTGACACTCATATACAAGAAAACGATTCCTTGGGAATTAGACTTAAAAATAATACTGGGTTGAGTGGTTTTTCTGTTAAAAATATCGGTCAAATAGCAGATATTAATATCAACGGAGTCAAATATACTCAGGCTGTCATCACATCTCGTATGGATACTTCTATTAGAGTTACGATAACTTCAAACCCTAACTTTCAATTAGTAGGTGATTTGATAAAGTGTGTTAATTAGAGCTGTTAATTAGAGCTGTTAATTAAACATGATACTAGTAACCTTAATATTCTCTAAAAAATCAATTATTTAATTATATTCAATAACATACGGATTTAATAAAAACAGTATAAACGGAATAAAATATGCCTTTACCTAACAGATTGAAACCAATAAAAATAAGTAAAGCTAAACTCAATGAGTTGATCGATTTACTACGGAAGATAACTAATAAAATCGATAATGGTGCAACTGAAGATGATCCTGATATTAAAACCATGATGATAAATTGGAACGCACAAGTAGTAACACCTTGTGAGTTTTCAGATTTTCGTGATTATAATTCTTGGACAAGTGAAAAAGAGTTTACAAAAATAGCGTTTAATCAGGTCAAATATTTAGATGATCTGACTTATGAAGAGTTAATTAATATTGTTGATTTTATATGTTTAGCTGAAGGCAGTGAATCTGAACATTCCTATGCAATGAAATTACTCAAAGTAAACTTCAAATCCTTTTCTTCAGATCTTATTTATTGGCCTGATGAGTATTTTAATATTGAAGAAGTCGATGATTTATCATCAGAAGAAATAGCGGCTTATTTGATGGAAGGATCTAATCGAAAATTATCTAATGCTCCTGAAATTCGATTAAAATATTCAATTACGAAAGATATTAACAATTAATTCTTTATTTTAACAATAAATCAAGCGATTGATTTTATAAATAGATGATGTTTTATTTAAATACAAGAAGATGAAAAGTTGCGATGTTTTTTAACTAAAATAGTTTAAATATTAAATCAGATAGCGCTAAACAATATTATTGTATTTTTATCTAAGATTACGGCGCTTCTTATTTCTTGATATAACAATTTCATTTGATGACAAAGTTGTTTCAGCCCAAGCATTTAGCATTGGTGACATTATTTCGGGTGTAATCAACAAACTTTGTGGCGATATTCCCAATATTAAAGCAATAGCAATAAGCTGATCGACTGTTATCTTAAGATGCCCATTTTCCAAACGCGAGTAGTGCTGCTGACTGATATCAAGCCTTCTTGCCATCTCGATACCTGTTATTTTTAATTGCTTTCTTTTCTGTTTAATTCTCTGACCTACAACAATATTAATTGAACTCATATTAATCCCTCTTTTTAAAAGAGATTACCGTAAAAACACTTAAAGATCGATATGAGCGATCAAAAATAGATTATTAATAGTCATTATCTATCAATTTTTATTTATTAAAAGATTTAAACCGTTTTACCTAAATCAAATAATTAGATAAATTACATTAGTCTTTAGCAGTATTTTTGTTTGTTAATGACGAAATAGGAGTGTTAATTAAGAATAATATGAGCTAATTGGAGATTAGTAAGAATGGAAGGCTCCATTTTGCAGAACCTGTTTGAAACGATGGATGATGATCCGCATCCGATAAGAATAAGTTAATGTTTTTCAAATGGTTATTTGATTAAGCTATTAGCTATTCAGATTTTTATCATAAAATAATATTTTCTTTATCCCAGTTTTCTACCCAATCAATTAATTCATCCAACTGATTTTCAGAAAATACCTTTATACCATGTTGACGTAATAAGGTTGTTGCAACACCTTCACCTTGCTTTGTCACACCAGAGAAATTGCCATCATAGATATATTGGCTACCACAGGTTGGGCTTTTATCGGTTAATAGGGCAACGATACAGTTAGAATCTAAAGCTGTACGCAAAGCAAGCCATGCTGCAAGTTGGTAATGGGCTGTCACATCGTTACCCGTGTTTTCAATCACTTTTGCGCTATTTTGCATAACTTGATAACCATCAGCTTCCAATATTTCAGCCGAGGCTCTAGGTGTTGGCAACCCAGCTGCAAGTTCAGGGCAGTGGATCACTAATCGTTGCTCTTGTTGCCACTGTTCAAGTACTGTATTTAATCGTGCTTTTTCTGTGCCGTTATAACGAACCTTAAATCCCATCAGGCAAGCACTAACGAGTATTTTATTTTTCATATAAATTTAGTGATATTACATCCAATTAATGAGATATGTGTTTTGATAGAATTTATATTCTTGGTTGTTATCGTTCAATGCATTTAGAGGATACAATTCTGTTTAAGCACAAAAAGTCACGGTATTTCAGTATTTATAGAACTATTGTGATAAGGTTTCAAATAGAATATTAATAATACCAAGACAGTAGGAAGAAAATATGAAAAAAGGATATTGGATTACATTATTTCTACTGACTTTATTTACCATTCTTATTTTTTGGGCAATAAAAGATATTAAAAATACAAAAGAAAGAGGTTACACCTACACTAAATATAATATCTTTTCTTATTATCTTAATACATCTTCTGTGATTAAATCAGTACCTAGAATTTCGGATAACTATTTTTTCACTGGTGATGGAATTATTGATAGAGGATTTAGAAACAGTAGTGTGACATTTTGTCTTATTAATGATTGGAATAAGGCGTATCTACAATTAAGAGAGTTTACCGATAAATTAGATTTTCCAGTTTATTATGGAAATCCTAAAGTAAGAGATAACGAACAATATCTTGAGGTTTATAAATATGATAGTTGTTTGCATATAAGTTATTCTGAAAATTATTTTCGATATTAGTGGGTTCTTTTAGTGTTTTAGTTAATTTCATGTGATTATTTAATTATATTGGTAGAATCTAAATTTATTTTTGGTGATGGAATTGGATTGTTAAATACGCTTTGTACTTTCCCCCAGAAACTACTAATAACACCTGATTTTGTCGCTTCATCAGACGACCAATAAGCAATTAAATGAAGAGTAAAAATTAATATCAAGATGGCAAAAACACTTTGAAATCCATTCCATATCCATTTTAATACTTTTATAAATGTTGATGTTTTGGATAGGGAATATTCTTGCATTTTTTCTAGAAGTTCTTTTTTTATATTTGTTCTTGCTATTTTTATTTCTTTTTCAAGTGTTTTTTTATATTGTTTCTCTTTGTATTTTATTACTTGTTGGTGTTGTTCTTTCAAGACATGAATTTCATCACTGTGCTTATTTATTAATCCTTCATCCAATTCCTCCGTTAAAGCTGTCATAATCTTTAACCCTTTCTTTTTGAACTCTTCTAATTGGCCTTTAGTTACTGAAGCATTATGAAATTGCTCTAGATCTTTTTCTACTTCTTCTTCTGACTTATTTGCTTCTCGAAGATCTTGAGCTAATTTATCTTTTTCCATTTTATAGCATGCATAAGCTAAAAGCCCTTGGTAATCATTTTCGTTTTTAACTAATTCACGAAAAACCCATTTTTTAGAATGCACTACTAAATCTCCCCAGAGAAAAGCCCTATCAAAAGGGCTTTAGATATTAATTGTAGTTGGATATTTGCTATGAACGTTATTATTTAATAACAGTAGAGAAAGCTTTTGAAAACATTCTATTTAAATCATCAGTTGAACGTTGCGCTGAGCGCTTTTGAGCTAGCTTCTTAGAGGCTGTGACGCTATTGGGATCGAATGTAGTTCGAGATGCAACAGAAAGGGCTACCGCATAGGCTCTTTCTTTAGCGCTATTATTAACTTTAGCCATTTCTTTTTCTCCTTATTTTTTATTTAGATGAATTCTCACATAAAATAAATTTGTTATCAATAGATGAACACTTAACTCAATATTTTTTTATTTCTCTTTTTATTTGTAGCTTTAAATAATCACAGCAGTGACTTATAACCTTTTAATGGAGATGGTGATAAAAACCATTTTATTTTTTCATTATCTTTAAATTTAATTTTCATTTCTAATAACATATTTTCAGATAAGCAAAATGGAAAGAAATGATAAAGATGAGAAACAAAAATAAAGGCATCGCCCTCATTATCAAAATAATCAGTATCTAGTGTTAATATTAAAGATAAACAACGATGTGGTTTACCCTTTAAAATATAATCATAAGTCTGACTATTTAAATCAATACAGCCATCCAAGGATTTTTTTATTTTTCTTGTAACTTGTTTATCTAGTTCTGAATAAATTAAATAATCACTTAGCATATTTTTTATTGTTGTAATAGACATCAGCATAAAAGCATTAGCACTATAATGTGATAACAAATGCCAATAACACTTATCGTCAACAATAGGTGGAAAACATTCTGATAAAGGTGTGATGTTTTTGAGTAACAGATTATCAGGCATATTTTCACTGTGTGCATTCAGCACACCAATGCTGTTATCTTTATATTTTTCAAAGCCAATATATGTACAGGAAAAATGTAGACTTGGTGGAGAGATAAGTTCCTCGCCTTTATTATCATAGAAATGAACCGTATAGAAGGTTCTTCCGGTGATATCTTTATCTATTGTTAAGGAATAGAAAAGAGAGTTTTGATATTGAGGCAATAGGCGAGATGCTGATGTTAATTCAGTTATTGAATAAAAATGACAATAAATACCACGCTCTTTTTCATGTGGCTCTAATGAAAGCATGATTTCAGATAAACTTGAAAGATAATGGTTATCTGGAATAGGTAGTAAATAAGATGATTTATTCTCTTGAAAATCAAGGATAACTGTATGATCTTTCTCTTTATCAACAGTAGGAATACAGTTAAGTAAAAAACAGTCTTGGCATTGTTCTTCCGTTAATGAAATTTGCTTATTTAAATAAATATTCACTGTAAATTGAGTACTTTTTCCCCAATCTAATTGTTTGATAATCACGGGAATATCTAAGCTAATAAAATGATGAACATGAGGAAGATACAACCCCTCCAATAATTGTTGTGGTGCTTTCGGGGTATTCTCTGATTGTGGAAAAATAGGATAATCTTTACCAATTTGAGAGTTAAAACAAAACGTTGCATTATCACCATGATAACTTTGATCGGCATGTTTTAATTCAATATAGTCAAAATGTTGTGTTAACCCAAGTAACAGCGTATCTGCAATATTCTTGATTGGGCTAAGAAATAAATTTAGCGAGCAAGATTGCATTTGCTCTATATCGCCAAGGTAGGCAAAAGTTAAAGAGATACAACTTTTATTAGGTTGATGTGTCACTTGTTTCTCAATAAGAGAATAAGGCTCGATATATAAATCGCGACAAGTTGAAAAACACTCGTTATTACTGCCTAAAGCACTACTATTTTTAGGAATGTAATAGCTGTAGTTAATTTCTTTATCACAACTGATTTGAATAATTGATGTCGATGGTAATCCTTTTATTGCTTGAGAGCCGAGACGTTGCAATAAAGGGAGTGTAATTTCAGGGAATGCATCATCAATTTTTTCTTGCAAATGAGCTGAAAGAAAGGCAAATCCCTCCATTAAATAGCTGGTTTGAGGATCATCTGGCTCTAAAACTTCCGCTAAATGTGGTTTTTTTTGTGCGTAGGATTTAGCCAGTTTTTGCAGGTATTGCCTTTCTTTTAAATATTTAATTTCGCTCATGTTAATCTAATATCATCCCTTTAATAATAAATAATATCTGCCATGATTTCTGGTTATTTTTAATATGAATAAGGCTTTAATCCTAACTCTTCAGCTTCTTTTTGCAGGAGATAATATCGTGCCAATAATCCATTAATATCTGCATCGAGATTATTAATTAATGCAGGAGAGATAGACTGCTCTTTACTTATTTCTTGTGAAAATGCATATAGCTTATTTTCAATAGGAACAGCTTTATTATGGCTTTTTTGAATTTCATAAATGGCTGTTTTTAAATAAGAAAGGGTAAAGCTTCCTCTGTTACGTTCTTGTTGAACAATCCTATCGGAAAGCTGTTGAATTAATTTATTCGTATCTGACCAACTGCTGTCAATTGGTGCGTTTTCTAATCGTGTAGTAAGGATATTTTGCCATTGTCGTGTTGCGTAAGATTGATCAGCATTATTAGGCCAAAGTTTTTTCGCGACTTCCAACATATGATCTGATTTTCTTAAAGCAAATATAGGAGACTGTTTTTCCATTAAAACAAGGTTATTTGCATATGAACTGATATTCGGTTGATATAACCATTGTGTAATGGCACCTTCAGGTTGAGCGGTAATTGCAGAAAGTTCTTTTTGCATAGGCAGATAAATCGCCATACCAATAGCAATAAAAATAGCACTGCTACTTAATAGTCCAATAAAAAAGCCTTTTTTCGCACTCATTGGTTTTTTCTCAAGCGGCGGATCGTCATATAAAACAACTTCGGCGATAGGGTTAGGTTTAGAAGTATTGTTTTCTTTAAGTTCATCAGATGCACTGATATAGACAATAGGCGGAATTTTAACGGCATTATTACTACTTTTTTGAGTCGAACTTTTTGTATTTTGTTCTAAGGTTTTCGCTGCATTTTGGAAAAACCAAAGTAAATTTTCTAGCTTTGGTAATTTAGGCCAATCTGTATGGGCAAGTTGATCGATAATTAATTGTAGAGCTCTTTCTGATCGATAAATTAAACGTAAATCAGAAGGCGAAAAAGTTAATTGGCGTAATAAAGCTCCCGCTTTGGTATTAAACCAATTTAAAACATCACACCGATGATTGGGTTGAGTCGGCCAAAGATTATCCCACTGACTTACCACTATATTGGCAAGTAATTCACATCCTTCAGTAAAACCATTTAACCCATTTAAATGGAGACGAGCTAGTGCGTAATAACTCCCACTCTGTAAATCAATACCATGGTTTTTAAATAACGTTAGTGAAAGAGATTCAATAAGAGTCCAACTGATCTCAGGTTGAGAAGGATGATTAAGCTTATTAAATTCCGCTTTTAATGCGATAAATTCAGGGATATCTAAAGGAGAGCCTGCAATTTTTATCACAAATTTTTCTTTTGGCGTATTCATGAATAATCCTATCCCCTTATAAATATAAGGGGAAATCAGTTAATAAAGGGTTTCAGGTAATTTGAAGCGAGTAAATAATCCACCAAAGAAAGGATTATTAGATTCATCGATTGTGATCCGATATGTCATATCACCATTATCAAGGGTGAATTTCACATCAAAAGAGTGCGGCTTTATATTAGTAAGTTTGCCACCATTAATGAGTCGCATTTGTGCCCAAGGGCCATTAAATAAAACAGCTCGAGGTGATTTATCGCCAGAAATAGGAACTAAGGTCAGCTTGCTCTCAACATTTGAACGCATTGAATTAGGCCAAACCATATGTACGGTATGGCTTCTGCCGTGTGAATAATCGAGTAATTGCCCATCAAGATTTAAAACACTACGACGCTTATTACCGGTAAGAGAAAGCGCTTCAATAGCAAATTGCGCTTCTAAATTGCCTTGTGCATTAAAGAATGTATTTCTAATTCGATTTGCAATGTCGAGTTGTTCTAACACATCCGGACGAATAAGTGATTGACCATCACTATTTTCAATCAGGTTGTTTTCAACAAAAAGGCGTAGATTTTGCTGATAGAAGCTATCTAATGTGCCGTTTGGTTTGAAAAAGCGTTCAAACTCGCTTAAAGGGACATCTTGTGTCGTTGCTGCATTAAACGGATAGCGACCTACAATGTAGGTATGATATTGCTTAACAACGGTTTCATTCCACTCAACTTCCATGTAGCGGATAGCTTCTTTTTGTACAACATTCCACGCTTGATCTGCTAATTGTCCTACCCAACGATTCATTGGCTCAGGCAATGTTTTAGCTGATTGAGATAATTCAAAAATAATGTCGCGATTATTATCCTCAAGGCGAGAAGTTACCGCCTTTAATGCCGCTTTACCCGGCACAGGTGAATTATAAATACCTAATAAATAACGATGCAGTTCATTTAATTTTTGATTGAGGTTCTGTAAATTCTCACCATTATTGCTGACAAGAATTTCAGTTTGAGGTGCAAATTCTTTATCTAATCGTGTGAGTAATTTATATTTCAATTCATCCATTAATG
This sequence comes from Proteus sp. STS61-E, assembly GCF_040932335.1. Classification (NCBI taxonomy): domain Bacteria; kingdom Pseudomonadati; phylum Pseudomonadota; class Gammaproteobacteria; order Enterobacterales; family Morganellaceae; genus Proteus; species Proteus sp. STS61-E. The sequence continues at coordinate 324,433 of NZ_JBFQGE010000004.1, read as the reverse complement.
CCTTTTGATCAGCAATTGGTAGTGAACTGTCTATTTTCGGTAATGTTGTATTATCTCTTAATACTTGCAATGCACGACGGATGGGTTGTTCACCGCTAATAATCTGCTCTAATGCATTAATTTCATCTTGTAGTGATTCAAATTCTCTTATTTCAAGATTACTCATAGCTGCACGCCATTGAGCCGTATAATCATTTAGATATTGTTCGGTGATTTGACGTTGGATCTCTTTTCTATCACTTTCACTGTATCGGGTATTTGTACTTAAATTTAATACCCATGCATCCAAAAAGGTCAGATCTACCAGCTCATCATTATGTTGAGTAAAGTAGTTTGTTAGCCCATACAGCGTTAGAAGCTGAGGCATTTGAAGTTTATCTTCATTAATAGCGGTAAAAATAGAGTCAAAGCTAGGGCCAACTTGATGACGTATATTTAATGGTGATGAGAGAACTTGGTTCGCTTTAAGGCGCAAGGTTTGATAAACACGTTGATAAAGCGGTAAACGACTTAACTCTTTTTGCGCTGTATCGATTGGCTGAGTAAATGGTGTAAAAGCATTAATAGCAGTTACTTCACCTGCCTTACGTTGAGTTTGCCAATCGGTATGTTTTAATGCGTATTGTAAATGTGACATTAATTGAGATTGAATATCTCTCTGTCCTGTAAATAAGCGACTCCAATAATTAGCCATGAAGTTTTCAACAATCTCATTATTACGCCCACTCTTATCTTCAAGCATGCGCATAATGCGTAATATCTCTAGCTTTTCCTCACTACCAGCTGGTGCTTTTTTCAATTCAGTCAGTAAAGAATTCATTATTGAAGGCAGATAATGTTCTGTTATCAATTGGAGATAAACATTTTCGACATAAGGGCCGACATTCTTTCCTTGGTATAACCCTAGGTCAGAAAACGTGTCACTTTTCTCGCGATAATTACCGTAAGCTAATGTGGCATCTAATAATGGGTTTAATACCGCAAGCTGCTCTTTTCCTGCGGTATTAGTGGTAATGGTCGCTTCTGAAGAGCGAAATGATTTCACTTCATTAAGTACATTTTCGCCAGATTGGTAATTTTTACTGTAATAATGGCTCCAGCCATTCCATAAAGCGATAATACCAACAACACTAATAGCGGAAGCTAATAGAACTCTTCTACGATGTTTTTTAAGCCAAAATTGACTTTCAGCAGCAAGATTTGGCTCTGATAACAAAACATCTTGAAAAAGTGATTGCGTAAAATAGCTATGAGTTTCTGCAATAGGCCAAGTGGCTAATGGTGCTGTTGGTAAATGATATTGAACCGATGCCGTTTGACTAAAGATATTATCAACCTGACCAACTTGTGTTGCTGAAGTGAGATATATCCCTCTTAATTGTATATCTTGTTCTTTATTACTGGACGTTAATGCATTAAGTAGGCTAATAACGTTAGTTTTTAGCCCTTGAATTTGTCGAATAAAACTAAATAACTTAGTACGTTGGCTTTCATCAACGCGATTGAGCATCATCTCAGGAAGGGCGCTATTCATTTGGCTTACCCACTGCTCCCAAAATGCATTAAGATCTTTTTCCCAATTATTTTCGCTATTTAATCGGAATGTCACACCCAATATTTCATCACGCTGTTTAGCTTCTAGTGACTGAAACATAGCGTCAAATCCCTGTAATAAATCGAGCTTTGTAAACACAACATAAATAGGTAATTGACTATTAAAAGCGATGCGGATTTCTTGTAACCGCATATGCAATGAAGCAATAAACTGGCTATTTTTCTCTTTATCGTTTGTCAGTAGTTGTAATGTATCAATAGTAAGAATAATGCCATTCATTGGCTGACGAGAGCGATGTTCATTTAACCAGACTAATAACTCATTCCATAATCGGTGATAAAGTTTCGGCTTTTCTAAAATAAGATTGGGTTGTGTAATTAACTTACCTTCTGGCATTAATAATATGGCTTGGTCTGCCAATAACATTTTTATATGCAACGGTAATTTTTGCTCACTGACAATATTTTCAATAGGCGCAATATCTAACGTATTGAGGCTATTTTTTAATAATGTGTTTTTACCACTTTCATCAGTACCTAGCACAAAATACCAAGGCTTTTGATAAAGCGCATTGGTATGCCCATTTTGATGTTTAATAAATTGCGATTTCCAATAATTTAAATAACGGTTCTGATGTTCAATATCATTAAGTACAGGATCGACAATTGCGAGTTCAACATCTAATTTCAGACCTTCAAGTTTTCTCACACGAAGCCATGTTGCAATACCAACCCAACTGACAACAACTAAAATAGTAATAACTGTCGCTAGCCAGCGCGCACTGAGCGATCTTAATGGGTAATCTCCTTTAAATTCATAATTAGCTCCCCACCACCAAATCCAAATGACAAATAGAGCTGGAATTAAGGCAATAAAAAGTAAAAACAAGGATTTAATTTTTGATTTATCAGCAAAGAAAATTTTTTTTATAAAATCCGTTATTTTCTTTCCAGAAAGAAATGACCAATTCATTATTATTCCCTATGAGAAGACAAGTTTTGTTGATGTTCCGCTTTTGATGCTAATTGATTTAATAAATTGGGTTCCCACTCTGATAATGAATATCGAAGCGCATCTTGATAAAGCTGATTAAAATAAACATTTGCGATGGAACTCATCTTTGACGCTTCAAATAGTTGTGCTGAGAGTAACTGCAAATAAAACCGCTGGCGGGGTTCTGTTGTGATTGAAATAGCGTTATCAATCATCAATAACGCGGCATTAAGACCTTCTTGTTCAAAGCAGGTCATAATTTCTTGTTGTTCACTTTGTAGCGATAACGCAGGGCTCGCTTTATTATTTGTTTTGTTTTCTAAGCTATTTAGCCATTGATGAGTTTCTTCTGAAATAAAGAGCGTCATATCAGAGAAATAGAGATGGTTAAGCTGAGGTAATCTGGTTAAAAACAGTGAAAGCTCTTGAGCAATCGCTGATGAAATAGAAGTTAGCCCTAATGATTGAGCGGCTTGAGCTGCAAGATAGTGACCATCTAACCAGTAAGGAGCCAACGTTAAGCTCTGTTCAATTTCATTGAGTAAAGTGAGTGTTGGTTGCATAAGTTGCGCTTTGTAATCGGTCACTCTATCTATTGCCACTGCCGCTAGAGGCGTTTTACCTTGCTTATCGCTCATCGGAAGTGTTTGAATATTATGCCAAATAGCATATCGGCGTAGGCGATAACCAACCGCATCATTAGGGGCTTGTTCACAAAGAATGCCAGCGACTTTTAATAGTGTCTGCTTCCATTGGCGATCATCACTTTGATTAATTTCAACGTGAGGTTGCTCTGCCTGTGAAGTTGCGCTTACTGGTGTTTGAGGTGTTTTTTTTATTTCATTAACTGGTTCTGCTTTTACACTTTCTTCAACCGTAATAGTCGATTCTTGTGTATTTTCTATATGTTGATACGCTCGGCTTAATTCATCCATTTGTGTAGATAAACTAGGCTGATTGGTGTGCCAAAATTGTGCTAAATAGGCGAATTCACCCAAAATATCATCACGTTGTTCAGATGTGGCTTGCTGACAAAAACTGTTTTTGACTGATTCAAAACGTTTAATAATTTGTTGTGCTAATCGTAGTTTTAAACGTGGATTACTAGGATAACTGTTATCCCAATAATGTTGCATATAGGCGCTGGCAACCGTGGCAGCAATAACTAGCTCTTCAGGGACAGCAGCATGTTGCAGTGTTCTTAGAAAATGCACCAATAGACGAAAGTCTTTGGTTTGTGTTGCGAATAGTTGTAATGCACGACGTTGAAGATCATCAATATCTAAAGTGCTATGGCTTAGTGAGCCAAATTTTATCATTTCATTTTCGATATATTCCCAGTCGGCACTATTTTCATCAAGCTGGCTACTTATTTTAGCCTCATCCAAAGGTGCTAAAAGTTGTTCTCGCCATGTACAAAGCGTTTTTGTTGTCATTTTTATCACCAATGACAGGCGGAACGCAGAGGTTTTATCTCTTCGTTAATGCCTGAAATATTAAAGGTTAATTTCTCATCATTCGCTAATTTGATGGTTAGTTTTGTGCTGGAAAGTAGTTGTTTGATTTCATCAATACCGGGTATGCCACGACTTGCTTCAAGCAAATAACCGTCTTCTCGTAGAAACCATTCACTACTTAGTTGAGTTTTGTCCGTGATGAGTTGGATGTTTCCTACAGTTTGTTTTTTGGGTAACGCAATTTGCATACGAGTAATGTTGTCGATACAACTGAGCATTAAAATAGGGCGAGGTGGCTGATATCCCATGGCTGGGATCGTCATAATGACGGGATAAGTTCCTTTGTTATTGGCTGTCACCATAAATCCCGCTGTATAGTTTTCACGCTTCATTTCATGCTCTACTGCTAAGCGCCAAATATCGCCCATCGCACTGATATCAAAAGTAGAAGTTTGTTTGTTCTCAATATTAATTTGGTCATAACAAGATAAACGAATAAGTTGAGATACCTCTTCTCGACATTGAGAGAGCGCTTGTTCAGTAAGATTAACTTCATCCTTTTGCGCTTGTGCAAAGGCGTTGTTGAGTAAACAGAAAGCCAGAAAAATGAGATAAATAATCCGTGAATAAATCATTCAAGACATCCATATTTTTTTAATTTATATAGAAGAGATCGCTTTGAAATATTTAAGTTTTCAGCAATTAAATTGAGATCGTCATTACTGCTTTCTTGTTGATAACGCAGAATTGACGCTTCATAGCGTTCAGTGGCTAAAGTAAGATCGTTCACCTCAGCGAAAGAGTGCACGGGTGCTCGCGTTGAAGTTAAATTCGATATGGATAATGAACGTAACGTCTGATTAATTTTCTCTTCTTTTTCTTGTTGTAATTTCAATAGATATTGCAGATCAGCAATTTTTTGTTGTGATTGAGAAAACGCCAAAATACTTTTTAATTGATGGTGAAAAATATTGCAGTAAATAGAGAAGATCCCTTGCTCATAAACGGTTTCATCGAGATCTTGCCCTAACATAATAATTAACCCACAAGGTTTATTATTCAGATCAGTAAAAGGAATACTAAACAACCCGCAATGCACAGGTTGTTTGGCGATAAACTGCTGTAAGGCGTGATCGCTAATATAACTGCCTTGCTTTAGATCATTCCAAAGTACAGATTGTGGTTGTGATAGAAGCTGGATCAAGGGATGATCCGCTTCCGTAATATCGACATCCAAATGTTTTTTCTCTACTTTCTCACTAAGATCAATGCTCCAGCTCTCTAAGCGATTCTCTGATTTATTAATCATTGAAACAATGAGTGCGCTAAATGGACTGCGAGGCATACTAAGCTCAAGAAATTGGCTGATCAGTGAGTCCACATCTAAACAAGTTAAGAGAGAGAGCGCATTTTTCAGTCTGTGCTTCATAGTTCTACATTTACCTCTGCAATAAATTGGTTATCTTGCGTTGATAACCGTATCGTCCTGATATCTTCATTCCGTGCGCTGTGTTGCAAGAGAAGAAGTGAAAGAGGAGGGAGTAGAGCACCATCAATAATAGATTCTAAAATTCTTGCGCCATTTTCTGCTCGTGAAGCACGTTGCAATATCTCATCTGAAACAGTGTCTTCTAGCCTGATTTCTGCATGAAAACGTTGTGTAAGTAGTTCAGTTAAGCGTGTTAGTTTGTAAGTAATAATCTCTTGGAGAATAGCCTGCGTTAACGGTAAAAACGGAATAACTTCCATACGTGCTAAAAGAGCAGGTTTAAAGAAAGTGGTTAATTCTGGGTAGAGGGCATCATGCAACTCATCCGGTTTATCGGCATGAGCCATAATGATGTGATCACCCAAGTTAGAGGTTAAGAAGAAGGCGATATTTTTACAGTCAATAATACGGCCTTCTCCATCGGCTAATTCTCCTTTATCAAAGGCTTGATAAAACAGGTTTAAAACATCGGGATGGGCTTTTTCTACTTCATCAAGTAATACAACAGAATAAGGCTTTTTACGGATAGCTTCTGTTAATACTCCGCCTTCGCCATAACCTACATAACCTGGAGGTGAGCCAATTAGGCGAGAAACCGTGTGTTTTTCCTGAAATTCAGACATGTTGATCGTGGTTAAATACTGTGTTCCACCAAACATTAACTGAGCAATTTGAATAACAGTTTCTGTTTTACCGACACCACTTGGTCCTGCTAACAAGAATGCACCAAGAGGACGACCAGAACGGCGGAGATCGGCGCGCGCTGTCAGTAAGTGTTTATGAAGATGCTTAATAGCAAGTGTTTGCCCTTTGATGCTTTGTTCAAGATAGGTCGGAAGCTCTGTCACCACTAATAATGCATCTTGTGATAAGCGATTAAGAGGTACGCCTGTCCATTCAGCAATAACGGCAGCGATTTGTTTTTTATCTACATGAGGAGAGACTAATAGAGAGTGTTGATGTAATTCAGTTAACTCTTCATTTAGAGCATTTAATCGAGATTTTAGTTCATCACTGTTATTTTCAATACTTTCAGTGTTTGTCTCTTCTTCAAGTGATTTAGTCAATGCTGATAATAAAGTTGATCGTAATTCAATAATTTCACGAACAATATTTTTCTGTTTTTCCCACGCCTGTTGAAGCACTTCAATTTGTGTTTCAATCTCAATAGACTGATTGTCTAATATCGCCAAGCGCTCTGAATGATCTTTTAAACCTAATTGTTGTTCACGAATTAATACATCTCGCTCCATCTTGATTTGATGGCGTTGCGTTTTTAATGCTGATAGCTGTTTAGGTGGAGTTGAAAGATTGATAGCAGCACGAGCACAAGCGGTATCAAGTACATCAATGGCTTTATCTGGAAGTTGGCGACCAGAAAGATAACGTTCACTTAATTGTGCTGATGCACAGAGCGCCTCATCATCAATAAAAACTTGGTGCGCTTTTTCATAGATAGAGCGTAACCCGCGCATAATAATAATAGCTTCATCGGCAGTAGGCTCTTTCACTTGAACAAGTTGGAAGCGACGCGCTAATGCGGCATCTTTCTCAAAGTATTTTTTGTATTCGCTCCAAGTGGTTGCTGCGATAGTACTTAATTCACCACGAGCTAATGCAGGTTTTAGCAAATTGGAGATATCTAAGCCACCTTGCTGATTTCCTGCACCAATCAAGGTATGAGCTTCATCAATAAATAAAATAATAGGAGTCGGTGATTGTGCCACTTCTTGCATAATACCTTTAAAGCGTTTTTCAAATTCACCTTTAACGGCGGCACCAGCTTGAAGAGCGCCTAAATCCAATGTTAATAACTCACATTCTTTGAGTTTTTCAGGAATTTCGCCAGCGATAATACGTAAGGCTAACCCTTCAATTAAGGCACTTTTACCGACACCGGCTTCACCGACAACCACGGGGTTGTTTTTACGACGACGGCAGAGAATATCAATCATTAAGTCAATTTCATGATCACGACATAAAACTGGATCTAGCTGGTTATCTCTTGCTTGTTGCGTCATATTTTGTGTAAAACGCGCAAGCATAGAGTCCGATTGAACATGACTATTGGATGATTTATTAGCTTCTGCTATTGGTGCTTCTGCTGATGTCAGCGTCCACTCATCAAAGTTGAGTTTGAGTTGTTCCCGATTGATTTGAGAGAGTAATTCGACTGCTGATTTAGACAAATAGCGATGAGGCATTTGCAATAAAGTGAGTAATAACGCGCCTGAACGTAATTCGTTATGACTAAGCTCTGCTGAAGCCAATAACCAACTATCTTTAAGCCATTCCACTAATAGTGGGGAAAAGCTTGGATAACTTTGTGTCACGCTTTGGTGCTGTACAGAGTTAAGATCTAAAAGCGCTGTTAATTCAGTTGGATTGATATCAACTTTATTAAAAATAGTGCGGATATCCGTTAGTGGTGTTTCCAGCAGTTGTTGTAAAAATTGGTCTACTGTAATTTCAAGTTGCTGGTGGCTTACACAAAACGCAGCCGCATTTTCTAAAGCGTGTTTAGCAATAGGGTGAAGTCTATTAACTAATGTTGAGAGATCAATCTGGATCATAAGGGCGTCCTAGCTAAGAAGTGTATTAAGCTGTTCCAAAATATTGAGAGTTTGATGTCTCAATCTAGAAGCATAAATAGCATAAATAATTGTGGCGAAGATCAGTGAGCCAATGGCGATATAACGAACACCAAAGCGTTGTCCTAAGCGATATTGATGTGATTTAGTGCCATTTTCTTTGTATAAAACAACAGGTTGAGATTCACCTTTAAGTTGTTGGATCTGTTTTTGAAGTTGGCGAAGTAATTTATTAAAGTCATCTCCATAGCCATTGCTGACTTTATAGCGACCGCGATAACCAAGGCATAAACAGAGATAAATAAACTCTAATAAATCAAGGTAACGTTTAGGCTCACCTAATAAGCGTTCTATTAATACGAAAACCTTTTCACCACCCCATGATTCATTATGAAAATGAACTAACAGGGATTGTTTTACCCAATCGTTATCTTGATCCCAGCCTAACTCTAATGCTGCTTCATCAATAAATGTGCATAACACATAGCGGAATGAAACAATGGCACCCGGCTCATAACCGTGAGTTTGAAGTTGTTGTTCAATGGCTTGAATGTCAGTGACCACTTGTTGAAAAAGCTTTTCTGAGAGCGGAGTTGCTGACATTGATTTCATTCTGATCACCATACCCAGCAACGGTGTCGCGACATCAATCATTGGATTGATGTTGTTACCGCGTAATGGCAATTGATATGATTTATGGCTCACTTTTTTTTCAGTAAGTTCTTGTATTAATGATAAATCACTCATGTTGAGTTCCACTTCTTATTGCCCAAAGTTGAATATCAAGTTCAGGGAATTGTCCTGATACGTGGAATGCAATATTTCCGTGTTTCTGTATATCAGCCCATGATTCACCTTGAGGATCTAAGCGGAAATAGGTATAGCCTGAGTGATATGGCAATTGGCGAGGAGCGGTTGATAACGGAATGAAGCCAACACCAGGCATTTGAACACTGACTAAATCACGAATTTGATTCACTGAAGTGACTTTTGCCTGTTGCGCGAATTGGCGACGCAATTGCTCTTGAGGTAACTGAGCGCGTACCGCAATAATAAATTCAGCACTTTGCAGAAGTTGTCTGTCATGAATTGTCGCAACACGAATACCATGTTCTTGTTTTTGCAATGGAATTGGCACCGCTCTTGGTGTGAGAACCACACTTAGCGCTTGTCGAATAGATTTAATTAGAGGTAAAAAGCCCGATGCCAAGTCATAGTGTCGATAAATCGGTAATTTATCAGGCAAACGAGAGCCATTAGTAAAGGTTTGAATTTCACCATTAAATTGAAGTAGCTCTTTAAAGAGTTGCTCTGGGTGAACCACTGTCTGCTTAGATAAATGTGAAAATTGAGGATAAGCACGATTAAGTAGCTGTAACATCATAAATTCAGCAACATCGGCAATACCTTGTTGACCGGGGGAGCCTATACGCTCTGCTATTTGGCGTCCTCGCTCAAATAAGGCACCTTCAACTTCAGCTAAAAACTCAGCTAAAATAGGGCAAATTCTTGAATTTAAACAGGTAGGAATATAGTTTTTATCGAGAATTAAACTACCATCAGCGCTGATCTCTCTTATTTTGCAAATTGGCAACATCACATAAGCGTCTAGCTCTGTTTTTCCTAATTTTAAAATAGGATTAAGCTTTGCAATATTAAGCTGACTGATATCTCCATTCTCAGTATGCAAATCACGTACTTGTGTTAATACATCGCTATAACGAGCTAATAAATGATTACCATTATGGGAATGAGAGATTTCACTGACTGTGTTGTTTTGTAACGGCAATGCCAAATAGACCACATTGTCACTGCCTTCATTAATTTGTGAAATATCAATAGGTGAAGGAAGATTATCTTGCTGTGGAATAGAAAACAGCGTGCCGTCAGGCATAATGCCAGAAGCTTCTTTAAGACCAATACGACCAAGGCTTAATAATTCAGTATTCAGCGTCAATTGGCTTAAACCATAGTAATGAGCGTGATAAGTTTTTATCAGCGTTTCAATAATATAGTCTTGATAACGTTGCTGTTGCTGAAAATGCTGAGGCTTAATAAACAACCCTTCATGCCATATCACTTTATTTTTTGTCGACATTGTTATTGATCCTCTTCTTTTCTAAATTCAATTTCATTTTCTTTGATATGGACTAGCAGATTGTAATAATGACCAATCCCATTGATTTTTAATATTTTCTTCCATTGAGTAACATTGACGTCAGAGTAATAGGCAATGATCCCGATATACTTATTCTTTTTATCCAGCTCAATGGGATCGAGCGGCTTATATTGATCAGGTAAAAGGGTGTAATCTTGATGATCGATATAATTTCTCTTTAATAGTTTTTTCAGATCGCAATCTTCTTCAATAATTTGGTCTTGATCTAAAGAGGCAAAGATCGAATCTTCATTCATATAAACAATTTGTAATTGAACCGGTGTTGCCTCTCCTTGATGATTAGGATTGATTTCAGGCTCAGCTAATAATGTGAATGAGACAACCGAGGATTGTTCTTTTTCTTTACCCACGGGCGTTGATGGGTCCCATATGACTTTGCCTATCTTTGACATGGCTTCAATAGGGCCACTGCACCCACTCAATTGGGTGGCTACAAAAATAAAAAAGAGATAAGCCATGAATGTTTTTATCGACATATCACACCTCATCGAGCCCTTTTCTTAAGGCTCGGTCATAAGCGTGGGTATAGACCTCATAAAACAGTTTCTCAAAACCTTGTTGGCGAGATGATGCTAACTCATTGTAATAATTGGTATACATATCCCAAGCCCAAGCGCTATCACTTGGAGTGTTGTCGTAACTACGACGATAATGGGAAAAGCGTTTTAATAAATGCTCTGGCGAGAATGCTTCTAATAGTGTGGTTAATGCAGCAGAAATGGCTTCTTGATTAGCATAATAATGTAGTTGCACATTATGTAAGCTTTCCGCAACAGCTGAAGGCGCAGATAAATGTACAGGGCTACGTTCATCGGTAAACATTAAACGCATAACACTGTCATATTCATTATTTAAACGAAGCGGATTATCTTCAATTGGGCGCAGCTGTTTATCTTGTAAATTTTCCTGCTGTTGTAATGCCAACAAACCTTTTATTGCAGATTGCGTCGTTTTTCCTAATTCAATAAGAAAATCATTTGCTTGCTGTGAATTTTGTAAGTTAAGGTGTACGCCTAGCCCTTTCATTAATGGATTAATTGCGACATAGTCTACGTCTGCATTTGTTTCATTATCTTGAGACGTTATTTCTGGCAAATCCATAAATTCCTGAACCATGAGATCTCCCTGGTTATCTGAACGAGGCGAAGAAAGAGCGTAGTGATGTGTGTTAGATGATGAGCCTTGAATAAGCTCTAAGCTTTCGCTTTCAAGGGCTTTTAATGGATCATGTGTCATTGAGCCTGAAACTGTCGGAGCTAAAGGCATAATATGGCTTTCTGTTTTATGAACCGAAGGGGAATTTTTTTGTAGCAGGGGATCGAGCGGATTATCATCAGTCTCGATCAACGATTGTGGTGTCATCGCCATAAGATCAGGCTTATTGTTTTGCGTTAAATTGATATTAACGGATAAAACAAGTTGCCCAATTTTGATCTGATCATTTTGAGATAAATAGACCGCCCCAATATGAATGGGGATCAGGGCGTTGTTAATATAAACAGGCTCAGCCAGTGTTTTTAAACAAAATTGTTTATCTTGCCAAGCGATAGCGCACTGTGTAGATGCAATAGATGATTGAGTATCTTGTATTACCCAGTGTGATTGTTTACTGCTACCAATCGTTCCACCAAGTTGCGTGAATTGACTATTTGGTACATAGCCACTTTCAAGCAACTCACTATTTATTAAGCGAAAAGAGATTGTGGGTAAATAATTATCCATAAATATTATTCCAAAATAGTCATTGTCACACTAGGATTGGCTTCTGGTTTTCCGAGAAAACTTTGCCAACCTAATTGATTGTGTTGTTCTTTACCTAAGCAGATCCCATATGCCTGTTTGTCAGCGATACGCAGGCGTAAATCCCATGCAAGTTGTTCATGCATGATGTAAGAAACAAAAGTAATAAGTGACAAAAAGTCTTTGCCATTGGGAAGAAAAGACATATAGCGATCGAGCGGTAATTCACTGATTTCAATCGTGCATTTACCATTACAATCATAGATATGAGAGCCAATGTTAAAATTCTCACCTAAAACCATTTTGGGGCGTGATTTCTGTCCTGAATGACGAGCAATAATCCCTAAACGGTTTTGTTGATCTTCAGGGATAGGTACTTTGCGTATTTCCCATCCGATCAATTCAACTTTTTCTAAATCAAAACAGTGAGAAATTAAGCTACAAATAACATCGGGAGAGCGACTTGGACTGGCAAGTAATCCTGCATAAGCCAGCATTTTGCTGTGGTTGATGTTCATCATGCCACGATTGGCTTCACTTCCGAGTCCTACCAAAGAGAACATATGACGAGAAAATGCGTCGTGGCCACCATCTTCGAAACAGATGTAATAGCGATATTTACGCCATATACGATGGAGTAAAGTCACTAAGCGGTGATTAAATAAATTAAGATAATCCGTTAATTGATTGGCTTGTTGAGCTTCTTCCCACGCGAAATGATCAAGGTAATAACCCGGCAATGGCGATTGGCTACCATGTAAACCTAAAAAAGAGACTTCAAGATCAAATTGACCTTGTTCATCTTGGCGTAATGAAACAACATCACGAGTTGGAAACGCGGTATTAGCGCTTGATCTAAACTGAATAACGCTTTCATTATTCAATGCTGTTTTTGGAGAATGCAGTTTATTAAGCAACTCAACTAATTGATAGAAGCTGTATTCAGTAACAGATTTGCCCGCTTTTTTATTTAGCCAGCTTTGTATTTTCTCAATCTCTGTTATTTGAGTATTTGCTGGTTTATTTTCGCTGGCCAAAGATAAATTTCCTTATTATCTAAATTAATAACTTCCAATTCGTGAAACATATTAACGCTGGTATAAAGAGTGAAAAATTGAGCTAATACAGAACAAAATAGATACATAGCGCCTTCTGAAATAAAGGCATTTTGATGTATCGATAATGTTGTTTTCACACCTCTTACTGGTAAGCCTTTATATAAATACTCGATAGACTCTGTTTTTAAATTTGTGATTGCATCGAGGCATTTTTGAGATTGACGAGCTGATTGCTGATGAAACGTCGCTTTAAAATCATATAGCTGTAAGATTTGTTTGAGTGCAGTTAAGCTCAATAGAGATTGATAATTAATAGATAAATTAGTGAGTTCTGACCAATACAACGTATTTCCTAACAAAGGATAAAGTGCTTTTGTTGGCTTAATAATATTACTGGCAGATAACACCCCTGAAATAACATTGTTCTCATCAAGCTTTATCGAATGAGAAGACAATGAAGAAGCTAATGTACGATTAGTACAGTTCATTGATACTGAAATGCTTTCTTCACAATTTAGTAAATCAGCTTCATTGTTTCGCACAAATGACAAGGTGTGTTGATAACCATAATTTGATTTATGATGTGCTATTTTTAAACGGTAATAACCCGTTCTTTCGGGATTATCTTGATTATTTTGATGATGAAAACTCTCAAAAGCTGTGTATCGTGTAATATAAGAACGCTGATTTGGAATATAGCGCAAACCTTGGATCGTATTTATTGAAAAAATATCATAACAATCTTGTTTTTTATGGCTTTTATTTAAAATATATTCTGTTTCTTTTCCCGTTAAATTTATCGCTTCACTTTCTGATCCAAATAAATTAACAGCAGGTACGCAATTTATCTTTATGCAATCTTCCGTGATCAGCATGGCTTCTGGAATATCACTGTCAAATTGAATTGATAATGTAAAAGTATCAGAAACCAGTGCAGGAGGAATATTATCTAATCCTTTAATGGATAAAGACATAAAAGCTTCAGGAAAACAGAAATATTCCTGTAATAAGCGATATCCTTCATAACTGTTTTTAGGATAAGGCAAAAGAGAGTCTTTTGCATGAAAACCAATAGGTTCAACCGCAAAATGCTCTAAGGAAAACTGACGCTGAGCTGTTGTTATTTTTGCTTTTTTAACTTTGTTATTTAATAAATAAAATAGCTGAGTCGTTGTATAAGAAAGACCATTAAGATAAATACACAGTTTCTCTAAGCCAACTGTGGATAGCGACTGTAATTGGTTTAGAGAAAAATGAATATCTAACGTGTCTTGATTTTGAGCCACTTGTGCTATTTGTATTGGAAGTACCCATAAATCACGACACTGCGTAAATTGGCATTTATGCCAATTATCTTCATCATTTTCGGCTAATTCATTTTGAATATAGAGTGGGCGGCTAACAAAAGGTTGCCCCTTTGCTATTTTTATTGCACATTTTTGAGTGGCTTCAGTACGATATTCCATTGCTGTCATACTAGGAAATGGACGTGCGTAAGCAGGCCATAGCATATTGACTAAACTGTTTGTCAGTTCAGGAAATTGTCTGTCTATTTGTTCTCGTAAATTACCTGATAAATAAGCAATGCCATCTAAAAGCCGCGCAGCATCAGGATCACGCACTTTTTCAGAGATTTGATTAATAAGCTGCGGTTTTTCAGTTGCAACATACTGTTCAAGTTTATCGAGATAACTTAATTCATTATTAAAATAGTGATTTGAAGACATATTAAAATTGCGTCAATTGATATCTACGGTTGCTGTCTAATTGCACGTTAAATTCAATAAACTGCTTTTGATTTTCTAATAAGATAAAAGCCGTAATATTAAATTGCAGTGACAGTGGCTCTGCTTCATTTTCTATAAAATGAACAGTGACATTGCTTATTCTTGGCTCATAAGTCGTAATGCAATCCGCAATAATATTGGATAAATGAACCTTGAAATCGACTCCTGTTAATGTCGCATCGTTTAAATCAGGAACGCCTAAAGCAGGAGTACTTTGGCAACCTAGAGGTCTGCTATTTAAAACCTGATTTAAATTTTGCTTAATTGACATGAGTAACGCTTGGATTTTCGCGCGTTGGGAAGAGCCTACGCTCTTCCCTTGTATGCGCTCAAATAAACTGGAAGCGGGGTTATCTTCCAAATTATATAGAGCTGTCATTGCACTTATTCCTTATCTAAGCGACCAACAAGTGATAATTCAAAGTTTGCACCCATATATTTAAAATGAGGGCGAACTTGAATAGACACTTGATACCAACCTGGATCACCATCAACATCAAGAACTTGGATTTGAGCTGAGCGAAGAGGGCGTCTACTACGAACGTCTGCTGGTGGATTTTCCTGATCCGCAATATATTGTTTTAGCCAGATATTAAGCTCACGCTCAAGATCTTGGCGCTCTTTCCATGAGCCAATTTGTTCGCGCTGTAGGACTTTAATATAGTGAGCTAAGCGATTGATAATAAACATGTAAGGAAGTTGAGTCCCTAACTTATAGTTAGTTTCTGCAAATTTCCCTTCGCGCGTATTAGGGTAGTTTTTGGGTTTTTGTACTGAGTTTGCAGAAAAGAATGCCGCATTATCACTACCTTTACGCATTGTTAAGGTGATAAAACCTTCTTCTGCTAATTCAAATTCACGTCTGTCAGTGACTAAAACTTCTGTTGGGATCTTAGTTTGTAATTCACCCATCGCTTCAAAGTTATGAACAGGTAAATCACCTACGGTTCCGCCACTTTGAGGACCAATAATATTTGGACACCAGCGATATTTTGCAAAGCTGTCATTAATACAACTTGCTAATAAGAAAGCAGTATTACCCCATAAGTAATGCTCATGATCTTGCTTCACATCTTCAGAGTAATTAAATAACTTAATTGGATTCTCAGTAGGTGAATAAGGTAAGCGCACTAAGAAACGAGGTGCTGTTAAACCTAAATAACGTGCATCTTCAGATTCGCGCAATGAACGCCATTTTGTGTGAGCCGGGCCTTCAAATACTGATTTCAAATCTTTAATAGCTGGTAATTCAGCATAGCTATTAATGCCTAAGAAATTAGGTGAAACAGATGAAATAAATGGCGCATGAGCCATTGCGCCCACAGCACTGACATATTGCATTAACTTCAGATCAGGCGTGGTGTTATTAAAGGCATAGTTACCAATCACAGTCGCGACAGGTTCACCACCGAATTGACCATAGCCTGAAGAGTAAACGTGCTGATAAAAGCCGGATTGTACAATCTCAGGTGAAAACTCAAAATCTTCTAATAGCTCTTCTTTCGTCGCATGCAAAATATTGATTTTGATGTTTTCACGAAAGTCAGTACGATCAACAAGTAATTTTAATGAACGCCATGAAGACTCAATTTCTTGAAATTTTGGCGCATGTAAAATTTGATCGACTTGAGCACTTAGTTGAGTGTCTAGCTCAACAAGCATTTTATCGATTAGCAGTTTATTGATCGGCTCTTCTTCTGATGGGTTAGCAAAAATATTACTAATAAAGGCAGCAACACCTTGTTTGGCAATATCATAAGCTTCGGTTTCTGGCGACATTCTAGATTGCGCCATAATTTCATCAAGCAAAGAGCCACCAGATGTTATTACCTGCTCTTGTTGGGCTTCATTAACTAAAGACATAGAATAATCCTCTGTAAATATTATTTTTGGCTAGCAATATCGAGCTCTTTGAGTAACTGTTCGCGTGTAGCTTCATTTTCCAGAAGCTCTTGCAGACGTTTTCTAAAAGCAGGAATATTGCCAAGAGGACCTTTTAGCGCAACGAGCGCTTCTCTTAGTTCTAATAGTTTTTTTAGCTCAGGAACTTGGCGTGCAATATTATCAGGAGAAAAATCTTGTAGTGATTTAATCTCTAAATTGACGTTAAGATCAGACTCACTTTTTTCATCTAATGCATTTGGAACCGCAATATTTAGATTAATACCGGCGCTTTCCATAACAGAATTAAAGTTGTTCTGGTTTATCGAAATGGTTTTACGATCTTCAATGGGGGTTTCTTCCGTCTTCCCTTTCATATCGCCCACAATAAGCATATTTAAAGGTAATTCGACTTCAGATTGAACACCACCATCATTAGGGATGTATTTAATATTAATACGTTCTTTGGGCGCAACACTACCAAGAGTATTTTTACTCATTTAAACTAAGCTCCTTATTTAGCTTAAGTTCTTAATTAAATACTCAGCGTATTGATGAATAATTTAAATTAAGAAATACCTATCCTAGGCAATAATGTAATTACCTTATATGAGTTTAATTTTCCTGGTAGAAATAAAATAATAACTAAAAATAAAATAATAAGTAATTTTTTCTAATATATGCATTTAGTTTTATATAAAACCGTCCTTGAGTCAATAAGAAATATTTAATGTTTTTTACTTTTCATTACATTTAATTAGTGTCGTATTTAATTTAAATATAATGATTTAACTTTATAAGTAAGTTTTTTCATCTATTTTACTCATATTATGCAACTCGATAGGGATAAATTAATTTATATTTAATTTAAATTGCAAATATGGAAAATAGAAATTTCACTATGAATTATTTATTCCGAATCTCTATAACTATAAGAAATTTAACGTTAATTTTACTTTAATTTCTGGTTGGTTATTTATTTTGTTTTTTTATATTTAATGTTTTTTTTGATGAAAAATAGAACTGTGATATAAGTGAAAATAATGTAACATGTCGTTATTATTATGATTGAAAGTTAAATTTGATATAAGGGAATAATATTAAGTGAAATTATTTGATAAAAACAAGACGGAATTCTTAAGTCATTTTGAATATGATTGGTAAGATTTTAAATGATATATTACTTATCTCTGATTTATAGATAATATGATATTTAACTTAAATAAAGATGATTTACTCATTACCATTATCCTTTATTTTGTTTATGGAATGTTTTCCATTCGATATCATTATTGAAGCTTAAACGATAATGGCAGATGATAGAGCCTGAACTATTCCACGGATCGTAAGAGACACTAATATGCATTTGTTGACTTGCAATCGGGAGTTTGATTCCGGTTTCTTGGTGAAACCATTGTTTTAGATTGTGGGTTATTTTTCCTTTAGGGCTATTTTGTATTCCATCCATTAATTTTTCGGGTGCCAAGTACCATGAACTGAGCAAGGCGTTTTCATTTGCGGGTGATGTAAAATGAGTGACTAAAAATAACCGACCATATCGGTTTTTCGCTTTACCTAAAACTAGCCGATAAGCAATAGTTTCGCCTTGGGAGTTGGTTATCCATTTTTCCCAAGGATAAAGGGGAGTTATGATATCTTTCAGAGTACAGATAGGAGTTAAGTAGATATCGTTATTTATGATAATTGTATTGTTTTTTTCGTATTTAATCATAGGGGATAATAAGGTATTTATTGCTCATAGTCTTAGTATAATTTAATCAACTGAGAATAAAGTTGCTATGAGGAGTATCTTAAAAAGTAGTAGTGAGTAAAATATTTCTATTTAGTGGTAATATTTTGATTAATGATAAAAATATCATTATTAATTAAGTCTAATGTAATGTGAAAATTAGAAGTTGACTGAAAGTAAACTATATTCTCTTTTCGCTTTATACTAACAAATGGGTTTGAAGTTGTTGAATATAAAAACCACAATATATTATTATTTATGTCTGTTTTTACAATAAAGCCATCACTACCCATTTCACCTTCTCCACATAATAAAATGTATTTATCATCAATCAATATTTTGTTATTTATCTGAATTTCAGACCAAAGATCATCATCACTTTGAAGCAAGTTATCGACAGTTGTTTCACCTTTATATGAAAGGAAATATTCCTTTTGATAGGAATGTATTAATTGAGAATTATCAATAAAATCAATATCTATAAATCTTATCAATCCAGACTGATCACAAACAAGATCCAGTCCGATTAGCTGATTATTTATCCATTTGTTTTGGAGTGAGTTAGTTGGTTTTTTCATAATTTATAGCGTATTAAAAATAACCATTTTTGAAAATTTCTGATAAGTGTTTTTTATAAAATTCTATTTTTTTAGGATGGTTGATAATTCTACAAGCATTATTAAAATATTGGCTTAACCAGTAAGCATGAATGTAATTAAAATACTCATGAGGGTTATTTTCTGAAAAACTTATGATAGATTCTAATGTTTCTATAATCTGTTTTTCACTAAAAACCTCATTAGAGGATTGTACAATGATATTTTTTAATTTCATATAAATTTTATTAAATTTATTTACACTTAGAAGATCTTTTGATTTATCGTAATTAATAAACAACGCTGACTCTATATCATAAATAAAAATATCATCAATTAAAGTAAGTTTACTTTTGAGTTTTTTAATATGATTAACAAAACTTTCACTTTGAATGGATTCTATAACAGGGATGATAATAGTATCGTGATATAAAATTTCAAGATATTTATCTTCAAGCGTACTATATAAATTTATAAGAAAATCGCTATCAATATCTATTAATTCCATAATTGGCCAAAAAAAAGAGTCATTTAAATTAAACCACATATTAAATGAAAGAATTTCGTCACATTTTTCTTTAATCTTATAAATTCTGTTTTCCATATTAACCTAATGATAAGTAATTAAGAATAAGCGTTATTATAACTAGATAATAGTCCGATAGATTAAAGTTATTAAATTTAGCAACATTTTGTATATTCGGGGTTGTTGTCGGCATAATCATCATGAGATTGCCAAAAGGCCATTTGTCCCCAGGTATTTAACCGACCTGCCCAGCTGACAATGCCTTTTTCGCTAAAGATTTCTCGTGGCGTGCCTTGATGGTCAGTGACGATATAATGCAGTTTTCCACGTTGATAACGGGCTGTTGGAGTAATTTCACTGGGTTGATAGAGCCACTGAATTTGCGAATCATAAGCGGGGTGCCATCGGCATAAATCGGGGTTTCTTGCACCATCTTGTCATAAAATTCATAGTGAATGGCAAAAGAATAGGTTTGATATAATTTATTCGTGGATCCTGGAAATATACAGTAGGGTATAAACAAGTAGGTAGGAGGATTTCAGAAATCTTCCTACCTTTCTATTAAGATAAAGATGAAAGTTTTTCTAAATAATCAATATTATTAATTACCCAATATTTTTTATTTTTAGGTAGCGTGTTTTCATCTAATTTACGCATAAAATCAATAAATTCACCACCCCAATCGTCTGGAATATATCTCTCAAGCGGTATATTCCCTGGATATGGATAATATGCACTTAATTTTTTTGAGTCAAAATCAATAAATGCAATTGGAAACATATCATGAACCTCCCACCAAGAAGATGATTTTTTTATTTTATTCTTTATTACTTCTAATTTTTTATCATCAAGCATGAAAGGACAAAGATGTTCAATGAAGTTTTTTTTATTATTATCATTAATAACTAGAATACCAAATCTGTCATCTGCATTATCTTCAGAAAAAGCTATGTTTTTATCGATAAAATCTTTATTCCATTTATATCTATCCATTATCCATATTTCTCTATCAGCTTGATACCAATTAATTATATTTTTATATCTTATTGCTACAATAACATTATCATCTACTAATAAATCGCTATTTTCTTTTGACATATAATTGCCTTAATTTATTTTTTTGTTTTACCAGAACCTGGAATTGCATTTTCTTCTAACCATTTCGCCCATACATTAGGAAATTCGTATGAATCACCAGGAGTTGTTGGATCTACTATTTTAGGTGCAAGTCCTTTTTGGTTTAATGGATTTGTTCTATAGCTTCTTTGCTGAATAGCATTTTCCTTAATAAATTCATTGAGCCACTTAGGTATTTCAAATGAAACAATTTCGGCATCACCGCCTCTAATATTTTTAAAATGTTCGGCATGCTTTGTATCTCCAATACTGATATTTAAAGTGGCATTTTGAATATGAGGGTTTCCTAATTCATCGATTTTTATTCGGCGATAGCTAGCATTAGGAGGTATTCCTCCTTGAACTCTAAATACTGTTACTGTATCTCCTTTATTCCCCTGACCACCCGCCAACCCAAACGGATCTACCCACCCAGTCGGACAATGCACATACCCATACGGATTAAAGCCTCCTAATAATCCGATAGGGTCAGGTGAAATATATTGCCCTGTGTCCTTATCATAGTAGCGAAAGCGATTGTAATACAAGCCACTTTCTTTATCTTCATATTGTCCGGCAAACCGAAAATGGCATTCGGTATATTCAGGGTCATTATCGGCATAATCATCATGCGATTGCCAAAATGCCATTTGTCCCCAGGTATTTAACCGTCCTGCCCAACTAACAATGCCTTTTTCGCTAAAGATTTCGCGTGGCGTGCCTTGATGGTCAGTGACGACATAATGCAGTTTTCCACGTTGATAACGTGCCGTTGGGGTAATTTCGCCGGGTTGATAGAGCCACTGAATTTGCGAATCATAAGCGGGAGTACCATCGGCATAAATCGGGGTTTCTTGCACCATTTGGTCGCCAGACCACAGGTAATCAACACGCTGAACACGTTTATTTTTAAAGGGTGAATTGGGCGGTGTAATAGGGCGATTATCGACCACTTTGCTTTTACTGAGGCGTCGCCCAAAAGCATCATAAGTGTAGCGCCAGCATTCTCCTTCAGGATTAAAACAGGCGATAAGTTGATTAAGCGTATTCCATTGGTAATACCACGTTTTTGCTCGAAAACCGTATTGATGAACCACTTTTTGCGTTAATCGACCATTAATATCGTAGTGATAGTCTTGATAACCTTTGGCGGTAATACGGCGAGTGACACGGCCTTTTTGTTGCTGTTGTGCCAGTTGTAAAAAGGCACCTTGTGCATCAGATGGAATAAACTGATGCTCGGTGATATTTAAGTTGTTATCGTACTGAAACTTCTCGCTTTGGCGCTATAGCTAATCCAATTTTTTATCTGTTACCATATATTTAGGAATGCTATACTCAATCTAAATAATGCAAATTACATCATGAATAGACTGAGATTTATGATTTTATATACTTCAAGTTAATAATAAAGATGAATTTTTACCTATTAAATAATTGGTAAAAATCCTTTAAATACATTTTATTTATTCTCCATGTTTTTTTGAGTACTAAAAATTTTTATTCTTGAATTGTATTAAGTTGTTTTTTATTATTTTATCTAAGTTTTTATTTGTATATGAATGGGATTTCACCTTGTGAAAATATAATAAATAAAGACAAGTGTAAATTATTGATGCTAAATAAATTTCTACAATTTAATTATAATTTTAATTAAAAATAACCTTATATTTTCCACTATAAGTGAGGAGTGATTTTCTCCTTGATTTTATGTGGTTCTTTATAGGTTGAATATAAGTTGAAGCTATCAATTTCATTTGTTTTCTCTATAGAGATAAAGGGGGCGCTCTCGTTGTTATAAAATCCATCAACATTTTTGGAATCAATATCAAGAAATAATACATTATCTATATTTTTGCCTTCTTCATCATTAATAAAAATAATATTTGTTGTTTTTTCTAAGGAAAAATGTAGATATTTTTTAAAAAAAAGTGATGAATTTTTTCTTGTTTCATTTTATGGACTATTGTAAGTAAGAAGGTATTCTATTTTTATTAAATAATTGCTTGGTATTGAATTACTAAGATATATGAATATAATTAGATTATAAAGTTAACAACAGAAACTGATAACAATACGTAAGTTAATGTTGGAAGTTATCAGTTCCTAAAAATTGCATGGACTCTTAAAAATAATGAAGCCAGAAGATTCTAGGTTCTTCTAGCTGACTAAAGTTATTCAACTTCATAAAAGGTCATACAAAATCCTTCTTCGCCATATAAACCATCATCCGTAATAATGAATTCAAATATTTTATTTGGGTATAGGCTTTTTAATCTAATATTCCAGAAATACTTAATAACTTCACTAAATACAGTTATCAGCATATAGTCATCACTAGCTTTATCATTTTCCATCAAAAAAAACTGACTAATTGGAAAAACATTACTTGCCATTTCTAATGTTTTTTTATCTGTTCCATATGAGTCATTTGGGTATACTTTTTGGTCATTATTTTCACTTCGATAAATAACGCCATCTATTTCTATGATTTCGGGGCAAAATAACGCAGAGCAGGCAATAACTGCTTCTAGTCCAACACAATTCGCTACAAAGTTGGTTAAGCTAAGTTCTGTTGGAAAATCAGACGGGAACTGACCAATAAGTTTATTAGACACTATGCTTTTATGTAATTTCATTCTAATCCCCATAATTTTTTTATTTCATTAGGTATTTCTCTACCTGCAAATTTTGTATCACTACCCGTTCGAATAAAATATTGTCCTTTGGGTGAGCGATTCCATTCAACTATTTTTATTCTTTCTTTACTTATATCTGCAATTCGGCGACCATCAGGACCAAAAATAATGATATGTCCACCTGTAGTTTTAGAGTATGTAGCAGGTTCACCCATCATAGGTAACTTGCCTCCACCTCGCCCAGCATCAAGAATTTGCCCATTAAATTTCAAGTTTCTAAAATATTCAATATCTAGAACTTGTCCTTTTGAATCAATCAAGAATCGGGTTTTATCTTCACCTGAAGAGCCATCAAGTTTCGACGTTCCACTCAACCCAAACGGATCTACCCAACCCGTTGGACAATGCACATACCCATACGGATTAAAGCCTCCTAATAATCCTATCGGGTCAGGCGAAATATATTGCCCTGTGTCCTTATCATAGTAGCGAAAGCGATTGTAATACAAGCCACTTTCTTTATCTTCATATTGTCCGGCAAACCGAAAATGGCATTCGGTATATTCAGGGTCATTATCGGCATAATCATCATGAGATTGCCAAAACGCCATTTGTCCCCAGGTATTTAACCGACCTGCCCAGCTGACAATGCCTTTTTCGCTAAAGATTTCTCGTGGCGTGCCTTGATGGTCAGTGACGATATAATGCAGTTTTCCACGCTGATAACGTGCCGTTGGGGTAATTTCGCCGGGCTGATAGAGCCACTGAATTTGCGAATCATAAGCAGGGGTGCCATCGGCATAAATCGGAGTTTCCTGCACCATTTGGTCGCCAGACCACAGGTAATCGACACGCTGAACGCGTTTATTTTTAAACGGTGAATTGGGCGGTGAAATAGGGCGATTATCGACTACCTTGCTTTTACTAAGCCTTCTGCCAAAGGCATCGTAAGTGTAACGCCAACATTCACCCTCAGGATTAAAACAGGCGATAAGTTGGTTAAGCGTATTCCATTGGTAATACCACGTTTTTGCTCGAAAACCGTGTTGATGAACCACTTTTTGCGTTAATCGACCATTAATATCGTAGTGATAGTCTTGATAACCTTTGGCGGTGATACGGCGAGTGACACGGCCTTTTTGTTGCTGCTGCGCCAGTTGTAAAAACGCACCTTGCGCATCAGATGGAATAAATTGATGCTCTGTGATGTTCAGGTTGTTATCGTACTGAAACTTCTCGCTTTGGCGTTCAAACTGGTTGCTATATTGCGTTTCAACAATTTGGTCGTTGGCGTTATAGCGATATTGTGTGCGGTTCCAGCGATCATCATCAATATTGATCAGATTAAAGGCTTTATCGTATTGATAACCTCGATGAACATCGGTCGACATCGGTGGTTGAAGTGGATTATCGTGTAATGACTGTAAAAAGGACTCCGTTCCTCGTCCTGCACGTTGATGGGCCAATAATCCGGTGGCGGTGTAATGGCTGGAGTTGGCAAAACCCGCTTGGCTTTGACGTAAAAACTCTTGACCCAGTGCGTTATAACTAAATTGCAAGGGTGCATGTTGGTTGACTTGCAGGGAAGTCAGTTCATGAAGTTGACCAAAGGCATAATTAAGCTCACGCTCACCAAAGCGGGTTTGGGTGAGAATATCGTGCTCCTCATCCCATTGATGCGTAATCTCTTGTCCATTTATCCGTTCACAACATAAATGCCCTTGGTTGTCATACTCAAATTCCACCACCGAATCAGGATTGGTGGCACGAATAAGTTGCAAACGTTCATTGTATTGATAAGTGGTTGTAGAAAGGCACTTATGCTCAATCTCATCGACAAGCCAAATACTTTGTTCGGTGACTAACCCTGTCTCATCATAATGATAACGGAGCTCATGATTATCAGGGTAACGAGTCGCAATACGTCGCCCTAAGCGGTCGTAGCGATATTGAATTTCACGTCCTGCAAAATCCACTTCACGAATAATTTGACCGGCTTTATCACGCTCATAAGAATAGACATCACCGGTAGCGTTGATGACGTTTTTGAGTCGAGTAAGTGAGTCATATTCAAAGCGAATTTCCGTCCCATCAGGGCGTATTGTGGCGAGTAATAAATCAAAGGGGCCATAGCGATAGCGCGTGGTTTTGCCTTCGCCATCGGTGACAGCAACAACCCGGCGTTCGCTGTCATATTCAATATGTTGATGGATATCATCAGGCAATAAAATATCGCTGAGACTGCCGTTAACACCATCATGCTCTTTACTGTATTGATAGCGAGTGGTGTGGTTTAGTGCATTGGTGACTTGCAGTAAGCGACCTAGCTCATCGCTTTGGTATTCCGAGCTATGTTGATAAGGGCTGGTGCTTTTTATTAATTGATTAGCTTGGTTATATTCATAGTGCCACTGTGCACCATTCGGCTGAATAGCTTTGAGTAACTCGCCATGTTGGCTATATTCATAGGCTTGTTGGCGACCTTGTGGATCGGTAACTGCGGTTAAATTACCTTTGTCATCGTAGGTGAGTTGCCATTTATCGCCAAAGGGGGAGACATAGCAGGTGAGTTGTCCATTGTCATTATATTCATAACCCACTTTACGACCATCAGGTAGATGGATTTGTGCTAGAAGCCCATCAGCGTGATAAACATATTTTGTAGTTTCTCCAAGATCATTGGTTTCACTGACTTTTCGATGATCTTGCCACTGTGTTCGAGTCTCTCGACCTAAAGGATCGAGTACACGAATAACTTGCTGATTTTCATTGTAATAATAGCGAGTTTGACCACCTTCATTATCAATATAAGTATTGATAGCTAAGGTATCGTCATATAAAAAACGATCACACCAATAACCACTTTCTGAATAGGTTTTGATGACACGGCCTTGCGTATCATATTCAAGCGTTAATTCAGTTTGGTCAGTGTCACGCCAACTTGTCATCCAACCTTGGGCGGTATAGGTATGGAATAAGTGGTTTTGCTGAAAGGCATCACATTCACTTAAATAGCCCTGTTTATCGTATTGACAAGAGACTAAGCGCTGGACTTTTGAATCGAAGGTGTAATCAATAAATTGTAATTTATCATATTGATAATGCAGATTTATTTGAAAACCATCATAACGAATAAGTTGGTTTAATTGTCCTTTATCGTTATATCTGAAATGAAGTGATAATCCTTGTAGGTTGCTGATTTTTATCAGCCGATAATGTGACGATTTTGCGGTTTGTGCTTCAAAGTAATAAAGGCGTTGATGGCGATTATCACGTATCCATAATCCCGTTTTTTTATTACCTAACAGTAAGTAATGAGGAACACGTTGGTTACGTGAGCAGACTTCATCGGAAGGAGTCAAAAAGGTATAATGATTGCCATCTGGATCTTGAAAATCAACACTGCCATGATGCAGTGTTAACGACATTGACCAGTTATCTCCCCATTTACTGCCAAAAAGCCCTTTAGGTGATTGGGTAGAATAGTAAGCTCTATTGAGTTCAATAGGTAAAAGGCCGGGGATCGAAATAACAGGCCAAATCTGGATAAAGTCCCCACTCACTAAATCAACGGGATCTCCTTCAGTATTTTTCTTTTGGTTATCTTGGCTTTTCCCTGTATCAGAGCTCTGGGTATTGCTTTTTTCATCATTAACTTTCGTTGATGGTGTTTCTGTTTTAGGTGTATCCGTTGTTGCAGGCTTTTCTTTGATGGTTGCACCTGAGTCTGGTTTTGCATTATCAACAGGGTCAATTGGTTTTTCTGGGGCTTTATTTATTGGTGTTGTGTCTGGTTTGATATTATCTACGTTGGTGATTGGTTTTTCTTTTGAAGCTGTTTTTGCTGTTGTTAAATCAATATTTCCAATGGTAGCATCAAGATCTCTACGTGCTTGATTAGATTTTGAAAAAACAGCTTTCGAACCATGCTTAAACACTCCCAAAATTCCTGTCATTAAGCTGGCACCTTCATAAAGAAGAGCTCCGCCTTTCTCTGCTTCACTTTCTAGCGTTGCTTTAATCTCACTAAAGTCGACATTTTTTGCTTTTTCAGTTTGACTTATTGCCTGCTGAGCTTGATTTTTCGCTATATCATCAAAACCAAATACTTTAGCAACAATTGCATTTCTTGCTGATGTTATCGCTGAGTAAAAATAGGAGACTGACGTTAAACCTTCCGCCATTTCAACGCCATCATTATAAAATTGCTTTATGGCACCTTTAGCACCTTCATCGGGGTGGACAATAGCCTCTCCCATATTATTAAAGGCTTTATAAACTTGCTGGGTAGCTTCTGAAGGAGGAGAGTTTTGTGGTGATGACTGAGTAATACTTCCCGCTACTGTTGCTGCTATTTTTTCATCATTATTTTCAGCAGAAACGACAGTGTTGGCTTCTTCAGGTGTCTTTCCATTAGAAGAAGGAACATGTGTAATAATACCTTCAGTATTACCATTAGGCTGAACTTCATCTATTGATACTGAGCTAAATAATTGTGTAGAGGGAGGTAAGTTATCAAGATGGTATTTCTTAATTATTTCATCATATGTTTCGTAATCAACATAGTAAATAGGGTGGCTTGGCGGTAAATTTCCTTTACTATCAAGTACTCTTATTTCTACATTATCACTCGATAAAGTAGCATGAAAATACATTTCCTGACCTGATGGTAAACCAATATAACTAGTACTACGGATATCGTCATTTGTGCTGGATATTACATGACCTTGGGGGAGGCTATCGTCTGATTTTAAAGCATTCCCCCATTGCTTATCAAAAGTATCAATATCAGTGTAATTATTTTTTTTACCCACTTCTGGTACTTCATAGACTAGATAAGTTTTCATAATCGATCTTCCTTGTTACTTCCCATTCATCCAAAACTTATCCCCATGACGTAAAATGGGTTTTTTATTGACCTTAACGCTTTTCGAGTGCTCTTTGGGGTAACACTTACCCGCCACGGTGCCACTTTTTATCCCTTTTGCTGCGCCTGCTTCATCACCCATTGTGGTGGGAATAACACTTTGATTAAGAACAACAATAGGGTGGTTATTTGCTCTAACTGTAGGCACTGAGCCGACAGCGGTTTCGAGTTTTGCCACAACGGGATAAGGGATCGGAGGAGTTGAAGGTCCTATTGGTGTTTTGCAAACATCGGGAACTAGACTAATAACGAGCCAAGCATCTTGTTGTCTTGCAATATAATTATCAGCCATGAGTTTGCTCCTCTTGTGGTTGGGCAAAACGCACTAAAGGTGCATCAGGATTGATTTCAAAACGCGCTTCACAAACGCGAATAGGAAGTGATACTTCAAAAGCTAATCGATAAGTCAGTGCAAGTTGCTGTTTTTCAGCATCAATAACAAGTGTGTCTAAATTCAATTTGATAGGAATAAACAGGCCATCTTGCATACGCAATAAAACAAAAGGGCGATGCTCAGGTAATGTGGTTTGCAAATAACCTTGCAGGGTTAAATTCTCACATTTCAATGTGAAATTAGTTTTCGGGTAAGGAATTTGTTGGTCAGCGGGTGCACCATTCCAATATTGAAAATCAAAATCATAAGGTAAATACGGATGGCGAGAATTAACCCATTCATCATCATAAGTACCTGCTAATAAACGGCGCGGTAACCATGCTCGACCAATAACACCAAAACCAGCGGGCTGCTGTTGAAAAGTGCTAGCATTGAGTTGCTGATTAATCCAATCAGCCGTAATGGGGGTACTTAATGATTCAATTTGAGGAGCTGAAAATGAGGTAATACCTTTTGCTTGCTGATACCACGGGGTGATAAATCCTAGGCCTAATGGATTATATTCATAAGCAGCATGTGCAATAGGCGCTGATTCACCCTCGAGATGATTAATACGTACAGGTTCAGGTAATAAATTTTCTTTATTTAATGTGTGTTGTAATTGTTCATCGGCATAGATCTTATTTTCACCCCCAAAAGCATAACGGTAATCTATTGGTAATTGTCGTATGGGTTTAGGTCGTGTTAATTGCCACGATTTTTTTTGCTCGTCATAAATGAATTGCCGAACACCTGTGCAACGTAATGGTTTATAAAGTAAGGTGTTTTTTTCTGCATCCATTAAGGTGACAGATGCGATAATCGACTCGCTAGGAATGCCATTAGGTGCATACGCCATTCCTTTTATGATCACATCACAAAAAGGTTTAAAGGGCGCTAAATCACTTTCATAAAAAACAGAAGACGTATTGATGGTTGATACATACTCATCCTGTAAAATCAGCGGAAATTTTGTTGAAAGATGAGGCTGGTAAATCCCCGTTTCTGTTGTGGGCAGTAAGTCGTAACCCACTTTCATCACGACAACATGATGTTCAATATCTGAGGTATCTAACATCTTATAGTTCATTACTGAAAACGGGGTTAAGTTGCGAAATTCCATTTTCACCTTCTTAATTCAAGTCAATATCTTTGCCCGTGATCTGCACCGGACCTGAGGCTTCAAAACTAAATTCCGTACCATTAATAGTGATATGGCCTGCACTATCCATTCTTAACACGCTGGCACCGCAACGCAGCTCAAGGGCATCACCTGCATCGATGGCTAACGTATTACCCACACTGATTTTTTTATGCTGACCGACAGTTTCGGTGTTATTTTCATTGATGGTTTCAGTGCGATTACCTTTTACCTGCACCTCTTGATTTTTATCGATGATCTCAGCGTGGCTATTAAGTACATGCGTGGTGCGATTGTTGAGCACCACCGTATTCATATCCTTCTGTGCATGAATAAAAATCTCCTGCTTGCCACCCGCATCTTCAAAGCGCAGTTCGTTAAAACCATCGCCTTTATGGGTTTTGGTTTTGATTGTCGTGCGGGTCATATTTTCAGGAAATTTCAGCGGGGGGGCGTTACGACCGTTATAGGTGCACCCTGTGATAATCGGTCTATCAATATCGCCATTAAGATAAGAGACAATAACCTCTTGCCCGATACGCGGTACAGCAGAAAAACCATAGCCATTGCCATTCCAACCCATTGCTACACGCACCCAGCACGAGGCACTGTGATCGGGCTTGCCATAGCGATCCCAATGAAAATAGACTTTTACGGCACCCACTTCATTGACATATATCTCTTCACCCGGAGGGCCTACCACCGTGGCAACTTCATCGCCATCCGCCGTCGGTTTGTAATGATGCGGTGGTCGCCATTCTTGTGTGCCGGGAATAAATTCGACGCTATTAGAAAGCTGTGTACCTTCGCCTCCGCTGTTATCTGCCAAGGGTTGTACGCCATGATGCGAAACTTGAATAACTTGCCAGTTATCATTCATCATTAAACTAGGGTGATTGCTCAGCGAGAAAATCTTGCCCGGCATTAAGGCAAAACAGTTGGTGCTGGCACGTCCAACACGACTGCCGTTGCGCAGTTGTTCAAAACGAATGGTAGTTAAAGGGGCAGCTTGTGCATCTTCTTGAAAGCGTCCATAGCTTTCGAACACACTATGTTGACCGCCTTTTTCTAATTTGGCTTGATGCGCTAATGGGTAAGAAGGGCGGATAAAGTTATTGTCTTTTTGAATGGTTTCATCCACACAGAGATATTCGCCGTATTGCCATGTGGTCGCTGTGCTATCTGTAATATCGCTTTCAGCTTGCGGGTTATAGGTAAGGTGAATGCCTGCCGTCATGCCCATATGTTCATCGCTATAAAACAGTTGGTTCTCTTCAAACCAAAAGTTAATCCCTTCTTCAAAGGCTAAACGACACCAAAATGCATAGGTAGATTCCCGTTTTTGCGTGGTATAGGGGCGTTTTTGGTGTAAATCATCACGGTAAAATTTGCTGTCTGCTTTGATATGGGCTTCTTCTAACAGCGTTTTTAAAATCTCAGGTACTTTTTTATGCTGGAAAATACGGCTGTCTTGATTTAGGGTCATCACCCACATTTCAGGGCGAATATCGAAGTGATACCACGTTTTTACACCGTCGGTATTCCCTTGCACGGCACCGGCTAAGATCCCACGTACAGTACGGACTTCTTTGCCATTACGCTTAACCGTTAACGATGAAGCCACACCCAATAGCGATTGAAAATCGATAAAAGGCAAAGTCGTGACTGCGCTAATGGACAGTGAAAATAAACGTGATAACCCTTCATTTAGATTAAATTCCGTGACTTGAAAGGTGCTTTCAGGCAAGCCAGCAATTTGGCAGGTGAAAACCAAACCAGAAGGCGATACCGCGCCTAATAGCGAATCTAACAGTTGTGCATAGGCTTTATTTTTAGCCAATCCTTCAGAGAAGGTAAGCCCCGGTACATCGTCGTTATTTATTCCACCGGTAAAACCGCCACCGGGAATAAGCGATGAGGCTTGAGAGGCCATTGACGAGGCTTGCGAAAGCCCTTGTTGTGCCGTTTGAGCTGTAGCGAGGGCTTGCTGAGTAGAGGCCGAAAGTGTGGATGTTGCTTTAGCAATCGCTAGATCCTGCGCTTTATCGAGCGCCTTCTTTTTTAATCCACCAAGCTGAGAGGTGAGATTATTTTTTTTATCTTTCGCAAACATCATTCGCTCCAATATCCACTGAGCAAGCTACCGCTTGTTTTATCCATTAAGAAAATACAAAGAAACACCCACACACTTTGGTGTGCAGGTGAAAAGAAGGATTAACCTTCGAGAGGAGCGCGCCAGTCGTCAGAGCCAGACGTGCCTGCAACCGTGTGTTCCCAGTCAATTTTGCGATAAGACAGGGAGACTTCGATCAGTTGTGTGAAGTCTGATTTTGCCGGATCTTGGCAGTGTGGCATTTGGCAATCGATGTTGACGATAGTCGCATCGGTTAGCGTGGTGG
The DNA here is from genome assembly GCF_040932335.1 of Proteus sp. STS61-E. Classification (NCBI taxonomy): domain Bacteria; kingdom Pseudomonadati; phylum Pseudomonadota; class Gammaproteobacteria; order Enterobacterales; family Morganellaceae; genus Proteus; species Proteus sp. STS61-E. Next base: position 292,236 of record NZ_JBFQGE010000004.1, on the reverse strand, counting down.
TGAAGAAATGCTCTTGTTTCCCTTCAACCGAAGTGCGATACCATTTTAAGGTGGTTTTTGGCAGCATTTCGCCCGAGGCTAATGCGTTATACAGCAGAGGAACCGCTTTATTTAACGCCACAGTGAAACGGAATGGTTTATGGGCGCGTTGACCTGAAGGCTGACCCGATTGTGGATCAGTAGGTACAGTGACTACGTGAGAGAATGCTTGCACCAGCATTTCATCTTCGTGGCCTTGAACATAAATATTACCGACGGATTCCGCGGTAAATGCGCCCGCAGTGATGTTACCTTGAGTTTTCCCTTCGATAGAGATATAGCATGGAGTTGGCATGGCAAGTCCTTAATTTACAGTGAATAATCGTTTCTCAACAAAATCATTTTGTTGAAGTCCTTTCGATAAAAATCAGCCAGTGCGCACTGCGATTTGATAAGAGTAGCTTAAGTAATTTTGGAAGGAAGTAAAGAAAGGGGCAGAGAGAAAGGGCGTTGTATCCTCGTAGGATAAGTGACTTAGCGTAAAATAATTGTTCACACGATATTTACTGCTTTCGTTTATTATAATAAGTGTATTTGCTTATACGATTCACTTTCGTAAATGTCCGAAATCTCGCTAAAGCCAGTCCGTTCTAATGTACATGGATTTTTAATATGTAACAAAATGTGTATTTTGTTTCAAATTGTAACAGCGTTGATTTGTAAGGGAAAAATTAAGCTGCCTTGATAAAAATAATCAAAAAAAGATTTTTTGCACTATTGGTTTAAAAATGAACACTTAAAATTTGGTTATGTATAGAGATAAATATAATCTTAAGTATGGTCATTTTAACTACCGCCTTATTTTCCTCTGAATCACCATCAAATAACCAGTCCATTGTTATGTTTCTTATTCTTATCTCCTTCTTATGTGCTCAATTTATTGTTTTAGTAACATTAGTGATTTTGTGGATTATTTGTTAATCAATTTATTTTATCTCACTTGTTTATTTGTAACTTGAATGCGTAATAACGTGATATTTAACAAATGGGGTGTAGCGCTTTAATAGTGGAAAATTTTATATATTGATTAAAAAACCAAGAAAACAACTAGTTTGATATGCTTTCATTTTACTTAATGTACTTAAATAATCGATAAAAAACAAAATGATAATTAATTCCCTTCTTTGTATAAGTAAATTAAATAGTACGGGTTTTTAAGAAAAAAATAGATGAAAAGATTTACAAATACTTTACTAATAGTTTACAAATGAAATAAGATATCGTTATTATTTTAATGCTAATAATTCATTGAGTAAAAGGAACGTGTAAAATGGCGATATCTAGAAGAAAATTTATCATTGGTGGAACAGTAGTGGCTGTCGCTGCTGGTGCTGGTATTTTGACACCAATGTTAACTCGCGAAGGGCGCTTTGTTCCGGGTACGCCAAGACATGGCTTTGTTGAAGGCACTGAAGGTGCTTTACCAAAACAAGCTGATGTTGTTGTTATTGGCGCTGGTATTCTTGGTATTATGACAGCGATTAACCTTGTAGAACGTGGTTTATCTGTTGTGATTGTTGAGAAAGGTAACATCGCTGGTGAGCAATCTTCAAGATTCTATGGTCAGGCGATTAGCTATAAAATGCCTGATGAAACGTTCTTATTACACCATTTGGGCAAACATCGCTGGCGTGAAATGAACGCAAAAGTAGGCGTTGACACTACTTATCGTACACAAGGTCGCGTTGAAGTTCCTCTTGATGAAGAAGATTTAGTTAACGTAAGAAAATGGATTGATGAAAGAAGTAAGAATGTTGGCTCAGATATTCCATTTAGAACCAAAATTATTGAAGGTGCTGAATTAAATCAACGTCTTCGTGGTGCGACAACAGATTGGAAAATTGCTGGCTTTGAAGAAGATTCTGGTAGCTTCGATCCTGAAGTAGCAACCTTCGTTATGGCTGAATACGCTAAAAAAATGGGCGTTCGAATTTACACTCAATGTGCGGCTCGTGGCTTAGAAACACAAGCAGGTGTGATTTCTGATGTTGTAACAGAGAAAGGTGCAATTAAAACTTCTCAAGTTGTTGTTGCTGGTGGTGTTTGGTCACGCCTATTTATGCAAAATCTCAATGTTGATGTACCAACACTGCCTGCATATCAGTCTCAACAGTTAATCAGTGGTTCACCAACAGCACCGGGTGGCAACGTTGCTTTACCGGGCGGTATTTTCTTCCGTGAACAAGCTGATGGTACTTACGCAACTTCTCCTCGTGTTATTGTGGCTCCAGTAGTGAAAGAATCTTTCACTTATGGTTATAAATATCTGCCATTATTAGCTCTACCTGATTTCCCTGTGCATATTTCTTTAAATGAACAATTAATCAATTCATTTATGCAATCAACACATTGGAACTTAGATGAAGTTTCTCCGTTTGAACAGTTTAGAAATATGACTGCACTGCCAGATTTACCTGAGTTAAATGCTTCATTAGAAAAATTAAAAGCAGAATTCCCTGCCTTTAAAGAATCAAAATTAATTGATCAATGGAGTGGTGCAATGGCTATCGCACCAGATGAGAATCCAATTATTTCAGAAGTTAAAGAGTACCCAGGTTTAGTGATTAATACAGCAACAGGTTGGGGTATGACAGAAAGCCCAGTATCAGCAGAATTAACAGCTGATTTATTACTTGGTAAAAAACCTGTTTTAGATCCAAAACCATTTAGTCTTTACAGATTCTAATCAATCTAGTTTAGAAAAAGCCTTCAAATTTGAAGAGACGCCATAAAGTTGGGGTCGTTTATTAAGTAGCTAACAATGCCTGATTTCGATATTTAATCGGAATCAGGTTTTTTATTTTTATAAAATTATTATTTAAATAAAAGGTGTGTTTTTGTACTTAGGATATATCTAATTCACGATTATGATTTATTTCTATTACATTAGTTGATAGAAAGAAAAATAAATTTATATTTATTTTTATAAGTAAGTCCTAATTTGATAGGTGAGAAATAATGAGAAAAACACATTTAGTAGGCATAATATTACTTTTTTCATCAACTGCATTTGCGACAGAAACCCAAGAAACAAGTGCAATAAAAGAGGGAGTAAAAGCCTTCACGTCTAATTTAACTATTGTAAGTAAAGATGCCTTATCTGGATTAAAGGATGGAGTTGACGAAGGACGCCAATCTGGTAGCAGTGTAGACGGTGCAGTCATTATTTATGATAAAGATAATCTGAAAAAATACACAACAATTAGAACACTTTCTGTTGAGTCTACAGGTGAGAATAATTATTTAGTAACTCTTGCTGTTAAAAATAACTCTGATTCTCTTATCCGTTTAACAAACTTAAATGAAAAGAAAAATATTTATGCTATAGATGCTGATGATTTTGTAGCATATTTAGGTGATATTCAGGAAGATGTAAATATTCCAAGTAAGACAGCGACAAAATTGCGCTTAAATTTTAAAGATGCAGATGGTGAACCTGTAAAATTACGTTTTTATGATGAAGAAATTGAATTAAAGAAAAAATAAAATATTTGCGGTTTTATTTTAAACCGCAGATAGATGTCAGTATTAAATTTTATTTTTATAAAAAATTAAAGAGTAAAAGCATTATAAATGTTAAATTTATTTTATCTAATTAATAATCAATATATATTCTTGCAACATTTATTATTTATTCATTAATAATAAATATGCCCGCATAAAAACCATTGATTATATCTATGGTTTTTAGAGTAAACTTCTCTTTTTCTATAAAATGACAATTAAAAACTAGCTAACTTATTGATATTTATTGATTGCATATTCGATATTTAATACTATGGTATTATTCTAAATCTGATGTATATTAAAATTACATATAGAAATGTAAATTATTTTAAATTTAAAATATCGGAATAACCTTATTAACAGAGTTCGTGAAAGTAAGTACTGTTACTAGTGTTCAATAACAAATGGTTAAGTATTTTCAGTTTATGATTTGATCGTTTTTAAACTGTAATTCGGTGTTTTATCGATATGATCATCTAATAAAAGAAGGAGAACAATAGGATGATTAACACCAAGGTTGGAAATAGGATAAAAATGATAAGAAGACAATTGAAAATAACAGAAAATGAGATGTCTGAAAAATTGGGAATAAGTCTGTTACATTATGCTCAATTAGAGGATGGACATTTAAAAATAGCTGTAGATCAACTAATTACTATTTCTTATATACTTGGTGTTACACCTCAAAGCCTTATCTTAGAGGCTAAAAAAACAGATTTTATGGTTTTTGAGGACAAGCAATCGATAACGCAGCCAAGTGAGATAGTTATATTTAGAAAAAAGAAAGTCGTTTAAATGTCGTGTTGGAATATCATTTGTTGATATTGAGTTCTGATAAATATATTGAGTTATTTTTTAGTTGCTTTAATTAAAATTCTATTTCTCAAAACTCAATGACTAATAGCACAAAAGCCATCTTATTATAGGATGGCTTTTGTGTATTTAATGGCAGGATGTTGTACCTGTTATATGATTTATAGCCCCGTTTCTGATCAACAGTCTCTGCATATCTTTAAGATTATTTTGGCAAGCATAGCTCAATGCACTGTGATTATAAGAGAATAATGATTTATCTTGTGTTGTAGTAACAAGATTAACATCTGCACCTTTAGAAATAAGGTATTTTACGGTTTCAAGACGATTATTGCTGGCTGCAATCATAATAAATGTTTCACCATCGCTTTCTACTCTTTGGTTATTGAGCTCGATATCGCTTCTCATTAGGTCGTGAATTTTTTTTACCACATTGACGTTATTTCCTAAGACTGCCGATTTAAAGACATTATAAACATCGCCTCTATCCGTCGCCCAAAGGCTTGCACCTTGAGAGATGAGGTAATCTACCATCTCTTCATCACCAATAAACGCAGCCCATCCTAGCGCTGTTTGCTCTAAACTTCCCGTGTCTTTTGCTTCAATATTTTGACCATTGGCAAGCATCTTTTTGACTTCATTTAAATCACCATGTTTTACAGCATCAAACCATAGTGCATTTCTGCCTGTACTTGGTGAAGTATAGAATACCCGATGTGGTAAACGTGATTTATTAGCCAACTCAATCATATCAGAATAATTTGATTTAAAAGATTGATATTCTGGTGGATTATTTTCATTAATAATCAATGCTTGTGCGCCAAAAGAAACCAATAATAATGAAATAACAAACATTTTTATATTCATTCAAACACCTTACAATCTAAATAATTAACAAAACTTATTACAATTAGTTTATTGAAAATTAATATTTATTAGTGTTGATAATTGAAACAGAATGTAATTAAGATGTGTTTTAGTAATACGTATTTGTAATAAAGATAAATCTCATTAATTGATTTGTTACTTTAGTGATTAAATATACGTGATTTTACTCGTATTTCCTTGAATATAATGAGAGTTATTCCTTTTTAGTCATTATGTGATAATTTAATTGTGTCATACACTGATGGTTTAATACTGTAATTTTATTATTATCTTCTTTTTTAGTTATTAATTTAAAAGCTATTTTGTAATAACTCGTTACTTTTTAATGAATATTTCTATCAGTATTAAAATAGTGCAATTATGATTATTTTTAACTTTTCAATATTTAAATTAATGAGAGGTGAATTTGTCGATTTTATAGTTTTTTCCATTTGTTGTTATTTTTGATTTTAATATTGAATATTTATTTTTAATTATCATTTCTTTATTTGATCTATAATTTTTTTACTGCTTGATAAGCAGTGAAAGTTTTATTTAAACTAAAACTATTGTTTTCTTTATTTAGAACGTAATAACGAATATCGATTTAATAGTTGTTTAAAATGGTTATCTATTTGTTGATATTCATAGTCTGAAATTGCATTTTGTGTTGGTTGCTTTTCAAGTAAGCGTAACTCTTCCTCTAAAGGCTTAGCTTGGTTGAAATGTTGGCGAACTTTAAAAATGATCGATTTTAATTCAGAGCCTGTTATGTAATTTTTAGGATTACCATCAAAGCTATCTAGTCGTTGACTTAATCTGTCGAGTTCAGCCATGCCTTTAGACCATTGATTGAGTTGTTCATCCGTGGTGGCATTTATTTTTAGATTATTTTTCCAAAGCTGCGTAAATGATAAAAGCTCTGGATTATCTTCATACTGCTCACTCAAATAACTGATTACTTCAAGTCCATAACTCTGTGCCCATGTGGGAGAAAGTAACGCGAGTTCATCTAAACGTTGTTGTATCACATCAATCTGCTCAGAATTGAGCGTTTTTGTTATATTTCTACCATTTGCAGTTTGTTGTTCAATAAGAGAGCCTGCGTGGGCATTAATAGTTGGAATATAAGGAAAAGCATCTGTTAGATTGTTATTTTTTAATTCAGATAACCAAAAATAGAATAGGATAACGAAAAATAAACTACTGGTTAGTGTGCCAATTAAAATCCCTCGCCATAGCTCCTGTCGATATGTCTTTTTTATGGGAGGTTGTAATGAGATGGAAGAGGATATATAGGTTTTGGGTGGTGTAATACCTTTATTAATGTTTTTTGGCGTAGGTGATGTAGATAAAGTCGTATCGATAATTTGTGGTGAGATCTTTTCTTCTTTATTGACCGTAGAGGATAATTCGAGAGCGTTAAAATTACTATCTAATGTGTCTGCATTCTCTAATTGCCGCGCTTGAGCAATAACTAAGTTCTCTAAATAATCAAATTGAACAAGATGTTTAATTTCTAAAATTTGAAGGTGATGATTGATATTCTTTAATAATTCTTCAATTTGATAAAGAATAGATAAGTCGGAATAGACAAAAGTTGTACCACGAATACCGGAGATTAACTGTTGGCTTAAGGATGAAAGAATATTGATACGAGTATGTGTTTGCACTGGCCATAATGTTTGCCAATATTGAGTCAATATATTATGAATAAGGTAAAGCCCTTCATTTAGACCATCAAGTCCAGCTTGGTGTTGACGACATATGACAAACCAAGAGGCGGTTTGAAGATCGGCACCATTTTGATTAAATAAAGAGAGACACAATTCATGGACATACTGCCAATTAATATCTGGGCGAGCTGGATGAAATCGTTTATCAAGTTCTTCTTTAACAGCAAGAAATTGATTAAACACACGAGGATCACCTCCAATTGAAAGTGAATCTAAGTAAGAATTCATAGTTGCCTCAAGTTAATTTAAGGTCTCAATAATATAAAAATAAATCTAAATAAAGAAAAAATGAGAATAAATAGAAAGAAATAACATCATGATAAATAAAATTGTTTTTTTAAATGATGGAGAAATATTCTTCCATCAGGTGAAAACTCAGTACCATAACGTATAAGCCCTCTTTCATGTAATTCAATATCTAAAGAATAACACAATTTTCCAAATTCATTTTCAGGTAATATACCTAGTGTTACTGATTTTATTCTAGGTTCATATTTTAGTAATGTTGTTGATAATATAGACATTACCTTATGTGAGCTTCCAGGTAGCCCTTGAATTATTTTGCTCATATCAGGTAAACCATAATCAGGCAGATGTTTTAATGTTCCTGCTCGTGAATTTAATATTCGACGAATATTATCCATAACAGAAAGAATAACCTGATCTTCTTCTGATATAGAATCAACAGGTAACCCACCTGAAAAATAACCCGTTAGCATTTCATAAAGAGATGGTTGTGGCATCGTTATTTTTTATCCAAAGGTTGTAATGTAAGTGTATTTTCAGCAAGTTCAATTTTACGTGCTTTATCAGGATCGAGTTCATTTTTAGGAATAACAATTCGCCAGTTATTTTTAGCTTCGTCAGGTGTGTGAAACATCGTGGCAATAGCGACAAATTCGGTTTCTTTCTCCATTGGCATATCTAAAGAAATAGATTCACCTGGTCGAATGCGTAAATCTTTTTGTGCTAATAAAGAGGATTTTAAAACATCGTTATTTTGATTAAATAGTGAGAGGTAATCACTATCATTAAAAGTATCTGCTGATTTTAGTTGGAATACTCGAACAATAACGGAAAGTGATGAACCATTATCATCGGTATTAAGTGCTTCTCTTGCAGTAAAATCTAAATGCAATATTTTGATTTGTTTATAAAGAATAGACTTAGTTAAAGAGACAGTACCATCACTGATGGTTTGAGTTAAACCGCAACCCGCAATTGCAAATATTGCTATAAATAACAGTGCTAATCGGTGGGCACGAGAAAAAAATGTTTGTGATTTAAAATTGATAATTGCCATATTCATCACTTTTATAATGTTGAGTGCGAGGGGGTAGATATTGGTAAAAGCCAAGTCCAATGGTGATAAAAGATGCGGTTAGTGTTTCAATTTGGTTGTGAGGTCGCATGACGGCGGTTCTACCTAATTGCACACCTTGGTTTTTAGAGGTGCTCAATGTTGCATCAGGTAATAAGTTTCGAGGTAATGTTAAACGGAGCCGCGCATTAACTCTTGAGCCTAAATAAACACGAAGCAGTGCCATAAAGTCTTGATAAATACTGCCATCAGGTAACCAGCCTTTTGCTTCTTCCTTATTTTCAGTATGTAGTTTTATTAATACTTGGCTATTTACATCAATAGCATAGCGACCTAAAACAGGTTTATTTTCTAATGTTATCGGTTGTAAGCACGACATGATTGTGGGGGCATCTAGTGTAATTCTTCGAGGATCATGAGGCGCAATGCTGACTTTCGTCGATGGTGCTAATAATTTTACTAATGCGCTAATGCCTTCGGCTGTACGTGTTGGTAAACGCAAGATCCCTAACAGTGCTAAAAATCGAGATAGGGGGGATTGCACATGATTTGCACAGCCCGGAATACCTAAACCAATTAAGCCATAAAGATATTGTGATGTTTTATCTGATCCGCCTTCCCCAAAGGTGGCGGGATAAGAGTATTTGCGCCAGATCCGATAAAACTGAGTCGTCAGGCGATGGTTAAAGATATCTAAAAAATCAGTGAGTGAATCCGTACCATCTCGGTATTGTGCAATATCGTCAAGGTAAGATGTTGGAAGTGGTGATGTGATACCATAAAGCCCCAAAAAGGTAGTATGTAAGCTTGGTATTGTGCTTTTTCGGTATTTATCTAGAGGATCAGTTCCTTTGAGCTCTGTCGCAGGAAAGCCCATACCACGATGTGGTCGAAAGCGAATAGGATCGGTTTTTGGATCATGAGAACTTCCTAATTCAGGTAATTCGGGGCTGGTTTTTTCAAGTAATTGACAAAAACGATAGAAATTCACATAAGGTAATTTTTTGCCTAATGCCTGAATTAACGAGGTAGCTGTGGGTTGCGGCTTTCTTTCCATTGAATTCGTTTTCCTGTTGGTAAGATAATCAGTGTTAATTGATTAAAAAGATGAACATCGGCATAAAGTGCAAAAAAGCGGTTAAGCATTTCGCCAAATAAATGAATATCACCTTCACCATTAAAACCATTGCTATCAATCGTGACTTCGATATCAATACCTCGTTGCAAAAAACCTTTTTCAAAGCGTTCAATTAAATGATGTTCAACATGAATAATGGCGTCGAGTTTTCGGTGGTTCATATCATCATCTCGCCAATCATAAAGTGCGAGAGTGCCTCGTAGTACTTCAGCATTATCCATCATGTTAAGAAAGCTTGAACCTAAATGACTCAACACTCGCCAGTGGAAACGATCTTCAGAAGGAGGATAAAGAGGAAGTGTTGGCTTACATAAATTACATACAGTGAGTGGGATTTGTAAGGTTTGTTCTGTTCTATCAAGTAAGGTACTTTGCAGTGCTTTGCGCGGTAATTGCCCATTAGTACCCGTGAGTTGCAATGAAAGGGTTTCTGTCTGAGTTGCTAAATCAATCTCTTGTTTTTCTCCTCCTAATATAAGCCAAGTATCATGAAGCCCCGTAACACCACGCTTTACTCTGGTATGATAATAACGTTCAGGTGCATTATGTCGTAACATGCCTCCACGATGGCGAAAGCTGGTAAATGGTACATAAATCGCTTCATTTGTACGTTGAGAGCCATGTACGCTATCAACACTATAGATTTCAGTGTGTCCATCTTGAACACGACGCGGTCGTAATAAATATTCGCTTTCTAATCCATTAACAGTGAGTGGATCAGCTTCTATATTGAAAAGGTTAATAACCGGTACGCAATGTAAACGGATATTTTCTTCATTTAATGTAAGAGAGTTATCCCATAATGTATTGAGAACAAGATCTAATTCAAACTCAGATGTTTCTTCAGGAAAATGAATATCATCTAATCCATTAAGTGAAACAAACATAAACTTTTCACGGAAAGAAAAGTATTCAAGTAATAATTGATAACCACTAAATGTGGTATCTCCTTTAGGCCAAAGAGTGTCTGTATCATGAAATCCTCCCGGTGAAAAATAGAGAGGGATTGCTATTCTATCTTTTGATTGAGGAAGTTTTAGATAAGTTTTTGCAACTTGTTTAGTTAATGCCAAATGCAGTGCATTGGTTGTCGGAATATCGCCAGATAAATAAAATGAGAGTTTATGAAGGCTAATTTCAGACCAATTAATCATTTCACTGCATTTAAATCTCAGTCGAATAATTGAACGACCATCTGGCTCAGTCGTTAAATTTACAGCGACAATTTTTATTGGATTGAGCGTTAAATCTTGAGTTGTTCGATAATGACAAATCGTTTTTTTAGGACCAATAGGGCGAGAAAGAACCTCAAATTGAGCAGGGATCTTATCTGCTATTTTCATTTTTTGAATATCTGGAGCCAATTCAACAATTGATAGTGAAGGGATTGTTTGTAAATAGTGAGGCCATAATAAGCTGACAAGACCTTCTGTTAATTCAGGCAAATCATCATCAATTTTTTGTCTTAATTGCCCCATTGAGAAAGCAAAGCCTTCAAATAAGCGCTCAACAAAAGGATCGGGCGTACCTGCTTTATCTAAATCGAGCATCGCAGCTCTATCGGGGTGTGCTTGTGCAAACTCTTTTGCAGCTTCTCTAAGATAGCGCATTTCTGCATCAAAATAGCGAAGGGTTAAATCATCCATTAATTTGATACCTTGATTTGTCGAGTAAAAGATTAAGAATATAAAATCGCAGAGCGAACGGGATCGATAGCAGTTAATTCACTGAGTAACAGTTCCATTTGTTGTTCTATATGGGATTTATCTGAGGTGTTACGTTGGATTTTTGCTCGGTAAAGATGAAGTTGCCGTGCTTTCACTTCAAAAATATAGTTAGGCTCCCATTGTGTTAATGACATTGAAAGCGCTTTTTTATCGAGTTCTCGTAATAAGTTTAATGCCAGATCGTGACGAGCAAATTGTTCTGCTACTCGCGCCATAACGAGGTTTAATAACCATTTTTGTCTTGAAGTGCTGATATCAGGACGGTGTTGTAGCCATTTTAATGCAACCTCTATACCTTCATTATCCGCTTGTGTGATAGCTTCAGTTTCTAATGCCAATATCGGTTCATCTTCAGATTGATGAGAGTAACTATTTGATAACCCTTGCATGGCATCAAAGTTTTCTTCCATAACATGTTGTTTGATCCAACTTAATGTTACTTCGTCGGCAAAGGGCGTACCGTCTTCCCATGATAAGTTCTCTAAATCAGGAAGGCGGATAAGGAACTGTTTTAAATCGTTTTTTATAATGTCAGACCATGCATTCCAAGGAGCAGGTGATTTACTGAGTGCTTGATAAAGATACCACTGTACATCCAACCAAAAATGGTTAACACCTTCTGCAAAAAGCTTATCAGCTTGTTCTGCAAGTTCCCCCCAACTTTGTTGTAAATAAAGGCGTTTAAGTTGTGCTCTGGCATCCGTTCTTGGGGGAGAAAGGCGAGTACAACCTTGCTGATCTTGTGGGGGAAGTTGATGAAGCGTATCCCATCTCACTACTTTCATTAATCTATGCCCAGCTAACCAGCCGTTAGGTTGATTGCGTAAGTAGTTAGCAAGCATTTTAGATTGATCTAATAATTCACGACCTGATTGTATTGTTTCTATTGGCGTGCTTTGTGATAAAGAAGAGGGCGTTGAAGACGAGTTATAAGCGGATTCATTTCTGCTGATATTTTGTGGTACTAATGAACTTGTGCCACCAGACTGAGCAAGGCGTTTTTCGAGTGCTTGATGTAATCCTGCAAGCTGCGGTCTTTCAGCTTCATTCCATGTTTCAAGTTCAGTTTCAATGGTGGCTAATAAGGCGATAATACGAGAAAACTGATGACGATCGACTTCAGGATAAAGCGATAAGCTATCTAAAACACGTTGTCCTGATAACCACTCTAAAGCAGATTTTCTACTCGTGGCTCGGCTAGGTAATAGCGTGTCGTGATAGCGAATAAGCAACCCACTTAAAAGCCCTAAAGAATCGGCAAGCCCGTGTTCACCTTCTTTGTGTAAGCGTGCCCAAATATAATAAGTCACCACGCGCACATCTTTGCAGGAATTGAGCAGTAATTTTTCAGCAAGTAAACAAATCAGTTCAGTATCTGCGCCAGAAAGTTTATTGACTTCTTCTTTCATTCGCTCAAAGTCATCTTCATAACTGGGATCATCACCCACAGGTTGATTAGGGGTAATCGGTAATAACCAACGATCCCATAAAGCGATTTGTTGTTGAGCAAGTTGTTGCATTTTGTTTGTATCATCAGCAAAGCATGATGAAATTAAGGTATCCAATAAGGACATAGTGAGCATATTTCCTTTTGAGATAATAGAGAATGTGATTTTTATTTAATCTAAAAAAATCTTTTCTGGTAAAACAAAATTGCGCAATTGCAAGAGTGCGATTGGACCCTCGCCCATTTCTGTTCTTAAGGTATAGTTTAGGGATTGCCCGTTTAAGGTTTTCCAATTGACAGAGTAACTACTGGTGCTGCCGGCATAAGGGGCAATTTGGGCATCTTCCAATAAACGAATGATGCCCCAGACGCCACGATAATCACCATAAATACGTGTCCCTGTATTGGTGGTGATCCAACTGAGTGATGCGCCAGAGGCAACGGTATCAGCTGGCCAAACAAAGCGTTGCCATTGAGGTTGTTGGTTATCATAGATAAGAGATTGTTTATCTATCATTAAGTGGGTTTGCATAATGTCAGGTGATGTACCTGGACGTAACTCAAAATAAAGACGCGCTTCACCATTCGCAAAAACGACATCACCGAGATAGCTTAGTTTATCTAAGGCTTTTAAGAACTCAGGGTTAAAGGTTAAGCCTTGTGCATTCGTGGTATCGGGTACCCAGTGCGTACCTTCTTTATGTAAAACACCGTTAAGGTGAGTTTCAAGGAAGCGCTGAATACGACCATTATCAGGGCGTAGATATTGCGCCATTAAAGGTAATGAGATTTCACTTTGCGTATTTTTGAGTGGATAGCGACCACCAAATGCCATATTCCAGTCATTAACAACGGCATTTCGCCATTGAGTGTTGATACCTTGTGAAGTGGGCGCTAATAACTGTTGCCATGCTTGAGACATGGGCTGCACAAGCAATGTCTCACCAAAGCTATTCCATTCTTGCCCAAAGCTTGCCGCGATTAAGCTACCGTAATCTTGCGTTTCTGATAAGTCGACCGTTTTTCCTTCAAAAACACTTCGAGCCAATGCTTGAGACATGGCTTGTGGATCAGGGGCATTAACAACTTGTTGAAGTTTTAAGCGAACTCGAGTTACGCGAGTGAGATAGGCTTGTAGGCTCAACACATCATTGTTTTGCGCTGAAGATTGAGGATCGGTAAATGCCAATATTGGCGCAAAAACAGGCTCTAGAGGGCCTGTAAATTCCGCTTTTTGACTAATAACAGGCTGTTGTTCTTTGTTTAATAAATCTTTGGCTGAGTTAACAAAAGAGTCTGCTAGTTTTTCTTGTTGGCGCCCTGTTTTACCTTGATAAGAAAGCGTATTCATTAAGGCAATAATGGGGGATTGTCTGACATCGCTCATTAAGGTGAGCTGATCAATGGTATCTGAAAGACTTTGTGTTTCTCGCCACTGTAAGCCATTGAGAAAGCTTAACCAACTGCCTGAAAAATCATTAAAATAGCGTTCTGTCAGGTTTTGCTGAAGTTTTTCAGGTGAGATATCAATATCGGTCTCTTTTTGTGTGTCACTTAACACCCAATCTATTTCTTCTCGTCTCTCGTGAACGGCTTTTTTAATCGCGGGCTCAATCGATTCTTCCCATGCTTTACGCGTAAAAATACCGGGTACCGTATCTGCTGAACTTAATAAGAAACTGACATCGGTATCACCGGTCATATCATCTAACGTCATATCCGCAAAGTTATGCTGCGCTTGTTGTAAGATTTTTTGGTAAAGCGCAGATTCGCCATTACGTTGACCAATTTGGCGAATAAGAATAGTTCGGCTTCCGGCAACTAAAGTTCGATTAGGCTTGATTGTCCATTCATTGTGATAAGGCAATTGAGAGGCATAGAAGGTTAATAATTCAGTGCCTAATGTTTGCCATTCCCCTTCTTTTAATCCGTTATATTCGGGCCAAATACGTAATGCACTTTCAGTGAAGAATGTAGGATCAATACGGGAAGGATCACCCATCATCAAATAGGCTTTTAAGGCTTGATAAGCGGATTGAGCACCTTCAGTTCGTTCTGCACTTTCTGGTGGGAACTGCATAAATGCGTGAAGATAATTTTCAAGATGTTGTTGTGTTGAATCGCGTAATAACGGCAACATGGATTGGCTATAAACAGGCCATAAATGACTAAGCAATGCGTTATTACTGCTTAACCCAAAGCGTAGCCAAAATGGAACAGAGGTTTTTTCTCGATGGCTTAATAAACCTAAGGTTTGTTGTAAGCCATATTGTGCCTGTAAGCGGGCAAATTCAGATTGATGATTGTCTGTTGCTAACTGCGCTTGTTGTTGGCTTTGGGTAATTAATTGGCGATTCATAAAGTAAGAAACTACCATGCCAACGCCCCACAGCGTCATGGCGGTTGCAACGGTATATTGCAAAATACGTTTGGAATTTAAACCTACAGGTGAGGCTTTTAACTGATAGGGTAATTGTGAATTTACTGCCATTAGTGCTTTCCAATGGGGATTGGATGTCCATTGATTATTTTGTGATAAAGTTGCAGACACGTTATTGTCAACAGGTGTACTAAAGAGCACACCAGCGAACGGCAACGAGCGATAACCCGATAAAAGCGGTGCCAAAGTATTGGCGAGTTTTTCACATCCTTCATGTTGAAGAAAACGCGCTAATGCTAATAGGTAAGTTTGTGTTTGGTTATGCAAGACAGCTTGTGTGCCTTGTTCCATTAATGCCGGTAAAAGCGTTTTTAAGTCATTAGAAAGCGTTTCAGATGTCGCTTTTAAAGGTGCTGAATAAAGGATTGTGGGTGCTTCATTTGTTGTTATTTCACCGTTATTACTGATATTCCAAAGCCAAATGGGGGCTTGCCAGCGTAGTTGACGAAATAGCTGGTGGAAATAACGGCTAGCTGTGTCTGTATTGGTCGGATTTAAGTGATTAAATAAGGAATGACCAAGCGGTTGTTGCGATAAGTTATTTTCTGACACCCAAATAACCGCATCGAGCGGACGACGTCGGCGCAGTTGTTTTAAATCTTGAATTAAATTTTCATCAATACTTTGATGGATATCACCACCATAGATAAGTAACGTCCCATTGTTTTCTTGCCAGATATCCGCTGTTAGATTTGGAGCCAGTTTTTCGATAGAAGTAGAGGTGCCGATGAGGAGTTGGATTGATAATTTTGACTTGTAAGTAAATGAGTAATTTTCTTTTATATATTTATTCCAATCATTTACTCTGTCATTCTTTTTATTTATCTTATCTTTTTTATCATTATCTTCAATATCCATAGTTATATTAGGTTTAAAGTAACGAGAAAGGAAAAAAAGCACTATTAAGGAGAAAATAACTGAACCAATCATTAAGTACGATTGAGTTGCTGTTATGGATGTTTTATTGAAAATAATAAATAAGAACACAATTGTAGCCAATGAAATTATTGAAATAATGACAAAGAGTGAAATATAGCGTGTTATTTTTGATTTCATTATAAATTCCATTTTTTGTTAAGCGTTTTTAAAAAATGAATTTTCCAGTAAAAAATAATATAAATTTTTTTAATTACACTAATTATTATGATAGTAAAAAGAAAGGAGGTTGACGTAATTATTATTCTTTCACTGTTAAATTCAGCTTGGTCAATTATGTTATTAAAAATGACAGAAGTAAGAGCAAAAAAACCAACCAGAAGCGTACCTAGTGGAAATGATGGTTTTGGTATGTTCAAGTAATGATTGTCAATGTGTGATTTTTGAACTCCTATTGTTTGGCAGTAATAGTTTTTATCTAATTTATAAAATAAAAACTGACTAGTATCTTTAAAATTTGATAAGTAAATAAGAGCTAATAAATGATATATAGATAATTCTTTATAATTATCTATATTTTCATTAAAAAAGTAACCTTGAGTATAGGTTTCTAAGGATAACTGATAACTGTTTTCGCTTCTTAAATTTGACATGATGTTATTTGAATTTTCTTTTTCAATATCAATAAAATTAACTTGTTTTATATTTTTATTCTGTTGCTGTTGAATTATTGATATTGTTTTAATGTTTTCATCTATATTTTCTATTTTAAATGGCATTGGTTGAAAAAGTTTTAAAAATTCTTTTTCTTTACTAGAGGAAAGTATAATTAAACTTGAAAACTCATTTTTTTCATTAGTATTTAATGCATAGTAATTTATTGAGAAAATAAGTGTGATTGATTTTTTATTTTTAATTGCATTAAATTGATTGTTATAGTTTGGTTTGGCTTGAAAGATGATTTCATAATTACTTAGATAGCCATTTAGAAAAGATTTTATTTTATCTTTTATGAAGTCACTCTGTTCAAATAAACTATTTATTATAACAAAATACTTTTCTTTTTTACTGATTTTTATATCTTTAATGCTATTTATTAAGAGTTTTACAATATAAAAAAATCTTTCTTCACCAACAATATCTTCTCTTTCTAAATGTATTAATTTACTGCTTGGTTCTGCTTTTTCAAATGAACTTTCGTTATTGAAGTCAGAAATGGTTGTTAAGTTGTGAGATATTATATTCGAATAGATTAAATATAATTTATCTTGTTTGGATTTGATCCATTTAGTCAATAAATCTGCTTGCCAAAAGCACCAGTAAATATATAGTGTTTTTTTTATCTCCCAAAATAAGACATAGATAGACACTAAAAATAATGTAAAAAGGAAAATAATTGAAGATAATATAAAACCATCGTTACTCGTTATATAGCTTTTAAAATCAATTTTTAACGAAAATTTTAAAATTAAAAAATAAACTGCATTTATAAATATTATAAAGCTGCTTAAAGTTAATAATGGGAATGGTTTATTTTCCCAAGGTGGCGGATTGTGAGGAGGTATCCAATTTTTCATTTATATTTCCATATCATTACAACTTGAATAAACAATAGCTCCACATTGTGTTTTACAACCATCAAACACAATTCCTTTACCATTCTCATTATAATGTGAACTACTTTCAATGATTTGATTATCCCCATGTAGAGGACATGAGACAATATCATAAAGAAGCGTAGCTTTTTTCCCATTAATAATAAGAGTAGAGCTCGATGATATTACGTGTCCTCCATGAGAGGTTGGATCACCTAATCGAATGATATTTTTCATTTTATTTTCTCTAAATAAATTATTAAATTTTTGATAAATCGGGATTGGATATTTCTTCTGGTATATCAGGAAGATCTAATTTTCCGGTTTTCACATATTCATCACCACCATTACTCAACCAGTCTGCTTGGCGACGTAATTCAGCCATCATTTCAGGATTATTAGCTTGAGAACAATGCCCAATAGGTAAATCGAAGGCTAAGATTCGATGTAGTAAATGAACATTTAGAGGTAAAGTACCGTGATCATTAGGGCGGCAAATATAATCTCTTATACGTATTCTCATTTCATCCATGGTTTCATATCTTTTTGATACATTTTTCTCATTGGGTGTAGCTAGAGGGTCTTTCCTTAATTTATTTTTTTCTTTATCGGTTAATTCAACTAAGATCCGATTCTCATAAGAGTATAAATATTTTAGATAATAATATTCTCTAGTAACAGGTTCATATTGGTTATTTTTATATATAACACCTCCAAATTTTTTAGGAGGCTCATCACTATCTAAAAAACCAACATCGAAATTTTTTTGCTCATAATCCTTTATAGGAGTAGGAACTTCGGGTGCATTAATATTTAGAAACATATTTTTTTCAGGTTCAGGCCATACAAAACTATCTATTATGGCTGTTTTATTATCCCAAAATGGATAGCCATCTCTAAACCTTCCATTTTTATCTGTAAATACAGTAAAAGTACCATTTTGAGGATCGGGTTTTTCTCCGCAAGGTGTATTACGCGCTAACATGCGAACAAATAGAGTTTTACAAGAGGAGAATATAGGATGTGGCTGTGTTTGACCATGTTGTGTAATATTAGGAATAGCACTCCAACCAATTGAGCCTAATGGAGATGAACCCATGACTCTATCATGAGGATTACAATAAATATAAGTATTTCCATGGTTATCTCGTTCTTGAACTGTGCCACTATTCTCTATTTTTATACTATTAATTTTTTTTGATGGTGTTTCTACGTTTATTTTTCTACTTATCTCTGTATTAAAAGGAGTCCAATTTTTTTTCTGTTCAGTTAACCCAACAATTAAATTATTTTTATTATTTTTGAGTTTGTTTTTATTTTCTGCAATTTTATCAATGATCTTTTTTAACGTTGCTATTCTTGTATCCCTATCAATATTTTCACTTAAAGGATAGGAAAACGTATTTAATGTTTTATCTTCTATGGCATAAGGTGAGTTTAATACAAATAGTGCATCTGGAGCTTCAATTGCGCAAGCAGCTAGTGCAATCATAGTACCTTGGCTATGAGAAACTACAGTGACGGTGTCATCTTTATTGTTCTTTCTTATTTGCGCTATTAATTTGGCTAGCCGCCCTGCTGCATGAGCAAAATATTGTCGAGATGGTGAAGACGTAAGTAAAGTATCTGTTTCAGGGTTAAATGCTTGAACATTAACTGGTATAGGAAATGGAGCAGGAAAAGGAATTGTTGCCCATAGCTTAGGCCAGCTACTAAAGCCATATTCACTCCATAAGCTTTTAAGGTGATTACAACCATTTTGGAATGGGCCACCTTCCCATAAAAATGGACCTTTATCTTTTAATTTTTCATAAATAAATATTTTACGTTTTTTAAATGAGAGTGATTGATATTCTTCAGCAATACGATATTTTTCTTTATCTTCTAATGTCCATTTATTTTGATCGGTAGAGCTATATTCTGGATTAACTATTGCGTTTTTTAATTGATGGTAACTTTCGCCCGCTATATTTTTTAAAGGTATTTTATAGTCATCCAATTTATTATCATCTGAACGATACCCCCAATGAAAACGTATAATAGGGGAGTTTCCTAATTCAATTAACTCTCTTATAGGTTTTTTATAGATATAATGGCTATCATCAAGGTTATTTTCATCTAATATAAAAGTGGGTTGATAATACTTATTAGCTGTTAGTTTATAAGGTGTATTGGTTAAGTTTAATCTTTCATTTAATCCATTACATATATTTTCTTCCGCAGTGGAATACCATTCTCCTTCTGAATGAACACCATGAACAAGAATAATTATCCCAGGTAAATTAGGTTTTACATGTATTTCTCCACCGATATTTGTTGCATTTGTACAAGATTGCCAATAGTAAGAACCATCAAGACACATTTTCTCTTTTAACCAACGAGTAGTCTCTTTATTATCACCATTATTCATAAAAGTTTCCTTTATTTTGAAATAGGATAAATAGCTGGGTCACTACAATCAAAACGAGTTTGCTCAGAAGGTGTTTTTAAAGTAATGGATGGTGTTTCCTTATCGCCTACATCATCATGAATATAATTAGAGTCGGAAGGATCAAAATAGAATTTACGCCACCAAGGGGAATCAAGTTCATCATTTTGTTGTCTGTAAGAAGACTTACCTAAATAGAAGCCATCTGATGTGACAATAATATCAAAATTAGCAGAGTAATATTCAGGATCATAAGTCGTAATACCAAAGCCGGCATTTGTAGGAGCAAATTTTTTTCCTCCATTTAATGTGACTAAAATAACATTGATGCATCCATATTTTGTTCCCACGCATTGACTATATCGGCTACTCAGTACGGAAGGAAAAGCGAAAGCATCATCTCTATCAGTTGACCAAATTAATCGGCCTTTATAGCGGCAAGCTGACGAATCCAGAATTTTTTGATGAATACCTTTTTGTGTATTGTTGTAGTAAGTCATTCCTCCTCGTTTCTGGTTATATTGTTCTAGTGTAAAAAAACGATGTTCATCAATACGATAAATAATACTGGGTGGTGCCAGATTTTTAGCTTCTTCAATAATTGAATGTAGATGAACTAAATCATCTTCTAGCATTTTTATAGTGGCTTTTTCTTTTAATGACAAACAGCCAGAAAGTAAGGTGGTGCTAATAATAAAAATAAAAGGTAATTTAAATAAATTAATTAACATGGTTTATCCTTATTAATTATTAGCTTATTTCAGGTTTTTAATTTAAGTGGAAATTATTTTTTATTTAAAGGGTTTTTTATAATATCGGGCATCTCGAAAGGAGTTAATTCTCCACTTACCATATAATCATCTAAACCACTCTGCCAATCAGCAAACTTTCTTAATTTATTCATTTTTTCTGTAGATTTACCTGTTTCGCAATAACCAATCGGTAAATCATAAGCGACAACACGCGTTAAAAACTTTTCATCTTTAGGTAATGAACTATGGTCAGTGCCTCGTTGTATATAAGTACGAAACCGGTCACGACTCTCTTTCAGTGTTTCGAACCGATGAGTATCATTTTTTTCACCTGCATGAAGATTAGGATCATCGCCACGTGCTTTTTTCTCTTCATCAGTTAAAGATACTTGGATCCGATCATAATCATAAAAATCAATTAAATAATAATAGTCAGCATCAATAGGTCTATTTTCAATAGGATCAACTTGACCAAACCCATAGCCATATAATCCTTTATTTTCGCTTGCAGTTTTAAAATCAGTAATACCATTTGTATAAGTTTCATCAAATTCTAGCATTTCATTGCTTTGGATGGGGTTAGGCACTTCGGGACCATTAATATAAATTTTGGTATTCTTATCGGGTTTGGGCCATGCCAAATAATGCTTGGGCTCAGTATTATTTTCCCAAAAAGAAGTTCCATCACAATATCGGCTTTTGTGATCACAAAAAATAGTACTTTTATTGGCATCTGTCGGTGAATTTGGAGGGCCTCCGCAAGGCATATTTCTACCTAATATACGGACATATAATGTACATTCTTCTTGGCTCGTAAAAAATGGTGAGAAAGAATATTGTTTTGTTTCGCAATTAAATATATTGGGAATACCATTCCAGCCAATACTACGAAGGGGACCCGCTCCCATCACACGATCATGAGGATTACAATAAATATAGGTTCTTCCATGGTTATCTCTTTCTTGAATAAAATTATTTTCAGTTAATTTAACTGAGCAGTCTTGTGAGGCCGCATTGTTATCATTTACTTTTCGAATTTTATCTTTAGGTGACCAACTTTTTCCCTCCTCATTTAGCCCCACAACAAGGCCTTTATACCCACAGGGATGATTTTTAAGCTTATCTTTATTTTCAGCCACCTTATTAATAATGGCCTGAAGGGTAGCTTCTCGTTGTTCAGCATTAATTTGTTCACTAAGAGGATAAGAGACAGCATTTAATTTGTAATCATGTAAAGCATAAGGAGAATTTAACACAAAAAGTGCATCTGGTGCTTCAATGGCAGCAGCGGCTAAGGCAATCATGGTGCCTTGGCTATGGGAAATCACACTGATAGTATCGTGAGAATTATACTCTCGGATCATCGCGATCAATTTCGACAGTCTTTCCACGGCATGAGCATAGTAATTGCGTGGAGGACTGTCTGTTAATAATCTATCTGATTCAGGATTAAACCATTGCAAATCAATAAAAGCAGCTACACTTCCAGAGAAACCGCATTCGCTCCATAAACTGAATAATTGATTAGTCCCATTTTGAAAAGGACCACCATTCCAATAGAAAGGACCATATCTTTGAGATAATTTTTGAGAAATAAATAAACTTTTTTCTTTAGCGCTAGTTAGTGGAAAGTATGGGTCATAACGATCTGTTTTGGGTACAGATAAGATGGAGTATTCTTGATAACTTGCTTTAATAAAATCCTCTTCTTCTGAATTTTTATCATCATCTGGTTTTGTTATAATATTTTTTTTTAATCGAAGGTGACTATCCCCTTTTTTATTTTTTAATGGAATATTATATTTCCCTACTTCATTATCATTAGCGCGGTATCCCCAATAAAAACGAATAATAGGGGAGTTATTTAATGTCTCAATTTCATGAGAGTTATGTTCAATATTATAGCGACTATTTTCAATGTTTTTTTCATCAACAATAAATTTATTTTCATAATACGCATTAGGCACTAGTTTAAATTTTTCAGGGAGATTCAATCGTTTATTGAGCCCTTCACATAAATAATTTTCTGCATCTTCATACCATTCTCCTTCTGAATTAACCCCATGAACAAAAATAATAATACCGGGCAAATGAGGTTTAACATGAATTTCTCCACCGATATCAGAAGCATGAGTGCTTGATTTCCATTCTTGGGTACCATCAAGGCATTCTTTGGGTTTTAACCACCGGGTCGTTTTTGTATTATCTTGGTTCATCACGTTTATCTTTTAAATAGAATAGAGAAGGGTGAGTATTAAAATAAATTTATTTTACTAACTGATAATCCACGCCATAGTCACCTAGCTTTGACATTGGGGAAATAGAGGGATCACTGCAATCAAATTGGATTTGCCCTGATGGGGTTCTTATTTCTGAATTGGGAGCTTCTAATGTATGAGGTTTCCATGTTCGATCTTTCACCTCTTCAAGGGTGGGATAAGGCTCCTTTTTCCAATATAAATTGGTTAAGGGGTCTTCTTGTGGAGAATTACTATAACTTCTGCCTATATAATAATGGGTATCAGTGACTACAAGGGTAAATTTTCTTGCTTCATTAACGGGATTAAGTGTTTTACTACCCATTGGTGCAACAAGTGGAACTAGCTTTCCTTTGAAATAGAGTAAAATCGAACTTTGGCAGGCATCTCGACGTCCTGCGCAGCCATACCAATTGCTGGCAGTCGCTGGAAAAGCAATATAGTCATCCTGTGTAGCCGCCCAAATTAAACGTCCATGAAAATTACATGCTGAACTGTTATACACTTTAAAATGAGCTTGAGTTTGTGTGTTGTTATAAAACGTATAGCCTTCGCGTTTTTCATTAAATTCTTCGAGGGTAAAAAAGCGATGGTCATCAATACGGTAAATAACCACCGGGGATTTAAATGTTTTTCGTAATTCCTCTAATTGGCGCTGTTGTTCAATTTTATCTTGTTCCGCTTTAATCGCGGCTTTTTCTTTTAATGATAAACAGCCAGAAAGTAAGGTGGTGCTAATAATAACAATAAAAGGTAATTTTAATAATTTAACGAACATGGCTTATCCTTATTAATCATTATATTGTTTTTATTTTACCGTTATTTTTGTGTGGGTTAGTTAAGGTACTTTTTGTTTTTTAACAAATGGAGGGTGTTTTTTTTGGCTCATTTTTACCTTTTGTTTTTTCAATGAATAATAAGAATATAAAAAAGAAACTCTATTTTTTAATTCTATAATCTCGCCCATAGTCACCTAACTTTGACATTGGGGAAATAGAGGGATCACTGCAGTCAAATTGAGTTTGTCCTGATGGAGTTTTTATTTCTGGATTGGGAACTTCTAATGTATGAGGTTTCGATGTATTATTTTCCACTTCTTCGAGTGTTGGGTAAGGGTACTTATCCCAAGATAAGTTACTTAATGATTCTTTCTGAGGAGAAGAACTGTAGCTTTTTCCAATATAAAAATGGGTATCTGTCACCACAAGGGTAAATTTTCTCATTTCATTAACGGGATTAAGTGTTTTATTACCCACCGGAGTAATTAGTGGAACCAGCTCACCTCTATAATAGCGTAAAATCGAACTTTGGCAGGCATCTCGACGTCCTGCACAGCTTTCCCAATTACTATCCACAGCAGGAAAAGCAATATAGTCATCCTGTGTAGCCGCCCAAATTAGTCGTCCACGAAAGTTACATGCCGAACCGTTATACACTTTAAAGTGAGCTTGAGTTTGTGTGTTGTTATAAAACGTATAGCCTTCACGTTTTTCATTAAATTCTTCGAGGGTAAAAAAGCGATGGTCGTCAATGCGGTAAATAACCACCGGGGATTTAAATGTTTTTCGTAATTCCTCTAATTGGCGCTGTTGTTCAATTTTATCTTGTTCCGCTTTAATTGCGGCTTTTTCTTTTAATGATAAACAGCCAGAAAGTGTCGATACAGATAAGAGTAAAATAAGAAAATAGGATAATTTGCATCGCATTATTCATTTTCCCCATAAGGTAGTAATTTGATTAGAATATCGTTTATTGCATTAGAATTTATACGAGTTGTTTTACCTTCAGAGTCAGAAATACCTTTTATAATTTCTCCGCTAGGTAATGTAATTTGATAACGCTGATTAGCAATCGGTTCTCCTGAAAGTGGGTTTTTAATAACAAACCATTCACTGAATTCTTCTGGTGAAAAAGATTTCATGGCACTTTCTACACTTTGTGGACCTAATTTTTGAATACCATTATTTTTAATTAATAACTTTCCAGGCCCCCCAATTTCTACATCTCCATCTTTAATTCGTATATATCCACCACCACAAGATAAGAGTAATTCCTCTTGAGCTGATAACACCATTTTTTTACCACTACTTATTATTGAATCTTGTGTAGACCATGTTGATAGCCGACCATCTTGTGCTTGAATTTCGATATCACCAGTTTTAGTGAAAATTTTTGCTCCCATTCTGGAAAAGAAACTCATCATTTCGCCAGCTGCTAACGTGAATTTTTTAAATGCACCAATATCAACTTGTTGATTTGCTGTTAGAGTGAGGTTTTCTTCAGCCGACAGTTGTAAATTATCGCCACTGGTTAGTGCTATTCCGTCAGGGGCAGTGGCTAAGAGCACTGATTTTTTTAATTGGATTAATTTTTTCTCTAGGCTTTCTTGCTGTTGCCGGATATTAGAAGCGAGAGCACTAGCATGTTCTGCACTTTTGGTTAAGGTTTGCATTTCTATTAATGCAGCAGTGAGTTGTGACTGAGCCTCCTCCATTGCCAGCACTTCACCACCTGCTTTGGCTTGATTATCTGCACTAATAAATAATCCTTTGCCTGCTCTTATTGCTCCCCAACTATCAGTACGTAATTCAAAACCTTCGCCACGTTTATCACGATTGGCATCGACAATATGACCTAAATTTAACTGAGATTTACCACCATATTCGGTGCTGAGTTTAATATGCTCCTGTCCACGTTTATCTTCCATTCGCAATTTATTATTTGCAGGGGTACGAATCACATTACGAGTGTTGTTTCTATCCGTTACATGATCGGGATGACGCGAATCATGCAATGCATGGGCGATATAAGGCCGGTCTGGGTCGCCCTCATGAAAGGCGATAGCGACTTCAGTACCTTGAATTAACGGAAAATGCATCCCATAGGTATCGCCCGCATAAGGTTTTGCCAAGCGTACTGGCATACTTTCATAGCCCATGGGTTTTTCATCACGGTCGGCGTCAAATTTTACCCAATAAAAGCCATTTTCATTTTGGTGAGCGTAAATATCGTTATCTTTTGCACTCGTAATACGTGCAGTGAGTGTGCCTGTAATCAGTGGACGAGGTTTAACAACTGGACGCCAACAAAGTGTTTCACTGTAAGGAATGGCATTAAACCGCACTTGTAGTGCTTTCTCTCGACCACCACTAAAGTGTAGGCGAGTGATTAAAATAGGTGATTGAAACACAGACGGTAATGATGAAGATATTGCGTTATCAGTGATAGAAAGCACTTGTAGCGGTGATAAAAAGTCGGCATTACTTTCACCTTTTAAGCGGGTTTGTCGAGTGAGAAAACGTTCATGATCGAGTCTTGCCCAAAAGTTTGCAGTTTCTGCTTCAGGTGTGAGTTTATCGCCACGAGTAAGATGTCTTGCTTGGTAATGATAAACTTCACCATAGTGGATTTCATCACCTTCACCACGTGTCATATCAGCAACCGCAGATAATAATGTGTCTTGCGCTTGTCGATGGTTATAGTCTTTTGTTAATACATTTTGTTCGACCACTTGATGGTGTAATGATAATCCCCATACGCTTTCTTGGTGGTTATCGTTCATACCGGAAGGGCTATTGAGAGGTAATGTTTTATCAAAGATATAAGCACTTTGGCGATCGGCAAAATGGATAACTTCAGTTTGTGTTTGGTCTTGCAAATAGAATGAGTAAAAAATACCAACTTCACTTAATAGTCGTTCTATAAATTGGCGATCACTCTCATTGTATTGATTAATTTGCTCACGCTTGGGATATTCATTTTTAAGTGTAAATTCAAACTCCCAATCTTTAAAATTATGCTCACGTAAAATTTGGCTTACAACATCAGGCACAGATTGATTGAGGAAAAATCGATGAGAGCGGATTTGATGACGTAATAATGCAAAGACAGGCTCAATAACAAGTTGATAACGCGCTTCATCCACAGATCCAGATAAACGCCGAAATTGTGTGATAACACCATGAACTTGTTTGGTGATGGGCTCTTGTGTTGCCAAATCGGTAATACTGTTAATTGGCGGTGTAAAAGATAAGGTTGCACTACGACGCAAGAGTTGTTGTGGCTGTAAATCCTGGGCTTGGCAAGTAAAGGTAATTTGATAATGGTAGGTATCACTTATTGCTTCGCGTCCTGTGAAGTGTTCTACATCAAATAAAACATCACATCCTTGTACATCAAGATGATAGCGATTTTGCCCAATCAGTGTATTTTTTACGAGATCAATTATGCTCATTCTTCAATCTCCTGTTGTTTATCTAATACCTGTTTTTTTGTTGGCAACTCATCACTAAAACTCAACGTAATACCTTCTTCTTCATTAAAACCTAAAATAACATATCGTGATTTTTCAGCATTGGCTTGGCGTAGAAGGAGTTGCTGGCTAAGAATAGGGAGAATTTGTTGATTAAGCAGGCTATCGATATTTCGCGCACCTGTATCTGGTAATAAACAGGCATCTACAATGGTGTCGTAGAGGGCTTCTTCGACAATACCTGTTAATCGATAGTGAGTGTAAAGTCGCTTGATCACATTTTGTAATTTCATCTCAACAATAATGCGTAGTGCCGTTGCATCAAGGGGACGATAAATTAATGTTTGGAAACGAGCCAGTAGTGCAGGTTGAAAATGATCACGTAAAATAGGGCGAAGTGTTTCTTGTAAATCGCTATCTGTACTTAATGGTGACTCTTCCAGTTGTTGCATTAAATAATCACTGCCTAAATTTGCAGTCATTAAAATAACGGTATTACGAAAATCAATTTCACGACCTTCACCATCACGCATAAAGCCTCTATCAAATACTTGATAGAAAAGATTTAGAACATCGCGATGTGCTTTTTCAACTTCATCTAATAACACAATGCTATAAGGGCGTTTTCTTACTGCTTCAGTTAATACACCGCCTTGACCGTATCCAACATAACCTGGAGGTGAGCCTTTTAATTGGCTGACAGTATGAGCTTCTTGATACTCGGACATATTGATAGTGATTAGGGATTTTTGACCACCAAACAGATATTCTGCCAGTGCAATGGCAGATTCTGTTTTACCTACACCACTTGGACCCACTAATAAAAATACGCCTTGAGGTCCGTTTTCAGATACTAATCCTGTTCTAGATGCACGCAGACGTTGTGCTAATGCGAGTAAAGCACTGTCTTGTCCAACAACATATTTTGATAAGTTACTTTCTAGCTCTAATAGGCCGATTTGTTCATCTTTAAGAAGACTTGAAAGTGGAACACCTGTCCAATCGGCAATAACCGTTGCCACTGTGCGAACGTCTACATCAGGATTTAAAAGTGGTGCTTCTTGTTGTAATTGTGAGAGTTGTTGCTGTAACTGTGCCGATGTTTCGGTATTTTCGGGATCTTGTCTGCTTTCAATTAGCTGACAGATAATCTCTTTTTCTTGCTCAAAACGCTGTTCTAAGGCTTCAAGTTGAAGTGCTAATTGGGCATCTTGAGAAGATAAATCAGATAACTTGGTTTGATTGGTTAAATTACCAATAGTGATGTCATCAAGTATCGCTTTTTGTTCTAGTTCAAGCGCATAGCGCTTGGCTTTAATGCGAGTGAGTTCTTCAGGTAAGGTATCTAAACTCATTCGAATACGCGCACTTGCTGTATCAAGTAAATCCACCGCTTTATCAGGAAGTTGGCGACCAGTTAAATAACGGCGAGATAAAGTGACTGCAGCTTTTACTGCATCATCAGTAATGTGTACGCCATGATATTTGGCATAACGAGATTTTAATCCTCGTAACATTAAAAAGGCTTTTTCATCATCAGGCTCGTCAACTTTAACGATTTGAAAACGACGTTCTAATGCAGCATCACGTTCAAAATATTGTTTATATTCTGACCAAGTAGTTGCCGCGATAGTTCGTAATTCACCGCGAGCCAATGCGGATTTTAATAAGTTAGCGGCATCGGCACCACCGGCTTGATTACCTGCACCAATAATTGTATGCGCTTCATCGATAAAAAGTAGAATTGGTGTGGGCGATTGTTGAACGGCATCGATAACGTTTTTTAAACGCTGTTCAAATTCACCTTTTACTCCCGCCCCCGCTTGTAATAGACCTAAATCCAGAGTGCGTAATGAGGTAGTTTGTAAACTGATAGGAACATTTTTTTCAGCAATACGTAATGCTAATCCTTCAACAAGTGCGGTTTTACCTACACCAGGTTCTCCAACAAGAATAGGGTTATTTTTACGACGACGAGAGAGAATATCGACCATTTGACGAATTTCGTCATCTCGACCAAATACAGGATCAATTTCACCCAGCCGTGCTTTTTCTGTCACATCAAGAGTGAATTTATTTAATACTGCTTGTAATGCATCACTAAGAGTGTGACCAATAATGGCGTTATCTGTCGTTGAGGATGGAGTATTGGTTTCATTATTTTGAGTAAGAGGGGCTTCAGGTAAATGATTGTGTGAAGCTAACTGCTGAATTTCTGGTCTTTCATCAGATTGAGCATCAAGTAGAGGCCTTAATCGTTGTAGTTGTGTCTCACCTAATGTCATTAAAGGCCAAAGTGCATCAAGTGGAACTAATGCAGGTTGTTTAGTCATCGTATGCAATAAGTGCACACTGCGGATTTGTTCGATATCTTCGTCAAGAGAAGCAATGACCCATGCATTTTTAATTAATTTTAATAAGGGTTTGGATAATTGAGGTCGGCTACGTACAGAGCGGGGTAATTTATCAATAGCATCAAGTAAGCTTTGCCAAAGTGCAGATAAATCCCATTCGTAGCGACGTGCTAATACAGTGATATCACTTTCGCCAAGTTCTAGAATTTTTAATAGCCAGTGTTCAATAGTTACTTCTGCGTGGGCACGGGTTTGGCATAATGAGGCAGCCGCTTCTAGCGCTTTTGCACAATAAGGATTTAACCGACGCAATAGCATGACAGATTGATTTTCCATGTTCTCTCCCAGTAATGAAGTCCCTATTGAGGGAATTTAGGTACGCTACCGCCCTTAGCCGTAGACCGAGGCTCATAAGGTCGTATTCGTTGTGCTTTAAATAGTGGTCTTGCTATGCCTTGAACTATTTAGAGTATTTATTTGTTAAATTTTGAGTTATAGCGTTTTACAATAATTGGTAGTTAAAACAGGCGGTTAACCGCCTGTTTGTTTCGGTTTTACGCAGTAGCGCGTTCATTCCATGAGTCTGAATGAATGATATTTCCGTCTTTGTAAGTCCAAGTGATTTTTTCGTAACGCAATTCAACTTCTTCAAGGTGATTGTGTTTTTCTTTAGTAGGATCTTTGATGTTGTGCATCTTAGGAGCCACTTTGACTACCTTGACGTTTTCAAGCGTAGTGTTGAAATATTCAACTTCTTGGCCTGCATCATCGATGCGATACCACTTAAACTCTGCTTTTTTCAATGTCTGCCCAGTTGTAACCGCTTTGTATAAATACGGGCTGGATGCATCAATTTCTTTTACGAAGATAAATGGAGTATGGATACGTGTACCGGTTAATTTGCCAGTATTGTTATCTGTTGGAATGTACAAGTTGTGATCTTGAGCGACGACTTCGATACTACCTTCACGATCTTGAACATTAACAGAACCTTTGATGTCCGCATTACCGTCATCTTTTAACCAGAGGTATACAGGAATAGCCATAATTACATCTCCTTTCTAAGGTTTAGTTGCCACCATCCTTCAGTGGCGTAAGGTCATCAGCTAATACCTGACAAGCATCGGCTTGAGGTATCAGGCGAATTTCAACTCGACGATTACGAGCCCGACCATCGAGTGTTGAGTTGTCTGCAACAGGCTGATGCTGACCATATCCTTGCACTGCAAAGCAAGATGGTGCGATATCACTGGTTTTGATCATCCAATCACGCACGGCTTCAGCTCGTTTAAGAGAAAGTTTTTGGTTTAAATCAGGATTACCGGTGTTGTCGGTGTACCCTGAAATGACAATTAACCAACCTGGTTTGGCTTTTATATTGATAAGCGCATCAACAAGTACTTTGGTGGCCTCATTTTTTAATTCGTATTGACCAGATGCGAAGAGGGCAAGGCTATCTAACGTCACCATTTCAGGAACTTCTTGCACGATGATAGGGGCTGGTGGTAGTGGTGGAGCCCATGAACTAAGCAAGGCGTGCAAATAAGGTAAGATGTTATTGCCTTGATATAACGCTAAAGAGTAGCGAGCAGGAATACCTTCTCGTTGCCAATGAGAGAGAAATGTTGCATCTGAAAGTAACTGTTGATAAGCCACTTTTTTAGGTTCTAAATTCTCATCACTAATACTTTTAAAGTGGTTGATATCATTACTGTTATCGTAAATTAATTGCTTGTTATGATGGTAGCTACCAGAGAGAGCACCAATAAGAAATAACCCGCAAATTGCGCCAACAATTCCAAAGGTCGTTTCTATTTTTAGTAAGTTGACATCGTGAGAGAGTTTATTGATCACAATGTCCGGTAATGGTAATTCGTCGCTGTTATTTGATGTTTGGGCAATAGTCGGAGATAACGTAGTTTTGTAGTGAATAAATTGAGCCCAGCTGTTATCTGAAATAGTAGGTACGGTCGTAAATTGCATTGCCCAAGCAACAGGAATAAGGCTTGGAGCACCAGATTGAGCAACAGTAAGTAAAGGAATAAATTCACTTTTTAACCAAGAAAGTAATTGATCAAGCCAAAGTGCCATAGTGAGCTGGTTTTCGGTTTGTTCAGTATTTTGTGATAACCATGTTGAAACCTGTTGTGTTGCTAGATTGTCAGAGATAACCAGTAACTCTGGTTGGTCACTTAAATAGGTTATCCACGGTGTAGTGTCATCAAAATGTGAATTGAGGTAATTAACTGGGGAGTTAAGATAAAGCGTCACCCAAAAAGGTAATGTTTTACCTGCTTTTTTATTGCTTTCATGAATAGCGCGACGCCAATTAAGTGTTTCTTGAGTCACTTCTTCTTGTTGTAATTGTTGTTCAGGTAATAAGGCGTATAACAGTGACAATTGGCGTAATTGTAAGGGAGCAATATCAACAATATGTTGAGTGATGTTGATCAAATCGATAGGAGAAGAGGCACAAATATACCAACCTTTAGCTGTCTCTCGATAGGTTTGATTTTCATGAAAAAGAGCTTGTGATTGACCACAAACAATAATAACTGCACCTTGATAGTTATCAGGAGGAAGCTGGCTTATAAGTGCATCTTTAAGGTAAGGAGCACTTTTTTGTTGACGGAAAAACCAAACACATAAAGTCAGTGTGACGATACAAATAAATGCCGTCAGAAAAAAGGAGATTTCTTTACCAAAAGACCAAAACCCCCAAAGCAACCACAATAATAAGCTTGCTGAAAACAATGTAATACATTGTTTTATCCTGTTTTTTTGCATCACTTTCCTTGAATTACCCATTGTTGAAGTAAATTTTCTAATGACACAGAAAAGCCCCACCACAGCATTGCAATCACCACAATTCCCCCAAACCAACCTAGCCAATAAATATGGCGATGATTCATTCGATGCTTGGGTTTCATCACTAAAGGTAAATCACTTGATAGTGCATAGGCGGGAAGTTGAGTATTGAGTAACTCAATAATTTGTTCTCGTTCGGGCGCATTGGTTTGGCGATATTTACCAACAAAACCCAGAGTGATCACACGGTGAAAACAGATAAGTACATCATTGTTGGGTGCGGGTTCATTTAATAGATCACGTAACCTATCCCACAGTTTGTCGCCAGCTTCTAACGTATTGAAATACTTAGCTTGTAATGGAGATTGTATCCACTGTAAGTAACCATCATCGCGCTCAGTTCGGTTCATCACGCTTTCATCAATTAAAGCGCACTGTGCATAAAGCATGTTTTCAATGGCGGATTGGGAATAGCCTTTTTCTACGAGCTGTTGGCGTGTTTTATCAATATGTTCACAGACGCGCCGATAGAACGCTTTACCATCAGTAATTTCGGCACCTTGGCGTAGCTGACATACCATTAACCAAGTATCAGCAAAAAGCATATCAATCATGTTATTTTTAGCTGTTCTTGTATTCGTTATCATGAGCGAAGCACCGCAAAAAGTTCGAGTTGAATTTCACCTAATGTTCCCGGTACATAAAAGGCACAGTGACCTGATCCCAACATGGCTTGACCTGCTGGGTTATTAAGCTCAAGGGCAAAATAGTGATTTTCTAAACGCAGTGGGATAGCTGCAGGAACGTGCGTTAAAGGTTGTAATGGAATACCGTTAAGTGCCACGTTAACGACACTGGCAACATCGTCATTACTACCTGCTTTACAAAGCAATGGAAATTGAGTGATCAATAAATGAGCTGGCAACGCAGAACGCACTGAAAGATAGAAGTCAGCGTCTTCGCGTAGACGAGGATCATGCAATTCACCACGCCAGAAAGGTCCTTCTTTATCAAGGGCAATACTAATTACACGTGAAGGTAAACTCGCTTCTAATAGGGTATTAAGTAAGCTAAATAAAGGTGGAAAAACCTGTTCAGGGAATGAGTGTTGATAAAGAGGAATATCACCATTTTCATGATCGAGTGAAAATGTTAGTAGCGCACCCGCTAAACGTACTAATTCACGATAAAGAAGTTCAGGGTGGCGCCCCATTGATGATAGTAATTCGCTTAATACTGGTTCAGCGCTATTAATCGCATTTAGTAGCCAAAAAAGCGAGACATCAGCGACCGCAAAATCTGCCATTTGCTCATTATTTTCGCGACGCATAGTCATTAGGCGACGGCGCTTTGCGACTAAGCGGTGCATGAATTCTGAAAACAATATGGTTAATTCAGGGCTTGCACTACAACTTAATAATGGGGGAATAAAATGCTTATCTATTTCCCATGCACCTTGTGCATTGCGAATTAATCGAGCAACGGGACAAGTCATATATGCGCTATTTTCTTCATGGGCATAACGCAAAGTAATACTGTGTCGTAATACAGCGATATCAGTTTGTTCTTGCCCAATCAAATCTTGTACTTTCATCCACTCTTGATAGAACTGTTGCGGTCTATCAGAGCGTCCTTCTTGCATAAGATTGCCACCATTGGCTTGCAATAAAGGTAAGGCAAGAACGATATCAAGTGTTTGATGTTGCGAGTAATGGCTAAGCTCATTGACTGGCGGTAAATTGTCTGCCAGCGTTGTATCAATGAGGGTGCCATCAGGAAAACGAATGATGAGTTTTTGTGCGCTAAGGCGTGAAATAGTTAAAGCACTTTCATCAAATTCAGCACAAATCACGCCCCATGTTGATGCAATCGTCATATTGGCGATGGTGCTAATGAGATAGCTATCCCATCTTGCTTGTTGTTGAAATTGCTGAGGAGCCAAAAAGGCCCCATCATTCCAGAGGGGGCGGTATATTTTCATCCGTGCTTCACCTTATGCTTTCGCTTTTGGCATTTGAGATACTAACGAGAGGTCTACATCCATTCCTTCCACTTGGAAGTGCGGAACGGCATACAGTTTCACTCTGAAAAAGCCTGGATTATCTTCAATATCTTCTACAACCACTTTGGCGTCGCGAAGTGGGTGAGAGGCTTGTAAGTCATCACTTGGATCAGTCATTTCAGTAACTAAACCACGAACCCAATTATTTAATTCGAGCTCTAATAAGCGACGATCTTTTGTGGTACCGATATTTTCACGCTGAATTAATTTCAAATAATGAGCAATTCGTGAAAGCAGGAAGATATAAGGTAAACGCGCATTAATACGGCTATTAGCTGTTGCATCAGCGGTATCATAAATAGCGGGTTTTTGTGCTGAATTTGCAGAGAAGAAACAAGAGTAATCACGGTTTTTATAGTAAGACAAAGGAATAAAACCGAGGTTGGCAAATTCGAACTCTCGTGTTTCAGGGATCATGACTTCGGATGGAATTTTGACCTGACTTCCTGTTCCTAAATCATAAAGATGAATAGGTAAATCTTTTACCGCACCGCCAGCCTGAGGACCACGGATTTGTACACACCAACCATTATTAATAAAGCTTTTAACCATATTGGCAGCAAAAGCAAAGGTTGCATTTGTCCACAAGTATTTCTCATGATCTGGGCCTTTTACTTCTTCAATATAGTTAAAACTGCGTACAGGAACAGTTTCTGGGCCATAAGGAAGACGACCTAAAACGCGAGGCATTGTTAAACCAATATAGCGGGCATCGTCAGAATCGCGGAAAGATTTCCATTTGATATATTCAGCACGGTCAAAGTAGTTGCTGATGTCTTTAATGGCAGCGACTTCTTCCATAGAGTCTTTACCAAAAAATGCAGGGCCAACTGAGCCAACAAATGGCATATGAGCGGATGCTGATATTTTTGCAATATTGCGTAACAGAGCAATATCTTGAGGGCTACGATCAAACTCATAATTAGAGATGATTGCTGCAATAGGCTCACCACCAGGAGTGTCGTACTCTTCAATATAAGTGTGGTGATAAAGACCACTTTGAATCGTTTCTGGACAATCTTCGAAATCTTGTCGTAAATCGTTTTTGGCAACATCCAGAAGTTCAATTTTTACATTTTGACGAAAATCAGTGCGATCAACTAAGAATTTTAATCCGCGCCATGCTGATTCAATTTTTTGAAATTCCTCGTGATGCATGACTTCATCAAGTTGTTCACTAATTTGTCTGTCTAAATCAGCGATGTGATGATCGAGTAGATTTCTATCTAAGCGTTCAACTTTTTGACCAGAGGATTTTAATCGGTCGAGAAAAACTTGAACAGCAACAGTAACGCGTTCATTTGCTGTTGTATCTGCCAGAGCACTATTGTCTTGGAAGATATTAATATCACTCACCTGAGAAACGGGTGTGAGGTTGATTTTCTCAAAGAGAGAGGCGTAAACACCGCTATTGGCGGGCTCATCAAGTACAGTTGTTGTACTTTTTGAAATACTTTCGCTATTAACTGACATAAGCATAATCCTGTAATGATAAAACCCAATTAGTCTTTTTTCGGTGCGAGTTGAGATAACTCTTCGCGTAATTCATCACTTAATGCAGGATCTTTAAGGATATTTTCGAGTTCACGGCGAAAAGTGATGTTATCAAGGAGGTTAGATTTCAAATCACGTAAGAGATTACGCATTGCTAGCATGGCGCGCAGTTGGGGTATTTGGCGAGCAACTTGTTCTGGTTCAAAGTCTGTCATCTCTTTAAATGACAGGTTGATGCTTTCCTCACTACCATCATTAGCTAATGTGTTTTTTACAGTAAGGTTGACGGAAGGGGAAAACTCAGTAAGAACGCTGTTGAAGTTATTTTTATTAATGTTGACTTTTTCTCTTTCTGAAAGAACGCGTTTATCCTTTCCGTTGCTGTAATCACCGATAGCCAATAGTTTTAAAGGCAACTCAACTTTTTTCTGTGCTCCACCTGTATGTAAGTCGAGTTTTATATTTACCCGCGCTTTAGGAACTTCATTTTGAAAACTATCTGACATAATAAAATCCTTGTATTAAACGAATAAAGGATCTCTTGAGAGTGGGAATATTAAGTAATTTCACTACCAAGAAATTTACCTTAAGGCATACCTCCTTATATTAAACAAAATTAAATAAATCAATTTATCTTAACGTTTTTAAGAGATATCTCTAAAATTAAAATGTAATAAAAAGAAAATACATTAAGAATATACGGATGAATATTTCAAATTAACATCATAATTTGATGTTTATTTTATATATTATTTTTATATTTAATGGTTTGTTTCTATATAGAATTATTTTAGTTGTTTTAATCAGTATATATACATAGTAGATGCTCTTATTGATAACGTTAATTATAGTAAATCAATGTTATTATATTGAGGTATTAAATAGCAAAAAATGGAGATGAATAAATAGAAGTGGAGTGAGTAAATAAAAATAAGCGTAATATTTTAAATTTATTATTTTATAGTGATTAATACTTGTTTTATTAAGTATGAATAACCAGAACAAAAAGTTTTTGCTTGTACTATTATTAAAAAATATTGATCTCAAATTGTTATTGTTTTATCTATTTCTTTATAATAAATAACTATTTTTATAAACATAAATTAAAATTATTCATTTAATTTTTTATTTCTGATTTATAAAATTAAAAATAAATTATCAATCTACTTATGACAGTATTTTTTACCGTTAAGTTAAACAAAATAAGTGTTAATAATCTTTTTTTGATGAACTAATATAAAGTTTTTTTTATGTATACATAGAGAGAAAGAAGCGGAGAATAATTAATGACTAGATTAGTCTTTTTAGTGTGATAGGGAATGGCTTTAATAGTTATAAAAAAGGGGACTTAATCCCCTTTATATCGTTAATACTAATTAATTTAGCTATTTTAGATAACCTAACGGCCAGTGTTTGAAATAAATATGATTCGCTTGCCAGTCTACTTTTTCTGTATTGTCGCTTAATAAATGGCGAGCCACCGTAAAGGCAAATTCAAAACTCACACCTAATCCTTTTGCACTGATAAATTTACCATCAACAACAACATCTTGATCAAGATAATGACCATCGTCATATTTATCTGCCAATTTATCGCCTGTGCTGTAATTACGACCTTCAAGAAGATGGTGGGCCGCTAATACTTTTGCTCCAGAAGAGCATAGCGCACAAATATATTTATCTTCGGCAATATGGCGTTTGATAAATTGAATAACTTGCTCGTTAGCGCATAAACGATCTGTACCTTTAGGGCCTCCCGGCATCATTATTGCGTCATAACTGTGAGTCAGTTTTTCAGTTAATAGAAAATCAGCACTGATTTTAGTTTCAAAATACGTATTTAATACCAAAGTATCCATGCAAGAAAGTACATCAACATGAATATCAAGACGGCGCATGATATCAA
Organism: Proteus sp. STS61-E; assembly: GCF_040932335.1. NCBI lineage: Bacteria > Pseudomonadati > Pseudomonadota > Gammaproteobacteria > Enterobacterales > Morganellaceae > Proteus > Proteus sp. STS61-E. The sequence continues at coordinate 254,416 of NZ_JBFQGE010000004.1, read as the reverse complement.
TAAAAACAACAGCTTCACCTTCTTCAAATCCATCAGCTAATAAAACGGCAACCTGTTTCATTTTATTTATCCCTTATGTGTTTTTAGTAATGAGTGGATACTTTGAATATGATTAACAATGGTTTCTTTATCTTGTTTATCAATCGTATCAGCTGTGGCAATCCAACTTCCTCCGCAAGCAACAACTTGTGGAATAGCAAGGTAATCACTCACGTTATTTAAACTAATTCCACCCGTTGGCATAAATTGGGCTTGAGCATAAGGTGCAGCTAATGCTTTGAGCATTTTTACACCGCCAGAGGCTTCTGCGGGGAAAAATTTAAGTAAGGTTAAACCTTTTTCAAGAGCAACTTCGATTTGGCTTGGATTGTTAATACCCGGCACAATATCAATGCCGTTATTAAGACAGTAATCAACTGTACTTGGGTTATAACCCGGAGAGATAACGAAGCTTGCTCCAGCTTCTTTTGCCATATCAGCTTGCTGTGCGGTTAATACTGTTCCTGCACATAAAATGAGTTCAGGAAAGTGTTCATACATTAGCTTAATCGCTTTAACTGCCGCAGGAGTACGAAAGGTAATTTCGGCAACGGGTAATTTATTTTGGGTTAGAATTTCACCTAGCCAGATTGCATCTTCAGCGCGATTAATTTGGATCACGGGGATCACTTTCAGTGATGAAAGAGTATCAACAATTGACTGTGTCATGGTTATCCTTGATTAGTGTGTAGAATGAATCAGTAATTTCATGAGGAATGATTGCGCCATGGTGTTGGATGACGAACCCTGCTAAGGTGTTTCCCCATAAACAGCAGGTTGCTAAGGTATGATTTTGTAGCCAAGCAGCGATAAAACCAGCATTAAAAGAGTCACCCGCAGCGGTGGTATCAACAACAGAACCAATGGGTTTGGGAGAAACATAGCCCGTATCTATGCCATCAGACCAGAAAGCGCCATGAGCACCGAGTTTGACAATCACGTTTTGATTGCCCCATTGATGAAGACGCTGTGCTATGTCTTGTTCTGTCAAAACGGGTTGTTGCCAAAGTATTTGTTCATCATCACCCGTAACTAAAGCGATATCACTAAGTCTATACAGCTTTTCAAACCACTCTTGTGCATGAAATATTGAATCCCATAAGCGAGGTCGATAGTTTGAATCCACAATTAAGGTGATCCCACGTTGTTTAAGGTGAGTTAATTGCGTGAGTAAAGCTTCTTTCCCTTCCGGCGTTAAAATAGCAAGAGAAATTCCACTAAGATAAATCACACTATTATCAGAAAGTGCATTGAGATGTGCTGCAAAACGGCTATCAGTCGCAATATAACGTGCCGCTGCATCATTACGCCAATAGTGGAAACTACGCTCACCAAAAGCATCAATTTCAATGGCATATAAGCCAGGAAGTTTTTCGGGAAGAGTAATAACAGATTGGCAGTTAATTCCTTCTTCTTCCCATGCTTTTTGCATTAAGGCACTGTAAGTATCAGTGCCTAAACCGGTAATATAGCGAGGATGTAATGAAGGGATTAGTCGTGATAAATATAGTGCTGTATTTAACGTATCACCGCCAAAACGTTGTTGTTGCGGTAAAAAAGGTTGACCACTAAGCTCTATCATACATTCGCCAATAATGGCGACAGTTTTGTTTGTCTTCACAGTTTCCCATCACTTTTACAGACACGAATTTTATCTGCAACCACAGCTTTCATTGCGGCTTTGCCCGGCACAAGGTAATGACGAGGATCACTTGCATCAGGGTTATCTAAGAAGTACTGCTTGATTGCGTTAGAGAAAGCTATTTTTAGTTCGGTTGCGACGTTAACTTTGCAAATACCTAAATCGATACAACGTCGCACATCTGCATCAGGAATACCGGATGCACCATGAAGTACTAAAGGGATGTCTGTTTTTTGACGAATAATTTCTAAGCGATCAAAGTCGAGATGAGGTTCATGTTTGTACATGCCATGTGCTGTACCAATTGCAACAGCTAATGAGTCAATTCCTGTTGCTTTGATAAATTGTACCGCTGAATCAGGATCGGTGAATAGGGCATCTTTTGTATCAACGATAAGATCATCTTCCTGTCCTCCAAGACGACCTAATTCAGCTTCCACAGTGCAATCCCAATGATGGCAGAAATTGACCACTTCTTTGACGATGCGAATATTTTCTTCGAAATGAAAATGAGAGGCATCGATCATCGCGGATCGTACACCTGAAATGACTTTATGACAGATATCAGGAATATCTTCATGGTGATCTAAATGTAGAGCAACAGGGATACGATATTGTTCTGCAGCCTGCTGACAAATAGAGATCAAATAATCACTACCTGCATAAGCAAACGTGCTTGGTGTACCAGCTAAGATAACAGGTGATGCCATCTCAGCTGCCGTTTCCATCACAACTTGAATGGTTTCCAAGTTATGAATATTAAAAGCAGGCACAGCATAATTTTCACGCTGTGCTTTATTGAGCATATTACGAGTAGAAACCAGATACATGTTTGCCTCTCATCTTTCGTTTAATTACGAATTATAATAAACGAAAGAAATAGAAAGGTAAAAGATCTAAATCACATTTTTATTGCCTTCGCACTGAAAGCAAATGAAAGGCAACTAGAAAAAATGTGCCATTTTAGAGCTATAACTGGTGATCCCTTTGCGTAATAAGTTGTTTTTCGGTCGTCTTGACTGTCCTATCACGGTTTCAGCGACTTTTTGTGCTAAGGTCTGTTTTTCTAAACGACGAGTTAATGGTGTTTGTTTCTCCGTATAATCTTCACAAAAAATGACACTCACTTCTTGTGTTGCTTTCACTCCGGTTACTAAAGCTTGAATAGATGGAATTTCGAAACGAAAGTTATCTTTTTCGATAGGCAAAGGTAGTGAAGGCGTTTGCCATAAATTGATACGGTCAGCGCAATAAAGCGCGATAATTACGGCGCGTAATGACCAAAAACTACTGGCAGGACCACTGTAGTTATCAACTAAACGAGGATCATGAGTAAATAAACCTTGAGTTGGAGCACCATTTTTTAATGCACCTTGAGATATAAAATAACGCAAGCTGCTTTCAAAGGCGCGTTTTGCCTCACCTACTTTTACTGAAGGACAGTGTAAATCGACACCTGCTAATAATGGAGCAGAAACCGCAAGGCGATAGCAGGCGCTACGACCAAAGAAAGGAATACCTTTTGGCGTCATAAAATAAAGGTAGTGTTGATTAAAGGTATTAAGTGATTGAGTAATAAATGTCGTATCAAATTGAGGGTCAATTTGCGCTAACCAATACAATGAATAGTAAAATCCCCATGCATTGTAGTAATCATAATTACCTTTTGCACCATCACGAAACCATCCATCACCAACATAAAACTCTTTTAATCTTTCATAGCGCCAATGGGCAATCGTGTCTTTTCCTGTGAGTGCTTTAATCACAAATTGGACGGTAAGAGGGAAGAAATGCCAGTTATTATCGACAATCTTGCAGTGATTAACTTGTTCGAACCAAGCAATAATTTGTTGTTGTGTTGCGGGCGTTAATGTATCCCACACCCATTCGCGGCTTATCCAAAGAGTAAGCGCTAAATCAGATGCTTCACAAATTCGTTGATCGTAATCTTCGAGTTTTCCCCAATACCCTTTATGAAGTGGATCAGTACCATGAATAAAGCTTTGTTTGATCATTAAAGGTAAGTTGAAAGGTTGCTGATTTAATCCCATCAGCGTACTTTTTTTGCTACTAACAGTCCATGCAGCAAGTAGAGGAAGTACTCTACTAACACCTTCAAGAGCATCAGTTCTTGCTGTTTGTTGCCCCGGGCTTCCGGGATAATAAGCATGAGAGTAACCCCAGACTTGGTAATGATGAAAAGCCTGTGTGACATATTGTGTCAGCATTTCGCATAAAGAAAAAAGTGACTGATTCTCATCATTAAAAAAGTCAGTAATCGTTTTATCATAGCGACGATAAGCTGATTTTCTGACCAATCGTCGAATAATATTTTCCTTAAATAAGCGTTGGTAGATTTCTACGTTTGGGTGCTCATAAGGGAGTTTTGGACGTGCTGAAGATGCAATTTCAATAGCCATTTTCGTATCTCAGAAAAAAGACGCATCCTTGCGAAACAAAACGGAAGTTGAATATTAAGGTTTTGCAGAATCCACTAGTATTTGATAGTGATCTTGTCCCCAAAGAACAGGCTTTGGTTTATCCTTGATCCACTGGTAATACGCATTTTTTAGTTCTGTTACTTTCTGTGGATTTTGTTTGGCAAGATCGATTGATTCAGCCGGATCATTTTTATCGTTAAAAAGTTGAGGCTGATTTTTTCCATCATCATAAAAATAGAGTGCCCATTCGCCGTCACGTACAGCCCAAGCACCTTTAGACAGTTTTTCTAAATTAGGGTTAGTGGGGGGAGTCTTACGTTGATAGGTTATCCATTGATGATATCCGTGCCAAAACTCTTGGTTTTCTTCGCTATAATGTTTAGTGCCAGGACCCGCCCAATATAGATAATTGTGAGGTGATTGTGTTGTTTCACCTTTAAGTAAAGGCATGATGTTTTTCCCTTCAACTTTTAGATTGTCGGGAATAGCAATGCCTGCTGTTTGTAATGCCGTCGGTAAAATATCAAGTGCAGAGATCATCTCATCACTTTTCATTCCGGCTGGAATAGTACCGGGCTGATAGGCAATAAAAGGCACTCTAACGCCACCATTAAACATTTGCCCCTTAAAGCCTCTATCCATTGCATTCATTGGCATTGGCGATTCATTAACTGCGCCATTATCCGATAAGAAAAAGATCAGTGTGTTTTCTAACTCACCGTTTTCTTTTAACTTTGCAATAATTTGCCCGATCCCTTCATCGGCTGCATTTAAGGCAGCAAAGTATTTGTCTGCTTCAACATTGCCAGTATCAAACTTCTCCATATATTTAGCGGGTGAGGCTTGTTCTAACGGAATATGAGGAACGCTATAGGAGAGATTAATAAAGAAAGGTTTATCTTTATGTTCATCGATAAATTTTAATGTTTCATCTGTTAAAAGATGTGTGGTATAGCCCGGAGCTGGAACATTGACACCATTACGCCAAAATGCAGGTGAGTTCCATAAAGCTACGCCCGATGCATAATAACTAAAGTCATAATCGAAACCACGCTCATGAGGAGCATAACCTGCTTCTGGCGTTGAAATCATGTTGTCGTGATAATCGCGAGTTTGCTTACTTTCATTAATTTTCGGTTTGCGAATAACTTTTGCGTTATGCCATTTACCGATACTGGCGGTGGCATAGCCATTTTCTTGGAAAAGTGAAGGCAATAGTTTGATATCTTGGGGAATACCTAAAATGGCATCGTCATTACTGTAAGTACCAAAGCTTGCTGGAGAACGCCCAGTAAAGATACCCGCTCGGGAAGGACCACAAACAGGATGGGCAACAAAGGCATTGGTCATTTTAGCGCCATTTGTTGCCATTTCACTGACATTGGGCATAGCAATGCGCGCCGCTTCTACCATTTTATTGATATCGCCTTCATAACGTGGCGGTGTGGGTCTTTGCGCTAACGCATCAACATCTAATGTATCCAGTACAAAATCAAGTTGTCCTGTACCTAAATCATCCATCACTATTAATAAAATATTTGGCTTTTCAGGCGTACCACCTGCATTAGCTGAGATTGGAATGCTTAAACACGATGTAGCAATCAGCCCCGCTAGTAGGCTTTTTTTAACAGAAAGTAAGGTCACGGATTGTCTCCAGAATAAACAAGATAAAATAAAAGAGGGGTTACTTTAGGTAGTTTCTTTTCATTGCAGGAAGCGCATCACTAGCAAGACCTCCCCGTGAAATGGCTTGTTGCATTAGTTGCATACCTATCGCTGTATGATGAAATATTTTTTTATAAGAGCGACACAGGTAGTTATGGCGATGTTTTTCACCTTCAATAGCAATAATGCGATGTTTAGGGCAACCGCCATAACATAAGCTTTGTACTTCACATTGCTTGCAGAGGCTGGTTTGTTTGTCATATTTATTTTGACCAAAGCGCTGTTGCTGTTTTGAAGTGGCTAAATGAGCAAGGCTATTTTGATGGATATTGCCTAAATTATTGGCGGGATAAACATAGTGATCGCAAGAATAAACATCACCATTGGCTTCAATGATCAATGCCTGACCACAGGTTTTAGATTGAATGCATGTTGATGCAGGATATCCCATCCATGTGCCTAACAAGCTATCAAATAAACGAATGTATATTTTTCCAATATCGCCTTGGCGTATCCATTCATTAAACACTTCAGTCATAAATTGTCCGTAGCCTTCAGCAGGAACGGAAAATGGCGCTAATTGTGCATTTGGACCCGGAGCGTAATGACCTCCGTGAGTATGAGGAAAGCGTCTATCAACTTCGACAATTGGGATAAATTGAAAGAAGGTTGAGCCTAACGCTTTTAAGGCTTGATAGGTTTCTTTTCCTTTATTCCAATTTTGGTCATTAACGACAGTGAGTGTATTAAATTCAACGCCATACTCATTAAGTAGGTTAATTGCCCGTTTTACTCTTTCAAAAGTAGGGCTTCCATTAACCGAAATGCGATATTTATCATGAACAGCCTCAATACCATCAATTGAAACGCCTAATAGAAAGTGGTTATCGGCAAAGAATTGCGCCCATTGGCGATTAATGGCGATTGCATTGGTTTGTACACTATTTGTAATCGTTTTGCCGTTAGCAAATTGCTTTTGGTATTTGACGACTTGTTCAAAGAAAGCTAGCCCTGCAAGCGTTGGCTCACCACCTTGCCATGAAAAATCAACCTGATCGCCACCGTGTGATTGAATATAATCTTTAATATAACGACGCAGCACACCATCAGGCATGACTATATGACCAGCCTCTTTTTCTTCATCTTGAAAAATATTTTCTTTTTCCAGATAAAAGCAGTATTCACACTTAATATTACAGTGGTAGCTTGTAGGTTTTGCCATCATATGAAAATAAGCAGGTTGATTTAATGCCATTAGTCATTTCCTGAGTTTCTTTTTTATCCTGTTACATTACGTAAAATTTATCAAAACAAAAGAGATTAAAATCACAAATACGAAATATCGAAAGTAATTGAAAGTTATTTTCGAAAGATTAAAGTATGAATTTTCGATTTCAATACTTTCGGTTTGATACTATTTCAGGATTTATTGACCATTTGAGCTATTTATCTTGATTTGTTTTTCGAAAATAAATGAATGTAGTGAAGTTTTACTCTGTATTTTCTGAGATGTGGTTGTATTAAATCTATATTATTGTGTTTTATATAGCGATATATGGTGTGATCATAAGTATAGCGTTGCGTTATATCATTTTATTTATTGGAAACTGGTGGCCTCAAGGCTATTATTGAAGCTACACGAAAATAATCGTAAGCAATCGATGATGATTCGAAACTTTGTGAAAGAGATCAAAAGTTTTGTTTTTTTGCATTGTCGGTAAAAATTGGCGTAGTAAACTACATTCGAAACCAATCGAAAGAAAGTCTTTTGGTTTCGTAAGGAGACGAAAGTGAAAGCGGCAGTTGAGAGGCGTATGGAAATCCTCGATATGGTAAACCAACAAGGTAAAGCCAGAGTCGAAGATCTCGCTGAATTATTCAAAGTCTCAAGTGTCACTATCCGCAGCGATCTAAGTTTTCTTGAGAAAAATGGTTATATCGTTCGTTCTCATGGTGCAGCAATTCCTAATACAGGATTTATTGCCGAATTGAGTATCCACGAAAAACGTGGGCAAAACGCGGGCATAAAAACATTAATCGGGAAAGCTGCCGCAACGCTGATAAAGGATGGAGACACCGTCATTCTTGACTCGGGGACAACTACTCGCGAAATCGCGACAAATTTAAAGTCGCGCGAAAATGTAGTGGTCATGACTAACGGTCTGGATGTCGCAATGGAGTTAGCAAATACCTCAGGTGTGGAAGTATTAATGACCGGTGGTGTATTGCGAAAAAGTGCGTTGTCTTTTTCAGGCTCACAAGCTGAAAATAGTCTTAGAAATTACCGGTTTGATAAGGTTTTTCTAGGCGTTGACGGATTCGATTTACGCGTTGGTATCACTACACACAATGAACAGGAAGCTAGTCTTAACCGTTTAATGTGTGATATCTCAGAAACGATTATTGCGGTTGCAGATTCTACGAAATTCAGTAAACGCAGCTGTCATATGATCAGAGAATTTGGTGATATCGATATCTTAGTGACCGATTCAGGTATCCCTGAAGAATATATTCAGGAACTGAAAGAGCACAAAATCGAAGTGATTATCGTCGACGATAAGGCATCGTAATTTGCTAACTCCATTAGCAACACCGCCGGTGTTGATTATGGAGTTAGTATTTAATGCATCCTTTAGAAAAGATTGTTCAGCAACACAAATCAGGCAAACAGAATGGTATTTATTCTGTTTGTTCTGCCCACCCTTTAGTAATAGAAGCAGCTCTATTACAAGCGCTGGATAATGATTCCTTTCTGCTAATTGAGGCGACCTCTAATCAGGTTGATCAGTTTGGTGGTTATACGGGAATGACTCCCGCTGACTTCTACCAATATGTCATTGAACAAGCTGAAAATGTGGGTTTTCCTATCGAGAAACTTATTCTTGGTGGTGACCATTTAGGGCCTAATCGTTGGCAACATCTTAACGCTGAAGAAGCGATGGCAAATGCAGATGTGTTGATTGCACATTATGTTGCCGCAGGTTTTAAAAAAATTCATCTCGATTGCAGTATGTCTTGTGCTGATGATCCAATTCCTTTAACGGATGAAATTGTGGCATCTCGTGCAGCACGTCTTGCTGTGATTGCAGAAAACACGGCAAAAGAGACATTTGGCACAAGTGATATTGTTTATGTTGTTGGTACAGAAGTTCCCGTTCCGGGCGGTGCTGCTGAAGAACTTGATACTGTTGAAGTGACTTCACCTGATGCTGCACGAAAAACATTAGAGTGCCATCGCCAAGCTTTTCAAAATGTGAGCATTGGTGATTGTTGGGAACGCGTGATTGGTTTGGTTGTTCAACCTGGCGTTGAATTTGATCATACGGGTATCATTGATTATCAACAAGAAGAAGCACAAGCATTAAGCCAAGTGGTAAATGATTATTCTCATCTTGTTTTCGAAGCCCACTCTACGGATTATCAAACTAAAGAAGCTTATAAGCAGTTAGTTCATGATCACTTTGCCATTTTAAAAGTAGGGCCTGCATTAACTTTTGCAATGCGTGAAGGTTTATACGCACTTTGCTCTATTGAAGAAACATTATTCCCTCAAGAACAGTGCTCTAAATTACGTGAAAAAATGGAGCAACTGATGTGCCGTGAACCGGGCTTTTGGCAAAAGTACTATCATGGTGATGAGCGTCAACAAGCCTTTGCTAGAGTGTATAGTTTTAGTGATCGCATTCGCTATTACTGGCCTGATGCTGAGATTAATGCCGCCATCGACACATTAATGGATAACTTATCCATTAAACCTATTCCATTACCGTTACTAAGCCAATATCTGCCTTATCAATTTACCCAATTTAGAGAAGGCATGATTGACGGATCGCCTGAATCTTTTGTTATTGCGAAAATTCGTGATGTGTTATCGGTTTATGCCGATGCGTGCTATGTCCATTAATTGAGGGAAACCATGGAATATTTAAGTTATCAGACCGCTCAATTAGAGCAACTGAATGCATTTTGGACTGCGAAAGAAATTGAGCAACAACCAGAATGTTGGAAGAAAACATGGCAATCAGTAAAAGAAAAACGTGCTGATATTGAAGCCTTTTTAAATAAAGCGCTGGCAGTGCCTCATGCACGAATTATTTTAACTGGCGCGGGTACGTCTGCATTTGCTGGGAAAGCATTGGCTCCTATTTTAAGTGGCCATACAAAACGTCGCGTCGATGCGATTGCAACAACTGATTTAGTGGCTGATCCACAAGAATATTTAGCAGAAGACATTCCTACGTTATTGATTTCTTTTGCACGTTCAGGCAATAGCCCTGAAAGTGTGGCTGCATTAGATGTTGCGACTGAATGCCTATCACAGTGTTATCACTTGGTGCTGACATGTAATGCAAATGGCAAGCTTTATGAGTATTGCCAAAATAACAGCAGTGCATTGGCATTGTTGATGCCTGAAGAATCAAACGATCGTTCTTTAGCGATGACCTCTAGTTTTTCATCCATGATGATGGCTGCGGTAACCATCTTTTTAGGTGATAACGTTTTTAGTGACTCTATCGCTCCGTTTTTTAGCCACTATAAAGAGCAGTTTAATAAAGCAAATCAAATTATTAGGGATAAATACGCCGGGAAGTTTAAACGAGTTATTTATCTTGGAAGTGGTGGATTACAAGGCTTAGCACAGGAAGCCGCGTTGAAAATGTTAGAGCTTACAGCGGGTAAAGTGGTTGCTAGTTTTGATACTCCACTAGGCTTTCGACATGGGCCTAAGTCTATCGTAAATAAAGAAACTTTAGTGGTGATGTTTTTCTCTAATGATCCTTATACACGTCAATATGAGACTGACTTATTACGAGAGGTTATTCACGATAATGCATCAGGCAAGGTGATCGCGATCACCGCACGAAATGATAACGCTTTCTCACCAGAGAGTTTTGTTTATATTCCTGCGTTAGAGAACTGTTCTGATGTGGCGCTATTGTTCCCTTACTTGATGTTGGCGCAATCATTCGCATTTCACAGTTCCATTGCACTAGGGAATACGCCTGATAACCCGTCTCCGACAGGAGAAATCAACCGTGTTGTACAAGGCGTCACCATTTATCCGTTCTCACACAAAAAAGACGACACACAGTCTGCTTTAAATTAATAAAATATAATAAGAGAGCTAATCATGAACACACCGAATATTGTCTGGACCCGCATTGATGAACGTTTACTTCATGGTCAAATCCGCATTACATGGGGTAAACATACAGAAGCAAACCTGATTTTAGTGGCTAATGATGATGCAGCAGAAGGCCCTAATGCCGCATTTATGCAAGCAGGAATGAAAGCGTCAGCGGGTGGTGAATACGCTGTTCGTTTCTTCTCTATTCAAAAAACTATTGATGTTATTAGTAAAGCATCTCCTCGTCAGAAAATTTTTTTTCTGTGTAATAACCCAAAAGATGTTGCCCGTTTAGTGGAAGGTGGCGTGCCCATTACTCATTGTAATGTTGGCAATATGCATTTTCATGAAGGGAAACGTCAAATTGCGAAAACCGTATCAGTCAATGATGCAGACATTGAAGCGTTTAAAAGCCTCGTCGCAAATGGGGTCACTTGCACAATCCAAAACACTCCCGATCAGACACCTGTTGATGTGCTAGCGCTCGCATCAGCCTGATAATTTCCTGAACAAAAAACCTGCATTAGCAGGTTTGAGGATTATTTATGATTTTTGAAGCTTCTTTAGTGGCTTTATGGGCCTTTTTTTGCGGTATAGATAAGTATGACGTTGCATTAAATATTCACAGACCACTCATTACTGGGCCCGTTGTTGGTCTGATTATGGGGGATATGCAGGTTGGATTAATTGCAGGTGCAACGTTAGAACTCGCATGGTTAGGGTTGGTTCCTAACGCTGGTGCTCAGCCGCCAGATGTGACTTTAGGTACGATTGCTGCTGTTGCTTTTGCAGTAATGACAAACCAATCACCTGAAGTTGCCATGGGAATTGGTATGCCTATTGCGGTGCTAATGCAAATGCTCGTGATTGGTTTCTTTGCTATGACTGCTTTCACAATGGGGAAAGCGGATAGATATGCGGAAAGAGCTGATGCAGCCGGAGTTTCTCGTCTACTTATTATCACAATTACGGTACGTTCATTACTCTATGCTTTAGTTGCCTTTGTGACAGTCTACTTTGGTGAGCATGCGGCTCAATGGATTGATGATAATACCCCGAAAGTGTTGCTTGAAGGCTTAGGCATCGGAGCGAAAATGGTTCCTGCTATTGGTTTCGCAATGTTGTTGAAAATCATGTGGTCAAAAGAAGTCGCTGGTGTGTTCTTCATTGGTTTCGTGATGACAACCTATCTAAAACTCCCAATTATGGCAGTCGCGATTTTAGGCGCATCAGCTGCTGCGCTCTACTTCTTCTTTAGTGGTAACAACAAAAATACAAGTCAGCAGAATGAGGATTTCGAAGATGGTATCTGATAATAGCACCGCATTGAAAACGCAGGATAAAACAGAAACGGGTTCTTTGATTGATGGCATTGATGAGTATCAAGATACCACTGTCAGAAAAGTTATCACTAAAGGCGATCTTTGGAAGTGTGCATTCCGTGGTTTATTTATGGAAGGTAACTTTAACTTTGAACGTATGCAAGGTGGTGGATTTGCCTTCTCGATTATCCCAGCATTAAAGAAGATCCATGGGAACAATAAGCGTGACTATGCAACATCACTGAAAAACCATCTGCAATTTTTTAATGCCAGTCCTAAGCTGTTTACCTTTTTATTGGGTACAGCCGTTGCAATGGAAGAAAACAAAGAAAAACCATCGACTGTTAACGTGATGAAAGTTGCAGGAATGGGGCCAACAGGGGGCATTGGTGATGCTATCGACCATATGACCCTGATGCCACTGACATTAGCATTGGGCGCATCTATTGCTATGGAAGGTTCGATTGCGGGGCCTTTTGTTTTCTTCTTCTTATATCAAATTGTTCACTTTTTAGTGTATTTCGGGCTGATGTTTATGGGCTATCGCGCAGGAACCGCTGCGATGGTCAATATGAGTGATGCCACCGAAAAGCTAGCTAAAGCTGCCAATATTATGGGTATCTTTGTCATTGGGGCGCTCTCCGCAACCTTTATCAAGGTGCAAACCACCGCCTCGTTAGAGCTGGGAGGAAAGGTGGTTGAATTGCAAAGCGCGCTCTTTGACAAAATTATGCCGAATTTACTGCCTCTGTGCTTGGTTTTCCTGATGTACAAAATGGTGAAAAGCACCGGTTTTTGGGGTAAGCCTCCGGTATTGATTTTCTCAACTCTTGCATTTGGCGTTGTCGGTCACGTATTAGGATTCTTATAACAGAGAACCTTTACCACCGTCGTTATTGTCAATCGAAATACATTATTAACTTGCTATAAACGGGCAGGAGAGGTTTCTGCTGCCCGCAAGGAGTCACTCATGATAGGTCTTATTGTTTCAGGACATCTTAATTTCGCCTCTGGTATGGCATCAGCCGTAAAAGCGATTGCTGGTGAGCAAGAAGATATCGCATTTATCGATTTTGTTGAGTCAATTTCTCCGGATGAACTTGAAGAAAAAATGCGTGAAGCGATTAACTCAATGTCATGTCAGCAATATCTATTTTTAACAGATTTACCCGGTGGAACCCCTTGTAATCGTGCAATGGCAATTATGATGCAAAATCCTGCTGTTGAAGTATTAGCGGGTGTGAATCTACCAATGATTGTTAATGCAGCTTTCGAACGAGAAGGGTGTTCAACATCAGAGTTAGTGCAAACATTACGCGAAATAGGGCAAGACAGTATTCAAGATATTCGTGAGCAATTGGCACAAATAGACAGCAATGATGTTGAAGAAGAAGACGGTTTATGAGTCAGCAATATGCCATTTTAGCCGACCGAACTTTTACACCAGAAGGTATTCGTTATCTTTGCTATGTCCGTGTTAAAGGCGATGTTATTGAATCAATCACCACGCAAGCGCCAACAGATTGCCCCATTATTCGCCTAAAAGGGAAATCGTTACTACCCGGTTTTGTGGATATTCATATTCATGGTCGTGAAGGTGCTGACGTAATGGATGCGACTCAAGAAGGGTTACAAACCATAGCTGATGCGTTAGTGAAAACAGGTGTAGTTGCATGGGTTGGTACAACAGTAACAGCACCAATGGATGATATTCGCCAAGCATTATCACAAGTACGTACATTTTTATCGAAGCCACAAACTTCGGGTGCATTGTTACTTGGGAGCTTTTTAGAAGGACCTTATTTTACTGAGCGTCATAGAGGCTCTCATCCTGTGAAATATCTAAAAGCACCAACAATATCAGAGCTAGAAACATTGCTTGAAAGTGCGGGTAACACATTATTGCGTGTCGCTGTTGCGCCGGAAGCACAAGGTTCGATGGAGGCGATTGATTGGTTGGTCAATCGAGGCATTAAACCTAGTGTGGCGCATACAGCGGCAACTTATGAACAAACATCAGATGCATTTTTACATGGTGCTGATTGTGGGGTGCATTTGTATAACGGAATGACGGGACTTCATCATCGTGAACCGGGATGTTGTGGTGCCGTGTTGTATCACAATGTATTGGCGGAATTGATTGCAGATGGCATTCATGTTCACCCCGTTATGATGCAATTAGCGTATCGCATGAAAGGTTATCAACAACTCGCTTTAATTACAGATTGCATGCGTGCTGGGGGATTACCTGACGGTGATTACACGCTGGGCGCTCAAACAGTTAGCGTCTCCCAAGGTCAGGCAAAAACAGCAGATGGCTCTTTGGCTGGGAGTACATGTAGCTTAGACAGTGCATTAAGAAATATGGTGCAACGAGCACATGTTCCTGAATGGGAAGCAGTACAAATGGCGAGTGCGATCCCAGCTGAGTATCTCGGCATCGGCGATAAGTTGGGTTATATCAAAGCAGGGCGACAAGCCAGCTTTGCTGTGGTGGATGAATGTTTTCATCTCACCGATACATTCATCAGAGGAAATCATATTTACTCTGTATCCGGGGAAAATGTATAGCTTTTTTAGTTATGCACCCATCAGTAAAAATGAGGTATTTATAATGGAAATTCGTCAGCCAATTCATAGTGAACATGCTAAAAGGCTTGATACAGAAGGACTTCGCAAGGAGTTCCTGATTGAAAACCTATTCTGTGAAGGGGAAATGAATCTCACTTATAGCCATATAGATCGCATTATTGTTGGCGGTATTGTTCCTACAACACAGCCTTTAGCATTAATGGCGGGTAAAGCGTTAGGCGTTGATTTTTTTCTAGAACGACGTGAGTTAGGAGCCATTAATATTGGCGGTGCTGGTAAAGTGGTTGTTGATGGTGATGTCTTTGACATTGGTCCTCGTGAAGCGATTTATATCGGAATGGGCGCTAAAAGTGTTGAATTTACCAGTGACAGTGTAGAAACACCGGCACGTTTTTATATGAATTGCGCGCCAGCTCATCATACTTACCCAACTCGCAAAATAACGCAGCAACAAGCATCACCAGAAAAAATTGGGAATGCAGAAAACTGTAACGTTCGTACTATTTATAAATTCTTACACCCTTCAGTTCTGCCAACATGCCAATTATCTATGGGTATGACGGTTCTTGAACCGGGTAGCTTATGGAATACCATGCCTTGCCATACTCATGAACGCCGTATGGAAGTGTATCTCTATTTTGATATGAAAGATGACAATGTGGTTTTCCATTATATGGGAGAGCCAACGGAAACACGTCATTTGGTTGTTCGTAACGAGCAAGCGGTGATAAGCCCTAGTTGGTCAATTCACTCGGGTGTGGGCTCAGCATCTTATACCTTTATCTGGGGAATGGTTGGTGAAAATCAGGTTTTCCACGATATGGATCACGTAGCAATGAAAGATCTGAAATAACCACGAATAGTCACATTTTTCTTCTTATCCTACATATAAAAAGATGTGGCTATAAAGCCACATCCTAGAGGTTATTGTTATGAATTTATTCGATTTAAATGGCAAGGTTGCTATTGTCACTGGTTGTAATACCGGGCTAGGTCAAGGCATGGCTATTGGTTTAGCCAAAGCGGGTGCAGATATTGTGGGAGTTGGGATTCAAGATGCGCCAGAAACTCGCCAACAAGTAGAGGCATTGGGGCGTCGTTTTCATTACATTACGCAAAATTTAATGAAACAAGATGGATTACAAGCGCTGGTGGATGAAGCAATTTCTGTCATGGGGCGCATTGATATTTTAGTAAATAATGCAGGTATTATTCGTCGAGAAGATCTTTTGGAGTTTGGTGAAAAAGATTGGGACGATGTGATTGATATTAACCAGAAAACACTATTCTTTTTATCCCAAAAAGTGGCTCGCCAATTTGTGAAACAAGGAGAGGGGGGCAAGATAATTAATATTGCTTCTATGCTCTCTTATCAAGGGGGGATTCGTGTGCCTTCTTACACCGCAAGTAAATCTGCAGTAATGGGATTAACTCGTGCATTGGCGACTGAACTCTCTCAGTACAATATTAATGTAAATGCAATTGCTCCGGGCTATATGGCAACAGATAACACAGC
Organism: Proteus sp. STS61-E; assembly: GCF_040932335.1. Taxonomy (NCBI): domain Bacteria; kingdom Pseudomonadati; phylum Pseudomonadota; class Gammaproteobacteria; order Enterobacterales; family Morganellaceae; genus Proteus; species Proteus sp. STS61-E. The sequence goes on along the minus strand of NZ_JBFQGE010000004.1, from coordinate 238,071 downwards.
GGCTCTGCGTGCTGATGATGCTCGTAATGCTGCTATTGTAGAGCGTATTCCTGCTGGACGTTGGGGAACTCCTGAAGATGTTGCAGGTCCTGCTATTTTCTTAGCCTCTAAAGCCAGTGACTATGTTAATGGATACACCATTGCTGTTGATGGTGGTTGGTTAGCTCGTTAATTTCATGGAGAAATAGGATGGAACACGCTAATACAGAGACTTTGCAAAGAGAGCTTGTATTACAAAACATGAAGCGAGTGTATCGTTATCAATCGGCTAATCAAGTTCGCAGTGTTCGTCGCCGTAGTGGTAAAACCCGTTTTATTAAAGATACAGATTGGGAACGCGGTGTTTTATGGAGTTGTGTAAGTACGGCATGGCAAGCTACACAAGACGAAGAATATCTTAATGGCATATTGAATTACACACTGCATACAGGGTTTAGAACAGGTCCTAATGCTCGTTTTGCTGATGATCATGTTTGCGCTCAAGCTTATCTCGCCATTAGCCCGCTTTTTGAACAATCTGAAGTGATTGAACCAACAATCAAAGCATTTGATATCATGCTTAATGAGCCAAAGCCTGGCCGCGAAGATTGGTGGTGGTGTGATGCGCTTTTTATGGCGCCTCCAGGATTTGCTGCATTAGCTGAAATCACCAATGAACGACGCTATTTAGATTATATGCACACAGCTTATTGGGATGCGATTGACCATTTACGTGATCCTGAAACTGGGCTTATCTTCCGTGATCATCGCTATATTCCTGATGGTCAAGGTAATGAATTACGCGAAGCTAATGGTGAAAAAGTATTTTGGAGCCGTGGTATTGGTTGGGTTTTAGCTTCGATACCGCGTATCTTAAAATATATGCCTGATGATTATCATGATCGTGAACGTTATATTGCATTGTTTAAAGAATTAGCGACCTCCATCCTAGATTATCAACATGAAGATGGTTTTTGGCGGACTAGTTTACTCGATCCCGATAATTTCCCTGCTCCAGAAAGTTCAGCGACAGCGTTATTTTGTTATGGATTAGCATGGGGAATTAATCAGGGAATATTAGAGAAAGATGTGTATTTTCCTGCATTAAATAGAGCATGGTCAGCATTACAAACCTGTATTCATGACAATGGCATGATAGGTTGGGTTCAACTTCCGGCATTTAACCCTCGTGAAGTGAAGTTTGAACATAATATGGATTATGGTGCTGGTGCTTATTTATTAGCAGGAAGTGAAGTTTTAAATCTTTTGTAAAATTGCTAGAGCTTTGATATTGACGCTTTGTTGTTTTTCTTGCGCTTCACATGCCTTCCGCGCAATATTTTCCTATCTAGGATGCCGACCAAAAAATAAGGTCGGCTTTTTTATTTTTAATAAAATAAGAGGTAACGGTAGTCTGTTACCTCTTATTATAAATTTGGGTGCTGAGATAAACACACTATTATTGAAGAAGGAAATTGTGGGGGATCGTTCCCCCACAAAATTAATATAAAGTAAAAGCTATATTAATTTGAATAATTAAATATCCATTGTTTGGTATGCGTAAATAAGATATTTACGCTCTAACAATACGTTACTTGATATTATCATCGTCACGATCATTAGCCCGATTAAAGAATATTTTTTCATTTCCTCTTGCACTCCGATAAAAATGGAGGCAGAATCAAATTGTTGTGTTTTTGAGTCCGCCTCGGTTAATATAAATATATTTTCCGGGGCTTTTCTCTTTCTGGTGCTGGCAAAATGCTTGAACCAGATTGATCCAAGCACCCGCGCAGAGAATAACAAAATAAGCATTGAGCACAACACATTTATTTTTAATAATAAAGCTATCGATTTGTTCTTGCTCTTTTAAATAATTAATTAATTCGTTAATAGGTGTGGTTAATAAAATAAGAGGTAACGGTAGTCTGTTACCTCTTATTATAAATTTGGGTGCTGAGATAAACACACTATTATTGAAGAAGGAAATTGTGGGGGATCGTTCCCCCACAAAATTAATATAAAGTAAAAGCTATATTAATTTGAATAATTAAATATCCATTGTTTGGTATGCGTAAATAAGATATTTACGCTCTAATAATACGTTACTTGGTAATATCATCGTCACGATCATTAGCCCGATTAAAGAATATTTTTTCATTTCCTCTTGCACTCCGATAAAAATGGAGGCAGAATCAAATTGTCTGTTTTTGAGTCCGCCTCGGTTAATATGAATATATTTTCCGGGGCTTTTCTCTTTCTGGCGTTGGCAAAATGCTTGAACCAGATTGATCCAAGCACCCGCGCAGAGAATAACAAAATAAGCATTGAGCACAACACATTTATTCTTAATAATAAAGCTATCGATTTGTTTTTGCTCTTTTAAATAATTAATTAATTCGTTAATAGGTGTGGTTAATATAATAAGAGGTAACGGTAATCTGTTACCTCTTATTTTAAATTTGGGTGCTGAGATAAACATACCATCATTGAAGAAGGAAACTGTGGGGGATCGCTCCCCCACAAAATTAATATAAAGTAAAAGCTATATTAACCTGAATAATTAAATATTCATTGTTTGGTATGCGTAAATAAGATATTTACGCTCTAATAATACGTTACTTGGTAATATCATCGTCACGATCATTAGCCCGATTAAAAAATATTTTTTCATTTCCTCTTGCACTCCGATAAAGATAGAGGCAAAATCAAATTGTCTATGTTTGAGTTCGCCTCGGTTAATATGAATATATTTTCCGGGGCTTTTCTCTTTCTGGCGTTGGCAAAATGCTTGAACCAGATTGATCCAAGCACCCGCACAGAGAATAACAAAATAAGCATTGAGCACAACACATTTATTCTTAATAATAAAGCTATCGATTTGTTTTTGCTCTTTTAAATAATTAATTAATTCGTTAACTTTTTTAATAAAAAATTACCAAATTTACTTAACTAAATTAATAACAGTAGGCGTTGCCTGTATTGTTGTTGTCGTAATAAGAGTGTTGTTATTGTGATGCTTAATAATAACACCGGCTTGAGGTGTTACTAATTTCCATATTCCTTTTACGGTAATGGTACTATTTATTGGTTGCGATTCTGCTGTAAGCCAATGACGAGAATAAACACTAACTTCGATTTGATCACCTTTATCATCAATTTGATCTTTTTCTATACCTTGATATAAATTTAAATCAGGGTTAACAATACTTAATGTTAATTGCTGATTTTGTGTTTTAGCCATGACCATAACCGGTGCATCACTGGATAATAATGTTGCATTCGCTGAATCTAACTGGGTGGCTTCAAAAAAAGCATATCCTTCTTCTTGGGTTATTTTATCTTTTACCGCATGAAGCTGATTATTATGTTGTAATACCGTGTATTCGGGGGCTTTATTACTTTGTGCTTCGATAGCTATTGCATATTCATAATTTGCATTACTTGGTGCGTTACCATGAGAAATAACAGCTGTTGCAAATAATTGTTCTGTTGGTTTTGAATTTCTATCATCAAGTGAATGCTGTTTTTGATAACTAAACTCTACGGTTTGCCCTTTAGTTAGCTTATATAAATTACCAGCAGGATCAATTAAAGTATCTGCATTATTTAAAGTTAACTGAGTACCTAATTGATTAATCTCTTTGCCATTAATTATCACTGATTGTAATTTAGGAACAGCGAACTGGAATAGTGTTGTTTCTGTCGAATGTTGCTTATCATCATTTTCAATACCTGAGCCTAAAGCGATCACTCTATTATCAAATAAGAAATAGGATTTATTTGCCTTCAAGCTCTGCTGTTGATACTTACTGTGGCCATGTAATTTCATAGCAAACATACTGTTGTTATTCAATGTATTGGCACCAGAATAGCTCTCAGTTGAAAGCAACATTTCTTCAATACCCGCACTAGGTAATTGGTTAAGTTTTGCCTCAAGTTTGTTATATGGAAGATGGATTGTGGTTGTTCCCGGGTATCGATTCCAATCCCATCCAGCATGGCTAAACCCTGATTGAGTTAAATCAGCAGGAATAATTTCTAATTGTCCATATTGTAAATAGCGTCCATAACGATTGTTATTCTCATAACTTTCATTACCAACAAGATAGCGACTAAAACCACGAGCAATTGAGAGCCAGCTTTGTTGCGGTGACCGTGTTGATGCTCTGCGTTGTATTGCCATTGATGCATAATTCATTGCCCATGCACCAACCGGTTCATTTTCAGCCTTAATACCTTCAAAATATGCTTTGTTATCTAGTTTTGCATAAGCAGCGGATAATGTGGGATCTAACTTCTGTTTACCATCAGGGGTTCCTGCTAAGGCCATCCATTTAAATGGAGCTATCCCGATTTTATGTAATCCAGTGGGATGACGGCCACTTAATACCACAGGAATTTGTGTCTCTTTAGTGTAGATCCGCATTTTTAACAGAACATCTTTTAAACGCTCATGTGCTGAAGTTGATAAGCGAAAAGGCGAGCCACTTAACGCATAAACACTTGGTGCTAAACCTCCAAATGCGTCTTTAGCGTAGGCTGGATAATGTTGTGAATGATGAAAAATAGAACCATCAGATTTAAAACCACCGGCAACGCCTTTTGAGCTTAGAATGGTTTTATTTAGCCAGCTTTGTAGTTGTGCTAAAGCCTGTTGGCGCTGTTGATAATCTGGCAACATCAATAAGCTTTTTATCATCCACTGTAATTGAGTGTTGAGAATATCAACGTTTGCATCAACGATTTCCTCGTCTTTTTCGAAAATTCGTCCAGTCGCGTTGTACCACATCATTGCTTGCTGAGTGGGGGCTAAAAGGTTATTTTTTGCGAGAATATGACGCCCAATAAACCATGCATCAAAAAGCTCTCTGGTTTGATAGCCAACATGAGTGATAATTTGATAACCACTACCTTGTGTAAAACCTTGTTCAAGGACGTAACGAGTTCCTAATAAATAGAGATCTTCTAATTTTTTTCGATCGGTTGCTGATAAGGAATTACTGCGCAAGTAAATAGCGGTTTGAAGAAGTGTTTTGCCCACATCTCTTAGCATATTAGCATCAAGCAATGCTTGTTTTGTCTCATCACTAAATACACCTTCAACTTTTATAAAGTTTTGTCGATTAGGATGATCTAGTGCTTTTCCTGTTATTGAGCCATCAGCGTGTTGGGTTAATTCTAATTTTTCCCAAAGCGCTAAATTTTTATCTAGCATGTCTGAGGTGATTTTTTTATCGCTACTAATTCCCTGATAATACTCAAAACGCTGGTAAATTGATGCCATTTCAGTTTGATCATCGTGAAATTCGGTATCGAAATTTAGAGTTGGATAATGCGCTTTAAACATCTGATCGTACATCAGTAAAGCACTCCAGTTTTTACTGACCATCGTATTTACGGCATTATTTACATATGGTGTTTGATAGTCAGGAACTGCCCAACGATTGTCTAAAGGTACACTCATAATAATTTGATCAAAAAAGAGAGTTCCTGCCTGATTTGGGGCTGTTATCACTAATTGATCAAATTGACCTGTTGCAGTGCCTTGCATATCGCGAAAAGGAACTGCAATACCTCTCCATCCCGTAAAATCTAGTTGAGTATCAAAACGTAATGCAATTTTATTATTTTGTTTAAATGCAAATGTTAATGGGGAAGATTGAGGTTTTTCATTATAAATCCACATCATAAAAGTGAGTGGTGTCGCTGTATTTTTATCGTCTTGGTAATTAACAATATTATTTAACGTTAATGTGGTTTGTGGTTGATATTGCCACTTGAGTGATTGTTCACCATCTTTAGCGTGCTGTTTGCTCAGTGATAATTGATTATTATCTGAAGTGGTGAGGGTGTTAGGTATTTCGCTCTCAAAGAGATAAATATCGCCGAAAGTTTCATGGGAAAGAGAAGGTAATGCCAGTGCGGGTAATGATAAACATAAGCTTAATGCCATTGCATGTGCTAAAGGGTTTTTTATTAGCATAATCAGATTTCCTGCAAATAAAAAAGGAACGCGAGTGCGTTCCTTTTAGTGATATCAAGAGAGAGGTGAAAGTTTGATTTCTTGTGGAATACCAAAGTAACTGGTAAAAGTCAGTTCAGTGTTATCACCTGAAACGTTATATTTTACTTCGCTATTTTTATCAGTAGGTTGCCATTTCCCGTTGACGGTAACATTGATAGTAACAGCAGTTGCTGCTTTCTGGCGTGTCATGTTTAAATCCGGTGTAACAGCACTAACAGTGAGTGTATTTCCTTGATGATGAGTCATCACAATCGCGGGTTTATCAACCTTTTTGATCCATTTATCTTCAATTGAAGCAGATTGATAAAAGGCATATCCTGTCACATTGCTGAGTTTATCGTAAATAATATGAACATCTTTATCTTTACGACGAACCTGATATAACCCATTATTTTCACGGAATTTTTTAGCTATTTCTCCCATTTTTTCAGGAGTTGCATCTAAAAAGACCATATACTCATAACTAGAATCTTTAGGTTGAACACTGTGATCAATCCATGCTGAACTGAAGTTTCCTTCTGTTGGCTGGCGATTTTTATTTTCAGCCGAAGTTTGGTGTTGACGACTGATATTCACTTTTTCAGCTTGAGTAATTAAATAACCATTACCGTTGCTATCAATTAACCAATCACCTTGTTTTAGTGTTGTTTGATAAGGTAGTGCTTCAACTTTTTGCCCATTAATCCAAATGGTATTTAATGATGGCGTTATGGCATGTTGAAATAAGGTAGTTTCAACATTTTTATTTTTATCACTACTATTTATATTGCTACCAATAAAAATTAAGTGGTTATCAGCCGCTAATACACTCTTTTTCGCAGTGAAATTAGGATCAAAACGCTCAAGATTAGCAGGATAAATCAGATCAAATACCATCATGCCATATTGACCTTCAAGAGCTGATGTTCCACTAAATCCACGCTCTCCACGCTGCATTAACGTATGAGGCTTAGGGCTATCTAACTCTTTAAGAGGAAGATGAATTGTGGTTGCCCCTGGCATTCTATTCCAATCCCAACCTTCTTGTTGATAGCCTTGCGAAAGCTGCGAGCCATTACTGACTATCTGGGCTACACCATGGCTTTGATAACGACCATAGCGGTTATCTTTGTTATAAATTTCAGATGACCAAACATTGGTGTTATAAGCTTTTAATGTCACCATTTTATCTTGCCAGCGATGAATACCAAAAGCACCACCATTAAAGGCATAGAAGCCTTGAGGTAAAGCAGCTGGCGCAATAGTTTCCCCAAAAATAGCATTCGACTCATTTTGAGTTTTATCACTAATCGCAAGATAAATAGAAGCGAGCTTTTTATCAGGAGATGGTTTTGCAGACATTGCAAGCCAGTAGTAGCCTTGAGCAACTGATTTTAACGAAGGTGAGTTAAAGGGATGTCGCCCTGCAAGAGGTAATCCGACTTCTGGGTTACTGTAAATCCATGCTGAAACCATCGCTTTTTTCAGGTTATTCCAACCGCTTTCACCCACTGAAAATGGTGTGCCACGTAGTAAATAAATAAGCTGAGAGGCATTTTTAAAGGCGGGGAAAGAGTAACCCGGATAGTTACCTTCATGTCGCCACGCTGTGCCGTCAGGACGTAAACCATCTTTACCGCCTGGTGGTACTTGGGTTAATGCCCCAGTGATGTAATGGCTGAAAGTATTAACTAAGTTGATACGCTTTTGATCATCAGGCTCTAGCAGTAATAAGGCTAAGTGCTGACGAGATAAGGTGTTGAAATAGTCTAAGTCTGAACTATCTGCTCCTACCTTCATATCAAAACTACTTTTAAACTCTCGTGAATACCACAGTAATGAGTCATAAACTTGAGTTTGTAGATTTGCTTCTTTTAAGGCATCAGACATTAATAGTGTAGAAATATACCACCAACGAGAGCTGTATCCCCAGTGATGGGTTGTGACTAGAGCACTCCCTTTAACAAAGCCTTGATCTAATAAATGCTTTGTCATTAATAAGTACATCTGTTTTAACTGAGCTTTTTGTGTCGGATCTTTTTCAAAAACATAAGCCCGGCTGATATTAAACATTAATGTCGTGTAGTTACCAAGAATGACATAATTATCAAAAAGTGGCTTATCTTGAGCATTAAGGTTTTCTGGCTGATAAATAATAGTTTGTTTGTCCGTGATCAGATGTCGCCCTTGTATTCCACCATCCGCTAAAGTGCGAATATTGAGTGCATCAAAGTCACTTTTTAATTTACCAATATTTTCTTCTAGTGCGAGATTTGTCTCTTTTTCACCACCGACGAATTCATTAATCAAGCGTTGACGAATAAGATCAACCGCTGCTAAGTTTTCAGGTGTCACGGGTAACTGAGGTTGCACGTTATGAAATTGGATCTCAGGCTCTGATAAGCGTGTTTTAACTTGATAATCAGACCATTGATAGCGAGCATCATCGATAGAAAACATAATGCGATCGATATAGATTTCACCCTGACCTACATTAGAAGGGGCTTTAAATCGAATGCTGTCAACATTAGAACCTAAAGAGCGACCAATGCTGTCTTGAGTACCATCAGAAGAGGTATTCATTGCATTTAAGGTCATCTCCCGATTTTCAAGATCGTTATTTAAAGAGATCCCAATAGCACGCCAGCCAGTGAAATTTAGTTTTACTTTAAAACCCGCTTGCGCCTCACTTGTTGAATTGAGCTTTTCCCCAAAATCGATAGTAAGATAACCATCAATGGGTTTTTCATTATAAAGCCAAAATGATAAAACAGGTGTTGATGCTCGTCCCCATGCTTTAGACGCTTCTTTATCTGTTGGGACAATGAGTTTTTTATGCAAAGTAAAACTACTGCCACCTTTCCATTTCCACAAAAGGGATTGGCTTCCCATAATGCTACGTTTATCAGATAACGTCAGTGTTGAGTTTTTATCTGATGAAAAGTCCTCTAATGGGTTACTTTGCGCAAAATGATAGATTTCTGACTGCATCAGATTTTTAGGATCAAATGCAGGATTGCTGGTAGCTGCAAGCGCGTTATAAGGGGCTGATAATAGCCCCAGTGTCATAGCAAGTGCAGTAAAGCGAAATATCGGCATTATTTTTCTCCTTAGAAACGCTGGCTAACAGTGAAGCCAATGCGTCCTTCATTGAATTTGTCATAACGCTGATATCCCATTGTTGTGCCTAAATTTAACGATTGGGTAATATCAAGATTTGCACCAAATTCAGCACTAATAATGTCACCACCAACGCGATTTCCTTTAATATCGAAGGTGCTTCCTCCTGTATTAAAATAAGTGAGGCTATGACGTTGATTAATATTATTGTCACCTGCAATATCTTTGAAATAACGTAGATTAAGGGATGGAGTTAATTTGCCATAAGAGGTTTGATAGCTATTCCATAAAGCAACTGAACCACCTAATTGATTAACAGCGTAGCGTTGACCATAAGTTCGCATAGATAATGCAGAACCCGTTTCTTCCCATGAATCAATATTTAGCCATTGATATTGGTAAGTCAGCATTGGTTTAATATGGATGAAATCAAAATCAAAATAGGTTCCAGCGTTAATTTGATAACCTAATTGCACACCAGAATAATCACCTTTTGCTTTGGTATTTCCTTCCCATCCAGTATTACCACCGATATCTCGTTCGCTATCAACAGTGTAATAACCAATATTTAAATTACCGTTTAGGAATAATGTGTCACTATACCAACCGGTGTAAGGCATAAATTCAAAATGGTTAATTTCTTTACTTGCGTTACGTTGTTTGGCATCAGCCTTTGCGTAGTTATAAGCAAAAGAAACACCGATAAGAGCATCTTGATTAATTTCGTAATCAGTACCGATTTGAATACCTGTACGGTAAGTGTTGTAACCGTTAATTCCACCTTGATTGCTTTGCGTACCATAACCGTACAACACATTAGCCCAGCTATTCCAGCCAGCTTCTCTTTCTTCAATCGGTAATTGGTTATCATAGCGTAAATAGCGATGAGCAATATTATTGCGCATATCTTCAACCATGATTAATCCCGCTTGAATATCACTACCATCGGCAATAGGGGCTAAATCATTTGATAATGCAGCAATATTATTGTCGTCATTTCCAGCTGCGACTAATAGGCTCAGTGCTTCATCTGAGACTTGGCTACGCGTATTATTAAATTCATTTAATACAGTTGGAATAACAAAATTGGCTGCTGCTAATCCATTTTCATTGACACCACCACGTTCAGCAGCACTAATAAAGTTATTACCACCTTCGTAGCTAATGCCATAACGCGCAACTAATTGATTGCCACTAACACCACCACTAATATTAGGTGGTGTAGTCTCTAACCATGAATCTGTTTTTTCTAATAAAGGTGAAACATCGGGTGCAATAGCATTCGCATCTGTAACCGTAATCCCAGCTTCATCTTTAATAGCTGAATTGGAAGAAATTAATACGATATCTTTATTAATGATGTTATCGACACTAGTGCCTTTAAAATCCAATTTGGCTTGACTACCTTTTTTAAAGGTGACATCACCGTCAACATGAAGAATAGTTTCATCAGTATTGGTATTATCATCAAGTCGGAAAATTAGCTGACTATTTTCCTTATTCATGAAATTACCATCCCAGTGAATTGTTCTATCTTTTCCTTGGATAGTTAAATTGCCGTGGTTTTCAATTAATGGAACACCTGTAATTTTATATCCATCAAATAGGGCATTTTGAGCACCACCTTGATAAGCGAAATTTATTTTGGTATCCGCGTGCCCATTTCCTAAAATATCACCGTGGATCTCGCCATTTACATCACTTCTAAAGCCTGTTTTCAGTGTTCTAAAATCAATGGCTGCAGTTTTTCCACGAATAATAGCACCGTCTCTGATATAAACTCCCGTGCCTCGTTTAGGGAAATCACCTTCAACCAATATGGCTGTACCATTTTCACTGGTCACATTAGCGCCATTTAAGTTGATATTACTGCTAAAAGAAGCCCCTTGATTTATTTTGATGGCGCTGGCTCCATCACCAGTAACAGTAATATTTTTTGTAATTGCTTGAGCTTTGTATTCTGTTGATGAGCCATTAAATACAACGCCATCACCTTGAGAAACAGTAACATCTTTATTTATTTGAGCTGTATTCCCGTCATTAATATTAACTGTTTCACAGATATTTAAAGTAGGATCACATTCTGCCGCCCATGCTGAACCATAAATAGCTGATAAAATAGCAGCGCTCAAAAATAACAATTTTTTATTTTTCACAATATAACTCCATGAACAATTATATGATTTTAATTATTAGAATGTTGCTCGGAATGAAACTTTGAAATAATCCTGAGTTGATTTACTACCATCGTTTTTATTTTCAACTCGTTCATTATAATATTCCGTCATGACCCGCCATTGAGGTGATATTTGATAAGCCATTTGTAAGGTATAACGTGTCATATCTTTCTCGATATAAACGCCTTTATTTGTTCTATCTTCTATTTTTCCAAAAATAGATTTACGCATTGATGGAGAAACAATTAATCCTATTGGAGTCGTCCAGTTTACATACATACGTAATTGTTGATTATGGTTTGTTTCTTTTGTGTCGTATTCTTCATGTCGTATTGCTTGTTTACCACCATCAAAATAAGCCACAGTTGTATTAATATTAGGAGTGACAAAATAACGTAGACCCGGTTCAATTTCCCAGCCTAAATAATCCGTATTTGTGACTCCATTACTACGTTTGTCTTCTTTCTTTTGTAAGCCAAATAAAACGCTACCCGTTAAAACCCAATCTTTATTAATTGGAAATTGGTAATTGGTTTTTGATTCATAAAAATCAATGGTTAAGCGGCTACCATTATCATAGTTAGTCAGGTCTTGACGTACTTTTAAACCGGGTTGGACCCAACCATTATTTAATTTAAAACGATAACTACCCTGTAAATCATAACGCTGATAACGGTTCTTATTGTCATGCTCACGTTGACGAAAACCAACATCGAAATACCAGTTAGATTTATCTGGATTAATATTAAAATCCACACGATAACCAGCATAGTTATTTGGTGTATCGTAATCTGCTGTTTCCCAAGAAAACATGGCGTTGACATTAGCTGCTTGAGTATGAAAAGAAGTTAAACCTAAGCCAAGAAGAGGTAAAAAAAGAGCAATACGAAGTTTGTTCATGGTATATATCCAATTCTTTATTCGCTTTTATTTGTGTCAGTTTTTAGGTGTAGGACATCTTTCCCTTTATATTATTAAAAGGATTTTTTATATCAGCGAATTGGGTTTATATATAGCGCCATAAAATTATGGCGCAGATATTTTTATTATTTTTCTTTACATGTCGATATTGTTTTATTTAATTTATTGGTTGTTGCCGTGATGAATTCAGTAGCGCGCCAAGAATCTCCTGTTTTTTCCAACCAAGGGGTTAATTCTTCTTTAATTAATTTCTCAATTAAAGGCATATTATCTTTGGCAATATTTTTCATTTGATATGGATCGTTCACATTGTCATATAAAGTATATTTCAATGGTTGCCCATCTTGCCTATCTATAACCAAAGTATGAGTTTTGGTTCTTACACCTCGTTTACCAAATGAAGGTTCACCATAAGGAATAAAGAGATAAAGCTGAGAGTTTGCTGTGTCGCCTTTGCCTGTGACTACTCTATCTGCAAGATCAGTACCTTCTACTGAATCAGGGATCCATTCTGATAAACCAAGTAGCCCTAAGATAGTCGGATAAATATCTGGTGCTGACATTAATGCATCGTCAGAACCTGGTTTAATTTTACCTGGTAAACGAAACATCATAGGAACACGCATGGATTCTTCATAAGGATTATTTTTTGTTGCTTGTCCATTTGCTCCTAAGCAACTGCCATGATCAGAGAAGAAAACAACGAGAGTATTATCTGCAAGACCTTGTTTTTCTAATTCATCTACGATGCGACCAAATTGCTCATCAACACCATTGACCATCGCCATATATTCTTTGAAATATTGAGGGCCATAACCTTCTTGATATTCAGTATCCCACTGTACATTAGGACGTGTATTTAGCTCTTTTGAGGTCTTACCTTGATAAGCATCGAGGTATTTTTTCGGTACTTGATCATAAGGTGAATGAGGTGGGTTCATTGAAACCACTAATGCGAATGGTTTTGAATTGTCTCTAAATTGATTATTTTCATTTTTGAGGAACTTGATTGCCATATCAGCTTCATGTTCAGGTCCCCATTGATCAATGTAAATTGGCTTGTCACGAGGGGTATCGTTTGCCCAATACATTGGTTTTAAATGTAAATCGTAAGTGCCATAAGAATACCAAAAATCAAAGCCATGGCGTCTATCTGGTGCTGCCCATTCATTCCAATAGCGGCCTTCCATTGGATTGTTATAACTTTCAATAAATGGTTCGTAAGGCGCATCAAGGTGCCATTTACCGATATAACCAGTGCTGTAATCGAGCGATTTTAAAACATCAGACCAACATTTGGCATAAGGAGATAAATCAATACCTACTTTACCACCATAGTCATGCGCATTTCCTGTAATACCATTACGAACAGGGTATTGGCCTGTCATAAACATGCCGCGAAATGGAGAGCAAAGAGGGTAGTTTGAAGCCATCTGCGTCATTACTTTGGCTTGCTTCGCAAATTTATTCAAATTAGGTGTAATTGAAGGGTCTTCCCCCATAAACTGTAATGCATGAGCACGCATTTCATCTGGGAAAACAATTAATAGGTTAGGGGCATTCTCTGGACGCGATCGCGTGTTAGAAGCCGAATTCCCTGAATTAGCAATAACAGGGGTAGAAACAGTCATTGCTGCACCGCTGGCTGCGAGTCCTTTGATAAAAGTTCTGCGGGAAACAGTCATTGCTTCCTCCTATTTTACGTTTACTTTCGAATTGGTGGCTTTTATCTTATTTATACTTTTGTATAAGATCAAAAAGTAAGTTAACGAAAGATCAAGAATTGAAAGGGAGATCACAGAATGATGTCAAATTGTAAGCAATTTGACAGCTAAAATAGGAGTTGAGATATTGTTAAGAATAGATTAACTTTTTATTATTTTATATATTACACTGATTTATATGGATATTATTTATTTTGTGATGGCGATAGCAAAAATACTTAAAAGCCTCCATTTTTTGCCAGAAAGCTGAATAACAGAAAGTGTAAGTATTTTTCTTTCGTTTGTTTTCATTATCCTTTAATGACCCACCAAGATATGCCTTTGAACTCAAAATTTTTAACGATCTCCATACCTAATTTTTGATGTGCTTTTAGTGACCGAATATTTTCACTATTCACAAATGCAATAGGATGCCCGCCATGTAAAGAACAGATCTGCTGGTAGAGATCTTTTAATAGGGATTTTCCACGGTGAGATTTATCTATACAAACAGGACCGTAAAACCAATTATTTTGTGTTATTTCTGGAAAGTGTTGATTAATAGCTTGAGCAATTGGGGGGATCGAAAAAGAGGTAACAGGAAAGCTAAAAACAACAGCCACAATATTTTCTTGGTAAAGTGCAACAATGGTGTTAGTGCTACTTTGATACATCGCCTCAACTTTATCTAGAGGATATTCGCCATATAATCCACCTTGCTGAGATTCAGAATTTGCCTGTAATAATAGTGCGACTGCATTAATATCTTTGGCAGTCATTTTTTGAAATATGTAATTCATTTTTTATTCCTTTTTACTCTAGCTTATAATCCTAGTATATAAAAAATAATCTATATTACAAAAATATATTAGAAATACTAAAGTTAAACTTATCAATTTTTCATTAGATAATTTATTTTTATTAATTATGACTTGAAATACTTTTTATAAAAAAAGCAGTAATATTACGTAGTAATTACTGCTTTAATTATAAGGTTATCTTTTAATAATCTAATTATAAAAAAGAAGATCATTTACCAACCATAAGCTAATCCACCGCCAATAATAATTTCTTTTTCACTATTAATGGAGGAGTTTAATCTAAATGCAATATCGTTATTCGGTTTATATTGTACACCGCCAGCAAATGCTGTGCCTGTTCGATAATTACTAATACCAATTCCGCCACTTAAGGTATGATGACTAAGATAAGGAATGCTCGTCATTGCAACAGATGAAGCAATGCCAGCAAATACTTTTTTCTCTAACGCAATAATTTCTTTATCTAAATTTGCAATTGAATATGTGATTTCAGCCTGTCTTTTTCTGTAATAATTATCAAAATTATTAACATGGGTTTTGAGATCACTGATATCTGTACTGACAGTTCTCTTTAGCTGATTGATGGCATTATTTGTTGCTATTCTATTTTTATCTACCAGTTTTTTAGTTTGAATAAGATTAACGGCATCTGTATTGTTTTTACCATCACTAATATTAACTAATCGAGAAGTGTGTTTATTTTCAATATTACCAAAAGATACTGTATTTTCTTCCGTTGCTAATGAATTAGTCCCAATAGCAACTGAGTGTGTATTTTTAGCTTGGCTATTTGTTCCTATTGCAATTGAACCGTTACCAGATGCGTTACTTTTTTCACCTAATGAAATACTAGGAATATTACCGACTATTGGATCTTCTTTATTTTCTTTTATTGAATGAGTATTAGAGTAGGAGAGGGTTGGAAATAAGAAAACAATTAAAAATAATTTTTTAAATAGCATTTAATTTAATCCTGTAATGATCTTTGGTGGTATGAATTAATGCTAAATGATTGCTTTTCTCATCACAAATAAAACATTCTGCATTTGCTCTTAAAAATAGTTTTAAATAAAATATTAAGCTATTTAATATGTGGTTAATAGTTATATTTTATTAAATATTATTTTATAATTATTTATTTTATGGAAAGCTGCACCTTAATTAAGATGCAGCTTAGGATATAAAGTTATTAATTTTTTTTTCTAAAAGCAAAAGCGACGGAAATTGCTTGTAGTAAACACATTGTTGACGTTTGAGAACGAAAGGTTTTTATTTGAGCTTCTTTAACTGTTAAACAAACATCACTTAGACTTGCTAATGGGCTAATTGGACTATCAGTAACAATAATCTGTTTTGCTTCTTTGTAAGTCGCCATTTCACACATTTTTTGCATTTCATCTGAATACGGGTGGAAGTGAATGCCAAAGAGCACATCACGATGTGTAATATTTCTCAATTGCTCTTTGTACATTCCACCTAGACTGTTGACAAAAACAGTCTCACAAGGGATATGCGAGAGAGCATGGAAAAAGTAACTTGCAGCACTGAATGAGTGATGAAAGCCACAAATATAAATTGTGTCAGCGTGTTCGAGTAATTGTAATGTTTTATTTAACATTTCTCTGTGAGTCTGATTTGCCAATTGTTGCAATGAATGGCTATTTGCTTGTGCAAATTCTTGCAGAATATAGGCAGGCTCATTCAGATTAGGAAGCTCCTCTTTATATTTTTGTTTATAAGTTAAATTTTCATTTTCGTTTATCATTTCATTCATCAAATGGTTTTGAAATAATTGTTTCATTTCATTAAAGCCATTGAAATGAAATGCGTTGGCAAAACGAATTAATGTCGATGGAGGAACATTTGCTTTATCTGCAAGGATCGCAATTGTATCAAATGCCACACTGTTTTTATTATCAAGTAGATAATGTGCAACCTGCTGTAGCCTTTTACTTAATCCATTATAGCGGGAGCGAACTTGTTCCTGTAGTTCATTCAGATTTGTTGCAGTAGACATAGTGCCCTCAATAAAAATACTATTGTAATTGTAGTGTTTTTTGCTTGGGATTTGAATGTTTTTAGCTAATAGCAATTAAAATGAAATATAGAGTTAATTCCAAGTAAATGAATGACCTAAAGGTAATTATTTGATGTTTAAAACTCTATTTTATTTATTCTTTATTACTTTTATTATCACTTTGCGAAATTAATTTTCTTTATTTGAAATTAAATGAAATTATTATTTCGTTTAACTAATGTGATATTAATAATAATATTAATATCATTTGAATTGATTAGCCTTATTTGACCTTGTTTGTTTTATATTGTCAGAAATTTAACTTAGATTGTTATTTTTATTTGCTAACATTGTCTCTATTTAAAATGTGGAGTGTTTTAATATCTTTGTGCGCGATGATTGATATTTATAATACGACGCTTGTTTTATTTGTTAATGATAGTAATTTATCACTATCTTAATTTAAATTTATTTTTATTGGTTGAAATTTTTATATGCAAAACGATCATTCGTGGATTAATTTATTAATGTACTATTGTCATGATCACTACTCAGAAATGATGCCTGTTATATTTTTTGTTTGTATTGTTGGGATTATTTTTGGTGTTGTACGAGAAATGCGCTGGTTATCCGTTTTTTTTACGGCTCCTCTCATTATTATTGTATTTTGTTTAATAAGCTCTAATTTAGGATAAGTAAAAAATACAATTGTTTTTATGGTTGGACAATTGTTGTATTGATCTTATTTTGCCTCTTATTTTTATTTCTCTATCTATTCTTTTTATTCTTTTTATTCTTTTTATTATGTATATAAACACCTGCCAATACACCTATCTTATTTTAAAAAAATCCGATCCAACAATGTCATTGATTAGATAATCAACAGAGTGACTAATAAGAGCTCATTACTTATTGATTATTATTGATAATGATAAGCAAATTATTTGTTGAATTATGGGCTAACAATTTATTCTCAATACACTAAACTAGATAACATTATTGTAATGAATTAGAAACTATTGGATTTTTATTATGCAATGGCGAAATAATGCATCTCGCTATGGGCACTTGTCTCTCCTTTTACATTGGGGGTCGGCGCTGACTGTCTATGGTATGTTTGCTTTAGGGCTGTGGATGGTGACGCTAGGGTATTATGATAGTTGGTATCATTCTGCACCTGAAATACACAAGAGCATTGGTATTCTTTTGTTTATTATTTTGATAGTGCGTGTGATATGGCGTTGGATCTCTCCGCCTCCTAAAGCTTTATCAAGTTATAGCAAGTTGACACGCATTAGTGCTCATATTGCACATATGCTTTTATATTTAATCTTATTTTCTATTCTGATTAGTGGTTATTTAATTTCAACCGCTGATGGACAAGCTATATCTGTATTTGATTGGTTTTCTGTGCCTGCCATTTTTACAGGGGAAGCCGAGCAAGCGGATTTAGCGGGTGATATTCATCTTTATTTAGCCTGGTCAGTGGTTTTATTATCGTTATTACATGCTGCTGGCGCTTTAAAACATCATTTTATTGATAAAGATGTCACGTTAAAACGCATGCTAGGAATGCGAACTAAATAATTAAACTTATAAAACGAAATTATGGAGATAACGATGTTTAAGAAAGCTTTATTAGGTTTAACCGCAGGTGCGTTGTTATTTAATGCAAGTACTGCTTTAGCCGCAGATTATGCTATTGATAAACAAGGCCAACACGCATTTGTACAGTTTCGTATCCAACATTTAGGCTATAGCTGGTTATACGGCACTTTTAAAGATTTCGATGGTACATTTAGTTACGATAAAGAAGATCCATCAAAAGACAAAGTTGATGTTGTGATTAAAACAGGAAGCTTAGACACTAATCACGCAGAACGTGATAAGCACTTACGTAGCGCTGATTTCTTTAATGCAAGCAAATATCCTGAAGCCCGATTTGTTTCAACTCAAGTTACTCGTGATGGCGAAAACTATGTTGTTACCGGTGATTTGACATTAAATGGTGTGACTAAACCTGTTTCATTAAATGCAAAATTAATTGGCGAAGGTACTGATCCTTGGAAAGGTTATCGCGCTGGTTTTGAAGCAACAGGTAAAGTGAATCTGAAAGAGTTTAATTTTAAATCAGACTTAGGACCAAAATCACAAGAAGCAGAATTAATTATCTCTGTTGAAGGTGTAAAAAAAGCGTAATTAAATGCTTTTTTAGGTCCACAAAGCCTCTTATTACCTAGATGATTTATAAACCGATACCTTAACGTATCGGTTTTTTTATGCACAATTATGATGAATGATCTTATACTTAAGTACTAATTCTTATTTTTTATAGAATTAATATTTATGTTGAGGCTTTATCTATTTTAAGTCCGTACAAAGAAAGGTCATAACCAAGAAGCTATCCATTTGTTTAACAGGAAAGAGTCATAATGAAAAAATTACGCCATACTTTTTTGGGCACTCTACTTATATCTGGTTTTTTTACAGTAGGTATTACAGATGCTGATGCATGTACTCGACTTGTTTATTTAGGTGACAATAACCAAATTATCACAGCTCGCTCGATGGACTGGAAATATGACATAGGAACAAATTTATGGATATTTCCACAAGGAATGCAACGCTCAGGAGAAGCGGGTGATAACTCAATAAAATGGACATCTAAATATGGAAGCGTGATTGCATCCGGTTATGATATTTCTACGACAGATGGTATGAATGAAAAAGGTTTAGTGGCTAATTTATTGTGGTTGGCGGAATCAGATTATCCAGCATATACCAAAGAGAAACCGGCAATTTCAATTTCTGCATGGGCGCAATATGTGTTAGATAATTTTGCTTCAGTTGAAGAAGCTGTGAATGCATTAGACAGTGAGCCTTTTATTGTATTAACAGATAAAGTTCCTGGGCAAGATAGAATGGCAACATTACACCTCTCGCTTTCAGATGCAACGGGAGATAGTGCCATTATTGAATATATTAATGGCAAGCAAGTGATTCATCACAGCAAAGAGTATCAAGTGATGACGAACTCACCTATTTTTTCAGAACAATTAGCGTTAAATAGTTATTGGCAACAAATTGGTGGAACCGTGATGTTACCGGGGACTAACCGAGCTTCAGATCGCTTTGCCAGAGCTTCTTTTTATGTTAATGCCATTCCTAAAGCTCAATCGAGTAAAAAATCTCTTGCTAGCGTATTTGGTGTGATCAGAAATGTATCTGTGCCTTATGGATTAAGTACGGTTGAATCGCCAGAAATTTCATCTACACGCTGGAGAACTGTTGCTGATCATAAAAATCAATTATATTTTTTCGAATCAGCATTATCGCCGAATACCTTTTGGGTTAATTTAAAGGAAATTGATTTTTCAAAAGAGAGTGGAAAAGTAATGACATTACCTTTAGGTGAAGAGCAGTCGATAATCTATTCAGCGAATGCGACAAGTCATTTTAAACCCGCAGAACCTTTTAAATTTCAAGGATTAGATAATATTCCTTTAAATAACTAGCTGAGTATTTACGATATCTAATATGAAATTATCCGCAATACTAAATGTGATAGAGACATCTAAAGTGACAAGAAAAATGATGTCTTTATTACTTATCTTAAATGGTATTTTTATCATTTACTCTATTTTGCTGTCTCGTGGCATTTATCTAGATTGGGAAATTCATGGGTTTTCAGCATGGCTTAAATCTTTAGGGGTATTAAAACTTCTTGATATACCCAAGGTCATGTTAGCTTGTGCCTTAATCTTGCTTTCAATATTTATGTATTTGGGCGTCAGAATTGCGTGGTGCGTCTCTTTGATTTTGTTAGCCACCATTATTTTTCTTGATGTCGCTGTTTATCAGCAAATGGATTTTCAATCCTATTTTTCTTTTATTTTAGCGATTGGGCTGTTAATGAGTTGGCGTGCATTTCCGCATCATAGTTTAACTAGCGCTGGCTTTGTAGCTTTTATCTGTATCCTTTCTTTGCTGTTATTCTCAATGCTGGGAAGCCTTTATATTGGTGATGAGTTTAAGCCTCATATTACAACGTTGATGGATGCGTTCTATTTTTCTATTGTCTGTATGACGACACTAGGATTTGGCGATATTGTGCCAATTAGCACGAATGCACGTATTTTTACTCTCACTGTTGTTATTTTAGGAATAACTGTTTTTACTACGTCCATTGTGTACGTCATGGGATTTCTTGCGCGTGGCACTCGCGATATTGTTAAGAAAAGGATCGCTAAAATGCATAATCATTTTATTATTATTGGTTCATCAGCATTAGCTTCTCAATTAGAAAAGGGGCTAAGAGAGCAAGGAAAATCGGTTATTGCGATTTGTACCGATAAAAGCAAAGCTTCTTATGACACGCAAGCCAATATTATTGAAGGCGATCCTACTAATCTTAAAACATTACTATCTGCCAATATTGCGAAAGCGAGTTGGGTGGTGACTTTATCTGAAAGTGATGCAGAAAATACCTTTATTTTACTGACTATCCAAGAATGTTCTAATGTCGATGCCAAATTGATCACTATTATTAATCAAGATGAAAATAGAGATAAAATCAGTCGGTTACGCCCAGATATGTTGTTCTCTTTAGCATCATTAGGTAAAGAAATTATGATGAAAGTTTTGTGTGGTGAATCTATTTCTTCATCAGATGTGACGGATTTACTTTTAAACAAATATTTAAAATCATAATTTTGATAAAACCTTCTTTACGAAAGATAATGATTACCATAAGATGTATTTAAAATGCATCTTAAGTGAGGTTGAATTATGGAACTTGTAAGTTATAAAACAATGCCAGAGTGGACTCGTACATCCATTCCTTTAGCGTTATTAGAACGTCACAACACAAAGGAAGGCACTTATGCTCAAATGCGGGTATTGCAAGGTAACATGACATTTGTTGTTTTTAATGATGATGGTTCACAAATTTCAGTGGAGTGTGATACTGAAAATCAGCCACCTTTAATTCAACCTCAACAGTGGCATAAAATAGATAAAGCAAGCGATGATGTTCTTTGTCAGCTCTCTTTTTTATGTGCTCCTGAAGATAAGCTATTTAAAGAAAACGACTTATCATTACCACATTCTGAAGTACGTTATATGGCAACGTTTACCCAACCTTGCAAGGTGTTAGATTTAGGTGCAGGTCGTGGTCGAAACAGCTTTTATTTAGCGTCTCAAGGTTATGATGTAACAGCGTTAGATATTAATGCTTCACATATTGATGCCATTGAAACAGTGAAAACCAAAACAGGGTTAGCGGTAAAAAGCGGCTTATATGATATTAATGAAGCTTCACTGACAGAGAAATACGATATTATTCTTTCAACGGTTGTCTTGATGTTCTGCCAACGGGAACGTATTGAAAGTATTATTAAAAACATGCAGGAATGTACCAACTCTAACGGTATTAATGTGATTGTTTGCCCTGTTGAAACGCCAAATAGTGATCCTGCTGAAATTCCATTTAAAACCTTTTTACGTCCAAACGAATTAGCTGATTATTATAAAGACTGGGAAATTATTAAATATAATGAAAACCCAGGGCATCTACATAAAACAGATGCAAATGGAAATCGTATCGCCCTAAACTTTGCTACTTTAATCGCACGTAAAAAATAGTTAAGTTCAATCGTTTCTTTTTAAATACCCCAAATAATTGGGGTATTTTTTTGTCTGTTTAAGCGAGTTTTATTGTTGTGGTAATTTATCACTTTTAATGTCATCGGCTTGGTTTGTTTGTTCTTTTGCCTCAGACTTTTGCAATATTCGTTCTAATAAAACCGTATAAATAGGGCGACCACCTAATAGTTGAGCCAACATTGTTGCACCTAAACAGGTAATGATCATCGGTAGGATAAGTTGATAATTATCAGTCATTTCTAATACGAGGACGATCCCGGTTAAAGGTGCTCTTACGGTTGCTGCAAATAAAGCGCCCATTCCTGCAATAGCAAACGTACCAATTTGAATTTGATAATCAGGGAAAAGTAAGGCTGCAGTTAATCCGAAAGCGCTACCGAATAGCGTACCTAATGCCAGAGTGGGGGCGAATATACCGCCAGGAGCACCAGAGGCAAAACTGATAATGGATGTTATAGTTCGTAAAACAAAGAAAAGTAATAGCGCGATAAGAGAATATTGCCCTGTGCTTAATGCTGGAATAATACTAAATCCACCACCGGTTATTTCAGGAATAATTAGTGCTAATAAGCCACAAAGCCCACCGATGATCCCGCCTGTTAAAACGAAACGTGATGTTTTATCTTGATAAAAATGTTGAAACTGAGTTTGAACATAAAAAAGTAATTTACTGAAAATAACGCCAATAATGCCAAATAACATACCCAAAACTAAATACAACCAGAGTGTATTTAGTGGTGCAGATGAAAATTTACCGATATGAATAACACCACCTTCACCATTAAATAGGCGAAAAACAATGCAAGACATAATCACGCCAATAAAGACGGCTTTAATTGAAATAAGGCTGTATTTAAATTGAGGACGCATCTCTTCAATAATAAATAAAATACCAGCCAGAGGGGCATTAAAAGCTGCGGTTAATCCTGCGGCGGCTCCGGTCGCTAATAGAGTATGGCGTGACTCTTTATCTTTTACTCGAGAAATATCATTTACGAGCTGACCAATATTGGCACCTAATTGTACCGTTGGGCCTTCTCGCCCTAATACCATTCCAGAACCTAAAGTCCCAATACTGGCAATAAATTTTACAGGTAATACTCGCCACCAACGAACAGGGCGAATATCTATCATGGCACCTTCAATTTCAGGTATTCCTGAGCCTCCTGATTCGGGTGAAAATTTCTTGACTAAATAGTATCCCAGCATTGCCAGAATAGAGGAAAAAAGTAATGTGCAGATCGCTAGAATATAAGGATTGGTAAAGGTTTTAATAAATTCTTCTTGTCGAAAATGAATCACCCAACTAACGCTTTTTTCAAATAAAACACCCACTAGCCCAGCTAAAGAGCCGACTATAGCGGACAATAACAGGATCTTTAGTGGTGCAAGGTTGGTTTCTTGCGCTTTTCTGAACAGATTAAAACGTCGTTCATTTTGGCTGTTTTGTGCTGGTTTATGATTATGCATAACTTTGATTGAAGTATTGTAACGATGAACCTAATGATAGCGTAATTTAATAATGAAGTGATATTTCTCACATAACTAAGCCAATTTTAGAGTTAGTTGTTTTTTTTTCTAGCATATTTTCGCTTTTTCATCTTTAGTGTAATTGATAACAAAAAATACATATTTAGATAACATTTGGACGAGAAAGGGTAAATTATGGATTTCATCACAAATATATTAAGCGCTATAAATGGCGTGGTATGGGGAGTTCCGATGCTTGTCGGTATTCTCGGTATCGGCCTTTTTATGCAGTTTCGACTTGGCTTTTTACCGATTAGGAAGTTAGGAACAGGATTTAAGCTTTTATTTGAAAAAAATGACAAAAGAGGTGAAGGGCAAATATCGCCATTTAATGCCTTAATGACTGCGCTATCTGCCACCATCGGAACCGGTAATATTGCCGGTGTTGCAACAGCGGTTGTATTAGGTGGTCCTGGTGCATTGTTCTGGATGTGGATGACCGCATTAGTGGGAATGGCAACTAAATATTCAGAAGCCGTACTTGCTGTACGTTTCCGTGAAGTTGATAAATACGGAAACTATGTCGGTGGACCAATGTATTACATCAAAAATGGCTTAGGTAAAAACTGGGTTTGGCTAGGTACTGTTTTTGCTGTCTTTGGTAGTTTTGCGGGATTTGGTATTGGTAATACAGTACAAGCAAACTCTGTCGCTGATGTACTGGAAAGTAACTTTGGTATTTCGACGACAATTACCGCTATTGTGCTCGTTGTTTTAGTTGGTGCTGTACTAATCGGGGGCATTAAGCGTATTGCTGATGTTGCCGGTAAATTAGTTCCTATTATGACCGTCGGCTATTTTGGTGCAGGTATTGTTGTTCTCGCACTGAATGCGACTGCGATCCCAGATGCAATTGTCCTTATCGTTAAATCAGCATTTACACCTGTTGCTGCTCAAGGTGGTTTTGCGGGTGCGGCTGTTTGGGCGGCGATCCGTTTTGGTGTAGCGCGTGGTGTTTTCTCAAATGAAGCTGGATTGGGTAGTGCGCCAATTGCCCATGCGACGGCAAAAACACAAAATCCTGTTCGCCAAGGTTTAATTGCGATGTTGGGGACGTTTATTGATACCATCATCGTCTGCTCTGTTACAGGATTAACCATTGTTATCACAGGGCAATGGCTAACAGGGCAAAGTGGAGCAACATTAACCGCCGCATCGTTCTCTATCGCTATTCCGGGTGGTAACTATATTGTGGCAATTGCATTAGCTATTTTTGCATTTACTACGATTTTAGGCTGGAGTTTTTACGGTGAAAAATGTGTGCAATATCTTTTTGGTCCTAAAGCCATTATGCCATTTAGAGTTGCATGGCTAATTGCGTTACCGGTTGGTGCGACACAATCGTTAGAGTTTGTGTGGTTGTTAGCCGATACACTCAATGCAATGATGGCTATCCCTAACTTAATTGCATTAGCTTTATTAAGCCCTGTTGTTTATCGCTTAACAAGAGATCATATAAAAGATGTTAACGCCGATAATATTGAATTAGATAAAGAAACTCACTCAGTGAGTAAAAAAGAAGCCGAAGCAGAGTAACTCGTTCTTACTTATTGGCTAACAACACAACATAAAACCGCATACTTTATCGCGATAAGTATGCGGTTTTTTTATGGTGATAACTTGAGGTTTGAGAAATTACAGATAATAAAAAGCCTTCTGGGGAGAAGGCGAAGAGATGAGTATAGATATTATATTTATAAGAATTTAGAAAAGAGAGAAAATCTTATTCTTTCATACTGATGAAGATGTTTTTCACTTGGCTATAAGCATCTAACATCATTTTATGTGTTTCACGTCCTAAACCTGATTTCTTGTAACCCCCAAAAGGTGCGTGAGCTGGGAGTTCGTGATAAGTGTTGACCCACATACGGCCGGTTCTTACTGCTTTTGCAACACGTAAGGCACGGTTAATATCTTGAGTCCAAACACCACCACCAAGGCCATATTCAGAGTCATTCGCCATTTCGATCACTTCATCTTCATTATCGAATGGAATAACACACAATACAGGTCCAAAAATTTCTTCTCGGGCAACACGCATTTGGTTTGTTGCATTGATGATGATAGTTGGACGAACAAAGAAGCCGTCATCATAACCTTCACCCGTAATACGCTCACCACCTGTTAAAACAGTTGCACCTTCTTTTTTCGCGAGTTCAACATAGCCTAAGATGGTATCCATTTGATCTTGGCTAACTTGTGTCCCCATTTGTGTATTCGGATCAAGTGGGTCGCCGACACGAATACTCTCAAATTCAGTTTTTAATGCTTTCAAAAATTCATCATGAATATCTTTATGTAAGAACAAACGTGAACCTGATTCACAAGCTTGTCCTTGGTTCATCAATATTGCCAATGCTGAATATTTGACTGCTTTTTTCATATTCGCATCAGGGAACACGATATTGGCTGATTTACCGCCTAATTCCAATGTTGCTGGAACCATTTTTTTCGCCGCTGCTTCTGCTACGGTATAACCCACATTGGTAGAGCCAGTAAACGCAAGTTTATCAATATCTTCGTGCTCTAAAATAGCTTGTCCTACAACAGATCCGCGTCCGGTAACAATATTAATTACACCAGCTGGTAATATTTCATTTAAAATACGACCTAGCTCTAATAATGAAAGGGAAGTCAGTGTTGCTGGATTAATCACCACGGTGTCACCCGCCGCAATCGCTGGTGCCAATTTCCATGCTGCCATTAATAATGGGAAGTTCCACGGAATAATTTGACCCACTACCCCAATAGGTTCGCGAATAACAAGGCTAATGGTATTTTCGTCTAGGACGGCACTTTCATCGGTATGAGAGCGTATCACGCCTGCAAAATATCGAAAATGGTCAATAGAGGCAGGTAAATCTATGTTTTTCGACTCATTGAGTGGCTTACCATTATCTAATGACTCAATCCAAGCAAAGCGTTCTTGTTCTTGCTCTAAGCGATCCGCGATTTTTAATAAGAGGGCTTGACGCTCAGCAGGTGACGTTTTACTCCATGTTTTGAATGCGTTACGTGCAGCACTGACTGCGCGTTCAACATCTTCAGCACTACCCGATTGGTATTCACTTAATAATTCACCCGTAGCTGGGCTATAAGTTTTCGTTGTTTTTTGCGATGTGCTAGATACCCATTCTCCTCCAATTAGCATTTTATAGCTTTCTAAAGGACGAAATTCTGATGGAACATTATTTAATTTAATCATTTTTAATCTCCAATGTAGGGATGAGCATCATTCAAATGTGTAGTTTCATTTCGTAATACTCGTGCTAATAACATATCTCAATTGAAATAATTTGATTAGCTATTGATGCAATAGGTGATATTAACTATAAAAAATAGTAATGAATATTACTGACTTAACAAAAATGGATAAACTTAATCGTTTCATCTCTCAGTATTTATATGATTAAACAAAAAATAACCGTCAAAAATCCTTAAACATTCCTTCTTATTTAGTCATCATCGGCACAATGCAATAGCGCTCTCTTTTTTGGGAAAATTATTTTGAGGCTTAAGCAAAATCAAAGGATAAAAAAAAGGATATTAAATAAAATGCTAGAAATTGCGTTAGATCAAACAACATTTAAATTGTTCAATATTGCACTTTCGCTCTTATAAAAATGGCGTATTCTTATGTTGCATCTGGAATGCAACTTATAAAAATAAAGCGTTATCTTTTATTAGAAGGAATACGATATGTATTGTGTGCAATGTGAACAAACAATGAAAACGCCTGTAGGTAATGGTTGTGCCTATGCGCAAGGTATGTGTGGTAAAACAGCAGAAACTTCAGATCTTCAAGATTTACTCGTTGCAGTATTAGAAGGGCTTTCAGCGTGGGCTTTAGCGGCGCGTAGTGTTGGTATTATTGATCATGATGTAGATAGCTTTGCTCCTCGTGCTTTTTTCTCTACGTTAACCAACGTCAACTTTGATTCTGATCGCATTGTCGGTTATGCGAAAGAAGCTATCTATTTCCGTGAAAGTTTGAAATCTCGTACTTTAGCGAAAAATGCAGCAATTCAAGTGACTAACCCAAGAGCTGAAATTCAATTAGCGGGTAGCGATTTAGACAGCTTACAAAAACAAGCTCAACTTTTTGCTTTAAATGCAGATAAAGCGCAAATCGGTGATGATCTTCATGGATTACGTATGCTGTGCCTGTATGGCTTAAAAGGGGCTGCGGCTTATATGGAGCACGCGCATGTTTTAGGTCAGTATGACAATGAAATTTACGCAGAATATCACCGTTATATGGCGTGGTTAGGTACTGATCCTTCTGATATGAATGAGCTGTTAGAAAATGCGATGGGCATTGGTCAAATGAACTTCCGCATTATGGCTATTCTTGATAAAGGCGAAACTCAAGCTTACGGTAATCCAACACCAGTTACTGTTAACGTTCGCCCTGTTGCAGGTAAAGCTATTTTAATTTCAGGTCATGACCTGAAAGATCTACAAATGCTTCTTGAGCAAACTGAAGGTAAAGGGATCAACATTTATACTCATGGTGAAATGTTACCTGCCCATGGTTATCCAGAACTTAAAAAATACAAACACTTAGTGGGTAACTACGGTAGTGGTTGGCAGAATCAGCAAATTGAGTTTGCAAAATTCCCAGGCCCTGTACTAATGACTTCAAACTGTATTATTGATCCGAATGTAGGTAATTACGGTGACCGTATTTGGACTCGTAGTATTGTTGGTTGGCCGGGCGTAAAACATATTACTGGTGATAACTTCTCTGAAATGATTGAACAAGCACAATCATTAGAAGGCTTCCCATACAATGAAATTGAGCATTTAATTACAGTTGGTTTCGGTCGTGAAACACTATTAAATGCTGCTGATACTGTGATTGATTTAGTCTCACAGAAAAAATTACGCCATGTTTTCTTAGTGGGGGGTTGTGATGGTAGTCGTGGTGAACGTAGTTACTACACCGATCTTGCAAGAGAAATTCCACAAGATTGCTTAATTATGACTTTGGCGTGTGGTAAATACCGTTTCAATAAACTGGATTTCGGTACTTTAGAAGGCTTACCACGCTTACTTGATGTGGGTCAGTGTAACGATGCTTACTCAGCGATTATGCTAGCCGTTAACCTTGCCGAGAAATTAGGTTGTGGTGTGAATGACTTACCACTGTCTTTAATTCTCTCTTGGTTCGAGCAAAAAGCGATTGTTATCTTATTGACTCTGCTTTCATTAGGCGTGAAAAACATTTATACCGGCCCAACAGCACCCGCGTTCTTAACTGACAATCTGCTGGCGGTACTAAATGAGAAATTTGGTATGCGCTCTATTACTACACCAGAACAAGATCTTAAAGATATTCTTTCTGCTTAATGTTTTAAATTCATTATCATTACCGAAGCCTACGGGCTTCGGTGAAGGATCAATATCCATGACGATGCCTACTTCTCTTTGTCCTAATCGTATGCAAGTTCACTCTATTCATCAGGAAACACCTGAAGTGTGGACTCTAAATTTAATTAATCATGACTTTTATTCTTATAAACCGGGTCAGTTTGCACTGGTGAGTATCAATAATAGTGATGAAACAATGCGCGCTTATACCATTTCATCTTCTCCGGGGTTAAGTCCATTTATCACTTTAACCGTTCGTCGTTTAGAAAATGGCGTGGGTTCAGGCTGGTTAACATCACAAGTAAAACCGGGTGATTATCTTTGGTTATCTGATGCTCAGGGTGAATTTACTTGTGCTGGTAAAGAAGGTGCGCGCTATTTAATGTTGGCGGCAGGATGCGGTGTTACACCCGTTATGTCGATGACACGTTGGTTGTTAAACAATCAACCTAAAGCGGATATTACGGTTATTTTTAATATTCGTGAGCAAAGCCAGTTTATTTTTGAGAAAGAGTGGATCGAATTAGCAAATGCATATCCATACAATCTTAATTTTATCATGATGCCAAAATTGCCTGATAATAAAGGGTTATTTAGTGGACGTATTTCTCAAGAAAAATTAGCTGCATTAGTCCCTGATATTGCGAGTCGTACTGTCATGTGTTGTGGCCCAAATAGTTATATGGAAGACACAGGACGTTTTGCAAGAAATCTTGGCGTACCTGCTGAGAATATCTTTATGGAACGTTTTGGTGATGAGCCTGTTTGTGTTGATGAAAACGAACAATTAACCATGACTATTCGCCATCCATTATCACAAATTAAAGTTCCTGTTGGTGTAACTTTATTATCAGCAATGGAAGAAAATAAAATTCCTGTCTTTGCAGCTTGTCGTGCAGGAGTTTGTGGTAGTTGTAAAACTCGCATTGCGAGTGGTGATTATGATGTCAGTAGTACCAGCACATTAACGGCTGAAGAGATAGCTCAAGGTTATGTCTTAGCATGTAGTTGTCGTTTAAAAGGAGATGTTGAGCTCGCTTAACATCTTTTTATTAAGTATTTCCTTCTATTTTCCTGTTTTTCTTACCCTGTTAATTTATTAACAGGGTTTTTTATGCCTATTCCTCCCATTAAAAAAACGAATAATCTGGAAAATGCTTCCCTTTATTTTAAATTAAAGACAGCTTTTATTTATTCAGAATAATAAAAGTATTGGAAATGATGACTCATTAAAAATATATTTTAGTTAGTGGGGAGTTTCCTTATAAACATTCTGCTATTATTTAAATTATTGACTGGGTAAGGGGGGGTATATGAAAAAATTGTTAGTTATTTGTTTCTTTAGTGTCATGTTATCTGGCTGTGAAAAACCTCAACAAACCCTTGATGGCTCTAATGTAGAGTCACTACGTATCTCAATTGTTGAAATGCGTAATTCTCTCCCTCTTGATGAACAATCGCGTTTTGATGAAGCAATAGAATTAGCTATTCTGAATGATATTAATTTTAACGATTTAGTTATCGCTGGGCGTCATAAAAATGCGGATATTATCACTCGTAAAATGTGCCAATCATTAGATGGTAAAACGGTAAAAGAGATATTTTTGCAAGCAGAAGAAATAAGAGTACAAAAATTAGCATTTAAATAATCAATTAATAAACAGATTTCTTCTTAACTATACGATTTTAACTTTCGTAGGAAAGCCTCATTTCTTTTTTATATATTAGTTTCGAATGGAATTGTATTATTTAATTGTATGATGAATGTGATGGCTATTTTTCAATAGAACTTAAACAAAATCGTTATCGTGCTTTTCATTATATTGTGAGTGGTTATAATGCGCGCCGCATTCGCAAGAAAAGTGCAGTATCTCGTTAGGCGAGGCTCCTATACAAACACAGGTTACTGATCTGACGACGTCGAGAGACGCCCAAGATTAGGACAGGATATATCGACCGAAGGTATATCCCCATGTAACTTCCAGTATTCATCGGATACGTTGTATAGTGCTAAAACCGAGACGTGTAGATAGCTTTTGCATTCTCGCTTCTGGTTTCGCCCCTATGGAGAACTGATTTGCTAAACACAAACAGTAATAGGGAACCACAAAAATGAAATTCAATACTCAAAACAAAATGGATGCTGTATTAGTTGCAGATGCATCCTTAAACACACCTCAAAACAACTCAACTCAAGACCAATACAATCGTTTAAAAGATGATGCAACGGTTAGCGCTTATATGAGCCAGTCTTATATTGCTGTTTCTGTCGCTGATTCTGTTGAAAATGTGAAAGCTCAATTAGTTAATGATTTAAAAGATGAATTAATTCCAACCTATTTATATGTGGTGGATAAAGATAATTATCTAAATGGGATTTTGCCCGTTAAATCATTATTAACAGCTGCGAATGATCTGTTTGTCTCTGATGTGATGCGTCAAACCTTCTTTTCTGTCTCACCAGAACAAAATCGACATGATGTTTATCAACTGATTAGCCATAGCGGTTTAGACAGCGTACCAGTGATGCATTTTGGAAAATTAGTCGGTGTTTTACGTCCTCAAGATATTGCTGAATTAATTGAAGATGAAAATACACTGGATGCACAAATGCAGGGTGCAACTTCACCTTTAGAGCAGCCTTATTTAGAAACCAGTCCGGTGACATTATGGCGTAAACGTGTTGTGTGGTTATTGATGCTGTTTGTGGCAGAAGCGTATACCAGTACGGTATTACATGCTTTTGAAGACAGATTAGAAGCTGCAATTTCATTAGCTTTCTTTATTCCATTGCTAATTGGTACAGGCGGAAATAGTGGTACACAGATCACCTCAACATTAGTACGTGCTATGGCATTAGGGGAAGTGAGCTTACGTAATGTTTGGTCTGTATTAAGAAAAGAGATAACCACATCCATAATGGTCGCACTGACTATGGGTATTGCCGGTTTTGTGCGTGCTTGGTTCTTAGGTGTGGGTATGGAAGTAATGATTGTTGTTGGCTTAACGCTCGTTTCAATCACTGTTTGGAGTGCGATAGTTTCGTCTGTTATTCCAATGGTATTAAAGCGCTTAGGTATCGATCCTGCGGTTGTTTCAGCACCGTTTATCGCGACTTTAATTGATGGTACAGGTCTTATTATTTACTTTGAAATCGCATCTCATGTGATGAGCGAGTTTGCTTAAGACAATCCCATATATTTATTCTCAAGATAAAGCCGATGTGACTCAATCAACACATCGGCTTTATTTTTATCTACACGAGTTCGCGTTCAATAAATTGTAAAATCGCCTGACAGTGGCGACAACGGTATTGTGTTTCTCCGCGTAATACTTTGTTATGACGGCGAATAGTGAGCTGGTGTTTCTCTTCACAATGGCAAGCATAAGGAAAGGTCTTAGCTTTAACGGCGCTGACATCAAAATGATGAGTACGTTTAGCTGAAACTTGTAATACTGTTTCCATCATCCATTTCCACTCTTTCCCATGAGGCGCTACACGACCAAAATGGCGATTAACTAATAAATGAGCTAATTCATGAGGAATAACTTCTTCAATAAAATTCTGTTTATTTTCAATCAATAATGTAGGATTAATACGGATTTCCCAATTTGCATAATAGGCACTGCCTGCAATAGTTCCTCTCTGATTATAATGTAGAGTAGGTTCTGGGTAATTTGTATTAAGATAAAGATTAGCCTGCTGCAATTTTTCACGCAGTGTTCGCATAACGCTTTGCACTAAGGCGATGGGGACTCTTACCGTTTTCATGTTACAGAGCATATAGCGCCTTATACAAACACGCAATAAAAAGAAAACTTGCACAATATATAAATTAACATATTATTAAAAAGTATATTGATTATGGAGTTTACCATGACACAACGAGTTCAACCTGATTTATTAGATGCAATGAAATTGGCGGCTAATGAAGCGTCTAGTATGCTTAAGACGCTAGGAAATGGCGATCGCCTCTTATTATTGTGTCAGCTAAGTCAGGGCGAAAAAAGTGTGAGTGAATTAGAAGAGAGTTTAGGTATTCGTCAACCGACACTTTCTCAACAGCTAACCGTTTTGCGTAATGAAGGGTTAGTGAATACTCGTCGTGATGGAAAACGTATCTTTTATTCTATTGCTGATGAAAAAGTTCTTGTGCTACTCAATACGCTTTATCAGCTTTATTGCCCGATAGCAGGTTAATTTATGAATATAGATTGGGTTCACTTTACGCCTTTAAGTGCGGCAATTGGTGGGCTTATGATAGGTGCAGCTGCCGCCATTCTACTGTTATTTAATGGTCGCATTGCAGGAATAAGCGGTATTTTAGGTGGTGTGTTATCAACAAAACAGCAGGGAAATGGTTGGCGTTGGGCATTTTTACTTGGCATGCTAATCGCACCTACACTGTTTTATTTTTTTGATAAACCTTTGTCACCTGTGATTGAAACGTCACCTTGGATGCTAATTATTGCTGGGGTGCTGGTGGGAGCAGGCACTCGTTTAGGTAATGGTTGCACTAGCGGTCATGGCATTTGTGGGTTAGCACGATTATCTCGTCGCTCGATGGTGGCAGTTATAGTCTTTATGGTGACTGCATTTATTACCGTTTATATTCAGCGCCACGTAATAGGAATAGGAGGCTAAGAAAATGACCAAATTTGTTGCTTTTCTTTGCGGTCTTCTATTCAGTTCAGGATTGATTGTTGGTGGAATGAGCAATCCGCAAAAAATTCTAG
Organism: Proteus sp. STS61-E; assembly: GCF_040932335.1. NCBI lineage: Bacteria > Pseudomonadati > Pseudomonadota > Gammaproteobacteria > Enterobacterales > Morganellaceae > Proteus > Proteus sp. STS61-E. The sequence continues at coordinate 204,022 of NZ_JBFQGE010000004.1, read as the reverse complement.
GTTTTCTGGATATTACGGGAAACTGGGACCCTTCTTTATTGATAATTATGGGTGCAGGATTAGTTGTTAGTGTGATGGGTTACCAATTAACACGCCGTAGACAACAAAGTATTTTAGCGTGCCCTTTAAATATTCCGACCAATAAAGTGATTGATAAACCACTTGTGTTGGGTAGTGTATTATTCGGTCTTGGTTGGGGATTAGCTGGAATTTGTCCGGGTCCTGGTTTGGTATTAGCAGGTGCTGGGTTTTATCAAGGTATTTTATTTGTTCTTGCCATGATTGTGGGTTGGTTGCTCGTTGGGCTTTTTCGTAAAGCGTAATAATGGCAACTTACTATCGCAATTTTAGGCGAAAATGTTAAACGGGAAGCCAGTGCTTCCCGTTTGTGTATTTAATACATTTGAATGTTATTTAAAATCTGCATAAGGAATAAGAGGATTTGGTGGTAAATCTAAATCACCATTCCAACCATCAAAGGAATAGCGTAAGTACATTAATGCATGGCTTGGGGTATAGTTTTTTGCTTGTTGAATATCAATAGCTGCACCAATAAACCAATGCGGTGTAATTCGATGTTCAACTAATGCTCTTGCGGTATAACCAAAACCATTGCTGGAGTCTCCTTCATCAACAGCGTCACGCTCTTGATAATAAAGTCTCATCATCTCTTCTCGATCTTCAGGGCTAAGCCCATTCATATAGCGATTGAATTTATCGGGAGAAATGAGATTTTGTAAAGGATAGCGCTTTCTGTCATCTGTTTGAGAGTAAGACCAAGAAAGAGAGCCTGATAATTCCCAAGACCAATTTTCAGTGCGTTCACGATAATTAATTGGGATACCTAAAGAGATATATTTTTGAGGACTATAATAACCACCTTGACCTAAAGTGTATCCGCTTAAGTCTTTATCATAATGCCAAAGCATTGTGCTTAACCCGACAGAAACGCGGCGATTGTTCTCATTGATAAGTTTATAATAATAGCCACCCATTCCTCGAACACTGCTATTATCTTCAACGTTTTTACCTGTCAGTTTATCAACAGAAACTTCGCCCCAATAACCGTCTTTTCCGCCTAAGTCATAGCTTCCACTTAAACGAATGCCAGTTCTTCTCACTCCGCCCCATGTTTGGTTAGTCCAAATATCTCGTTGACCAGCAAAAGCCAGTTGCGAGCTATTAACTGGACGACGGTGAACATCAAGTGTCCAGCCCACATTAAAAAGATCATAATTATAGGCGATTTTACCAACCCAATCAGCTACCTCGAAACCCAGTGGTGTTGTACCAAGATCCCATTGCCATTGGCCATTTTCCCAGCCAATAGCAGGGCTAACACCAAAGGATTTTTGCTCTAGCGGGAAACAACCAGTGCGATAGCAAGTCCCAAATTTAGAGTCATAAGGTGAAGTACCTAATTTGCCGCTGCTGAGATTAACTAAATCTGCCCGCCAAAAGAAACGACCATCATAAACAGGGTGATCGAGTTGTAACATTGTGGTGTGAGCGCGCAGTTTCGAATAGCCTTCGCTACCACTAGAGCCCCAATAATCATGTTCAAGAGTAAAGCGCCACTCTTGTTGACGATAAAGAGAGTGAGCATCAGCTCGTAAGCTTCGAGATAGCCAGTTATCTTTTTCGTCATTACGCATTAATGTGGTGTACTCAATATTATCTTTGGGCAACCTATCTGTTATTCCATCCTTGATCATCGCTTGTTGGTAATAATAGTGAGCTTGTTGACGATGTTGCCCATCACGTTGAAAACGAGCAATATCGCGTAATACTAAAGCATCAGCACTGTCCGGCTCTGTTTCAATTTGTTGTGCCAAGTAAGCAAAATAGTGTTGTGCTTTTTCTGTATTCCCCACCTCTTTTTCTGCATTGGCAACACGTCTAATAGAGTTGCTATTAAACTGGTTGGGTGAAAGTGTTTCTATTTTCGCAAGATAGTATTTTGCCTGTACTTGTTGCCTTTGTTCCAAGGCAATATCTGTTGCGCCTAATAATGCCGTTTCATTGTTAGGCTCTAGATTTAAAGCGGTATGGTAATAACTTAAGGCTTGTTCAAGATTATTTCGCTCTTGAGCCCAGTCCGCTAATAGTAAATAAGTCTGAATTTTTTGCTCTGGCGGAATATGAGCAAAAAGGTAATCAACAGCCTGTTGTTCTTGTCCTTTTGCGCGTAGAGACTCTGCGTGCGCTAATATTTCACCAAAACGTAATCGACTATCTAACGCTTTCATACTCTCGCTACGCTGAGACAAAGGAATTGTTTTTAGCGTATCAAGTGCTTGAGTTTCTCGTCCTGTTTTATTGAGATATAGCGCATAGGCGTAAAGACGAGATGGATCATTAGGGAGACGGTGATTTAGTTGATTAAAATACTCTTCAGCTTCAGAGTCTCGTTGAGTTATTAATAAATCATCAGTAAGGCGATAAATATTCCAAACATCATTAGGATAATCTTTAGCAATTGCTTTACGTTTTTCAATCGCACTAAGGTATTGCTCTTGATGCTCATCATCAGCGGCTAAATCTTGTCTTATACCAGAGATAATATAGCTATAATCTTCTGCCAAATTTTTATATTGTCTTGGCGTCAATCCATTAATAAATTGTTGTGCTTTATCATGTGACTGTTGGCGATAAAGTTTTGCTAGGCTATGCAAAGTCGCAGGGTGATTAGGTTGATATTTTAAGGCTTGTAAATAATGGTTTTCAGCAACATCCCACTCGCGCTGTGCAACGGCAATATTACCTAAACCAATATAAGGCTCGCTTTCATAAGGGCTTAACTTATTGAGTTGGTTAAAATATCGTTCAGCTAATTCATAATCTTGTTTTAAGAGCGCTTCATCACCTTTTGAAAGCAGATGCCAATATTGATTAGCCTGCAACATGGATCGCCATTGACCGCTATTATCATGATTAGGTGATAATTTCAGCGCTTGTGAAAGATAATAAATAGCTGCACCACGTTGATTTGCGCGAGAATAACGCACACCCAAAGCACCTACAACATCTGCATTATCAGGTTGTTGTCGTGCTTTTTGTTTTAAGGTCGCAATAGGCAATGAGGCAACATCTGTTTTAGATTTTACAGTGGAAGTCGTACTGGTTGTGCTTGTGGTAACCGCTGATTTTATTGCGGATTGTTGCTGGTAGAGACTCGCTATTTTCTCATTCTGAGAATATTGGCGATAAATATGATTCAGTCTATCTACCTTATCATCATGAGAAGATTGCATAAGCACTTGAATATATTCCAGTGCTAAAGTCTCATCCGGTGGCATTCCTCGATAAATTTCATCGTATAAATTTAGTGCATCATCATAGCGCCCAGCTGTACGGTAAAGCTGAGCTCGCTGTAATTTTTGCCGATTAACATCCGTTGTCAGTGATAAGGTTTTTATTGCACGTTGATATTGCTCTGATTGAGGAAACTGAGTACCTAATTGAGTAAATAACAGTTGTGCTTTTGCGTTGTCCTTCTGTTTTACAGCAAACTGAATTTGCATTAATAAGATATTAGGATCATTGGGTTTAATTAACGCTAAACGATGCAACGATTGAGCCACTAAAGCTTCATTTCCCGTGGATGTTCCTAATCTCACTTGCTCTTGTAAAAAGGCTTCCGTTGTCTCTTCGCTGGCTTGCGTGACAGGCAAAATGCCTGTCAGCAAAAAGAGAGCAATAACAGAGTGGCGATGTGTGTGACCAAATTGCCACATAGCTTAATCCTTAGCCGCTAAACGACGTTGGCTTCTTATTTTCATTGCTCGCCAAATAAGAAGAGAGACAAGAATAATGCCGATAATTGCCGCTAAACCAAGCCATATAGGGTGAGATGCAAACACATACCAAACTTCTTCCCACCAAGGTAAATAACCGACGAAATAAGTGTCACCTACACGTAAGCTATTTACGCCAGATTCTCTGACTAATACCACTGAACCATGCATAGCATCACGTTTACCGCTATCACTGATTGCCTCATTTAACAGTTTGTAACCTTGTGTACTATCGGCTAATAGTGCGATAACGCTACGTTGTGAAAAGAATGGAGATTGGAAACCAATAATTGCCCCCATTGATCCTTTAGACGTCAGGGAGATACGGCTATCAGGGCGTTTATCAGTCGGTTGATAACTTGTGTGGCTAAAGATACTGATCTCACGAGAAGGCAGAGTGATTTCACTACGTGCTTTATCAATCAGTACATTCATCTGTTTATCATTATTTAATGCAGGTGGAATGGTGCCGATAAGCAGCAGATCCGCATCTCTTTTTTGTACTTCTTCTAATGAATCAGTTAATGAAACATTCAGTGCAGGATAACCTGTTTGAGCACCGATATTCCCCGTTGAAATTAATAGGGTAGATAACTGCGTTGGAGACGGTTGTTTATTAACAAAAATCAGGGTTTCAGACAGATCCGCATAACGGCTAAATGGGAAACCAGCATGGCTGTAAACCCGTAAGTCAGGCAGTGCAATATAGTGTCGATAATCACCAGTGAAATTAAAACTAGATAAATCATCAATTGCCACTGCATTTGGAACTGGTTGATAAGTAATGCATTGATCTAGTGAACCACCCGGAATTGGGTTGGTGTAATCAAAGGCAAATGTAATTTGGTTACGTTCACCCAGTTTTACAGCGGGAATATTCAATAAATTCTTATGCTCAATCCAGCCTTGAATAAGCGGTAAATAAGCGATAACAAGATTATCTTTTTTATCTTTCTCAAGAGGATAAGCTTTAATGAAATGGTCGTTTACTGAGATAGACATACGAGAGTCATCTTGAAATGCAGGTGCGGTATAGCGATAACGCAATTGCATTTGTAATCCCGTATTATTAAACATAAAGAGATCAGGCGGTAACGTCATATTCAACGTAATAGGATTCGGTTTTAATCCGCGAGATTGCAACTGGCCTTCATAGTCTTGTAACGTATTAAAATAGATAGGTTTATTCAGCTGTACCCATTTTGGCGCATCATAAGGCTCTCGAGGGATCAATTTTTCTACTTCATTAATTGTAACGACATTTCCTCTAAAAATAACTTGTCCACGGGCTATTCCGTTTACGGCAGTGATCAAATCATTATCATCACGTCCCATAATAAGAAGTAATTTAATATAAGGATTAGTTGGATGTGTCAGCATTTCGATAGTGGGTGCTTTAACATCAGGATGTTGTTTTAAAAATGCCGGTTTTTGTTTATTAGTTGCAAAAACAATACTGTGTTGATTTGGCAACGCATCATAATAAACAGGATAATTTTGCTTACGCCAATCAACTTGAGTACCAAACCAAGAAGAGAGTATGGCAGCTGCCTTTTGTTGGACTAAATTAGGTGACTGACCGAAAACCATCGGCAGTGTTAATTCGCCAAAATCACGACTGTCAAAAAATGGCTCTGGGAAGTGCGCTAATTCATTACCTAAACGGAGTGATTGAAAGGTTAAATTCAACTGACTGCTTTTACTCACATCAAGCCAGAGTGTGGTATTTGCTTGGTTTTCACAAATTTCACGATAATGGCCAATAAAAGAGAGTTTTATATGGTTAAAATCTTGAATAAATAAAGGATCAATTGGTATTGTAATTTGGTTTTTCTTACCTAAATCTTCCTGTTTTAAGGTAATAACTCCCATTAATTCATCATTTAAATAGACATTAAGATGAGATTCCACAGGAAGGAGTGATGGAGACGGTGTAAATTCTAAATCGAGAGTCGCTTTTGAAATATATTCATCACTACGTACACCAAATTCTAAATAGCCGTCAGGGCTAACACCGGTTAAATGAATAGCGCCATAACTAGGTGCTGTCTCTGAAAATCTTAATATTTTCTGGCGAGCTGAAGGTGTGATATCAGCAGAAGGCAGTTGTGCATTTACAGGCACTGCTTGAGAAACAACTTCAGGAGCCGCTTCAGTTATTGTAACAGGTGGCGCTGAAATATTGGTTTGCGCTTCTTGCGTTTCATCTCCATGAACTGAAGAAGTGAGCATAAATAAGGCAAATATGAGAAAACGTTTTTTCATTATTGTTACCCATGATCTTATTGTTTATTAATAAATTCCCAGAAAACTGAGTTTTTCCTTCAAGACTGATGAAATATTTGTGAAACATTAACGCGTTGAGGGAGTAACGATGAAAGCCACAGCAAAAAGAGACCGAGTAAGCGAAAAGTGGCGTAAATAAAGTAAGGAGCACGTTTTAACAAAGTGTTATAACCTTGCATGCTGATAAAAATAATGTTCTTGAGACTACTTAAAGGTCTGTCGGTTGGAAGTTCATTTTGCCAATCAGCCCAAGTATCGGCTCGCTCAAAAGTACACGCAGTAAATTCGATAGCTTTTTGCGTTGTCATTTCAAGAAGTTGTAACCCAATAATTTGCCCATCAACACGTGAAATATTGGCTTTAAAGGCGTGTTCACGCTGATTTTCACTGAGTAATAAAGTGATACTTTCATTTGGAGAGAGTGAAAGTATGACATTATCAGGTAATTGAATGGCACAGCTATTATCAGAAAAATCATAGAGATAACAGCGATAGAGAGAGCCATTATTTAACAGCAACATGGCAGGAACTTTAACGCGAACGCGAGGGAAACGGCGTTGTTGCTTTGTTTCGACAGAAACTGCAATAGCAACACCCAGTAAGATAAGGTTATAGCAAACCCACAATAAACACATAACAACAGCCCAAGCTTCATCAGGATCGCCTGTTGCAATGCGCCAAAAGGCAAACAAAATACCCAATAAATTTAGGTTGAGAAAGAGTAAGTAAGGGCGGTTAATTCGCCAATCGACAAAGCCTTCTTCCATCACGCCACCTTTGCCAGTAACGTTGAAAGTCCCTTTATGCGGAGAGAAAAGAGTACTCAACACTGGGCGAGTGGTGTACCACGCCAAAATTGTTTCATAAACTTCACCCCAAAATGAGTGGCGATAAGCCCCTTGTAACTTCGCACTTGCGAGTGAAATATGGATCAAATACGGCACAACATAGAGGGCGATGGCAACCGCAGGTGCATAAATGATATAGGCGTGGAAAAAAAGAAACGTCAGTGGTGCAAGTAAGAAAACCATCCGTGGAATGCCAGAAAAAAAGTGTAACATGGCATTTAAGTAACAAAGACGTTGTGGCAGGCTCAAACCTTTACCAAAGAGTGGATTATCAAGTCGGAATATTTGAACCATTCCTCTTGCCCACCGAATGCGTTGACCTATGTGCGCGGATAATGATTCAGTCGCTAAACCTGCGGCTTGTGGAATGCGAATATAAGCTGATCTCCAGCCATGACGGTGTAAACGTAATGAGGTATGCGCATCTTCTGTAACTGTTTCAACAGCAATACCACCAATTTCATCTAATGCAGTACGACGTAAAACGGCACACGAGCCACAGAAAAACGCTGCATTCCAAGTGTCATTTCCATCCTGAACTAATCCATAAAAGAGTGTGCCTTCATTCGGCGTTTCACGGAAATTATCTAAATTGCGTTCAAAAGGGTCGGGTGAGAAAAAATGGTGAGGTGTTTGTACCAAAGCCATTTTTTCATCTTTTAAAAACCATCCCATCGTAAATTGTAGAAATGAACGAGTTGGAATATGGTCGCAGTCAAAGATAGCGACAAACTCACCAGAAGCGAGTGTTAAGGCATGATTGATATTACCCGCCTTAGCAAAATCGTGTTTTTCTCGTGCGATATAACGAATACCCACTTCTTGAGCAAATGCTTTAAATTCAGGACGGGAGCCATCATCAAGCAGATAAATAGTGAGTTTATCTTTAGGCCAATCTAAATTTAAGCTGGCATAGATTGTGGGTTTAACAACTTGTAAATCTTCGTTATAGGTAGGAATAAAAATATCAACGCTTTGCCATTGTGTAATGTCTTCAGGCATAGAAACGGGTTTTCGATGCAGTGGCCAAATGCATTGCATAAAACTGAGGAATAACACACTCCACGCATAAGTTTCAGCCAGTAAAAGCAGTAAACCACAAAATAGGCTGAAATTATCAACCCAATAAAGGGTTGATTGATAACGCCACCAAATATATCGACATGCAATTGTCAGTGCCAACATAACCATTGCGATTGAAGAGAAACGCCCCGGAATATCGCGGATAGCTAAGGCAACTAACCAAAGAACAATCACAAAAACAAACTGGAACGTGAGATCAAATGGCTGAGTAATACTGAGTAAAATAAAGAAAATGGCAAAAATAGCGATGACGGAATAGAGGACATACTGCCAAAATGGCGTAGTTTTTTTCTTATGTTCAATGATGTCAATCGCGATAGGAGTGACATGAACAAAGAGTTTTTTGTATGTTTTTCGAATATAGGAAATCAGTTGTGTGGGTTTTTTAATCAGCAAATGCGCTGCATAATGGCAAGTTAGCCAAATGCTTTGCAACAAATAGCGTATAGGATCGAAAACTTTAGGGCAACGGGGATCGATATGAGGATATAGCTCTTGTTGTTTTCTGGCAATTCTCCGCCAAAAAGGGGATTCCATCCGTAAAAAAAGCCACATAATGCCCATAAATAGCTCGCTAATAATAGCCGCACTGCGAGATGCACCGTTATGGCGATAAAACTTGTAGTAACGAATAAGAATATGTTGTGTCACATTCTTTTCGATTTTATTTGTGGCATCGTAAGATGATGGCATTATGGCTGTCCCTCTTTCCTCTCAAATAACGAAAAACACCATTGAGCGAGTTGCGATATTTCTTCTACTAACATGCAATTAGCTCGGTAATCATATAAAGGTAAACGTGAGGCACACGCCTCTAATGAGGCTTCATCTCGATGAAGAACGACAGGGCATAATGGAAATGGCGTCGTTTGCCAAAATTGATAAAAATCTTGGTGAATTTGGCTGGTGGCACGAAATTGGTTAATCAGTACGTATTCATTTTCGATAAATTCGTGTTGGTTAAGGCGAATATGACAGTTGCTTTCTGCCATTGCCACGGTGAAAAAAATATCCGCTTTTTCTATCCAAGATGTGAAAAGAGCATCTTCTGTGTGCTGTAAATCCATTAAAATAATGGCATCAGGGTGTAGCTGAATAAATGTCGTTAAAAAATGGGTAAGATGTTGTTTTGCTGAAAATGATAATTGTAAGAGCAAATTATCTTTCGTATTAACCAAACCAAAAGGTAACACTTGGTAGTGTGGTCGATAGTAAAAAATACTCTCCTCTATTGATGTCTCTGCTAATAATGCCTGACTTAATGTGGTATTTTTTTGCTGTGCTGGAAAATAAAAAGACAAAATATTTTCAGTGCAATTATCAATAATAAGCACTTCTTTATTTTGTTGATTAAATTGTCGAGCAAGGGCAATTGCCGTGGATGTTGTACCCACTCCACCTCGAAGCCCTTTTAATACAATAAGTGGCATAGTTAGCCTCATTTAGTCATGTAATGAAATGCATTAAGTAATGGCCAGCGATAAATAAGCTCACTATTTACTTCTTCTTTATTGATATCCTGATAGTGATAGTTATTTAATGAAAATAATTTTTTTAGTTTATCAATGTCCTTATTTAGATTATTTTTTTCTATTTTTATATTTGAGTTAATAAAAGTTTCATTTTTCATTTTAATATCCTCTGGATAAAAGAAAAATAAATCTCTATCGAAATTAAAATCTCGATAAAAATAGGGGTTAATTAATAATGCTTTCTGTTTATTTAAACTGCCTATTTTAGAATATGCTTTAAAATACATTATTTCAATTACGTAAAAACACATAAAATAGATATTTATTATCTTATTTTTATAAATAATGGCTATTGATTTTCTTTTTACATTTATATTTTCTGTTTTTTTTAATTTCGTCTGTTAAATAATAACGGAAAGAGTTTAGCTACAAAATAAAGCAATAAAAAGAAATGTAAATTAGCTGTTTATAACAATATATTAAATTGTTCGAATCTGATGATCATATTTGTATGTTGATCTGTATCATTTTTCATATAAAAATCATTATATTATAGTCTTTTAATGATTGTTTTTGTTTTTATGTTGAGGCGTTTGTTTATTTATTGCTACTTATGTTTATTAATTGTTATTTGTTGTTGTTAATGTGTATTTTGTTTTGTGTTTGTTTCGAAATATAAAAATAAGATAACTCTGTGTTTCATTATTTAATGTAAATAAATCATCATTTTTAAAAATAGACGCTATTATATAAATAGAACGTTGAGTATTTTGTTTTCGAATCCAAATTAAATAAGTTGGATATCGTAATTATTTTTATTTTATATAAGAGGTCAGTGTTTTCTGACGAGGTTTTCTTTTTCGTTATTTTTTATTTAAGGGTTTTTACTTGGTTTTAAATAAATATTCTCTTATATGATCGTTTAGTAGTTAATTAAATATCAGAAGTAATAAAAAGACAGATATGAGTAATCATATAACTGTCGAATTGGATTTATTTATACTAAAGAGTAGGAAATCAAAATGAACAAATCTAATACAACCCAGTTCGATTTTTTACATTACTGGCATGGGTTGGGAGCATGGAATTTCTATTTTTTACTAAAGTTTGTTTTACTTTGGTATGGTTATTTAAATTTTGATGCTTTTAGCAATTTACTATTTCTCGCCTTTTTATTGTTCCCATTGCCAAAAAATATTTGGCATAAAATGCGTAATTGGATCGCTATTCCAATAGGGATAATATTATTTTACCACGATACATGGTTACCCAGCTTTTCAACGGTTCTTGCTCAAGGTGGACAGCTTAAACAGTTTTCCTTTGATTATCTTGTTGAGTTAACTGTTAACTTTATTAATATCAAAATGATAGGTGTCGCCTTTATTTTGTTAGTTGGCTATCTTTTTATTGAACAGTGGATGAGGGTATCCGTTTTCATTATTGCTGGTGTACTGTGGCTAAATCTTGGTGGGTTTACTCATTTTTCTCAAGGTGTGGTGCCTGCAGTTTCCGCTAATTCTTTTACGCAAGAAAGTAACATTAGTGCAGAAAAAAGCACTGCGGTAGTCAAAGCGCCTGAAGTATTACCAGCATCAGTTGAACCACAAATTTCCCCTGAAGTTGTACCAACGAAGGAAGTAGAGACTGCATCTATTAATACCGTTTATCCACCACAAAAACTGAAGGTTAATAATAAGGTATTAGATGATTGGCTAACACAGTTTTATGGTTATGAGAAAAAACGCACTACACCATTTCCTGCGCAGTTATCAGCCAATGCTCAGCCTTTTGATATTTTGATTATTAATATCTGTTCGCTTTCTACTGCTGATGCGGCGGCGGTTGGGCTACAAGAACACCCTATTTGGGGTAACTTTGATGTGTTATTTAGTCATTTTAATACCGTATCTTCTTACAGCGGTCCTGCATCATTACGATTATTACGTGCGAGTTGTGGTCAGACTCTCCACTCTGATTTATACGATCCTGCGGATACACAATGTTTGCTGATGGATAATTTATCATCGTTAGGATTTGCTAAGAAATTGGTACTCGACCATAACGGGAAGTTCGGTAATTACCTCAAAGAAGTTCAGCAACTCGGTAATCTTAATATCGCCTTACAAGATCAAGAAAATCTTTCTCATCAAATTACCGCATTTGATGGCACCAAAATTTACAACGATAAGGAAACATTACAACGTTGGTTGCAAGCGCGTGAACAGTCTAATGAGAGCCGCTCTGTCACCTTTGTGAATTTGGTGTCATTACATGATGGTAACCGTTATGTAGGCGAAAATAGCACCGCTGATTATGGTAAACGCGCCTCTACATTGCTTGATAACTTAGATAGCTTTATGAATGAGCTAGATAAAAAAGGAAGAAAAGTGATGGTGGTGATTGTGCCTGAGCATGGTGCTGCGCTACAAGGTGATAAGACACAAATGTCAGGGCTAAGAGATATTCCAAGTCAAAGTATTACTACCGTTCCTGTTGGTATTCGTTTCACCGGAATAAAAGATAGAGCACAATTTTATCCTCCTGTAATTGTCGATGAACCCAGCAGCTATTTGGCTATCTCTGAGTTTATTTCTCGTAATGTGAATGGTGATGTCTTTAACCAATCTGTTATTGATTGGAACGCCTTAGCCAGTGAGCTTCCTCAAACTGCCAATGTTGCGGAAAACCAAGCTACAGTTGTGGTTGATTATCAGGGACAGTCTTATATCAAGTTAAATGGAGGTGAGTGGATTAACTACCCTAACTAACCTTTTATAGGAAACAGTTTCATCATAAATCTATGTTCTCGTTTTCTCCTATTGAGATCCCCGTATGATTGCGGGGTTTTTTTATGAGTTTTATAATATGAGTTTTATAAATAGAAGCCATAAAAAAACCACATCTATTAAGATGTGGTCTTATCAAAATCAATAACGTGATGTTCTTGGCAAGAGACTTATTTTAAGCCTGCTGCTTCACGTAAGATTTCAGCTTTATCTGTTGCTTCCCAAGGGAATTCTGAGCGACCAAAGTGACCGTAAGCAGCCGTTTTTTGGTAGATAGGGTGCAGTAAATCTAGCATTTGAATTAATCCATAAGGACGTAAGTCAAAGAATTCACGCACTAACAGAATCAGTTGTGCTGTTGGGACTTTTTCAGTACCAAATGTTTCTACCATAATTGATGTTGGCTCAGCCACACCGATTGCGTAAGAAACTTGAATTTCACAACGATCTGCTAAACCTGCTGCTACGATATTTTTAGCAACGTAACGAGCAGCATAAGCGGCTGAACGGTCAACTTTCGATGGATCTTTACCAGAGAAAGCACCGCCACCGTGACGAGCCATACCGCCGTAAGTATCGACAATGATTTTACGACCGGTTAAACCACAGTCGCCCATTGGTCCACCGATAACAAAACGGCCTGTTGGATTGATGAAATATTTAGTTTGTTCATTTAACCATTCTGCTGGCAGAACAGGTTTAATGATCTCTTCCATCACTGCTTCATGCAGATCTTTTTGTGCAATATCTTCAGAATGCTGAGTTGATAATACAACTGCATCAATACCAACAACCTTATTGTTGTCGTATTGGAAGGTAATTTGGCTTTTCGCATCAGGGCGTAACCAAGGTAAAGCGCCGCTTTTGCGGACTTGTGCTTGACGTTGAACTAAACGATGAGCATAAGTAATTGGAGCAGGCATTAATACGTCAGTTTCGTTGGTTGCATAACCAAACATTAAACCTTGGTCGCCAGCGCCTTGCTCTAATGGATTTGCACGATCAACGCCTTGGTTGATATCAGGTGATTGTTTACCAATCGCACTGATAACTGCGCAGGAATTAGCATCAAAGCCCATGTCAGAACTGGTATAGCCGATTTCACGAACAGTGTTACGTGTAATTTCTTCGATATCGACCCAAGCTTTGGTGGTAATTTCTCCGCCTACCATAACCATGCCTGTTTTAACGTAAGTTTCGCAGGCAACGCGTGCTTTTGGATCTTGTTCTAAAATTGCATCCAGAACAGCATCAGAAATCTGATCTGCAATTTTATCTGGATGACCTTCTGAGACTGATTCAGAAGTAAAAAGGTGTGTAGTCATTATATCTCGTTACCTTAATACAAACGGTTTAAGGATGGATGTTTTAACATCTAGACGTCTATTTTATGACTCTTCTCTCTTTAATTCCAGCTTTTTTTAATCAAATATAGCGATAAAGCAGAATCAAACAGTTAATCTTATTTTCGCTGCTTGCTATTTTTGTATCAAGAAAAGAGGGATTAAAGAAAAAAAAGTTTTTTGTACTTTTTGCTTTGCATTTTTAACTAACTAAAGGTATAACCTCGCGGTTACTGTGAAATCTGAACACAGTGTAAACCGCAGGATTTCTGATCCTGTTTCTCTGTTAGGGAAATGGCTTATAAGTTTAAGCCATGTGTGGGGTGAATGGGTAATGATCCATTGTCTACAGGTTAGTCTTTTCAAAAACCAAAACAGTACTCGCCAATACTATACACGTAGTATATCTAGAGTAATTTCCTCTTTGAGCTCTTTCTCTTTAGAGCGAAGTTGTCTGTTACTTGCCAATAGGTGATTGTGTTAACTCGTTATAGGTTAACTCAAGAACTTTCTACTATTATGTCCTGCGTATAGCTGGATAATCATATAAAAATATATAGTGAGCCATTACTTCCAACTGTTATTTATCAGTCGTTTCAGATTTTTGTCGGATAATTGACTACTATGGTGACAGGCAAGGTATAAACTCATACTCCCTAAGGAGAATGTCATGAATGATAACATCGCTCGTAAGATGCAGCAGACCTATAACATTGCATATTGGGGTGGCGGTTACTATTTAGCGAATAATCGGGGAAATATTAGCGTTTGTCCTAATCCTGATGTTCCTAATGCAACTTTTGATTTAACCGAATTGGTTAAACGAGTTCAAGAAGAGCAATCGAACCTGCGTTTACCTGCGCTTTTTTGCTTTCCTCAAATACTACAACATCGTTTACGCTCGATTAATGCTGCGTTTCATCGCGCGCGTGAATCTTATGGTTATAAAGGTGACTATTTTTTAGTTTACCCAATTAAAGTTAACCAACAACGTCGTGTTATTGAGTCATTAGTCAATGCAGGAGAGCCTTTAGGTTTAGAGGCTGGCTCTAAAGCAGAATTAATGGCAGTACTTGCTCATGCCAATATGACAAGTTCTGTGATTGTTTGTAATGGTTATAAAGACCGTGAGTATATTCGTTTAGCACTCACTGGTGAAAAACTTGGGCATAAAGTTTTCTTAGTCATTGAGAAAATGTCTGAGATTAAAATGGTTCTTGAAGAAGCTGAACGTTTAGAAGTTATTCCACGTTTAGGCGTTCGCGCTCGTCTTGCTTCTCAAGGATCAGGTAAATGGCAGGCAAGTGGCGGTGAAAAATCAAAATTTGGTTTAGCCGCGACACAAGTTCTGCAATTAATTGATATGTTACGCCAAGCTGACCGCTTAGATAGCCTGCAATTACTGCATTTCCATTTGGGATCACAAATGGCGAATATCCGTGATATCGCAACCGGTGTTCGTGAATCTGCACGCTTCTATGTTGAACTTCACAAACTGGGCGTGAATATTCAGTATTTCGATGTGGGTGGCGGTTTAGGTGTGGACTATGAAGGTACACGCTCACAATCTGATTGCTCTGTTAACTATGGCCTTAATGAATATGCGAATAACGTTATTTGGGCGATTGGTGACGCGTGTGATGAAAATGATTTACCACATCCAACCGTTATTACTGAATCAGGTCGCGCATTAACAGCACACCATACAGTATTAATTTCTAATGTAATTGGTGTTGAACGTAATGAATTTACGGCAATTACACCACCTGAAGATGATGCAGCAAGACCGATTGCAAGCCTTTGGGAAACATGGGAAGAGATGCAAACTAAAGGGCATAGCCGTTCATTACGTGAATGGTTACACGATAGCCAATTAGACTTACATGATGTGCATACCCAATATGTTCACGGTATGTTAAGTCTGACAGAGCGTGCATGGGCAGAAGAGCTGTATTTGAATATCTGTCGTCGTATTCAGTACGATTTAGATCCAAGCAATCGTGCCCATCGTCCTATTATTGATGAGTTACAAGAACGTATGTCAGATAAGTTCTATGTTAACTTCTCATTGTTCCAATCTTTACCTGATGCATGGGGTATCGACCAGTTATTTCCTGTATTACCGATTGAAGGGCTAGATAAACCGCTTGATCGTCGCGCAGTGTTACTCGATATCACTTGTGACTCAGATGGTATTATTGACCATTATGTTGATGGTGATGGTGTTGAAACAACGATGCCAATGCCAGCTTATGATCCTGAATATCCACCAATGATCGGCTTCTTTATGGTAGGGGCTTATCAGGAAATTTTAGGCAATATGCATAACTTATTTGGTGATACGGCAGCGGTTGACGTTTACCTTGATGAGAAAGGTAATCTGACTTACGTGCAAAGTGAAGAGGGCGACACGGTTGCTGACATGCTTCAGTACGTTAAGTTAAATCCTACCGTGCTGTTAGATCGTTTCCGCACCCAAGTAAAAAATGCACAGTTAGATGAAGCGTTACAAGAGCAATTCCTGACTGAATTTGAAAGTGGTTTATACGGTTATACGTATCTGGAAGAAGAAGAATAATTCTTCACTTTCCAATGCAGGAGTGATGTTATTAAACATCACTCTTTATCTATCATATTGATTTGTATGTTGCTTGTTTTAAATAAGTAACAGAGGTAATAGCATGAAAAATAGTACGTTAGGTAATGAGACTGATAATTCATTGATCTCTAATGCATTTGGTTTTTTACGTTTTCCACTGAATTTTCAGCCTTATAGCAGTGATGCAGATTGGGTTATTACAGGTGTGCCTTTTGATATGGCAACATCAGGTCGTGCAGGAACTCGTCATGGACCAGGTGCTATTCGTCAAATTTCAACGAATTTAGCGTGGGAAGGTAATCGCTGGCCGTGGGATTTCGATATGCGTGAACGTTTAAGCGTTGTCGATTGTGGTGACTTAGTGTTTAACTTCGGTGATGCACAAGATATGAGCGATAAATTACAAGCTCATACAGAGAAGTTATTAGCCGCAGGTAAAAAATGCTTAACGTTTGGTGGTGACCATTTTGTCACGCTGCCTTTATTACGTGCCCATGCAAAACACTTCGGTAAAATGGCATTAGTTCATTTTGATGCGCACACCGATACTTATGGTAATGGCAGTAAATTTGACCACGGTACTATGTTCTTCCATGCACCAAATGAAGGATTAATCGATCCTAACCACTCTGTTCAAATTGGTATTCGTACTGATCATGACAGTGATAATGGTTTTACTGTATTGGATGCAGCACAGGTTAACGATCGCGGTGTGACTGATCTCGTTGATCAGATCAAAGGTATTGTTGGTGATCTCCCTGTTTATCTGACTTTTGATATCGACTGTCTTGATCCTGCGTTTGCACCAGGAACAGGCACACCGGTTGTCGGTGGTTTAACAACAGATAAAGCACTGAAGATCTTACGTGCATTACAACCGTTAAACATTGTCGGTATGGATTTAGTTGAAGTTTCTCCAGCTTACGATCAATCGGATATTACAGCACTTGCAGGGGCAACCATTGCTCTTGATATGTTGTATCTTCAAGCTGCAAAAAAATAATTTCTGTTAATTTCAGAAAATAAAGACAAAGCGATATCTGTTAGGTATCGCTTTTTTTATGTTTTACCTATGTAGAATTAAGTATTTTTGAGCTCTAAAAAATTAAAGCTGAAAATAACGAGCAAGCAGGGGGGCAGTAAAATTCTTTTTTAAATAGAAGCCTCTGGGTAAGGTCATAATACGTTGCCCATCTTCACCAATAGCTTCTGTTAATGCTTTACTGTTTGCGGCTTTGGGACGGATTTGTAAGACTTGCCCGTGACGTGCGGTAATGCTTTCTACTTTACCTAACACAATCATATCCATTAGCTCTTCCCAATCGTGACGTAATAGTTCTTCTTCCGTGCTATTAGGGCTCCAAAGTAGCGGAGAGGCGACGCGACGTTGTGCTAATGGTATTTCCCTTTCTCCTTCAACAGGCACCCATAATACTTTTGAGAGCTTACGTTTTACATGGCTATTTTCCCATGTAATACCGCTGTTTCCGGTCAATGCTGCGACACAGACAAAAGTGGTTTCTAAAGGCATCCCCAATCTATCAATTGGAATTGTTTTGAGCTCAATGCCCAATTCACTGAAGTCTTGTTCAGGTTTGCTGCCTGCACTTGCGCCTAAATAGTATTCCAACAACATGCCTACCCAACCTTTATCTCTTTTTAGATCAATTGGGATAGGGAGTTGTGCAAAAGCGGCAAGTTCACCAAAAGTATAACCCGCAAGCGCTTTTGCTCGTTCAAATAAAACCTGTTCATTTTCGGGTGCGATTGGTGGCGTAAACATAATTATTATCTTCTTGTATAAATAATAGACAGAAAAAACGGGTTGTTGATAACGTATTTAGCTTTATTTTATTTAAATCATAATAGCATGATATATCATCATTTTTTTGAGTTAATTCGCTAATTGAAATTTATAATTCCAAGTTGTGCACGGTTATCCTGAAATCATAAACAGGCTTTTACACTAGGTTATCCACAGCTTTATGGGATAACTCACAGAAAGTGAGATCACTGTTCTGATTTACAGCCTTGACTTTTGCAGATATTTGCCAAAATTATCCTATTTTGTCTAACTAATCGGCATAACCTGTGGATAAAACACCCTATGGTTATTTTTTGTACGATTTAAGCGAGGGGACCTTTTAATTGTTTTATCCAATCGTTGAAATAGGCATTAAAATTTGGCTACTAATTTGAATTATAAGTGATATTTTAAAATTTGTATCAACAGGCTTTCTAACAATACAAAAACTATACCCTGATTATCTCACTCTTTTTCACATAGATATCCACAGAAAAAGTGAATAAATCCCCTAAGTGTTTATGTGGGTGTTTATAACTTTCAAGGTTTCTGTGAATTAACACAAATAATGACTAATTTGAACACTGAAAGAGACGATAACCTATTTTAGCTTTGGTGTATCGATATCAGGCGTAAACCACGCTGATTTAAAATCAAACCAGCCAAAGGTATTCATTTTGACACCTCGTATGGTTCTCTGCCCTTGTAGCTCTAGTAAATGGTGAAATAGAGGATAAAGCCAAATATCTTGTGTTAATTGGCGACACCACTCTTCAAGTGGCAAGGATTTTTGGTGCCATAGTGTGAGCTCTTGTGAAAATGATGCGCCTAAACATTGGTGAAAGAGTGGTAATTCATAAAGTGCAGCAAAAATTGAGAACTCTAAAGGTTTATAAAAATTCACTGTTGCTAACCAAATATCACTATCAGCTTCTCCGTAATACCACTGCTCATAATCAAGCACTTGAATGGTAAGTTCAATATCATACTGAGATAAAATACTTTTTATTAAATCTGCAATAGTGCTGTATTCATGATGCTCTTTATAAAGAGTGACAGTCAGTTTTGTTAATGAAGGAGGTTTTGGATGTTGGCGGATTAATTTACTGTGATGCCAATGAAGTAATAATCCATAAGCAGGAGACCAATGGCGTTGATAGAAAGGATCACAATGCGTCAGCATATTAACAGGGGTTAACACACTGCTTAACCATTCCCTTATTTCAGTCTGCTGGCACTGTTCTGAGCGACTATCATAAAGTAGGAAATAACATCCTTCCTCTTTACGGCTTTCTAGTGAGTCTTTATTGGTATCATCATCTGTTAAATGAATAGTTGAACAGACCATTTTGTTATTCAGTTCTGGAACTACCCAGATATCAATTTCATCTAATAATGCCCGTAAGCCAAAATAGCGATTAAAGGCTTTGATTTGCAGCTTATGTTTATCATTAGCGATAACCTGATAAGCGCCAGTACCAATGGGACGTTGTGCAAAAGAAGGAAGTGATGCCCATTCTTGCGGTAAAATAACGGCTTGTGGACTTCCTAATAACGTTGCAAATTGCTTATCCGCTTCGCTTAAGAAAATATCTAGCACATAAGGCTGAGGCGAGGAAATTTGTTCTATATGCGCATAAAGAGGGTTGCAGTGTTTCATTCTCATTAAAGAAGTACTGATATCTTCAAGGGTGAGTTCACGGCCATGATGAAAATAGATAGAAGGACGTAAATAAAATCGCCAATGTTGATCTGTGATCATTTGCCAATGATGAGCTAATTCGGCTTCGACCTCCCCATTTTCCTCTTTTAGATGCACTAACGAGTTAAATATCTGACTCATTAAATGTAATTCAGAGCGTCTTAATGGTGTTCCCGGTAATAAATTCCTAAAAGGGCGATAGTAAATAATACGCAGTAATTGTTGTCCGGGATGAAAGCTTTTTTCAATTTGAGAGAGCACCATTTGCCGTACTGAGTCTTTATCGCCCATTAGTGCGACAAGCTTTTCAATATCATTCTCTTCTATCAGCCTTTCAGCGCGATTTTGTTGGATCTCAAGTGCATTAGAGTGAAAAATAAGCGTGGATTTTTTACCTCGACCGACTTCCGCTTGCCAATTTATCCAACCTATTTCTTGCATCTTATTTAATAAAGAGCGGACATGACGACGCGTGCAATGCAGGGTTTGTGCTAATTCTTGTAACGTTGTTTCGGTCGCTTTTCCCTGAAAGGCTTGCCATAAGCGAATAAATTGTAACTCTAAGCGGGGTGAGATCATAAAAGAGGAAATCCCTTGATAAAGTGATCAATTTTAATTTCCTTATATTAGACCGATAATGATTGTGTTTAAAGTTAGCTCTCATGTTAGTTATCACAAATTACGAATACTGACAGACTCCCCCCATTTGAGCATTCGGTGATTACCGGCCAGTGATGATTGATCACTGGCTTTTTTATTGGTTATTTATAGGAAGGTTTTTGTTGGGACAAAAAAAAGCCGTAAACGAATTTACGGCAAGAATGACAAAGTAAACATCACAGAAAGTAGAAGAAGGTGAAAACTGCTTTAATTAGCGCATAAAGGCAGGTTGTTTTGCCTCGTAAGCACTAATGTCATCTTGGTGTTGCAGTGTTAATCCAATACTGTCTAATCCTTCAATCATGCAGTGGCGGCGAAATGAGTCGATTTCAAAAGAGAAATGTAATTCACTCGCTCTAACTTCTTGTGCCACTAAATCTACGGTAATGGGGGTGCCTGCATGTTCTTTTACCCAATCAAATAATTGTGAGACTTCATCATCACTTAATTTGATTGGTAATAATTGATTGTTAAATGAATTCCCGTAAAAAATATCAGCAAAACTGGGGGCGATAACGGCGTGAAAACCATAATCAGTTAATGCCCAAGGCGCGTGTTCACGAGATGATCCACAACCAAAGTTTTCTCGAGCTAATAAAATAGATGCACCTTGATAAATAGGCTGATTCAAAATAAACGCTGGGTTAGGTTGAGTGCCTTCATCGTCCAAAAAACGCCAATCGTGAAACAGGTGCTTACCAAAGCCAGTACGTGTCACTTTCTGCAAAAATTGCTTAGGAATAATGGCGTCGGTATCCACATTTGCTGCATCTAAAGGAACTGCAATACCCGTGTGTTGAGTAAATTTATTCATCATGTTCTCCTTTAAGATGCCACTGCAAATGTACGAATATCTGCAAAATGACCATTAATCGCTGCCGCCGCCGCCATTGCAGGACTGACTAAGTGTGTTCGACCTCCACGACCTTGGCGACCTTCAAAGTTACGGTTGCTGGTGGATGCGCAACGTTCGCCCGGATTTAATCGGTCGTTATTCATCGCTAAACACATTGAACAACCCGGTAAACGCCATTCAAAACCTGCTTCAATAAAGATTTTATCTAAGCCTTCTGCTTCAGCTTGCGCTTTAACAGGACCTGATCCCGGAACAACAATCGCTTGAACATGGGATGCAACTTTATGACCTTTTGCGATTTCAGCAGCTGCTCGTAAATCTTCAATACGTGAGTTTGTGCAAGAGCCAATAAAGACTTTATCGATAGCAACATCGGTTAAGTTAACGCCTTCACTTAATCCCATATAAGCCAAGGCTTTTTCAGCAGAAGCGCGTTCAACAGGATCGTTAAAGCTATTTAATAACGGGACTATTTGGTCAATAGCAATAACTTGCCCTGGATTTGTGCCCCATGTAACTTGTGGCGCAATATCAGCGGCATTAATAGTGACTGTGGCATCGAAAATTGCATCATTGTCAGACTTTAAGGTTCTCCAATAAGCGACAGCTTCATCCCAAGATTGATCTTTAGGTGCAAATTGACGCCCTTTTAAGTAGTTAAAAGTGGTGTCATCTGGTGCGACTAATCCGGCTTTAGCTCCCATTTCAATCGCCATATTGCATAAAGTCATTCGACCTTCCATGCTTAATGCTTCAATGGCTTCACCTGCAAATTCAACGATATAGCCCGTGCCGCCAGCACTACCTAATTTGCCGATAATGGCTAATACGATATCTTTCGCCGTGATCCCAATAGCGGTTTTACCCTGAACTTCAATTTTTAATGTTTTAGCGCGAGACTGTTTTAAAGTTTGGGTTGCTAAAACATGTTCAACTTCTGAAGTTCCGATGCCAAAAGCTAATGAACCAAAAGCACCATGAGTTGCAGTATGTGAATCGCCACAAACAATGGTCATTCCCGGTAAGGTTAAGCCTTGTTCTGGCCCCATCACGTGAACAATTCCTTGATATGGATGGTTTAAGTCATACAGCGTAACGCCAAATTCTTGGCAGTTTTTCATCAACTCTTGCATTTGAATTCTCGCCATATCACCACAAGCATTAATATCTTTAGTTTGTGTTGATACGTTGTGATCCATCGTTGCAAAGGTTTTATTCGGTTGACGAACAGGGCGACCTTTTGTTCTTAATCCATCAAAGGCTTGAGGTGATGTCACTTCATGCACTAAATGCCTATCGATATACAAAATGGGTGTTTCATCACTCACTTCTCTGACAACATGTGCATCATAAATTTTTTGATATAATGTTTTACCCATGTTATGCCCCTTCACGAATATACTGAGCGATATGATCACCCATTTCGGCGGTTGTGATTGCGTTGCCATCACCCGCTAAATCTGCGGTACGGTAGCCTTTTGCTAATACTTGTGTGATAGCATCTTCAATGGCTTGAGCTGCATTATCTTCATTAAAGCTATAGCGTAATAACAGCGCAGCAGACAGAATTTGTGCAATAGGGTTAGCGATGTTTTTACCTGCTATATCAGGCGCTGAGCCTCCTGCGGGTTCATATAAACCAAAGCGCTCTTCGTTAACACTGGCAGATGGCAACATTCCCATAGAGCCTGTGATCATTGCGCATTCATCAGATAAAATATCGCCAAAAATATTGGAGCACAGCAACACATCAAATTGAGATGGATCTTTAATTAACTGCATTGTCGCGTTATCGATATACATATGTTGAATTTCAACATCTGGATATTCTTTTGCGATCCCAGTGACAACTTCACGCCATAAAATAGAGCTTTGTAATACGTTAGCTTTATCAATTGAGGTTACTTTATGACGGCGTTTACGTGCTGACTCAAACGCAAAGCGTGCAATACGTTCAATCTCATAACGATGATAAATTTCAGTATCAAAAGCACGCTCTTGTGCGCCTTCACCTTCACGACCTTTAGGCTGACCGAAGTAAATACCACCTGTTAATTCACGTACACATAAAATATCAAAACCACGTTGGGCGATATCAGCACGTAATGGGCAGTAGGCTTCTAAGCCTTCATATAAGCGAGCAGGGCGTAAATTACAGAACAATTTAAAATGCTTGCGTAATGGCAATAAAGCACCGCGCTCTGGCTGTTCATTTGCAGGTAAGTGTTCCCATTTAGGGCCACCGACGGAACCAAATAAAATCGCATCGGCTTGTTCACAACCCGCTAAGGTATCTGCTGGCAACGGAGTGCCATGATTATCAATGGCAATGCCACCGATATCGTATTCTTTTGTTGTGATATTGAGTGAGAAACGCTTACTAACCGCCTTCATCACTTTTTGTGCTTGAGCCATGACTTCAGGGCCAATACCATCTCCGGGTAATACTGCAATATGATAATTTTTTGACATAATTAAACCGCTTCTTGTGTTGTATGTTGTTTGCGTTTTTCTATTTCGACTTGCTCTGAGCGCCAAATGCTATTGATAACGTGGATCATTGCATTCGCTGATGAACCTACGATGTCAGTTTCTAAACCCATCCCATGAAATTTACGTCCTTGATATTCAACGACGATATCAACTTGCCCTAAAGCGTCTCTACCTTCACCTTTAGCAGTTAATTGATAAGTGACTAATTTCAATGGATAACCTGTTGCACGAGAGATAGCTTGATAAACCGCATCGACGGGACCATTACCCGTTGCTGCTTCAGTAATTTCTTTATCGCCATGAGTAATACTGACGCTTGCGGTAGCAACGGTTGACGAGCCAGATTGAGTATTAAAATAGTTCATTACAAACTCATCAGGCTCTTGTTGCTGTTGTCCTATAAATGCTAAAGCTTCCAAATCGTAATCAAAGACTTGGCCTTTTTTATCGGCTAAACGTAAGAAGGCAGAATATAAAGTATCCAAGTTATAATCTGTTTCGCGATAACCCATCTCTTCCATACGGTGTTTAACAGCGGCACGACCTGAACGAGAAGTTAAATTCAATTGCACTTCTTTTAATCCGATAGATTCCGGTGTCATGATTTCGTAGGTTTCGCGATTTTTCAAAACGCCATCTTGGTGAATACCCGATGAATGCGCGAATGCATTGGAGCCAACAACCGATTTATTAGCATGAATTGGTGTATTACATAATTGGCTGACTAATTGACTGGTACGATAAATTTCTTTGTGATTAATCCGTGTTTGAACATTCATCATTTGCTCACGAACTTTTATTGCCATAATGACTTCTTCTAATGCACAGTTGCCCGCACGTTCGCCTAAGCCATTAATTGTTCCTTCTACTTGTCTTGCACCTGCTTGTACTGCGGTAATTGAGTTAGCAACTGCCATGCCCAAATCGTCATGACAGTGAACAGAAATAATGGCTTTATCAATATTGGGAACACGCTCAAACAAGTTGGTGATAATGCCACCAAATTGGTAAGGCGTTGTATAACCTACGGTATCTGGAATATTAATGGTGGTTGCGCCAGCATTAATTGCGCTTTCAACAATTCGGCATAAATTATCGATATGGGTACGGCCTGCATCTTCGCAAGAAAATTCTACGTCATCGGTATAGCGACGAGCACGCTTTATCGAATTTACGCCCATTTCAATAATATCTTCGAATGATTTTTTCAATTTGTGTTCAGCATGCAGTGCTGAGGTTGCCAAGAATACGTGGATACGAAAAGCCTCTGCGACTTTTAAAGACTCCGCTGCAACATCAATATCGTTATCAACGCAGCGTGCCAATGCACAAATACGGCTATTTTTGATTTCGCGTGCAATGGTTTGCACGGATTCAAAATCACCAGGAGAAGAAACAGGAAAGCCCGCTTCAATGATATCCACACCTAAACGCTCTAAAGCGTAAGCAATTTGTAACTTCTCTTTTACGCTTAAGCTCGCCTGCAATGCTTGTTCGCCATCTCTCAATGTGGTATCAAAAATAATCACGTCGTTGCTCATAATCTGTTCCTTTCTCTTTTTATTTGCTGTTTGCGCTCTCCCAGGTATAAAAAAACCCGCGACTAGCGCGGGTTTTTCTCTCTAAGGGCAGGTGTGTTTCACTTTTTACCCATAAGCCGACCGCGCATAAAAGTTGCGAGTAGTAGTAGGCTTGATAGTAAAATTGCGTTTAACATGAAACATCCTTAGATAAGTTCTCAATAATCTGTATTTATTGATACCTAATACCAATAAAGATGTCAAGCGTTGGAATTTATTAATTCATTTATCAGTGTTATTTATAAAAATTTTATAGTGATTCTGACTAATATCTAAATTTTTACTAATGATTATAACTATTAAGCATTCATTGATTGGGTTAATGTTCCATACGTTGTTTAAAAAAGAGTGAAATGAAAAATTAAACAATTGTTTGCTTTTTTTTTAATCAGCCAGTTGATAAAGAAAAAAGAGGGTGTTAGGGAAGGAATGATTAATAAATGTGAGCAACGTTTTGAATGTAAGAATAAAAATCATTGTATTATAAATGATGATAGATACCGGATACCTATTTTAGGAATGAAAGTACATTATTTTATTATGATTTTTATCATACTTTGTTTTATTATTTGCAAGGCAGAAGGTAAAACAGGTTGTAATATATATTGATATAATCATTTTCTATACATGTAATTTTAATGTCAAATTTCATCACTTATATGAAATACGTTTTTTTATTGATATGAAACTTATGTGTTTAGTTATATTCATGGATGATGAATAATAAATTTTAATAAATAGTTTAAGTAATAGTTGAAGCCTATCTATTATTAATAATATCTCAGTTAATAATATTTATTTGGCTATTATGATAACATAGTGGAGTAAGAAATGACGGATTACACATCAGCAACAGTTACCAGCAGAGAATCAACAGATATTCATTTACGTAATGTTGATCTTAATTTATTAACGGTATTTGATGCTGTTATGCAAATGCAAAATGTCACCCGTGCTGCGCAAGTATTGGGCATGTCACAACCTGCAGTGAGTAATGCTGTATCTCGACTTAAGGTTATGTTTAATGACGAATTATTTGTTCGTTATGGACGAGGTATTCAACCTACATTAAGAGCTAAACAACTTTTTGGTCCAGTGAGACAAGCCTTACAATTGGTTCATAATGAACTTCCTGGCGCCGGATTTGAGCCAGAACAAAGTGAGCGTATATTTAATTTGTCTATTTGTAGCCCTCTAGATATAAAATTAGCACCTAAAATAGTTGAACAAATTAAAAATGAAACACCCAATATTAACGTTAATATTAAATCTTATTTAAATAGCAATATAGAGCACCAACTAAAATACCAAGAAACTGAATTCTTTATTAGTTATAAAGACTTCGAAAAAGCTGAATTTCATTCCCAACCACTATTTAATGATGAAGTTGTTTTGGTCGTTTCTAATAAACATCCTCGTATTAAAGAGAGTGTAACCCAAGAAATGTTATTAAATGAGCAACATTCTATTGTTTCTTTAGATGATATTGGTTCATTTAGTGCGCCGTATTATAAAAATACTCAATTAGAAGATTTAATCACTTATCAAGGAACCGATTTAAATAGTGTATTAAATATTGTTTCTAGAACTTATTTGGTTGCCATTGCACCAAAATGGTTAGTTGAGAGTTATTCTGAACAATTAGATATTAAAGCCGTGCCGTTGCCTTGGGAAAAAACAGAGCGTCCATGTTACTTGATTTGGCATGAGTCAACAGCGCGTGATAAAGGCCACTTATGGATGAAAAATTTATTAAGTGAAGTTTGTCAAAACTAGAGTGTTTTCGCTCATAATTAGTATTTACTACTAATTATGCAGAAATAGTGGCAGATAACGTTAGTTACTCAGCTAATGACCAAGATGGCGTTTATGCAGTTAGATAAACTAAATTGGATTGCTGTCACTATTTTTGCCCTTTCTTTGTAATAATGACTCTTATTCGTATTATAACTATGTTAAACCTATTTTTTTGCAATAATATCGCCCTCATTCTATTGTCATTGATTAAGTTATAACAATTACTTATTGTTATTTATCAGCTTTTCTTTTTAGCTTTCCATAAAAAATAAGACCATCATATTTAATTTTCTCACTGTGATGAGATAGCCTTTTCTGACAAAACTTTTCATAACTCACAATTTTACAAATTTATGTAAAATTGAATTCCTTTATTTTGGCGGATCACTTAGACTTTTATCCGAGTCAGCGAACAGGTGTAAGCTGAAATTGTAAGAGAGATATTTTCTCCATTTCAGTTTCATAACACGGTCGCTTTTCCATAAATAGCAGGAAAATTATGATAACTAATAATAATCTTCATGATTATCATATAATTAGAAGATTGCAGATGCAGTTTTTGCACAGCGGGAATAAAATTGCTTATCGTCAGTGGGATGCTAAGCGCAATATCGAAATGTCATGGGAGTTGGTTGAAAAGAAAACACACGCGCTCTCAAATGCATTGTTAGAAATGGGTGTGGATGTTCAAGAAAACATAGGGATCTTTTCTCAAAATACCATTGACTGGTCTTTGGCTGATATTGCTTCTTTGCAACTACGTGCCGTAACCGTTCCTCTTTATGCAACAAGTAGTGTTGAACAAGCCGCTTATATTTTAAATGATGCGAATATTCGCATTCTTTTTGTTGGCGACCAAAAGCAATACGATATTGTTTCTGAATTATTAGCGTTATGTCCTCAGCTTGAACATATTATTGTGTTTAACTCTGATGTTGTGTTAAACGAAAATACACCTTCATGCTATCTGGAAGATTTAATTAACCAGACACAATTCCTGCATGATGAAGTGTTAAAACAACGTATTAATGAATGCTGTTTAGATGATCTGTTTACTCTGATTTATACATCAGGAACTACAGGTGAACCTAAAGGCGTTATGCTTGATTATACAAGTCTGGCATCGCAGCTTTATCTACATGATGAGCGTCTCTCATTATCTGATAAAGATGTTTCGCTCTGCTTTTTACCTCTTTCTCACGTTTTTGAACGCGCGTGGAGCTTCTATGTGATGCACACCGGCGCGGTTAACGTGTATTTAACGGACACTCACGCTGTTAGAGAAGCAATGAGTGCAGTTAAACCGACAGTGATGTGTGCTGTTCCTCGCTTTTATGAAAAAGTGTATAGCGCTATTCAAGATAAAGTGTCTCAAGCTTCTGTGTTTCGTCAATTTATCTTTAAATGGGCGATAAAGCAGGGTGAAAAACAGCGTGAGGCACAACTGAATCAGCGTCAGCAAGGATTTATTTCTCGCTTATGTTATCGCTTTGCAGATAAAAAAGTATTAAATCCATTGCGTCAAATTTTAGGTGGACGTGTTCGCTTTTTACCAGCTGCGGGTGCTCGTTTAGATGATGCAGTGATCCGTTTCTTCTTGGCTGCCGGTATTAATATTAAATACGGCTATGGTATGACAGAAACCTGTGCCACAGTTTCATGCTGGGAAGAGAATAAATATAAGTTAGGTTCTATTGGTACACCATTGCCGGGCGTCGAAGTTCGTATTGGTGCAGAAAACGAAATCCAAGTACGTGGCAGCATTGTCATGAAAGGGTATTTCAATAAGCCTGAAGATACGGCTGCTGCCTTTACAGAAGATGGTTGGTTACGTACTGGAGACGCAGGTGCACTCGATAGTGATGGTATGTTATTTATCACGGAACGTTTGAAGGATTTAATGAAAACGTCAAATGGTAAATATATTGCACCACAAATGATCGAAGGAACATTAGGGCAAGACCGTTTTATTGAGCATATTGCGGTGATTGCTGATACGCGTAAATTTGTTTCCGCACTTATTGTGCCTTGTTTCGATGCATTAGAAGAACATGCGCGTGCATTAAATTTAAAATATCAAGATCGTATGGAATTATTACGCCATACCAAAATTAAAGAGCTATTTGATGAACGTTTACGTGAAATGCAAAAAAACTTTGCAAGTTTTCATCAAGTTAAGCGCTTTACTCTTCTTGCAGAAGGCTTTTCAATGGAATCGGGTGAATTAACACCAACATTGAAACTTCGCCGTAAAATTATTTCTGAACGTTATCGAAATGAAATCGAATTAATGTATCAAGATTAATTTTAATTGATGAAAAAGCACCTAAATGGTGCTTTTTTCTTTTGAAATTACTTATTGATAGATAACGATGATTGAAATAATTGATAAAAGACATAAACGGAAACGTTGACGCATACGGTTTTATCAGTAAATTGTGTTAAAATACAAACTCAGATCAGCATGATGACTGAAATTCATAGCAATATGTAATAAATAACACATTTAATAATTAAAAGAGGCTAATGTGAAACTGGATGAAATCGCCCGCTTGGCTGGTGTTTCACGAACAACAGCAAGTTATGTCATTAATGGTAAAGCGAAACAGTACCGTGTAAGTGACAAGACTGTTGAAAAAGTGATGGCGGTGGTCAGAGAGCATAATTACCACCCGAACGCTGTTGCCGCGGGATTACGTGCTGGTCGTACGCGTTCTATTGGTTTGGTTATTCCTGATTTGGAAAATACCAGTTATACCAGGATCGCAAATTACCTTGAACGACAAGCGCGTCAACGCGGTTATCAATTACTGATTGCTTGTTCAGAAGACCAACCAGACAACGAAATTCGTTGTGTTGAGCACTTACTGCAACGTCAAGTTGATGCCATTATTGTTTCAACAGCATTGCCACCAGAGCATCCTTTCTATCAGCGTTGGGCTAATCGCTCATTACCGATTATTGCATTAGACCGAGCATTAGAAAGTGAGCATTTTATCAGCGTTGTTGGTGATGACTTAGAAGATGCCAAAATGCTGGCAACAGAATTAAAAGCATTCCCTTCGCAATCTGTACTCTATTTAGGCGCACTTCCTGAACTCTCCGTGAGTTTTTTACGTGAACAAGGCTTCCGTAATGTATGGAAAGATGATCCTAGAGAAGTCACCTACCTATATGCAAATAGCTATGAACGAGAAGCTGCTGCGGCTGCTTTTTCCGAATGGTTAAATAATAATCCAATGCCTGATGCATTATTCACGACTTCTTTTGCTTTATTACAAGGGGTTATGGATGTGACATTACAACGCAGTGGTCGTTTACCAACGCAATTGGTTATTGCGACTTTTGGTGATCATGAATTATTGGATTTCCTTGAGTGTCCTGTTTTATCTGTCGCTCAACGCCATCGTGATATTGCAGAGCGTGTGTTAGAACTTGTTCTTGCAAGTCTTGAAGAAGAACAAAAACCACAAGCAGGTATTACACGTATTCGACGTGATTTATGCCGTCGAGGCAGTTTGGGACGTGCACGTTAATTGATATCGCTCTGTTGGTAATTATTTGCATTTATACTCATCCCTGTTTTATTAAATTAAAACGGGGATGTTTTATTTGATTTAAGAATGTCGAATAGCTTAGAGAATATTAAATTTGAGATTAATCTTAAGCCTTTTTTTACTATTTTTCTCCTTTTACTAAGTTAATAGATTAAATTTTGACATATCCATAAGTGATATTGCTTAGATTTAATAAGTAATTAATTTCATTTTGGGAAATTTAAGAAAAAAATAAATAACTATCTTCATGATATTGAATTATTTTTTTTCGTCTTACTATTTTTATTTATATAAAAGTAACCCCAAATTATTATGTTGGCTAAAGGTAAATGAACTGCAATAAATTAGTTTTTTATAATAAAAATCATGTTTTACTGATTATGATTTCTTTATCTGGTTTTCCTCCTTGTAATCGTTATAAATAATTACTTTTCGTGATTAAAAATAGAATTGGGAAAATAATCTCTATTAATCATAGTGTTAATATTTCCTTTTTTCTTTTTGTCGATAATTTAAACATTTCGGTGTGCCTATCAAATTACTGTAAATATAAATAAAGCTTCCTATATCTGGCTTGACAACGTTTTCATACCATCCGTAAACTCTATTTGTGGGGATTTGTGGGATAATGTGGTGTAAATTACAAAGCTGGGGGTAATGAGGATGTTTCGTGGAGCAACACTCGTTAATCTTGACAGCAAAGGGCGAATAACAGTTCCTTCCCGTTATCGAACAACGCTGAGTGAGATTTCTGAAGGTCAAATGGTTTGTACCATTGATCTCAATCAGCCGTGTTTATTGCTTTATACCCTTCCTGAATGGGAAAAGATTGAGTTAAAATTAGCGGCTTTGTCCTCCATGAACCCTGCGGAACGTCGAGTTCAACGTTTATTATTAGGTCACGCCAGCGAATGCCAAATGGATAGCGCAGGACGTCTTTTGTTAGCTAGCACGCTAAGACAGCATGCGGGGCTAACAAAAGAGGTCATGTTAGTCGGTCAATTCAATAAATTTGAGTTGTGGGATGAACAGGTCTGGTACAAACAGATCGAAACAGACATTGTAGCCGAGCAAACCTCACAGGAACCGTTATCGACACGACTATTGGATTTATCACTTTAAATAATGACAACGAATAATTTTAGCCATACCAGTGTATTACTGGATGAAGCAGTGAATGGCCTGAATATTAAACCTTCAGGTATCTATATCGACGGAACATTTGGTCGCGGAGGTCACTCTCGTCTAATTTTATCGCAATTGGGCGAACAAGGTCGCTTGATAGCGATAGACAGAGATCCGCAAGCCATCGCAGTTGCGAATGAAATTGATGATGCTCGATTTTCTATTGTTCATGGGCCTTTTTCAAATATTGAACAGTATGTTAATGAGCTCGATTTAGCTGGAAAAATTGACGGCGTATTACTGGATTTAGGTGTTTCTTCTCCTCAACTTGATGATCCTGAACGTGGTTTCTCGTTTATGCGTGATGGGCCTCTTGATATGCGTATGGACCCAACATCAGGGCAATCAGCTGCACAATGGCTGATGACAGCAGAAGAAGACGACATTACATGGGTATTGAAAACATTTGGTGAAGAACGCTTTGCTAAACGTATTGCTCGCGCCATTGTTGCTCGTAACAAAACAGAAGAGCCTTTGACTCGAACCAAGCAATTGGCTGATTTAATTAGCGATGCAAGCCCAGTTAAAGAGCGTCATAAGCACCCAGCAACACGTAGTTTTCAGGCAATTCGCATCTATATCAATAGCGAGTTAGATGAAATTGAAAAAGCACTAAAAGGTGCCGTTTCTGTTTTAGCACCAGAAGGGCGCTTATCGGTAATTAGTTTCCATTCGTTGGAAGACCGATTAGTGAAGCGTTTTATTCGAGATGAGAGCAAAGGGCCTGTTGTTCCTGCTGGTATTCCTCTCACAGAAGCGCAGATAAAAGAGTTAGGAAGTGCTCGCTTATCGAGTATTCACAAGATGAAACCGACAGGCGTGGAAGTTGATGAAAATCCACGGGCACGAAGCTCTGTATTGCGTGTAGCACAACGTATTGAGGAATAAATGTCTACTGAACGACACTCACTACCGGGAGTTATAGGGCAGGATTTACTGCGTCATGGCAAATTACCTGTGTGTTTACTGATTGCTGTGATTATTTCTGCGGTGTATGTCGTGACGACAGCACATAAGACACGTTTATTGACAGCAGAGAAAGAGCGTTTAGTGCTGGAAAAAAACGTATTGGAGATCGAATGGCGAAATCTCATTCTTGAAGAAAATGCATTGGCAGACCATAGCCGAGTAGAACGTTTTTCAAGTGATAGTTTGGGAATGATCCATGTTGACCCAACAAAAGAGAACATCGTGGTTACTAAATAATTAAGGCAAGTATGAAATTTTCACGTTCGGCAAAAGCGAAAGCAAAGACAAAGTCAAATGCCAAACTACGCAAGCCTGAAGAAAAAACAGGATTTGTGAGTTGGCGTTTTGCGTTGCTTTGCGGTGGTATTGGTATCGCTTTAGCCGCGCTATTAATCCGTGTTGCCTATTTACAGATTATTAATCCCGATCCCCTTATTCGTGAAGGGGATATGCGTTCTCTACGTGTGCAAAAAGTACCAACAGCAAGAGGCATGATCAGCGACAGAATGGGCAGACCTCTTGCCGTTAGCGTGCCAGTTTATGCTATTTGGGCTGATCCTAAAGTTGTATTAGATGCTAATCCTGATATGACTGACTCTCGTTGGTTAGCGCTTGCTGATGCACTGAAAATGCCAGTGAATCAAATTGAACAAAAAATTGTTGCAACGCCTTCCGCTCGTTTTATCTATTTGGCTCGCCAAGTGAATCCTGAAATTAGTGATTACATTAGTAAATTAAAAATCACTGGGATTAATATGCGTCAAGAATCAAAACGCTATTATCCGTCAGGTGAAGTAACTGCTCACATCATCGGTGTAACAAATATTGATGGTGATGGCATTGAAGGTGTTGAAAAAAGCTTTAACCAGTGGCTGACTGGTGCTCCCGGTGAGCGCGTTGTTCGTAAAGATGGTTTTAACCGTGTTATTGAAAACATCGCTCAAACAGATAGCCAAGCTGCTCATAACCTGATGTTAAGTATCGATGAACGTCTGCAATCTGTGGTTTATCGAGAATTAACCAATGCGGTTATTAAGAATAAAGCAGAGTCAGGAACCGCTGTTTTAGTTGATGTAAATACGGGTGAAGTGCTGGCGATGGCAAACAGCCCATCGTATAACCCAAATAATTTAACGGGTACACCTAAAGACGCGATGCGTAATCGTGCTATCACCGATATTTTTGAACCGGGTTCTACTGTGAAACCGATGGTTGTGATGAGTGCACTTCACAATCATATCATTAAAGAAAATAGCGTTATTAATACTGTTCCTTATCGTATTAGTGGGCATCAGATAAAAGATGTGGCGTTATATCATGAGCTTTCGATAACAGGAATATTACAGAAATCGAGTAACGTTGGTGTTTCAAGACTGGCGTTAGCGATGCCTGCATCTGAACTTGTGGATGTTTATTCACGATTTGGATTCGGGAAGCCAACTAACTTGGGGCTAGTTGGCGAAAGTAGTGGCATATTTCCAATAAAAAAACAACGGTGGTCCGATCTTGAAAGGGCCACCTTCTCATTCGGATATGGGCTAATGGTAACACCGTTACAGTTAGCGCGTGTCTACGCAACGATTGGTAGTTTTGGTATTTATCGCCCTCTCTCTATTACGAAAGTTGACCCCCCTGTACCGGGAACACGAGTCTTCCCAGAACCAGTGATGAGAACTGTCGTGCACATGATGGAAAGCGTTGCATTACCTGGTGGCGGTGGTGTGAGTGCGGCAATTAAAGGTTATCGTGTTGCGATTAAAACAGGGACAGCGAAAAAAGTAGGACCTGACGGAAAATATATCAATCAATATATCTCTTATGCGGCGGGTGTTGCACCGGCAAGTCGTCCTCGCTTTGCGTTGGTTGTGATAATCAATGAACCTAAAGCAGGTAAGTACTATGGGGGCGCAGTATCCGCACCGGTGTTTGGCACAATCATGGGCGCAGTTTTACGTACGATGAACGTAGAACCTGATGCATTGACGCCAGACGATAAAAATGAATTTGTAATTAAAAAAGAAGAGGATACAAGTGGCCGATCCTAACTTAAGTGACCTATTAGGGGCACTCGGGATACAAGCACCGTCATTGATGCTCAAAGACATGACACTCGACAGCCGAAAAGCGGCGAGCGGTGATCTTTTTATCGCCATTAAAGGTCATGAAACTGATGGTAGACGCTATATTCCTCAAGCAATTGCTCAAGGTGTTTCTGCGGTATTAGCGGAAGCGCAAGATGTTGCAACGCATGGTGAAATCCGTGAAAGTCACGGTATTCCAGTTGTTTATATTGATAATCTTAATGCAGAATTGTCAAAATTAGCTGGGCATTTTTATCATCAACCTGCGGAAAAACTGAAACTAATTGGTGTTACTGGGACTAACGGAAAAACGACAACAACACAATTGTTAGCACAGTGGGCACAAGGTTTAGGTGAAACCAGTGCTGTGATGGGAACAGTAGGTAACGGGCTTTTAGGTCATGTTGTTCCTGCGATGAACACCACAGGATCTGCGGTTGATATTCAATTAGAATTACAGCAATTATTAAATCAAGGTGCGACATTGGCGGCTATGGAAGTTTCTTCTCATGGTTTAGTTCAAGATCGTGTCAGTGCATTGCCTTTTGTGGCGAGTGTATTTACGAATTTAAGCCGTGATCACCTTGATTATCATGGTGATATGGCAAATTACGAAGAAGCAAAATGGTTACTGTTTTCCACGCATCAAAGTGGTGAGAAAATCATCAATGCGGATGATGCCGTTGGTCTAAAATGGCTATCTCGTTTACCTGACGCTGTTGCAGTAACAATGGAAAATAAATTGCCACAAAATTGGCAAGGTCGCTTTGTTAAAACAACTCGTATTAATTATCACGACGCAGGTGCAACGATTCACTTTAGTTCTAGCTGGGGTGATGGTGAAATTGAAAGCCCACTTATGGGGGCTTTTAATGTCAGTAACCTTTTGTGTGCTTTAGCGACATTATTGGCATTAGGATACCCATTAAATGCCGTTATTAATGCTTCATCGGCACTCACACCTGTTTGTGGTCGCATGGAAGTATTTAGCGCAGATAATCGTCCTACGGTTATCGTCGATTATGCTCATACCCCTGATGCTTTAGAGAAAGCGCTTCAAGCAGCTCGTTTACACTGCACAGGTAAACTGTGGTGTGTATTTGGTTGTGGCGGAGATAGAGATAAAGGTAAGCGCCCACTAATGGGAGCGGTCGCAGAAGAGCTGGCTGATAAAGTTGTTATCACTGATGACAACCCTCGTAGTGAAGAGCCTCAAGCGATTATCCAAGATATTCTTTCAGGTTTAATGGAGCCGGGTCGTGCGATTGCTATTGAAGGTCGAGCAGAAGCAGTCACTAACGTGATTATGCAAGCAGATGCCAATGATATGATTTTAGTCGCTGGTAAAGGGCATGAAGATTATCAGTTAGTTGGTTCACGTCGCCTTGATTATTCAGATAGATTAACCGTTGCTCGGTTATTGGGGGTGATAGCATGATCCCTCTATCTTTAGAAAATATTGCACAAGTTACTAAAGGCACATTGAGCCATATCGCTCAAGGCTCAGCGGATCAATTCATCATCAAATCGATTTCAACAGATAGCCGTAAAATTGATGAAGATTGTCTGTTTATTGCATTAGCGGGTGAGCGTTTTGATGCTCATGATTTTATTGCTGATGTAAAAGAAAAGGGCGCTGTTGCAGTTCTAGTTAATCGTGAGATTGATGTTGATTGTCCGCAAGTTATTGTGAAAGATACTCATCTCGCAATGGGTGAAATTGCGGCACATATTCGTTCATTAAGTCACGCCAAAATTGTGGCACTGACAGGCTCTTCCGGAAAAACTTCCGTCAAAGAGATGACCGCTTCTATTTTGCGTCACTGTGGCGAAACCTTATATACGCATGGCAATTTAAATAACGATATTGGCGTACCTTTAACGCTTTTTCGTTTAACCCCTGAACACCGTTTTGCAGTTATCGAATTAGGTGCAAACCATATCGGTGAAATCGCCTATACCGTAAATATGGTAAAACCAGAAGCTGCGTTGGTAAACAACCTCTTTTCTGCACACATTGAAGGTTTCGGCTCACTGGAAGGTATTGCTCAGGCAAAAGGTGAAATCTTTACGCATTTAAAAGAGCAAGGTACAGCCATTATTAATCTTGATAGTAATGACTTACCTATGTGGCAACATCATTTAAATGCACGCCAAACACAATGGTCGTTCTCTTTATCAGCACAACGCAACGCAGATTTTTATCCTACTGATATTGCCGTTAAGCAATTCATCACAAATTTCACCTTACACACACCTGAAGGTTGTGTTGAAGTCACTCTTCCATTACCGGGTCGCCATAATATTGCGAATGCTTTAGCGGCAAGTGCACTTGCGCTATCTGCTGGAGCGACGCTTGAAGATATTCGCCTTGGCTTATCGACATTAAAAGCGGTACCAGGAAGATTATATCCTGTTGAGTTAACTTCAGGAAAAATGGTGTTAGATGACACTTACAATGCGAATGATGGCTCGATGATTGCGGGCTTACAAGTGCTCTCTCAATTACCGGGATATAAAATTTTTGTCGCTGGGGATATGGCTGAATTAGGTAAAGATTCAGAAAAATGTCACCGCGATGTTGGTCGTTTTGCTCACAGTGCTGGTATTGATAGTGTCTTTACTGTTGGGCATCACAGCCATTTTATTAGTGATGAAAATCAAGGTGGTCAGCATTTTGCATTTAAAGCCGACTTACTTGCTCAATTAATTCCATTATTACAGCAGCATGATGTTGTTTCAGTTTTAGTAAAAGGTTCACGAAGCTCCGCGATGGAAGATATCGTGAACGCATTAAAGGAGTGCTTTGAATGTTAGTTTGGCTAGCCGAATATTTGGTTAAATACCATACATTTTTTAATGTATTTTCTTATCTGACATTCAGGGCGATTGTTGGTTTATTGACGGCATTAATTATTGCTTTGTGGATGGGGCCTCATCTCATCGCATGGTTACAAAAAATGCAGATTGGACAAGTGGTTCGTAGTGAAGGACCTGAGTCGCACTTTAGTAAACGTGGTACACCAACAATGGGCGGGATTATGATCCTGTTTTCTATCTCCATCTCTACACTGTTATGGGCAAGATTAGATAACCCTTACGTTTGGTGTGTATTGCTGGTTTTAATTGGTTACGGCGTGATTGGATTTGTTGATGATTATCGCAAAGTTGTTCGTAAAGATACCAAAGGCTTAATCGCACGTTGGAAATATTTCTGGCAATCCGTATTAGCACTGGTTGTGGCATTTAGCATGTATGCCATTGGTAAAGATACGCCAGCAACACAGTTAGTCGTTCCATTCTTTAAAGATGTCATGCCTCAATTAGGCATGCTTTATATTTTACTGGCTTATTTCGTCATTGTGGGAACAAGTAACGCCGTTAACTTAACGGATGGTTTGGATGGCTTAGCCATTATGCCAACTGTTTTTGTTGCTGCCGGTTTTGCATTAGTTGCATGGGCGACTGGTAACGTTAATTTTGCAAGCTACTTAAAAATTCCTTACTTGATGCATGCAGGTGAATTGGTGATTGTCTGTACCGCTATCGTTGGTGCGGGCTTAGGTTTCCTTTGGTTTAATACTTACCCAGCTCAAGTATTTATGGGTGATGTGGGTTCTCTTGCATTAGGTGGCGCATTAGGAACGATTGCGGTGTTATTACGCCAAGAATTCTTATTAGTCATTATGGGTGGTGTGTTTGTTGTTGAAACACTCTCCGTTATTTTACAAGTCGGCTCATTTAAGTTGCGTGGTCAACGTATCTTCCGTATGGCTCCAATTCATCACCATTATGAATTAAAAGGCTGGCCTGAACCTCGTGTTATTGTCCGCTTCTGGATCATCTCACTGATGTTAGTGCTCATTGGTCTGGCGACATTAAAGGTACGTTAACATGGCAAATTATCAGGGAAAAAAAGTAGTTGTTGTTGGGCTTGGAATAACAGGCCTTTCCTGCGTTGACTTTTTTATCCGCCAAGGTGTTACGCCTAAGGTTATTGATACACGCCAAAAACCAGGAGGCTTAGATAAGCTTCCTGCTGACGTTGAATATCATACAGGTAGTTTTCATCAAGCATGGCTTAACGATGCTGATTTAATTATCTCAAGTCCGGGTATTGCACTTTCAACACCTGAGCTTGTTGAAGCGGCAAATCATGGCGTTGAAATTATCGGTGATATCGAATTATTTTGCCGTGAAGCCCAAGCACCTATTGTTGCAATTACTGGCTCTAACGGTAAAAGCACCGTGACAACGATAGTAGGTGAAATGGCAAGCGCGGATGGTATTCGCGTTGGGGTCGGAGGCAATATTGGCGTTCCCGCTCTGACCTTATTAACCGAGCCTCATGATTTATATGTATTAGAGCTATCGAGCTTCCAATTGGAAACGACTTATAGCTTACAAGCTGCGGCTGCAACGGTATTAAATATTAGCGAAGATCATATGAATCGCTATCCGTTAGGATTAGAGCAATACCGTGAAGCAAAACTGCGTATCTACGATAACGCTAAAACCTGCGTTTATAACGAAGATGATGCATTAACGTTACCTTTAGCGGGTAAAGATAATCGTTGTGTTAGTTTTGGTGTTGGACAAGGTGATTATCAGCTTGATAACACAAATCGCATTTTAAAAGTGAAAGGTGAGAAAGTCCTTTCGACGGCTGAAATGTATCTTTCGGGACAGCATAACTACACCAATGCATTAGCGGCATTAGCACTTGCTGACGCAGTGGGTATTTCTCGTAAAGCAGCAACTGAGGTACTGAAAACGTATCACGGTCTTGCTCATCGTTTTCAATTAGTTTATTCACATCAAAATGTACGTTGGATAAATGACTCGAAAGCGACCAATGTGGGAAGCACAGAGGCGGCATTACGAGGGCTAGAAGTTGAAGGCACTCTGCATCTTTTATTAGGTGGAGATGGGAAATCGGCTGACTTCACGTCTTTATTGCCTTATATCAGTGGCGACAATATTCGTCTGTACTGTTTTGGACAAGATGGGCAAGCATTGGCAAATCTACGACCAGATGTCTCTTTATTAACAGTGACAATGGAAGAAGCCATGCGAGCTTTAGCACCGACTGTAAAATCAGGAGATATGGTGTTGCTCTCTCCGGCATGTGCAAGCTTAGATCAGTTCAAATGTTTTGAGCAGCGTGGTGATGAATTTGCGCGTTTAGCAAGGGAGCTTGGCTGATGAGCATATTCGCAATGCGAAGATTAAAACAGTGGCTAGTGGGCAGTTATCAAACTGAGAATACGGCATTTGTGCCGTATGATCGCACTTTGCTCTGGTTTACTTTCGGATTAGCGGTTGTCGGCTTTGTTATGGTGACATCGGCTTCAATGCCAGTTGGTCAACGTCTTGCAGAAGATCCTTTCTTATTTGCGAAACGTGATGGTATCTATATCGTTGTCGCATTTTGTATCGCGTTAGTCACCATGCGTATTCCAATGGCAATTTGGCAACGTTATAGCAGCTTAATGCTATTTGGTTCAATACTCCTTTTATTGGTGGTATTGGGAGTTGGGAGTTCAGTTAATGGTGCTTCACGCTGGATTGCGGTGGGACCATTAAATTTCCAGCCTGCTGAATTATCAAAACTTGCACTGTTTTGCTATCTATCGAGTTATTTAGTTCGAAAAGTTGAAGAAGTCAGAAATAACTTTTGGGGTTTCTGTAAACCGATGGGTGTGATGCTAATACTGGCTGTTTTATTGTTATTACAGCCGGACTTAGGAACGGTTGTGGTTTTATTCGTAACAACATTAGCGCTGTTATTTTTAGCGGGCGCTAAAATTTGGCAATTCTTAGCCATTATCGGCTCAGGAATTGCGGCTGTTGTTATGTTGATTATCGTTGAGCCTTACCGTGTTCGACGTATTACTTCTTTCTTAGAACCTTGGGAAGATCCATTTGGTAGCGGTTATCAGCTTACACAATCTCTAATGGCATTTGGCCGAGGGGATTTACTTGGACAAGGTTTAGGAAACTCAGTACAAAAACTAGAATATTTGCCTGAAGCGCATACCGACTTTATTTTCTCTATTCTTGCTGAAGAACTTGGTTATATCGGTGTGGTTTTAGTGCTTTTAATGGTATTCTTCATCGCTTTTCGTGCGATGCAAATTGGGCGACGTGCGCTGATCCTCGATCAACGTTTTTCAGGCTTTTTAGCTTGCTCTATCGGGATCTGGTTTACATTCCAGTCATTGGTCAATGTAGGCGCAGCAGCAGGTATGTTGCCAACAAAGGGATTAACCCTTCCTCTTATTAGTTACGGTGGTTCGAGCTTGATTATTATGTCAACCGCCATCGTGATGTTATTACGAATTGATTATGAAACACGTCTAGCACAAGCTCAGGCGTTTGTAAGGAGCCCGAAATGAGCGAGCGTAGACGCCGTTTAATGGTTATGGCTGGTGGTACTGGGGGGCATGTATTCCCGGGACTGGCTGTTGCTCATTATCTACAATCCCAAGGTTGGGAAATTCGATGGTTAGGAACGGCGGATAGAATGGAAGCCGATTTAGTACCTAAACACGGTATTGAAATTGAATTTATTCGTATTTCAGGCTTACGTGGCAAAGGGATTAAAGCGTTAATCGCAGCACCTATTCGTATTATTAAAGCGATTTTCCAAGCTCGTGCCATTATGAAGCGCTATCAGCCAGATGCGGTACTTGGTATGGGTGGCTATGTTTCAGGTCCGGGCGGTGTTGCTGCTTGGATGTGTGGGATACCTGTTATTTTGCATGAGCAAAATGGTATCGCTGGATTAACTAATCGTTGGTTATCTAAAATTGCAAAACGTGTATTGCAGGCTTTTCCGGGTGCATTTCCTAAAGCACCGGTTGTTGGAAATCCTGTTCGTGAAGATGTATTGGCACTCGAAGCACCCTCAGTACGATTAAAAGAGAGAACAGGGCCTGTTCGTGTACTGATTATTGGTGGTAGCCAAGGCGCTAGAATTTTAAATCATACCTTACCTGTAGTTGCAGGTTTGCTAGGTGAACATGTTACAATCTGGCATCAAGCAGGAAAAGGTGGCGAAAGTGATACAAAAACACGCTATCAGAACGAATTAGCAAAAAATTCAGTTAAATCTGAATATAAAGTTACTGAATTTATTGATGATATAGCGCAAGCTTACCAATGGGCTGATGTTGTGGTGTGTCGTTCAGGCGCATTAACGGTCAGCGAAATTGCCGCAGCGGGATTACCCGCTATTTTTGTTCCTTTCCAGCACAAAGATAGACAGCAATATTGGAATGCACTGCCGCTAGAAAAAGCGGGTGCCGCGCGAATTATCGAGCAAAATGATTTAACTCCAGAAGTCATTGCACAAACCCTGAAAAATTGGGATAGAGAAACCTTGTTAGCGATGGCAGAGAAAGCAAAAAGTGTTGCGATTACGGATGCCACAGAGCGCGTAGCAAATGTGATAATCGAAGTGGCAAAAAAATAAACGTAACTTGTAACCATTAACTTAGAGTGAAGAAGTAAATAGTGAATACACAACAACTGGCAAAATTAAGATCGTTTGTGCCTGAAATGAGAAAAGTTAAGCATATTCACTTTATCGGCATCGGTGGTGCGGGTATGGGTGGAATTGCCGAAGTGCTGGCTAACGAAGGTTATGAAATCAGCG
Source organism: Proteus sp. STS61-E (assembly GCF_040932335.1). Classification (NCBI taxonomy): domain Bacteria; kingdom Pseudomonadati; phylum Pseudomonadota; class Gammaproteobacteria; order Enterobacterales; family Morganellaceae; genus Proteus; species Proteus sp. STS61-E. The sequence continues at coordinate 161,464 of NZ_JBFQGE010000004.1, read as the reverse complement.
GCTCTGATTTAGCACCGAACGTAGTCACACAACAGCTCGTTGCCTTAGGCGCAACAGTCTATTTTAATCATCGCCCTGAAAATATTCGTGGCGCAAGTGTTGTTGTGGTTTCGACAGCGATCAGTGCTGAAAACCCTGAGATTATTGCAGCAAGAGAAGCACGTATCCCAGTTATCCGTCGTGCTGAAATGCTGGCTGAATTGATGCGTTATCGTCATGGTGTTGCGATTGCCGGAACACATGGTAAAACCACGACAACAGCGATGATTTCAAATATTTATGCGCAAGCGGGGTTAGATCCTACGTTTGTTAATGGTGGGCTTGTTAAATCAGCTGGCACTCATGCTCGTTTAGGTTGCAGTCGTTATTTAATTGCTGAAGCTGATGAAAGCGATGCATCATTTTTACATTTACAACCAATGGTTGCTGTCGTTACGAATATCGAAGCAGACCATATGGATACATATCACGGTAATTTTGACAATCTAAAAGAGACGTTTATTACCTTTTTGCACAATTTACCATTCTATGGTCGTGCAGTGATGTGTCTGGATGACGATGTCATTCGTTCGATTATTCCTAAAGTAGGGCGTTATATTACGACTTATGGCTTTAGTGAAGATGCTGATGTTCGTATTACGCATTATGAACAAAAAGGCGCTCAGGGCTTTTTCACTATATCTCGTGAAGGTATGCCAGATTTGCAAGTTGTCTTAAATGCACCCGGTCGCCATAACGCATTGAATGCGACGGCTGCAGTTGCTGTAGCCACAGAAGAAGGCATTGCTGACGAACATATTTTAGCAGCATTACTTAACTTCCAAGGTACTGGGCGTCGTTTCGATTTCTTAGGTAATTACGGTCTTGAGCATGTTAATGGTCAAGAAGGTGAAGTGATGCTAGTGGATGATTATGGTCATCATCCAACAGAAGTTGATGCAACGATTAAAGCAGCGAGAGCAGGGTGGCCAGATAAACGTCTAGTGATGATTTTCCAACCTCATCGCTATACCCGTACTCGTGATTTATATGAAGACTTTGCCACTGTTCTCAATCAGGTTGATATTTTATTATTAACAGATGTTTATTCTGCAGGGGAAGCGCCTATTGCAGGTGCCGATAGTCGCTCACTTTGTCGAACAATTCGCCAACGTGGGAAGCTAGATCCTATCTGGGTTTCTGATGTGGATAATATTTCATCAATATTAGCGGGTGTAATAACAGATAATGATCTTGTTTTAGTTCAAGGTGCTGGAAATATTGGTAAAATAGCGCGTCGCTTAGCAGATACGAAATTACAGCCATCTTTCAGCGAGGATTAAGACGGATGTTTGAGCAAGTGAACATCATTTATGGTGAAATAGTCAATAAAACAACTGTAATGATGGAGTGTTATGAAGAAAGTAACACTGAATTGGCGAAAAAAATGATCGGGAATTCGCTTGCTCAAATCTGTGTTGAGAAAAAATTTCAGTTAAAAAGTAAGAAAAACGAAGAAAAATTCGCAATTTCTTCTTTTAAAGTAAATAATTCTCAACAGATTGAACAATTTAGTGATTTAATTATCAAACCTAAAGGTGTTCATAAAGTATATATATGTAGGAAAAGTATTAATCGCTGGAATATCGGACAAAAGGATGGGCGATTCTCTTGTTTAAACGTTGCTCAGGAGTTAGTGGGTTAATATGTCACAAGCAGCGCTAAATATAAAAGAACATAAAGAGAAGCAACATTCTGACAGACCGAGTAATGGTACTTATTTATCAGGATTAATCTTTTTCTTATGTGTGATTGCCACCATCGTTTGGGGTGGGATACAAGTGGTTAACTGGATGAAAGACGCTAATCGTCTACCAATCTCAAAACTTGTATTAACAGGCGAGCGGCATTACACAACGAATGATGATGTGCGTCAGGCGATTTTGTCTTTAGGACAGCCGGGCACATTTATGACACAGGATGTGAATATCATTCAGCAACAAATTGAACGGATGCCATGGATTAGGCAAGTCACTGTTCGTAAACAGTGGCCTGATGAACTTAAAATCCATCTGGTAGAGTATGTTCCCTTTACCCGTTGGAATGATACTTACTTTCTTGATAAAGAAGGGCGTGTTTTCAGTCTGCCAACGCAGTTGGAAACCAAAGGAAGTTATCCTTTGCTATATGGCCCACAAGGAAGCGAAAAAATGGTGTTGTCAGGTTATGTCGCAATGAGAGATCAACTTCTTGCTAGTAACCTGAATTTAAAAGCAGCGTCAATGTCTGCCCGTCAAGGATGGCAATTAGTTTTAGACAATGATGTCCGATTGGAGTTAGGTCGTAAGGATAACGAAAAACGGATCGCTCGCTTTATTGAGTTGTATCCGATACTGCAACAACAAACAGATAAACGAGTTGATTACGTGGATCTGCGTTATGACAGTGGTGGTGCAGTCGGATGGGCTCCTTTATTACTTGAGAATGAATAAACAAGACGTGGCAGATGACACGATGAAGGCGAAGGCAGAACAATAATGATCAAAGCGACGGACAGAAAATTAGTAGTTGGTCTTGAGATTGGTACGGCCAAAGTAGCCACCCTTGTCGGTGAGATCCTGCCTGATGGCGTAGTGAATATTATCGGGGTGGGAAGTTGTCCATCTCGGGGCATGGATAAAGGTGGCGTTAACGATCTCGAATCCGTCGTAAAATGCGTGCAACGGGCGGTAGATCAGGCTGAATTAATGGCTGACTGTCAAATATCTTCAGTATATTTGGCGTTATCAGGCAAGCATATCAGTTGCCAAAATGAGATTGGTATGGTGCCAATTTCAGAAGAAGAAGTGACTCAAGATGATGTTGATAGCGTGGTACATACCGCGAAATCCGTCAAAGTAAAAGATGAACACCGTGTTTTACACGTGATACCGCAAGAGTATGCCATTGATTATCAAGAAGGGATCAAAAACCCAGTTGGATTATCGGGCGTGCGTATGCAGGCTAAAGTTCATTTAATTACCTGCCATAACGATATGGCAAAGAATATTGTAAAAGCAGTTGAACGCTGTGGGTTAAAAGTGGATCAACTGATTTTTGCGGGACTGGCTTCAAGTTTCGCTGTATTAACAGAAGATGAACGTGAATTAGGTGTGTGTGTTGTTGATATTGGTGGCGGTACAATGGATATCGCTATTTATACCGGTGGAGCATTAAGACATACCCGCGTTATTCCTTATGCAGGCAATGTTGTAACCAGCGATATTGCTTACGCTTTTGGCACACCGCCAAATGATGCGGAAGCTATCAAAGTTCGTCACGGTTGTGCATTAGGATCTTTAGTTGGTAAAGATGAAAATGTCGAAGTTCCAAGTGTCGGAGGCAGACCACCAAGAAGTCTGCAACGACAAACTCTTGCTGAGGTGATTGAGCCTCGTTATACCGAACTGCTCAATCTTGTTAATGAAGAGATTTTAAAAGTTCAAGAACAGTTACGCCAGCAAGGGATTAAGCATCATTTAGCCGCAGGTATCGTGCTAACAGGTGGTGCTGCACAGATTGATGGACTTGTTGAATGTGCTCAACGTGTTTTCCACACGCAAGTACGGATCGGTAAACCGTTAAATATTACCGGGCTAACAGATTATGCGCAGGACCCCTACTACTCAACAGCGGTTGGGCTCTTGCATTACGGTAAAGAATCTCACTTTGGTGAGGAAACTGAAACCGAGAAACGCTCTGCTGTCGGTGGTTTATTTAAGAAACTCACTGGTTGGCTAAAAAGAGAGTTTTAATAATCAGACAAATTTAAAAAGAGGTCGTTTGAGCAAGCGGCCCTGAGAAGGCACAAAACGGAGAGAAATTATGTTTGAACCTATGGAATTAACCAACGATGCGGTGATCAAAGTCATCGGCGTTGGTGGCGGCGGCGGTAATGCGGTTGAGCACATGGTTCGTGAACGTATTGAAGGCGTAGATTTCTTTGCAGTCAATACGGATGCTCAAGCGCTACGTAAAACAGCGGTCGGACAGACTATCCAAATTGGTAATGCCATTACGAAAGGCTTAGGTGCAGGTGCAAATCCTGAAGTGGGCCGTAATGCTGCTGAGGAAGACCGCGAAGGGTTACGTGCAGCACTTGAAGGTGCCGATATGGTCTTTATCGCAGCAGGTATGGGCGGTGGTACTGGTACTGGTGCTGCGCCTGTTGTTGCAGAAGTGGCTAAAGAATTAGGCATTTTGACCGTTGCTGTAGTAACTAAGCCTTTTAATTTTGAAGGCAAAAAACGCATGGCATTTGCGGAGCAAGGTATTACTGAGTTATCAAAACATGTTGACTCGTTAATCACTATTCCAAATGACAAATTATTAAAAGTACTTGGTCGTGGAATTTCATTATTAGATGCGTTCGGTGCAGCTAATGATGTATTAAAAGGCGCAGTTCAAGGTATCGCTGAGCTAATTACTCGTCCAGGTTTAATGAACGTTGACTTTGCTGACGTAAGAACTGTGATGTCTGAAATGGGTTATGCCATGATGGGATCTGGTGCTGCGAAAGGTGAAGACCGTGCTGAAGAAGCAGCAGAAATGGCGATTTCAAGTCCATTATTGGAAGATATCGACTTATCTGGCGCACGTGGTGTGTTAGTCAACATCACTGCAGGCTTTGACTTACGTCTTGATGAATTTGAAACAGTGGGTAATACCATTCGTGCATTTGCATCAGATAATGCGACTGTGGTTATCGGTACATCCCTTGACCCAGAAATGAATGATGAATTGCGTGTGACTGTGGTTGCAACAGGTATTGGGATGGACAAACGTCCAGAAATTACACTGGTAACTAATAAACAGAATCAGCAAAGCGCAATGGAGAATCGTTACCAGCAAATGCAAAATAGCATGTCTTCTTTCTCTGCCGTAGAAGAAAGCAAGCCTGCTGCGAAAGCCGTTAACGAACAATCTACTCAGGCAAGCAAAGAACCGGATTATTTAGATATCCCTGCGTTCCTGAGAAAACAGGCTGATTAATCGCCAAAAAGATTGGCATCTCCGCTTTTTGTGCTAAACTGTCCTGCCAATTATAAGTATAATGATTGGTAGGACGGATAACATTGCGAGATAAAATGATGATCAAACAACGGACATTAAAACGAATTGTACAAGCAACTGGTGTGGGACTTCACACGGGTAAAAAAGTTACGCTTACAATGCGTCCGGCGCCAGCAAACACTGGGGTCATCTACCGTCGTACTGACTTAAATCCACCGGTGGATTTTCCAGCAGACGCAAAATCAGTTCGTGACACTATGTTATGTACTTGCTTAGTTAACGAAGACGATGTGCGTATATCAACCGTTGAGCATTTAAACGCAGCACTGGCTGGTTTAGGCATTGATAATATCGTAATTGAAGTGAATGCACCTGAAATTCCAATTATGGATGGAAGTGCGGCACCTTTTGTTTTCTTGTTACTTGATGCAGGTATCGAAGAACTTCGTACTGCGAAGAAATTCATTCGCATCAAAGAAACAGTGCGTGTAGAAGATGGCGACAAATGGGCAGAAATGCGTCCATACAACGGATTTAAATTAGATTTTACTATCGATTTTAATCATCCTGCCATTGATGCAAGTACACAGCGTTATAAATTAGATTTCTCCGCGGAATCTTTTATGAGCCAAATCAGTCGTGCTCGTACTTTTGGATTTATGCGTGATATCGAATATTTACAATCTAAAGGATTGTGTTTAGGCGGAAGCTTCGATTGTGCAATCGTAGTTGATGACTATCGTGTTCTCAACGACGATGGTCTGCGTTTTGAAGATGAATTCGTTCGTCACAAAATGTTGGATGCAATCGGTGATTTATTTATGTGTGGCTATAACATTATCGGTGAATTTACCGCGTTTAAATCAGGTCATGCACTGAACAATAAATTGCTCCAAGCTGTATTAGCAAAAGAATCTGCGTGGGAATTCGTCACATTTGAAGACGAAGCGCAAATGCCAGTGGCATTCAAAGCTCCCTCAATGGTCTTTGCTTAATTCCTGCGAAGGAAAGCGCGTTAATTATCTCTAATTAACGTTCATCTTTGGCTGTACTTGTACTCTCTCCGGCAAGTGCAGCCAACCGTTCTAATTTCTCTCTTAATTTCTTCGGGCTTTTCTCAGCCAAATACTTCAATGATTGCGCGCTTTCCAAACTTAAGTGACGTCTCTTTGTAGGCACTTGCTCTTTTAATGATGATATTAAAGATCTTTTTTCCTGTTTTATTCCCAAAGACGGATTTATTTTGATGTCTATTGAGGATAAGGATGGTAAAATTTCTTGCCTCAATGCGGAAAGTAATGACGGGGTTTCATAACGTAAACGAGTTAACCAACTTGCGTTTGCAACTTCAATAATTAAAATAGCATTGCGATAATTTGCGACACGGCACTTATCTCGTAAAGGAACAGGTAAAAGAGCCATGACGGCGCGATTTAATTTTAGTAAAATCGTTGCACGCTGTTGTATAAGTTGTAATGTACTCTTGTTGGAACCTTCAAGTTCAATGAAGATTTTTTCCAATGATTGTGGGTAACTATCCCGCATAGATTTTGACTCCACAAAATAAAGATTAATGAGCAACCAAGGTTAATGAGCATTATAAGTTTTTGGCGACAGTTTGGCAGGCGATATTTTTGGTCGCACCTGCTTTTAGGGATGGTAGCAGCAGGTATTGGAATACCTTCGCTGTTGTCTACTCATGCCGAAAATCCACAGCAAACTGATACACCTTCATCTCAAAACCGCCAAAGTCAGGCACTTATTGCGTTTGATAACTTATTCTTACGCCAAAGTGTACAGAATCCTGCTTCATCCTTCACCTTTAATTACTGGCAACAACACGCAGTAAAAAATGTGATTAAACAGCTCTCTTTTGCATTCACCATTAATTCGCCTGAATTGATGGTTAAAGCCAAAGATGAACCGTTACCTGTTTCTAATGTTGCAGAGGTTATGCTTGATACTCTGTATGCCTTATTAACAGAGACCCCATCATCAGCACTAAGCAACCGTCCTCTTTCTGGTTACGTTTTAGTACAGAATACAAATTCCTATCATACCGGATTATGGCTTGCACAAATCCGCGGTATTCGCGCAGGGCCTTACCTAACAGCTTAATTGAGTCACTTAATCTAATAAGATTATGATTATCTCTGTTTATTGATAGATACAGAGGCTGTTTTCGGCGTTTCACGCCATAAATGAGAATAAAGATTTATGTTAGGTAAAATTGTAACCAAAATTTTTGGTAGTCGTAATGATCGTTCAATCCGCCGTATGCGCAAAGTTGTTGTTGAAATTAATAAATTAGAGCCAGAATTTGAAAAGCTGACTGATGATGAGCTAAAAGCGAAAACAAATGAATTTCGTGAGCGCTTAAAAAACGGTGAAAAAGAAGAAGATATTTTACCTGAAGCGTTTGCCACTGTTCGTGAAGCAAGTAAACGTGTCTTTGGTATGCGTCACTTCGATGTGCAGTTAATCGGTGGTATGGTTCTAAATGAGCGTTGTATTGCAGAAATGCGTACAGGTGAAGGTAAAACATTAACCGCAACATTACCGGCATACTTAAATGCGCTATCAGGTAAAGGGGTTCACGTTGTTACAGTCAATGACTACTTGGCACAACGTGACGCCGAAAATAACCGTCCTCTGTTTGAATTCTTAGGTTTAAGCGTGGGTATCAACTTGCCAAATATGGCACCACCAGTAAAACGCGAAGCCTATAATGCTGATATCACTTACGGTACGAACAACGAATTTGGTTTCGACTACCTGCGTGACAACATGGCATTTAGTCCACAAGAACGTGTTCAACGTAAATTACACTATGCATTAGTGGATGAGGTTGACTCAATCTTAATCGATGAAGCGCGTACTCCGCTGATCATTTCAGGTCCAGCAGAAGACAGTTCTGAGCTTTATATCCAAATGAATAAAGTGATCCCTCACTTGATTTCTCAAGAGAAAGAAGACTCAGACACTTTCCAAGGTGAAGGTGATTACTCTGTTGATGAAAAAACACGTCAAGTGAACATCACAGAACGTGGTCTGGTTAAAATCGAAGGGTTATTAGCAGATGCTGGCATGATGAAAGAAGGAGAGTCTTTATACTCACCCGCTAATATTATGTTAATGCACCATGTGACCGCAGCATTACGTGCTCACGCGCTATTTACCAAAGATGTTGACTACATTGTTAAAGATGGCGAAGTTATCATTGTTGACGAACACACGGGTCGTACAATGCAAGGTCGTCGTTGGTCTGATGGTTTACACCAAGCTGTTGAAGCAAAAGAAGGTGTGAAGATCCAAAATGAGAACCAAACTTTAGCGTCAATTACATTCCAAAACTATTTCCGTTTATACGAAAAATTAGCAGGGATGACCGGTACTGCGGATACTGAAGCATTTGAATTTAACTCTATCTATCGCTTAGAAACCATTGTTATCCCAACTAACCGCCCAATGGTACGTAAAGATCTGCCTGACTTAGTCTATATGAATGAGCAAGGTAAATTTGCAGCTATTATTGAAGATATTCGTGAACGTACTCAAAATGGTCAGCCTGTTCTTGTGGGTACCATTTCAATTGAAAAATCAGAAGAAATTTCTAAAGCGCTGACTAAAGCGAATGTTCACCATAACGTACTGAATGCGAAATTCCACGCAATGGAAGCAGACATCATTGCTAACGCAGGTTTGCCTTCAGCGGTAACTATCGCAACTAACATGGCTGGTCGTGGTACCGATATCGTGTTAGGGGGTAGCTGGCAAACTGAAGTGGCTAAACTTGAAGAGCCAACTGAAGAGCAAATCGAAGAAATCAAAGCTAAATGGAAAGAGCGTCATGATGCAGTATTAGCATCAGGTGGTTTACATATCATTGGTACTGAGCGTCACGAATCTCGTCGTATTGATAACCAGTTACGTGGTCGTGCGGGTCGTCAAGGGGATGAAGGTTCTTCTCGTTTCTATTTATCTATGGAAGACTCCTTAATGCGTATTTTTGCTTCAGACAAAGTGTCTGGCATGATGCGTAAATTAGGTATGAATGAAACAGAAGCGATTGAACACCCTTGGGTAACTAAAGCGATTGCAAACGCACAGCGTAAAGTAGAAAACCGTAACTTTGATATTCGTAAGCAACTGCTTGAATATGATGACGTAGCAAATGACCAACGTCGTGCAATCTATACTCAGCGTAACGAATTACTGGATGTGGCAGACGTAAGCGAAACTATCGATAGCATTCGCCAAGACGTCTTCACTTCAATGATTGATAACTATATTCCACCTCAATCACTGGAAGAAATGTGGGATATCGAAGGCTTAACGGCATGTCTACAAAAAGACTTTGATTTAAATTTACCAATCAAAGAGTGGTTAGATAAAGAGCCTGAATTACACGAAGAAACATTGCGTGAGCGTATTTTAGAAAAATCTATCGAAGTCTATAAAGCGAAAGAAGAGATCGTTAGTGCTGAGATGATGCGTAACTTTGAAAAAGGCGTGATGTTACAAACGCTGGATTCACTGTGGAAAGAGCACTTGGCAGCAATGGATTATTTGCGCCAAGGTATCCACTTACGTGGTTATGCACAAAAAGATCCAAAACAAGAGTACAAACGTGAATCGTTCGCCATGTTTGCTAACATGTTGGAATCACTGAAATATGAAGTGATTAGCACGCTAAGCAAAGTACAAGTTCGTTTACCAGAAGAAGTTGAAGAGTTAGAGCGTCGCCGTCGTGAAGAAGCTGAACGTTTAGCTAAACAACAGCAATTAAGCCATGAAGTGACAAAAGAATCTCAAATGTCAGCAGTAGATGGTCAAGTTGCCGCAGGTAAAAAAGTGGGTCGTAACGAACCATGTCCTTGTGGATCGGGTAAGAAATTTAAGCATTGTCATGGTCAATTAGGTTAATTACCCGTTGATGATAATGGTTATTTAACTTTTTTGTTGAACAAGAAAATCCCGCTTAGCAATAAGCGGGATTTTTTTATGGTTGATAGAAAAACTAAATTGAAGAGCGAAGGTGGGAAAGGTGACTTTTTGTTGTTTTACTTTCAGGGCCTGACTTTGGCTCAACTAGTCCTGCAATAATCGGACAATCAGGATTGTTATCACCTTGGCAATCTTTCGCTAAGTGTTCTAAGGTTTTTGTCATACGTTGTAGTTCAGCAATTTTACGATTGAGCTCTTCAATATGGGAGAGCGCGATAGATTTCACATCTGCGCTGGCGCGTTCTCCGTTATTCCATAAAACTAACAACGTTGATATCTGTTCTGTTGAAAAACCAAGTGCTCGAGAATGGCGAATAAAACGAAAGCAAGCTACGTCTGCATCTGTGTAATCGCGATAACCTGAATCAGTGCGAATAGCCTTTGGAATTAAGCCAATCTGCTCATAATAACGGATCATTTTGCTTGAAATACCGGACTTTTTTGCTGCTTGACCAATATTCATTATGTTCCCCTTATCGGATAATAAAGCGCTCTCTATAAGTATAAGGTAGTCGCTTTATAATATTGAGCCAGACCTTTGTTGAGTCTGGCTATAAATAAAATCAATCTATCAATGTGTTTTTATTGGTGCTTGAAAGCGTTTTAGTCGTAAGGCGTTACCCAATACAAATACACTTGAAAGTGCCATTGCGGCAGCGGCAATGATGGGTGAAAGTAACATGCCATTAATTGGATAAAGCATGCCAGCCGCGACAGGAATTAATAAGGCGTTATAGGCAAAAGCCCAAAACAAGTTTTGTTTGATATTGCGAATAGTTGCTTGGCTTAAAGCTATTGCATCAACGACACCGCGCAGATCACCCGACATTAACACCACATCAGCAGCTTCAATGGCGACATCGGTTCCTGTACCAATCGCTAGCCCAACATCAGCTTGTGCAAGTGCTGGAGCATCATTGATACCATCACCAACAAAAGCGACTTTGGCGCCTTTATGGCTAAATTGCTTTAAGGCTTCGACTTTTCCATCAGGAAGTACTTCAGCCGCAATTTCATCAATACCTAACTGTTTAGCAATCGCTTTTGCTGTGGCTTCGTTATCACCGGTGATCATGGCAACTCTCAAACCTAAATCATGTAACGCTTTGATTGCTTCAGGGGTTGTTTCTTTAATCGGATCTGCAACTGCAATAATGGCAGCAAGATGTCCATCAATGGCTGCATAAAGAGGGCTTTTGCCTTGCTCACCGAGTTTCTGTGCTGAAGAGATAAAGTGACTGACATCTAATCCAAGTTGTTTCATAAAGCGATCAGCACCAACAGATACGGCTCTTCCGCCCACTGTTGCACTAACGCCAAAACCCGGAACTGCTTCAAAATTTTCAACCGTAGCGAGTGTTAATCCCGCCTCTTTAGCCGCATTGACAATAGCTTCTGCAATAGGGTGTTCCGAATAAGTTTCAATAGCAGCAACAAGGCTTAAGGTTTCATTATATTCAAAACCTTCTGCTGGAATTAAATCTGTTAATTCAGGACGGCCTTTTGTTAATGTGCCTGTTTTATCAAGAGCGACAACATTGACATCACGTAAGGCTTGTAAGGCTTCACCTTTACGGAAAAGAATACCCAACTCTGCTGCACGACCGGTACCCACCATAATGGATGTTGGCGTTGCTAATCCCATTGCACATGGACAGGCAATAATTAACACGGCAACGGCATTAATTAGTGCAAAGGTTAATGCAGGATCTGGACCAAAAGCTAACCAAATAAAGAAGGTGATTGTTGCACCTAACATAACCACCGGCACAAACCACATGGTGACTTTATCAACAAGTGCTTGAATAGGAAGTTTAGAGCCTTGAGCTTCCTCCACTAAGCGAATGATTTGTGCCAATACAGTGTTAGAGCCAACTTTGGTGACTTTAAAACTAAAAGCACCTGTTTTATTGATAGTTCCCCCCACAACGTCAGAACCAATCTCTTTCGATACAGGTACAGGCTCGCCGGTTATCATGCTCTCATCAACGTAAGAGTGACCGTCAATAATCTCTCCATCAACAGGTATTTTTTCACCGGGGCGAACAAAAACGATGTCTCCCATTACAACTTGATCTAGAGGGATTTCTAATGTCTCACCATGACGAGACACTCGCGCTGTTTTGGCTTGTAAACCAACTAACCGTTTAATGGCTTGAGATGTATTTCCTTTAGCTTTGGCTTCAAGCGTTCTTCCTAACAAGATCAAGGTGACAATCACAACAGCGGCTTCAAAATAGATATTGGCTGTGCCCGCAGGTAGGACTTGAGGAATAAAGGTTGATACCACTGAATAGCCGTAAGCGGCGGCTGTACCAACAGATACTAATGAGTTCATATCAGGAGCACCGCGTAATAACGCAGGTATCCCTTTTTGGAAAAAGCGTAAACCGGGGCCAAACATCACAATAGTGGCGAGGATAAATTGAATATACCAATTTAGCTGTTGCCCCAGAGTTCGAGTAACCCAACCATGTACACCGGGAATAAAGTGCGATCCCATTTCAATAACAAAAACGGGTAATGTGAAGACAGCGGCGATAAGTAATGCGCGGCGTAATGAACGTTCCTCTTTTGCACGGCGCTCTTCACCTACATCACGTGTGTTTGCTGGATCATCAGATAAACGACGAGGTTTATAGCCGGCATGTACAACGGCGATCTCTAAATCAGTGATCGATACTACGCCTGATAAATGGCGCACACGAGCGCGTTCAGTTGCAAGGTTTACCGTGGCTTCTAATACACCGGGAACTTGCGCCAGTGCTTTTTCTACACGACCAACACAAGATGCACAGGTCATTTCTTCAATTGCCAGCTCAGTTATCTCTTCGGGTACTTTATAACCTGAACTTTCAATAGCGCTCACGGCAGCTGCGGGATCGGGTGTATTTGTAAATGTAATATCTGCACGTTCAGTTGCTAAATTGACAACAGCATCTTGTATTTGTGGTACGGCTTTTAAGGCCCGTTCGACACGACCAACACAGGATGCACATGTCATACCTTCAACAGGTAAACTTAGCCGATTGGCAGAGGACAACGTAGTCTTAGTGTTCATCAAAAATCCCCTCTTAAATATGGTATGAGATAAAGCTTAGGCTTTACCATTAGGGGAAGGTCAAGGAATCGAGGTTGATTTAATTTCTACGAAAAAATGTATTTTTCTATTTTTAATTCAATGCGTTATCTGTTTTTTACCATTTTCTGTATTTTATTTAAATCTTAAAGAAGCGTAAATTTATTGGATGTTCAGTGAAATCTAAGCAGATAAATAAAAAACCCGCTTATTGTGATAACAAGCGGGTTGGGCTTACAAAAGAATAGGCATTACTCTTTTATGGGGTATCTATTATTTTTCAGAAATAGATGATTTTGTGTTTACTGTTTCATTAACTTTAACAGGTGACTTTAATGATAAGTCACCACCTGCAAGTTGTTTCACTAAATCAACAGCAGATGATTTCAGATCAAGATCTGCACCTGCTTCATATTGATGACCTTCAATATTGTTTAATTGAACATTGCTACCGCCTAAATCAACCTGACCTTGCTCACTTTTAATTTCAGCACCTGTAAGCTTAGTTGTACCACTTACATTCAATGAAATATCATTTTTGCTAGTTAAGGTTGTGGTTTGAGTAACTGCATCATTATCAATATGAGAAACTTTAATATCCGCATTTGCCGTATGACCTTCAGCACCTGTTACGATATTTTTGATACCATTACCTACTGTGCCAACGCCTTTATCAATTTTGGCTTTTGTCTCGCCACTGATACCGGTTTTATCTGCGATAGTTGAAGAGAGTGAATTGTATTTATCAGAGATAACATCAGTTGCAGATTTAATACCTGAATCAATGGTCTCTTTGATAGTGTCTTCTAATAATGATCCACCTGCCTTGGCTGTTTTATCAACTTGGCTAGATTTAGGATCGTTGTTGTGGTTATAACCAACATTTACATCAACAGCAACATGACGATCACTGTCTTTCTGGCTAGTTACTGTAAAGTCACCGCCCACATTACCCGTTACATTATCCGCAGAAACATTTGCACCAGAAAGAGCGAAGTTTTTGTCGCTATTTACAGTTAATGTACCTGTTTCTACTGACGCATTTTGGTGTGTGGATTTTTGTTGATCTTCAACGTTTACTAAAACTTTGCCACCAATATCATGGATAGAGGTTGCTGGATTTTCTTCAGTCACTTCTTTTGGCGTCGTATTGGTTTGTTTGCCATTTAAAGAGATATCAGTACCCCAGTTGTTTTTGTAATCCGTAGATTGTGCTGATGTTAGCGTAGTATCACCAGATTGAGAGGTTAATTGCGTATCTTTGCTATTAACTTTAGTACCTTGAAGATTAACAGAGCTACCGTTAACAGTTAAATTACCTTGGTTAGCAATGGTTCCACCTTCACGAGAAACACTCTTCTCATCTTGCTTACCAATAGCAAATTCAGCGCCACCTAAGCCATTGACAGAAGATGATTTGTCTCCTGTTTTTTGACCGAAGCCCGCTTGTAATCCACCTGATAAGTTCTTACCTGTTTCAGTACGCTGAGATTCTGTTGCTTGGAAATCAACTTTGTTAGTTGCAGTCAGAGCAACATCATTTTCGCTGGTTAAATGAGTGCCTTGTAAAGTCAGATTATGACCTGAATTTAACTCAATACCTTGAGAGCCATTCACTGAACCTGCTTTTGCTGTTGTCTGATCTTTGTGATGATTTGCACCACCTGCGTTAAAACCACCACCGTAATCTTTACTGTCTGGTGTTGTGCCTACTTTCAGGTTTGCACTGCCATTTACGTTATGTTGACTTTCAGTGTGGGTATCTGTTGCTTGTGCCAGCGTTAAATCACCGCCAGCATTAATGACAGTTTTGCCTTCTTGAGCGTCAAATTTAGCGCCTTCATAATGTGCATCTTCACGTACATTAATATTGATATTACCAGCTGAATTAAACTGGCTACCTTCAGCTTTGGTTGTAGTTAGGCTTGTGTCAGTAGTTTTACCTTCACCTTTAATCGCTACAGTAATATCGTTGCCTGTTTTGGTGCTGACACCTACTTGACCGCCACCAGTTGTTTCATGGAAGGACTCTTGGTGTTTGTTTTGTGCTGCTTCACTGGTATGAGTGTTAGCAGTTAGTGAGACATCACCTTGGGTAGATTGATAATGAGTACCTTGGTCATGTAGCGTTTTATTGCTGTCAGTATTAATTTTACCGGCAGTAATAGATGTTGAAACCGCTTGGCTATCGCTTTGTGATTTCTGGCTACCGCCACCTTTAACACCGACTTCAACACCCACATTCGGTGCTTCTAAATTACTTAAGTTAGCAAGATTACTAATGGCATCTTTAAAGGTAACTTTTTTATCAATACCTTTGTTGCCGTCAGGATTAACAGCAGTAGCACCATCTTCAACGGCTTTCTTAATTGGCTGAGTGACACCGCTGTAATCAAGATTAACACCCACATCGACACCGATATTTAAGGTATCTGTTTTAGATGTTGCACTGTCATTTGCAGCAAGATGATTGATATTTTCACCTGACTCTTTATACGCGCCATCAACTTTGTGTGATGCACCTTGATGCGTCACATCATTGTTTGCGGTAATGGTTAAATCACCTGCAACTTGAGTTTCGCTACCTTTATTTTTGGTGATATCAGTTGTTGTATGCTGTTTGTCATATTGGAAATCAGCTTTACTACCGATCTTATCAACACCACCGGTATAGCTAAAGCCACCTGAAATGGTTCTATCTGTACTGTCAGTCTCTTTTTTGTTTTCTGTTGAAACAAAAGCAATATTGTCACCAGAAACAGTGGCATTACCTGCGGTTGTTTTTAAATCAGAGCCAGCAAAAGTGACATCTTTATCCGCTTGAACTTTAACACTGCCACCACTGATCGTAGATCCTACTTGTTCAGTTTCAGTGCTATTGTTTTTGTTGGATGTATGAGTGATATGAAAACCTGCGCTATATTGCTTGTCTTCAACTTCTTTAGCATGACCGGTGATCTCTAATGATGTTTTTTCATCATTGATTTTCGTGGTTTGCTGTGCAGATCTAACGTTGATATCACCTAAAGATTCAATGCCTAATTCATCAGCACTTTTAATTAAGCTACCAATTACATTGACATCTTTGCCACTCACTACGGTTAACTCTGCATCAGAAACTAATTCACTACCCGTTGAATGCTGTTGATTAGTTTCATTCTTGTGGGAGTTTTTAGTAATGTTAAATGCAGTACCTGTACGTTCATCTGTTTTAGTGATGGTTTCGCTGATCGCATTATCAATAACAACATCGCCTTGAGTCGTTTTAACAAAGGCACCTTGATTGCCTTTGACTTGACTACCTGTGATTTTGACACTGTTATCTGCTGCAAGTAACAGTTGTCCATCAGCAGTCAATTGTGTTGAATGACTGACTTCTTGTTTATTGTTATTGTTCTTATTATTACCACCGCCGATACCACCCCAAACGACATGATTGTCGGTTACTGTTTTATCATTGTTAGTATTTTGAACATTAAGATTGATATTCTCTTTAGCGTTAACAACAACATTCTCATGAGAATGTAATTTTGCGCCTTGAGCAGTAACAGAGCCTTCAGCATTTAAACCCAGCGTTTTACCCGCAGTTAACTCACTGCCTTTTAAGGTTTCTGTTTGATGACTATTGCTCCAGCTACCAGTTTCTAAACGAGAAGTATGGTTACGTTTGTAGCCGTTTTCACTACGATTTTCTTTCTCAACTAATCCGTTGATATTGATATCTTGATTAGCATTAATTGCCAGAGTGTTACCCGCATTAATTTTGGCACCTTCAAGTGTTACATCACCTTTAGTTGCTGTTAATGTCGCATTGTTCTTGGCATCAATATGGCTACCAACTTGCTGTACTAGCTCTTTTTCTTTAGTGACATCATATTGCCAAGAATAGAACCAGCGATTGTCAGTATCAGTCTCTTTTTGCTGTAACTGTTTGCCATCAACCGTTAAATGAGCGCCTTGTAATAAAATATCATCACCCATTAAATCAGAGGCTTTGATTTGGTTTTTATTATCAGCAACTAATGTGATGTTTTTACCTTTTAACTCTGTTTTTGTCAGAGTCTGGCTTGAACCACTGTTATTAACAGCAATACCGCCACGGTAATTTTGATAGTTTTCACTACCATCTTTGTCGTAGCTGTCATAGCGAACTTGGCTATCCGTTTGAATATTGTCCGCTCTGACACTTAATTCATTATCAGCAACAAACTTACCTGTTAATTTAACACCACTACCTTCTGCGGTATTAATGATGCGGATACGACCAGATTGCATACTACCAAAGAAATAACTATCTAAAGCAGAAGCGGGTTTTTGTGATGAAAGAATATCAAAGCGTTGAGAGAACGTATTTTGACCTGTTAATGCAGAAATTTCTGCTGCAGTTATTTTGCCTCGGCTATCAATACGAGGTGCAATTAAATCTAAAAGGCCGGGAGCGTGTAATCCGTTTTTACCAATAGAAAGTAAATTCGTATTGTTAAGCGTGCTATAACCTTTTAACTCACCATTTTCAAACAATGGGTTACCGACAACCAGAGACGAGCGGCTGGTGTTGATAAAACCGCATCCATCACAGGTAATACCATTTGGGTTAGAAAGTACATATTCCGCGGCGATACCAAAAACTTCTTGCTGACCTAATAAGAACGAAGGGTTTCGGCTAACAACTTCATTTAAAATTAAAGAAGCGGCTTGTCCATTTAAATTGCTGTTGGCATTTAATTGTCCAGCAAGTTGTGATTGTCCTGCCTCTAAGGAGTTGTTAAAAACAGCACCTGGTTTACCTACATTAAAATCTTGATATTGGTTATGAGAGATACCTTCGTTATTTGGTGTAACGATATTAATGACTTGAGTTCCACCATTGACTGATGAAACATTCGGTCCTTGATTGCCCGCATCAGGAACAATACCGCCAGCATATGCATTTAGTGATACGAAAATAATCGCTAAAGATGCAGCAAGCCTACCCGAAGGAGAGAGCTTGAAGTTTTTTGATTTCATAGAGTTTTCTCCGTTTATTGCTATGAGTGTGAATCAAAATAAATATGAAAATCTAACTAACACTTGAGTAGGGTCTTTGGTTTTATTGGAATTCGTTTGGTTGTAAAGCAAATGCCCCTTGGCGACTTCAATATCGAATTGTGCTTTTTGATATTGGAGATTTAAGCCCGAACTTAGCCCATAGCCACTACGCCATCCTTCATAGTTACCATGTTGTTGAACTCGACCAGCATCGAGACCAATTCGAGGGGTGATTGAAAATGTGTTTATCCGATAAGGATAAGAAAGCGTATTACGTAAATAGCCGCCGTTATCGCCAGAAAGTGTACTTTGGTCAAAACCACGGATTGCGTTTTTATCCGTTAAGCTAAGCCATTCCACACCTGGTAAGGTGTCAGGGCTATATTGACCAAAGAAGGCGCTATTGAATAAAAATGTAGAATTAGATAAGGCAAAACGATGTTGCCAATTGGCAAAAAGCTTAACTTTTGTAAAGCGATAGTCATTACCATTGCCATTAGCAACACGAGGTGATTCATCTGCACCAAACCAACTAATAGCTTTCTCTGCACTTAAGTTAACGCTGATGACACCATTTGGAACAATGTGTAAATGGTTGATACCTAACTCTACCGTTGTCAGTGCAGGGCTACTGAGATCAAGGCGGATTTGGCTGAAATAGTTACGTATTCGCTTATGTGTTATCTGCATGTTTAAGGTATCAATCTGTTTTTGACTACGATAAAAAGCGTAATCTCCCCTTAAACCAACTTGTGTCGTATCACCAGATAAACGTACAGTACGTGTTTGCAATGCTTGATGAAATTCATACTCCGAATAGCTACCAAAAGTACTGAATGTCAATGCACCATAAGGTAAAGAATAGAGTAGGGTATAAGCACGATTAAAGCGTGTATTTGGATTATCAGTGGTAATACTGGCATTTAAACTGACAAAGTCAGATAACCCTAATGGGCTGTCTAAGCTTGCATTGGTTCGAACTAACCAGCGCCCTGAGTTTTTTTGCCCATAGTTATCACTTGAAATATTTAGATGCCACGGTGCTTGTCGCTGATTTGTGAGCTGAATAATAGAGCCACCTAGTTGCGTACCAGGCAATATATCGAGCTTAACTTTATTCGATTGTAAGCGGTTTGCTTGATCAAGCCCCTGATCCAGTTTTGAAAGCTTAAGAGGCTCTCCTTCAACCTGAGGGAAAAGTAGTGCGGTGTTAACACCTCGATCACCGCCTTCAATTTTTTCAATAAAGCCTTCAATAACATACAGCCCAAGCTGTTGCTCTTGATTTGGGCGTAAAAATTGAACTCTTGCCGTGATATAACCATGTTGAAGATAGCGTTGGGTTAACTCTTTGACTAAACGGTTAACGTCAGCACTTTTTATACATTGCTCAGGTAATGGTGTTAAGGAATCAAGATCTTTTTCATTAAGTAAAGTAATTCCTTGAACATATACACCATTAATAGGCAAACAATGTTCTGATTCAGTAATAAGTGTGGGGGTAGGTGAAACCTCTAATGCATTTTCTTGAAGTTGTTGATAGCGATTTTGTTCAATAAGTTGGTTTATTTCACGTTGGCTATCTTGTAATGCGCGCCGCGATTCTCCCATCGAGCCTAAATAACCGGCGTCATTTGCTGTTAATCCACAGGTTGAAAATCCACTTAATAGTGTTAATAAAATAACTTTTTTTCTCATTTTACCTCAATATAAAGGTATTAATTCAAATATAAATAATATTGCTTAAATATAGAAAGATAATAATTAATGTTTTTATATTATCGTTAATTTTAGAATAATAAATACCGGGTACTCTCAATATGAAAAGAAATTAAAAATCGATGAAATAAAGATAAATTTCCATCTCTTTCGATATTAAATAGCGACATAACTAAAATGATTGATATCTCAAATAGTATTAATTAAACAAATGATTCATTTAAATGGCTTCTATTATGTTGATTTTCATAGTTATAATCTTCTGCGTTATTTTTTCTTCTTGCTTAAGTTACCATCGATTCAGCTATGCTAATTAAAACTTTTTCATTTTTTATAAAGAGACGATAAATAATGAGAGGGGATTCGAAGATATGAAAAAGAAGCAGGTTAATTAGCTTTTCATTTGTTGTTTATCAGTTTATTAAAGTTGTATTCTGGAATAAATATTTCATGAATTATTATTTCATTTTAATGAATAAAATGCGCATTAGAGAAGTAAAGAGATTAGGGTTTTATTGTTAAATTATTAATCATGGTAAAAAGTATGGTTATTTAAATACAACTTTCATTTTGTGAAAATGCAATATAAATACATGTATTACCACTTAGTGTTATCAATAAAAATTTAAGCCATAAAAAATAGTTTATTAAAAATTAAAGTAAGTGATAGTGATCACGTTAATATGTTATTTATTATAAATAGTGTGATTTTTGTCCAAAATATACTATTGTTATATTACTAATTGTGTTTAACTGTTATATAAATTAGCGTGTAAATTGTACTATTTCCTGACTATAAGGGTTAAAGTATGTTCTCATCATTTAATGTTTTAATAATATTAAGAGGTTTCTTCAGATTGAAGAAATGGTTTAATATTGATTCTGAACTCGCCTTCTACTTTCCTGAAAAATAATCCTTTTTTATATCCATTCAAAATAATTTAATACTCTTTTTCCGTTTAATTTAAATGGGAAGATTATTTTATTTATTCTAATTTTATTATTTAATTTATATTAAAGGTATTATCATGGCTAAAAGAATCGTAGAACCATTCCGTATTAAAATGGTAGAAAAAATCCGTGTTCCTTCAAGAGAAGAACGTGAAGCCGCATTAAAAGAAGCAGGATATAACCCATTCCTATTACCAAGTCATGCTGTTTATATTGATTTATTAACAGACTCTGGTACTAACGCAATGAGTGATCACCAGTGGGCAGCAATGATAACAGGTGATGAAGCTTATGCAGGTTCAAGAAACTATTATGATTTAAAAGACAAAGCCAAAGAATTATTTAACTACGATTATATTATTCCTGCTCACCAAGGACGTGGTGCTGAAAATATTCTTTTCCCAGTATTATTAAAATATAAACAAAAAGATGGAAAAGCAAAAAATCCTGTATTTATTTCTAACTTCCATTTTGATACAACAGCAGCACACGTTGAATTAAATGGCTGTAAAGCAATTAATATTGTTACTGAAAAAGCGTTTGATTCAGAAACCTATGATGATTGGAAAGGCAATTTTGATATTGCTAAATTAAAAGAAAATATTGCCAAACATGGTGCTGATAACGTTGTTGCCATTGTTTCAACAGTGACCTGTAATAGTGCTGGTGGTCAGCCTGTTTCAATGGATAATTTAAGAGAAGTTTACGAAATCGCAAAACAACACGGTATTTTTGTTGTTATGGACTCGGCGCGTTATTGTGAAAATGCGTATTTCATTAAACAGCGTGATCCTAAATATAAAAATGCGACAATCAAAGAAGTTATTTTAGATATGTATAAATATGCTGATGCATTAACAATGTCAGCTAAGAAAGATCCACTGTTAAATATCGGTGGTTTAGTCTCAATTCGTGATAATGAAGAAGTATTCACATTAGCAAGACAGCGCTGTGTACCAATGGAAGGCTTTGTTACCTATGGTGGTTTAGCGGGTCGTGATATGGCTGCAATGGTACAAGGTTTAGAAGAAGGTACTGAGGAAGAATACTTGCACTATCGTATTGGTCAGGTTCAATATCTGGGTGACCGTTTACGTGAAGCGGGCATTCCTATTCAATATCCTACTGGTGGACACGCTGTTTTCGTTGACTGTAAAAAACTAGTACCGCATATCCCAGGTGATCAATTCCCAGCTCAAGCTGTAATTAACGCACTTTACTTAGAGTCTGGTGTTCGCGCTGTTGAAATTGGTTCGTTCTTACTTGGTCGTGATCCTGCAACGGGTGAGCAAAAACACGCAGATATGGAATTTATGCGCTTAACCATTGCACGTCGTGTCTACACTAACGACCATATGGATTATATAGCTGACGCGCTTATCGGCTTAAAAGAGAAGTTTAAAACGCTTAAAGGTCTTGAGTTCGAATATGAACCACCTGTATTAAGACACTTTACTGCTAGATTAAAACCTATCAAATAAATAATACTCCACAATAATAATGGCTCTCGTGCAATGCGAGAGCCCTATCCTTATTTCAGTAAGGACTAAAAAATGGAAAATAAGTCGGTAAATAAAGAACCCTCAATTATTGTAGGGGGATTTGTGTTGGGCGGCGCCATGATCGGTGCGGGAATGTTTAGCCTACCAACAATAATGTCTGGTGCTTGGTTTATTAACTCACTCTTTATATTATTTATTGTCTGTTTCTTTATGTTTCATTCTGGAATTTATATTCTTGAATGTATATCGAAATATGGTGCAGGAACAAACTACTTTCATATATCGAAAGAGTTATTACCTAAATGGGCGTGTTATCTCGCGAATGCTTCCTTGATATTTGTATTGTATATATTAATTTATGCTTATATCTCTGCTGCGGGTTCGATCATTTATGAAGCTTCATCATTATATGGGCTTAATTTAAATCTTAGAGTGATATTCTTTGTATTTACCATAGTGCTTGGAGCAACAATATGGTGGGGAGGCGCTTGTGCCAGCCGTTTAACCTCAATATTTTTATTTATTAAGATTGTTCTATTCGTATTAGCATTCTCAGGATTATTCTTTAAAGCGAGAGGTGATTTATTATTTACGGCAACCTTTGAAGGTAAAAGCCAATTATATCTTTATCCTTTTATTTTTATCATTATTCCTTATGCTATTACCTCTTTTGGTTATCATGGTAATGTTTGTAGTCTTTATAAGCTCTATCATGAAAATGAAAGAAAAGTTGTAAAAAGTTGTGTGATTGGTTGTGTTTTAGCATTAGTGATTTATTTACTTTGGATGATTGGCACGATGGGGAATTTACCTCGTGAGCAATTTATTACAATTATCCAAAAGGGCGGTAACTTAGATGCCTTTATTGATTCTTTATATACTGTATTAAATAGTAAATATATTGAAGGATTTTTATTATGGTTTTCTATTAGTGCCGTATTCTGTTCATTTTTAGGGGTAGCGATTGGTCTGTTCGACTATATTTTAGCATCACTAAAATTTGAAGATAACAAAACAGGGCGCTTAAAATCTGGCGTTTTATGTTTTACGCCGCCGTTACTATTATGTTTACTTTTCCCTAATGGTTTCTTAATTGCAATTGCTTATGCAGGAACCGCAGCGTGTGTATGGGCAATTATTTGTCCTGCGGTTATGGCGCTGAAAGCCCGTGAGAAATTCCCAAATTCAGGCTTTAAAGTGTGGGGAGGCAAAGGATTAATTTATGCTGTTATCGCTTTTGGTGCAGTAGGGATTATTTGCCAAACATTAGCACAGTTCGGTTTCTTACCTATTTATCGTTAATTAATAGAATTATCGTTAATTAATTGAGATAGTCAGGGGAAGAAAACCAGAGTAGCGCCGTTGGATATACGTTATAATAACGCTAAGTTGTTATAATAATGTGACTATTCAATAGGTTGTCTATGATGGATAAAAAGAAGCTACATATTGCTGCGGGTATTATTTGTGATCAACACAATAATGTCTTTATCACCCAACGCCCTCTAAAATCACATATGGGGGGATTTTGGGAATTTCCAGGAGGAAAATTAGAAGATAAAGAGACTCCAGAGCAGGCGTTAGTTCGTGAGTTACAAGAAGAAATCGGTATTGATGTAACGCAATGCTCACTTTTTGAAACGGTAGAGCATGATTTTCCAGATAGACACATTACCTTATCCTTTTTCTTAGTCACGCAGTGGGATAATGAGCCCTATGGCAAAGAGGGACAAGAATTTAAGTGGACATCGATTAGATCGTTAAATGCCGATGATTTTCCGCCTGCTAACCGTACTATTGTGGCGTTATTGCAAAAGTAAGTAAAAGCAGAATAGTGCCAAATAAGCATCTATAAATAAAATAGCCACTCAGTCGAGTGGCTATTTTATGTTCAGGATTGGCACATTAAAAGTCTTTAGGCTCTTGTTGTGGCGCTTCACTCCAATCATCGCTGTCATTAATATCGCTTTGGCTTGGAATGCGTTTTGATTCATCTGCCCATTCGCCTAAATCAATAAGTTGGCAACGCTTACTACAAAAAGGGCGATAAGGGCTACTCTCATTCCAAACAACTTCTGTTTGACAGGTTGGACATTTTACAATTAATTCTTCGCTCATTATCTCTCCTAGATTTCATTGGTGCTATTTATGCTCATATCAATAAACATAATGTTAGCAACAAGCGATCTCAAAAGGTAGCTCTAGAGGGACAGTTCCATTTTCGCTATCAAGTGGTAAAAAGCGGATCGCATAGCGATTTTTATGCCCTGAAACTTGAGGATAGATTTGATGATCAATGGCTATTTTAAGACGTAGCAATTCACCTTCTTCAGCGCTGTCTTGGTAAAAACCACGGTGACTAAGAGCAGGCTTGAATGTATCTGATTGGCGAATCAGCATGAGCAAACTATTTAATGCATTTTGTAATGGTAATAAACCCGTCAGCCAGCTTTGTAATCTTTCATCACGAGTTGCTTGAGGTAAGCTTAACCATAAATGTAAGGCTGGCACATCAAAGTTACAGCATCCACCGGGAATACTTAGACGCTGTTTGACTAAACTAATGACTTTATCTTGTTTTAAATGTTGACCAATGCGAGGTGCTTTACTTAGTACGGCTGCATTTTCAGCTAGTTCATCAATAATTTGAGTGACAATCGCTTTATCAACATTAGGAAATGAAAGCCATTGCTGTAATTTTTTTTGTCTTTTTTCTAATTCTTTAAGTAATTCAGCACGGATTTCACCACGATCAAGGACTTCAATAAATTCTGATATCGCACGGAAAAACGAGAGTGCTGTGGGTAATGAATCAATTGCACGAAAACTGTTAATTTGAATCAATGAGTTTTCAATTCTAAGCCATGAACGCATTTTTTCATTGAGGGGATGTTCGAAGATGATTGTTGTGATGTCATCACTCATGGCAATTGTCCTGTAACGCTTGTTGAGCTAATTCTAAGTAATGCTGATGGAGTTGCTTAACTTTTCCAATCATATTTTGGCTATTATCGTGATTTTCAATAATATCATCAGCGACGGCTAATCGTTCCTGTCTTTGAGCTTGAGCCTTTAAAATATTGAGAACTTGCTCTCGACTGACACCATCTCGTTTCATGGTTCTTTCTATTTGCTCTTCTTGTGTAACATCGACAACAAGAACACGAGAGGCGAGATGCGTTAATTTATTTTCAATTAATAATGGAACAACCCAAATAAAGTAGGGCGCTTTGATTTGTTGTATTTGTCTTTGAGTCTCTTGCTGTATCAATGGGTGAAGAAGATTGTTAACCCAAGTTTTTTCTTCATTATTTTCAAAAATAATCTGGCGCAATTGTGCTCGGTTTAATGAGCCATCGGGTAGCAAAATGCAGTCACCAAAATGCTGATGCAATGCATTTAGTCCTAAAGATTGGGGCTCTACCACTAATCGAGCAATAACATCAGCATCGACAAGCGGTACACCTAATGAGGCAAAAGCATTAGCAACGGTAGTTTTACCACTGCCTATTCCGCCTGTAAGAGCAACCGTATAAGCCATTTGTGTTTATCTGTTTTTAATGAATTAAAATTTACTATTAGTCTAGGTATTCTAAAGCCTAATTTTGTTTTTATCACAAGATAATAACCGCAATATTTGGGTTTTATTCGGTTATTATGATAGATGATTTTCTGCTACCCTGACATCCTACCTCATAATACGCAATAGAATTACCATCAATCAATAAGTTAGTACAACACATAGTAACAGCATGTTACTCATAAAATTTGTGATTCACTGTATAGTATCACCTAACTGTAATATAGGAAGATACATAGCAATGATTAATGTGCCAATAATCAATGCAATGACCGTCATCAATATTGGCTCTAACCAAGCACTAATGGTATTTAATTGCTCATCAAGTTGATGATAAAACCAATCACTTAATTGCTGACAAAAGTAGAGCAATTGCCCCGAATTTTCTGCACAAATGATAAATTGATAACAGATAGGCGTAAAAAGAGGTTCATTTTTCATAAATAAGCTCAACGATTTACCTTGCATAATGTGGTCGCTCATTTGAGAAAGTACTCGCTTATAAATAGGGTGTGTAAGTTGTTCTGTCCCTATTTTTAAACCTTGTAATAAAGGTAATCCGGCTTGTTGTGTGATACTGATTATTTGAAAAATAAGGTGTAATTGCTGATACTTTAAAAGCTTACCTAAATAAGGAATATGAAGAAAAAAGATTTGTTCAGCAAAATACAATAGTGAAAAAGAGTGTCGAATTAAGCGATAAGCAACGATTAATCCTATAAAGATAAACACTATCATATTGATATAATCAGCAAGCCATTGCGAAAAAGTAATTAGGGTGAGTGTTAAAATAGGAAGTTCTGTATTAAAAGCACTGTATAAAGACTGATATTCAGGTAAAACATAGAGCAACATAATACTGGTAATCAAAATTAATACGGTGAGTAAAAAGGTTGGATATTTAAAGGCTTTTTTGATTTTTTTAACAATCTCTCGATGTTTCTTTAATTGTATTATTTGAAGCGTAATAACTTCATCTAACTTTCCACTTTCTTCACCAATAAAAATAAAACGACTCAATGAGATTGGAAAATAAAGTGGGTAGCGAGTTAATTGTTTAGAAAGAGAACCTCCTTGCATTAAGTTGAAAATGATATCTTCTAATACGCATTGCCAATGTGAGTAACGGCATTCATCTTTTAATAGTGTTAATGCGGGAAGAAGTGCTAACCCCGAATGAAGTAATAGAGCTAATTGTTCGAATAATTGAATCCGATATTGCTTATCAGTATCTTGAAATAAAACAATTTTAAATAAACGTATTTTTATGGGGAGTTTTTGTTGTTGTGTTAGTTTAATAAATGCTTCGTTATTAGAGGATGCAAGTATTTTTCCAGTACACCATTCTCCTTGATAAGTTAATGCATCATAGCGATAAATTAGCTGTAATCTCATTCAATATCTCCTAGTGTTTGATAAACCTCCTCAAGTGTCGTTATTCCTTGTTTAATTAATGAAAAGCCAGAATAGAGTAAATGATAAGGGGATGAAGGAGTTTGTTTTGAAGGCTCAAAGCAATCATAAATAGCCGTTCTTCCGTTATAGCCTGAACAGCATTGCTGGCAACCAACCGCTTGCCAGTTTGGTAATTCGATCATTTCTTTATTTATATCTATATGCTGTTTATCGGATAGACATATTTTGCAGTGTGGGCATAAACAACGAACTAGCCGTTGTGAAATAATTAAGCTAACACAGGAATGAATAAGATCTTTTTCAATCCCTAAGTTATATAGACGCATTAATGTGGATGAAGCCGAATTAGTATGTAAGGTTGATAATACAAGGTGCCCTGTTTGTGCTGCTTTTATTGCCATTTCGGCAGTAGATTGATCACGTATTTCACCTACCATAATAATGTCAGGATCTTGGCGTAGTAATGCTCGTAATATTGTCGTGAATGAGATCCCTGATTTTTCAGAAATCTGCGTTTGATTAATGCCCTTTAAAGGTAATTCAACAGGATCTTCAACACTATTTATATTTAGGTTTTCTTTATTTAAATAACGTAAACAACTATATAGTGTGAGTGTTTTTCCACTTCCCGTAGGCCCTGTAACTAAAATCATTCCTTGTGGCAAATTTAAATATTTCTTTAATAGCGTTAAATGTGAGGGTTGAAAGCCCAGATGATTTAATTTCGGTTGTTGTAAATTATTGATAAGCCGTAAAACCACTTTTTCACCATACAACGTGGGAAGTGTTGCAATTCGTATTGAATAGTTTTTTTCATAATAAGACCAATTAAATTGCCCATCTTGAGGTAATCGCTTCTCTGCAATATTTAAGTTAGCGAGTACTTTTAAGCGAGTCACTATTTCTTCAGAAAACTCATCTGGAGGTGGTGAAAATAGATATAAATGGTTATCTATTCTGGCTCGAATTCTTACACTGATTTGTTGAGGCTCTATATGCAAATCAGAGACGCGTTTTAAAATACTTGTACGTAATAGGTGCTCAATAAATTCTGTTGCAGAGTGTGTGATATCCATTCTTCACCTCTTTAATACTTTTTGATTTATCTATGTTGTATTTAATGTTTAAAGTGCGTAATAGGAACACTCAAGATGAGTGCTCCTTTATATTTAAAAGCACTAATATGATTTTAAAATCTCACTGCACTGTTTTTGTAACGCAAGATTTGTTGCAGAACATTGTGTTTTCCATACTGGAACAAGGTCGTTAATTCCGTTCTCTGACGACATGGTGATTGTCAGACCATTAAGTTGTGCTTTTCCAGTTGCACTAATCACACCGTGTAACACATTTATATCGGATAAATATCGACTACGAAATTGTTGCGGTATAAAAGAGGAGTCAGAATTACAGTGTTGAGGTTCGTTTTCATAACGACATAATTCTACCCCAGAACGATAAGGTGACAGTGTTTGTAAGACATCGGTTAATGCGGCTTTTTGGATATAACCTTGATAGGCGGGAATAGCAACTGAGCTTAAAATTGAGATGATAGCAATCACAATCATAAGCTCCATAAGGGTAAAACCATTTTCATTAGAGTGATAGTTAAGTACATTCATCTAGCGTCCTCCTTGAGTAATAGACACTAGAAGTATGAAAAAAAAGGACTTTATTGGCGAATAGATAAAATAAAGTTTGAGTAAAATATCGAAAAGAAAAAGGAGATATACATATTTAACCTTTATTATTGAGGGAAAGTTCGCATTTATTGATGAGTATGAGTTAATAAAGTTATTGATAATGGCTAAAACAAAATAAAAGAGGGTTGATGTGGAAATTAAACAGGGTTGGCTAATCGATGCTAGACAGGTTCCTTCACCTAATCATGATAAGAGGCCTGAAGGTGAGCTTCCTTCTTTATTAATTGTTCATAATATCAGTTTGCCTCCAGGGCAATTTGGTGGACCTTATATTGACCAGCTTTTTACCAATACATTATCAGAGCAAGATCATCCTTTTTTTAGTGAGATTGTTAACTTAAGAGTATCGGCTCATTGTCTTATTCGTCGTGATGGAGAAATTGTGCAATATGTGCCTTTTACTGAAAGAGCGTGGCATGCTGGCGTTTCTTTATATAAAGGCAGAGAAAAATGCAATGATTTCTCAATCGGTATTGAGCTTGAAGGTACTGATGAGTGCGATTTTACCCAGCAACAATATCAACAATTAGTGAAGATAACTCAATCGCTTATTGCTCTTTATCCCTCCATTAAAGAGAACATTACCGGGCATAGTGATGTTGCACCAAATAGAAAGACCGATCCGGGGCCTCACTTTGATTGGGCTTATTACCGCAGTTTGTTAACAAAATAACCACCTTAAATGAATTTAAAGCTATTAAATGTGAATTTAAATTCAAAATAATATTGCTGTCACGCTTCAGTTTGACTGTTTATGTGTTTAAAAAACGTTAAAAAATTTATTTTTAACGTTTCTAGATAATGCGATCTAGTTATCACTTTTGATGAATTTTTAAAATAATTTGTTAAAATTTGCAGGTTTTTATGATTTCGCTCAACAACTGTATGGACAGTTAGTGAATACTTTGTTACTTTATTATCCGTTATATTAAATTGGTATTACCAATTGACAACTCAATCACTAAGGTAATAGTTATCCAATAATGGCTTCCAGCAATATGGCTTATACAAAAATCCGCCAACCTAAGCTTTCTGATGTTATTGAGCAACAGCTTGAGCATCTGATTTTAGAAGGTACTCTGCGCCCAGGAGAAAAACTCTTACCTGAGCGTGAGCTGGCGAAGCAATTTGATGTATCTCGCCCTTCATTGCGTGAAGCTATCCAAAAGTTAGAAGCTAAAGGCTTTTTACTCCGTCGCCAAGGCGGTGGTACTTTTGTTCAGCACAATCTCTGGCAAAGTTTTAGTGATCCTTTAGCTCAACTACTTAGCGGGCACCCCGAATCTCAATTTGATCTTTTAGAAACTCGTCATGCACTTGAAGGTATTGCCGCATATTACGCTGCATTACGTGGTACTGACGAAGATCTTGATCGTATCAAAGCTAGCCATGATTGCATTTTGAAAGCCCATGAAAAGGGTGATTTAGCCGCTGAGTCCGAAGCTGTATTGCAATATCAATTAATTGTCACGGAAGCTGCTCATAATGTCGTGTTATTGCATCTATTACGATGCATGGTGCCGATGCTTGAGCAAAATATCCGCCAGAATTTTGAGTTTCTTTACACTCGTAAAGAGATGTTAACTGCAGTAAGTGAGCATCGTAGTCAGATTTATCAGGCTATTATTAATAGAGAGCCAGAAGCTGCGCGTGAAGCATCACATCGCCATTTGGCCTTTATTGAAGATGTTTTGTTGGATATGAGTCGTGAACATACTCGCCGTGAGCGCTCTCTGCGCCGGCTACAACAACATCCTGATTTATTTTAGTAGCACAGATCCTGACCGCTGAATCTGTACTACCTATCACCCTGTGATTTTCAGGGGAAGCGGTAATAACAGCAGGGCCTATCTTCCCGTCATATCAGATGGGTATAACGGGAAGATAGGCTCCCATAACCATTAAAAACAGATAACAGATAAGGAATACACCATGTCAGATATGCTGAAAAATGACGTGGATCCGATCGAAACTCGCGACTGGTTACAAGCGATCGACTCGGTCATCCGTGAAGAAGGTGTTGAGCGTGCACAGTTCCTGATTGATCAGGTATTAAAACAAGCCCGTAATGGTGGTCTTAATATCGCTTTAGGCGGTTCTGTACACAGTGATTATATCAATACCATTCCTGCTGAAGATGAACCCGCTTACCCTGGCAATCTGGAATTAGAGCGTCGTATTCGTTCTGCTATTCGCTGGAACGCAGTAATGATGGTTCTGCGTGCATCCAAAAAAGATTTGGAACTCGGCGGACACATGGCGTCATTCCAATCTTCTGCAACTTTATATGAAGTGTGCTTTAACCACTTCTTCCGTGCGCAAAATGAAACTGATGGCGGTGACTTGGTTTACTTCCAAGGCCATATCTCCCCAGGTATCTACGCTCGTGCATTCTTAGAAGGTCGTTTAACTGAAGATCAATTAAACAACTTCCGTCAAGAGATTGGTGGTAAAGGTTTATCTTCTTATCCGCACCCTAAATTAATGCCTGAATTCTGGCAGTTCCCAACAGTTTCTATGGGTCTGGGACCACTATCTGCAATTTATCAAGCTAAATTCCTGAAATATTTGAATCACCGTGGCTTAAAAGATACGACTAAACAAACTGTTTATGCGTTCTTAGGCGATGGCGAGATGGACGAGCCAGAATCTAAAGGTGCTATCACCATCGCAGTTCGCGAAAAATTAGACAACCTGTGCTTCGTGATTAACTGTAACTTACAGCGTCTTGATGGCCCAGTTACAGGTAACGGCAAAATTGTTAACGAATTAGAAGGTATCTTCGCGGGTGCTGGCTGGAACGTTATCAAAGTAATGTGGGGCGATCGTTGGGATGAGCTTCTGCGTAAAGACACTTCAGGTAAACTCATTCAATTAATGAATGAAACTCTGGATGGTGACTACCAGACATTTAAATCTCGTGACGGCGCTTATGTTCGTGAGCACTTCTTCAATCGTTACCCAGAAACAGCTGCATTAGTTAAAGATATGACTGATGATGAAATCTGGGCATTAAACCGTGGTGGTCACGATCCGAAGAAAGTCTTTGCTGCATTCCAAAAAGCAAAAGACACTCAAAACCAACCAACTGTTATTTTAGCTCAAACCATCAAAGGTTATGGTATGGGTGAAACGGCAGAAGGTAAAAACATTGCTCACCAAGTTAAGAAAATGAACATGGATGGTGTTCACCATTTCCGTGATCGTTTCAGTATTCCTGTTGCTGATGAGCAAATCAAAGACCTGCCTTATATTACTTTTGATAAAGACTCAGAAGAATACAAATACCTGCACGCACGTCGTCAGGATTTAGGTGGTTACCTGCCAGCTCGTCGTCCACGTTTTGAAGAAAAACTGGATATCCCAGCACTGGAAGATTTCAGCCAATTACTGGAAGAACAATCTAAAGAGATTTCAACAACTATCGCATTCGTTCGTGCTCTGAACGTAATGTTGAAAAATAAATCTATCAAAGATCGTTTAGTTCCAATTATTGCGGACGAAGCACGTACTTTCGGTATGGAAGGTCTGTTCCGTCAAATCGGTATCTATAGCCCGAATGGCCAACAATATACGCCTCAAGACCGTGAGCAAGTTGCTTACTATAAAGAAGACGTTAAAGGCCAAATTCTGCAAGAAGGTATCAACGAACTGGGTGCTGGCGCATCTTGGTTAGCCGCTGCAACATCTTACAGCACTAACAATCTGCCAATGATCCCATTCTATATCTACTACTCAATGTTTGGTTTCCAACGTATTGGCGACTTATGTTGGGCAGCGGGCGACCAACAAGCTCGTGGTTTCTTAGTAGGTGGTACTTCAGGTCGTACAACACTTAACGGTGAAGGTTTACAGCATGAAGATGGTCATAGCCATATTCAATCGCTGACTATTCCTAACTGCATCTCTTATGATCCAGCATTCGCTTATGAAGTTGCTGTAATCATGCAAGACGGTTTAGAGCGTATGTATGGTGATAAACAAGAAAACGTTTATTACTACATCACTACACTGAACGAAAACTACCATATGCCAGCAATGCCAGCCGGTGTTGAAGAAGGTATCCGTAAAGGTATCTACAAACTGGAATCACTGGAAGGCGCGAAAGGTAAAGTTCAGTTACTGGGTTCAGGTTCTATTCTGCGTCACGTTCGTGAAGCAGCACAAATCCTGTCTACTGAATACGGTATTGGTTCTGATGTTTATAGCGTAACTTCATTCACTGAACTGGCTCGTGATGGTCAAGATTGTGAACGTTGGAACATGCTACACCCATCTGAAGCACCGCGTGTACCTTACATCGCTCAAATTATGAATGATGCGCCAGCTGTTGCCTCTACTGACTACATGAAACTGTTCGCTGAACAAGTTCGTACTTATGTACCAGCAGATGATTACCGCGTATTAGGTACAGATGGTTTCGGTCGTTCTGATAGCCGTGAAAACCTGCGTCACCACTTCGAAGTTGATACTTCTTATGTGATTGTTGCTGCATTAGGTGAATTAGCTAAACGTGGTGAGATTGATGTGAAGGTTGTTGAAGAAGCAATCAAAAAATACAACATCAACCCTGAAAAAGTAAACCCACGTCTGGCGTAAGAGGTAAAGTGAATGTCTATTGAAATTAAAGTCCCAGATATCGGTGCTGATGAAGTTGAAGTCACCGAAGTGATGGTGAAAGTGGGCGACCGTATTGAGGAAGAACAATCCTTAATCACCGTAGAAGGCGACAAAGCTTCTATGGAAGTCCCATCACCACAAGCGGGTGTAGTGAAAGAGATCAAAATTGCTGTGGGCGATAAAGTCCAAACGGGTTCTCTTATCATGATTTTTGAAGCAGAAGGTGCCGCGCAAGCTGCACCAGCTCAAGCCGCAGCACCTGCACCAGCAGCAGCGCCTGCAACGGCAGAATTAAAAGAAGTTCATGTACCAGATATCGGCGGTGACGAAGTTGAAGTTACCGAAGTGATGGTAAAAGTAGGCGATAGCGTTGCTGAAGAACAATCGCTGATCACTGTAGAAGGTGATAAAGCTTCTATGGAAGTTCCAGCTCCATTTGCTGGCGTTGTGAAAGAAATTAAAATCGCAACTGGTGATAAAGTGAGCACAGGCTCTCTTATCATGGTATTTGAAGTTGCAGGTAGCGCACCTGTTGCTCAAGCAGCACCAGCACCAGCGGCATCTGCACCAGCAGCATCTGCAGTGAAAGAAGTGAATGTTCCAGATATCGGCGGTGACGAAGTTGAAGTGACTGAAGTGATGGTGAAAGTAGGTGATTCCATCTCTGAAGAACAATCACTGATCACTGTTGAAGGTGACAAAGCTTCTATGGAAGTTCCTGCACCATTTGCTGGTGTGGTTAAAGAGATCAAAATTGCAGTGGGCGACAAAGTGAAAACTGGCTCACTGATCATGACTTTCGAAGTTGCCGATGCAGCACCAGTTGCTCAAGCAGCACCAGCAGCAGCCGCACCAGCGCCAGCAAGTTCTGCACCAGCAGCACCTGCTAAAGCACAAGCGACTGCGCCAGCAGCGAAAGAAGAATTTGTTGAAAATGACGCTTACGTTCATGCAACACCTGTTATTCGTCGCTTAGCGCGCGAATTCGGTGTGAATTTAGCGAAAGTAAAAGGTACTGGTCGTAAAGGTCGTATCTTACGTGAAGACGTTCAGTCTTACGTGAAAGAGTTAATTAAACGTGCTGAATCAGCGCCGGCAAATGCAGGTGGCGGATTACCAGGCATGTTACCTTGGCCGAAAGTTGACTTCAGCAAGTTTGGTGAAATTGAAGAAGTTGAATTAAGCCGTATCCAGAAAATCTCTGGTGCTAACTTAAGCCGTAACTGGGTGATGATCCCTCACGTAAATCTGTTTGATGAAGCAGATATCACTGAGGTTGAAGAATTCCGTAAACAGCAAAATAAAGAAGCAGAGAAGAAAAAACTGGATGTTAAGATCACTCCGTTAGTCTTCGTAATGAAAGCTGCAGCGAAAGCACTGGCAGATATGCCACGCTTTAACAGCTCTATCTCTGAAGATGGACAGAAACTGATCCTGAAAAAATACATCAATATCGGTATTGCTGTAGATACACCGAACGGTCTTGTTGTTCCTGTTTTCAAAGATGTTAACAAAAAAGGCATTATCGAACTGTCTTATGAGTTAGCTGAAGTTTCTAAGAAAGCGCGTGCAGGTAAACTGACAGCAGCAGATATGCAAGGCGGATGCTTCACTATTTCTAGCCTTGGTGGTATCGGTACTACCGGTTTTGCACCAATCGTTAACGCACCAGAAGTTGCGATTATGGGACTTTCCCGTTCTTCTATGAAACCAGTATGGAACGGCAAAGAATTCGTACCACGCTTGATTTTACCAATGTCATTATCTTTCGATCACCGTGTGATCGATGGTGCTGACGGTGCTCGATTCATCACTCTGATTAATCAGTACATGAGCGATTTACGTCGTTTGGTAATGTAATTTTAAAACCGGTGCTTAGCGCCGGTTTCTCTGATTACAGTGATGGATTTTACAGTCATACATCTTAGGTTGTGAGATCCGTCATGTTAGAGCGCTTTTCAGTTTATTAACATTTCTGTAAACTGCATGCGGTATGTAAGTCTCGGTGTTAAATATGGATTATCGTCTGACTCGCCGGACAAATAAATAATGAGGTCACGATGAGTACTGAAATTAAAGCACAGGTAGTGGTTCTCGGTGCAGGCCCTGCGGGTTATTCCGCGGCGTTCCGTTGCGCTGACTTAGGTTTAGAAACAGTTTTAGTGGAACGTCACTCTACTTTAGGTGGTGTTTGTCTGAACGTGGGTTGTATCCCTTCTAAAGCGTTACTCCACGTTGCTAAAGTTATCGAAGAAGCGAAAGCATTATCTGAACACGGTGTTGTATTTGACGCACCAAAAACAGATATCGACAAAATTCGCATCTGGAAAGATAAAGTTATTTCTCAGTTAACTGGTGGCTTAGCTGGTATGGCTAAAGGCCGTAAAGTGACTGTCGTTAATGGCGAAGCACGATTCACTGGTTCTCACACATTGTCTGTTGAAGGTGCTGAAGGTACAACTACCATCACTTTTGATAATGCAATCGTTGCTGCCGGCTCACGTCCAATCGAATTACCATTCATTCCACATGAAGACCCACGTGTATGGGACTCAACAGATGCACTGCAACTGAAAACTGTACCAGAGCGTTTACTGGTTATGGGTGGCGGTATTATCGGTCTGGAAATGGGTACGGTTTATCACTCTCTGGGTTCTCAGATTGACGTAGTTGAAATGTTTGATCAGGTTATTCCTGCTGCTGATAAAGACGTGGTTAAAGTATTTACCAAGCGTATCAGCAAGAAATTTAACCTGATGCTAGAAACCAAAGTAACTGCGGTTGAAGCAAAAGAAGATGGCATCTACGTAACAATGGAAGGCAAAAAAGCCCCAGCAGAACCACAACGTTACGATGCAGTATTAGTTGCTATCGGTCGTGTACCTAACGGTAAACTATTAGACGCAGGTAAAGCAGGTATCGAAGTTGATGATCGCGGCTTTATCCATGTTGATAAACAAATGCGTACTAATGTACCTCACATCTTTGCTATCGGTGACATCGTTGGTCAACCAATGCTGGCTCACAAAGGTGTCCACGAAGGTCACGTTGCAGCAGAAGTTATCTCTGGTAAGAAACATTACTTCGACCCTAAAGTTATTCCATCAATCGCTTATACTGAACCAGAAGTTGCATGGGTTGGTATGACTGAAAAAGAAGCGAAAGAGAAAGGCGTTAGCTATGAAGTGGCTTCTTTCCCTTGGGCAGCATCAGGTCGTGCAATCGCATCAGATTGTGCAGATGGTATGACTAAACTGATTTTCGACAAAGAAACTAACCGTGTTATCGGTGGTGCAATTGTTGGTTCTAACGGTGGTGAACTGTTAGGTGAAATCGGTCTGGCAATCGAAATGGGTTGTGATGCTGAAGATATCGCATTAACTATCCACGCTCACCCAACGTTATACGAATCAATCGGTATGGCTGCGGAAGTATTTGAAGGTAGTATCACTGACCTGCCAAATCCAAAAGCGAAAAAGAAAAAATAAGCAACTCGTTTACTGAAAAACAGTTTACTGAAGTAGTTTAAATGATAAGGGCTAAGTTCTTTATAGAACTTGGCTCTTTTTTTATGTCTTTTTGTTGAGACTAGCATTGCTTAATGAAGGGAAATATTAGTGATTAGCTATTTTTGTCGTTTATTTAATCGCAAATTTCGCTTTAGTGCTAATTTGAGGATGAAAAAAACTATAAAAAGTGTGGTTATTAACCAAAATCTTGGTTAAAAGTCCCTGTTATATATTTTGTTTAAGTGTTTTAATCTGAATAAGTGGATATTTGAATCTGATTAATGTTACTTTTATGTGAACGAATTAACATCGTGTTGAAGATTTGCTATGCTGATAGCCCTTAGCTGGGCATAATTTTACAACCTCTTATGTTTTATGCGAGCAAAAGATCCTCTGACCTGGCATCCTTCAACAGACAGGGTGCAGACAGCCGGGTTATACAAAATGACAAAGAAGCGAGGAGACAGTCGTGCTAGAAGAATACCGTAAGCACGTAGCAGAGCGTGCAGCTGAAGGTGTCGTTCCAAAACCTCTCGATGCCACACAAACAGCCGCACTTGTTGAGCTATTAAAAAATCCCCCTAAAGGTGAAGAAGAATTTCTTCTTGATTTAATTGTTAACCGCGTTCCACCCGGAGTTGATGAAGCTGCCTATGTTAAGGCGGGTTTTTTAACTGCCCTCGCGAAAGGCGAAACCACATCACCTCTTATCACTCCAGAAAAAGCAGTTGAATTATTAGGCACCATGCAAGGTGGCTATAATATCCACGCTTTAATTGACGCTCTGGACAACGATAAATTAGCTCCAATAGCAGCTAAAGCGCTTTCTCACACATTACTGATGTTTGATAACTTCTATGATGTTGAAGAAAAGGCGAAAGCAGGTAACGTCTATGCTAAGCAAATCATGCAATCTTGGGCTGATGCACAGTGGTTTACTGAACGTCCAGCATTAGCAGAAAAAATTACTGTTACCGTATTTAAAGTCACTGGTGAAACCAATACCGATGACTTATCTCCAGCACCTGATGCTTGGTCTCGTCCTGATATCCCATTACATGCTTTAGCAATGCTGAAAAATGCGCGCGAAGGCATTGAGCCAGATCAACCGGGTAGTGTAGGTCCTATCAAACAAATCGAAGCGTTAAATAAAAAAGGCTTCCCTCTGGCTTATGTTGGTGATGTTGTAGGTACTGGCTCATCACGTAAATCAGCAACTAACTCTGTTCTTTGGTTTATGGGAGACGACATTCCTTTCGTTCCTAATAAACGCGGTGGCGGTGTTGTTCTTGGCGGTAAAATCGCACCTATCTTCTTTAATACTATGGAAGATGCAGGCGCACTCCCTATCGAAGTTGATGTTTCTAAATTAAATATGGGTGATGTCATTGATATTTACCCATACAAAGGTGAAATTCGTAACCATGAAACGAATGAGTTACTGGAAACCTTTGAGCTGAAAACCGAAGTATTAATTGATGAAGTTCGTGCTGGTGGTCGTATCCCATTGATCATCGGTCGTGGGTTAACATCAAAAGCGCGTGAATCACTGGGTTTACCAGCTAGCACACTGTTCCGTCATGCTAAACCTGTTGCAGAAAGCAATCGTGGTTTCTCACTAGCTCAGAAAATGGTAGGTCGTGCTTGTGGCCGTACAGGTATTCGCCCAGGCGAATATTGCGAGCCAAAAATGACCTCAGTAGGTTCACAAGATACAACAGGCCCAATGACTCGTGATGAGCTAAAAGACTTGGCGTGCCTTGGTTTCTCTGCTGATTTAGTGATGCAATCATTCTGTCATACCGCGGCTTATCCAAAACCGGTAGACGTTACAACGCATCACACTTTGCCTGACTTTATTATGAATCGTGGTGGTGTTTCACTGCGTCCGGGCGATGGTATTATCCACTCATGGTTAAACCGTATGTTACTACCTGATACTGTCGGTACAGGCGGTGACTCGCATACTCGTTTCCCTATTGGTATCTCATTCCCAGCAGGTTCTGGCCTAGTGGCTTTTGCTGCGGCAACTGGGGTTATGCCATTAGATATGCCAGAATCTGTTCTGGTGCGTTTTAAAGGCAAAATGCAACCGGGTGTGACACTGCGTGATTTAGTTCATGCTATTCCTTATTACGCAATTCAAGACGGTTTACTGACAGTTGAGAAAAAAGGTAAGAAGAACATTTTCTCTGGTCGTATTCTTGAGATTGAAGGCTTACCAGAACTGAAAGTAGAACAAGCATTTGAGCTTGCTGATGCATCAGCAGAACGTTCAGCGGCGGGTTGTACTATTAAACTGGATAAAGCGCCAATTATTGAGTACCTGCAATCTAACATTATCTTACTGAAATGGATGATTGCTGAAGGTTATGGTGATCGTCGTACTATTGAACGTCGTATCACTTCAATGGAAAACTGGTTGAAAGATCCGCAATTACTTGAAGCTGATGCAGATGCAGAATATGCGGCAGTGATCGAAATTGATTTAAATGAGATCAAAGAGCCTATTCTATGTGCGCCGAACGATCCAGATGATGCTCGCCTGTTATCTGAAGTGGCAAACAGCAAAATTGATGAAGTATTTATTGGCTCTTGCATGACCAATATTGGTCACTTCCGTGCTGCTGGTAAACTGCTTGATCAACACAAAGGTCAATTACCAACACGTTTATGGGTTGCTCCACCAACAAAAATGGATGCTGCTCAATTAACGGAAGAGGGCTATTATAGCGTCTTTGGTAAGAGTGGAGCACGTATCGAAGTACCGGGTTGTTCACTATGTATGGGTAACCAAGCGCGTGTTGCTGATGGTGCAACTGTTGTTTCAACCTCGACACGTAACTTCCCTAACCGCTTAGGTACAGGTGCTAATGTATATCTTGCCTCTGCGGAGCTTGCAGCGGTTGCTTCATTACTAGGTCGTTTACCAGAGCCACAAGAGTATCTGGATTTCATGAATAAAGTGGATGAAACCGCAGAAGATACTTATCGCTATCTAAACTTTGACCAACTAGAGCAGTATACCGATAAAGCAGACCAAGTTATTTTCCAAACAACGGTATAACGGTTAATTTATTGCTTTAAAGTATTTAATATGAACAAACGGGAGGCAAATGCCTCCCGTTTTTTGTTATTTTTGTCATAATAAGAATAAGATATTTTTTTATTAAAAAAGCGAGAGCTTTATAAGGGGCGTACACCATGGATTATGAATTTCAGCGAGATCTCACTGGCGGTATACTAGCCCGTTTTTCGATGGATCATGAAGCAATAGGCTATTGGCTGAATGATGAAATTCAGGGCGACATTAGTCTTATCGATCAAATTCTTGAAGAAATGGAAGGTATTAAAGGTAGTGAAAGACAGTGGGAACTTATCGGTAAAGAATACAGTCTTTCTATTGATGACGAAGAAGTAATGATAAGAGCCAATACCTTGCATTTTGAAACAGATGAAATGGAAGAAGGGATGAGCTATTACGATAACGAAAGCATCTCTTTCTGTGGTTTAGATGATTTTGCTACCATGCTACAAAAATATCGGTTATTTATTCTGGAAAATAGAGGAAATTAACAATTCCTATATATTTTTGGAATAAATCTGCCACAATATACTATTGAATTACTATTCTTTTCATTACGTTTTTAAGTTTAAAAGGTGGTCTAATGAATGAATTACCCGCTAGTTTAGATGAAGCAACAGGTTGGTTTGTGGCAAATCAGGATCTCTTTATTCAATATGCTGTGAATATTATTGCGGCATTTTTGATCCTGTTTGTTGGTCTTTTTGTGGCAAAAATGATTGGTAAAGGTGTCGCAAGAGTTTTAACGTTGCGCCACATTGATGCCACTGTTGTCACATTTTTGTCAGTTCTTGTTCGTTATACCGTTGTTGCTTTTACCTTAATTGCGGTATTAGGACGATTAGGGGTTCAAACTGCTTCTGTTATCGCCGTACTCGGTGCTGCTGGTTTAGCCGTTGGTTTAGCATTACAAGGCTCGCTGTCTAACTTTGCTGCTGGTGTGCTGATTGTTATTTTCCGTCCGATCCGCACAGATGAATATGTGATGATTGGCTCTGTTGAAGGTACAGTGAGAGATGTGCAGATTTTCTCAACCACATTACGTTCAGCTGATGACAGAATTATCGTTATTCCAAATAGCAAAATTATCAGTAGCGAAGTTATCAATTTAACGCGTGAGCCTAATCGCCGTACACAAATTATGGTTGGCGTGGCTTATGATGCTGATATTGATAAAGTGAAACAAGTGCTGGGTGATGTTGTCGCTAAAGACAAACGTATTCAACATGATAAAGGCGTGACTATCCGTTTACATGAAATGGCACCGTCTTCATTAAACTTTGTAGTACGTGTTTGGACTACGAATGGTGATGCATGGCCTGTTTATTGGGATTTAATGGAAGATTTTAAACGCGCATTAGATGCGAATAATATCGGTATTCCATTCCCTCAAATGGATGTTTATATGCATCAAACATCAAGTGCGACAGCGAAAGCAGAATAGTTTCACAAAAATAAATGATATAGAGCCACGTTAATAACGTGGCTTTTTTGTATGATAAGACAGGAGAAATA
Source organism: Proteus sp. STS61-E (assembly GCF_040932335.1). Classification (NCBI taxonomy): domain Bacteria; kingdom Pseudomonadati; phylum Pseudomonadota; class Gammaproteobacteria; order Enterobacterales; family Morganellaceae; genus Proteus; species Proteus sp. STS61-E. The sequence continues at coordinate 119,719 of NZ_JBFQGE010000004.1, read as the reverse complement.
ATAAGATAACACAGATGGTAAAAGGGATTGGATACTAAAGATGGAGATAATCTTAAGGAGTTTCTTTTTCGTTTTTCATTATTTTGATAGTTATATTATATTTGCTTTGGCGCTCTTATTGTTATGGTATTCCCACAAAGCAGAGAAAAAGCGTACACGTATTATCTTATTTATTACTGCATTAATTGTGGTAACACCTCATGTTACTATCTGTTCTAATTTTATTTTTATGTTATTAATGAATATGGCTATTTCATCCTATTAATCCTATTAACACTTTATTCTTCCTATTTTATCGCCATTAGTTTTTCTTATTATCAATAAGAATGATTCATTTCCTCTAATATCAAAATCCCTCTATTATTCATCTAATATTAAACGAATAATTATTAAGGTATTTTGCATGTTTACAATTTTTTTTCAGGGGTTCTTGTTAAGTGCAGCAATGATTTTACCAATTGGTGCCCAAAATGCCTTTGTTTTACAGCAAGGGAGTAAAAAACAATTCCACTTGATGAGTGCATTTTTATGCGCTTTAAGTGATGTAATTTTAATTACGGCAGGTGTCTTTGGTGGAAGTGCTTTGCTCAGCCAATCAGAAATACTTTTATTATTGATCACTTGGGGAGGCGTGGCGTTCTTACTATGGTATGGCTGGAGTGCATTTAAAACTGCATTTTCAAAAGATATTGAATTATCACAAAGTGAAAATCAGGTAAAAAGTCGTTGGCGAGTGATTGTGACATTAGTTGCCGTGACGTGGCTTAACCCTCATGTTTATTTAGACACCTTTGTTGTGATAGGTAGCATTGGCGGGCAATTAACATCAGAACTGCGTCCTTGGTTTACATTTGGTGCGGTATTTGCCTCTATAAGCTGGTTTTTTGCGTTATCACTACTAGCCGCTTGGTTTTCTCCAATATTAAGTAAAGCTCGCTCTCAACGTATTATTAATCTGTTTGTTGGATGTGTAATGTGGTTTATTGCTGTTCAATTAGCAGCGCAAGGATGGAAAACTCTCTTTTAATCTTAAAGAACTTTACATCAGATATGCTAAGGTTCTTCTTAGCCATAAAAAGATGGTCTTAAAATTTATTATGTCGGGGGTTTTTGTGAAATTAAAAGCAATTGTATTAGCATCCGTGTTTACGCTGGGATTACCTTCATTTGCATTAGCGGCGTCTGAGCCAGAAGGACCACATATTACAACATCGGGTAATGCGACAATTAAAGCCGCTCCTGATATGGCGACACTATATATTCAGGTTAGTGAAAGAGCGAAAGATGCAGCCCTTGCTAAGAAGCAAGCAGATGAACGAGTCGCAAAATATTTTGCTTTCTTAAAAGAAAATGGTGTTGTGAAAGAAGATATTGATGCTGCTAATATCCGTACTCAACCAAACTATGAGTATGATAAAAAAGCAGAGCGTTCAGTCATTAATGGCTATACCGCAACACGTACTGTGAATGTCAAAATTAAGAAACTAGAGCAGCTTAATACATTACTTGATGGTGCATTAGCAGCTGGTTTAAATGAAATTAATAACGTTGAGTTTGGCGTAAATAATCCAGAACAATACAAATCAAAAGCACGTGAAGTTGCGATTAAAAATGCTATTGATCAAGCAACATCTGTCGCAAAAGGTTTTGGTGCTGATTTAGGTGCGGTTTATAGCGTGAGCTATCGCGCTCCAGAAGCCACACCTTATACTCTTGGACAAGTTCGTATGGATTCGATGGCATTAAAAGCGCAAGCACCTGCTGCTGTGCAAGAAACTTATGAACAGCAAAGTATCGAGTTTAAAGATTATGTTGATGTGGTTTTTGAATTAAAACGCACTAAATAATCATGCAGTGATGAAAAAAATAGGCTTCAATATGAAGCCTATTTTTTGAGTTAATAAGAAGAAAGAGCATATTACTCTTCATCTTGTTTTAAAACTTTACGACCAAAATCAATGAGTGCGTCTGTCACTTTTCTCATGGTTCTACTTTCTGGTGCAAATCGGTGCCAATAGAGCATACGTCGCTGGCAAAGTCCCGGTGTCAAATCAACCAATTCTCCGCTTTTTAGTTCATTAGCAATTTGCAGATGAGGGATCATACAACAAGTTGAACCTTGTTTAGCTAATTGCACAAAGGCTTCAGAGGAGTTCACGATATGGCACGGTACACTACCCGGAGATAAACCGAAATTTTGTTGTAAAAATGCCTGATGCATATCATCAAGATGATCAAATGCCACTGCTGGTGCTTTTAATAATGAAGATTTAGTTACACCGTTGGAAAAGTAGCGTTGAGCAAAGTCAGGAGAAGCAACAAATAGGTAATCGAGAGCACCTAATTGATCGACAAGGCAACTTGGTAGTGCTTGTGGCTGAATACTAATTGCGCCAACGACTTCGCCTCGTCTTAATCGTTCTTGAGTGCGAGTTTCATCTTCAACTTGAATATTGAGACGAATAGGCAATTGCGTTAAAACTGGATGTAACGCGGGTAATAACCATGTTGCTAAACTGTCCGCATTCACCGCTAAAGAGAGTAAAAGAGGTGTGGAACCGCTATTTTCATCACCTAACCATTGCTCTTCAAGTAATTCTACTTGATGCAATAGTGCTAATAATTTTTGCCCTTGCTCTGTAGGTTGAGGTGGAACAGTCCTGACTAATAGCGGTTGTCCAAATAAATTTTCTAACTGTTTGATACGCTGAGAAACGGCAGATTGTGTAATACATAATTTTTGCGCAGCTCGTTCAAAGCCACGTTCTCGAATGACGGCATCAAGGGCTTGTAATGCTCGATAATCAGGGCGTTTCATTAACAGACTCTCTTCGATTTTATATTCTATTGCTTACTATGCCATATTTTTCGTTGCAATGAGTTAAAATGTTGCTTCTCAGTTTTTGATGTGTCTCGTGCTAGTTTTGAATGCAATATGCTATTCTTAGTCCATTAACGTGATAAATAAGGTTTTTTTAAATGACTCAGGATGAATTGAAAAAAGCAGTAGGTTGGGCAGCGCTTGAATATGTAAAACCAGGCATGATTGTTGGTGTCGGTACTGGCTCTACGGCTTCTCATTTTATTGATGCATTAGCAACAATGAAAGGTCAAATCGAAGGCACAGTTTCAAGTTCAGAAGCATCAACTGCAAAATTAAAGAGCTACGGCATTCCAGTTTTCGATTGTAACGAAGTCGATTCTTTAGATATCTATGTTGATGGTGCTGATGAAATTAACCATCAAATGCAGATGATCAAAGGTGGTGGTGCTGCATTAACGCGTGAAAAAATCATTGCAGGTGTAGCGAAAACTTTTATTTGTATCGTTGATGAATCTAAACAAGTCGATGTGCTAGGTAAATTTCCACTACCCGTAGAAGTTATTCCAATGGCGCGCTCTTATGTTGCGCGTGAACTCGTTAAACTGGGTGGTTTACCAGAATATCGTGAAAACGTGGTAACTGATAACGGTAACGTTATTTTAGACGTTCATAATTTAACAATTCTTAACCCTATTGAACTGGAAAACAAAATTAACAGTATTCCGGGTGTTGTAACTGTAGGATTATTTGCTAACCGTGGCGCGAATGTTGTTTTAATGGGTACCTCTGAAGGTGTGAAAACCATTAAGTAATTCTTTTTAAGATAGGTAGCTATGGCTACCTATTTTTTAAATTATTTTAGAAACTGCAAATTCAGTGATATATATCACACGATAGTTATATCTCTCTTTAAAATCCTGCCATTTTCAAAGTCAAAATCATTTTACTCGGTAGAAAATCACTTTATTTACCGCTTATTCTGTCATCACTGCAATCGGTTGTATTGCCACAAAATCTATTTTTGTTATGTTGATGAGACAGGATTTTGTTTTTCATTAAATGTAATAACGATAGGGCAGGGTAAATGGTCAAAGTATCTTTGGAAAAAGAAAAGATAAAGTTTCTACTCCTTGAAGGTGTGCACCAAAGTGCAGTAGAAAATTTAAGAGCTGCGGGTTATACCAATATTGAATATCACAAAGGCGCATTATCGGACGAAGAATTAAAAGAAGCTATCCGTGATGCACGTTTTGTTGGTCTTCGTTCCCGCACTCACTTAACAGAAGAAATTTTTGCAGCCGCTGAAAAATTAGTTGCTGTGGGATGCTTCTGTATCGGTACTAATCAGGTTGATTTAGACGCCGCTGCTCGTCGCGGTATTCCTGTATTTAACGCTCCTTTCTCAAACACCCGTTCCGTGGCTGAGATGGTGCTTGGTGAATTACTGTTATTACTGCGTCGTATTCCTGAAGCAAATGCGAAAGCGCATCGTGGAGTTTGGGATAAACAAGCCAAAGGCTGTTTTGAAGCGCGTGGTAAAAAACTGGGTATTATTGGTTATGGCCACATTGGTACACAGTTAGGTATTTTGGCAGAAAGCGTGGGTTTAGATGTCTATTTTTACGATATTGAAAACAAACTGCCATTAGGTAATGCAACACAAATTCGTCATCTCTCTGAACTGTTGAATATGTGTGACATTGTCAGTTTACATGTGCCAGAAACACCATCAACCAAAAATATGATTGGGCATGAAGAAATTCAGCGCATGAAACCAGGCTCAATTCTTATCAATGCTTCTCGTGGTACTGTGGTTGATATTCCTGCGTTATCACAAGCGCTAGAATCTAAACATTTATCAGGCGCAGCAGTTGACGTATTCCCAACAGAGCCGGGTGCAAATAACGATCCTAACGATCCATTTGTTTCTGAACTTATCAAGTTTGACAATGTGATATTAACACCGCACATCGGTGGTTCAACTCAAGAAGCACAAGAAAACATCGGTTATGAAGTTGCAGGTAAATTAGCGAAATATTCAGATAACGGCTCTACATTATCTGCTGTTAACTTCCCTGAAGTATCACTGCCAAGCCACGGTGATGATGTAAACCGTTTACTGCATATTCATGAAAACCGCCCAGGTATGATGAACAGTATCAACAAAGTGTTTACTGAAGAAAACATCAACGTAGCTGCACAGTATTTACGTACATCAGGTAACGTAGGTTATGTTGTGATTGATATTACAACACAAACGAAAGCTCAAGCTGAATTAGTGTTACAAAAAATCAAAGCATTACCGGGAACAATCCGTGCTCGTATGCTTTACTAATTATTGATACATTATTGGTAATATATTGAAGGCTCGAAATATCGAGCCTTTTTTGTTTTTATTAAATTTTAATTATTGAATTTGTTGCTGCCATAATTGGTAATAGAGCGCTCGATTTTCTATTAAATGAGTATGTGTTCCTTCTTCTAATACCCTACCTTTATCTATTACATAGATATAATCTGAATGCACTAATGTATTTAGACGATGTGCAATACTAATTACGGTTCTGTTTTTACAAATCTGAGGTAAGTTCGCTAAAATTTGTGCTTCTGAGCTGTAATCTAATGCTGATGTTGCTTCATCTAAAATAAGAATACGCGGATCGGTTAACAAGGCTCTAGCAAGCGCAATACGTTGACGCTGTCCTCCTGATAAGTTGTGACCTCTTTCTCCAACTTGAGTATTAAAACCTAAAGGGAGTTGCTCAATAAAGTCTAAAGCACCTGCAAATTGAGAAGCTTCTATTATCTCTCTTTCACTCGCACTGGGTTTTGATAAACGAATATTCTCAATAATCGAGCCACTAAATAAATAACTCTCTTGTAAAACGAGACTAATACTTTGGCGTAAAGAGAGCGGATCAGCGATAGCGAGATCCATTCCATCAATATAAATTTGTCCTTGTTGAGGAGTATAAAGGCGTTGGATCAAACGTGTAAGAGTGCTCTTTCCTGAGCCAGAACGACCTGTAATACCAATAAACTTACCGGCAGGAATAGATAAAGAGAGTGCTTCTATGATATCTGGTGTGTTATTGGCGTAACGGAAATAAACATTTGAAAAAACAATGCTTCCTTTGATTTTAGGAACGGTTGCTGTTCCATAAGATTGATGTTCGGTAGGTGTGTTTAAAATATCGCCAACACGACGTAAAGAAATGGTTGCTTGTTGAAAATCTTGCCAACATTGCGCTAAGCGTAAAATAGGTTGTGTAATATGTGCAGCAAAAAGATTAAAAGCAACAAGCTCACCTACACTCATTTGTGCTTTGATAATTAAATTAACGCCTTGCCATAAAATAGTGGCTATCGCAATTTTATGGATGATAGAGATAAGCTGTTGTGCAAATAACGCTTTTTTAGCACCAGAGAAACGCTTATTAATATGATCTGTAAGTTTGTATTGCCATCTTTCTATAAATTTATTTTCTGTTGCTGTTATTTTTATGGTTTCGATACCGTTTATTGCTTCTGTTAGTAGACTGGTATTATCCGCATTAGCTTGATATTCCTGCTCAACCCAATAGCGAATAAAAGGGCCACAAATAAGCCAAAGTAGAAAGTAGAGTGTTAATGAACCTAAGGTTATCCATGTTAAAAGTGACGAATACGTAAACATGACAGAGATAAATATGATAATAAAAATCAGGTCAAGCAATAGCATAAATGCAGAGCTAGTAATAAATTGTCGAATATGTGAAAGCTCTTGAATACGAGTAATGATTTGCCCTGATTGGCGTTGATTAAAAAAATGGCTAGGCAAGCGGATAAGATGTTGGAATACCTTTCCTGATAACTCAGCGCTTAACTGACAAGAAATAAAAACATATAGCTTATCGCGCAAATAAAGATAGAGGGGTTCGGTAATAGCAATCAGAATCAATAAACAACCCAAAAGGTGTAGGTTAGATAGATCTCTTCCTGTTAGCACTTTATCAGTCATAATTTCAAAAATTAAGGGACTGACCAATGCAAATAGTTGACTGCAACAAACTAAAATAAAGATAAAAAGCAATGCGTTTTTTTGTCTTAATAGAGAAGGAATAAACCAGCGAAAATCAAACTTAGCTGATAATGGTGAAGGCTCTTTAGTAATAAGTAATAGTATATTAATCTTCTTTTTTTTATCAATAATAAACTCAATTTCAATACTATTCTTAGGATCAAAAACAATAAGTTTTTCCTTTTTTATCTCCTTTAAGATATACCAATGCTTATCTATTTCGATAATTGTGCTAATCATAGCGCTGTTTTTTTTGTCATAATCCAAAATATCAAATTGACATTTTAAATTGAGTAATTTAGCTGACTCAAAAATATTCCATTTATTAAGATGGTTGTCACAACCAAGAAAATGAATGATCTGTTCTTTTTTTATATTTCCTCTGCCTTTTTTAGAAAAATAAAGTAATCCATCGATAATAGAGTGGTGATATTGGTTTTCTTCCATGTTAGTTATATTTTCCATAATGTGAGAGATCTTATTTTTATTTTTCAGTGAGTGCATTGTGACGATAAGCTTCTATTGGGCTTAAAATATAATCAATGACACGACGTTGTTCAGTGATTATTTCGGCAGTTAAAGACATACCCGGAATGAGTCGATATTCCCTTTGGCTATTTTTAATTGTCTGTCTGTTTAATCTAATAGTTGCGGGATAAACTAAGCCTAATTGATCGTGCTGAACGGCATCTTTAGCAATATTAATAACTTCGCCTTCAATGGTGCCATAGCGTGTATAAGGAAAAGCATCTATTTTTATCATTGCTTTTTGTCCTAGATGAACAAAACCAATATCTTTATTGAGCAAATTAACTTCTGCAATATTATCTTGGTTATCAGGTACTATTATCATCACACCTTGTGATGGTTGTAATACACTACCTAGTGTATGAGTTGAAATTTGTTGAACTGTACCTGTTATGGGAGAGCGTACTTTTTTTAGTTGTTGTTTCTTTTGAAGATGGCTAAGATTTTGATTGTAAATAATCAATTCACTTTCATACTGTTTATATTTATCATGCCATTCTAGATATTTTTGTTTCTCTAATTGATTTAGATTTTGCTTTTTCTGTTCTTCTTGGCTTTTTAATAGGTTATATTCTGAATCTTTCGTTTTTATCAGTCTGTTTATTTCTAGTAACTCTTTTTGATTTTCTAGATACTCTATCTTACTAATAAATTTTTTTATATACAGTGTTTGTTTCAATGTGAATCGTTGTTCAATGTTTTCTTTTAATATTTTTAATGATAATAAATCATTGTGAGTCATTAATTGATTTTTATTATTTATTTCAATCTCTGTCTCGATTACTTTTATATTACTATCAAATTCTTCCTTTTCTTTTTGATAACTAATTAAAACATTTTTTTTTGCTTTTTTATCTAACGTATTAAAATGGTAAAGCTTTTGAGGAGATGTTTCTTGGCTTAATGCTTGATAGCGTATTTTAAACTGTAAAATATTATCAATTTTTTTTCTTATTCCTATTATTTCTTCATCAATACCTAATATATCAAGTGTGAGTAATATATCGCCTTGATTGACTTTTTGTCCTTCCTTTACATGGAGAGTTGCTAATCGACTATGTTCATATATTTGAATAAGTTGAGAATGTCCAATAGCAATAAGTTTACCTGTTGCAGGGGATTGTATATTCAATTTACCGAAATAAGCCCATAGAAGAAAGACAATAACATTTAATGAAATAAGTATCGCAATATAACGACTATAAGGTGTGATAGGTTTTTCGATAAGAGCGATATGGTTAGGGTAAAAATCGTAATTTTTTGCTTTACTTTTACGTTGAAAAATAGAGGATATATTTAGTTTCATTTTCAACATCCTTGTTGAAGTTGCCAAAGTTTTTTGTAATAACCACTGTTTGCAATTAATTCTTCATGGTTTCCATCTTCAATAATTTGCCCTTTATTTAACACAATAATACGAGAACAATTTCGAATAGTTGAAAGGCGATGAGCAATGATAATAACGGTTTTATCTTTAGCAATAAGAGGGAGGTTATTTTGAATTATGGCTTGGGAGTTATCATCTAAAGAGCTGGTGGCTTCATCAAAAATTAGAATTTTAGGTGAGGATAATAATGCTCTGGCAATCGCAATACGTTGGCGTTGGCCTCCTGATAATGATGTTCCTCCTTCTGTAATAAGCGTGTCATATCCTAGGGGAAGCTTTAAAATAAATTCGTGAGCACCTGCTATTTTGGCAACGTGAATAACTTCTTCTAAAGAAGCATGTTGATGAGTTAATCGAATGTTATCAAAGACACTTAAGTTAAATAAAAAGTTCTCTTGTAATACAAAACCGATTTGTTGGCGTAGGTTAGTTAAATGAAATTGTGTAAGAGGAATACCGTCAATTTTTATACAGCCTGATTGTGGAATATAAAGACCTGAAATCATTCGCACTAAGGTGCTTTTCCCCGAGCCTGAAGTACCAACAATACCAATAACTTCATGTTTTTTAATATGTAATGAAATATTATTTAAAATAACAGGAGTATTGCTTTGATAATAAAAACTCACCTTATTAAAGGTAATTTCACCTTTGATATTGGATTGCCGTGTTGCAGTATCCTGCTCTTTAGGAAGATTAAGAATATCTTGTAAGTTATAGATAGCGGTTTTTGTTCTGATATATTTACCCCAAACATCAATTGCCGTCGCAAAGGGTTGTAAACAGAATCTAAGGAGCATCATGAACGCAATAAGTTGACCTATTGTTATCGAAAGAGAAATGACTTCATAGGCACCTAGCCATAACAGTAATGCCATTGTTGTTTTATTAAGAAATAACACAATAAAGCGCGAGAAATTATCAATATTTTGAAGTGCTAAGCTTTTAGAGGTGAGCTGATGAATTTGTGTATGCCACTGTTGTGTAAATCGAGGCTCAAGCGAAAGGCTTTTAATTGTTTCAATCCCCCCTAAACTTTCGGTAAGAAATCCAGTATTAATTGCCGCTTTTTGATAAAGCTGTTGAACAGCAAGCTCTATTTTAGGTGCGAGAAATTTAGCTAAAATAAAGTAAAAAGAGATCGAGGTAATAAAAAATAAAGTGAGTTTTAACGAAAATATTGCCATTGCAACGATAAATATAAAGATAAAAGAAAAATCGACAATTAGCATCAATAACGTATTAGTAATAAATTCTCTAATAATATCTAATTCTTTTACTCGAGTGACAATGGCACCAGTTTGCCGAGATTTAAAATAACTAATCGGTAATTTAAATAAGTGTTCGGTCAATTTTAAGCTTAGAGTAATATCAATTTTATTTGCTGTGTGGTGATAGATATACTCTCTAATTCCTTTTAGCACACCTTCATAAATAGCAATAAAGACCAAAGTAATAACTAATAAATCAAGTGTTAATAGTGCTTGATGAACAATTATCTTATCCATAATAATTTGTGTAACTAAAGGAGTTGCCAATAGTAATAATTGCAAAACTAATGAATAAAACAAGATACTATAAAAAATGGTTTTATTTTTTTTAAATACAGGAAAAAACCAAGCAATGTTGAATTCATTATTTGATTTAAAATCAAGGTAATAGATGGTTTTCATTTTAAATAAACTATCTCTACTAATAGTTTCTGTTTTATCTGTTTGAGTGTTATAAATAAGAATGTTGTTGTTATTGTTTTTTAGTAAAATAAATGAATTATCATTGTTATCTATAATAATTAACTTATGGTTTATTTGTTTTTTTAATAAAGTTGATTTTTTTATTTTCTTTAATTTAAAGTTGTGCTCTTTTTCTAATGAATTTACTGTGTGATTGTGTTCTGTTTTTATTTCTTTATTTTCAATTAGGCTGATAATAATGTTAATGCATTTAATTAAATGAATGTCTTTATTATTCATTAGAATAAATACCTTTTTATAGAGGGAATATAAAAGGTATTTAAGAGTGTTTTTTTTATAAAAAATATAAAAAAACACAGATAACTATTGATACTAAAAAATAGAATAGCCTAAAAATGCCATCTTTTTTCAGGAGTAATAATTTCAGGTAATGGAATATCCCAATCAGCGGTAGGGAGATAATCAACTTGTTGGCAAGTATGGGCAAGCCCCATTGGGTAAAATGATTTTCGTTGCCAGTTTTCTAATGTTCTATCGTAAAAACCGCCTCCCATACCTAATCGTTGACCTTGTGCATCAAAAGCGACTAATGGTGTAAAGATAATATCAATATTAGAGATGGGAATAACCATGTTCACATTTAGAGGAGGTTCAGAAATATTAAAGCGATTTTTTACTAACGGAGTAGAGGGTGTGTAACGTAAGAAAAGGAGATGATGGCGATGAAATGGGTGTAATACAGGTAAGCAAACTTGTTTATTTAATGTCCATAACTGGGAGATCAAAGGTGATGTATCAATTTCACCGTCAAAAGAAAGAAACAGTGCAATAGTCTGTGCTTGTTTAATTTTAGGATGAGCAAGAACTTGCTCGCATAATTTATCAGCTGCTTGTTGTTGCTCTTCTAATGTGAGTAAACGACGTTTTTGGCGAATAGCTTTGCGGATCTCATCTCTTTGTTGAAAAAGTGAAGTGTGCGTCATTCATCAATCCATCAATAAGCGGTTGGTATTAAGTAGAAACCATCATTTTAATCAATTTATCACACTTTAGAGGTAAGAAAGCGAAGAAGTTGAAGATATGAGAATGAAAGCATAAAAAAAGTTCTAAACATTAAGTAGTTATAAAATACTTAGTGTTTAGAACTTTAGTAGGAGGTCTCCAAGATGCCGCCGCAAGCTGTAACCCTTGAACCCATGGTCCAAGGTGAACATAGTGTTGCTGCCATTAGGCTGCCTGAACGAATCGGGTATGCTCACAAGCAACAGATCACCACGTTCTATGTGTTTCGAATATCGGCTCAGGGGACTGGCCCGCTGGCAAACATCTCAGAGAAATTTGGTGGGTGCGCTAAGCACCTTATCTATGAACTATTGTATTATTTTAATTGTAGAAAGCAACCTATTATCTGTGAATTTCGTGGTGTACGCATGCTTTCTGAACAAATCTACTTCGCAGTTGAAAAAGTGCGATCATGGTGCTTGCCTTGATCGTGTAAAGCTTGTTCAATGGATTGTTGTAGCATTTTTATTTTCTCTTCCATGTTGTAGGCATAGTCTCTGGTTTTTAACTTTTCTTCTGCCAACTCATGACTCATATTTAATGCCACGATAAAAATTAAGTGCTCTGTATTGGAAACACCACTGCGTTCTTTGAGATCTTGTAATCGTTGTTCCAGTTCAGCAGCAGAAGCCAGTAAAGCATCTCTTTGTTCTGGTGGGCAATTGACACGTAATGAACGCCCAAAAATTTGAAGATCAACGGGTTGTGCGGACATGATTCCTTCCTGACATAAAATCTGTGCTACGTGTTTAGTAGTGTATACGGTTATAACGCTGTATTAAACGCTATTACTGCAAAAATTCCAATGATTAACATGGCTTAACTGGTACAGCGACTTCTATTGATGGTAGCATATCTTGAACTATTCCCCTAAATGCGACGTTTATTCTTATGTCAAAACAGAACACATTACCGAATTATCAAACTATTGATGCATTATTACAGCAACATACAGTACCTTTAACCGCGGCTGAAATGCATGGTTTGATTACAGGATTTATTTGCGGTGCAGTGCGCGATAGTAGTTGGAAAACCTTATTACACGATCTGACCAATGAAGGTTTAGCTTTTCCTAAAACGCTATCAGAGCCACTTGAAGAGCTTTATCACATCACCTACGAACAGCTCGATGACAGTGTGTTCAATTTCTCGATGTTAGTACCTGACGAATCTGAATCTGTTTTTCCAAGAGCCGATGCCCTTGCAGGTTGGGTTAATCATTTTCTTTTAGGTCTGGGGGTTGCTCAACCTAAGTTGTCTGATCATAAAGAATTGACCGAAGTGATTACTGATTTACGTAATATTGGTGCGCTAGGTTACGAAGAAGACGAAAACCAAGAAGAACTTGAAGATGCACTTGAAGAAGTCAGTGAATATGTAAAAGTATCCGTTCAACTTTGTTATATCACTTTTGTCGCACCAAAAGACAAAGGAAATGACGAACAAAATGAGCAACGTGTATTACATTAATTTCATCATTAATTAGATAACCATAAAGATAAATGAAAGACAGGAGTGGGTATGAATAAGCAAGAATTTTTATCCCGTCGTCAGGCATTATTAGCACAAATGAAGCCTGCGAGTGCAGCTATCTTTTTCGCCGCACCACCAGCGCAACGTAATGCTGATAGTGAGTATCCTTATCGCCAACATAGTGATTTCCTTTATCTAACTGGTTTCAGCGAGCCTGAAGCTATTCTTGTGCTGATTAAAAGTGATGAAACACATAACCATAGTGTACTTTTTAATCGTGTTAGAGATTTAACCGCTGAAATTTGGTTTGGTCGTCGCCTTGGACAAGAAGCAGCACCTGAAAAATTGGGTGTTGATAAGGCGCTACCTTATGAAGATGTGGGTGAACAACTTTACCAATTATTAAACGGGTTAGATGTTGTTTATCATGCTCAAGGTGAATACGCGTTTGCTGATGAGATAGTCTTTAGTGCATTAGAAACATTAAGAAAAGGCTCTCGCCGTAACTTAAAAGCGCCGCAAACCATTATTGATTGGCGTCCAATGGTTCATGAACAACGTCTGTTTAAATCTGATTTTGAACTTGAATTACTGCGTAAAGCCGGAAAAATCACTGCGTTAGCACATACGCGTGCGATGCAAAAATGTCAGCCGGGTATGTACGAATATCAACTTCAAGGTGAGATTGAACATGAGTTTGTTTCTCATGGTGCGCGTTTCCCTTCTTATAACAGTATTGTCGGTAGTGGTGAAAATGGTTGTATTCTTCATTACACCGAAAATGAAACCAAAATGCGCGATGGAGATTTAGTTCTCATTGATGCAGGTTGTGAATATGAAGGTTATGCTGGTGATATCACCCGTACTTTTCCTGTTAATGGTAAATTTAGCCGTCAACAACGCGAAATTTATGACATCGTTTTAAAATCCATCAATGTTTCTTTGGAATTGTACAAACCTGGTACAAGTATCAAAGAAGTTACAGAGCATGTCGTGTATATCATGGTCGAAGGACTGGTTAAACTGGGCATTATGCACGGTGAAATCGATCATCTTATTGAGACAAAAGCCTATCAGCGTTTCTTTATGCATAGCTTAAGCCACTGGTTAGGTCTTGATGTTCATGATGTTGGACATTATGGCACTGAGCGTGACCGTATTTTAGAACCAGGTATGGTACTGACCATTGAACCGGGGCTTTACATTGCACCAGATGCAGACGTGCCACAAGAATATCGCGGTATCGGTATTCGTATTGAAGATGACATTGTTATCACGGAAACAGGCAATGAGAATTTAACGGCATCTGTTGTTAAAGATCCTGATGAAATTGAAGCTCTGATGGCAGGAAAAATTTAAGGCTAAAATCAGCATGAATGTGATTATTGTGGGTGGTGGAATGGCAGGTGCGACATTAGCACTTGCACTCTCTACATTAAATAAAGGTAAGATTTCAATTTCGTTAATTGAAGCAAGAGAGCCTGACAATGGGCATCCTGGGTTTGATGCAAGAGCGATTGCATTAGCACATGGAACAGCAAAACGGTTAGAGCAAATCGGGCTTTGGTCAACATTAAAACCTTTTGTTACCCCCATTAATCACGTTCATGTCTCTGATAGAGGGCATTGTGGTTTTGTTAATATTCATGCACAAGACTATGATATCTCAGCACTGGGTTATGTTGTTGAATTACATGATGCAGGGCGTCAGCTTTTTGCCAAGTTGAAAAAACAATCTAATATCACACTTTATTGCCCTGCTAAAGTTGAACAAGTTCAACGTAATATCGATTCTGTTGAGGTAACACTTGATGATGGTACGCAATTATCGAGTGACTTACTGATTGCCGCTGATGGTACGAACTCACCTATTGGTCACCAGTGCCATATTCAATGGCAACGAGAGCCTTATAACCAAGTGGCCGTGATCGCTAATGTCAAAACGCAAATCGATCCTCAAGGTAAAGCTTTCGAGCGCTTTACGGAATTTGGTCCATTAGCCATGTTACCAATGAGTGAAGGGCGCAGCTCATTAGTGTGGTGCCATCCGATTGAAAAGCTGGATGAAGTTTCACAGTGGGATGATGAAACAACTATCGCACATTTACAGCGTGATTTTGGCTGGCGTTTAGGAAAGATAGAGCATATTGGCAAGCGAAATTGTTACCCTTTAGCACTACAAAAAGCCAATCAAATTATTGGTCATCGTTTAGCGTTAGTTGGAAATGCCTCGCAAACACTTCACCCTATTGCAGGACAAGGTTTTAACCTTGGTTTACGTGATGTTATGGCGCTCGCCAATACGATCACCCAAGCGATTAATGCCAATATTGATATTGGTAGTTATCGAGTGCTCTCTCAATATCAACAACTTCGCCAACAAGATAGAGAAAAAACAATCTCTATTACCGATGGGTTGGTGAAAGTGTTTGCAAATCGTTGTGTGCCACTGATTATTTCTCGCAACTTAGGGTTAATGACGATGGAATTGCTTCCAATGATGAGAGATAAATTGGCGCATCAAACATTGGGCTGGACAGACTAGACAAGCAGAAAAGAACAGCGCGCTCTAAAATAATCGCTTTTTAGGATACTTTTATTATGAAATCATTTGATGTTGTTATTGCTGGTGGTGGAATGGTTGGGCTTGCATTAGCCAGCGGATTACACGGGTGTGGATTACGTATAGCGATAATAGAAAATCACCCAGTAACGAAGCTTTTTCACCCACAGGATGATTTTTCATTACGGGTATCTGCTATTAATACAGCCAGTGAAATGTTGCTGAAAAAATTAGGTGTTTGGGAAAACTTACAAGCACTACGAACCGCACCTTATCAAGGTATGGAGGTTTGGGATCAAGATAGTTTTGGTCGTATTGAATTTTCAGCACAAAAAGAAGGGTTCAGCCATTTAGGCTCTATCATCGAAAATAACCTTATTCGTGAAGTACTTTGGCAAAAATGTGAAAGCCACAGTGATATTACCTTCTATTCATCAACGCAGATTGAGCGTGTGGTGTGGGGGGAAAATGATGCATTTATTACCCTGAATGATGGTGAGATGTTGACGGCAAGATTAGTTGTCGGAGCTGATGGTGCTAATTCATGGTTACGCAAACACGCAGATATTCCCCTGACTTTTTGGGATTATGAACATCATGCCTTAGTTGGCACTATTCGTACTGAACAGCCTCATGATAATGTCGCACGCCAAGTCTTTCATGGTGAAGGCATTTTGGCATTTCTACCGCTTTCTGATCCTCATACTTGTTCTATTGTTTGGTCTTTACCAAGCAACCTTGCTGAAAGTTATAAAAACGCAGAAAAAACCTTATTTGAACGCACATTAGGTGTGACCTTTGATATGCGTTTAGGTCAATGTGAGTTGATAAGTGATCGCATGACCATACCATTAACAGGTCGTTATGCTCGTCAATTTGCGGCTCCTCGTTTAGCACTATTAGGTGATGCTGCACATACTATCCACCCTTTAGCTGGACAAGGCGTTAACCTCGGTTTTATGGATGTTGCAGAGTTAATCGGTGAGATCCGCCGCTTAAAAGCAGAAGGTAAAGATTTTGGTGAATATCTCTATTTGAGACGATTCGAGCGTCGTCGCAAACATGCCGCAGCCGTAATGCTGGCAAGTATGCAAGGATTCCGTGAACTTTTTGCTGGCAACAACCCAGTTAAAAAACTGGTTCGGGATATCGGCCTTTCGTTAGCAGATAGTTTACCGGGGGTAAAACCTAAGTTACTTGAGCAAGCAATGGGACTTTCTGATTTACCTGAATGGTTAAGTGATAAAAATTTCACTTCAGTTGAAAAAATCTAATTCCTCGCTTATTTCACATTACTTTTATTTATATCTGACTGAAGAAATAGAACTAAAAAAATCTATTTTTTCAGTCTATTCTTTGCACTAATTCCTTTTTTTCAGTAATTCCTCGCTAAAAATGAGCGCTGATACGCATAATTGCAATCATTAGTTCTGCATACCCATATGTCTACATTATGATTAAGAGACACTATACCCTATTTTAACTTATGGTTTATTTTTTCTCACAATGCTAAGTTCAAGGGGATGGTATCGTTTGCGTTGTACGTTAATTGCTCGTATTTGTTAAATCTATGTTTAAAAATAAACTTAAGCTTAAGATTAACACTATGATTTCAAATCAAGTTTAATTTTATATTTAACAAATACGTTCTCTGAATAATCTAAAGTAAAAGTAGAAAGAGGGAAGAATGGCAAAACAGACTCCGTTGTATGATGAGCATGTAGCCTGCGGTGCTCGTATGGTCGATTTTCATGGTTGGATGATGCCCTTGCACTATGGCTCCCAAATAGATGAACATCATATTGTACGTCGTGATGCAGGTATGTTTGATGTTTCTCATATGACCATTGTTGACTTACATGGCTCACAAGTTAAAGATTTTCTGCGTTATTTATTAGCGAATGATATCGCTAAACTCACCGAAAAAGGTAAGGCGCTTTATACCGGTATGTTAAATGCATCAGGTGGTGTAATTGATGATCTTATCGTTTATTACTTTGATGACTCTTTCTATCGTCTCGTTGTGAACTCTGCTACCCGAGAAAAAGATCTGGCATGGATTGAACAACATGCTTCAGATTATGTTGTGGATATCACTGTACGTGACGATTTGGCATTAATCGCTGTTCAAGGTCCTCATGCACAAGAGAAAGTACAAAGCTTATTAACCGAAGCGCAACGCCAAGTTGTTTCTGCTATGAAGCCTTTCTATGGTGTAGAGCTTGGAGACCTGTTTGTTGCAACAACAGGCTATACCGGTGAAGCTGGTTATGAAATCGCAATGCCAAAAGAGCAAGCAGTCGATTTTTGGAAAAAATTATTAGCTGTGGGTGTTAAACCCGCAGGATTAGGTGCGAGAGATACATTACGTTTAGAAGCGGGAATGAACCTCTATAGCCAAGAGATGGATGAAACTATTAACCCACTTGAAGCGAATATGGGATGGACGATTGCATGGGCACCGGAAGATCGTCAATTTATTGGTCGAGAAGCATTAGAAAAATTACGCGCAACAGGCACAGATAAACTTGTTGGTCTTGTGATGCGAGAGAAAGGTGTGTTGCGAGCAGGTACTGCCGTACACTTTACTGATGATTTAGGTGAATTAAGAGAAGGTATTATTACAAGTGGTACTTTTTCGCCTACATTAGGCTTTAGTATTGCATTAGCAAGAGTTCCAGCAGGTATAAAAGATAGCGCAATTATATTAATGCGTAATCGTGAGATGCCAGTAGAAGTGGTAAAACCTGGTTTTGTTCGTTCAGGTAAAGCATTGGTATAACACGCACAATAATTTTAAATGGAGAGTAAGGTCAATGAGTCAAATACCTAGTGAATTAAAATACGCACAATCTCATGAGTGGATACGTTCAGAAGGCAATGGTGAATACACTATCGGTATTACTGAACATGCACAGGAATTATTAGGTGACATGGTGTTTGTTGATCTACCAGAAGTGGGTAGAGAAGTGGCTGCTGGTGATGATTGTGCCGTTGCGGAATCAGTAAAAGCGGCATCAGATATCTATGCACCATTATCAGGTGAAATTATCGCAGTAAATGAAGAGTTAGATGGTTCTCCAGAGCTGGTAAACAGCGCACCTTACGGAGAAGGTTGGCTATTTCGCATTAAAGCAAATAATGAAAGCGAATTAGATGACTTACTTGATGCCGCAGGTTATCAAGAGTTGGTAGATAGCGAAGAGTAAAACGAAGCGCCCCGTCAAATTAATGCCGGGGCGTTTTTATTTGTTAGCTTGTTATCGTAATGCTATCTCAACACGCTTTAAGCCGTGTGCTATTTACCTATCCATTCATAGTGAATTCAGGAAATTACTTGCAATGACACAGACTTTAAATCAGTTAGAGTATCGCGATGAATTTATTCGTCGCCATATTGGTTCATCACCAGAACAGATTAAAGAGATGCTCAGTGCTGTTGGCGTCTCCTCATTAAATGAATTAACTCAAAAAATTGTTCCAGATAATATTCAATTAGAGACACCACCAAATGTGGGTGCCGGAGCAACAGAGCAAGAAGCCTTGGCTGAACTGAAAGCGATCGCCAGCCAAAATAAACGTTTCACTTCTTACATTGGAATGGGTTACGCGCCTTCTGTATTACCTCCTGTGATTTTGCGTAATTTATTAGAAAATCCGGGCTGGTATACCGCTTATACACCGTATCAGCCAGAAGTTTCTCAAGGTCGTCTAGAATCACTACTGAATTTCCAACAAGTTACAATTGATTACACAGGAATGGATCTTGCTTCTGCATCACTGCTAGATGAAGCAACGGCAGCAGCTGAAGCAATGGCAATGGCAAAACGTGTAAGCAAATTAAAAAATGCGGATCGTTTCTTTGTTGCTGATGATATTCACCCTCAAACCTTAGATGTTGTCAGAACCCGCGCTGATACCTTTGGTTTTGAAGTGGTTGTTGATAAGGCTGAAAAAGTATTAGAGCTTGAAGGTGTCTTTGGCGTGCTATTACAACAAGTCGGCACAACAGGCGAAGTCCATGATCACAGCAAATTATTAGCAGCATTAAAAGAACGCAAAATTATTACCAGTGTAGCTGCTGATTTAATGGCGCTGGTGGTACTCACAGCACCGGGGCATCAAGGTGCTGATATCGTATTAGGCTCAGCGCAACGTTTTGGTGTTCCAATGGGCTACGGTGGTCCACATGCGGCATTCTTTGCTTGTCGTGATGAATATAAACGTGCGATGCCGGGACGTATTATTGGTGTTTCTCGTGATGCTGCGGGTAATCGTGCATTACGTATGGCGATGCAAACGCGCGAGCAACATATTCGTCGTGAAAAAGCGAACTCCAATATTTGTACATCCCAAGTCTTACTTGCCAATATCGCGGCTATGTATGCGGTTTATCATGGACCTGAAGGATTAAAAACCATCGCTCAACGTATTCATCGTTTAACGGATATTTTAGCAGCGGGTTTACAACAAAACGGTATGGTATTACGCCATAAAACTTGGTTTGATACCTTAACGATTGATACTGCAGATAAAGCGGCTGTATTACAACGTGCTAAAGATGCTGAAATTAACTTACGTACCGATATTGTGGGTGCCGTGGGTGTAACACTAAGCGAAATTACAACACGTGAAGATGTATTAAAGCTTGTTGAAATTATCAGTGGTAAAGCATTAGCTGGTGATATTGATGCACTTGATAGACAAGTGGCTTCTGCGTCAGCATCAATCCCTGCTTCTATGCAACGTAAAGACACTGTGCTGACACATGAAAACTTTCATCATTATCACAGTGAAACAGAAATGATGCGCTATATGCATCGTTTAGAAAATAAAGACTTAGCATTGAACCAAGCGATGATCCCATTAGGTTCATGCACAATGAAACTAAATGCTGCCGCTGAAATGATCCCAATCACATGGCCTGAATTTACAGAGTTACATCCATTCTGCCCAGCTTATCAAGCGAAAGGCTATCAAGTGATGATTGGACAACTCTCTAGTTGGCTTGCTGCATTAACGGGTTATGATGCGATGTGCATGCAACCAAACTCAGGTGCTCAAGGTGAATATGCCGGTTTATTAGCTATTCGTCGTTATCACCAAAGTCGTGGAG
Organism: Proteus sp. STS61-E; assembly: GCF_040932335.1. Classification (NCBI taxonomy): domain Bacteria; kingdom Pseudomonadati; phylum Pseudomonadota; class Gammaproteobacteria; order Enterobacterales; family Morganellaceae; genus Proteus; species Proteus sp. STS61-E. The sequence goes on along the minus strand of NZ_JBFQGE010000004.1, from coordinate 99,012 downwards.
AAGGTGCGCGACATATCTGCTTGATCCCAAGTTCAGCACACGGTACTAACCCTGCTTCTGCTCATATGGCAGGAATGACAGTGGTTGTCGTCGGTTGTGATGATAACGGTAATATCGATATTGCGGACTTAAAAGCTAAAGCAGAAAAACATCAAGCTGAACTCTCTTGTGTGATGGTGACATATCCATCAACGCATGGTGTTTATGAAGAAGGTATTCGTGAAGTTTGCGAGATCATTCATCAATATGGCGGACAGGTTTATCTTGATGGCGCAAATATGAATGCGCAAGTGGGGATCACCACACCGGGCTTTATTGGCTCTGATGTTTCTCACTTAAACTTACATAAAACCTTCTGTATCCCTCATGGCGGTGGTGGCCCAGGTATGGGACCTATTGGTGTGAAATCACACTTAGCACCGTTTGTGCCAGGGCACTCTGTTGTTGAAATGGAGAATGTTACTACACAAGGCGCGGTTTCTGCGGCTCAATTTGGTAGCGCTTCAATACTACCAATTAGTTGGATGTATATTCGTATGATGGGCGCACAAGGGCTTAAACAAGCAAGCCAAGTGGCTATCTTAAATGCGAACTATATCGCGCAACGCCTGAAAAATGACTATGACATTCTTTATGCTGGCGCTGATGGTTATGTTGCACATGAATGTATTATCGATATTCGTCCATTAAAAGCGAATTACGGTATCAGTGAAATGGATGTGGCTAAGCGTCTAATTGATTATGGATTCCACGCTCCAACTATGTCATTCCCTGTTGCGGGGACATTAATGATTGAGCCAACAGAATCCGAAAGTAAAGTTGAAATTGATCGCTTTATTGAGGCTCTGCTTTCTATTCGTGCTGAAATTGCACAGGTAGATAAAGGTGTATGGTCAATTGACGATAACCCATTAGTTAATGCGCCTCATACACAATATGAATTAGTGCAAGAGTGGTCACATAGTTATAGCCGTGAATGTGCGGTGTTCCCAAGTGAAGCAACGAAACAAAGTAAATATTGGCCAGCGGTTAAACGTCTTGATGATGTGTATGGCGACCGCCATTTACATTGTTCATGTGCGCCAATCAGTGATTATGAATAAGCTTTAATCTAACAATATTCCTAAATGAAATACCGATGGTTAAGTTAGTCATCGGTATTTTTTTATTAACAAATTCAGTCTTGAATATATTACTTCAGCCAGCCTTTTTTCTGCGCCTCTAATAATTGAGGGTAGAGATATTGCCAAAATTCTGGCCACTGTTTTTCAATAAACAGATTACGCGCTAATACTTGCTCTAAGCGGATATTATTTTCAACCCAGCTTTGACCTTCGTTATGTAAATTCATCAGCATTGGCATGGTGCGATCAAGAATATTGGCAAACTGAGATTCTGGTGTTTCAGCTGCATCATATTCCAACCATAAATTGAGAAAATATTCACTTTGTGGCGAAGGTAATAAAGCAAAAATACGTTTTGCAGCTTTTTGCTCGTGCTCTTTAATTGCTTCACGAGCAGCAACGTCATACACCATCACATCGCCAGCATCTATTTCAACGATATCGTGAACAAGTGCTAACTGAATAGCACGTCCCATATCAATATCACCTGCATACGGCTGAAAACTCATTGCTGCAACAGCAAAGTGCCAGCTATGTTCTGCAGTATTTTCAGAACGACTATTGTCTAATACATTATTTTTACGATAAACACGTTTTAGTTTATCTAACTCCATAATAAAGTTAATCGTATCAGAGAAGGGGCCAAATGCCCCTTTAGGTAATTGTGTCATAAAAATCCGTATTGGTATGATAAATAAAAATTACTCTTCTTCTAAAGAATAAGGCAGTGGTTTAATGGATAGACGGCTGATGTTATCGCCTTGAACTCTAAATACACTATCGAGCTCCATATCGTTATTCATAACAACTTCAGCCAAAATAGTATTATCAGCCATACGTACAGCACTTAATACCGTCCCTGTTTTACGCCATTTATCTTCGCCTAATTGCCATTCAACGCTACCGCCAATTTCAGGTAATTCAGTACCACCACCTGATAATAGGTACATTGCACGTTTGTTGGCACCTCTGAATTTTGCGCGAGATACCATCTCTTGTCCGGTATAACAGCCTTTTTTAAAGCAGATGCTCAGCGGTAATGCTTGCAGATTTGTTGCTTGAGGTAAGAATTGCTCAATATTTGGAGTATCAATAATAGGATATCCAGCCTCAATATCTAAGGCTAACCATTGCTCGCTATTACTGATTTCGGCTTTTAATGTTGTTGTAAGATTTTTTGCTGTTTCTTCATCTGTAACGATTAAAAAACGTTCGGTAGGTAAAGGTAGCTGAAGAATATAAGTATTATCGTGATTAACAACTTCATTTGCTTTACGAGGGATATCTGGGAAGTAATCGGCTAATGCAAGAGCAGCACCTTGTCCGGCTAATCCTAATAAAACGCTATCTGTATTTTCAGCTAAGGTTACTTTTGAAAATACGGAATATTTTTTTAATTCAGTCAGTTGTTTTTGCGCGACGTTTTTACGCAGAATATAAGCAAAACCTTCTTGCTGGTGGAATAAGCGGAGCGTACTCCACATTTTACCTTTTGCTTCACAGTGTGCAGACAATGTATGTGTCGTTGTTGGAAGGGCTGCAATATCCGTAGTTAGTTGACCTTGTAGATATTTTTCACTGTCAGCACCTGTTGCTGTTATCAGTGACCATTCATCTAAAGAAACCAGTGTTAATGGCAAATTGATTGCTGCATGAGGGCGTTTAGCCTGAGTAGAATTTTGAGTCATGATGTCACCAGCTATTAAATTAATCAGATACACCAGTTATGGTAAAAGAGTGACAAGACAATGCAAGTCATTATTATTTTTAACGCACAGAAAATGAACCTGATAAATAACAAATGAAAGCGTGTTCAATAGGTTGTCTATGAGACTAAACCTGCAAACTGTGATCATTTTGATGTTAAAAATTTTGCGATAAGACTATCATCAGGGCTAGGAAGAAATAGTGGTATTTCTTGATTTGAACAATGTAAAGAGCAGAGTATGACTATCGATATAGAGAATAAAGCACGAATTAACTGGGCATGTCGTCGCGGAATGCGTGAACTGGATATTTCTATCATGCCTTTTTTCGAGAATGAGTACGATACGCTATCTGATAACGATAAAGCGCTTTTTGTTCGTTTACTAGAGTGTGCAGATCCTGATTTATTTAACTGGTTAATGAATCATGGACGCCCTGATGATGATGCGCTCTATTATATGGTGAAGTTAATCCAAGAGCGCAATAAAGCTAGAATGGCGGAGATCGTTGATAAATATTAATAAAATAGATTATCAAATCAACGATAGATTAAATAGTAATTAAGATTGATTAAAAATGACGCTTTTATTTTCTTATCAAATAAAGGCGTTTTTATTTTTATATAAAAAATTAATAGTACTCTAAAATTTACTGAAATAAAAAATGTAGTTGCGTTAAATTTGCGTACTATCTCTAAAAATGATCGCTTAAATCGCCTTTTTTCGATGTTTTTCTCTTTATACTTAATAAATCAGGTATGCTGGCTTTATTAAAACAACGATTAAAAAAGAATAGAAATTACGTAATTATTATTAAGCTATATTTTTTAAACATATATTTAATAGAAAAAGTAACAATAAATAATTGAGCTAAAATGTAAGATAAACTATTTGCAAGGCTAAGAAAGAAGTTACATTATAAATAGGTTGGTCTTTATTATCTTTAACTTATTTATATTCGTATAGAATTACAGCAGGAGTTAATATAACTCGTGGTTTTATGGAAATCGCACCTCACAGTATCATGGTTCACTCAACTCTTCTCAACGGTTGCTTATGTTGCCTTTGTGATAGGTTTACTGTTGTATCCGTGGCCTCCTGATTTTATTTATGTTTGGGTGCCATTGTTACTGTTCCTGATCGGCAGTTGGTATTTCACACAAAAGAATATTAGCCGTATCAAGGGAGATTTTGTTTTACTGAATGGAAATCGAATTCAATGGAAACTGCATGAATGGCAAATAACAAAACACCCTTGGATCAGCCGTTTTGGTACTCGAATAACGTTGACTTCTATTTTAAATAAAAAACAAATCACGTTATGGGTTGCTTTTGATAGTATGACAGAAAATGAGTGGCGTAACTTCTCTCAGTTATTAATGCAATATCCAGATATTTAATACCTGGATATTATATTTATAAGTTTTCTTCTACTTCACGTAGAATTTGCATACACCATTGTGATAAACGTTCATCAGTTTCTTCAAACTGGTTAACGTCATCTAATGCAAGACCAACAAAATGCTTACCATCATCTGATAAAGGTTTTGGGCTGACAAATTCATATCCATCAACAGGCCAGAACCCAATAAACTTAACACCACTTGGTAATAAATGATGATAAAGCATACCAAGTGCATCAAGAAACCATTCGCTGTAATCAACTTGATCGCCCATTCCATACATTGCAATAAGCTTATTTTTTAAATTTAATGTTGGCAATGTATCCCAAATATTGAGCCAATCTTCTTGGATCTCACCAAAATCCCAAGTTGGAATACCTAAAATAAGGATGTCATATTGTTCCATGAGCGTGATATCACACTCTTGAACATTATGAAGATCAACAAACTCTTCACCGAGAATATCACGAATTTTTTCTGCTGCCATTTCGGTGTAACAGGTGCTAGAACCGTAAAATAGACCAATTTTCATAAAGGTTTTTAGGATATTTTTGCCAATAAAGGTCACTATTGTACCAGAAAATTTTTTTTATAAGGCATAATGTAAAGGCGATAAGCTAAAGAGAGGGAGAGCAAGACTGTGTCACAAACCAAATTATCGACAAAAAAGACAACTCATACCAATGAAGATACTGATATTATCATTGAACAATTTCTCGACAATATTTGGTTAGAGCAAGGCTTATCCGCTAATACACTCAGCTCTTATCGTTTAGATTTACAAGCATTAGGGCAATGGCTTGCACATCACCAATTAGATTGGTTATCGGTTACTACCTTGGATTTACAATCTTTTCTCGCAACGCGTTTAGATGAAGGTTATAAAGCCAGCAGTGCAGCCCGGTTACTCAGTACAATGCGTCGGTTATTCCAATATTTATATCGTGAAAAATTACGTTTAGACGATCCTAGTGCATTGCTTTCAACCCCTAAGCTTCCCAAACGTTTACCAAAAGATTTAAGTGAACGACAAGTTGATGATCTACTCAATGCTCCTTGTATTGATGAACCACTTGAATTACGTGATAAAGCGATGCTTGAAGTCCTTTATGCGTGTGGGCTTCGTGTTTCTGAATTAGTGGGATTATCTCTCTCTGATATTAGTTTACGACAAGGCGTGCTACGCGTTATTGGTAAGGGCGATAAAGAACGATTAGTTCCTTTAGGTGAAGAAGCTATTTACTGGCTAGAGCAATATCTGCAATATGGAAGACCCGCTTTAATGCAAGGCAAAACGGACGATGTTGTTTTTCCTAGCTTAAGAGGGCAAAAAATGACACGACAAACGTTTTGGCATCGGATAAAACATTATGCCGTGATAGCAGGAATAGATACTGAAAAACTATCACCCCATGTGTTGCGTCATGCATTTGCAACACATCTCTTAAATCATGGAGCAGACTTGCGTGTTGTACAGATGTTATTGGGGCACAGTGACCTCTCTACAACACAGATTTATACCCATGTTGCAACAGAGCGCTTGAAAGCGCTTCATCAGCAACATCACCCAAGGGGATAGCCGCTAAATAGCCGGCGTTAAATAGGAATTCAAATGAAAAAGAAATTATTCTGGTTGCCAATATTATTAAGTATGGTGTCAATGCCAGTGCTTGCTGACAATGCTTCTATTGAAGCGCAATTGGCTAAAATGCAGATTAAAGCAGAGAGTATTCAACCAACGCCGATTGTTGGATTAAATGCAGTGTTATCAGATAAAGGCATTTTTTATATTACAGATGATGGTAAATATCTGACTGCAGGGCCTATTTATAACATTAGTAGTGGTGAGCCAGTTAGTATCGCTAATCAAGTTATTATGAAAAAAGTAGACTCACTTAAAAATGAAATGATTGTTTATAAAGCGCGTAATGAGCGCCATATGATCACCATTTTTACCGATATCAGCTGCCCTTATTGCCAAAAACTTCACCAAGAAGTGCCTGAACTGAATAAACAGGGTGTAACAGTGCGTTATTTGGCATTTCCTCGTAACGGTGTTGGCAATAATATTGTGAGTAAAGAAATGAATGCTGTGTGGTGTAGTGGTTTTCCTAATAAATCATTAGACAGTGCATTTAAAGGTGACAAAATTATCCCCATTGATGAATGTGCAAAAATCAATATCAATGAGCACTTTAAATTAGGCACCATGATGGGTATTCAGGGCACTCCTGCTATTGTATTACCTAATGCCAGTATTTACGGTGGATATATTTCTGCTCAAAACCTTGTTGAATTATTAGATAAAAAAGAGAAGTAATTACGTTTTATGGTCACTATTGAACCGACACTGCGTCGTCGAATTGCACAGGCAACTCAATTACCGGATAACTTAGATCCCTTATTACGACAAATTTATGCTAATCGTGGAATAACATCTGAAGTTCAACTAGAACGATCGTTAAAAGGCTTACTTCATTATCAAGCATTAACAGGAATAGAAACGGCAATTTCATTACTGATTGAGGCGTTACAGCAACAATCTCGCATTGTTATTGTTGGTGATTTTGATGCTGATGGCGCAACAAGTACCGCACTTGCGATTAAAGCATTACGCCAAATGGGATTTAAGCAAGTTAGCTATCATATTCCTAATCGCTTTGATGATGGTTATGGTTTAAGCCCTCAAGTTGTTCATGACGTTGCTAAAAAAGGGGTTGATCTCATTATCACCGTTGATAATGGAATTTCCTCTTTCGAAGGTGTGGATACAGCTCATGAATATGGTATTCGTGTCCTCGTTACTGATCACCATTTACCCGGACAAACCTTACCCGCTGCTGATGCGATTATTAATCCTAACCTGACAGATTGCTCTTTTTTATCTAAATCATTAGCGGGTGTTGGCGTTACTTTTTATTTAATGACGGCATTAAGAGCTGAATTAGAAAAACAAGGTTGGTTCGAGCAACAAAACTTAGCTCGTCCTAATATGGCTGATTTTCTTGATTTAGTTGCACTAGGCACAGTGGCAGACGTTGTTCCTCTTGATGAAAATAACCGTATTTTTGTTTATGAAGGATTACGCCGAATTAGAGCGGGTCGCTGTTGTGTCGGAATAAAAGCACTAACAGAAGTCTCTCGAAAAGAACTCGCTCAATTGGTCAGTAGTGACTTAGGTTTCTTTTTAGGCCCTCGCTTAAACGCAGCCGGACGTCTTGATGATATGTCTGTGGGCGTTGCTTTACTTTTAACCGACAATATTGGCTCTGCGCGTGAGATTGCTAATGAACTTGATGGATTAAATCAAACCCGACGTGAAATTGAAGCGGGTATGCAAGAAGAAGCTTCAACTATTTTCCGTCAATTTATGGGAACACAACATGATTTACCGAATGGTTTAGCGATTTATCATCCTGAATGGCATCAAGGTGTTGTGGGTATTTTAGCTTCTCGTATTAAAGAAAAATTGCATCGTCCTGTTATTGCTTTTGCACCTAGCGGTGATGGTCTGTTAAAAGGCTCTGGTCGTTCAATTAGCGGTGTTCATCTTCGAGATGCATTAGAACGATTAAATACGTTAAATCCGGGGTTGATGGTGAAATTTGGTGGGCATGCAATGGCGGCTGGACTTTCACTTGAAGAAGATAAATTCCCGCTGTTTCAGCGTCATTTTTCGTCTTTAATGGCGGAGTTGGTTTCTGATGAACAGTTGCAAGGCGTAATTTTATCGGATGGTGAGTTGAGCGAAAATCAATTATCTCTACCTATAGCCGAAATGCTCAGAGAAGCCGGGCCTTGGGGACAGGCGTTTCCTGAACCTCTATTTGACGGTAAATTTACGCTGTTACAACAACGTATTGTGGGCAGTAAACATTTAAAAATGATGCTTCAGCCTGTAAATAGCCATCTAATGATTGATGCGATTGCATTCAATGTTGATATTAATATGTGGCCTGATAATAGTATTAAAACGGTTGAGTTAGCCTATCGATTGGATGTAAATGAGTTTAGAGGGCAGCGTAATGCGCAACTGCTTGTTGAGCACATTTGGCCTTGTTAACACGAATAATTAAATCATTTATCGTGATATAAAGGGTAACGTTGTTATGGCAATAACTATCTGATAGACAATTGTATATAAATGCTATAAACCCGCTGATATATCCGTTACAATATGCGGTTCAAAATTTATTCCAATTGTTTTTGAAAACAACATAAAGACGAAAAAGTATGTTTGAAATCAACCCCGTAAAACACCAAATAGAAGAAGTCTCTGAAAGAACAAATGTTCTCAGGGGGTATCTTTGACTATGATGCCAAGAAAGAGCGTTTAGAAGAAGTTAACGCTGAATTAGAACAGCCTGATGTATGGAATGAGCCAGAAAGGGCACAAGCATTAGGTAAAGAGCGTTCATCTCTTGAGGCTATCGTAGAAACAATCGACCAGTTAGATCAAGGGCTAGAAGACGTTTCTGGTTTACTTGAATTAGCAGTTGAAGCTGATGACGAAGAAACATTTAACGAAGCTATTGCTGAATTAGATGTATTAAATAAAAAGCTTGAGCAATTAGAATTCCGTCGCATGTTCTCTGGTGAATATGACAGTGCGGATTGCTACCTTGATTTACAAGCAGGCTCTGGTGGTACAGAAGCGCAAGATTGGGCAAGTATGCTGATGCGCATGTATTTACGTTGGGCTGAATCAAGAGGCTTTAAAACAGAAATTATTGAAGAATCTGACGGTGATGTTGCAGGATTAAAATCAGCGACTATCAAAATTATTGGTGAGTACGCTTATGGTTGGTTACGTACAGAAACAGGTGTTCATCGCTTAGTTCGTAAAAGCCCATTTGACTCAGGTGGCCGTCGCCATACCTCATTTAGCTCTGCCTTTATTTATCCTGAAGTTGATGACAATATTGATATTGAAATCAACCCTGCGGATTTACGTATTGACGTTTATCGTGCTTCAGGTGCGGGTGGACAGCACGTTAACAAAACAGAATCTGCGGTTCGTATTACCCACGTTCCAACAGGTCTTGTCACTCAATGCCAAAATGATCGCTCTCAGCATAAGAACAAAGATCAGGCAATGAAGCAGATGAAAGCGAAGTTATACGAGCTGGAAATGCAAAAGAAAAATGCAGACAAGCAAGTAATGGAAGATAACAAGTCCGATATTGGCTGGGGTAGTCAAATTCGTTCTTATGTTCTTGATGATTCACGTATTAAAGATTTACGTACTGGTGTGGAAACGCGCAATACACAAGCAGTATTAGACGGTGATCTTGATAAATTTATTGAAGCTAGCTTAAAAGCGGGCCTGTGAGGAAAAACATGTCGCAACAGCAACAAGGTGCGGAGCAGGCACCTGATTTAAATAACGAACTGCAAACACGCCGCGAAAAATTATCCGCTTTACGCGATAATGGTAACGCATTCCCAAATGATTTCCGCAGAGACGCTCTGTCTGACGAATTACATCAAAAGTATGATGCAATGAGTGCAGAAGAGTTAGAAGCAGCGAATGTGGAAGTTTCTATTGCAGGTCGTATGATGACTCGCCGCATTATGGGCAAGGCATCTTTCGCTACATTGCAAGACATGGGCGGCCGTATTCAGCTTTATGTTTCTCGTGATGATTTACCAGAAGGTATCTATAACGAGCAATTTAAAAAATGGGATCTGGGCGATATCTTAGGTGCTCGCGGCCGTGTTTTCAAAACGAAAACAGGTGAATTAAGTGTTCACTGTACAGAAGTGCGTTTATTAACTAAAGCACTGCGCCCGTTACCAGATAAATTCCACGGTTTAGCTGACCAAGAAATGCGTTATCGTCAGCGTTATTTAGATCTGATTTCTAACGAAGAATCACGTAAAACATTCCAAATTCGTTCACAAGTTATGGCGGGTATCCGTCAATTTATGGTGAACAAAGGCTTTATGGAAGTTGAAACGCCGATGATGCAAACTATCCCAGGTGGAGCAAGTGCGCGTCCGTTTATTACTCACCATAATGCGTTAGATATCGATATGTATCTGCGTATTGCACCTGAGTTATATTTAAAACGTTTAGTTGTTGGTGGTTTCGATCGCGTATTCGAAATTAACCGTAACTTCCGTAACGAAGGTGTATCACCACGTCATAACCCAGAGTTCACTATGATGGAACTCTATATGGCGTATGCAGATTATCGTGACCTGATTGAATTAACTGAAGAATTATTCCGCACATTAACTGAAAATGTACTGGGTTCTTCATTAGTAAAATATGGTGATCAAGAGTTTGATTTTGGTAAACCATTTGCCAAATTAACCATGAAAGAAGCTATCTGCAAATATCGTCCAGAAACCGTAATGGCTGATCTTGATGATATGGATAAAGCAGTCGCTATTGCTCAGTCTATCGGTATTAAGATTGAGAAAAGCTGGGGCTTAGGTCGTGTTCAATGTGAAATTTTTGAAGAAGTTGCAGAAAGCCACTTAATTCAACCAACGTTCATCATTGAATACCCAGCAGAAGTTTCTCCACTGGCTCGTCGTAACGATGATAATCCATTTATCACTGACCGCTTTGAATTCTTTATTGGTGGTCGTGAAATTGGTAATGGCTTCTCAGAACTTAATGATGCACAAGACCAAGCAGAGCGTTTCGAAGATCAAGTTCGCCAAAAAGAAGCGGGTGATGCAGAAGCGATGTTCTTTGACCATGACTACATCACGGCATTAGAACACGGCTTACCACCAACAGCGGGTTTAGGTATTGGTATTGACCGTATGGTGATGTTATTTACTGACAGCCATACCATTCGTGATGTTATTTTATTCCCAGCAATGCGCCCTAATAAATAATTGTTATTTTAAATAAATCCTTAATTTAACAATAGCATTAGCGAAGAACAATATAGTTATAAGGCCACCGAAAGGTGGCTTTTTTACTTTTAAAAACAATTGGTTATCTTTTTTTCGATGATTAAATAATCATTTAAATAAGAAGGGGATTGTCGTTCAATTAGGGAAGCGTATAATCAGAAAAATCACTTGCGGGCGTAGTTCAATGGTAGAACGAGAGCTTCCCAAGCTCTATACGAGGGTTCGATTCCCTTCGCCCGCTCCAAACAAACCGCAAACTCATCTCTAATCTCTCAACTTCTTGTAAATCAACTAGTTTATTAACTCATCATCTTCAAAATTTGTGACTGCTTTGGAAATTTATATAATTCACTACTTAGCATTTTTTATACCATTTAGTCTATACAATAAATTGATTTACATAGATTTATTTTTAGAAGTAGGATTGAAAATATAATAAGATGATATGATTTAGTGAGTTTTAATAAGTATAACCTTAGTATATTGGTATTCACATTTAACATATTATGTAATTTAGGAAATTATATGCATTTAGAGTTCAAAAGACTCTCACAGATAGAACCCTCACATATTGTAGAACTTAATAATCACCCTGCGGTTTTACGACAAATGCCTTTGGGCAGTCCTAATTTTGATATCGAAAAAAGTATTTTATGGGCAAAAGATAAGGACTCTCAATGGGATGATAATGGGTATGGTCCTTGGGCATTTGTTATTGATGGTGTGTTTGCTGGATGGGGTGGACTTCAAAAAGAAGGAGATGATGCCGATCTAGCATTAGTTCTTCATCCCAATTATTGGGGAGTAGGTAAAATAATTTATGCTGAGATTATTCGTAGAGCATTTGATGAAATGAATATTGAAAGCATCACAATTTTGCTTCCTCACTCAAGGAAAGTAACAAAAACAGTTTCTCGTTATGGATTTAAACCTGATGGGGAAGTTTGTTTTGACGATATTAGTTTTCAGCGCTTCAGATTATTTGCAGATAAAAATAGAACCATTTAATTTGGTTTATATCAATAGGCGAGTTAGTTCGTATCGCCTTATGTATACCCATCCCATCCTATAAATGTGATTCATTAATCACAAAATAGTTCTATTTAGCTGTTATTTCGCATTTCTCGCATATTTTTTAATAAGAGTTTTTTAATAAATCAAAGGGGGTGAGTGTCATTAAGTCACCTCTTATGTGTATAAATAACTTGGTTTAAAAGATTAAGAATACCTTAAAATTTATTTTCTCTTCAAATATTCTTTCTTTAACTATCCTTATTTATTTTTATCGCAATCATTATATCAACATTATGATTTTAAATGCTTTTTTATTTTTTATTTAAGATTATAAAAAATGATACATAAGTAACATTTTTGCTTCTTTCACCTAACTCTTTTTATGTATAGAAAATTAAAAACCAATTTATAAAAAACTTTAGTAAAAAATTAAAATAAATTGAAAAAGTGTCGATAAGAGTACATTACGCCCTATTGGGCTTACTTTATCTTGTTAGTTGAGAAATTCGATGCAGAAACTTCGTAACATTACTATTCGTCTGATGATGATAATCATTCTGGGGACATTATGTGTGTTATTTGGCGGTGTCAGTCTTTATAGCGCATGGTCACTATCACAAATATCTGAAGGCAATCAATTTGATAATCAAATAATAAAACAAATGGCTGCACTCAGTCAGGGAAATGATCAGTACTTTCGATTCACTTCTCGATTAAATCGTCTCGTTGAGGAGAAAGCAAAAGGCAAAGAAGTCGATTTTACACAAGCACAACTGGCGATGGAAAATATGGAAAAGCAGATTACATATATGAAATCTGTTTCTCCGGGGCCGATGGATGCAAAAGTATCAAAAGAGCTAATGGATGTATGGCAAGCGCTTTTTGAGCAAGGAGTAAAAAAACAAATGGAATTAGCGCTCAACGGCACCATTGAGCAATATGAACATCATGCAAAAAATGTGACACCTGCGTTGAGTCGTGAATTAGGTAATGTGAGTGAAAACTTTAATAATGCTGCAAATATAAAAATTGATAGCACTATTGAAGAAGTGGATGAGCTTATTGAAGTGACACAAATTGTTATTATTATTAGTGCCATTTTAGGGGGAGTTATTCTGATCCTCACTGACCGTTATTTAGTGACAATGTTACAAAAACCACTTGAAAGTATTCGCCAACATTTTGTGAAAATTACAGAAGGTGATCTGAGTCAGTCCCTTGAGCCTTTTGGTAATAACTGTGCTGGGCGATTAATACCGTTATTAAATGATATGCAAAATAGTTTACATGAAGCGGTAAGTACAATCCGAATGGGAAGTGAAAGTATTTATCGTGGTGCATCTGAAATTGCCAAAGGAAATAACGATTTGGCTTCTCGTACAGAAGAGCAAGCAACGGCATTAGAGCAAACAGCCGCAAGTATGGAAGAGATAACAGCTGCCGTTAATCAGAACATGGAGCACGCTTATCAGGCGAGAGAATTGGCTGAAGTTGCATCAGTGACCGTTGAAAAAGGCAATGAATTAGCTGAATCTGTTGTAACAACAATGGATGGGATCTCTGATAGCTCAAGTAAAATTGCAGATATCATCAATGTTATTAATAACATTGCATTTCAAACGAATATACTTGCTTTAAATGCATCAGTAGAAGCGGCAAGAGCTGGATCTCATGGGCGAGGATTTATGGTCGTCGCCAATGAAGTGCGTAATTTAGCAGGAGATAGTGCCAAAGCGGCTAAAGAGATTGAAGTACTTATTGCTGACTCCACTACGCGAGTAAGAAAAGGGGCTAGCTTAGTCAGCGATATGGAAAAAACAATGGAAGACATTTTGACGGGAGTTAAACAGGTAACGTCAATAATGAAAGAAATCACTATTGCATCTGAAGAGCAAAGTAAAGGTATTGGTCAAGTGAGTGTGGCTATTACTCAAATGGATGGCGTAACACAACAGAATGCCTCTTTAGTTGAACAAGTTTCAGCAGCAGCCATTTCATTAGAAAGACAAACCGAAGAATTACAGCAATCGGTACAAAAATTCAATCTGGCTCATCGTTGATATAGAAAAAATTTATAAAGTATGTGTCTAATGTGGTAAGTTTTTACTCGTTAGGCGCAAAAATATTATAAATATAAAGGTTACATTCTTATTATTCTTGCTTTTATTTAACAGCATCAACGAGCTTAATTTGATCATTGATTGAGTATTTAATTCGTTATGTTTTATTATTTTTATCATGCGAAACAGAAAATTATTATCCAAATTAAAATGCTCTATAAATAATAATGTTATTTTGTTTATACTCAATCAATCAAAAAGTACTTTCTATTTTAATTTTCATAATCAATCAATCAGTGATTATGTTAAAGCTTGAAGTGATTTGATTTTTTAAAGATGTAGATATAAATCCTCTCTAATATAAATAATAAAGAGAGGGTGATGAAGAATAGTGCCTCAATGTTTAGAGCATTTTTTTTATATATTGTTCTGTCTTGCTTATAACATCTTGGTATTGAGGATGATCGATATAAGCATCATTGACGGTCTTATTTATATCTTGGATCACTATTTCTTTTTGTTTATCTGTCAAAGTCAATAATAAGGCTTTCAAAACTACTTTTACTGCTGCAATTTCATACTCTATATTGACAACTTTTTTTTCCATAAGATCCTCAAAGGAACGACAATTTATTGCTGTGTGATAAATTATTTTTCATATTAATTAATTGTTTACTTAAATCCAAGAAAAAATTAAATTGATAAAAGAATATACGATTTTATCGCATTTTTTCATTAAAACAGTAAATGTGAGGATATTTTAGATGTGGAAAATAGACACTCAGTAAATTTAACTTAGTGTTGTATTAATGAAAGGAAAATCACGGTATATCCTATATAAAATAATCAATAGGATGCTATTAGCACCCTATAAAATTAGGGTATAAACTTAATAGCAATAGTAAACATCGTTTTCATTAGGCTTGAGTAAGCTTCTTCACATATTGCTCAGTTAAGTTAATAACTTCATTGAGCTGAGGGTATTTGTTTGATGTATCCTCAAGCACTATAGATATATTGCCCAACATATCCCTTCGTTGTTTATCATTTAGCGTGGAAAGTAAAGATTTGATAACAATTTTTAGAGCAGCAATTTCGCATTCAATTTCTTTTAAATTTTTATCCATGATTTACCTGCCAGTATTTAATGGATGAGTAATATAGGTAATTTTTTTGTTTATCACAATTATAGAAGCATATTATTTAGAGATGTATCGCACATTATGGCTAATGTTCTAACCTAATATAAATTATTAAAAATAATTATCAAATTGTAAATTTTATATGTGGCAGTAAGTTGAAGCCTTATTGATATTCTCTGACTTTAGGGCGAATAAGATAAATGATTAAAATTGATCTCGGGTCTGGTTCTATTTAAGTTTCTTTATTTTTGATTATATAATAAACAATTCTTAATGGTGATAATAAAAAACATATCTTTTAAAGATAATCTATTTTTGTCTTTTGTCGTTTAATAGGAAGTGAACTAGAATAGTGTTACTTTTTTTACCTATGAAATACCAAAACTTTTATTTGTTAGTAGAGATATTATAACCAAATAAATTACATTAACGTTGATGATAAAAAAGAAAAAGAGCTTATGTTTTTTACATGAAGCTCTTTTTAGTTTGTTTGATTATTGGTTATTTTGCTTTACAAAAGCAACGTAGGCATCAACCCAGTTTTGCATAAAAGTTGCTGTTTTCTCTGAAAACTGTCCATTCTCAACCATTCCGTCATACCATTTTAGATAACATTCTGGTTGATTTAAGGTCGGCATATTCAAGAAGGCTAACGAATTACGTAAATGTTGTTGAGCTATTGCTGTACTAATATTACCCGTTGAAACCCCAATAATACCTGCTGGAATTTTATCCCAAGCATTTGTTCCATAAGGGCGAGAGGCTTGGTCAATAGCATTTTTAAGTGCCCCAGGTATTGAACGATTATATTCAGGGGTGATAAAGATGATGCCTTGACACGCTTTTATTTGTTGTTTGAAGTCGACAACAGAAGAGGGAGTATGACTGTCATCGTCTTGGTTATAGAGAGGAAGAGTACTAATATCGATAAACTGACAGATAAATTCTTGAGGAAATAGCTTAATTAAGGCATGTGCTGTTTGTTTATTAAACGAATCTTTTCTTAAACTACCGACAACGATACCAATTTTAAAATGACTCATCTTAGTTCTCCTATTTTGAAGGATAAAATGAATATCAAAGCCTATATTAGATATTCATTTTTTGATTTTATCTCGGTATTAAAAAACAGCAACAAAATATAAGAGTATTTTTTACACGTAAATTACGTAAATAAATGATAAAATTAGTATTATTATTTTTATTATTATCTGGTATTATTTCATCAATATAAAAAACGATCAGTTTATATGACAACATTTTTACTAAATAAATCCGATATTCAAGATTTGATGTATTTAGTGTGATGTAAGTAGTATTTTAAGAAAAAATAAATGAAATGATAGGAACACTCATTGCAACCAAGGGTGTTAGCCTCTTTATTTAGTATGCAGTAGGTAATAGAAAATTATAATAAAATGGCTTAAAATGCGACAACTCATATGCTCTTATTTAAGTCTGATCGGAATTAAGGAAAAATGATGTCCTTATTACAAAATAAAAAGAATGTCCTCGCTGTATTTATGGCAACCAGCGTCCTCGCCCTATCTGGGTGTGCGTGGACTGATCACACTCGTCCAATTGAAACGCCAGCGCCAGCACAAACCACACAGCCTGTAGCAACTACTCAACCAGTAGCTGTTGCACAACCGCTTTCTATGACACCAGCTGCAGAGCCTGCTGATAGTGGTGTAGATGCAAGAAAATTGGGACTAGCACCGCAAAGTGCTTGTATCAAACAACTTGATTCTTTGAAAACTTTTTCTCCATCTGATTATCAATCCATGATGAGCTCATTTAAAGAAATTAGCGAAATCAATGCGATGTACCGTAGTGTTCAAGGTACAGCAAGTAAAGATAGTTTAGATTTATTAAAAATGAGTATTGAATCAAAAACAGAAGTTTTATGTGCAAAAGTTCGCTATTTGTCGATTATGTCAGTTAATTCGACATTAAAAAAATTAGGTGAATAATTACTATGAAATTAAAGCAGAGTGTTTGTCTCGCTTTTATGCTGTTTCCAACACTAACGTTTGCCAATAATGAGTTTAATTCTGTTATTGAAGATTTTGACCGTTATTTTGAAACGCAAGAGCCAATTAAAATTGAGCCTAAAACATCTGCTACAATTTCATCGTCAACGAGAACCGGTCAGGCTACTCGTGGAGTAAACCGCACCACAGCGACTCAACAAACAAAACCAGAGCAACGAGTTAAACCTTCTACGCCAGCTAAAACAGATAATCAGGCAGTCGAACCTGTTAAGACTCCTGATATCACGCTGGCAGAAAATTGCCCTGTGTTACCTGCTGATTATTCGAAATTAAAGAGCGACTACACCCGCTATTTAACTCCATTGCTTTCATTTATTCCGATTAAACCGCAATTTACACCAGAGGATCTTAATCGTTATAGCTACAGAAATAATGCAACGGTTTATAATCCATTAGCTCTGTATTCAAAAGAGAGTTATGCAAAGCCTCAACGTAATGACAATTTCTTGTTAGATATTATCCCAGGAACCTTTTATTCTGTTACGGCTATCCCTTTCCACTTTGCATATCAGTTCAATCGCTCTGTACTTGATCATAAACAACCTCTTTTTAATAAAGAGCTATTAAATCGTTTAGCAGATACAAGAAATAAATACCAAACGCTGTATCAAAAATATACAGAGCAGGCAGCAATCACAAAAGAGCATTTAGAAAAACTTCAAAATGCAAATAGCCAAATTAAACAACTCGAATTAACGCTGGCTGAAACAGAAGAAAAATTAGCTACGGCGAATAACTTACTTACTGATGACACGTTAAAACAGGCTGTAGCTAAACTACAAAATGATTTAGAAACAATAAAAAAAGAACGTGACTTATTAGTTAAGCAATTAGCCGAAAAAGAGAATGTATTACAGGCAACAACAGTAAAAAATACAGAGTTAGCAAAACAGCAACAAGATTTTGAGAAACAAGCGGGAATACTTAAAACCTTAGAGGCGAAATATACTCAGCTTGAGCAAGAAAAAGAGCAATTACAATCTCAGTATCAACAGGCTCAGGCTCTATTAAAAGATGATAGTGCTAAAAAAGAGATTGATAAGTTACAAAGTTCACTTGAGAGCATGAAAGTAGAGCAAGAGAAGTTAATTAGTCAATTAAATGAAAAACAGACACTACTTGCGAAAATTGAACAAGAAAAAGAAGCTATACAGACTCAGTATGTCGAATCTCAGCAATTACTAAGTGGTAACAGTAAGCAAAAAGAGCAAGAGTTAGCTAAATTAGAAACTGCTAAAAATAAAGAGATAGCAACATTAGAAAATTCGTTATCAACAATAACGACTGAGCAGGAAAAATTAACTAAACAACTTTCAGATGTACAAACTCAATTAGCAACAATAAAGAAAGAGAAAGAAGATGTGCAGGCTCAATTTGCACAGGCTCAACTATTGCTAAAAGATGACTCTGCGAAAAAAGAGATAGATAAATTACAGAGCACATTATTGAAGATTACATCAGAACGTGAAGATTTATCTAAAGAGCTTGCATTAAAAGTTGCGGAAGCAGAAAAACAGCAAGATGCTAATAGCAAACTTGTTGAGGATCAGCGCAAAGAAATAGCACAACTGAAAACACAAGTTGAAAAAAGTAATCAGGAACAAGCTCAACTTAATAAATCGCTTTTAGCTGTTCAGCAGCAAAAAGAGCAGGTAGATGAAAAACTAAAAGCGATCCCAGAATTAAAAGCACAGTTAGATAACAAGGTCACGGAACTAGCTGACTTAAAGAAGAGTTTATCTGCTGGTGAAAAAGCCGTTGATAATTTAATTGCGGATAAAAATAATCTGATAGCTAAGTTAGAGAAAGCGCAAAGTGAGCTATCGAATAAATATCAAACATTAGATACACAATTTAAAGAGAATAATATCGCATTAGCTCAAGTCACCACGAGCAAAAAAGAAAGTGAGAAAACGTTAGCATTGTTAGAAAAACAACTCACTGAAAAGCAAAATACAACGGATAAATTGAGTGCTCAATTAGCTGAAGCAAAAGTACAATTAGAAAAACAAAATACAGAAAATGCACAGCAACTTAGCACGTTAAAGCAACAACAAACAGAATCTATTGCTAAATTAAATGAGCAAATTAAAGCAAAAGATGCTGAATTAGCGAAAGTTAATACAGACACTAGTAATATCTTAAAAGAAAATAAAACGCTAAAAGAGCAGCTGGAGAAAATGGCTGGTGAAGGGCAAATGATTGCAGGGCAACTTGCTTATGCTTATTCGATTATTGGAAAAGATAATGCCCAGCGTAATAAATCTATTTTATCTGAGATCCAAAAACAGAATTACGTACAATATGACGATAATACCTACTTTAAAATATTAAAGCAGGGTAAGCCTGAGCCTTCAATTGCAGGTAAAACTGTTGTATTTACAATGCATGAAGAGTTGACTGATGGTACTGTAACTCTTAATTATGATAAAGCTAAGCCACTTATTTTGCCTTACCGACAATTGCCGTTACCACTGAATACCTTTATTGCAAAAGCAGGTATCAATGGTAAAGCCAAAATTTATATAAAACCCGGTGGTGGTTATGGGAAAAATGGTGTGCCAGGGCAAGTACCACCAGAATCTATGTCTATTGTGACAATTGAGATCTTAGATATTAAATAGAATAATTAAAAGTTAACATCAGCTCTTCTCTCTTTATTTAGAGAAGAGCTGAAATTTTATTATCGCCATAAAAATTCATCGTTTTTCAAGCAAAGCCCTCTTTCTAGCAGCCAATCTTTTAATTTTTGACAGTTTTCAGGATGTTCTGGAATGCTATTTAAAATCTTCCATAATGGTTTTATTAATTCAGAATTTGGTGTTATTTTTTGGATGTAATCTAAAGTATTACTAATTTCAACATTAAAGATAGGTTCATTTTTCCAATTATCGAGAAGTAATTGGATATCTTTCTGTAATAAATCATCAATAACAATTAGTCTGACTTTATCCGCATTAAGTTTAATATTGATATCATCTAAAGATAAAAAAGAATCACTTTTATTTGATAGTTGTTTTCCTTCAAATGACTTAATATTTTCACACTGCTTAATTTGAAGCTCAAGCTCTCTTTTTGTGTCATAAAGCGTGAAAAGCTGAGGAGTAATATGTTGAGCCCACCAAATAAAAAGTGGCTTTATTACAGCTTGAATTAAGCGCATATGCTCATTGATATTGACCGTTGCTTTTAATGATTTATCCCAATCTGCTGGTGTTATTGTGGAATGTGACTGTTCTGTATGAAACGAATGTGCGAAACCAATAACATCACGTATTTCTTCTTTCGATATCACAACAAAGCAGTATTTTTTTCGTAAAAACCAGGTGGATTGTAATAAACTGTCTAAGCTTTCACGGCATAAAACCCGAGACAGTATTTTTATTTGTTGTTCATTAACATCACATGCAGTAGTAATGCTTTCATTAGAACGGAAAGAAAACTGTAGATCAAACAAGTCATCTACAGTTTTTTCATTGTTGGGTGCCATTATTTTTTTTAGTAAGGTTAAATAGTCATAATAATGGGCTTTGGTGCTATATATATTTTCTTTTATCACGATATACAACTCACTCATAAGAACAAATTTCAAGTATTCTAACTATGAATGGCTTTTAGATATTATGATATTCGGTCGGATTTTTTATAATTTTGATCTGATATTTCTCGCTTTACTTGGTGTCATATTAAAACGACGGTGGTAGCTTTGTGTAAAGTAAGATTGACTTGAAAAGCCAGACTCCATTGAAATGTCAACGATACTCATTTCAGTAGTGAGTAGCAGTTGATGCGCGTAAATAATTCGTCTTTCACAGATCCATGTTCTTGGTGAAGTGCCATAAACATGATTGAAAAGCTCTTTAAACGTAGTTAATCCCATTCCAAATTCACGAGCAAATTGTTTGAGCTTCCAATTTTTTAAATGATTTTTTTCCATAAAAATCTTTAAGCGATCAACTTGACGATGGCTAAGTTGGCGTAATAACGCCATTAAGTCAGAACCTTGTTCAGTTGAAAGTAATAGAATTAAAAGCTCTTCAATACGTAATTGTGTAAAGGTTTCAGGGCAAGATTGAACAGTAAGATACTCAAAGCCATTACTACAAAATTGAATAAGAGGCGAGTTTTGAAAACAAATAAAGGCACTGGAAAATTCTTCATCCCTCTCTATTTGACACAAGATATCATTGTACTTAGACATGAAATCTCTTAAGAAGTCATCAGAAAGGGGAATATAAATAACATCGGTAGGCTCTGCACCTTGTGTTTTTATAGTATAGCTACCTTGTTGTAGAAAAAGAACTTGGTTTTCATTAGTTATCACTGTGTCAGTACAATTTTGTAATGTAAGTGCATTCTTTCGGATAAGAAAGATCGCTTTTTGTTCATTTTCTAGTATTTGATATTGTGGATAAAAATAAGATCTTTTTTGAATTGCACAATTAGATCGCTCGGTTTTGTCACACTGTATTGTATTCATGTTTCGCCCAAAATTATTATATAAGTATCACTGTATTTTTATAAAAGTAAATATCAGAATATTTATAAAAACACTTCTTTATTATTGAGTGTTATTAAAAATAAAAAAGAGACTATTTTCTTTAATTTGATGTGGTTTTTTTTTAGATATTAGGCATTACACTTTTCTTTGTAAATTTAAGATAAGTCATTTTGTTAATTTAAAGACATTCCTTATAAATTGCAAAAAGAAATTGAATACGAATAAGTTTTTTCTGTGATATGTTCAGTAATAGTATGAGTATTAATGTAATTAATAATTTACACTTTATGATGAGGTGAGTAAAACCCATATATTACAATTGGTTGCTTTTACTTTTTTCTTTACAGTGTAAAAAAACAATAAATGCAAAATTTATTATAAATACTAAGTTGTAATAAATATGATAATTTGTTGTTATAAAAAAATCAAAATAAATGAGTGTAAAATACAAATATAAAGGAGATTAAAATTGAAAAAAGAAAATGATAACTATAGTTATATTAACCTTAGTTATCATAACATTATTTCTCTATATCATGAAATAGGTTATAAATCATAAAATCAAAAAAATAGTACACGAAAGATATATTATCTACCTGTTTGTTTTATTTTTTGCCTTTTATTTTTATTGTTACTGTGATGAGGGTCTCGTATTTTTTTATTAAAATTTAGATGGATTAAATTTCAGATACTGAATTTTTTTGAATGAAATTCTATAAAGATGTGGATTTAGGTATAAAATGTTAATTTTCAATGAAAAATATTTATCTAAATAGACTGATAATCATCACTATTTATTCACATTAAGTGTAAATTATTAAAATAGTGATTCTACCTCTTAATTTAATTAAATCTTATTTCGCTCAAGGAACAAATCAAAAAACTAAAAGGTAATAATAGGCTTATTACTGGCATTATGCTTGCCATCTATTTATTAGAATGATGAATGCATAAGTGTATTTATTGTCAGGGAGGTAAGGATATAGCTAATTATGGAGAATAAGCGAACACTGCGAAATATGATATTCAGCGGGATATGGATAATTTGGACTCTCGCCTTAATTGCCTTTTGGCGTTATCAAATGGCAGGCGAATTTTTAATTATTTTAATCCTAATTTTTAGCATTATTATTTATTCTATGACGTTGAGGTTAAAAAAAGCCGCTATGTTTAGTCGTAAAACTGAAACACCAAAAGCAGCAGAGCCTGTTGCACCAGTAATAACAGAAGAGAAAAAACCGATGCCAGAGCAAAAACTATACACGATTATTGCAAAAGGAACGGTATTCCAAGGCGATATTAATGTTGAAGGCGATATCCAAATTTGGGGTAAAGTAGCCGGCAATATTAATGTCAAAGATGGCGTTATTCGTGTTATGCATGCAGGACAAGTTGAAGGTGAATTAACAGCACCAGATATTATTATCGATGGTTTTGTAAAAGGCATCTGTGCTGCAAATAATTTAGATATTTTAGAACACGGTGAGTTACGTGGTACTAGCCGTTGTGGCAGTATGTCTATTAAGCGTGGTGGTATTTTTACTGGGCAATCAGAGCAAGTTGAACATCAAGCAAAATCAGTTGCTCAACAACGTGTTGTTTCAATAAAAGAAAGCTCTAATGCAAATAAAGATAAAGTTGTTGCTCCAGTAGAAAATCAACTAAAAGAAAATAAAAAATAAAGTACTATTTTTCTTTTCATTGTTCGTTGCTTATCCTATTTTATCGCTATTGTCTTAATTTTATATAAATAGAGAATAACGATGAATTTAGATACTCCCAGACTACACCTAAGAGAATGGCGTGAGAGTGATAAAGCGCCATTTTTTTCTGAAATCAACACTTCACCTGAAGTGATGCGCTATTTTCCTTGCACTTTATCTCAATTAGAAAGTGATAATATGGTTGAGACTATCCGTGAAAAATTTATTAAACAAAACGGATGGGGAATGTGGGCAGTTGAATTAAAAGAGACTCAAGAGTTTATTGGTTTTGTTGGATTAAATATTCCAGCTGCGTCTTTGCCATTTAATCCCTGCGTAGAAATTGGTTGGCGGATTGCACAAAAATTTTGGCGAAAAGGCTATACCTATGAAGCAGCTTTAGCTGTATTTAAATGTGCGTTTGAAACGCTGGGATTAGAAGAGGTTGTTGCTTTTACCGCAGTTTCAAATCTTCCATCTCAAGGTGTGATGCAAAAATTGGGCATGCGCCAGTCTGATAATTTCTTTCATCCTGCATTAGATAAAGCACATCCTTTAGCGGAACATGTTTTATATCGATTGAATAAATCTGATTTTATTTTTCCGTCGAACGAATAGCTCGCTTTTTCTCGGGAAGAGGAGGAACAGGCTTTTTATCATCAATAAGATGACGTATTGCTAAGATCGGATGATAAATTAACATTCGAGGACCTGCCCAGCGCATGATCTGTTTCATCGTTTCTCGTTTGGCGGGTTGATAACAGTGAATTGGACATTGTTTACACGCCGGTTTATCTTCACCATAACGACATTTATCTAATCGGTTATAGGAATAATTGATTAATTGTTGATAATAATCTGAGTCAGCTTCAGGATGTGAATGAGCATAAAGGTGAACCATTTTTTGAATGGTTTTTTTCTCACGATTTATTCTTTTTCCTGACATACCTTTCTCTCTTAGTAATATGTTGCATTTATTATGCATCTTATCATTAAGCCGATAGAGACGCTAAAATATTATTTAATGCGTAATGATAAAAAATTTTGTCAAAAAGACTTTTCTTTTTTCTTAGAATATAATACTGTATTTATATACAGTTTATTTGCCTTTAAATGGTGAAACCAATGCGTGTGGAAATTTTATTTAATAAACAATCTAAGATAACCGACTCATTATTTCCGCTCTTAGAACACGAACTGAGAAAAAAGATCATTCCAGAATATCCAGATATGCAGTTTCGTATTGCCTTTAGTAGCATGAACTCGATTCAAGTCACAGGCATAAAAGATGAAACTAAGCATGAACACATAATGGAACTTATTCAAAGTGTTTGGGAAGATGATGGTTGGTTGCAAACAGACGATGAATAAAGTTCAGTAAAAATTTAGTAAATATAGTAATTACGATTGTCAGAATGAATTGGCTTTTTACTTGTTTATATAAAAAGCCAATGACATAGAAAAGGAAATCGCTGGCAATCGGGTTTTAAAACTGTATATCTATCAATGATGACAAATCTTATTTTTACTCGTTGTAAATCCACCCTCAGCTGGAATAAATTTACCTTTCCTTTCTAAGAAATCAACTAATTCAGTCGCTGTCATATTTTCAGCTGAGCATGTATGAAAACGTGAGTCATTACCGAATTGTTTATGGATAGCATCAATTAGCGATGTTTTAGTAAATGCAGTTTCTGAAGAAAGGATCATTTGCAAAACTTCATGACCATGTATTGATGACATATTGAGTACCCTAAAAAATAAAAGATACATTAATTATGCATCTTTATGAGAGGGTATCTTTGTTTTTAATCATAAAAAGCGATGACATTATATCATCGCTTAAAAAGAGCCTTATTTTTCACTTCGTTGAAGTATTTTTTGCATTTCATCTTTAAGATGAAGCTTTTCTTTTTTTAGTTTGGCAACTTCGTCGTTATAACCAGCTCCGTTAGGGCCTTCTAGTTTAGCAATTTCTTGATCGAGTCGATGATGTTTATCGTAGAGAGCTTCAAAGCGAGGATCACTATTTCTTAATTGAGAAACAAGGGCTTGTTGATCTGAGAACATATAACCTCCTATGAAAAGAAATTGGGTCTCTATTTCAGTATAATCATAGATTGGCTATCTGCATGGTAGAGCATCACAAATTTACATTTCATGAAAAAACGTGATTTTTCTTTTTAAAACATTCAGAATTATCCACTCATAGTACTATTTACTAAGATGTTAGCATTCAAGCACTAAAAATATTAGTATTCAGATAACGAGCAATAAAAACATCTGACTAATTTTGTTAACGGCGAAGTGTTCGCTGTAAATATGGAGAGAGTGATGAACAAAGTAATATTATCTTTAGTAGCGGCAATGTCTTTATCTGCGTGTGCACAAGCTACCGACAGTTTAGATAAAGTTGCACCTTATCCTAAGGCTCAAGAAAATCAAGTTCGTCATGTTATCGAGTTAGAGAAAAAAGATAATGAAAGCAATTACCAAGTTGAATTAATTATTGGTAAAGAACTTAAAGTAGATTGTAACCATCAGTGGTTTGGTGCGGATCTAGATGAAAAGAATTTAGAAGGTTGGGGTTATAGCTATTATGTTGTTGGCGATTTGAATGGCCCAATGTCAACAATGATGGGATGTGCTGACAATACGAAAAAAGATGCCTTTGTACAGGCAAATATGGGATCAGATGCCTTCATTCGTTATAACAGTAAATTACCAATTGTTGTTTACACACCAAAAGATGTTGATGTGAAATATCGTATTTGGTCTGCAGCTGAGATGACTCAAGATTCAGTTAAAAAATAACGACTAGCCTTATTTAGGACAGGTCATAGTGTACTAAAAAGCCCTTTGTTATTGAGACAAAGGGCTTTGTCGTTATTAAAACTAAATATTAGCGAATAACTAAAACTGACATTTTGGCATGGCGTACAATTGATGACGCTGTTGAGCCTAATAAATAAGAGGAAACATTAGGTCTATGTGACGCAATCGCAATCAAATCAGCATCAATATGGCGGGCATATTCTAAAATTTCATCTTTTGCGTTACCAACGCCAACATTGCATATAATTTGCTCATCAGGAATTTTTGCATCTTTAATCATTTCTTGTAGCGCAACAAAAGCAAGACGAGTACGTTCTGACGAATCTTTGAATTTTTCAGGAATAGCAGCGAACTCGATACCAAAGAAAAGTTCAGCATTAGGAATAACGGTGAGGAAGTGGATCTCAGGTTTACCCACCTTTGCTATTTGTTCAATGTGAGCGATCAGTTCCTGAGAAAGTTCATCTTCTAAAATATCAATGGGAACTAGGATTTTCTTATACATTACAAACCTCACTTAGCGTTAGTTTAAAATATTTACCATTATCGCCTAATAGTAAAAAATAGCTGTGATCTGTGTTTTAAATAAGAGTGAGAATGATTATTTACTGCTTTACATTATTAAGCATTAAAAATTAAAAACAGTCTGAAATAATATTAACAATATAATGAAAAATAAGTTATATACCTTAACTTGTTGACAGAAAAGCACTTAATAATGTTGTATTAAAAATAAATTTCTCTTTTTCTCATTAAAAATAGAAAATGCATAAAAGAATGATTATCAATTATATTATTGTTCTGTATCTATAAGATTTTATTGATAAAAATAAGAGACAGAAAGATTTAAATATGGCATATTAATAGGCAATGACATCTCAATATGATGTCTGGACAGCAATCTTAGTCCCTAAACTGGATTGTTATTCAGAGTCGTCCTTTATCCTCACCAATGAGTTATGGAACCTGAAATAACCTATGGAACTCTATTTATCTATGGCAATAGAGTAGGCTATTTAAAACTAAATAAGATTATTATTATGACACATAATCACATTGATGATATTGAGTTGGATCGGGCTGATAATAATCAGTCTGAAAAATTTAAGGCAGCTAAAAAAAGTACGTTAGTGAGTGTTTTTGTCAATATCGTTTTATCCATTTGGCAAATTACAGTGGGCTTTTTCTCACACTCTCAAGGTTTAATTGCTGATGGTATTCACTCGCTTTCTGATCTTATTGCTGACTTTGTTGTTTTAATTGCCAATAAAGGTAGTCAGAAACAACCTGATGCGGATCACCCTTATGGGCATTTTCGCTATGAAAATGCGGCATCACTTATTCTTGGGACTATTTTATTAATTGTTGGTTTGGGAATGGTATTTTCTGCCATTCATAAAATTTTAGATCCATCTACTATTCCTGAAGTTCATAGTGTTGCTTTATATGTGGCTTTACTTGCATTAGCGGCTAAAGAGGGATTATTTCGCTATATGCTTGCGGTTGCAAAAAAAGTAGACTCAAATATGTTAGTCGCGAATGCTTGGCATGCGCGTTCTGATGCAGCTTCTTCATTAGTTGTTGCAATTGGTATTATCGGAAGTTTGGCTGGATTTAAATTTTTTGACCCATTAGCAGCATTAATTGTCGGACTATTTGTCGGTCGTATGGGATGGCGTTTTACTTATCAAGCTCTGCAAGATTTAATGGACAGAGGGGCAGATGAAGAAACGCTAGAAGAGATTAAACAGATGCTGGTTTCAACACCGGGCGTGCAAGGCGTTCATGATTTAAAGACACGTCGTTCAGGTGATTATTTACTCGTAGATGTACACCTTGAAATCAAAGGTGATCTCACGGTCAGTGAAAGCCACGAGATTGTTGTAAATGCACGTAATAAGGTTTTGCAAAATAAACAGATCTTGGGCGTGATGGCGCATGTTGATCCCGCTTAAACTTATTTGAATACTTAATAAAAAAGGTAATGATGGATTTTCATTACCTTTTTTTGTACCTCAAAAAGCGCCATTTACCACTTTAGAAATTGACGCAGTTTTCTTTTATATTATTACTCAGTGCTGCAATTAGATTATCTACTGCGCATTCAGCCATCGCATAGCGAGTCTCTTTTGTTGCAGAGCCAATATGTGGAACTGCGACGACGTTTTTCATCGTTAATAAAGGTGAAGATGAAGATAGAGGCTCTTTTTCAAAAACATCCAGCCCAGCGCCTGCGATCTCTTTTTGTTCTAATGCATTGATAAGCGCCAATTCGTCCACCACAGCCCCACGCCCTGCGTTAATTAAATAAGCATCAGGTTTCATCATCGAAAATTGTTTTTGACCCATTAGATGATGTGTTTCTGGTGTTAATGGTAACGTGATACATACGAAATCAGATTGCTGTAATAAGGCTTCTAAAGAGCAATGCTTTGCAGAAAATTTATCGTTCACTTCTGTATATTCTGTCCGTGAGTGATAAAGAATATTCATATTAAAACCAAAGTGTGCACGTTGTGCCAAAGCCTTTCCTATTCGACCCATACCAATAATACCCATGGTTTTATGATGAACATCAGTACCGTACCAATCAGGTGTGATACCTTTAACCCATAAACCTTGTTTAACATTATCAGCAAGTTCAGGAATACGTCTTGCTACGGCAAGTACTAATGCCATCATGGTATCTGCAACGGTGTCTGTTAATACGGTTGGAGTATGCATTAGTCTGATATTACGTTTAGTGAGTGCATTAACATCAACATTATCATAGCCAACAGAAACCGTCGAAACGGCTTTTAAATGAGGTGCTAGGTTAATAAAGTTTTCATCGATATTACCACCAGCACCTAGTAGTCCAGAAGCATTGGCGAGCGCGGAACGAAAATCATCAGATTCTAAAGAGAGCGTTTTAAATTGTTTGATATCAGCAAAATCAGATAGTTTTTTGTACAGTTTTTCAGGAAGATCTTGGTAGAGCAAAACAATTGGTTTCATATGTTCTCCATCAATACTCGTTATACTTCAAGCCCCAGCGTTGTTGGCTATGTTCATTCACACTAGTCACATACTATTGTATGCTCCTAGCGACTCATTCACTTGCCGCCTAGCTGTAACTTGAACTATTTAGAGTATTTATACAACAAAGCATTTATTTAGAGTATCTATGTAATAAGGTATTTATTGAGAGTGTTCTTACTCCGCTTAAACATATTAGCGGGGATGTTAATAAGGTATGATAAAACGTATTGAATGTCAGTTTTATCATGTAATTAACTGATTAATTATGATGTAACCGTTTACTTTGAATGGGTGCTATTTTTAGCAGTAAAGAAGTGGGATGTATTACGTATTTTATTAACTTACTGTAATACAATTCTAAACTAAGATTTTTATAAAATTTAAGTATGTGCGAAAAGAGTGTAAACGTTTACACTAAATGTCGGTTTGATCACGAAATAATTCTGTTGATCTTGTTAAACTCTGTCTCAGTGAACAGAAACCGTCTTGCGCTTTTCCTTTGAATTGAATCAAAAGAGGTGAATGTGGAAATATTAGTAACAGGTGGTATGGGATATATCGGTAGTCATACTTGCGTACAAATGATTGAAGCAGGCATGACACCGATTGTTTTAGATAACCTTAGCAACGCGAATGAAGAAGTCCTTAATCGTGTTGAAGCTCTAACAGGTAAACGCCCTCTGTTTTATAACGGTGATATTCGTGATGACCAGCTATTAGCATCAATCTTTGCTAAGCATTCTATTCAGTCTGTTATTCATTTTGCGGGATTGAAAGCGGTTGGTGAATCTGTTCAGAAACCAATTGAATATTATGACAACAATGTTAATGGCACATTGGTGCTAGTGCGTTGTATGCGTGATGCGGGCGTAAAAAGCATTATTTTTAGCTCATCTGCAACAGTTTATGGTGATCCTCAAGCCGTTCCTATTACTGAAGATTCACCAGTAGGGGGTACAACTAACCCTTACGGCACCAGTAAATATATGGTTGAGCGCATTTTATCTGACTTATTTGTTGCGGATGAAAGTTGGTCTATTAGTTTGCTACGTTACTTTAACCCAGTAGGGGCGCATCCATCAGGAACGATGGGGGAAGATCCTAAAGGTATTCCAAATAACTTAACCCCTTATATTTCTCAGGTGGCAATTGGTCGTCGTGAACAAGTGGCTGTTTTTGGTGATGATTACCCAACAAAAGATGGTACAGGTGTTCGTGATTATATCCATGTTATGGATCTGGCTGATGGTCATATAGCAGCATTAAATGCGTTAGGTAAAAAAGCGGGCTTACATATTTATAATCTGGGAACTGGTAACGGGACTAGTGTAATTGAAATGATTGAAGCATTTCGTAAAGCTAGTGGTAAACCTATCCCTTATCAATTACAAGCTCGTCGTCCGGGTGATATTGCAGAATGTTGGTCAAGCCCTGCAAAAGCAGAGAAAGATTTACATTGGAAAGCTATTCGTTCAATTGATGATATGGCAGCGGATGCTTGGCGTTGGCAGTTACAAAATCCAAATGGTTATTTGAAATAAGATTTAAAATATTCAGATAATCTTGAATAAATAAGAGAGAAGGTTATGTCGAAACTGATTTTTGATCCTGTTGAACATCCTCATCGTCGTTATAATCCGTTAACTGGTCAGTGGATTTTAGTTTCCCCACATAGAGCGAAACGACCTTGGAACGGCAAAGATGAAAAGCCTCAGATTGCGACACTTCCCTCTTATGATCCTCACTGCTATTTGTGTCCGAATAATACTCGTGTCTCTGGTGATAAAAATCCAGATTACACAGGAACGTATGTCTTTAATAATGACCACTCTGCATTGTTGCAAGACGAATATCATGTTGAACCTTCATCGAATCCTTTATTTCAAACTCAAGCCGTAAGAGGAATTAGTCGAGTCATCTGTTTCTCTCCTGATCATGGAAAAACCATTCCTGAATTACCCGTCAGTAGTTTACGTAAAATCGTTGATACTTGGGATAATCAAATAGAAGAACTCAGCAAAGAATATCTTTGGGTTCAAGTGTTTGAGAATAAAGGTGAAACGATGGGGTGTTCTCAACCTCATCCTCATGGACAAATTTGGGCGAGTGATTTCTTACCTAATGAATTAGCGCGAAAAGATACGCAATTAAAAGCTTATTTTGAAAAATACGGGCGTAATCTATTAATCGATTATGTTGATGCTGAATGTAAAGATACAAGTCGTACCGTAGTTGAAACAGAGCATTGGCTGGCGGTCGTACCTTATTGGGCTTCTTGGCCTTATGAAACGATGTTATTGCCTAAAACGCATATTCGCAGAATGAGTGAATTAAATAGTGCTCAGCGAGATGATCTTGCCATAGCAATGAAAAAATTAACAAGTCGTTATGATAATTTATTCCATTGTTCTTTCCCTTATTCCATGGGATGGCATTTTGCGCCTTCTTTTAAAGACAATAGAAATATCGATCACTGGCAATTACATGCGCTTTACTATCCGCCATTATTACGTTCAGCTACTGTGCGCAAATTTATGGTGGGATATGAAATGCTGGCGGAATCGCAAAGAGATCTAACACCAGAACAAGCCGCGAATAATTTACGTCAATTAAGTGACATTCATTATAAAGAGCAATGTTAATAACCAGCAATATGGCACAGTATTTTAATTAATCTGCTTTTTGCGCACGAAATAAATTAAATCAAACATCTCATTATTTACATAATGTTGTGGTGGGATTTTTATTACTTAATTTTAAGCTAAGGATTTATTATGCAGGCACTTATTAATAATGTGACTCGTTCATTTTCATCTATTTTTGGTTACGCACCTACACATTTTATTCAAGCGCCTGGTAGGGTAAATCTTATTGGTGAACACACTGATTATAATGATGGGTTTGTTTTACCTTGCGCCATTAATTATCAAATGGTCGTTGCCGCAGCAAAACGAGAAGATAACATTATTCGTGTCATTGCGGTTGATTACCAAAATGAAGTTGATGAATTTAACCTTGATAACAGTATTGAGTTTGTACCTAATAAAATGTGGGCTAACTATGTTCGAGGTGTTATTCATTTTCTACAAAAAGATAACTACTCTTTTCATGGTATGGATATCGCGATATCCGGAAATGTCCCTCAAGGTGCAGGGTTAAGTTCTTCTGCTGCGTTAGAAGTTGCCATTGGTCAAACGCTTAAAACACTTTATCAATTACCTATTAGCCAAAAAGAGATCGCATTAAATGGCCAAAAAGCAGAAAACCAATTTGTTGGTTGTAACTGTGGCATTATGGATCAGCTTATTTCGGCTTGTGGTGAAGAAAATCATGCACTATTAATCGATTGCCGTTCATTAGAAACGTCAGCCGTAAGAATGCCTGAAAATATGGTTGTGATGATTATCAATACCAATAAAAAGCGCGGTTTAGTTGATAGTGAGTACAATACCCGCCGTCAACAGTGTGAAGAAGCTGCTCATATTTTAAATGTGGCGGCATTAAGAGATGCCTCATTAGAGGATTTACTCGCTAAAAAAGCATTAATGAGTGAAGTAGTTTATCGTCGTGCACGCCATGTTATTACTGAAAATAGCCGTACATTAGATGCAGCAGAAGCCTTACGCCATGGAGATTTAACCACGTTAAGTCAGCTAATGATGCAATCACATCACTCAATGCGTGATGATTTTGAAATCACCGTTAAAGAGGTTGATTCATTAGTTGAAATCGTGAAATCAGTGATTGGTGATCGTGGTGGTGTGAGAATGACTGGTGGTGGATTTGGTGGTTGTGTCGTAGCATTAGTAACACCAGATTTAGTGGATAAAGTCGTTGACTCTGTTAAAGCACAATACGAAGCTAAAACAGGATTAAAAGAAACTATCTATGTCTGCTCTGCAAGCCAAGGAGCGGGCTATTCGGAGGCAAAATAATGGCGACTAAAGAGCTTCGTTTTCTTGAACCTGAGCAAATGACAGCACAACCTGCATCAGATGGAAAACCTGCACAAATAGTGGTGCTTAAAAATCGTTTTGGTATGTCTATCTCTTTAATGGATATTGGTGCAACTTGGTTAACTTGTATAGTACCGGTTAATGGATATCGTCGAGATGTGTTATTAGGCTCTGCGGATATGAATGCCCATAAACAACAAACTGCGTATTTAGGTGCAACGGTTGGGCGTTTTGCTAATCGTATTGCAGGGGCTAAGTTTGTAGTCGAGGGGCAGGAATATAAAATTAGTGCGAATGAAGGTAAAAATACCTTACATGGTGGTAAGCAAAACTTTAGTCATCTTCGCTGGGGGATCACTGCACAATCCTCTCAATCTGTCACTTTTTCACTGATCTCTAATGATGGAGACCAAGGTTTTCCCGGTACGGTGAAGGTAAGTGTGACCTATACACTGACAGACAATAATGAAGTATGTATTGATTATCACGCGATGAGCGATAAAACAACGCCATTAAGCTTAACTAACCATGCTTATTTTAATCTTGCTGGCGAACATACTGAACGCACTGCACTTGAACATGATTTAAGAATTTGTGCGACTCATTATTTAAAAAATGGTGAAGGCAACATTCCTACGGGGGAGTTTGCAAGTGTAATAGGAACAGGGTTTGATTTTCGTAAATTAAAACGTATTGGTCTGGATTTTATGGTAGATGAGTGCCAAAAAGCCGCAAATGGCTACGATCATGCGTTTATTTTAGATAAGAAAGCGATTGAAGATAAAACCCCTGTCGCAACCGTTATTGCACCTGAAGGCGAGCTCAAAATGGATGTCTTTACAACCATGCCTTCTGTTCAGTTCTATACAGGCAACTTTTTGGTAGGAACAAGAGGAAAGAGTCGTCATTACGGTAATTACTCAGGTTTAGCATTAGAAACACAATATTTCCCAGATGGCCCTAATCATCCAGAATGGCATGAAAATCAAGGTATTTTACCTGCAAATACAGCGTGGAATAGCCAAACAATCTATAAGTTTTACTCGTAACAATAAAAGGAAAGTGTAAACGCTTTCCTTTTCACTATTTATTTGATCTTTTTACTTTTTAAATTTTACTTCTTCGCTGATAATCAAGCCACTTAAATTCTATTACTCCCTTTTTTCTTTGTTTGTAGATTAACGGCTCGTTATTTCTTAACCATGAATAAAGGTGATCCATAAGGGGTGGATATGGCGACTATCAAAGATGTAGCAAAAGAAGCAGGAGTTTCTGTTGCTACTGTGTCTAGAGTCATTAATAACTCGCCGAAAGCAAGTCAAGCATCTATCGAAACCGTTAATGCAGCAATGCAAAAATTAGGCTATCGACCTAATGCGGCAGCAAGGGCTTTGGTTAGTCAGAGTACGCAAACCTTGGGTGTTTTAGTGCATGATGTTTCCGATCCCTTTTTTGGCACTCTTGTGAAAGCGGTTGATAACATTGCAAGACAATCAGGAAAGCACATCTTGGTTTGTAATGGTTATCATGATGCTCAAGATGAACGCCAATCTATCGAGTTATTGATTAATAGTCGCTGTGATGGTCTTGTGATCCACTCAAAAGCACTCTCTGATGAAGAGTTGCTAGCTTATGCTCATGAAGTTAAAAGCATGGTGTTGATTAACCGCTTTATTCCTGAAATTGCTGAACGTTGTGTCGCTTTAGATAATTATAAAGGGGCATGGATGGCAACCGAGCATCTGATCCGTCAAGGTCATACCAAAATCGCTTATATTTCATCTACTCATCATATTGAAGATACAACTCAGCGTCTTGCTGGTTATAAAGCTGCATTGGAAGCCAATAATATCAAGTTACCTGAAAGTTATATCGAGTATGGTGAGCCAGAAGGTGAAGGGGGCGAAAAGGCAATGATGCACTTACTGACGAAATCAATCGATTTTACAGCTGTAGTGACTTACAACGATTTTATGGCTGCGGGGGCTTTATCTGTTCTTGATGAAAATGAAATCCCTGTTCCTGAAAAAATTTCCGTTATTGGCTTTGATGACGTATTAATTGCACGCTATATTCACCCTCGTTTAACCACAGTGCGTTATCCTGTACAAATGATGGCAGAACAGGCAGCAGCACTGGCCATCAGGCTTTCTAAAGGTGAAATGCTCGAACAAAAACAACGTATTTTTTCGCCAACATTAGTTCAACGTAATTCTGTTTTTAATCTTAGCCACCTCTCTTAATCTTAATTACCTCATTTATTATCCAGTCAAGTTGATCCTCTTAATGAGCTCTATCAGATTAAGAGGTTATTCTTACTTGATTTGTGTAATCGTTATCATTTTTTGGACTTTTTTAACGATTATTTAGATATCTGAATTTTATTAAATAAAATAGCCATCGTGTTTTAGGCTTAAATATTGCTTTACTCGTCATGGTAATCGTTTGTTTTCCTATTTTATGATCCATTTACGTAACATAAGCGATAAATTTGTGAACAGAGTAACGGAAAATGATTGTGAAAACGTTTACATTAAAATCCTATTCTCTCTATGGGTCTGAAAGGAAAATATTATGCATACAGAAGGTGTTGGGTTAAGCACAATAGACTATGCAATTTTTGCCCTCTATGTCGTGATCATTATTAGTCTAGGATTATGGGTTTCTCGTTCTAAGGATGGCGAGAAAAAAGGAACAAAGGATTATTTTCTTGCAGGTAAAACCCTTCCTTGGTGGGCAATTGGTTCTTCGCTTATTGCAGCTAATATTTCAGCAGAACAATTCATTGGTATGTCTGGTTCTGGTTTCTCCATTGGTCTTGCTATCGCATCTTATGAATGGATGGCAGCACTGACATTAATTATTGTTGCTAAATACTTTTTACCTGTCTTTATCGAAAAAGGTATTTATACCATTCCTGAATTTGTCGAGAATCGTTTTAAAAGTCGTAACTTAAAAACCATTCTTGCGGTGTTCTGGTTAGCGTTATTTATCTTTGTTAACTTAACATCGGTACTTTATTTAGGTTCATTGGCATTAGAAACCATCCTTGGTGTACCAATGATGTATGCTATTGTTGGTTTAGCATTATTTGCTGTTATCTATTCACTTTATGGCGGGCTATCTGCTGTTGCGTGGACAGACGTGGTACAAGTGTTCTTCCTTATCCTTGGTGGTCTGTTTACCACAGTATTAGCCGTCAGCTATATCGGTGGAGATGGTGGGATCATGGAAGGTTTGAGCAAAATGACACAAGCCGCGCCAGATCACTTTAAAATGATCTTAGAGAAAGATAACCCGCAATTTATGAACTTACCGGGTATCGCGGTGCTGATTGGTGGTTTATGGGTTGCTAATCTCTATTATTGGGGCTTTAACCAATACATTATCCAACGTGCTTTAGCCGCTAAATCTATCAATGAAGCACAAAAAGGGCTCGTGTTTGCTGCATTCTTAAAACTAATTGTGCCTGTTCTTGTCGTTGTGCCGGGTATTGCTGCATTTGTTATTACCACTAACCCTGAATTAATGGCAGGTTTAGGGACTATGGCACAAGAGCATATTCCAACGTTATCACAAGCAGATAAAGCCTATCCTTGGCTAACTCAGTTCTTACCAGTAGGTGCAAAAGGTGTTGTTTTTGCTGCACTTGCCGCTGCAATCGTTTCATCTTTGGCATCTATGCTTAACTCTATCGCGACTATTTTCACGATGGATATCTATAAAGAATATATTGGACCAAAAGCTTCTGAAACACGTTTAGTGAATGTGGGTCGTATTAGTGCGGTTGTTGCTTTAATTATTGCTTGTTTTATTGCGCCATTACTAGGTGGTATCGATCAGGCATTCCAATATATTCAGGAATATACAGGATTAGTGAGCCCAGGGATTTTAGCGGTATTCCTATTAGGTTTATTCTGGAAAAAAACGAATGCAAAAGGTGCAATCATTGGTGTGGTTTTATCTATACCGTTTGCGTTGTTCCTAAAGCTAATGCCGTTAGGTATGCCATTCCTTGATCAAATGATGTACACCTTTATGTTTACTACGGTTGTAATCGGTTTAGTCAGTTTAACTTCGACTAAAACAGATGACAGCATAGGGGCGATTGCATTAACAGATAAAACCTTTAAAACACAAAGCGGATTCAATATTGCTTCCTACGCTATTATGGTCGTCTTGTGTGTGCTTTACGCCGTATTCTGGTAATAACAAGACTGTAATTTGTTAATTTTCTAAATCTAAAAATACCCTACAAAACGAGACAAAGCAGATGGTTATGCCATCTGCTTTTTTTGTGTTTGAGATCTGCTATTTCTGCACTTAATCGGAATGGCTCTAATTTGCTTTGATACAGATTAAAAAAAAACATTAAATATGAAAAGAAAATCATTCTCATGATTATTTGATTAAGATAATATCAATCATTCTCATTATTATAAACGTTATAAATTCAGGGGATCTTTATGAACTTTAAAATGGGCGTATTAACAGCCTGTATTTTATCTGCCTCTTACCCGCTGTATGCACAAGAAAACAAAGAAGAAAAACTTGTTGTATCAGCATCAGGGTTTGCTCAACAAATTACAGATGCACCAGCAAGTATCACCGTGATCAGTAAAGAACAACTGGCGAAGAAACCGGTTCATGATTTAGCCGACGCAGTAAAAGGCGTTGAAGGCGTTAGCATTAATGGTAATGCCAATAAACAAGAAATCACGATGCGTGGTCTACCGGGTGAATACACACTTATTCTTGTGGATGGCCGTCGCCAAAATAGCCGTGAATCACGTCCGAATGGGAGTGGTGGTTATGAAGGCGGCTTTATTCCACCAGCAGATGCGATTGAACGTATAGAAGTTATTCGTGGACCAATGTCATCTCTGTATGGTTCAGACGCAATGGGTGGTGTTATCAATATCATCACGAAACCAGTAACAAAAGAGTGGCACGGCTCTGTTGCACTTGGCGGTACACTGCAACACAACCGTGATGCCGGCGATTCTATTAATGGTGATTTTTATCTTTCAGGGCCATTAATTGAAGATAAATTAGGCTTACAGCTTTACGGTAGTAGCTACTTACGCGCAGAAGATAAAATCACTTATGGTCAAGGTCGTAATGACAATAAAAATATTACGGCGAAATTGGCATTCACACCGACTGATAATCAAACCATTTTATTAGAAGCGGGTCGTAATACGTTACAGCGTACAACGACACCGGGTAAATCCATGAGTGAATTTACTATCCGTGGTGGAAAAGCGGATGAAAATAAAATGCTAGAAACCAATAATGACCGTAATCATTGGGCATTAACCTATAAAAATCAGTTTGATATTCTGCACTCAGAATTAAGTGTTTATCAAGAACAGACAAAACGTATTACCAAAACAGAAATGATTGATAAGGTGACAAAAGAGCGCGAGAAGTATTATGAAGATCGTCGCCCTGAAATCACTAATACTGTTTTTGATGCGAAATTTACCGCTTTCTTACCTGATAACGTGATGACTTTTGGTGGACAATATCAATATTCACGTTTAAAAGATGAATCATCTACGGGTTCTGGTATTAAACAATCCACTATTACAGCAGATCAAAAAGCGTTATTCCTTGAAGATGAATATAGCGTGACAGACAACCTCGCGTTAACTGGTGGGGTGCGTCTTGATGATCACGAATATTATGGTAATCACTGGAGTCCAAGAGCGTATGCTGTTTATCATTTAACGGATGAATTTACTTTAAAAGGCGGTGTGGCGAAAGCCTTTAAAGCACCAAGCTTACGTGAAATTAGCCCTGAATACGGTACTTCAACTGAAAAAGGCCGTGCAATTATGTACGGTAATCGTGATTTAAAACCTGAAACATCAGTCAGCCAAGAAATTGGTATTGGTTATGATAATGGGGATGGTGTTACCGCAAGTGTGACTTTCTTTAATACTGATTTTAAAGATAAATTAACGAACTATGACACTGGCGAAATAGATCCAATTACAGGTTTAAAACTGTATCAATACGATAATGTGGGTAAAGCAAATATTAAAGGGATTGAAACAGCGGTAGGATTCCCGATTGCTGAAAGCTGGCATGTCAATGCGAACTACACCTATACCGATTCAGAACGTAAAAGTGATGATGAAAAACTAGGTTCAGGCGAATCCTTA
Source organism: Proteus sp. STS61-E (assembly GCF_040932335.1). Classification (NCBI taxonomy): domain Bacteria; kingdom Pseudomonadati; phylum Pseudomonadota; class Gammaproteobacteria; order Enterobacterales; family Morganellaceae; genus Proteus; species Proteus sp. STS61-E. The sequence goes on along the minus strand of NZ_JBFQGE010000004.1, from coordinate 59,447 downwards.
AAAGGTTACCCATTAGATTTAACACCAAAACATAGCGCTAATGCGCGAGTTGACTGGCAGTTTGATGAAGCAACCAGTTTTTATGCCAATACGGCTTATACTGGGAAACAAATCTGGGCAGCTCAACGTAATGGTTACACAGGGGCACGTTATCGTAGTGGGTACACAACCTTTGATTTAGGAATGACCTACAACTTTAATAAAAATACCATGTTTAACTTTGCGGTATTAAATATTACAGATGAAACAGGTCCTGCTGTAAATGATAAAGGTGGTAACTGGGTTGTCGATGAAGGTCGTCGTTATTGGGCGAACATTAAATATAGCTTCTAATCGAACCTAAATTTAAATAAACCCCGTATTAAATATGGGGTTTATTATTTTATGGCTCTCTATTATTTTCATCTTAATGGTTCACTTTTTAAAATTACCGACAGAGTATCTGATTTATGCGAATGCTAATGTTATGTGGAATGATTATGTTATCTGCGGTTGCTCAAGCTAGACCTAACCAAGAAGTTCCTGAAATAGAGTCTCAGGCTCACTCTTATTATCAAATTACAAATAAAGAAGTGGCGTATGAAGGAAAACAATATCGCCTCTTTCTTGCTATTCCTAAAAATACCACTAAGACAGCGTTAATTTATAGTGTTGATGGAAATGCTCAGTTTCCATTGATGATAAATGAAGCCATAAAGCAGAAAAATAAACCGCTACCTGCCATTATCAGTGTGGGATATGTAGGTGATAAAGCTTACTTTATTACAGAGAGAACGCATGACTACACACCAAGTGTAAAAGGTGAAGCATTTAGCCGAGGCGGAAATGCAGAGAATTTTTATCAATTTTTCTTAACGCAAGTAAGACCTTATGCGTTAGAGCAACTTGCCAAAGAACACGTTTCTATTACTCAGCAATCCTTGTTTGGTCACTCTTTTGGCGGTGTATTTACCCTCTATGTTCTATTCAATCATCCAGAAACATTTCAACGCTATATCGCAGCAAGTCCATCATTATGGTGGGGAAAAGGCGAATGGGTGAAAAAAGAGCAATGGCAATCTATTCCTAATGATATTTATATTGCAATAGCCTTAGGTGAAAAAGAAGAAACCCCAGATTTAAGTCGATTAAGTGAAGAGCAACAGAAAAATTATCAAGAGCGTAGTAGTTGGTTAACGCAACGTCAGCTATGCCAATATCTATCGGAAGCAGGAAAACAGTGTGAATTTTATCTGTTTGAAGGTAAAGGTCATGGGGGTTCAATTCCCGATGCGATTAATATTGCTTTAGAAAAAAGTGTAGAATAAACAAAAGTATCTCTTTATTTTTAGCTATCCTATTGGCTAACGATAGGATAGTAATGAATATTTATTATTTTGGTTTTGTTTTATACGTATTTATTCGTAATTTTCTTAATAAAAAATACTTATCTTTTAATAAAAATAAATATCAGATTAGAGCTATTTATTTTTGGTAGAAAAAGACGATAATCATGATTGATATAAATAAAATTGTTTTCTGGCATTAGATTTTATAATTTTATTTATCATCATTTAAACGCTATATTCGCGTCTCCTGAATTTAGGGACGCCATCCACTGTTTTCACCTTTGTTTCTTTTATCTTTCCTAGATAAAAGAACCGCCTCTATCAGGCATCGAGAAAACAGCGCATCATCAACCGTTTTGATTGTGGAGACGAGGGTAGTGAAACAGAACACTACTTTGGTACGCAAAGGCGACAGTACATTAGTACCTGTGGCTGGGTTAACGGTATTTGCTATTGCGTCAGGCTATTTAATGAGTTTAATTCCACTGTCTATGAGCAGTTTTGGAATGGATACGCTCTATGCCAGCTGGTTAGCAAGTATTTATTTTATTGGATTATTAATAGGTTCAGTCATGATAGAGCCTATTATTGCAAGAATAGGGCATCGTCTTTCTTTCGTTGTGTTTTTATTATTGCTGGCAGTGACTGTCGGCGTATTGCCTTTAATGCCTTATTTATCAGCATGGATGGTTTTCCGTTTTATTGGTGGTATGGCGGTTGCAGGTATATTCGTTGTTGTCGAGTCATGGCTATTAATTGGTGATAATCCTAAAGAGCGAGCTAAACGCTTAGGTTTTTATATGACCTCGCTTTATGGTGGCACAACATTAGGACAATTGGCGATTGGTGCAATTGGTACACAAGGCGCTATCCCATTTATGGCGATATTAGTTTTATTATTAATCGCCGTATTACCGCCTCTGCTTTTTAAGCAAGGGCAGCCAGAAGGGCACGATCATAAAAGTTTGTCACTTAAGCAGATGAGCCGATTAAATAAAGCAGCTCTAGTGGGCTGTATGGTGTCAGGCGTTGTGATGGGCAGTATTTATGGCATGATGCCATTAGCTTTAAATCAAGGGCAATTTACAACAGACCAAATAGGTGTGTTGATGGCTGCGATTATTTTAGGCGGTATGGTGGTTCAGCCTATTATTAGCAAATTGTCTGTGATGATAAGCAAAACACTGTTATTAGCGATGATGTGTTTAGTGGGCGTGTTTGCTATGGGACTGACATATCTTTCTAGCGATTATATGGTGCTTATTATTGCACTGGCGCTATTGGGAATGTCTTCTTTTGCACTTTATCCTATCGCTATTACATTGGCGTGTGATCATGTGAATGCGAGCTATATTGTCGCTATTACACAAGTAATGCTATTAAGTTATAGCATTGGTTCTGCTATCGGGCCTTTAGGGGCGGGTATGTTTATGGCGCAAGCCAATAACGGCATTATGAATTTCTTCTTTGTGGTGTTATTAGTGACGGCAATTTACATGCTCTTTGCAAGTTTACGTCGTAAAAGCCATATTGTGTTGAACTAAACCGTTTTCTCTTACTTGTTCTCTTTCTTATTCTCTTTCTCTTATTTATCAGCCGAGCTTACCGTAAAGGTGGCTCGGTTTTTTTATATCTATTCTAAAAACGAATTAAGACTTCCCTTATATTTTTATGTTGTGCTTTATCAGTATAAACAGATAACGTCATTCCTTTCTTAAATAATGGATTTAACTTTTTCATGGAGAACATACAGTGAATATAATGAAAATTAGCGTTTTACTCTTACTCACTATGCCTTTTTCAAGTGCCCAAGCGATAACTTCAGAACAAAATAAAAAGCTGGTGGAGTACGCTACTGATTTACCAAGAGCCGTATTTTACGACTCTGATTATCGTAAAATAGATTACCCAATGGGAGATGTACCCGCCTATAAAGGGGTATGTAGTGATGTGATCATTCGTAGCTATCGTGGCATTGATATCGATTTACAAAAATTATTGCATGAAGATATTAAAGCAAATTTTTCAGCTTATCCAAGTAAACGGATGTGGGGATTAAATAAACCTGATACGAATATAGATCACCGTAGAGTTCCTAATTTAGAAGTCTTTTTCACACGAAAAGGAAAAGTAAAACCGATTACAAAAAATGCAGAAGATTATGTTCCAGGCGATATTGTTAGCTGGCGCTTAGATAATGGACGGCCTCATATTGGGATTGTAGTAAATAAGAAAAGCGGAGATAACCAACGCTATCTAGTTATGCATAATATTGGATTTGGACAAGTTGCTGAAGACGTTTTATTTTCATGGAAAATAACGGGTCATTTTACCTACTAAATAGATGAATGAGGAAAATTTGAAGCGTTTAGTCTTTTATGGAAAATAAAATAGAAGTAACAACAGTAAAATAAATCTGAAACTTATACGATAAGTAAAATAATGCCCATACTGATTTTATCTAAAGTATGGGCATTATTTCTGGGGAAGAATATTTTCATTAGAAATATTCATAATTATTCCTCTAAGCCACCGAGTAACATACTAACGACAGCAGTAGAACAGATAAAAGAAAGGAAAAGGATAAAAAAAGAGCTACTGATCATAATGCCCTCCAAATTTATGACTATTTTTAAATAAAAAACCTCACTAAATACACATTATTAATTCATTACCTTATATACTAGGTCATTTAAAAATAAAGTCAAACTAACGTATTATTTAATAATGATTTTTTGTTTTTTAATTTTATTTTTTATAAAAATAAATATATTGGATGGTATTAAATGATCAGGAGGGGCTTAACCCCTCTGATGTCTTACGCGGTGTGAGGCAATATGGTGTGAGTTAATGGAGGCAAACCATAAGCCGCTCTTGCACGATCACAAGCTTCATTAGGAATGCCATTTACCCAAGATTGTTGAAACTCACGACAAGGAGAAGGGCGTTGTTCGTAGATGGAACAGCTTACACATTCTCCCACTTCACCAATCAGTTTGTCACAACGTGGTTTTTTAGAGTTGGTTCCTTTCATGCAAGAGAGAAAAGGTGTTAACGGTTCTGTTAATTCATCAGGAACCACACCTCCACCACTTACCATTTCTGCCCAATAGAACGAAACTCTAAAATAGGCGCAACAAGCACCACAATGCATACAGGGATTATCCTGCATATAAATAAAATCGTTAGAATGTTTGCTCATACCAGATACCATTTTATCTGACGTTAAAGTGACAAAACACACCTTTTAAGGGTGCGGTAGCTTAAGAGAGGCAAAAAAAGACAGAGAAACGATGCTTCTCTTAGAGCAGTCATTATGCGCCGAATGAAAAATATTTTTCAAGAGAAATGTTTCCGCATATAGAATATATTTATCACAAAACAGACTATTATTTTGGAAAATCCATCTAGATAGACTATATGACTTAATGGTAAGCAGTGATGCTATTTAACCCTCTGTAAAAACCACAATATAAATAGTATTAAAAATAATCAAAAGATCAAAATTTAGATAAATAAAAGCCTTATCAAACTTGATAAGGCGATAATAAAAGAAGTGTAGATGAGATGCTGAAAAAACGAGCTGGCGATATCTACTAATAAGCTTTTCTAAAATGGTCCTTTAAAAATAAATAAGGCACCAGCACCAATCAAAAGAAAACCAATAAAGTGATTTAAGGTGAAGTTTTCGCCTAAGTAAGTCACCGAAAAAATAGCGAAAATAGTTAATGTGATTACTTCTTGTATGGTTTTTAATTCTGCTGCACTGTAGTAATTATGACCAATGCGATTTGCGGGTACAGCAAAACAATATTCAACAAATGCAATCAACCAGCTTAAAATAATGACAACAATAAGAGGTTTATTGCCATATTTTAGGTGGCCATACCAAGCAAATGTCATAAAAATGTTGGAAATAATGAGAAGAATAATGGGCGTAAATTTATAGAACATATTGGTGATACCACTGGTCGTTTTTAGGCAAAAATTTGCCAATAAGAATGGTATGAGATTACTGCAAAAAAAGTTGATTTTCTATTGCGATGATAAGAAAAAAATAGCCAAAATTAAAAGGGTAGTTTTTTTTCTCTATAAGAAATTTTGCAATTTTATCAACAAAAAACAAAGTTGAAGTAATAAGCCTCTATTTTAAAAGCTATTGGCTGAGTTTTAATCTATTGATGTTGTGTTAAATAACATTTTTGCAATAAAAAAATAAGCAAAATAGATTTAAATAAAAAAGACATTAATAATATTTTCTTATTATTGCTCGATTGAAATTTAAATTTATCGAGTAAGATACGATATATCCTAAAATGATGTTGTTCGCACTAATAGATGTGATATTAGTTATTTTATACATTATGTTGAATATAAATTTTATTATAAATTCCTATAAGGAGTTCGCGTGAAGATAAGTTTATTTCTGATCTCTTGTAGCTTACTTACAGTTAGCTTTTTTTCTTCGGCACAAGGCAAATACGATCCTTTGGCAAAATGTTATGAAGTGACAGCAAACGAGCCGAGAACAGCCGTACAAGCTTGTTTACTGGATGAACTAAAACTGACAGAACAGCAGATGAATGTCATTTATGACAAAAGTAAGAGTGATCTTGAAGATACTGATTCTGTTGCAGCCAAAAGTGCCATTGATGCATTAGCCAGTTCTCAACAGCATTTTATTCAATTTAGAAGCGCTGAATGTCAACGACAATCCGCATTATTAATGGGCGGATCAGGGGCTGGAGATGTTTTACTCGCATGCGAAATAAAATTAAATCAATGGAGAGCAAAAATTTTATTGAATAATTAATTGGCGAATAATAGAGAAAAACCCAAAAGCAATTAACTTATCTTTTGGGTTTAATTTAGGAGTCAATGATTGACTCTGACTGTTAGTTATTTTGTTATCGTTTTAACGTTATTTTATCTTGAATTAGCAATCTTCAATAATAAGATAAGCCGCATGAACAGGGCCATGAACCCCCCATACTTTAATCAATTCAATATCAGCGGTAGAACTTGCACCACCGATTAAATTGATACAAGACGGCATTCTTACGCCTTCTTGCGCCATTTTATGTAAACGTTCAGCAATTTGAGCCACTCGAGGCAAGATATCGCTTTTACGCAGGATAACAATTGAGGTTTCCGGTAATAAACTAACGGCACGCCCTTTTTCTGGAGACGAAAATAAAACAATCCCACCAGATTCCGTTAAGCCTGCTTCAGCATAAACAATCCCGATTTGCGAGCGTTCAGCATGAACAATGTTTTCACGTCCAAGAGCTGGGTCCCAAATATAGGTTTCGTATTTTTCGCTAACTGCTTTTGTGACTCCTAGTGCATCTAAACGCTCATCACCACTGATTACCACCGAACCTTTACAATCATAACTTTCACAGAGTTCAATTAGGCTATTAATAACTTCATCCGGTTTGCTAACAACACATTTCACCATTTGAGTTTGTGCAAAATCAGTAAACTCTTTGCATAGTTCATCTTGAGTTAAATGAGTTAAGCGAGTTTTCGCTAAATCATTAATCGGCGTAGTTTGTGGTTGTGGCTTATGCGCGATAGGACGCCCTAATTTTTCAGCAATAGTTTGCAGAAATTCATTACGGTTTTGTTCGTTTAACATATTATTTTTTTCCTTCTGCTTTATGGCGTTTAAACCAACTACGGAAGCTATAACCATCCGGTTTAGGGAGATCACGCGACTCCATCCAATCATTCAGAACACTGATTTTGATTGGTGTAGAGCCATTTTTGATCATTAATCCCGCCATTTTCGCACCGACATTCATACCCACTTTCCAAAGGGCAGGGTGTGAATTGAGGTAGTTAAACATACCCGTGACTCGACGCTCTGCTTTTGGTGTAAGGCCTGTTTCTGCCATCACTCGGCGATGTTTTAAAATCAGTTGAGCTAAAGGAATTTTAACTGGGCAAACTACATTACAAGCGTTACATAATGAACATGCATAAGGGAGATCGTGGAAATCTTTATAACCCCCTAATAGTGGAGAAATTACTGCTCCAATTGGACCTGGATAAATTGAGCCATAAGCATGGCCACCAATATTACGATAAGCAGGACATGTATTTAGGCAAGCACCACAACGAATACAACGCAAAATATCTTTAAATTGTGAGCCTAAAATTTCAGAACGCCCATTATCCACAATCACTAAATGGAACTCTTCAGGACCATCAACATTGCCTGCTTCACGAGGCCCTGTCACCCAAGTGTTATAACTGGTTAAACGTGAGCCAACGGCACTACGACATAACATGGTTATCAGTGGATCGACTTCTTCAAAAGTAGGAGCCACACGTTCCATACCCATAACGGCTATATGGGTTTTAGGTAATGTTGTGGTCATCCTTGCATTACCTTCATTAGTGACTAAACAGACAGTGCCTGTTTCAGCTACGGCAAAGTTACAGCCTGTGACACCAATATCAGCAGAAAGGAAATCTTGTCTTATGCGTTGTCTAATGAAAAGTGTCATATCTTCAGGCGTTTCACTGCCTTCATAATTGAGTTTTTCATTTAACACTTTGCGAATTTGATAACGGTCTTTGTGGATCGCCGGAACCACAATATGAGACGGTGGATCGTTATCTAATTGAAGAATATATTCGCCGAGGTCGGTTTCGATGATCTCAATGCCTTCATTTTGTAAGGCTTTATTCATCCCAATTTCTTCGGTGACCATGGATTTAGATTTTACAATCTTCTTCGCATTTTTCTTCTTGGCAACTTCACAGATATAACGAGAGGCATCTTCTGCTGTTTTAGCAAAATAGACATGGCCTCCATTTTCAGTCACTTTTTCAGACAATTGATAGAGATAAGCATCTAAATTTTCAAGCACATGGTTACGGATTTGTTCAGCGCGATCACGCCACTCTTCCCAATTACCCAGCTCCTTCACCATGATTTGACGGTTAGCCCCAATACGTTCTTGCGCCATAACAACCGCATTACGCATGATCGTGTCTTTCATTTCATGTTCTAGACGAGGTCTGAAATCTATATCACTGGTTTTGATAGACATAAGCAGGCTCCCTTATTGGCTCATTAAAACTTGTGCAATATGCAACACTTTTACAGGACGCTTTTCACGACTTAAACGACCTTGAATGTTGATCAAGCAGCTTGTATCGGCACCAATGACATAATCAGGGCTCACATCCATAATATGTTTTACTTTTTCAGTCACCATTTCGCCCGAAATTTCAGACATCTTCACGGAGAAGGTACCCCCAAAGCCGCAGCAGGTTTCTGAATTTGCAAAAGGCAACATTTCAAGACCTTCAACATGTTTTAACAGCGTTAAAGGCTCACTTACGACACCTAGCTTTCTGGTTAAACTGCATGATGGGTGATAAACCGCTTTACCCGGAAGGCGAGCGCCAACATCAACAACGCCAAGGGTGTTAACAATAAAACTGGTTAAATCAATAAGGCGATCGGCAACACTTTGTGCCCGTAATGCCCATTGCGGTTCATCAGCAAGATAAGTTGGGTAACCTTTAATGGCATAAGTACAAGAGCCTGCGGGTGAAATAATGGGATAGTCGTTTACTTCCAATGTTTCAATTAACGATTTCATGGCAGGTTTTGCGTTATTGACATAACCGCTATTAAGCGCTGGCTGACCACAGCAACCTTGGCGTTCTTGAAATAAGACTTCACAGCCTAATTTTTCAAGTAACAAGACGGTGTCTCGAGCTGAATCTGCTTTCAGCACATCACCAAGACAGGTCGCATAAAAATTAACTTTCATTAATCGAACTCCAAAACATCGCTCAGATGTTGTCATTTTTACTAAAGATAAAATTCTTTTATTGCTTCGTTATAAGAGGAGAGGGGAGTGGAGTAAGCACGCTCCCTTTTCCTTATTAATTAGTTCATTAGGTGATAAATAATGCCGATCTTCGCCCCAAGAATAACGATATAGGCGATACAGTATTTTAAAGTTTCACGCATAATGGCGCTGCTTTGACCGTCCATTTTTGTCGCTGAAACAGCAATGGCGATACTTTGAGGTGAGATCATCTTACCGCCCGTTGCACCAGAGGTATTGGCAGCTGCCAGAATGAATGGATCAATATTAAGTTTAGCTGCTGCGCTGGTTTGTAACTTACCAAACAGCACGTTAGAGTTGGTGTCACTACCTGTTACAAAGGTTCCTAATGCACCGATCACCGGAGCAATAAAGATAAATCCTGCACCCGTGAAATCGACTAAGGTTTCAGCAATACTGCCAATCATGCCACTGAAATCCATAACAGTTGCCATCGCTACGATTGCCGTGATAGCAATAATGGAATTTTTCAGTTGGATAGTGGTTTTAACCAAAACAGAGATAAGTGTTGAAACACTTGCACCTTGAATGGTGCCACCCACAAAGCTTGCGAGAATAATCAATACACCCGGAGTACTTAACCAAGCAATAGTTTGATATTCCGTTTGTGTTTCACTTAATACAAATGGGATCTTTGTGGAAATCGCGCCCGCCATACTTTGGATCGCAGGGAATAAAGGTGAGCACGCTAAGATAAAGATAAAGGTAAACAGATAAATAGAACTCGCTACTAACAACTCTTTCCCAGTGTGCTTTTTGACATTTTTTTGTTTGTCACCACTGTTTTTCATGCGTTTAGCAAGGAAAATGACCACAATTAAGCTGACTAAACTACCTGCAAACGCTGGTAATTCAGCACCTAAATTAGCAGCAACGATATATTGAGGGATTAGTGTACTGATACCACACATTAAGGTAATAAATCCGACACCTTTAATCGCTTTAATTCCGCCACCCGCAATGGCAACAATAACGAAAGGCAACAGGATATTGAATAATCCCAACTGAATAATAATGGTTTTACTCAGTACTAATACATCAAGCCCTGTGTTTTGAGCCAAAATAGAAACTGGAATACCCACAGCACCAAAAGCAGTAGGAACAGTATTGGCAACTAAAGAGGCAACGGCGGCTTTAAAAGGATCAAATCCAAGCGCAATTAAAATACCGATAGGAATGGCAACGGCAGTACCATAACCCGCAACCGCTTCAAGAAAACCACCAAAACACCATGAGATAAGCAGAACTTGCACTCGCTTATCATCACTAATGCCAGCCAGTACATCTTTAAGTACATCCATGCCACCTGTTTTTAGCATTAGGTTATAACTATAAATAGCAGCGAGAATAACAATGATTATCGGCCACAATCCTTTAACTGCACCATAAAGGACAGAGACCGAAGCAAATTGAATGGTGTTGTTCCAATGGAAAATAGCAAGTGCAACAGTTATCACTAAAGACACAAGCACTGCATGGTGAACGGCTGATTTCATTTTTAATATCATAAAAATCAAAACCGCTAAAGGTACAATGCCTAATAAGAATGATAGATAGTCTGACATGATTATTTTTATCCTTAAGTTTGCAATTTTTATCGTTTATAACTGCGTTGGCAAACCTATAAGTTGGTCATTATATAATTGTGTAGGGTACTAGGTTTTATTAATGCTCTACTTTGCTGAAACGATAAATCATAAATAAAAAAAGATAGTTACTAACCTAAACAATGAAAAATATCATCACTTAGGAAATTGTCAGGTTAGATTAGTTGGCTATTGTAGGGAATATTTATTGAGATGTAATAGAATAAAATCAATTGTGTGACAAATATAAAAAAATTCCTTTTTTCTCATTATTTGCTTGTTAATTGTCGTGTTTTTTGATGTTCATCAATGTAATTGGATTGCTAATGTTGTTATCAGATTGGTTTTTGATGAAAAAAAGAGCGATATTAATGGTTTTAGCTATGTAATAAAAAAATGAACTTAAGTCTAAAATGCCATTTTTGATGATAAAAATGGCTATCGACACCTAAAGTATACATAAATTAATCTAATGATTTTTTTTCGTGCTCATTCTATTAACAAAAAGACTGAAAATTTTTTATTTTAATATTTAAGTATTCTAAAATTTATTTTTTAAATTTATTTTAATTTTTATTGTTTTATTTCTTTTGTTTTTTATTTCTTATTTTTAATTTTTAGTTTTATTTTGTTTTTAATATCTATCATTTGTTTTTTTTGTGGTTTTTTACATTTTAGTTTATTTTGTTTTTTCTGTTTTTCATTTTACATTGGTTTTTTTTAATCTTTAAAATATCATTATTTTTCTTTATTTTAGTCAGTAGATATTTTTGTTTTCTATGTGAATATAATTCTTTAATATTTATTTTTTTATTTAAAAATTAATTAAATAATTTTAATTATACAAATTTAATATTTTTATATTAAATGTTTAAATAAATTAAAATATGTTTTCACCATCAATGATTGACTTCTTTTCAGCTCTAGAGTCGTGCAGTTGCTAGGTTTTTCACTAATGTTAATTGTAATACAAATCAGCTAGATAATGAAAATATAATGAGTGAGATAAATAGTAGATGAGAATAGTTCTTTCTAACTTTATGTAACTAAAAGTATAGGTAAAGTGATCTTGATCGTATCGGTAAAAGTGAAAATCTTATTTTTGTTCTTTTTTACATTTCAGAAAGTATGAAATAAATTATTTTTAATAATAGAAAAATATTTATTTAAGGATATTTTTTGTTTTTTTTAAAGTGTTTAAATTGACTGTTATAGAACAAAGATAGGAAGTGAAATATTTTTGAAGTTATTGCCTCATTTTTCGATGAGGTATTAATTTCACCTTGATAATTGTCATACAAATATAGAAGGGAAAATAGGTGACTAAAAAGTGAGTTTGTCGATAATTATTTTTGTTTTAACTACGTAATAATCTCTAGCGAAATGTTTTCTTTAGCGAGTGAGTGTATTGCTGTCTGTTTTAAGCTCTATAATCTTGTCTCACAATAAGTGATATTACCCTGAGATTATTATGGGAACATAAATAGTGAAAAGATTATTTTCGTCATTAAATAGCCCTGTTTTGATAACGGAAATCAGCGATTATGTTAGCGATGTTTTAGGATTTAACATTTCACGCTGTCCATTACCTCTGAAATAAATTGGCAAATACAAACAGTTTGTCTGATATTGGTAAAATTGTTTACATTTTATTACCAGCGTTGTTACAGATAAAAAAAAGAACCAAAGTGTGAGCTAGGTTCCTTTTTTTAGCCAGTAGGCGTTATTTTTAAGACCACTCTTTTATCTTATCGAGTGGCCTTGATATATAAGTTAATGCAAAAGTGAATTAGGGGCGACTGATCTGGAAGTAATTCACTAATTTATTCAGATTAAGCGCTTGTTCATTAAGTGAGCTTGCAGCGGCTACGGATTCTTCTACTAATCCCGCATTCTGCTGAGTTGTTGAATCAAGCTGACTTATAGCATTATTGATTTGCGATATACCATCGCTTTGCTCATTACTTGCTTGCCCAATTTCTCGTAATAATGCGCTGATCTCTTCAACATCCGTGATCATTTTTTGAATTTGTGAGCCAGCTTGCTCAACTAATTCCATTCCTTCTTGTGTTTGAGTTGATGAATTATCGATAAGAGTACGTATATCATTAGCGGAGTCTGCACTTTTTTGTGCCAAGAGTCTGACTTCGCCAGCAACAACAGCAAAACCTTTACCGTGTTCACCCGCTCTTGCGGCTTCAACAGCAGCATTTAGTGCAAGAATATTTGTTTGGAAAGCAATGGCATCAATTAAGTTAATGATATCTGTCATTTGAGATGATGAGCTATTAATTGCTCGCATTTTTTCAGTTAACTGAAGCATCATTTCGCCATTATGGTGTACGGCAATTTCAGTTTTTTCAGCAACATTAATCGCATCATGTGTATGATCTGCCGTGTTTTTAACAGTTGAGGTCATTTGCTCCATTGAGCTTGCGGTTTCTTCTACTGATGTTGCTTGTTCTTCAGTTCTTGCCGCTAAGTTTTGGCTACCAGCAGTAATTTGCTCTGCCGCTGACGAAATATTTTCAGCGCCATTTTGTACATTTTGCACAACATCTAATAGATGCATTTTCATTTCTGCAAGGGCTTGTAATAATATCCCTGCTTCATCATGATAATCAGTATTCACTTCTTGTGTTAAATCCCCATTTGCAATGGCTTTTGCAAAGTTGATTGCTTTCTCTAATGGGAGAGTAATACCTTTAGTAATAAACCACCCCAAAATACTGCCGACAACAATACTGACAAGCGTTAATAATACTAAAAATATCCTTTTTTCAATAAAATCACGTTCAACCGCGTCGCCTGCTTCTTCCATCTTTTGATTTTGTAATTCGATAAATTCTAATATCTTATCGCGATACTCTAACTGAATAGCGGAAGTTTTTGTGATCAGTTCATTGACTGCGGCGTGTCTGTTATTTTCATTAAATGCCTTCACCACAAAGTTTTGAGAGGTTATATATTGCTGACGAATATCATAAACTTCAGCTAAGATTTTTTTTGACTCAGCGTCATGTGTGGTTTCGTCTAACTCTTTCAGTAATTGTGCAACTTTAGCGGTGATCTCTGCTTTTTTGCTCTCTTGCTCAGCCGCTAGGCTTCCTTGCTCATCAAGCATAGTGAGTTGCTGGAATATAATAAACTCATTGAAATGATTGATCAGCAAATTGGCTCTGACGGTGGCGGGGTAAATATCATCAACAACATCATGAATATCTTGATTCGCACTGTTTAAACCCATTAATGCGAAACTGGAACCCAACATAATTAACATCACAAAAGTTGTAAATGCGATAGTTAACTTTATACGAATTTTAAAGTTTTTAAAGAACATGCTTAACCCTGGATAAATAATAATTAATAAGTATTGGTAACTTATTTAAGAACAAACAGTATCGGTAAGCAGTGACAGAACTTTAGTTATTAAACTAAATAAAGGGAGATAAAAAGGCTTGCATTGATTTTTAACACACTATTTTTATTGTTAAAAAGAGATCTCCTCCCTTTTTTTATCTAAATGTGCTTAGTATTTAAGTTTCATTCAACTTTATAAAACTAGACGGAAAGTAATGAAAAATTAAAGAGATCCTTTATTTTCCGTTAACAATTGTTTGATTGATTTTAATATTTGTTAATTAATCTTGAGATGTTTAGAAGGTAGAATAAAGGTAAAGAGATTATAAGAGTGACTAAATGCACGCTATCTAAGACTCGCTCACCTCTGAAATACTTTTGGTTATGATAGACTGGGTGACTTAAAACAGGTGAGTTTATGGTTAATGTTAGATGTTTTTTAACACCCCATATTTCTTATACTCAATCGACTTAAAGGTAACGCTGTATGCGCAGTGTATTTGTATTTTTGAGCATATTTATTTTAGGATTTAGTCATATGGCGTATTCCGATCAAACACTTGTATTTATAAGACATGGTGAAAAACCTGATAATGATAGTGGGCAGTTGACCTGTAAAGGATTAAATAGAGCATTAGCCCTACCTGATGTGCTTATAAATCAATTTGGCAAACCTGATGCATTATTTGCAGCCGCACCTAAACAAAGTAAATTAGGTAATTCATTACGTTCACTTCAAACGATTTCGCCTCTCGCCATTAAAACCTCATTGCCTATCCATCTTCAATATCATGCTAAAGAGATAAAAGAATTACGCGAAGATCTGCTCAGTCAGCAATATGAAAATTCAGTTATTTTTATTGCATGGGAGCACGACAACTTAGTCAAAGTTGCACGAGATATCATGAAACAAGAGGGTGGAGATCCTAAATTAATCCCTAAATGGAAAAGTAGTGATTTCGATAGTATCTATATCTTAAAGATTATCCGAGAGGGCGATAAGAAAAGCGTCATATTTGAACAAAGAGCGCAAGGGTTAGATAGCGTATCGGAAGTTTGCCCTAATTAATGGGTATCTTATCTAACACTAAAAAAACAAGATATTTAAATAGAGTTATATAAGATAGATTTAGAACACTCTATTTTTACACACAAATTTAATGCTATTTGAAGCAATGCGGGAAAGATATGCAAAATGAAGTTATACGCTCAGTAGAGCACGAGATCAAAGTACACCTTATAAACTCATTTACTCGAAACAATAAAGGTGGCAATCCTGCTGGCGTAGTACTTAATCCCCCTCAATTAAGTGATGAACAGAAAATTGCTATCGCTAAAGAAGTTGGCTTTTCTGAAACGGCATTTGTTTATCAAGGTGAAGAGACTGATTTTAAGGTTGATTTTTTTACTCCTGAAGGAGAAGTTGATTTTTGTGGTCATGCTACATTAGCGGTCTTTTTCACTTTATCTTCACTTAACTTATTGGCTTCCGGCAATTACACACAAAAAACGAAAGCAGGTATTTTAAGCGTAGCGATTGATACTGAAAATGTTGTTATGGAGCAAACACTACCTGTTTCACGACAAGCTCCAAGTGTCGACGCTGTGGCTGCTGCGCTGGGAATAAATCGCGAAGTTATCTTAGAAACAGGCTTACCCATTGAGATATTTTCAACAGGACTACCCGATATTCTGATCCCTGTGCAATTTGGGCAATTAGATACGCTAAAACCTAATTTTGATGCAATAGCAAATCTAAGTCGTGAATTTAATACTATCGGCTTTCATGTTTTTGAGCTTAGCCAAGATAAGGAAATTACCGCTCATTGTCGCAACTTTGCGCCTTTATATGGTATCAATGAAGAGTCTGCAACAGGGAGTTCTAGTGGCGCTTTAGGCTGTTATCTTGTTAAGCATGTTTTCCCTCATAAAACACATTTTCTATTAGAGCAAGGGCGTGCAATGCAATGCTCCTCTCTTATTCACGTTATTATTGATTCAACAGAAAATACAATTAGCCGAGTGAGAGTGGGTGGAAAAGCAACAACGATAGGCTTAAAGATTATTACTCTTTAAATCACTTGCGGTATTTTATATCAAGTTATTCTTAATAGGCTCTAGTGTAAAAGCTAGGGCTTTAATGTTTTAAAATATTTATATAAAAACAATGCATCTATTGTCTCTTAGTTTTCTATTATTCATTAAATAGATTTCACGAGCATTGCTTAAATTTGATATAACACCTGATATATTAGTAATTTTGTTATTATAAAGCCGTAATTCTTTTATCGATTTTAAAGCAATATAGCTTTTAAGGATTTATTTTAAGTTATTATCAGTTGCATTTAAATATAATAGATTGCTGAGTTCTGATAATGCATATTGTAATTTCTCAAGGTTATTATCATTGAGATAAAGAGATTGTAATTCTTTTAATTTTCCTATCTCATCAATAATATGGTTGATTTTATTATGTCTTAAATCAAGCATCTGAAGCTGAGTAAGTTTTTCTATTTCGATAGGAATATGGGCTAATTGGTTATTATAAGCACTAATTACAGTATAAAGAGAAGGTGATGTAATAAAAGAGTCTATTTCTTTATGGTCAGCTGAGTCTAAGTTTAACTCTGATTTTGATTTTGAGTGCTGATGTAACATTTATATTCTCCTTATCTTAAACCGTTTACGTGCAGTGATTGGTTAGTTTATTTTTTTATCATCACATTGTCATTTTAAAGAAAATGGACAATAGAATGAAGATAAATAAAATATAAATGATGACTCATTTTCTGGTTTATCTCTTCGTTAAAATATTTTTTATTATGTAGATAGTAGAACTTAAAATTACGTAGTTTATAGTAAGTGTTAAGCATGTTTATTTTTAAGGTTTGGTTATATGACGTACTTAGGTTAAATAATTAGTATATTGTAGATGATTGCTCATTTATAAAAATAATAAGTAATATTTTTCGCTTTAAATAAAAGGATGTTATCTATGTTTAAGAGATACAATATTAAATTAGTTACGGTTAGATTAATATTTATTTCATTTTCTTGTTTAGTATTATCAGGTTGTCTTTCATTTAATTTGATATCAGCTACTGATCATGAAGCAGGTTACCGAAAATCTGACTGGGGATCGGATACCATTACTGCTTTTTCATTAGCGAATGACAGTGATGGAGATACTGGATGGGTATTTGTTGGGGAAAAGTTTGACTACTTACTGAGCAAGGGCGGCGATAATATCGTAAATATATTGAAAGATCCGGTTATACTCAGAGATAAAATTACAGTTAAAAAGCCAACACAGTTTATTATTGTTCCAGAAAAAAAAGAGTTTTCAGGAAAAATTCAACTTCATTATCGTTGGACTAATAATGAGAATAGGTCTGCAATTCTTAATTATGGTTTTACATGTAACTATACTTCAGGGATATGTTTATTATTGATAGAAGATTTAGTGGGTACCATACATCAAAAAGATAAAGAGCAAGATAGAACTCATTTAATGCAATTCTATCATCCATTCAAAGTTGAATTTTACCAACATAAACCAAATCCTTTTGGTCCAAAAACCGCTCGAGTATTACTACCAGTAACATTAGCGTTGGATATTGTGACATCACCTTTGCAGTACCTGTATTTTACAACTAAAAGATAATTGGGTAGGTAGTTATTGTGAATATAGCTTGAACGTCGAACTTTGGCTTTAAGCTAAGTATATTCAAAGGTTATACCCTTTATTTTTCTCTTTTTAAAAATTCCAATAAAAAAAATGGATTATTTATTGGTATCTTTTATAAGGTAAAAGTGGTTAAACCTTTCTAGCACCTTGCTTTAGCTCATTTTTTTGTAATAATGCTATTGGTTCACTGCCACATAGGCAGCTTAGAAAATCGTATATTTGCTCTTCATAGCCAACAAACAGTTCACTGCCACGTAGGCGGCTTAGAAATACCAGTTCCAGTACGCATAGCTTAACAAGGTGCCTAAAATGATTGGATTTAATTAGGTGACATCAGACTGCGCAGGACATAAAAAAGCCCGTAACTCATTGAGTTAGCGGGCTTTTCAGTCTTCTTTGGACGTCCTTAGAAGATAATTTGGTGGAGCTGGCGGGAGTTGAACCCGAGTCCGTAATTTTTTAATTGGTTGATTATAAAAGGGTATTTTTAGTAAGCTTCAATCATGTGCACTAGAGGTGCACATGACGGTCAAGGTATAGCTCTAGTACAGACTAGTTTGCACCAGTTATTATTTTAAACTCAGGCTAGATGCTAACTCTATTATTGACCGTGATAGTACAATATTTACAAGTAACGTCTCTAAGAGAAGAATTACTTGTAAATAAATTATTAGTAATTACTGAATTGGTGGCTATTCACTACTTATCTTATAAAGTAGTTATAGATTGATCTATTAGGGATGTTTTATATTTTAGGCGGCGGGCTTCATCTAAGGCGAAATACTCTCTTCCTTTCTCTATTTGTTCTGCTGTTGGTTCTGGTAAATTATTAAAAAGTTCAGTGGTTTGTTGAGATATAGCATCAAGAGAAATTTTTGATGTGAGGGATGTATCTCTGTTGGTGTAAATTATTCGGTTTAACTGTTTTGTAAGTTCTTTATCTTCCATATGTCTCTTGAATATCCAAAGATAAATGTCAACTAGCTCTAATCCAGTGCTTTTTGTTCCTGATTGAAATATCAAAGGAGTTGTAGGCATATTCCTCATGTCCATTACAGGAAGTCCAGAGCCCAGTTTCCACGGAGTTTTTCTTATTTGAAAATAGAATTCGCTAAGTTCTCTTTGTGTAGTATTAAATTGTGATTGCTGATCAACAATTATAGTTGGTTTTTTATTAGGAGATTTTAGTCGGGCACATATACCATGAATCACAGACTGGAATCCAATCATGTTTGGCATGATTCGTAGACGTTCTTTATTCGTTTTACAATTATAACTTAGAGACTCAAAATTTCTCATAGCCCAAGTCAAGGTATCTCTTATTAATTCTCGTGACCGGTGATCAGGAATTGCAGGTACCCGTAGCAATAATTCATGGCACACTTCATTAAAATCAATAGAGGATCTTTCATCGTGAGCTTCAAGTCTAGCTTTCCAAGCTTTTTTGGCAAGATCTTCATTGAATAAGTAAGCTAGCTTTAACAAAAGTACATAGCGTAAAGGTGTCCAATATCCAGTCCATGTCATGGCTGGATTTACTCCTTGATCAAATACTTGGTCGAAAAATGAAATAACAGCATGGTCATATTTATAAACTTGCCAAATATCAAATCTTAATTTTAAGTTCTTTTGTAATGAAAGCAGAGTATCGGTAATTTCTGAAAGCTTATGTATTCCTAGTTCGGTGGCATGTAGTCTTTCAACCTCAAATTTTTTTCTGAGAGTTTTTATAGTTTTTTCAGCAACCTCATCAATATTAAAACGTGACGAGAGTACGCCATAAGAAAGGATTGGCTGGGTACTATCAAATAGGTTTCGTCCAGTATGTCCCGTTTCATCTACATAGAAATACATAAAAATTTCCTTTTTGTTTATAAATAACGATATCGTATTAAAATCATAAAAATGTTATATAAAAGCAATAAACAATAGGATATTCAAAAATTAATTTTTATTCATCATATATTAAATATATTTATGTTTTTATCTGTTCGGTAGAGTTCAACCGATAAGATAAAGAATTTACTACCGACCCATCATACTCTTTAAGGTATCCCCCATAGTGCCTAAACAACATTTCAGGCCCCTTATGTCCCATTTGCCCTGCTAGCCAAAACAGATTAGTACCTTGGCTGATATGGCGAGTTGCAAAGGTATGTCTTGTTTGATAAGGGTTGCGATATCGGATACCAGCTTTTTTCAATGTTGGTATCCACGCTTTTTTCCTGATAGCGTCAGCTCCTGCCCAAGCTTTATTTGTTTTCGGGTCTTCAAAAATTACACCGTCTTTCATAAAAGTGAATTGCTTTTGGTCATTCAGGGCGCTTAGAGCTTCACTATTTAATTCAACCTTTCTGGTGCCGGCTTTAGTTTTAGTTTTCTTAATAACGCCAGCCACGCTGGCGGACTGTACGTGTGCAGTATTCTCTATAAAATTTATATCACTCCATCTTAGTGCACATAGTTCAGAGCTTCTTAATCCAGTATTAATGGCAAATTGGAATAAATTTTTCCATTGCTCATACCATGCAGCAGTGAGTAGGGCATTGACTTCCTTGGGAGTCAAAGGATCGACAATATAATTGCTTTCAGTATCTATATTATTTGATTGATATCTTGATGCGGACACAAGGCTGACTGGGTTAATTGATATAATCCCATCAGTAATGGCTTCATCTAGTGAGCTTCGTAAAAAAGAGAGCTGATTACGGATAGTTTTTAATGCAGTGGTTTGCTTTTGTATCCAATTTTTTAAGATTGCCGGTGTAAGTGCTGAAACATGTAATTTATGTAAATCAGATAAAGCATTTTTACATTTTTTATAACCGAGAATAGTGGAAGGCGATAACTTTCTATTTTCACAAATAACTAGGTATTCTTCCAAATAATCAATGACCTTTTTTTCATAGTTATTAAAGCCAAAGATATTTAATTTTTTAGAGTTAGGAAAATACTTCGAATAGTTAAAAGTATTTTTTTCAATATTATTCTGAATTTCTGCAAGTAGCCTTTCTGTATATTTAATATTTTTGCTGTTTACCTCTAACCTAGAGAGAGGTTCTCTACAAAGAACCCCTTTATAAGTGAATGTAATAATAAGTGTTTCTTTAATTTTATTTTGGCGAATAGTCACACCTCTTGGTAATGGGTATTTTGTTTGCTTTTTCTTGCCCATTTATTTACCTCAATTATATCAATCCAACGCTCCTTGGAGCCTTCCACTTTTAAAACTTGAACTCCTTCATGCCAGAATTGCCTTTGTAACCGTTTATTTATTGCATCAGTTGTTTCGTCAAAAAGTTTGCAATATACCGAAATCGGTATGCATTCAAAGAACATATTTTCTCTCCACACAATTGTACAAATGCCACCAAGTTAGTGGCATTTGTACAATTCATTACGCTGAAAATTTGCCGATAAATGTTTCGATTTCACTTTCATCGAATTCATCACAAAGCAGATTACGGAACTCTTGAGCGATTTGTTCTTCAAGTTTTTCAAGTTGAACAATGCGGAGCACTAAAACAGGAACATCATCGCCAGTAAGCACGCTATAACGTAATTTGATGCTACGTTCTTTTAATTCATCATACGGAGTGCTGGTAAATTGGAATGTAGTAGGCATTGCATCTTTGCTTCTGGCTTCAACATTTTCTAATACCGAGCGTTTTGCACTAAAATCAGCGTCTTCATGTTCAGCAGAACGTGTTGACTCAATAGTGATACGGCGAACAGCAGAAATAGCTTGTTTTATATCTAAAACATTACCGTCAGCATCGAACGCCATTAAATAATCACGCCAATCTTCTAACCACTCGGCTAATTCTTTTTGACGATGTTTAACGCCATCAATTTTTAATAGCGCTGCGAATGGGGCAGTTTGTTTTAACTTAACAGCAGCTGTGTTATCTGCATGACCGGGTTCGCCAATTGTGCCGATATTAAAAATAGTTTCGGCACTCATTTCATCGGCATCAATAAAGCAGCTAACACCTTCATCAATTGCATTCTTGATTGAGTATTTAACAAAGTCGCTGATACTGGTTGTTTTCATTTCCCCGCGAAAGCGGAAACGACCTTCTTGTAAATTTTCTAAACTACTTACTTTAAAGTCATTCGGAAGAACAATCGCTGGGCATAATGACTTCTCTATTGCATCGAGACTTAATGAAGCCACCGCCATATTTTGAATTTGTGAAATAGCATTACCGTCTAATTGAGACATGAGTAGACTCCTACTTATTTAAAAGTATTAAATTAAATGGATAGGTTTAATTAAAAATAAGAAAACTAATTAATGGCTTTTAATTTACCATCGGGCTGGCCTTGTAAAGAAAATAATTGACCTTGATCTTCTTGCATAATGGTCAACTTGCCACCTTTACCCACGTACATAGGTGTTTTAGTTGCATCTTCTTCAGTCCGTTTCCCGCGTAGGGTTGGTGCGGTAAATTTGAGCTTATGAGTTATTTCAACTCGTTTTTCTTCCATAGAATTACTAAGGCGCTCAATATCTAATTCAATAATTACTTTGCCTTTTCCTCCATTATTCAAAACGCCTAAAGCGACATCATTTAAAGCAACAGAGACTTTATTTTCAAAAACGCCGGCGTCTAATTCAGAAAGAAAGTCGGGGACATTTGTCTTACGATCTTCTTGGCTCATTTCTATAACCTCACGTTATCACTTCACACAATAAGAAAGGGTACTAGCGAGTTGATATAATCCTGATAAGACATTTCACAAATAATGCCAGTACCCTTGCTTATTGTTAGATTTGATAAAATGGCTGACTGAGCAGAACATTATCACCACACCCCCGTTAATGGTTAAAGACTCAATCAGTTATTGTTCCTCGTTTCTGACCCAGAAGAAAGGAGAGGGTATCTGCAGCACTTAAAAGAGCTTCCCGCTGACGCCACAAAACACATTGTGCTTCAACTATTGGGTAAGGGACTGAATCAGATACCGGACGCAGTTCAGTGGCTACAAACAGTGCTCCGTTCTTAACAAACTCAGATTCTTCACTATGTTTTACAAATTTAATCCAACCGATGGTTTCGTGTAGCTCTAACCAAAAGTCTTCATGAATATTGTCGGTTGAAAGAGTTAGCGCGTTCTTATGAAAGACTAAGGCATAGATTTTGATGTTTTGTTTTTCATTAGTAATATTACTCACGCTAATTTCCCTCCACACAATTGATTCTCTTCACACATAAAAAATTATTTATTTTGTGTTTGAATAGCACTTTTGATTCTGTACTCGTCTATTTCAGCATCTAGTTTGCAATATCTTCATCAGTGAAACTTACTGGAAGTATGATTACTGGTTCAGTTATCATTTACTTTTCCTTCACATATAAAAATTTAGCTTATTGTTATAAATGATATTAGGTGAAGCCTAGTTTTTAGTCAATAGGCTATGCCTAATAAATTGAATGAAATTAGACGATGATTATTTTTTATATCAAAATCAATTGAGTAGATAATTAGGAAAGGCCTAGCTTAACAAGTTTCCATCAGACCAAATGAGTTTAAGCTGGACGCTTTGAGGATTTTTTATTGCTTTTATTGTTATTTAACCATTCAGAGGCTTGTCGTTCTAAAGTTATAATGTATGCCCTAGTATCACTATTAACCCAAGAAGGTTCTTTTGTATTATTTTGCAGCAAAAGATATTTTATTATTTCTTTTCTTTCTGCCGAAGCTGACATATAAGCATGAATAAGGCTATTAAGTTGATGTTCATCATGTGTACATCTTGATTCAGCTTTATTTACTGGGAGGTGAAACTCCTTTAAGCCCCAATGTTCAGGTCCAACAACATCAGAAAAATAACTCCATAATTCAGGTAGCTTATCTTTTGAAATGGAGCCTTTTTTTATCCAATCATAAATAGATGGTAGCTTTACATTGAAATGTCGAGCAATCTCAGTCTTTGATTTAACTGATCCTGATGATAGTTTTTTATTAATTGCCTGCTCTATCGCACGGCCTAAATCTTTACCATTAAGCATAGCCTAATTATCTTATCTTTATATTGTGTAGGCAATTCCTATTGATTTGATGTTAGGCTTAGCCTAATATTATATTTCAATATAGGCCGGAGGTAATTGAATAATGGATCAAATAAGTGCCACAACAGCAATAAAAAAAGCATGTAATTATGTCGGTGGGCAGTCTGAAATGGCTAAACGCTTGGGTATTTCACCGCCTACAGTAAATCAATGGATCAATGGAACTCGAAAAATTCCAGCACGACGTTGCCCTGAAATAGAAAAAGCAACTTCAGGAGTGGTTCGATGTGAAGAACTAAGGCCTGATGTTGATTGGTCTTATTTACGGGGAACTCAACAATGATTTTTATACTTACTTTATTGAAATAAACAATAGCAAAACCGTTTAAAGCAGTTAACTACAAGAATCTATCAATGGTGGTAGGAAATGAGTTGTCAATCAATAAAACTGGTAGTGAAAGCGATGTGTGAGGCGACAGCTGGTGGACGTGAAGCAATGGCTGGTGCGCTCGGTCTGTCTTTAACATCATTCAACAACAAGCTTTATGAGAAAAACGGTTGTCGTTCATTTGATTTAAATGAGTTGTTAGCGATGCAAGATATTTCTAAAACCGTTTTGTTTGCTGAGTTTGTTGCTCGTGAATCCAATCGCTTGTTAGTGGATAGAGTCAATCCAGCTGAACTAGACACAACCGAGTTATTCACATTACGCAGCAATGTTGATGAAATGCAAGGGCATTTAGCGTTACTGATGAAAAATAGTTTGGCTGATGGTGTTATTGATAACGAAGAAGAGCAGAAAATAAAAATGATGTTGGATGGATTAATTTCGCAGATCCGCACATTTATGAATGCGTTTGTTTCGTTATATCAAAAGAGAAATTAAAGATGGCTATATCCAGAAAGGGTGAAGCCAAAGGTGTACGGCCTCCGGCTTCGGTTTGCAAATTTCAATTGTGTGAAGAGAAATTAGCATGAGTAGATTAGCGCATTTAGTACCTAAAAAGCAATTTCGTTGTTTACCTGTCTCAGGTCGTCAGTCATTTCGCTATGTGGAAATCATAGCCTCTGACGAACAACTAAACAACTACCAACAAAAAATAGGTCTGGTAGATAGACAGTCCCTTAAAAAGGCATGGGCTGATTTTTATTTTTCAAGTGGAGAGTGGGGCAATGAGCAATGAGAACCCAAACCAACTTGATCGCTACTACAAAAATCACCGAGGTATTGTTGTTCATGTTGTTCGTTATGACAGAGAAAAACAGCGCGTCATTTTTATGCTGCATGACTGTGATGATCCGCAATGTGAACCTGTACAGCGATTTAAAGAGAAGTACACACGTATTAAGTAATGAGGTGGCAAGATGAGTTTATTATTACTAAAAAGTCGCCCTTTAGTCGTTATTCCTGAATTAGCGGTACGTCTTGGTTTAAATGAGGCGATGCTGTTACAGCAAATTCAATATTGGCTAACTGAAACTACTTCAGGTGTTGAATATGACGGCTCACGTTGGATTTATAACACCGTTGAAGAGTGGAAGGAGCAATTTCCTTTTTTCTCTGAATCAACGATTAAACGCGCTTTTGCTAATTTGAAAAAGCAGGGTGTTTTACGCATCGAGCAAATCAATAAATCGAACCATGACCACACTAATTATTATGCGATTAACTACGCTCATCACTTGCTGACCGAAGAGGTCAATATGACCCAATCGAATGGTGATAATTCATCTGATCGAACAGTTCAAAATGACCTTATCGATAAGCGCAAGTTGAAACCATCAAACAGTGCAAAATGTGCTGTTCTGAATGGGTCAAAATGGCCTGTTCTTACAGAGAATACAACAGAGATTACTTCAGAGAGTACAACAGAAACAGATCATTCGTCGCAGAATTCTGACGAATCCAGCGACCAGTCGAAAAATGATTTTTTAACTCGTTATCCTGAAGCAGTAATTTACAGCGCTAATGGGCAGAAATGGGGGGATGAAGATGATTTAAAAACGGCGAAATGGATGTTTGGTCGTGTTAAAAAACTGAATCCCTCCGCATTAGAGCCTACTTGGTATGACTGGGCGAACGATATCCGCCTGATGCGCCAAATCGATGGGCGTACCCATGAGCAAATTTGTGCCTTGTTCGATTGGGCTAACAAAGATTCATTCTGGCACAAAAATATTTTAAGCCCTCGAAAATTACGTAAACACTTTGATGAACTCACTGTCCGTAGCCAAGAGCCAAGGAATGAACCAAAAGTTCAAGTTGACACCGTTGAACGTGATAGTGCCTTTTCCCGCTTGATTGGCTCTCGCTCTAAACCTAAAAACCGCATTGAAGAAATTGCACTTGAGCTAGCAGGTAAAACAGGCATTCGTCGTATGAGTGAGTTTTCAGGTCGCCAAGCATGGAACAGCATTTGGAAGCAAGCGATAGAAATGTTACAGGAGGCTCAGTAATGCTAACTAAATACATTTTGTTCGTTGGTTTTTGGTTTGTAGTGACATTACTGATTGGGTTATGGGGTACTTATGCCTGAGTTGATGTTAATGGATATTGTGAA
Organism: Proteus sp. STS61-E; assembly: GCF_040932335.1. NCBI lineage: Bacteria > Pseudomonadati > Pseudomonadota > Gammaproteobacteria > Enterobacterales > Morganellaceae > Proteus > Proteus sp. STS61-E. The sequence continues at coordinate 33,030 of NZ_JBFQGE010000004.1, read as the reverse complement.
GGAGAGAACAATCTGCCCATTTAATCACGTGATGTACGGTCACGAGTAAAACGTGGAGAGAAATAGCATGATGAAAAAAATAATGGAAGTTTCAGTATTACCCATAATGAATCGTGAATTAACTATGTCGAGTCGAGAGATTGCCAGTTTAACGGGAAGTAATCACTCCGATGTTAAGCGTTCTGCCGATAGGCTTTTTGTTGCTCAAATTTTAACCCAGCCATTGGCTGAGTTCCCTTTTGAACATAACGGCAATCAATATACTGAATATCGTTTTAATAAAAGAGACTCTCTGGTGTTGGTAGCTCGATTGTCACCTCAGTTCACAGCAAAAATAGTTGATCGCTGGCAGGAATTAGAATCAAAAATGCAGCCAGTTATTCCTCAAACATTACCAGAAGCATTGCGATTAGCAGCAGACTTAGCGGAAGAAAAACAAAAATTGGAAAGTGAACTGGCGATTGCGACACCTAAGGCTCAGTTTGTTGATAATTATGTTTTATCCCATGGTTCTATGACGTTTCGACAAGTGTGTAAATTACTGCAGGCGAAAGAAACCGATTTTCGCTGTTTTTTAATTGATAAGAAAATTATGTATCGCTTGAATAATACGTTTACGCCTTATCAAACTCATGTCGATCTTGGTCGCTTTGAGATAAAAACGGGAACGAACCAAAAAAATAATCACGCTTTTGCACAATCAAGGTTTACTACTAAAGGTGTGAAGTGGATTGCAGGGTTATGGGCTGAATATAAAGTTGGGGATGAGATTTAATGAAACTACTCTTAACGCCCTATATTCAGTCTGACCTTGGCGTTGTTTTATTGAAACCTGGAGCGGAGTTGCTTAAGCAATTTAAACCACATTCTCGCGTGATTATTAGCGATGTACCAAAAAGTTTAGATAAATGGCCATCTGGGGCATTAACAGGAAATGAACAGCCATTATTGGATAACAAGGGCATTGTTGATTTTTTGAATAATAAAAAAGTTATCCAAGTTATGGGGGGATTGTCATCGATGAATATGTGGATAGGCAGAAATATCCATTGTTGTCAGATTAACGATAAGCATGACAGTTATCATCACCATGAATTAACAACCACATGGCATAAAGACGGTGTGATACGGACTTGTTGGTACCATGATAATCATATTCGTCATTCATCAGCTGAGTGGGTTGCTGAATTGGCTCATAAAAATCGTATTGCTTGGATGGTAGACACTATTCGCAGTCGTTTAAGATTGGATAATGGCCACCAGCTGACAGTACCCGATTTTTTCTCATTTGCTGTGATGCATAAACTGGTTGATGAATTACCTGATGCGATATTACGTCAAATTTTGGATTGGTCTGAAAAACCTAAAGAGCGCAGGGTACATGGTGGTTTTCCTGAAGCAGATATTATTCCAAGCAATGTAACAGCACTATCAACAATGAATGAACGATTAGACATGATAAGACCAGTCATAAAAGTTGCTATCGATCCTGAGCCACCAGCGTCATTCCTTTTGAAACCTAAAATGCAACGTTGGGAGAATTCCCAATGGCTTCAATGGGTGAAAACACAGCCTTGTTGTGTTTGCGGACAACAAGCTGACGATCCACATCACATTATCGGCCATGGTATGGGAGGTATGGGAACGAAAGCTCATGACTTATTCACCATTCCATTATGCCGAACTCACCATGACGAGTTACATCGTGACCCCAAACAATGGGAAGCCACTTATGGTAATCAACTAGAATTGTTACTTCATTTTTTAAACCGTTCATTAGGAATAGGGGCGTTGGTTTAACGTGTATACTGCATGGGGAGTATTAGCATGAGAGATATACAGGAAGTTTTATCACGTTGGGGAGCGTGGTGTGCTGATAATACTGAATTAGTTCAATGGTATTCTATCGCAGCAGGTTTTAAAGGATTAATACCTAATAAAGTTAAATCCCGTCCTCAGTGCTGTGAAGATGATGCAATGATAATTTCCAGTTGTATGGCTCAATTAAATAAAAAAAACAGTGATATGCATGATCTATTGCTCGATTATTATTTATTTGGAATGACCTTCATTCAGTTAGCAGAAAAACATCATTGCTCTGATACTTACATTGGAAAAAAATTACAAAAAGGGGAAGGTATCATTGAAGGAATGTTGATGATGCTTGATATTCCATTGGAAATGGATCGATATGTAGAAAAAAATCGTTTTAAGACTTTACGATCGTAAGATAATTGATATTGTGATAAGAGTAACTACATGGTCACCTAGCTTATGAAGCTCGTTTTAGAGAGGTTTTTCTTTTTTAAATAATTTATTGACTATTCGTTTATATTTAAAATGACATTTATTGTTATCCTATAAGTCTAAATATATAGTGTTTAACTAATAATTAAAATTATAAACAGATGTTCTTATCTCTACTATACTCATAATATTCAATTTATAGAGCGAGTATATATAATGATTGATTTGTTTAAATTAACGAAAAAAAGTTCTAGGCATATTGGTATAGCAATATACGTTGGTATTATAGCGGGTATCTTTTCAGCTTTAGTAAAATCTGGTTTTGAAGACCTAATTCCACCAAGAACACTTGAAACGACACCACCTCCAGTCGTCTTATTAGAAAAGCTAGGATTAAATATAGATACTATGACTTATCATTGGATGGGATATAGTATTAATTGGGGCGGTAATGGTGTTCATATATTATTCTCAATAGTTATCGCTGTGATATATTGTGTTATTGCTGAATACTTGCCAAAGGTTAAATTATTACACGGTATTTGTTTTGGTATTGGTGTTTCTGTTTTTGCTCATGGTTTAGTTGTACCATTATTAGGACTATCTGGCTGGCTTTGGACAGCAGGCTATCAAGCATTAGTTTCTGAGTTTGTCGGAACAGCGTTTTGGATCTGGTCAATTGAAGCGATTAGACAAAATTTGCGTTATTGCTTAACTAAAGAAAAAGATGCTGAGTAGATAAGGAAGTTCAGCCTTAATCTGTTATAAATCTCTCAAAGATCGCTTAGGCGGTCTTTTTTATTATCTGCAACCTGTAAAGATTGCTTACGGGGTCACATGCTTGGTTATTCCGAATAAATCACAATCAATGCTAGTAGTTTAATGTTCATTTGAATTACTTATGTACATGACACAAATATGATAAAGATATTTGTAAAAAACTGGTTGTATATCCAGATATTAGATATATCTATGGAGTATGTATGAATAGCCGAGTGTCACTATCGAAAAAAAATGCTAAGGCATATGGTCAATTAATTGATATGAGTAATAATATTGATGAACAAGCAATATTAGCTGGACTCGAGGAAGGCTTTGTTCATCTGCTAAAGTTAAGGCTTTCACAAATAAATGGTTGTGCTTTCTGTGTAAGACTTCATTCACAGGATGCGCAAAAATGTGGTGTAAGTATTGATAAAATAGCATTGGTTGCCACATGGAAGGAAACTGAGTATTTTTCAGAAAAAGAGAAATCTGCTTTATCTTTAGCTGAGTCAGTGAACCTTATTCATAACGAGCATGTGCCTGATGATATCTATCAAGAATCTGCTAAATATTGGGATGAGGCACAATTAGCTTCAATTGAATGGATTTCAATAATTATAGGTGCGTTTAATAGAGTGGCGATTGCTAGTCGTTATAGCGTTAAACCATAATCAATAAAATTACTTTCTAGATCTAAAGGCTATTTCGGTGGTCTTTTCTGTATATGCCGACTAACAGAATCAATCACAGCACCTGACTTTCACAAGAGCTGTGAGTCGGCACTTTTTAATAGGGTTTCATTCTTGATAGGACACACAAGTGCTTTTATTGCAAAAATAAAGTTTGCTATCTGAATTTTTCTATGGCTTAATAACGTCACTGGTTTGGAAGTACAGGCCTATTTATGTTAGTCAGTTTAAAGTTGTTCACCGTTTAGCGTTATCCTCGATACCACTTCATTGCGAATTCCTTCTAATTAATTCCCATAAGTAAAAATAAAAAACAAACCCTCATATGCCTTATGGCAAATTAAATAAATTAAAGGAAATTCTATGTCTAATACAATGACTGGTTCAGTAAAATGGTTTAACGATGATAAAGGTTTTGGTTTCATCACTCCTAAAGATGGAAGTAAAGATGTATTTGTACATTACTCTGCAATTCAGAGTGATGACTTCAAATCTCTGATGGAAGGCCAAGAAGTTTCATTTACCATTGAAAATGGTATGAAAGGCCCAGCAGCAGGCAACGTGGTGGCTCTCTAAAGGCGCTATTACTATTCGCCTCTATTTTAAATGCCCTTGTTGTAGCGGTTCACAATATAGAACATCACAATTTGATGTTACAGTGAACAATCCACACGGCGCAAAATGTATTTTTTGTAAGACTGTAATGGCTGCTCAAATGAGTTAAGCGTTAAATAGTTGAATATATAGAACCTCGCTTTGGCGGGGTTTTTTTGTTGCTTAAATTTAAAGATGATCCCTTTATATTTTAAAACGTACATATTCATTAGTGTGTGGTAAACTTAGGAAAGTAAACATACCTCATTGCTATCAACAGCAAACCTTGCATTTGCAAGTTTTTATCGAAAATAGATGCGGTATCTAAAGGAATAATTTCCTAAGGAGATGCCTATGAATTGGTCTGCGCTATTATACCGAATCCCCGCTTTTTTACGGAATGTAATTATCATTGCTTTATTGCTCTTAGTTGCATTTGTGATAGTTCGTTGGTTCAGGTAAATTCATTCCGCCATTAGCTTAACTGGGAGAGTATTTAGTTTTATTTAAACTAAAAGTCGAGGTTCGATACCTTGATGGCGGCCTAATTAAATATAAAGCTTCTCATCTATTTTTTATTTTAATCTATAGAAAACTTGATATTAGGAGCATAAACTCTTAGGAGTTATTATGACAGGACTAAATCAAACAAAAGTAATTAGTCGAGTTTTACAATGGATTAGTAGTGTTGGCCTGATATTGCTTGCAATTATTTTAATAATTTTTTTAGTTAAAGAAACTATTATCCTTGCTAATTTATTGTTTACAGCTAGTGATCCAGTTTCAATTTATTTATTAGTTGATGGACTTATCATTTATTTTCTTTATTTTGAATTTATTGCATTGATTATTAAATATTTTCAGTCGAATTATCACTTTCCATTGCAATATTTTATTTATATTGCAATAACTGCGGTAATTAGGTTAATTGTTGTTGAACATAAAAATCCTCAGTTACTTATTGTTTACTCAGGAACGATACTGCTACTTGTTATTGCATTATATATTTCTAGTGCTGAAAGATTGAAACCTAATTAAAATTATAAAAGTAGTAAAAAAAGCATAATCTTACTAATATGAATACAGTTATGATTTACTATAATCAGATTATATGAATGTTTCATATGAGGTAGTAAGAATGTTTAACTCTGTTACAGATATTCACAAAAATAATTTTGTTGGTAAAAAAATTATTGTAGGGATTAGCACTTGTTTATTAGGGAATAATGTTAGGTTTGATGGTGGTCATAAGCGCTTTCATCTTGCCGTAGATGAACTATCTGATTATTTTGAATATCAATCGGCTTGTCCTGAGATGGCTATTGGTTTACCTACACCAAGACCCGCACTAAGATTAGTTAAATCAAATTCAGGAGAAATTGCATTAAAATTTAGTAACGGGAGTGAAGGTGATTTAACTGAAAAGATGAATCGGTATTCTGTTGAGTATTTAGAGAAATTTAATCAGTTTAGTGGGTATATTGTTTGTGCAAAATCACCAAGTTGTGGATTAGAGCGTGTTCGTGTATATGATCCTATTGGTAATGGTAATCGGAAAGCAGGGACGGGTATTTTTACAGAAAATCTGAAAAAAATGATGCCTTGGTTACCAATAGAGGAAGATGGGCGATTGAATGATCCTCATATAAGAGAAAATTTTGTTATACGTGTATTTGCACAGGATGAGTTGAATGAATTGAGAATGAACGCATTTACTCGTCAGTCTTTAATCGATTTTCATACAAGATATAAACTGCTCTTATTGGCTCATTCACAACCTCTTTATAGAGAGTTAGGTCGCTTTGTTGCTAATAATAAAGAATGGCATTCATTGGAAGCTTTTTTTGATGAATATCGAAATAGATTTATGACATTATTACAGCACCAAGCAACACGACGTAATCATACCAATGTTCTTATGCATATACAGGGGTATTTTAAGCGCTATTTAACACCAAATCAGCGACAAGCATTAAGTCAATTGATTTTAGAATACCGTCAAGGAATACAGCCTTTATTAGCACCTTTAACATTAATTAATCATTATCTATCCGAGTATCCTGATAATTATTTGAGCAAACAGAGATATTTTCATCCTTATCCTCAATCCTTAAGATTACGTTATGGATTATAATAAACTTATTGATAGGAGAAAAATATGATACGTTCTTTTGTCACTTTTTTAAGTTCATTTATTCTTACTGGATGCAATGTTATTCCTCCGAGTGACATTAAGCCTGTTAATAATTTTGAGCTATCACGTTATCTTGGGCAGTGGTATGAGGTAGCTAGAATAGATAATCGTTTTGAAAAAGGCTTAACGAAAGTTACCGCAAATTATTCATTACGAGATGATGGTGGTGTTAAGGTTATTAATCGAGGTTGGAGTCAAAATAAACATCGCTGGAAAGAAAGTATCGGTAAGGCTTATTTTGTTGATTCATCTAATAAAGGTGCATTAAAAGTATCATTTTTTGGTCCATTCTATGGTGGATATAATATCATCAAATTGGATAAGAATTATCAATATTCTTTGGTTGTAGGGCCAGATAAAGATTATTTATGGATATTATCACGTACACCGACCATGCCATCAAATTTGTTGAATGAATATATTAATTTTGCAACATCATATGGATTTGATAGTAACAGGATCATAATATTTTAACAAAAGGTATATAGCTGAATTTAAATACTATCTAATTTGATGGTATTTAATTTAATTATGATTTGAAAATGCCTATTCATATTATCCATTATAATAACACTGGTAATGATTATTTACACCTAAGAGCATGGGGATTTATGAGTTAGTGTTATCCAGGCTAGTCGTTTTGTTTTTATTGGTGAATAAAATGTGCACTTTTCTGATTTTTTATTTATATCGTTCTCGATTTGAGTTTTTTGTTTAACTGACTGATTTTTATCATTATTAGTTATTATAATGAAAGTAATTATAAAAAATAAAGAAATAAGAAATAAAATAATATATCGCACTTGATTACTCCGTTTCATAAATATTATTTATTATTTTATGAATAAATTTATAAATATGTACAGTAATAAATAAGAATTACTATATTTTTATAAATCATCTCGAAAATCTCTTAATAATTTCTCTTTATATTAATCATTAATGGGCACTCCGTAGGGGTGTATATGTGTATGGAAAAATTAACCAATGTTACTTATGGAACAGCGGGCTTAACGGCATTTTTTGCCAGCCTCTCATTATATGAATGGGGATTTGTTATCGGGATGGCGTTTAGCATGCTTCTTGGTTTAGCTACTTATTTTATGACTCGTCGAGAGCAACGAAAACGCACTCAATTATTTGAAGAGCTTGTTCGTCATGTTGACCCACAAAACCCGACCGAAACGTTAAAAAGACTTGCTGAATTAATGGTGAAAGCACCAAAGGATATTTAATGTCTCTCAAACAGAAAATAGCGGCGCTAACAACAGCAGGAGCCACAGCAATCGCATTAGTAGTGATAGCCCATTTTGAAGGTGTGCGTTATGAACCTTATCGTGATGTGGCAGGCGTTTTGACGGTTTGTTATGGGCATACAGGCAAAGACATTATTCAAGGTAAGACATATACACAACAAGAATGTGATGCGTTATTACAAAACGATTTTATTAAGACACAACAGAAAGTCGATGCATTAATCAAAGTACCACTCGATGACTACACCAAAGCCGCTTTATATTCCTTTGCTTTTAATGTAGGAATGACAGCATTTGCTCGCTCAACATTACTCAAGAAACTAAATGCTGGTGATAGAGCGGGTGCTTGTGAAGAAATGAAACGTTGGGTATATGCAGGTGGAAAGGTTTGGCGAGGGCTTGTCAGTCGTCGAGAAGCGGAGTCAGCACTATGTCATGGAAACCTTTAATCATCATTATCAGCTTTATCCTCATATTACTCATCACCGTCGCTGGTGGTATTTATCTCTTGATTGATAACTCATGTACTAAAGATCAAGTTAGTTTAGAGAAACGCTGTCAGATTGCACTCTCACATCATCGGTACTAATCATGAAATACGGAAAACTCTATGCCGTCATTGCGATGGTCGGCATCATTGTGGGTGGCTATTGGGTGATTAACTGGCAAGCTAACAGGATTAATTCACTGACAGATACCAATAAAAAACTAACTGTGGCTCTCGAAGAACAGAAGTCTATTAATACTGATTATCAAGCACGCATAATGCGATTAAATCAGTTGGATATTCAATATATACAGGAGTTAGCGAATGCCAAGAATGAAATTAGTCGCTTGCGTGATATTAGTGAGCATCATCCTGAGCGGGTGTACATCAAAGCCGAGTGCCCAAAAAACAAAACCACTCCCGCCACCCGCTTGGCTTATGCAACCACCGCCCGACCTACTGACACCGCTATCAGAAATTATTGGTTACTCAGAGAGCGAATTGCAGAGTCAGAACAGATGATTAAAGGGTTGCAGGATTACATTAGAGTGGAGTGTGTGAACTAAAAAAAGCCCAGCATGGGTGCATGGGCAAACTAACTAAACACCAATCAGTAAGAGTATAGCGAGGTTGATTTTAGTTAGTATAGCTTAAGTAAGTATATATACCAGATTGATAATTCTGATTAACTTATTTCTTACCTAAATAAAAACGCAAGATAAAAATAACCCTGTGAGTTTGGGCTCCCACAGGGCTTTCACTAGTATGAGTGAAAACAATAGATTACCAATATCGACTAAACCAATCTGTTAATAATCAACGCTATTTTTTAGAAAATAATCCTCTTGTAATGATGTTTTAATGCGTTGCGTTGTCGCTGTTCTCATACATTAACGATGACATGTTCTCCTCACATTGAGTGTGTAAGAGAAATCAAAAACAACGAATACCACCGTTTTGTTATTTTTTGGTCATTATCAGCAACGTCAGCTGTAGGTAGAAGAAGGGGCGTGACGATGGAGAGACATCATCTACAAACGTCATTCATTGAGTGGTATATACAGATAGCCATCAGTTAACCGCTTGTGGCTTTTTTATTGGGGAAAATTTGTGATGGAATAAAAAAACATGAAAAAACGTAATGTTTATGGTGGGCGCTGGGCTAAAGTGCGATTAGCGTTTCTTAATGAACATCCGCTCTGTGTCATGTGCCAAGAGCAAGGACGCATTACTGCTGCCACAGTGGTTGACCACATTATTCCGCATCGTCTTAAAGAGGCACTTGAGTCAGGTGATAAAGAACGTATCGCAAAAGCCCAAGCCTTATTTTGGGATACAAAGAACTTTCAAAGCCTATGCGAACCGCATCATAACTCAACCAAACAACGTATCGAAAAGAGTGGCAAAGTCATTGGCTGTAATGCGGATGGCATTCCACTCGATCCGAACTCTCATTGGAATAAATAACGATGTGTAATCAAAAACAAGTGAAGTTATCCAAGCTATTTCGTGGTGGTCGCTTCGTTGGTCATGCATTAAGTGTTGATGGTGAGTTGTTAAGTAATCAAAAGTTAGTTGTTCTTCCACCCACTGATGGATTATGTAAACAAGTTGATATCTCAGTCACACTGACATGCACTAATGACATGATCATGAATGCACCCGATATCCATTTGAAATAATTCTAAATTGAAATAACAACGGGTGGGGGCGGGGTAAAAGTTCAAACACTTTCGCCCTGATTACCTAGCGCCCTCATTTGTGTGCACAACCGCGAAATGAAAAGTTTTTTTCTGGGAGGTTCCGATGGCAGGAAGACGCCCGAAACCGACCCACTTGAAGGTGGTCACCGGTAATCCGGGAAAACGAAAACTCAACGATAAAGAACCCCAGCCTAAACGTGAAATTCCAAGCCCACCCGAACATTTAACGGATTGGGGGAAAATGGCGTGGGCAAAATTAACCTTACTACTCGATGGAATGGGCGTTTTAACCGTGGCTGACACGCTGGCGTTAGAACGACTGTGTGATATCTACGCCGATATTCTTCAATTACGAGACACCATTGCGATTGAAGGTCGGACATACACCACAAAAACGCAATCAGGGGATTTTTTAATTAAAGCGAATCCTGCCGTAGCCATGTTGGCTGATGCAGATCGCCGTTTTAAAAGTTATTTAGTCGAGTTTGGTTTAACCCCCGCTGCTCGTTCGAAGGTGAAGATGGATGGTGGAGAAGAAGAGGAAGATCCGCTCAACCAATATTTCGGTTGATCCGGCAACGCAATACGCACAAGACGTGCATCAAGGCAAAATTTTAGCGGGGCCTGATATTCGCCATGCCTGTGCACGTCATCTCAAAGACTTAAACGAAGCCGAGCAACGAGGATTAGTCTGGGATGTCGAGGCTGTCAAAAGGGTGATCGACTTTTTCGCGAAAGTCTTAAAGCTCAATGGCGGGGAGCATGAAGGCAAACCGTTTATTTTATTGCCTTGGCAATGCTTTGTGATTGGCTCCATTTTTGGCTGGAAAATGACAGACGGCACACGCCGGTTTCGCATGGTGTACGTTGAATCAGGCAAAGGCTCAGGAAAATCCCCGATGGCGGGTGGCGTTGGGTTGTATTGTTTAGTCGCCGACAGTGAACCGCGTGCCGAAGTGTATGCAGCCGCCACGAAAAAAGACCAAGCCATGATTTTGTTTCGTGATGCGGTGGCGATGGTTGATCAATCTCCTGCATTAAGTCAGCGGATCACTAAATCAGGCGGAACAGGTAAAGAGTGGAACTTGGCTTATTTGAAAACGAGTTCATTCTTTCGCCCGATTAGCTCAGATGATGGGCAATCAGGGCCTCGTCCCCATTGTGCGCTGATAGATGAAATTCATGAGCATAAAAATAATACCGCCGTCGAGATGATGCGAGCGGGCACAAAAGGTCGGCGGCAAGCCTTGATATTTATGATCACCAACAGTGGCCATGATAAAACCAGTGTGTGTTATGACTACCATGAATACGGTCGAAAAGTCGCCGAAGGCACTATCGAAGACGACAGCTTCTTTTCCTATATTTGCTCACTGGATGAGGGCGATGATCCCTTTAAGGATGAGTCTTGCTGGGGGAAAGCCAATCCGTCATTGGGCTACACCTTTTCTGATCGCTACTTACGTGAACAAGTGACACAAGCTCGAGGTATGCCCGCAAAAGAAAGCATTGTGCGTCGGCTTAATTTTTGCCAGTGGGTGGATGCCGATAATCCGTGGATTAACAGTGAAACATGGATGCAGTGTGAAAACACGTTCACCTTCGATGATCTTCAAGGTGAAGAGTGTTATGGCGGATTGGACTTATCAGGAACCAAAGATTTAACCGCATTAGCCATGTATTTTCCTCGCCTCAAACGTCTTTATGTTGAATTTTGGACACCCAAAGACACTTTATTGGATAGAGCGAAAACCGACCGAGTGCCTTACGACTTATGGGTAAGGCAAGGTTTTATGCATACCACGCCAGGGAATGCGGTGAGGTATGAATTTGTGGCAGAACGCATTGCTGAAATGGCGATGCACGTCAGCATGAGAGCCATTGCCTTTGACCCTTATCGCATTAAATACCTTGAACCTAAACTCGATGAAGCGGGTGTGACGGTTCCTTTAACTCCGCATGGGCAAGGATATTACAAAGCCAAAGATTCAGGGCTATGGATGCCACACTCTATCGAACTGTTTGAACAGCTCATTGATGACAAGAAGATTGAGATCCACGCCAATCCTTGTTTGAGATGGAATGCCGCATCCGCTGTGCTTGAGGCTGACCAAAAAGATAACCGCGTCTTTGCCAAGAAAAAAAGCACCGGTCGAATTGATGGTGTGGTGGCATCAGCAATGGCGATTGGGGCTTCTGAAGGGGAATTCGAGGATGAAGGGGATATTGATGGTTTCTTTGATAACCCAATTATTGTGGGGATCTAAATGCGTAACATGAAAAAAAAGAGCCGAATAAAATCGGCGATCCTCAATTGGATGGGGATACCCATTAGTTTAACTGATGGCGCCTTTTGGGAAGAATGGATTGGAAAGAGTAGCAGTGGCAAGGTGGTCACCGCAGATAATGCATTACAGCTGTCTGCGGTATGGTCTTGCGTTCGGTTACTCAGTGAATCTATTTCGACATTGCCATTGAAAATCTATCAAACGAAGGTGGATGGCTCGCGCGAACTGGCGAAACATCATCCCGCTTACACCGTCTTATGTCGAAAACCCAATGCAGAAATGACGCCTTCTCGCTTTATGTTGATGGTTGTTGCCAGCTTATGTTTAAGAGGAAATGCGTTTATTGAAAAATGTTATATCGGGAAAAAGTTGGTTTCACTTCAACCGTTATTACCTCAAAACATGACGGTAAAACGATTGGAAAATGGGCAGTTGGAATATACCTATACCACGCCTAAATCGAATAAACGGGTTATTCCCGTTAAAAATATGATGCATATTCGAGGGTTTGGTATGGACGGTGTGTGCGGAATGATACCGATCCAGATTGGGCGTGATGTGATTGGTACCGCGTTATCGACGGATGAAGCAGCCGGAAAAGTGTTTGAAAATGGGTTACAAACCAGTGGATTATTAACGTCAAAGAATGCTTTGAAAGCCGATCAACGAGAACGCCTAAGAAAGCATTTAATGACGTTTACCGGCTCAAAAAATGCTGGAAAGGTGATGATCCTCGAAGCGGATTTGTCTTATCAAAATGTCACCATGAACCCTGAAACTGCGCAATTATTACAAAGTCGTGGATTTAGCATTGAGGAAATTTGCCGTTGGTTTCGCGTTCCGCCTTTTATGGTGGGGCATGCCGATAAGCAAAGTAGTTGGGCATCCAGTGTGGAAGGGATGAATATGCAGTTTTTGACTAATACACTACGTCCCTTATTGGTCAATATTGAGCAAGAAATTAATCGTTGTTTACTCGACAGTGATGATGATTATTATGCGGAATTTTCTGTTGAGGGCTTATTACGTGCAGACAGTGCAGGACGTTCAGCTTATTACACAACAGCGTTACAAAATGGCTGGATGAGCCGAAATGATGTTCGACGGTTAGAGAATTTACCGCCTATTGAAGGGGGCGATATTTATACGGTTCAGCTTAATTTAACGCCACTGGCTCAGCTCGGAAAAGATATCACGAACAATGAAGCTGAAAAGCTCAAAGCACAGATCACTAACTGGTTATTTCCTGAAGGTGAACCTGTAACCCCATCTCAATCCAATCCACCTCGTCCCGAGGAGTAATCGTCATGAAAAAAAATCAGTTGCCAGTCGCGCTGGAGGATCGCCCCTGCGCATCGATTCGCTATGAGCTGAAACCCAAAGCACTGGATAAATGGAATAGCCGTATTCGGGCATCCAGTGCGGATAACTCGATTTCGATATTGGACGTAGTTGGAGAAGATTATTGGGGTGAAGGTGTCACCGCTAAACGGATTTCCGCCGCACTTCGTGCCATTGGTGAGCAAGATATTGTCGTTAACCTCAATAGTCCAGGGGGCGATATGTTTGAAGGGTTGGCAATTTATAATTTGCTTCGTGCTCACAGTGGCAAGGTAACGGTCAATATTTTGGGCATTGCCGCTTCCGCTGCGTCCATTATTGCGATGGCAGGGGATGAAATAAAAATGGGGCGCGGTGCCTTTTTGATGATCCATAACTGTTGGGCAATGGGGGTAGGAAATCGTCACGACTTTGCAAAACTTGCTCATGATCTCGCCCCTTTTGATGCCTCGATGACCGATATCTATGTTGCACGCAGTGGGCAATCGAGTGACGTGGTGAGTCAGATGATGGATAACGAAACGTATATCAGTGCGAGTGAAGCGATAGAAAAGGGATTTGCGGACAGCCTACTTTCTGCCGATGTGATTGACGAAGGTGATGAAAGTCCCCAAGCCGCGATCCGAAAACTGGATGCACTACTTGCCAAAACCAACACACCTCGTGCTGAACGACGAAAACTAATTAGTGCATTAACCCGAAGTACGCCGAGCGCTACTTCCCAATCTAATGGTATGCCAAGCGCTACCTGCGATATTAATCCTGAAATCCTGTCAAAATTGGAGGAGGCGGTGACCGCCTTTGCCTGCGTTAAGTAATTGGAGTGACTATGTCAGAGACAAATGAATTATTAAAAAAACTATCGGCAAAAATTGAAGAAGCCAATCAACATTTTAATGCCAAAGCTGAAGAAGCGTTAAAAGAAGCGCAGAAAGTGGGTGGATTAAATGAAGAAACGAAACATGCCGTAGACAAAATGGCAACCGAGCTAAATGCGCTACGCGAATCTGAAAAAACACTGAAAGCCGCATTAGGGGATTTAGAACAACATGTTGCGCAAATGCCACTCAATAATGCGGTGCAGGTTGTAAAAAGTGTTGGTCAACAAGTGATTTCGGCTGAAGTATTAAAAGAGATCAATTCCAGCATTCAAGGGGGCAAACGTGTTTCAATTCCTGTTCAAGCAGCATTAACATCTACGGGCGTTGCCGAAGGCGTGGTTGAACCACAACGTTTGTCGGGTATCGATGTTGCACCGAAACAACGACTTTTTATTCGTGACTTAATTGCATCAGGTAAAACGCAATCTCCCGCCATTTTCTGGGTTCAGCAAACGGGGTTTACCAACAAGGCGGCGGTTGCGCCTGAAAATACCACTAAGCCGTATAGTGATATTGCCTTTGCGACCAAAATCACGCCAGTCACGACGATTGCTCATATGTTTAAAGCGTCTAAACAAATCTTAGATGATTTTGCGCAGTTGCAGTCGTTGATTGATGCGGAAATGCGTTATGGATTGAAGTTTGTTGAAGAGCAAGAAATTTTATTTGGTGATGGCTCTGGGGCACATTTGCACGGCATTATCCCACAAGCCACTCAATATAAAGCCTCCTTTACGGTTGAAAAACAAAACGGTATTGATGATTTACGGCTTGCCATGCTTCAAGCTCAATTGGCGCGATTTCCTGCTTCTGGTCACGTTTTACACTTTATTGACTGGGCGAAAATTGAGCTAACCAAAGACTCTTTGGGGCGTTATATTTTGGCTAATCCTTCCGCATTAACAGGACCGACCTTATGGGGATTACCGGTTGTGGCAACAGAAACCCCTGCGTTTAAAGGGAAATTCTTAACAGGGGCATTTAATGCGGGGGCACAGCTCTTTGACCGTGAAGAAACGAATGTGGTGATTTCAACGGAAAACGCCGATGATTTTGAGAAAAACATGATCTCTATCCGTTGTGAAGAGCGTCTTGCTTTGGCGATCAAGCGTCCAGAAGCCTTTGTTTACGGTAATTTTACGGTAGCAACATCAAGTGATTAATGTAACTAAGGCGGTCTTTATGGCCGCTTTTTCTTTGGAGGTGATATGAAATTAGTCATCTTACGAGTCATTTATTTTGAGGGACGTGTGGTGCTTGAAGGCGAGCAGATTGATACCTTAGAGCAACATGGACGGGAGTTAATCCAAAAAGGCTATGCCAAAGAACAGGAAGAAGCACATCTTGTTATTGAACCTGAACCTGAACCTGAACCTGAACCTGAACTTGAACCGAAAAAAAATATTAAGGCGAAAAAGGAGAAATAATGCTTTCTCTCGAATTGGTGAAACAGCATTGCAATATCGATCCTGATTTTACGGATGACGATAATTTATTGACGCTGTATATCGGTTCCGCTGTGAAATATGTTGAAAATTACACGCGTCGAACATTACATAAAACTCAGGAGATGGATAAAGCACAAGAAGATCCTGAAGCCTTGTTCTTAACGGATGATGTGATTGCGGCAATGCTCTTATTAATTGCGCAATGGTATGAAAATCGTGAGGGGGTGATTTCAGGGCAAGCTTTTTCTACACAACCTTTTGCGGTCACCGCACTACTTCAACCTTACCGGATTTATGGGTTGTAGGAGGTTTTATGCGTGCAGGACGATTACGCCACACTATTCATATTCAAAAATCAGTATTAGCGCCTGATGCCATCAGTGGCAGTGATGTGATTTGGACGGATCATGCGACAAAAGTACGTGCAGCGATCATGCCTTATCAAGGGCGGGAATATTTTCAAGCACAGCAAGTACAAAGTGAGGCCACAACACGAATTCTTATTCGCTATATCGCTGACATTGATACTTCGATGCGTATTGTATGGGGTAAGCGAATATTTAATATTATTTCGATTATTGACCCTTATGAGCGTCATCGTGAGCTTCAATTGATGTGCAAAGAGGGCGTGAATGATGGGTGAGATTAAAATCAGTGGATTGTCTGAACTCGCTCAACGAATGCAAGACATTGCCCGTAAAACCAGAAATCAAAGTGCGCGTAAGGCGATGAATGCAGGCGCTTCGGCATTAAAAGAAGAAATCAAACATCGAGTGCCTATCCTTAAGGAAACGGTGCCTCATCGACGCAAAGGCACCATCAAGCGCAATATTCGTTCTAAAACGAAAGTGCAGCGCAATGGACAAGTCAAAACACGTATTTGGGTGAAATCATTATCGGGTAAAAAAGTGTCTGCCTTTAAACAAGCAACGGGAAAAAGTGCAGCATTGAACCCAAATGATCCGTTTTATTGGTGGTTTGTCGAGTTTGGTACGGCCAAGATGCCCGCACAACCGTTTATGCGCCCCGGCTTTGAAGCGAAAAAGGAAGCGACGGCTAAAGTGATAGTTCAAACACTCAAAGAGGATATTGAAAAAGCAAGGTAGAGACCATGATACAGCAATTAAAAGAGGCCCTTTCACCGCTGGTCGATGGAAGGGTTTTTTTTCAGGTATTACCCGAAGGCAAAGGGCATTACCCCGCCATAGTGATCCAGTTTGCCAGCATTACGCCTAACAGTGCGCTGGAGGATACGGATTTAGATAACTATCGCGTGCAACTTGATGTGTATGCGCTCCAGCCACAGCCCCTTATGGTCTTGCGTAAAAAAATTGAGGCTCAGATTGTTGACGCGATCCCATTTGCACAACGGGTGAATACGGTCTTTGGGTATGAAGCGGATGTCAAATTGCATCGGCTTGTTCTTGAATTAATGATTTCATCAGATAAATAAGGAATGGATATGACAAAGCCAAAGAACCATAAAGCGACGCCTTTCCTTGGCACGAAGATCTTTGTGCAAACCGGCTTAGGGGAGGCGATGACGGTGACGGAAGCGACGTTATCACCCGCAACCATTACCATTGCCAATAATAAGCTGAAAGCGGATGACATGATTATGTTATCGGGACTCGGGGAGTTAGATGGGCGTTTCCCCATTGCACAGGTTGATGGCAATAAAGTGACCCTGTGCGACGAAGTGGATTGGAGTGATAAAACGCTACCTACGGATTTTTCAAACGCCAAAGCACAACGTATTCAATGGTCTAATAACTTTTGTGCAGTGAAAAGCTTTAGCAAAGACGGCTCGACAACCGAACAAATTGATGTCACCACCATTTGCAGTGATGGCAAGGAATATGAATCCGGTGATACGGAATACGGCTCAATTAAATTGACTTTTTTCTTACGTTATAGCTCCAGTGATGTGCAGCGACTCTTACGTAAATATGAAAACAGCAAAGAAAAATTTGCGGTGAAAATGGTCTTAACGCGAGATGAAGGCTCCATGTTTTATTACGGCTCCGTCGAGACAGGTATGAACATTGATGGCAGTGTAGGGCAAATGATGGATTCGGGGATCTCGATTAAATTGTCTGGCCGTGATTATTTGAATGCGAAGAAATAACCCTTAATTCACCTCTTTCATTATTTCTCATCTCCCTTTTCGATAAAAAATCTTAGGAGTGATTATGTCTAACGCGTTATTGCGTGAATTAGTGTTAAACCAAGCACTGAAAGTGACGCCTTTTACTTATTTAGACAACACCTTTTATGTCAAAGAGCTGGATGTTGGCACCATGAATTACATTCAGCGTAAACTTCGCCAAATTAAAATCAAGCTCGCCGAAGCGCAGGACATTTATTTAGATGAAGACGATCCTGAACAATTTAATGAGGCGATAAATCGTGTCTACGATGAATATGATGTCGCCAGAATGTTGGCCTTTAAGTTGTGTGATGAAAAAGGAGAACTGCTTTTTGATGCTGAAAATGAAGCAGATTTAAAAGGTCTTAATCGTCTAGGGCAAGGGTTCTCTAATGCGGTGTTTACAGCAGAAGCGGGGAACAGCGAAAAAAACTCGGAGACCGACGACAATTTCAATTGATATTGTCGTTGGCATTGGGAAAAACGCTCGTGGAAATCGAGCAAATGCCTGAAAGCCACTTGTGTGAATATGAAGCTTTTTATCGCAAACAACCCTTTGGTTTATGGCGAGAGGATTATCGGATGGCACAAGTGGCGCATCTTCTTGCGATGATAAATCGTGATCCGAAAACGTCTCTGCCTGAATTGATGGATTTTATGCCGATGTGGAAGAAGAAAATCACGGAAGAAGAGCTGTGGGATAATGTCACTGAGAGTGTATTAGCTAATCGATAGCCCCTTTGTTGGGGCTTTTTTATTGTTTTAAGGAGTTTTTATGGCTGGTGCATTAGGTAGATTAAATATTGATTTGACGCTGAATACGGCAAATTTCACAAATGCGATCAACCGTAGCCAGCGCCAAACAGAACAATTTGGGCAAAGTATTCGCGTCAGCCTTCAAGCTATCACCGTGCAACAAGAGCGAATGGTATCGCAAACCGCAAAATCCTCGGCGCTTTTTGCCCGTTTTGCGAGTGTCACCGCAAGTGCATTATCCATTCATCAAGTCATTAATTATGCCGATAGTTGGACGGAATTACAGAACCGCTTAAAACTGGTGACAGAAAGTTCTGTCGAGTTAAATAAAGCCACACAAGCCGTCTATGATATTGCCCAAAAAACCTATCAATCATTGGATGCCACAGCACAGGTTTATCAACGTTTTGCGGATAATGCCGATCGCTTAGGATTAAGTCAGCAAAAAGTCGCTGAACTCACGGAAACTGTCTCAAAAGCCGTGGCGATTTCAGGCGCGAGTGCAACCGCAGCCCAAGCGGCATTAACCCAATTTGGTCAAGCATTAGCCTCGGGGCAGTTACGTGGCGAAGAGCTAAATTCAGTGATGGAGCAAACGCCTGCGTTAGCGAAGGCCATCGCTGACGGAATGGGTGTCAGTGTGGGTGAACTAAGGAAGAAAGCCCAAGATGGTGAAATGACGATTGAAAAAGTCATTCAAGCCTTAGAACGTGCAGCCGACAGTGTGGATAAAAAATTTGCTACCAGCGTGACAACGGTTAGCCAAGGTTTCACTAATCTTCAATCGGCGATGACAAAATTTATCGGTGAAGCGAATCAAGGTACAGGTGCGACTCAGCTTTTTACCACAGGGATGGTCACTCTTGCCGATAATCTATCGTTAGTCGCTAAAGTGGTTGAAGGGATCGCCGTCACGGCATTGGTAGCAAAACTCTCTCAATGGACGAAAGCCACTTATCTGAAAAATCAGGCAACATTGAATGAGGCCAAAGCCACATTACAGAGTGCAGAGGCAAACAGTGTGGCAGCAACCAGTGCAGTACGTAAGGCATGGGCGGATAAAGAAGCTGCCACATCGGCACTCAATAGAGCCAAAATGGAATATCAAGTTGCTAGAGGTACTAATGCGGAAAAAATCGCACTCGATAATCTTATCGCCACAAAATCACTCGCAAGAACAGCCTCTCTAAATTATACACAAGTATTAACCGCCGAAAACGTTGCTCAACGTGCATTAACGACCGCTCGGCGTCAATCAACGATGGCAGGGCGAGCACTTAACAGTGTTATGGGATTAGCGGGTGGCCCTATTGGATTAGTGTTGACTGGTGTTGCGGCATTGGGCATGGGATTGTATGAATACAGCGAAAATGTCAAACAAGCCAAACTCGAATCGATTGAATTTGCTCATTCCCTTGATACATCAACAGAAGCGTTAAACAAAATGAGCAATGCCTCGTTAGTGGCGAATTTAAGCAAAGTTTCATCGGGCATTAACGCGCAATTGGAGAAAGTCGAGGAGCTTAAACAACAGGTCATTTCCTTACAAGGTCTATCAAAATACAGCGTTGAGAGTGAAAAGGCGTTTGCTGAACAAGGTGTGGGGGATTTATACCTTAAACGAGTGGCTGAAAAGCAAAAAGAGCTTGATGCTGCGATGGGGATATATGCAGAGCAAGTTAATAACTTAGAGCGTCAGCGAGCCAATATGCAAAATATGTTGGCGACACTCAAAGAAAAAGTAGGTGATCAAGCCCCTGAATATAGACGCTATGCCACCGAATTACAAAATGTTGATGCCGTTATCAATTCACTTAAGGCGAGTTTAAAGAGTTTAGGCATTGAATATGAATCACTCATTGATATCACGCTTCAGGCGACAAATAGCCAAGTGAATGCTGCCACGGCGATTGCTAAACAGATTGATGAATCGATTGAAAAATCGCAACGTTCAGTGGCAAAAGCACAAGCCACAGGGCAGGCATTAGCGAAATTAAATGCAGAAGATGTATTGGCTTCACGCAAAATTACGCCAGATATGCAAGGCTACGATAAAGCCTTACAAGCTGAAATTGAGGCACAACTGGCACTGCAAGCCAAACGGACGTATAAGCCCAGCCATAAATCAACCATTGATTATGCCAAGCAATACACCAAAATCTTAACGGAATTAGAGGAAAAACAAGCCTCACTGATTGCGGATGGACAAAGTATTCAGCTGTATGGCACTACCTCTTCCTTTAATGAATACACATCCGCATTAGCCGATATCAAACAGAATAAAGACAAGTTTGATGCCATCTTAAAAATCGATCCCAAAGCGATTGAGACGATAAAAGAAAAAGCGAAAGCCATTGATGATCTAGCGCGAGCCAACTCGGTTGCGCAATTTGCTTATGATCGCGGTAAAGAAATTGAGCAGATGCAATTTGAAACCACCTTGATAGGAAAGTCACGCGCAGAGCAAGAAAAGCTTAATGCCCTTCGTCAGATTGATGTGCTGTATCAGCAAGCCAGTGTGGATTTAGGTGAGAAAGAGCTGGCGAACTTACAACGCAATGTTGAACTCACTAAACAGCAGATTGAGGAAGAACTGAGGAAGCGAGAGGCCATGAAAGGCGATCCGATGGCGGGATTAAAACAAGGCTTATCGGATTTCAGTGAGTCGGCTATGGATGTGATGGAAAACGTCAGAAACGTCACCACCAATGCCCTTAATAATATGTCTGATGCATTAGCCAATTTTGCTTTAACGGGCAAAGGAAGCTTTAAAGATTTTGCCAATGCGGTGATCTCCGATATCACTCGGATGGTGATGAAAATGCTGATTTTCAAAGCCATTGAAGCGGGCGGGCAGGCAATGGGCTTTGATATGGGATGGATGAGCAAAGGGCATGCTTACGGTGGCTATACGGGGCATGGCGGGAAATTTGAGCCTAAAGGGATTGTGCATGGTGGTGAGTTTGTTTTTACCAAAGAAGCGACGGCTAAATTAGGTGTCGGCAATCTCTATCGCTTAATGCATGCGGCGCAAGGTTATGCTTCGGGGGGCTTTGTGGGGGCGGTCGCAGGGCGAATACCCGTTACACCGCAACCGACGTTAGCCCGTGCAGGTGGTGTGCAAATGACGGTCGTTAATCATATTACGGTGACGGGAAATGGTGACGCTGTACTTGCGCAGGCAATGAAGGAAGCCGCACAACAAGGGACAGAAGCAGGCGCACAGAAAGCTCACGCGATGATGTTACAAGACTTTCAAAGTAATGGCGCAGCACGCAGAACATTAGGAGTCTAAATGTCTATTCTTGAATGGCCAAAAGAGGTGATCCCCACACAGGAAAACTGGCAATTATTGAGTAACAGCAAAACCTTTACCTCGCCATTTAATGGAAGTAGCCAGACGGTGCGCTTTCCGGGAAGTCATTGGCGTTGTGAGCTGACATTCAATAATTTAAATGAAGAGAAATCGCGCCAGTTAGAAGCGCTGGTGGCTTCATTGGATGGGATGTCGGGACGGGTCAAAATATCAAGCTGGATAAGAAAAGGACGTTATGGGTATGGCTCGCCTCGTATTGCAATACCAAGCCAATTGGGGAATCGGCTAGAAACAAAGGATTGGAAGCGCAATATGCGTGTGTTACAGCAAGGGGATCGTTTAACTGTGGGTAATGAACTCAAAATGGTGGTGGCAGATGTGATCAGTGATAATCAGGGGCGCGCAAATATTCCTATTTCACCGATGTTAAGAACGTCACCTACCGTCAATGAAATGCTCGAGGTTGAGCGTCCTTTTGGCGTATTTCGGCTCGTTGATAATGAACAGGGTAAATTTCAGCATCGTCGCTTGGGGTATACCAATATCACGTTATCTTTTGAGGAGGTGTTGTACTAATGCAATATCATCCATTTTCTGACGGTATGGTAAAAGCAATTAATGAGGGGGCTTATATTGTTTTAGCCGCCAGACTCGATTTGAAATCAGGCGTGACCTGTGCGCATACCGGTGTTGGGCAACTGATTATTGCGGGGGAAACTTATTTGGGCGTGGGCAGTTTAGGCGAAATCAGTCAGCTAAAAGAGAATAAGACAACCAGTCCTCCACAATTACAGCTTAAATTAGCCGGTTTTGATAAATCGCTGGTGGGAATGGTGATGAATGAGCAAAGTCGAGGACGCGAAGTCCGGTTGATGATGGTCGCCATTGGTGAAGAGGGAAAACCGCTTCTTGCTGAAGTCTTATTTGTCGGACAAATCACATCGATTAATGTGGTGTCTGGCGAAGAAAATGCCGTATGTGTTAATGTTTCTAATCGATTCGAGCGGTGGTCAATCGGGTTACCCGATAGATTTACCGATGAGTCATGGTCATCTCGACGACAAGGTGATCGTATCTTTCGCTATGTGGCTCAAATGGCTGAACGGGCGATTTATTGGGGCAGTAAGAAAGATGCACCTGCATTTATTTATAAATAATCTTATTGCTTTGTTAAACCCACGTTTGTGGGTTTTTTGCTATTTAAGGTCAGTACATGAAACAACCTAACTGGACACTTAAATTACCTGAAACCATAAGGGCGGCGATGAGTCGCCCTTTTTCATGGGGCAAATTTGATTGTTGTATTTTTGCCTCTGAATGTATTTACGCACAATGTGGTTTCTCGCCAATAAAGCCTTATCTCAATCACTATAAAACCAAAGCTGAAGCCTTCAATCTGCTCAAATCCAAATTTGGCTCCTTAGAGAAAGCCGTATCACGCTATTTCAAATCCATTGAGATTGAGCACGTTCAGCGTGGCGACCTTGTACTGTTTAAAGGTGAGGACGGTGACAGTTTAGCCGTGGTTTGGGCGGGGCATTATTGGGGCGTAACCCCACAAGGCGTGAAGCCAGTGCAGATTAACCCAATCAAAGCGTGGAGAGTGGAATAATGGGTGGGAGTGGTGGATTAATTTCAAAAGTCGTGGGCGCAGGCTTAATGATTGCGGGGCTATTTACCGGAGGCGTGACCTCGGCGATGGGCATGGCGCTGATGGCAGCAGGCGTTGCGGTTCAAGTTGCGGGTTCGCTTATCTTTAAGCCAAAACTGCCTTCCATGAATTATCGAGATACCAGTGAACGCAAACAAATGTTACGTTCATCGTCTGCGCCTGAAACCGTGATCGTCGGAAAAACAGTGATATCGGGTTTGCTTTTCTTCGCCGAAGAAGAAGCAGGCGAACAAGATGAAAACGAAAAAATCACACTGGCATTAGCGTTAGCAGGACACCCCATAGAGAAAATAGGGAAGATTTGGTTGGGGGATGATCTCATTGAGACGTTTGGTGATAAAGCCTCATGGGAATTACATAACGATAGGAAAGACGCCGATCCCTTTATGCTTAAAAATTGCTCGTCATGGAAAGAGGATATGATTGGTCGAGGTCTAGCGTGGTTACGTGTGACACTCACGTTTGACCAAGAAAAATTCCCTTATGGATTACCCAATGTGAAATGTGAAGTCTGGGGAAAACATCTGTTTGATCCTCGCACTGGGCAAACTGCATGGAGTAATAATGGGGCTTTAGTCATTTTGGATTATTACCGCCATTATTTAAAAGTGCCTGATACGGATATTGATTTTGACAGCTTTAAACAGGCGGCCGATTTATGTGATGAAAAAGTGAGTCTACCAGAAGGCGGATTTGAGTCGCGATATACCCTTAATGGCGCCTATGACTTAAATGAGAGTCCATCCAGTGTTTTGGAGGCGATGCACAAATGCATCAACGCGGAACCGACATTCACCGCAGGAAAACACGGTATCCAAATTGGTGCTTATTATGGGCCTGCAATAAAAACCATCACTGAATCACAATTGATTGGCACTGTCACGTGTACCCCTGAAACAGGTTTAAAAGACGCGACCAATGCGGTGTATGGCACGTTTATTGATGCCGAACAGTTATACACAAAAACGGATTTCACGCCTGTGATTGTGGACGAGTGGGTGAAAGAGGATGGCTTAGAAATTCGGGAGAACATCGATTATCGTTTTGTTACTAGCCCTTATCAAGCCCAACGATTAGCCCGCCAATATCTTCGTAAAAAGAAAGCCGGAAGACGGGTTCAATTGACCATGAACTTAGACGGCTATGCTTATCGTCCTGGTGAAGTTGTGCTTTTAGAATTACCGGCTTTGGGGATTAGTGGGCTGGAATTCCGTATTGCCGAATGGTCTTTTCATGCTTTAGAGGGTGTGGCTTTAACGTTGGAAGAGGATGGTGCCTATTTATATGAAGATGTGATTGGCAAACCGTTTGAGCGTCCGCCGTTTGTGAGTTTACCCACTGGTGGTGTTGCTTCACCCATTAATCTTACCTTTGTTCCACTTGCTGTCAGTGACATCGTGCAAGGTACGCTTTCTTGGCAGAATGTGGCGTCTGATGTGCGCTATAACACCGTTACTATTCTCCAAGAAGGCAATGTTATTCAATCTATTCAGGTGCCGGCTGAGCGTGTTGATATTAACGGATTAGCGCGAGGCACTTATCGTGTTGAAGTTAGGGCGACAAATGTGGCTGGCGCGATGTCGGCACCTGCTATCAGTGATTTTGCTATTCAAGCACCACCGCCTCCAGAGCATATTGATGTTACCTCTGGCTTATTTAATCTGACCGTTGCACCGAAACAAGGCGATAGCGCTGTCTTTGGTTATACCTTTGAGTTTTGGTTTAGTGAGGAAAAACTTGCTGATCTTTCTGAAAATGAAGTGATCACCAAAACAAACAAAGTTGGCCAAGGGAATTTCTGGACGCAAGAGAATTTACAAGCAGGGCATACGTATTATTTTTATGTTCGAACAATCAACAGCTATGGTAAATCACCTTTTGTGGAAGCTTCGGGGACTTGCTCTTCTCAAACGGATTTAATTCTTGAGGAATTAGCGGGGCAAATTAGTCGAGATCAACTCGCGCAAGACCTATTGGGTGAAATTAACAGTAAAGCTAACCAAATCGATATTACTGAATTACATGAGTTAATGAGGATAAATCACGACAAGCTTTTAGAAGAGTCAATGAGGCAAGGCGCGACGATTGAAGAAAGTGAAAAAAAACGGGAGGAATCAGAAAAATTACTGGCTGAGCGGATGAATAAAGTTTCAACGGCAACAGAAGCACAGGCCGCTGCAATCAAACAAGAGCAACAAGCACGTATTGAGGGTGATCAAACCGAAGCACAACAACGGCAATCCTTAGCCACTCAACTTCGTGGTGATTATACCGGCAATGATTTATCGAAAGTCACCGCAGGACTTATCTCCGCCGAGAAGCAAGCGCGAGTTACAGGTGACCAAGCGGAAGCCAAAGCCAGACAATCACTGGAAACACGGATGAATGGGAATGTTTCCGCGATTAATAAATCACTAGAAACCCTCACCTCGAAACAGCAAGCACAAACGCAAGAGATTTCAACGCTCAATTCAAATCTTAAGGGGAAAGCTGATAGTAGTGCAGTAAATGCATTAAATACGCGAGTATCTAATATTGATGGCAAAGTGACATCCGCAACCTCTCAGGTACAAACGTTATCCAGCAAATTAGATAAAGTGAAAGCCGATTTAACGGAGTCTGTGGTGGTGGATTTAGATTTATCTAAACTCAATGAAAACACCTATTATCCGGTGATTTTGCCATTAGTAACCTCTCGACGTTATGCCTTTAAGGTCTTTAGAACCTTAGGGCAATATTCAGACAATAAACCCAGCTATGCAACTCACAGCACCAAAGGCTTTGCCATGATTGTGGAATGGCTAGTCAGTGGTTCTGGATGGGGAACACAGTCTGAAAACCGTATCATTGATAATTTTGATTGGAAATGGACAAATCAATCCCCTGTGATGGGACCAGCTCAATTAACGAATGGCTCTGTGGAATATATCTATTTGCGAGGAGGCGCTAAATACCAACTCACTAAGCATAAAAGTGTTAATCATCAAATCATCACCAGCACTTACACCAATAACAAACAATCGGTGGCACCGAAAGGATTTGTGGCGAATGAAGTACCTAAATCCAGCGAACAGAAAGCCAATGCAACGGCGAATGCGGTAAACCAACTTGAAACTAAGGTGACTGAGGTTTCAGGTAAAGTGACCTCGACCGCCCAGCAGGTCACTCGCTTAGAAAGCCAAGTGGGTACAAGTTCAGCCAAAATCGAACAAACTTCGAAAGTGGTCACAGACATAAATGGCAACATTTCGGCATCATGGACAATGAAAGTTCAGCAAGATAGCAAAGGGAATAAAGTCATTACTGGCATTGGCTTAGGGTTTAATGCACAAGGAAATAGTCAATTTCTGGTTAATGCCCAAAACTTTGCAGTGATATCGTCATTAAACGGTAAAGTGGTGACGCCTTTTGTGATCCAAAATGGACAAGCTTTTTTCAATGATGCGTTATTTAGCAAGGCAACTATTGATAAATTATCGGTAGGTAAAAAAATCACATCCACTAATTATTCAGCTGGCAAGAAAGGATTTAATATTGATGCCACAACAGGGAATGTGGAATTAAATGATGCGGTATTTCGTGGACGGTTAGATATAAACTCAGGAGGAACAAAAGGGCGGTTAGTGATCACGAATAATACTATTTATGTTTACGATGAAAACAATCAGTTAGCGGCAAAAATAGGTTATTTAGGGTAGCGTATGAAGTTTATTGTTTTAATTACAGCATTATTATTGTCAGGGTGTACCTCTGGATATAAAAAAGTCGATTGCCAAGGTGTTTACCAAATAAAAACTTTTCACTATCAACAACCTGTATTGGTGAAGTTTGATAAAAAACGAGAAACCATTAAAGGGCCTCTTTATCATGCTGTACCTCAATTAGGATTTAAATTCTTGGGAGGATGGGTATCTCCTGATGCCGTAGAGGATTTCTCATGTCGTGGGGAATAGAGATATATGAAAAAGGAAAGCCAATAAAAATCACAGGGCGTTCGTTTATTTTTGACCAAATAGCGGTTACTCAAAATGGCAGTAAAACTTATAATAATATTCCTAAAGGGCGGTCATTGGCCGCCTATATTGTCGCTAGAAATCGAGGATCTTATTTCACTGTTAGAGTCGAGAATAATAAAATCTCGTGGAATTCTCTACGCGGTAGCCAATCGATTAATGGAATTATTATGGTACTAATTAAATGAGTAAATATGGTGCATTATTTTTTAATCAGGGTATTACCGAAGAATTAACACCTTATGAATCAGCCGTATTTTTAAAAAAGATAAAAACTAATCCAGGACTAATTAAAGTTATCGAAGGTAATAATAACGCAGTGCCACTTATTTTTATTCGAGTTCTTAATGCCTCTAATCCATCATTAAGTGGATTATCTGAAGTGATTTATGAGAACAATGCGTGGTGTGTGAATTTAATCGATACTATTCAAGGTAATTCAGCAGAATATGAGCTCTATGTATTTGTGAAGTCTTCTTATCATATTTCACTTCATCCTCAAAAGTGGGGAATTCAAATCTATCATAAAGGTGTTATTACACACGCTTCAAGCCAAAGACCGCTTAATTTATTAGAGGGAAATAACTTTGTACTCACAGGAAATAATTGGAATGGTGTGGATGTCGGATTCCCTTGTGCGGTATTAATCACAACAATAGGGCAGATTGGGATGATGGATTCGATGGGAGGAAAAACGATTAGAGTAACTCTTTGTGGACGAGGTAACCGTATTATTCCTCATTCCATGATAGTTTCAGGACAGATGTCAACAACCTCATTAGGTAAGCAGTATTTTTATATTGATGTGAGGGAGTATGGTGGGTGATAGAAAGAGTTTAGATGATTAGTTTAGTTATTGAGTACGAGAGATCGCTAAAAAAGGATATATTCGTTGGTGGTCGGTTTTGTGCCAGAAGCGGATGTTGCTACTTCGTAAATGTCTTGATCCATATGGCTTTATTGGTAAATATCAAGGAATACAAGCCCAAGGCAAAAGTATTGGACACGTTGCAGAGGCAATATTTAACGTAAAATCAGATGGATAGGGGAAGAAAAACAACGAGGCTTTGACTAATCTTTAGCATTGTTTCTGCTATAATAGGGCGAACATTTATCTGTATGATTTTGTTTAATTAACTCTGAGAAGTAGCTCTCGGTGAATATGGGGAAGGGATATCAATGAGTGATGACAGCTATAAATTTCAAAAGCTAACGCCGTTCAGTGATGTTGAGCTGGGTATATATAAAAATGCGATAGATTTTGTTTTTGCCAATGACGATCTAAAAAATATTGCAATATCAGGGCAATATAGCGCAGGAAAAAGTAGCCTTGTCGAATCATATAAGAAAAGTCATTCGAATATAAAGTTTGTTCATATTTCACTTGCCCATTTCAGAGCGACGGAGGAAGCTGAAACTAATGAACCTAGTAAAGCCATAAGCGAAACAGCGTTAGAAGGTAAAATTCTTAACCAGTTAATTCACCAAATTAATGCTGATGATATTCCCCAGACGCATTTTAAAGTAAAGAAAAAAATAAAAATGAGCAACATTGTGATAAATACTATCTTCACGGTGTTATTTATCGCAACGGTACTGCATATCACTCTATTTAATAAGTGGGGTGAGTTTGTTTCACTTTTATCTGATGGTTTTTTAAAGACACTACTAACATTATCGACAAGACACGATACGCTTTTAATTAGCGGTTTTATAGCTACTATCCTGTCTTTTATCTTTGTTTATAAACTAATAAAAACCCAAAAGAATCGTAATGTCTTTAAAAAGATAAATGTACAGGGTAATGAAATAGAGATTTTTGAAGAGAGTGAAGAGTCTTATTTTGATCGGTATTTAAATGAAGTATTATACCTTTTTGAGAACGTTGATGCTGATGCTATTATTTTTGAAGATATGGACCGTTTTAATAGTAATCATATCTTTGAACGTCTTCATGAGGTGAATAGGCTAGTTAATATTCAACGGACCCTAGCAGGGCACAAGAAATCGACGTTACGTTTTATTTACTTGCTTCGTGATGATATCTTCATTTCGAAGGATAGAACGAAATTCTTTGATTATATCATTCCAGTTATTCCTGTTGTTGATAGTTCTAACTCTTATGATCAGTTTATCTCACATTTTGATGATGGGGGTATTCTCAAGTTGTTCAATGAACGATTTCTACAAGGGATGTCGCTATATATTGATGACATGAGAATATTGAAGAATATTTATAATGAATTTCAAATTTATTATAATAAATTAAATACGACAGAACTTGACTGTAATAAAATGTTGGCCATTATTGCCTATAAAAATATCTTTCCACGAGATTTTAGTGAGTTGCAACTTAATCAAGGTATGGTTTTTGCCTTATTTAGTGAAAAGGACAATCTTATTATAAGAGAAATAAAAGAAATAGAAAAAGATATTAGTGATAGAAAAAAAGAGATTGAGGTAATCAATGATGAAATACTCAATTCTAGTCAGGAGGTTGATACTATATATGAAAAGGAACTGTCTAAATATAATAACTCTTACTATCATCAGGCTGAGAAAGCTGATATAGAAAAGAGAAGGGCGGCGAGAAAAGAAAGTGTTGAAAATAAAATCAATGGGAAAATAGAAGAAATCAATGAGATTATATCAAGGTCAAGAGAACGTTTGGTTTATTCTAGGAATAAAAAACTTAAAGAAATAATAACAAGAGAAAACATTGATGAAATATTTAAGCTCACCTATATCAATGAAATTGGAGAAAAAAGAGATTTTAATGAAATAAAAAGTAGTGAGTATTTTGACTTGCTTAAATACCTTATACGTGATGGCTATATTGATGAAACCTATGCCGACTATATGACCTATTTTTATGAAAATAGCCTGAGTCGAATTGATAAAATGTTTTTACGCAGCATTACCGATCAAAAAGGCAAAGAGTTCACTTATCAACTCAAGAACCCTAAGCTGGTGGTTGCCCGCCTTCGAGAAGTTGATTTTGAACAGGAAGAGGCGCTTAATTTTGATCTATTAGCTTATCTGCTTCAAACGCCAGCCCAAGTAAACTTAATAAAACGTTTATTCAAACAACTAAGAAAAGATAGAAGAGTTGAGTTTATTCGTGGCTACTTTGAAACTGAGAGGGCTCAGCCAGGCTTCATTAATCGATTAAATACACAGTGGCCTGAGTTCTTTTCTTATGCGCTGACAGAGAGTGAATTTTCTGCTGATTGGGTTAGACGCTACTCTATAGGCACATTTTATTATTCTGCCAGTAACGACATTGAGGCGATTAACATTGATAATTGTTTGACTGATTACCTCTCGAATTCGGCGGATTATTTAGCAATATCAGAGCCGAAGGTTGACAAGTTAATTAGTGGTTTTAAGTTGCTTAACGTCTCTTTTGTCAGTATTAAATTTGAAAACGCAAATAAAGTACTCTTTGATGCGGTTTATCAGCATTCACTTTATGATATTAATTTTGCCAACCTGAGCTTAATGCTGAGTAAGGTTTACACGCTTAACAGTGAAGATGATATTCGCCATAAGAACTATACACTAGTGATGTCACAGCCTGATTCTTCCTTGGCTAGTTATGTTAATAACCATATTAGTGACTATCTGGATATGGTTTTATCTAGTTGTGATGGTTCAATCTTGGATGATGAAGCCATTGTTTTATCAGTTCTTAATAATGAGAAAATATCTGATGAACAAAAAGGCCAGTATATAAACTCTTTGCAAATTTTAGTGACTTCTCTGAGTGAGGTTGAGAGCGAATCCTTATGGTCATCTTTGTTGGATAAAGATAGAGCCGTTTGCTCCGAGGAAAATATTGTCTCTTATTTTGAACATGTTGATGGACTGGATGACTCACTTATCGAATTTATCAATAGAACTGATGCAGAGCTGAATTTTCAAAATATTAACATTGATAATGAGCTTAAAGATAAATTATTTAAGTCGATTGTTATCTGTAATGATTTATCAAATGATAAATATGAAAAATTAATTTGTTCACTAAACCTTATTTATAAGACCTCTTTTAGCGCTAGTAATATTGCAGGTGATAAGTTCAAAATATTAGTGGATAAAAATATTATTCGTATGAGTATTTCTCCACTTAATTTCATACGAGATAACTATTCGGAGCACCTTTCCTATTATATTGATAAGAATATCAGGGCATACGTTGAATTAATGACGATTGATAACTTTATTTTGGATGAGGCTATATCAATACTTTCTTGGGAAGTTGATGATGATTTGAAATTTAAGCTACTTGAGTTTGTTAAAACACCGTTGGCTATTCATGGTAAGAATTACCATCAGGTCGTTAATGACTATATTTTAGAAAATAATTTTAAACCAGATGAACTTCTAATCTTAACGTCATCTTATAAAACTTGGGGAACCTCTACTCAGTCGCTCATCTTGAGTCGAGCAATACAGGATATATCAGCATTGATAGCAAGCCCTAATGATGTTTCTGAGCCGTTACTAAAAAACCTGTTTGTCGCAGAGGGACTGAATATACAGAATAAAATAGCACTGCTAATCGCTTTGTTGCCGGGTAAGGATTTGAGTAAGACGACTTGCAAAGAGTATCTTGATCTGCTTGGTTTATCGGAGTTCAGTAAAATTTTGGGGCGAGGCAAACCTAAAATTGAAGTTGATTCAACTAATCAAAGTTTATTAACAGCATTAAGAGATAACCACTTCTTCTCTGCTTTTGAGGTGGATGAAGAAAATCCCACTTATTATAAAATAACAAGGCGGGGCTCTATGTTTGGCTCAGATACATAGCATCATATATTATTCTACAGTTTGGGCACTTTTATAGCGCCCAATTTTTACGCTGAAACTTACGTAGCTAATCTGACTTTTTCCTAGTAGACGAATACACCTAGGTGTTCGTGAAGCCCTCAGTGTGTTGGGACAGATACGAGCGTCCGCTACTCGCTCAAAACAGCCATTTGAATTTTACATGTGGGCAGGTTCGTTGGCCGCACTCAGCCAGGTCACAAACTGATGTATGTTCCCTGTCTATCTTCCCTTGCCGCCTTCCTGCATCTTGAATTGCGTTATGTATAAAGAGCAGGACATTCCGGCATAAGCTCTGAATGCAGGCTTAATACGGTTTCATCCCGAGCTGTTAGCTGCAACTTGAAAGCTATAGGGTATATGGTATCGTACGCGTCAGAAATACCTTTAAGAGAACCTTTCAC
>NZ_JBFQGE010000003.1:0-475909 GCF_040932335.1 Proteus sp. STS61-E | reverse complement strand
TTACTTTTGTTGTTCACTCTTCAAGACTTGATACATCTAATATTTTAGAAGATATCGTCTCTGCGAGTGCCCACACAGATTGTCTGATAATTTGTTAAAGAGCAGTGCAACTGTCGCTGCCGTTTCCGGTCTTCTGCGTTGTTGCGAGGAGGTGCATTCTACATCTTCCTCATTCAGTGTCAAGCGTTTATTTTCAAGGCTTTTCACTTTTTTTCTTCGTTCTCTCAGTCAGTTCGCTTAGCGCCCTGTGCCGTGACAACGAGGACGCATTATAGGGAGTTTTCTGAGGCTGGCAATAGTTTTTTTAAAAAAAATGTTCGTTTGTTGGTAAATTAAACGAAGTGCCTATTTTTTGTGGCTTTTTAGCCATTTTGGCAAGTCTGCAAGGCTATCGAGAACGAAATCTGCACACTGTTGTGCCTCTTCAGTTATCTCTTTTCCTGTGCGAACAAGAATTTTATGCCCCACTCCTGCACCTTTTGCTGCCAACATATCTTCTTTTTTATCACCAACCATATAAGAAGAAGCCATATCGATGTTTAATTGTGCTTTCGCATCCATAAACATACCTGATGCTGGTTTGCGACAATCACACTCTTTCTTATATTCTTCTACAGCGGCATCTGGATGATGAGGACAATAATAGATACCGTCTAAATCAACACCTCTATCAGCCAAAGACCAATCCATCCACTCTGTTAGGTGTAAAAATTGATCTTCACTATAGTAGCCACGACCAATACCCGATTGATTAGTTACTAGTACCAAGGCATATCCCATAGCTTTTAATTCAGCCATTGCCTCAATGACACCATCGATAAACTCAAAGTTATCACTTTCAGACACATAGCCATGGTCTATATTAATAGTTCCATCGCGATCTAAGAAAATCGCAGAAATCCCCTTGCTCACAGCATTACTCCATTTAGATATTTTTATTAGTATCGCATGTTTTTTCTTATATAGAGAATGATATCCATGGCTTTCTTTCTTTATTACTCTTCAACTCTTTTTTATTGACTTAGCCGTCTAGACGCCTTAACATCTATTTTAACTCGGGCAGAATAGTCTTTATGTCCCATATCTACTTATATAAAGAAAAACATGATTAAACTGACGAATATAAACAAAGTGTTTAAGCAGGGAGAGCGTTCTATACAAGCGCTATCAAACATTAACCTGCATGTGCCTCAAGGGCAGATTTTTGGTGTTATCGGATCGTCAGGAGCGGGTAAAAGTACACTTATACGTTGTGTGAACATGTTAGAAAAACCAACTTCAGGTGAAGTACTTGTTGATGGTCGTGATCTAACTAAGTTATCTGATAAAGAATTAACAAAAGCACGTCGCGGTATTGGTATGATTTTCCAACATTTCAACTTACTGTCTTCTCGTACAGTGTTTGATAATGTGGCACTACCATTAGAACTAGATAGTACACCTCGCGCTGAAATTAATAAGCGTGTTAATGAATTACTTGAATTAGTCGGTTTGTCAGATAAGAAAGAGTATTACCCAGCAAACTTATCTGGCGGACAAAAGCAACGTGTTGCAATTGCACGCGCACTAGCAAATTCACCAAACGTTTTATTGTGTGATGAAGCAACTAGCGCACTTGATCCAGCAACAACACGCTCTATTTTAGAATTATTAAAAGACATTAACCGCCGTTTAGGCCTCACCATTTTATTAATCACTCATGAAATGGACGTTGTAAAACGCATTTGTGATCAAGTTGCAGTAATAAGTGGTGGCGAATTAGTTGAAAGTGATGCTGTGAGTGAAGTTTTCTCTCATCCAAAAACACCAGTTTCTCAGGCTTTTATTCAATCAACACTACAATTGGATATTCCTGAAGATTACAAAGAACGAATGAAACCAGAGTGGGAAGAAGGTTTATTCCCATTATTGAAACTTGAATTTAATGGTCAATCAGTCGATGCACCATTAATGTCCATCGTTGCTCGTCGTTTTGACGCAGATATTAATATCTTAAGTTCACAAATGGACTATGCCGGTGGAGTGAAGTTTGGCGTGATGTTAGCTGAACTACACGGTAAGAATGGTAATACTGAAAAGTCGATTGCGTTTTTAGAAGAGCATCATGTGAAAGTAGAGGTTCTCGGTTATGTCTGAAGGAATGGTTTATTTATTAATTAGTGGGATCTGGGAAACCTTAGTCATGACCTTCGTTTCAGGCTTCTTTGGTTTTGTTATCGGACTACCGCTTGGTGTTTTACTTTATGTCACACGTCCTGAACAAATTATGGCAAATCCACCTGCCTATCGTGTCATCTCAGCACTTGTGAATATCTTTAGGGCTATTCCTTTTATTATCCTACTTGTATGGATGATCCCTTTTACTCGCTTGGTTGTAGGAACATCTATTGGCTTGCAAGCAGCCATCGTGCCATTAACAGTTGCAGCAGCACCTTTTATTGCTCGTATGGTCGAAAATACACTATTGGAAATCCCACAAGGATTAATTGAAGCATCTCGTTCTATGGGTGCAACACCAATGCAAATTATTAAGAAAATTTTATTACCAGAATCTTTACCAGGCTTGATTAACTCTGCAACTATTACACTGATTACATTAGTGGGTTACTCCGCAATGGGTGGTGCCGTTGGTGCAGGTGGTTTAGGTCAAATTGGCTATCAATATGGTTACGTTGGCTATAATGCAACTGTAATGAATATTGTGATTGTTCTACTCGTTATTCTTGTTTTTATCATTCAGTTTTTCGGCGATCGCTTAGTGAAGCTGACAACACATAAATAATTAAATTGAAGGTTCCAATTATTAAATCGAAACCTTTTAATTAACGGATCAAATAAGGGTAAATGTATGTCATTGAAATTTAAATCGCTCGCAGTCGTAAGTGCTTTAGTTGGCGCATTAGCATTAGCTGGTTGTGGTGAAAA
The DNA here is from genome assembly GCF_040932335.1 of Proteus sp. STS61-E. NCBI lineage: Bacteria > Pseudomonadati > Pseudomonadota > Gammaproteobacteria > Enterobacterales > Morganellaceae > Proteus > Proteus sp. STS61-E. The sequence continues at coordinate 472,984 of NZ_JBFQGE010000003.1, read as the reverse complement.
AGAAAAAGATCCAAACCATATTCGTGTTGGTGTTATTTCTGGCTCTGAGCAACAAGTTGCCGAAGTAGCAAAACAAGTTGCTAAAGATAAATATGGTCTTGATGTAGAACTCGTTACTTTCAATGACTTCGTAATGCCGAATGAATCATTGAGTCGTGGTGATATCGATCTTAATGCATTCCAACACAAACCTTATTTAGATCAGCAAATTAAAGATCGTAATTTCAAAATTACAGCAGTAGGAAATACGTTTATTTATCCTATCGCAGGTTACTCTAAAAAAATTACTGATTTAGCTGATTTACCTGATGGCGCTCAAGTGGCTATCCCTAACGACCCAACTAATTTAGGTCGTTCGCTGCTGTTATTAGAAAAGGTAGGATTAATTAAATTAAAAGATGGTGTGGGCTTATTACCAACGTCTTTAGATATTATTGAAAATCCTAAAAATCTAAAATTAGTCGAGTTAGAAGCACCTCAATTACCTCGTTCATTAGATGATCAAAAAATCTATTTAGCGGTAATCAATACAACTTATGCTAGCCAAGTAAACTTAACGCCAGCAAAAGACGGTATTTTTGTTGAAGATAAAGACTCTCCATATGTAAATATCATTGTTGCCCGTGAAGATAATAAAGACAGTGAAAATGTGAAGAAATTTATCCAAGCTTACCAAACGGATGAAGTAGATAGTGCTGCAAATAAAATCTTTAACGGCGGTGCTGTAAAAGGCTGGTAATACGTTAAAATTTAACTTAATTATAAAAAAGGCGGACATTTGTTCGCCTTTCTCTTTTTTACTTGGTTAATTTGCATTAAATTAGTGCCGTTTAATTTTTGTATAGACAATAATAAAGAGGATATTACCCATGCACATGCGCTTGCTACTTATTGGCATCATGGCGCTGTTTATGACAGGCTGTTCAATGCAAAAATCATCTGATGTTGATCAGTCTAAATTTACGGATATGCGTTTAAATAAACCTGGGCAACCACAAAAACCAAGGTCACAAACTTTACCTTCAGTACGTATTGTTGAAAAAACAGAAGACCTTTTAGGAGCTCCTTTTAAAGATCTCGGGATTGTCGCCGGTGAATCTTGTCGTCAAACATTACAAGATCCACCAGCAAGTCTACCTATTGCTAAAAAAAGAATGGCAACAAAAGCTGCCTACAAAAATGCGAATGCCGTTTTATTACATGAATGCCAAATTGTCACAGGCTTAGGTTGCTACCAATCTGCTATTTGTGAAGGCACAGCATTACTCATTACAAAATGAACACCTACCAAATGAATCCTATAGGGTATATTTCGAGCCCTTATAAAGAAAAATTTGCCGTTCCACGCCAACCTGGATTAATCCAGGATGGCGGCGGCCAACTTATTCTACACACGCCTTATAATCACCCTGATGCGGTTCGAGGCTTAGAGCAATTTAGTCACCTTTGGTTGATCTTTGTTTTTCATCAAACAGCCCAACAAGGTTGGCATCCTCTCGTTCGCCCCCCGAGATTAGGCGGAAACGCCAAAATTGGAGTATTTGCAACGCGCTCAACCTTTCGCCCTAACCCAATTGGCATGTCATTGGTTGAATTGAAAAAAGTAAATACGGACAATCAGTCTGTTATTTTAGAATTAGGTAGCCTTGATTTAGTGGATGGCACTCCTATTCTTGATATCAAACCTTATTTACCGTTTGCAGAATCGCGCCCAAATGCAATTGCAGGGTTTGCACAAGAAGCACCAAGTAACGAAATGCCCGTTTTCTTTTCACAGGTTGCATCAGAACAACTGCAACACTATGCCAATGACTACCCTCATCTTTCACGTTTTATTACCCAAGTATTACAGCAAGATCCTCGTCCTGCTTATAAAAAAGGCGAACAAAGTGATAGAATTTATGCGGTACACTTACTCGAATTTAATGTTCGCTGGCAAGTCAATGGACAACAGACACTTGTTCTTAGTATAGAACCGCGGTAACTTGCTATTATCTTCATTGATATTGCTATCATGAATAGTCTAATCTGAGAGTCATTCTCATGTCTTTAGACAAATCAGATTGAAAAAAATGCTTTGCCCCTTTTGGCAGACCTAAGTCACTGGTAGACTAGAGCGTGTTGACCTTTGATGGTCGATTTTATTCGAATTAAAAGCATTTTAGGCAAGGAGAGGGACTTGCCGCCTAGTGAACTAAGCTAGCGCCTCTCAACGCAGAATAAAATGAGTGAAACGTCTTTTAATCGAACCCGTAGGGCTGTTTTTATTTTTAAGTGGTCATTGTTAATGTCAATCAATGCCCAAACTCAAAATAGTTGAATATGTTGCTTGTTTTATAAATTTCTTTTGCTGTAAAAATAAGCAGCAAAAATCAACACGCTCTAGAGTCTTTCTCTAATTATATTGATGTAGACTGGCGTGACAGTCAGCCTAAGTATTTTTGTTCTAATGGAACCTAATAATGCGTACTAGCCACTATTTGCTCTCTACTTTAAAAGAGACACCTGCTGATGCAGAAATTGTCAGCCATCAACTTATGCTTCGCGCAGGCATGATCCGTAAACTCGCTTCTGGTCTTTATGATTGGATGCCGACAGGGGTTCGTGTTCTAAGAAAAATTGAAAAAATTGTTCGTGAAGAGATGGATAACGCTGGATCACTTGAAATTTCAATGCCCGTTGTTCAACCCGCTGACTTATGGCTAGAAAGTGGTCGTTGGGAACAATACGGCCCTGAATTACTGCGTTTTTCAGACAGAGGCGAGCGCCCATTTGTTTTAGGCCCAACCCACGAAGAAGTTGTTACTGATATTGTTCGTAATGAAATTACCTCTTACAAACAACTTCCACTGAACTTATATCAAATTCAAACTAAATTCCGCGACGAAGTACGCCCTCGTTTTGGTGTTATGCGCTCTCGCGAATTTATCATGAAAGATGCTTACTCTTTCCATATCTCTCAAGAGTCTTTACAAGAGACTTACGACAGAATGTACGAAGCTTACAGCAAAATTTTCTCTCGTATTGGTTTAGATTTTCGTCCAGTGCTTGCAGATACAGGCTCTATCGGTGGTAATGCCTCTCATGAGTTCCAAGTTTTAGCGGATAGCGGTGAAGATGATATCGTCTTCTCTACTGGCTCTGACTATGCAGCTAATATCGAATTAGCAGAAGCAGTAATGCCTGCAACTCCAAGAGCTGCCGCGACTGAAGAATTACGTTTAGTAGATACACCAAACGCTAAAACAATTGCTGAATTAGTTGAACAGTTCAATTTACCAATTGAAAAAACTGTTAAAACACTGATTGTTCATGGTACGAAAGAAAGTGGTCACCCATTAGTTGCATTATTAGTCCGTGGCGACCACGAGCTTAATGAAGTTAAAGCAGAAAAATGCGCTATCGTTGCGGCACCTTTAACTTTCGCGACTGAAGCTGAAATTCGCCAAGCTGTAAATGCAGGTCCAGGTTCATTAGGCCCAGTTAATCTGCCACTGCCAGTTATTATGGATCGTTCTGTCTCTGTAATGAGTGATTTTGGTGCTGGTGCAAACGTTGATGGTAAACACTATTTTGGTATCAACTGGGATCGTGACCTACCTGTTGCCGAAATTGCTGATATCCGTAATGTTGTTGAAGGCGATCCAAGCCCAGACGGCAAAGGAACATTACTGATCAAACGTGGTATTGAAGTTGGTCATATTTTCCAACTTGGTACAAAATACTCAGAAGCATTAAAAGCAACGGTACAAAACGAAGAAGGTCATAACCAAATCGTCACTATGGGTTGTTATGGTATCGGTGTAACTCGTATTGTTGCTGCCGCTATTGAACAAAACCATGATGCTCGCGGTATTATTTGGCCAGATGCGATTGCACCATTCCAAGTCGCTATTTTACCAATGAATATGCACCGTTCTTATCGCGTTAAAGAAGTTGCTGACAGACTTTATGACGAATTACGTGCTCAAGGTATTGATGTTCTGTTTGATGACCGTAAAGAGCGTCCGGGTGTGATGTTTGCTGATATGGAACTTATTGGTATTCCACACACTATCGTGATTGGTGATCGTAATCTAGACAACAATCAAATCGAATATAAAGCGCGTCGTAGTGATGATAAATCACTAGTCAATGTTGACGATGTTGTTGCCTTTATTAAAGAGCAACTCGCTTAATTATTAGGTCCCTTATCTTTAAGGGGCTTGATTGATAAAACAAAAAACCCGCGATCAGCGGGTTTTTTATTAGAAATAAATAGAGACTAAAACTTAGCTTCTGCCACCACGATGGTTTCCGCAAGAGCCATGGCGATTAAAACGAGGCTTATCATCTGTAACCACTAAAGCTCGATCATATTTACCATCTTCCATTGAAGGACGAATGCTGTAATAACCATTAACTTCGAGGTAAACAGGTGTTCCACCATCAACACCGGTTGAGAAATAGCCTTTTTCTAATTCAATACCATTAGCTGCATAAACTCGCCCTGATTGGCAATCTTTAAACGTACCTGCATCGGCAAAGTAGGTAAATTCACCCGCAAGCTGTTTAGGTTGAACCTTAGCTAAAGTATAATTTAGTTCTGAATTAATGACGTTGCCATCAATATCAAGCATGACTAATTTATCTTCACGAGGTAAATAATAGCTCTTTTCACCGTAACTATTAGTCAACGTCAGCTTATCTTTACCTAATACCCATGTTCCTGATTCAAAGAAACTACGTTTATCATCAGGTGAACCTTGATAGCTTTGCTCCATAACATAAGAGCCATCTTGATTAACAAGAATTGTCGTGTCGATACCAGAGCAATCGGCACAAGGCAGAATACTGTTGTAAGTTTGGTCTACAATTTTTCCATCAAGTGATAAGCCAATGTTATTTTGGCAACCTGACAGTACAAATAACCCAGCAGCAACGGCTGCAAATAAAAGTTTTTTCCCCATCATCGACTCCCTACATTCTGGGTACTTTTTAATAAATCATTCTCAATATGATTCTAACATTTTTTAAAATAAAAGGGGGCAATAAAACAAGCTTTAAGACAAATGCACCCATAATTGTTAATTATTTCTCAAATCACTTCTAATAAAGAACTATTTCAGAAAATTATTATAATAACTATTGTGCTCACATCGAATAACAGCATAATGATTTTATTCTGAATTATTCACTGGCGGCAACACCGCCACGAAAGAGTGGTGAGGGAATATGTCAACAAATACAGAATATCAACCAATTAACTGTGATGATTACGAGTATCTGGAGTTAGCATGCCAGCGTGGTTTAGCACTCCATATTGAACTGCATGATGGTGAGCTTATTGAAGGTATCGCGGATGACCTTTTCTTAAGCAAGAAAGTTGAATACCTAAAAGTCAAAACGTCTGAAGGCTCTAAAGATTTGCGACTGGATATTATTGCCAGTTTTTCTAATCCCGAACTTGGGACAATCATTATAAAATCGGAATAACCGAATAAGGAACAACCGCCAACCGGCGGTTGTTCATTCATGAGCCTCTCGCCACTCAATAGTAATAGCGTGTTCTGATGTTGCTTTTCCCTCAAAAGTAACAAACGTATTAATAGCTGCAATTAACGTATCATTATAATAAATCAAAGGAATTTTGGTTCTACGCCAAGGTGCAACCTCAAGCTCTTGCCAAATCTTTTTACTATGTCGAGCGTGCTCTCGCCCTACAATACGCAGAGATGCTTGTGTTAAACCAAAACGCACTGTGACTTTTTCATCACTTGAAGGCGCTCTAACGGTATTTTTTCCTGTTTCGGCAATGAGTGATAAAGCCCCTAATCCATTAGGTAAATACAAAGGCTCATTGAGCTGCCACTCAATAATGTGTCCAACAGGCTCTTTAATGATTGGAACTAGATAAAGACGCTGTTTATAGCGTCTAACTTCATCTTGATAAAATTGTAATCGAGGCTCAGCATCTTCTTTGGCTAAAGCGACCTCTTGCCATAATCGTAAAATTTGTTGTCTTGATGGCATGGTCTTATTGTGTTCAGCAAACCAGCGCCTCAATAAAGCATTTCGCTTGATAACACTACAATGAGCCAATTGATTGATATCTAAACTATGATCACTGTCCATTAAAGCATTAAGTTCAGAATCTAATAATTCATCTAGTAGTGCTTCTTGTTCTCCACACAATGCCGCACTTCGAGTCACCGCTTGTGAAAAGTGAGGCCATCGTTGAGCCAATAAGGGCATAACTCGCAACCGTAAAAAATTGCGATCATAGCGGTCATCTTGATTACTATCGTCTTCTATCCAATCTAACCCTTGTTCAGTAGCATAAGATTCGATTTGTTCACGCGTAATATTGAGTAATGGTCGAAGTAAATAGCCATTTTCAAATACCATTTTTGCTGGCATTGAAGAAAGCCCAGCAGGGCCGCTGCCTCGCTTTAAAGCCAGTAAAAAGGTCTCGGCTTGATCATCTTGATGTTGAGCCGTCACTAGCACTTGTTGTGGCTGTAAATATCGACGAAAGGCTTGGTAACGCGCCTCTCTTGCACCATTTTCAAGACCGCCTTCTTTAGGATCTACATTCACTTTTTCACTGATAAAATCAACACTCCATTGCTGACAACATTGTTCACAATGAGCAAGCCACTCATCTGCTTTGATGTTTAATCCATGATGAATATAGATGGCCGTTAATTCTAAAGGTAATTGGAATTCATCACGTAAACGTACAAGCCCTTGTAATAAAACTGTGGAATCTACTCCACCACTAAAACCCACCAAAATTTTAGTGTAAGGATCAATTTGTTGTTTGATTTCTCTAAGGAGTAAACCGTATTCCTGTTTCATCGTATCGTCATTTATCAGTGAATTCAGATGATTATGTTAAGCTTTTCTACCTGATTTTGCACGAATACAAAGTATTCCTGCGATTAATACCAAACCTAGCCCTACTGCATAAGCAATAACAAAAGGATCGTGAAATATAACGACTAACCAAATCATTGAAAGCACAGGCGAAAGGAAAACAACAGAAGCTATTTTAGTCGACTCACCACTGTTCATGGCTTTAAACCATAAAATATAAGAGACACCGTTGATTAATACACCATTTAAAATGACAGGGAGCCAAGATGGAGCATCTGGTAGTTTAAACTCACTAAACATCCACATTAGGATCAATGAAATCAGTGTTGAAAAAACAAACAACCATACCGTACTCATGTAAGCATCGAGTGAGAATTGTTTGGAAAGTACAGACATTAATGCAAAACAAAAGGCACCAGCAAAAACGAGTAATAAGGCTTGAGGATTATCGACAGCAATTGATGTAATGTTTCCTTTGGTGAAGGTGATAATAACGGCAATAAAACCTAAAATAACCCCAATGATTTGCCCTAAAGTCAGCCTATCTTTCAGTAAAATAACCGATAATCCAATAATTAATAATGGCCAGCTATACTGTATCACCAATACCGCAATACCATTCTCTAATGTGTAACCGTAATAGAGCAATAAATAGAATAGACAATCTAACCCACCAAGAATAAACACTTTCCAATAGGTCGATTTAGACAAAATAAATAATTGTGTTGGTGTTTTCTTTATAAAAAGTGCAGTGAGAATAACTGCAATCATTGAGAAAACATTGGACCAGAATAAAAATTGAAAACTGTCTAAAGAAGCTTGCCCTATACGAGAAATAACGGGAATAAAACTCCAAATCAACACACATAACAATGCGTAGATAAGAGATCTTATGGTAATTGAAAATGCCATATAAAAACCAAAATAGTTGATTTATTGTTAAAATTGTATTTTTGATAATAAAGCGTTTAAACAAAAAAGACAGTAAAGAATAGAAGTAAGAGATAAATAAAAAATCAGCAGAATAGTGATTATTCTGCTTTATATTAAAAATAGCGTTAGGCAGTAAAACCACCATCTACTAAATAAGAAGCTCCAGTAACAAACGAGGCGGCATCACTAGCCAAAAACACCACAACATTAGCGACTTCTTCTGGCGTACCGAGACGACCAATAGGATGTAGTATCGCTAGCTTTTGCTTATCTAGCTCACGACCATCTAATAAAGGTGTATCGATATACCCCGGACAAACCGCATTAACACGAATGCCTTTGCTTGCATAATCAATAGCAAGTGTTTGTGTCAATAATTTAACACCGCCTTTTGATGCACAATAGGCAGGAAATTCATGTTGACCAACAAAGGAACAAATCGAACTACAATTAACAATCGCACCTGATAATTGATTTTTCAGCCAATATTGAATTGCTGCACGATTAATCAGAAAGAGTCCATTAAGGTTAACATCTAATACTCCTTTCCATTTTTCATACTCTAATTTATCTGCGATGTTATCAGTTAAAACACCAGCATTAGCAAAGATGAAATCCAATCGTCCATATTTATTTACGACATAATCAATAAGTTGTTCGTTCTCTTTTTCGCTTTTCACATCCATTTGTATAAATTCACCTAAAAGCCCTTTCTCTTTTAGGTATTTTTCTGCTTTTTGCCCTCGAGCTAAATTACTGCCAGTGATAACAACTGATGCACCTAAGGATAAAAACTTTTCCGCAGAAGCTAAACCAATACCACTATTACCGCCTGTAATAATTCCAACTTTACCATTAAACGATATCATCGCTTTTTCCTCATAAAAGAAGTAAATGACTCTATAAAATAATAGATACGACTTATTATTCTTTTAGTGAAAAAGTAAATTAATATTGTTTTTGAGATCGACTTAACACATTGATATATAATACATTGTAGTTAATATCACTTGATTTTATTGTCTTAGGAAGAGATAGTTCTAGGGATAAAAAAAACCTCATGTTATCAACATGAGGCTCTCTTTTATTTTTAAATAGCATCACACTATCAGCAGTAACCGTATTCCATTAAACGTTGGTAACGACGGTTTGTTAACTCTTCAGAGTCAAATGCATCTAACTCTTCTAAATCAGATTTAATTTGTGCTTTTAAAGACGCTGCAATTTCATCATGATGACGATGTGCGCCACCTAAAGGCTCAGGAATAACCGTATCAATTAACTTAAGCTCTTTTAAACGGTTTGCAGTGATGCCCATCGCTTCAGCAGCTAATGGTGCTTTGTCTGCACTTTTCCAAAGGATAGATGCACAACCTTCTGGTGAAATAACAGAATAAGTGCTGTATTGCAGCATATTCACTTTGTCGCCAACACCAATGGCTAACGCACCACCAGAACCACCTTCACCAATAACAGTACAGATGATTGGCACACCAAAGCGTGACATTTCACGTAAGTTACGTGCGATTGCTTCTGATTGACCACGCTCTTCTGCACCTACTCCCGGATAAGCACCCGGAGTATCAATAAAGGTGATAATAGGAAGATTAAAACGTTGTGCCATTTCCATTAAACGAAGCGCTTTACGATAGCCTTCCGGCGCTGGCATACCAAAATTACGGCGGATTTTCTCTTTTGTTTCACGTCCTTTCTGGTGCCCAATAACCATAACAGGACGACCATCTAAACGCGCGATACCACCAACAATAGCTTTATCATCAGCATAAGCACGATCGCCAGCTAATTCTTGGAAGTCAGTAAAGATACGATGAATATAATCCAGTGTGTAAGGTCTTAATGGATGACGTGCAAGTTGTGCAACTTGCCATGCACCAAGATCAGAAAAAATCTTACGCGTTAGCTCTAGGCTTTTTTCTCTTAAGCGTGAAACTTCTTCATCGATATTAATATCAATTTTTTCATCATGTTGGCTAACTGCGGTTAGCGAATCAATTTTCGCTTCTAACTCGGCAATTGGCTGTTCAAAATCCAGAAAATTAAGACTCATAACATTCCTATTTTAGTCAAATTCTAATTCTACCTGCTCATTACCCAGCAGAGTTCGCAGATCCGTTAAAAGCATATCTGTTGGCGTTACACGCCAAGTCGCACCAAATCGTAAACGTGCACAGGCATCATGCTTTTCAAAATAAAGGTGAACCGGTATCGTGCCTGAACGATGAGGTTCTAAAACGTCGCGAAGACGATTTAATAATTGCTCATTAATTTGCCTGTCCGATAATGAGATAGCAAGTCCTCGTGCATATTTTTCACGGGCTTCGTTGATATCCATAAGTTCGCGGACTGTCATTTTAAGCCCACCATTGAAATCATCAAAGCTGACCTGCCCAGTAGCAATTAAAATCTTGTCTTGTTCTAATAAATGTTGGTATTTATCCAATGCATCAGAAAATAACATAATTTCTAAGCGACCTGAACGATCATCTAAGGTACAAACGCCGATCCGATTTCCACGTTTCGTTGTAAACACTTTAGAAGCAAGTACTAAGCCCGCTACCTTCACCATTTGACCACGAGGTGTTGGTACTAAATCTTTTAGACGTGTTCCTGCCGCATATCGTTCAATTTCTTTTAAATAACGAGTGATCGGATGACCTGTTAAATATAAACCTAAAGTCTCTCGCTCACCTTCTAAAACGACTTGATCTGGCCATTTAGGGATATTGGCATAAGAGCGCTCAACTTGTTCAGGAGCTTCAGCTAACACACCGAACATGTCCGATTGCCCTATTGCTTCAGCTTTAGCATGTTGATCTGCAGCTTTTAATGCATCTTCTAATGAAGACATCAAAGCAGCACGATGAGGCCCCAGTTTGTCGAATGCGCCTGACATTATCAGTTTTTCCATCACTCGGCGATTCAATTTTTTCGTTTCTGTTCTAGCACAGAGATCAAAAATATCTTTAAAGTGGCCGCCTTGCTGACGCGCTTCTACAATTGCTTCAATCGGGCCTTCACCCACACCTTTAATGGCACCAATACCATAAACGATTTCGCCTTCATCATTTACATGGAAATGATAAAGACCGCTATTAATATCAGGAGGAAGAACCTTTAAGCCCATTCTCCAACATTCATCAACCAATCCCACTACTTTTTCAGTGTTATCCATATCTGCCGTCATTACAGCAGCCATAAATTCAGCTGGATAGTGGGCTTTTAACCATAATGTTTGATAAGAAACTAATGCATACGCTGCTGAGTGTGATTTGTTAAATCCATAACCGGCGAATTTCTCCACCAAGTCAAAGATCCTCATAGCAAGCTCACCATCGACGCCGTTTTTGATAGCACCATCTTCAAAAACAGAACGTTGCTTTGCCATCTCTTCAGGCTTTTTCTTACCCATTGCGCGTCGTAACATATCCGCGCCACCTAATGTATATCCCGCAAGAACCTGTGCGATTTGCATAACTTGTTCTTGATATAAGATAACACCATAGGTTGGTTCTAGAACGGGCTGTAAACTTTCATGTTGCCACTTAACATCAGGATATGAAATCTCTTCAACACCATGTTTACGGTCGATAAAGTTATCCACCATGCCTGACTGTAATGGCCCCGGACGAAATAGGGCAACAAGTGCAATCATATCTTCAAAACAGTCAGGACGTAGGCGTTTGATAAGATCTTTCATACCGCGAGATTCCAACTGGAATACCGCAGTTGTTTCTGAACGCTGCAACATATCAAAGCTACGCTGATCCGTTAATGGGATCGCCGCAATATCAACAGGTTCGAGTGACTTTTTAGCGCGCCGGGCATTAATCATCTCTAATGCCCAGTTAATAATGGTTAGTGTTCTTAAACCTAAGAAGTCAAATTTAACAAGACCAGCATACTCAACGTCGTTCTTATCAAATTGTGTAACGGGGTTATTTCCCTCGGCATCACAATAGAGTGGCGCAAAATCGGTAATTTTTGTTGGTGAAATAACAACACCACCAGCATGTTTACCCGCATTACGTGTTACCCCTTCTAATTTACGAGCCATATCAATAAGAGATTTAACCTCTTCATCGGCTTCATAAATTTCAGGTAATTGAGGTTCGGCAGCAAACGCTTTTTCTAGCGTCATACCCGGATCAGGAGGAACAAGTTTTGAGATTCTATCAACAAAACCGTAAGGGTGCCCTAAAACACGACCAACATCTCGAATAACCGCTTTCGCCGCCATCGTACCAAACGTAATGATCTGAGATACTGCATCTCGACCGTACATTTCAGCAACGTGATCGATAACTCTATCGCGTTTTTCCATACAGAAATCGACGTCAAAGTCAGGCATCGAAACACGTTCAGGGTTAAGGAAACGTTCGAAAAGCAAGTCAAACTCAAGAGGATCGAGATCCGTGATTTTCAGTGAGTAAGCCACTAGTGAACCGGCACCTGAACCTCGTCCAGGACCAACAGGAACACCATTATCTTTAGACCACTGAATAAATTCCATCACGATAAGGAAGTAACCAGGGAATCCCATCTGGTTAATCACTTTCAGCTCGATATCAAGACGCTCATCATATTCAGGACGTCTTTTTTGTCGCTCTTCAGGATCTGGAAATAAAAAAGCTAAACGCTCTTCCAAACCTTCTTGTGATTTTTTGACGAGGAAATCTTCTGTACTCATATCCCCGGTTGGGAATTGTGGAAGGAAGTATTCCCCTAAGCGGATCGTGACATTACAGCGTTTAGCGATTTCAACACTGTTTTCTAATGCTTCGGGTATGTCAGCAAATAATTCACACATTTCTTCTTCTGTGCGCATATATTGCTGAGGGCTATAGTTCTTAGGACGCTTAGGATCAGATAATGTAAAACCATCATGAATTGCGACACGAATTTCGTGTGCATCAAAATCATCACTATCAAGAAAACAGACGTCATTGGTTGCAACAACAGGCAAACCTTTTTCAGAAGCCAGTGCAACAGCTTCATGAAGATAAGTTTCCTCATCAGTACGACCTGTACGGATCAGTTCTAGATAATAACTATCAGGAAAATGAGTTTGATAATACTCAAGGCATTGCTCGACTAAAGCTCGATTACCACGAAGTAGGAACTTACCCACATCCCCCATTCTACCGCCTGAAAGTAACAAGAGCCCTTCTTTATAGGTTGTTAACCACTCTTGTTTAATCGTCGGTCCAACAGCGCCGTAGCCGTGTTTGTAAGCTTCTGAAATCAGTAAAGTGAGGTTTTGGTATCCTACATTATTGCGTGCAAGAATAGTGAGATGAGCATATTCATCACCTAATAATTCTGTTTCAAGGTAAACATCTGCACCAATGATAGGTTTAATGCCTGCACCATGTGCAGCACCATAAAATTTCACTAGCCCACACAAGTTAGTGAAATCAGTAATCGCAAAAGCAGGCATTCCCAGCGAAGCCACTTTCTTCACAAGAGGCCCTGTTTTTGCCAATCCATCGATCATTGAATAATCGCTGTGTACCCTAAGATGGATAAAACGAGGATCTGCCATAGTGTTTAATTACTCTGTGGATTACTTTAAATTTAAAGCACGTTTTACAGGCGCAAAACTTTTTCGATGATAGGGTGTTGCCCCTAATAAGGCTAGTTTTTCCATATGGAAAACAGTTGGATACCCTTTATGTTTAGCAAAACCATAATCAGGGTAAAGCTTATCTAACTCTTCCATTTCTCTATCACGAGTCACTTTAGCAAGTATAGAAGCCGCACTAATTTCTTGAACTAAACTATCACCTTTTATAACCGCTTGAGAGGCCATAGGTAATTTAGGGCAACGGTTGCCATCAATTAAAACCATATCAGGTGTTATTGATAATCCGGCAACAGCACGTTCCATTGCTTTCATAGTTGCCCAAAGGATATTTAATTCATCAATTTCTTCAGGCTCTGCACGACCTATCGCCCAACATAATGCTTTTTCTTTTATTTCGTCATAAAGGGCATTACGCTTTTTTTCTGTTAGCTTTTTGGAGTCTGTTAACCCTTCAATTGGATTTGCCGGATCAAGAATAACGGCAGCAGTAACCACTGCCCCCACTAATGGACCTCGACCAACTTCATCAACTCCAGCAATAAGATTTGCTTTTGGATATACAAATTCCATTATTTCTCTACCAATTCTAATACTGCATTTGCTGCTTGCTCATCCGCATTACAACGAATGGCGCTATGTAGCTGTAAAAATATCTCTTTTAATTGACGTACTTTTTCTTCATCAGTCAAAAGAGGTAAAAGCTGTTGTGCTAATGCCGAAGGCTCGCACTCTTCTTGCAATAATTCTTTGATAATTTCTCGACCAGCTAACAAGTTAGGTAACGAGACATAAGGCGTTTTAACTAATCGTTTTGCTAACCAGAAAGTAAATGGTTTCATGCGATAGCCAACAACCATTGGGCATTTCGTGAGCATACATTCTAATGCAGCTGTACCTGATGCTAACAAAGTCGCATCACTCGCAGTCATTGCTTCTCTTGCTTGTCCATCAAGAAGTTGTATCTCAAGTTCTGGTGCCACATTTTGATGTATCTGTTCAAATTGGGCTCGACGCTTAGCATTAACTAATGGCACAACAATATGAAGAGAGGGAATTTGCTGTTTTAGTAACTGTGCTGTTTTTATAAAATCAGCACTTAGCATCTCAACTTCAGCATGACGACTACCAGGAAGAAGTGCTAAACAAGGAGTTTCTTCAGATATCCCTAAATGTTCACGAGCAGCCTTTTTGTCTGGGTTTAAGGCGATGGCATCAGCCATTGTATGGCCAATAAAACGACAAGGAACCTGATACTTATCATAAAACGCTTTTTCAAAAGGCAGAAAAGCTAAGACAAGATCTGTCGCTTTACCAATTTTGAAAACACGTTTTTGACGCCAAGCCCACACAGAGGGACTGACATAGTGAATAGTTTTGATCCCTTTTTGCTTTAAACGACCTTCAAGGGTGATATTAAAATCAGGTGCATCGATCCCCACGAAAACATCAGGCTTTAATTCTGAGAATCGTTGAGTGAGATCTTTTCTGATCTTTAATAAGCGAGGTAATCGTTCAAGAACTTCAACGATCCCCATGACGGCAAGCTCTTCCATTTCATACCAAGCTTCACAACCTTCAGCTTGCATAAGAGGTCCAGCAACACCGACAAAGCGGACATTGGGATGCATTTGTTTTAGAGCGCGGATTAATCCCGCGCCCAAGATATCACCGGACGTTTCACCAGCAACTAAGCCGATAACTAACGGACGCTGAGCAGTAGATAATTGGCCTGACAAGGTCATATCCTAATTAGCGAATGATACCGCGGTTAGATTTTGCTGAGTTTTCCAGAAAATCACTGAACAATTTGACATGCGGATTATTATTATCAGCAACCAATTGTCCAATTTCTTCACGCGCTTCTTCCAGTGTTTTACCATTACGATAGAGCACTTTGTAAGCATTACGGATTGCATGAAGATCTTCTTTAGCAAAACCTCTGCGCTTTAATCCTTCAATATTCAGCCCATAAGGGGTTGCGTGGTTTCCTTGTGCAATAACAAAAGGAGGTACATCTTGTGCCACACCTGAACATCCACCGACCATCACGTGAGAGCCAATTTGGCAAAACTGATGAACTGCACTCATACCACCGATAATCACAAAATCACCTAACGTGACGTGACCACCCAAAGTGCCGTTATTTGCAATAATACAACGATCGCCAATGATACAATCATGTGCGACGTGGGTATTAATCATCAGTAAGTTATCGTTACCAATTTTTGTGATATTACCACCTTGGGTTGTTCCACGATGGATAGTCACACTTTCACGAATAAGGTTTCGATCACCAATAATCACTTGCGTTGGTTCACCTCGATATTTCAGATCCTGATTAACTTCACCAATAGAAGTAAATTGATAGATCTGATTATCTCGACCAATGCGTGTGTGCCCATTGATAACAACGTGAGATTTGATGTCAGTTCCTTCACCAATCTCAACATTAGCACCAATGACACAAAAAGGGCCAATGCGAACATTAGCACCAATTACCGCACCCTCTTCAATAATTGAGGAAGGGTGAATTACTGCGGATTTATCTATCATAGGCTAGACCTCACGGCGGCGAGCACACATCATTTCAGCTTCGCAAGCAATTTCCCCATCAACTTTAGCGACGCCTTTAAAGCGAGCAACACCACGACGTTCTTTAATGAATTCTACCTCTAGGATCATTTGATCCCCAGGTAAGACAGGACGCTTAAAGCGAGCACCGTCAATAGCAGCAAAATAGTAGAGTTCACCAGGTTCCAGCTTTCCTACGCTTTTGAATGCTAAAATACCCGTTGCCTGTGCCATGGCTTCGAGGATCAGTACGCCCGGGAAAATTGGTTTTCCTGGAAAGTGACCTTGAAAGAAAGGCTCATTAAAAGATACATTTTTTACTGCTCTTAGAAATTTCTTTTCTTCAAAATCAAGGACACGATCAACCAATAAGAATGGGTAACGGTGTGGAAGTAAATCTAAAATTTCTTCGATTTGCAGAGTATGATTCTCACTCATTGCAATACTCTTCCTGTCTAATAAAACTGAGTCTAATTAATAATGACACGACCTGCTGTGACTCAAAAAGTGAGTTAACCCGCAGGTCGCAAAATGGGTAACATTCGTCAATGACGTATATTGTTACTTGTCGCTACTTTCTACTTGACGTTCAAGCGACTTGAGCCTTTTTTGCATTTCATCAATTCGCAACACAAGTGCTGCGGTTTTACGCCATGCTTTATTCGATTGCAGCGGAATTCCTGAAGAATAAACACCCGGCTCAGTGATAGGACGCATTACCATTCCCATACCTGTTACCGTGACTTTATCACAGATTTCCATATGACCATTGATAACACTTGCTCCACCAATCATACAATAGCGACCTATTTTCAGGCTGCCCGCCATGATGACACCACCAGCAACAGCGGTATTATCACCAATAATAACGTTATGTGCGATTTGGCACTGGTTATCAATGATAACACCATTACCGATAACTGTGTTATCTAATGCGCCTCGGTCGATTGTAGTACATGCACCGATTTCAACGCGATCACCAATCACCACTGAACCTAATTGTGGAATTTTAATCCAATTACCACGTTCATTAGCATACCCAAAACCATCTGAACCAATCACAGTACCTGATTGAACCAGACAATCTTTACCAATGATAACTTCATGATAAACAGATACATTTGCCCATAAACGGCTATTATCGCCAATATGTGCTTTTTTACCCACAAAACAACCGGCACCAATCACGACATTATCACCAAGGATAACATCAGATTCGATAACGGCATTTGCACCCACTGATACATTCTTTCCTAACTTAACGTCAGGAGAAATAACAGCGCTTGGGTGAATATCCTCTGCTGGCTGCGGTGTTGTATCCATAATCTGTGCCATTTGAGCATAGGCAAGATAAGGGTTTTTCACCACAAGTGCGGCTACGGGACAAAATGGAAGATCAGCCTCTGTTAATACAACGGCAGCAGCCTGACATTCACTTAATTTTTCACGATAGCGACTATCAGAAAGAAATGTAATTTGTTCGCTATTTGCTAGGCTCATTGAAGCAAGACCGGCGATAGTGATATCACCATCGCCGTGTAACTGTGCATTCAACTGCTGAGCAAGATCAGCTAATCGAATTGAAAACATCTATTATTTAACCTGTTTTTGAACCTGAGCAGTAATATCTTTACCATCTGCGAAATAAGGTACAGTGTTAGCGTCAAGGATCACATCATAGCCTTCTTTCTTCGCTACTGCATCAACAGCGTCTAATACACGTTTCATGATTTTGTTACGTTCTTCAGCTTGACGACGGCTAAAGTCTTGCTCAAAAGCTTGTGCTTTTTGTGCATATGCTTCACGTTTGGCAACCAGATCTTTCTCTGTATTTGCACGTTGTGTTGCATTCATAGTTGGTGCATCTTTTTGATATTTCTCAACAGCGGTCTGTAGTGCTTTACCTAAGTTCTGCAATTCAGTGTCACGTGATTTGAATTCATTTTCCAATTGTTTCTCTACCGCATCACGGTTAGGAATTTGTTGGAGAACTTGACCGATGTTCACAACACCTACTTTATCTGCGGCTTGAACACCTGCTGACATGGTCAATGCCATTCCTAGGGCAGCGGCACATAACAATTTTTTCACGATTAAACTCCTTAAAACCAAAAATAATTTTTTGTCAGAAATCGGATGCCTTTTTCAGCATTGTGAATCAGGCATCAACTTTACTTACATCGCTACCACGTTCTACCAATATTAAACTGGAATTGCTCTGATTTATCGCCTTCGTAATCTTTTATTGGCTTAGCATAAGAGAATACTAACGGACCTAAAGGAGATAACCATTGTAACGCAACACCTGTTGAAACACGTACATCACTTGCACGACTATAATCTGGCATACCTGCTGTCCAAGCTGAGTTAGTGCTACTCCAGTTGGTATCCCATACTGTACCTGCATCAACAAACAGAGATGTTCTGACTGAAGATGAGTATTTATCATCTACAAATGGCGTTGGTGTAATCAGCTCAAAACTTGCCACAGCCATTGCGTTACCACCGATAGCATCGCTAGATGGCTCACCCGGTTTTGGTGTTACAGTACCATCTGCATTTTTCTGCAGATAAATCGCTTTAGGACCGATATTATTTGAACGGAAACCACGAACTGTACCAGAACCACCTGCATAGAAGTTTTCATAGAATGGTAATTCTTTACCACCTAAACCATCACCGTAGCCTAAACGACCTTTAAATAGCGTTACCCAAGATTCTTTTTCATCAATTGGATAATATGCCATACCGTCCCAAGTCACTTTATAGTACTTGTTGTCAGAGCCCGGTACAGTCACACGTCCACTTAAGTTACTTCTCACACCTGAGGTAGGGAAGAAACCTTTATTTAAGTTATTGAATGTCCAACCAAGGCTAACAGTATAATCATCAGCATTAAACGATTCACGTTTATCAAAGCCTGGGTTTTCACCCATACTTTCGAGGTAACGCCACATTGCAACCTGCGGTTCCATACGTGACAGACCATTGTGAGTATAGCCTAAGCCAAGACGTGCTGAGTTATATTCATTAATTGGGAAGCCTAGCGTACCATCTACACCATAAGATTTATTCGTATAACCTGATAAATCAGCATCATTAGCACGGAAGTCATTATAGAAAACTCGACCACCTAAACTCACACCATTAACGGTAAAGTATGGATCAGTAACAGATAATTCTGCGTAAGTTGAGTAATCATTTTTACTCGCATTAATAGCGACTGCGTTACCTGTACCTAACCAGTTATCTTGAGTAACACCCACTTGGAAGCTCACACCACTTTCAGTACCGAAACCGACACCAAAGTTAAGAGAACCTGTGTTACGCTCTTTTACGCGATAAACGATATCAACCTGATCAGGAGAACCTGGAATACGCTGAGTTTCTGTTTCAACCGTTTCGAAATAACCTAAACGATTTAAACGCTCTTTACCTTGTTCAACTAAATCGCTGCCTAACCACGCACCTTCCATTTGACGCATCTCACGGCGTAAAACAGAATCTTTAGTGATGTCATTACCCGCAAAACGTACTTGACGAACATAGAAACGGTTTCCTGCATCCACGTTTACATGCAGTTTCACGGTTTTATTTTCATCATTAATTTCAGGGTTTGTCATAACGCGAGGATAAGCATATCCATAACGACCTAACAGATTTTTAATATCATTTTCTGTTTTAGTTACTTGCGCACCATTATAAAGAGAGCCCGGTGCAATTTCGATAAGCTCTTCAATTTGTTTAGTATAGCCCGCCGTATTACCATTGATTTCAGTATTTTCTACTGTGTATTTGTCACCTTCTTTCAGGTTAATGGTAATGTAAATTCCTTTTTTGTCTGGCGTTAAACTGACATTCGTCGATTCAATATCAAAACGTGCATAACCACGATCAAGATAGAAGCTTCTTAATGTCTCTAAGTCACCAGCCAGTTTTTGCTTCTGATATTTTTCATCAGCCGCTAAGTTCCACCAAGGAACATCGTCACGTAATTGGAAGCGGTTAACGAGCTCAGCAGTAGAAAACGCTTTATTACCAACAATGTTGATTTGCTGAATAGTTGCTGAAACACCCTCTGCAAACACAAGTTTTAAGCCAACACGGTTACGAGGAAGAGGTGTAACAACCACTTTTACAGTTGCATTATATTTACCAACACTATAATAGAAATCTTCAAGTCCTTTCTCGATATTCGCTAGCATTGTACGGTCGAGTGTTTCGCCGATACGAATGTTAGAAGCATCAAGGTTCTGTTTTAGCATCTCTTCCTTGATTGCTTTATTACCAGAGAAAGTAATGCTGGCAATAGTTGGACGCTCTTTTACTTGAACAATCAGAGTATTTCCGTCACGCAGGACACGAACATCATCAAAGTTTCCTGTCGCAAATAATGAACGGATAGTTCGGCTGATATCATCATTACCGACCGAGTCTCCAACCCGGACAGGCATGTTCAGTAATGCTGCACCAACGGCGACGCGTTGAAGACCTTCAAATTGAATGTCCTGAACTACGAATCCGTCTGAACCGTATGCAGTGGCGCTGCCCAGCAGCAGCGACGCTATAAGCAACTTTTTCATCGCCATCGTTGTTTTGTGTTTTCCTAACCGGTCTCTGCTTACCAATTATAAGCGAGAGAAATCATTGAAAAGTGCAAGTCCCATTAAAAGCATCAGTGCCATAATACCAATACGATAACAGAAATCTTGTACACGCTCAGATACCGGCCCTCCCTTTATCTTCTCGATAACCAGGAAAAGCAGGTGCCCGCCATCTAAGACAGGCAGGGGAAACAAGTTAATGATCCCCAAATTGACACTGATAAGCGCCATAAACATCAAATAATAAATAAAACCAGAATCAGCGGACATTCCAGCGCCTTTCGCGATAGAAACTGGTCCACTAAGGTTAGTTAATTTGACGTCACCTACGACTAACTTGCCAATCATTTTGACAGTTAAACCCATCAACTGCCATGTTTTATCAGATGCTTCATAGAGCGCCGAAAATGGGTTGTATTGCTGCATTATCAAATATTGCTCATCAGGAGGTAATATTTGTAATTGCGCACCAACTTGCCCTATTTCAGTGCCATCTTTCAGTGCAACAGCTGTCGGTGTAACTTTCAGCATCAACGACGAGCCGTTACGTTCAACAAGAAGTTCCAAGGCTTTATTTGGACTTTGTCGAACGAAATAAGTAAATGGATGCCATGTATCAATTGGCTGACCATCAACTTTAACGATACGATCCCCTGCCTGTAAACCCGCTTTTTCAGCAGCAGAACCTACCGTAACCTCAATAATTTTTGAGTCTAACCGCGCGCCAACAGGCATTATTCCTAGGGACAAGATAGGATCTTGTTTTTCAGGATCAAAACTCCACTGTTGTAAATTCAGTATATTCTCACTCTCAGAAAGAGAATTAGGATCTGAAACAACGAATGAAACCTCTTTGGCACCAATTTTACTGACTAATGCTAAACGAACTGCATTCTGATCAGGCGTTTCGATACCTGCAACGGATTTTAGTTCCATCCCAGGCGTTAATTTTGCTTGTTCTGCGATAGAATTCGGACGAATGTCTGCAATTATAGGTTTTAATGCAGGAACACCTATCATAAAAACTATCCAATAGGCGACTATTGCTAACAAAAAGTTGGCAATAGGTCCCGCAGCAACAACCGCAGCACGTTGGCCAACTGTTTTATTATTAAATGCAAGATGACGGCGCTCAGGTGCAACCTCAGCGACTCTCTCATCTAACATTTTTACATAGCCACCCAAAGGTATCCATGCGATAACAAATTCAGTACCATGTTTATCTGTTTTTCGCCAAATTGCTTTTCCAAAACCAATAGAAAAACGCTCGACATAGATACCACAGCGCCTAGCTACCCAAAAATGTCCAAACTCATGTACCGTAATTAGAATACCTAAAACGATAATAAACGCGGCAAGATTCCACAGGATACCCATTACTTACCTTTATAGTTTAAAGCCAGAAGAAATCAGAAAGACCAATCCTGCAAAGACTGGGATAGCCGCAGTCAAACTATCAATTCTATCAAGCACACCACCATGCCCCGGTATCAATTGGCTACTGTCTTTAATGCCTGAAACACGTTTAAACATGCTTTCTGCTAGATCACCAAATACCGAGACGATAACAACAACGCCAGATATTAATAACAAGTTATTAGGTACTTCAGTCACAGGTGCAAAATAAGTAAATAGCCACGATGCAACACCTGCCGTAATCAACCCACCAACTAACCCTTCAAGGGTTTTACCTGGTGATACTTTAGGCGCCATTTTATGTTTACCCATTAGGCGTCCGAAAGCGTAGGCACCAGAGTCAGCAGCCCAAACTAATAACATGACATACAATAACCACCATGCGCCCGTATAAGTGTCAGTGTTATAACCCAACATACGCAGCGCCATCATGCCACAATAAAAGGGAACAATCGTCAATATACCGAACAATAGCTTAATAAAAACTGAATTTTTCCACATATTGGCTGAATTCGGATAACTTACAACTAATAAAATTGCTGCCATCCACCAAATTAAACCCGCCCACAAACCATTTTTTATCATTGGAGTATCGAGTAGGTGGTCAAAATTAGGCAAAGAAAACTGCATAACGAGTAACAATGTAGCAAAGCCGATCCCTGTCGCAATACGTTTACCTTGAGAATGCCAGCCAATAAATTGTGCCCATTCCCAACCCGCTAAGCCTGATATTGCGATAATAACTAATCCAAAACCTGCTGGAGGAAGTAGAAATAGTGCAGCAATAACAATAGGGATTAAAATTAATGCAGTGATGACACGATACTTAAGCAAGTTATCCTCCCAGATTTATAGTATCTGTTTCTGATGTAGTACCACCGAAACGTCTTTCCCGTTTAGCAAAAGCATCTAGTGCATTCTGAAAAACTTGTTCATCAAAATCAGGCCATAAAACCTGTGTAAAATAAAGCTCAGCATAAGCAATCTGCCAAATAAGAAAATTACTTATACGATGCTCACCACCTGTTCGAATAACAAGATCGACGCCAGGCTGATTATGCAAGCAAAGATGTGAAGATATTGCATTTTCATTGATATCTTCGAGATTAATTTCCCCTTTTGCGAGGGATGTCGCTAATTGTTTTACACTTTGAGTAATATCCCATCGACCGCCATAATTAGCTGCAATATTTAAATTAAGCCCTGTATTATTTGCAGTGAGTGCCACAGAACTTTTAATTCGGTCTTGTAAACGGCGGCTAAAACGGCTGATATCACCAATGACAGTTAATTTAACATTATGTTTATGTAGGCTCTTCACTTCGTTATCTAAAGCAAAAACAAATAATTCCATGAGGGAACTCACTTCCTGCTCTGGTCTATTCCAGTTTTCGCTACTAAATGCATATAACGTTAGTGATTCAATTTTGTGTTTTACGGAAAAGCTAACCGCATCCCGAACTGCTTTAATTCCCGCGCGATGCCCCGTTACTCGGAGTTTCCCTTGCTTTTTAGCCCAACGCCCATTGCCATCCATAATGATAGCAACATGCTTTGGTTTTGATGCGGATGAATCGTCACTGGATAAGTTCACTCAATTTAACCCTTTGCTAATCTGATACTGATACAGACAGTCCTCTTCGGATAACCTATGCACAAAAAAAAACCGTGTCACCCACGGCCTTTGGCAAAGCCTCAAAGTTGCTAAAGCAATAGCTTTAGTAATGAACTGTTAATTTTCATTATTGTCTTTAGTGATTCGGCAACTATACCATTAGCCAGAAAGACGAACAAACACCCTATATTAAATATAATCACCATTATACAAATTGAGTGATTATCTGATGAGTTTCTAATCTCGCTAATTTATCAATTTCTAGAACATCATTAATACTTTGAGGCTCTGATAGGTCAAAATGTTCAACAACTTTGCGATTAATTTTAGCAATATCAGTAAACTTCACTTTTTCGTGTAAAAATGCATCAACAACAACTTCATTAGCCGCATTTAACACTGTTGTTGCCGCTTGCCCACGTTTTGACGCTTCAATAGCAAGCGCTAAACAAGGGTAACGTTGATAGTCAGGGCGAATAAACTCTAGAGATTGAATCTCAAAGAAATCTAATGCTTTTGCACCAGATTGAGTACGATGAGGATAAGCCATTGAGTACGCAATTGGCGTTCTCATATCGGGTTCACCAATTTGAGCGATAATACTGCCATCACGATAACGAACCATTGAATGAATAACAGATTGTGGATGAATGATTACTTCCATTTCTTCTTCAGAAGCATTGAAGAAATAACGAGCTTCAATATACTCAAGCCCTTTATTCATCATTGTTGCAGAATCAACTGAAATTTTACGTCCCATAGACCAATTTGGATGCGCGCACGCTTGATCTGGTGTCATTGCTTCTAGCTGTTCTAATGGTGTGTAGCGAAATGGTCCGCCAGAACCTGTTAACAGAATACTTGTCACACCTTCATTAGCTAAAGATGCATGACCTAGGTTTTCTTGAATTGCTTTAGGTAAGCTTTGGTAAATTGCATTATGTTCGCTATCAATGGGTAAAATTGTCGCGCCATATCTAGCAACTGCATCAAAGAAAAGACGCCCACTGGTTATCAGTGATTCTTTATTTGCTAACAGAATTCTCTTGCCTTTTTCAATGGCTGCAAGTGTCGGTTTTAATCCTGCAACACCTGTTATAGCGGACATGACTTGATCAGCTTCATCAAGAGCTGCAATTTCATTGATCGAGTGAGACCCAGATAGAATTTCTGTTTTACAAGATGTATTAGCGAGTAGCTGTTTAAGCTGATTTGCACTTTTTTCATCAGACATCACAGCGTATTTAGGCTGGAAAGCAAGGCATTGTTGTGCCATTTTGTCTGCATTTTTTCCTGCGGCTAAAGCAAGAACCTGATACTCATCAGGATTATTTTCAATTACGGAAAGAGTGCTAGTTCCGATAGATCCTGTTGAGCCTAATATAGTTATTTGTTTCATTTATTAATCAATCAGTATGTCTACAACGTTTTAATTAAAGAGAATTATATCAGTATGACGAGGTAAATGAGGATTAAAGATGAAAACTTTAATAAATAATGTGACAAAAGAAGGTATTAAGCACGAATTTTCAAATAAATAGTTAAAAATAATGCCGCTAAAAAGCGGCATTATCGAAAAAAGATATAAAAATTAGAATTCCATTAACTCTGCTTCTTTCAGCGCTAATGCATCATCAATTTTTTTAATGAACATGTCAGTTAATTTCTGAATATCATCTTGTGAGCGGCGCTCATCATCTTCGCTGATTTCTTTATCTTTCAGTAATGCTTTTACTTTATCGTTAGCATCACGACGGATATTACGAACAGAAACGCGACCTTGTTCTGCATCACCACGAACAACTTTGATTAGGTCTTTACGACGTTCTTCAGTTAATGGAGGCAGTGGAACACGGATAATGGTACCAGCAGATGAAGGATTTAAACCTAAATCTGATGCCATAATTGCTTTTTCAACGGCAGGAGCTAAAGTACGGTCGAATACAGTGATTGCCAGTGTACGGCCATCTTCTGCGACAACGTTAGCAACTTGGTTTAATGGAGTTGGCGCTCCGTAGTATTCAACTACAATGCCATCTAAAAGGGCAGGAGACGCACGACCAGTACGAACTTTATTAATCTGGCTTTTTAGTGCTTCAACGCTTTTATCCATGCGTTCTTGAGCATCTTTTTTGATTTCATTAATCACGTTATAAACCCTTGGGAACTGGTTATCTTCCAGTCGATATGAAAAACATACCGACATAAATGAATTGGCGTACTCTAGATGTTAACGCCAAATTATACCGTTGTCTCTGTGTATTAAGCGTGAGAAATCAAAGTTCCTTCACTTTCACCCATTACAACCCGACGTAATGCACCCGGTTTATTCATATTGAATACGCGGATAGGTAAATTATGATCTCGGGCTAATGTGAATGCAGCAAGATCCATGACTTTCAATTCACGTTCTAATACATCCTGATAAGTCAGCGTTTCATAAAGTACTGCATCAGGATCTTTGGTTGGATCGGCAGAATAAACGCCGTCCACTTTCGTTGCTTTTAGTACAACGTCAGCTTCAATTTCAATACCGCGTAAACACGCAGCAGAATCGGTAGTAAAGAATGGGTTACCTGTACCAGCCGAGAAAATAACGACTCGACCATGGCGTAATAAGCTAATTGCTTCTGCCCAACTGTAGTTATCGCAGACACCATTCAGTGGAAATGCAGACATAAGGCGCGCGTTTACATAAGCACGGTGCAATGAATCACGCATTGCTAAACCATTCATTACTGTCGCGAGCATTCCCATGTGGTCACCCACAACACGGTTCATACCTGCCGCAGCAAGACCTGCGCCACGGAACAAGTTACCACCGCCAATTACGACACCGACTTGTATACCTAATTCAACGAGTTCTTTGATTTCCTGAGCCATGCGATCAAGTACGCTCGCATCGATACCGAAACCTTCTGCACCTTGCAGGGCTTCGCCACTCAGCTTTAATAAAATTCGCTGATATACAGGTTTTGCATTGGTAGCCATGGTGTTCTGTCCTAAGCAGATTAGTTAATTGGAGGTTTTAGATAGCTTCTCTTTTTAACAAAAAAAAGCAAACAGCCAGTGGAGATTACAACAAAATAGAACCGCCGTTAGGCGGTTCTGTTAACGCTAAGCGTTATTATTTGCTCATTGCAGCAACTTCAGCTGCGAAATCAGCTTCAACTTTCTCAATACCTTCACCAACTTCGAAACGAACGAAGTTGATAACATCAGCATTGTTTTCTTTCAGCAGTTCGCCAACAGTTTTGCTTGGGTCCATTACGAAATGCTGACCAGTCAGAGAAATCTCACCGGTGAATTTGTTCATGCGACCGATAACCATTTTTTCTGCGATTTCGCGTGGTTTACCTGATTGCATTGCGATATCCATCTGAATTTGGTGCTCATGTTCAACAACATCAGCAGGAACATCTTCAGGACGAACATATTCTGGTTTGCTTGCAGCAACGTGCATAGCAATGTGTTTGATCAGTTCTTCGTTAGCGCCTTTAGCTGAAACTAAAACACCGATGCGAGCACCGTGTAGGTAAGTACCTAATTCTTCAGCTTCTAATACAGCAACACGACGAATGTTGATGTTTTCACCGATTTTAGCAACTAATGCAGTACGAGCTTCTTCGAATTTAGCTTTCAGAGCATCGATATCATCAGTTTTATCTGCTAATACAGCAGCCATAACTTCTTTACCGAAAGCGATGAAACCAGCATCTTTAGCAACGAAGTCTGTTTCACAGTTCAGTTCAACCAGCGCACCGAATTTACCATCAGCAGCAACTTCTGCAAGGATGATACCTTCAGCAGCAACACGGCCTGCTTTTTTAGCCGCTTTAGCTTGACCTGATTTACGCATGTTGTCGATTGCTAATTCGATATCACCATTAGCTTCAACCAGCGCTTTTTTACATTCCATCATGCCTGCGCCAGTACGTTCACGCAGTTCTTTTACCAATGCAGCGGTAATTCCAGACATTTGTTTCTTCCTCGACTTTTCTATGGGCTAGCCATAGATGTTCTCATAGCAGATGTGTAAAGGGGGCCTATTGAGGCCCCCTAACCAATATATAGCAATACCTGGTTAAATAAGGGCTCTTACGAGCATGCCTTATTATTCAGCTTCGACTAAGCCTTCTTCAGCCTGAACAGCCAGATCTTGAGAACGACCTTCACGAACAGCTGTAGCTGCAGCGGTCAGATATAATTTAACCGCACGGATTGCATCGTCATTACCAGGGATAATGAAGTCGATACCATCTGGATCAGAGTTAGTATCAACGATAGCAAATACTGGGATACCCAGGTTGTTTGCTTCTTTGATAGCAATGTGTTCGTGTTCAGCATCGATAACAAACAGAGCGTCAGGTAAACCGCCCATGTCTTTGATACCACCCAGGCTGTTTTCTAACTTACCAAGTTCACGAGAACGCATTAACGCTTCTTTCTTGGTCAGTTTGTCAAAAGTACCGTCCTGAGATTGTGATTCTAAATCTTTCAGGCGTTTGATTGACTGACGAACAGTTTTCCAGTTAGTCAGCATACCGCCTAACCAGCGGTGGTTTACATAAAACTGGTCACAGCTTTCTGCTGCTTCTTTAACAGCTTCAACGGCAGAGCGCTTAGTACCAACAAACAGGATTTTGCCTTTACGAGAAGCAATTTTGTTCAGTTCAACCAGAGCTTCATTGAACATTGGAACAGTTTTTTCCAAGTTAATGATATGAACTTTGTTACGTGCACCAAAGATGAATGGTTTCATTTTTGGATTCCAGTAACGAGTTTGGTGACCGAAGTGAACACCGGCTTGCAGCATATCGCGCATTGAAACAGTTGCCATTTTAGACCTCTATAAATTTAAATTTGGGGTTATTTCGTCCACAAATCCCATACGACCGACTCATCAGCTGTAAAGGTTTAGCCTTTACATAAGAGCACCCCGGCGTTATGTGCCGATTTGTGTGTGTAATTAACACAATTGAATGTTTCAGATTTACTGCCATTACTTACGGTGTGATGCAATAACAGAACTCCGGCGCGCTTTATACCATAAATAACCTTAAGAAACCACTATTACTTACGATTGCCACGGTCTTATTTGACATAAAAACACATCATTTAGACAAAGAAAAAAGCGAGATTAGTGCAGTGATGATAAATATTGCTCTAATATCAATTTGCTAGAAAAACACCAAATAGAAAAGCGCAATATGTAAAGACAATCAGATTAAGAAGGCGTAATGTTCGTCATTATTCTCGATATCAGACAGATTGCACACATCCTCTTTATTGGCACACCTACTTTCTGCTGATATCATAAATGGTAATCAGAATTATTTCTCATCATCATTCATTCAACCTGCAATACAAAATATGAATACAACAAAGCGTGTTATCTAATTCGTATTGTGGCTTTTAATCTAGACGAAGAACTCAAATGGCTATTGTAATCAAGACAGAAGAAGATATTCAAAAAATGCGCGTCGCAGGTCGTCTTGCGGCAGAAGTTCTTGAAATTATCGCACCGTTCGTAAAACCTGGCGTAAACACCGCTGAATTGGACCGTATTTGTCATGAACATATTGTTAACGCACAACAGGCTATTCCTGCTTGTCTTAACTATCATGGTTTCCCTAAATCAGTCTGTATTTCGGTTAACGATGTTATTTGCCATGGTATTCCTAGTGAAGAAAAAATCCTTAAAGATGGTGATATCGTTAATATTGACGTCACTGTCATTAAAGATGGTTTTCATGGCGATACATCAAAAATGTTTATTGTAGGTAAACCAACAATCCAAGGTGAACGCTTATGTCGTATCACTCAAGAAAGCCTCTACCTTGCCATTAAAATGGTTAAACCCGGCATTCGCTTACGTGAACTTGGCAAAGCAATTCAAAAATTTGTTGAAGGTCATGACTATTCTGTTGTTCGCGAATATTGCGGCCATGGTATTGGTGAAGGATTCCATGAAGAACCTCAAGTTCTACACTATGATGCAGATGACAGCGGTGTTGTGTTACAAAAAGGCATGGCATTTACCATCGAACCAATGGTAAACACTGGTGATTACCGTATTCGTACAATGAAAGATGGCTGGACTGTTAAAACTAAAGACAGAGGTTGGTCAGCGCAGTACGAGCATACATTAGTTGTTACCGATAATGGTTGTGAAATCATGACATTACGCAAAGAAGAAGAGCCATTTATTTCTGCGGTATTAGTCAACGAATAAGCTTCTTCAGCTAGAAATGTAAAAGCGACATATTTTTTCGAGATGTGTCGCTTTTTTTATTTTATTTGCTGTGAAATGGCAGAATCGCTAGTCAGTTTATCGTTTTAACATTAGTCTTAATGTCATAAGCAAACATTGAGAAAGAAGACGCATAATGACTAATAAAAACGCATTTCAAACACCGCCCCCTTCCCCTTTTTTGCTGACAGATAATACACAAAATTGCGCTGAACTTAAGCAATCAATCGAACAATTTCAATCTTGGTTAACAGATGCTTTTCATCATGATGTTGATGTCGCTTTATTACTTCAAGCTCGTAGCCATTTCATTGACCAACTATTAACGCAATTGTGGCACTATACACAGCTATCTGATTATTCTGATCTTAGTATTATTGCTGTTGGTGGTTACGGTAGACAAGAATTACATCCGCTTTCTGATATCGACCTTCTCTTTTTAAGTGAAGCTCCTTTATCACCAGAGGCTGAAGATAAAGTCAGCAAACTCATTACGCTACTGTGGGATGTACGCCTTGAAATTGGTGCCAGTGTTAGAACCATGGAAGAATGTCTTTTAGAAGGTCTTTCAGATTTAACGGTTGCAACAAACTTACTAGAAGCTCGTCTTATTTGTGGGAATAACTCGCTTTACCAGCAATTAATTAATCATATTTTTAGCCCAGGGTTTTGGCCATCACCTGATTTTTTCGCTGCAAAAGTTGAAGAACAAAAGCAAAGACATCAGCGATATCATAGCACTAGTTACAATCTAGAACCTGATATCAAAAGTAGCCCCGGTGGACTGCGCGATATCCACACTTTAATTTGGGTAGCACATCGTCACTTTGGCGCGGCATCAGTTTCTGAAATGGTGAATTTTGGCTTTTTGACGCCAGCAGAGGGACAAGAGTTATTAGAGTGTCAATACACACTATGGAAAATTCGTTTTGCTCTCCATCTTGTTCTTTCTCGCTATGACAATCGACTTTTATTTGATAGACAACTCAATGTTGCCCAACTTTTAAATTATGAAGGTGAAGGCAATCAGCCTGTTGAAAAAATGATGAAGGATTATTATCGCGTAACTCGTCGTGTTAGTGAGTTAAATGATATGTTACTTCAGCTATTTGACGAAGCTATTCTTGCTCTGCAACCTAATGTAAAACCGCGTCCATTAGATAGTGAATTTCAGCTACGAGGTTCGTTAATTGATGTTGTTGATGACAGTTGCTTCCTCGATGATCCTATCGCTATTATGCGTCTCTTTTTGCGTATGGCTGAGCATAAAGAGATCACTGGAATTTATTCAACAACACTCCGCCATTTACGTTATGCTCGCCGACATTTAGTACAGCCTTTATGTGAATACCCACTCGCACGTCAAGTTTTTATGCAGATATTACGCCACCCTCGTGCGGTTTCTGGTGCATTTGTCCCAATGCATAAACACAGTGTACTCGCGGCTTATTTCCCGCAATGGAATAATATTGTAGGTCAAATGCAGTTTGATTTATTTCATGCCTACACCGTTGATGAACACACTATTCGTGTTTTACAAAAACTTGAAAGCTTTGCTTCTTATGAAAACCATGAAAAACATCCACTTTGTGTTGATATTTACCCCAAACTTCCTCAACTTGAATTACTACGTTTAGCTGCACTCTTTCATGATATTGCCAAAGGTCGCCATGGTGATCATTCCGTATTAGGCGCTCAAGACGTTGCTCATTTTGCTCAGCAACATGGTTTAAATCAGAGAGAATCAGCTTTAGTTGAGTGGCTTGTTAGTCATCACTTACTTATGTCTGTCACCGCGCAACGACGCGATATTCAAGATCCTGACATTATTTTTCAGTTTGCATCGGAAGTAAAAAATGAAAGCCGATTACGTTATCTTTTGTGTTTAACTGTTGCTGATATCTGTGCGACCAACAACAGTCTATGGAATAGCTGGAAACAGAGCTTATTACGTGAACTTTATCTATCAACAGAAAACCAGTTACGCCAAGGTATGCACTCTATTCCCGACTTACGTGAACGTATTCGACATCATCGTTTGCAAGCACTAACTATTTTACGAATGGAACAGGTCGATGAAGAAAAATTGCAAGCAATTTGGGGGCGCTGCCATGCCGACTATTTTTTACGGCATACACCAGAACAAATTGCATGGCATGCACTTGCATTAATTGAGCATAATAGCGCTGAACCAATGGTGCTAATCAGTCAACAAACTGAACATGGTGGTACTGAAATCTTTATTTGGTGTGCTGATAGGCCTTCTCTGTTTGCATCTGTTGCAGGTGAATTAGATAGACGTAATTTAAGTATCCATAACGCTCAAATTTTTACTAACCGAGATAATATGGCGATGGATACTTTTATTGTGTTAGAACCGAATGGTAAACCTCTGGCAATTGATAGATATAATGCAATCCGCAACGCTCTTATCCAAGTTGTATCCGCCCCTTACAACGCCAATGCAAAAACACGCTCATTACCTGCCAAGTTGCGCCATTTTGACGTTCCAACAAAAATTAATTTTATAGCCTCTAATCATAATAAGCGCACCTATATGGAGCTATTTGCACGCGATCGTCCGGGATTGTTAGCAATTATTGGTAAAGTTTTTGCTGATCTTTCACTTTCATTGCATGGTGCTCGAATAACCACAATAGGTGAACGTGTTGAGGATTTCTTTGTATTAACCGATAGCGAAAATAAGGCATTAAACCAAAAAATGAAGGATGAAGTCGTAGAAAGGTTGACAAAAGCCCTAGTTTCAAAGGATAAAATATAGGAACCCACGACAATACATATAGGAAATACTATTGATGCAAGCATTACAAACTATTATTGATAACGCCTTCGAACATCGTGCAGATATCACACCAAACAACGTTGAGCCTCATATTCGTGATGCTATTAATAGCGTTATTACACTGCTAGACAGCGGAAAACTGCGTGTCGCAGAAAAAATTGACGGTCAGTGGGTGACTCATCAATGGTTAAAAAAAGCGGTTCTACTCTCTTTTCGTATTAATCACAATCAAGTGATAGATGGCAGTGAAAGTCGCTATTTTGACAAAGTGCCTATGAAGTTCGCTGATTACGATCAAGCTCGTTTTGAAAAAGAAGGTTTTCGCGTTGTTCCTCCCGCAGCCGTTAGACAAGGGGCTTACATCGCTCGCAACACTGTTTTAATGCCATCTTATGTCAACATTGGTGCTTACGTCGATGAAGGCAGCATGGTTGATACATGGGCAACGGTAGGTTCATGTGCTCAGATCGGTAAAAATGTCCATCTCTCTGGTGGTGTTGGCATCGGTGGTGTTTTAGAACCACTACAAGCAAATCCAACCATTATTGAAGATAACTGCTTTATTGGTGCTCGCTCTGAAATTGTTGAAGGTGTCATTGTCGAAGAAGGCGCTGTTATTTCAATGGGTGTTTATATTGGTCAAAGTACTAAAATTTATGATAGAGAAACAGGTGAAGTGCATTATGGCCGAGTCCCTGCTGGCTCTGTTGTTGTGTCAGGAAATTTACCCTCTAAAGATGGAAGCTACAGCCTTTACTGTGCCGTGATCGTGAAAAAAGTTGATGCTAAAACACGTGGGAAAGTTGGTATTAATGAATTGTTAAGAACTATCGACTAATATAAGAACAGCGGATAGAATTAATTCTGTTCGCTATTCTTTCATTCATCTTTCTATCAGGTGCCAATATATGTACGATAATTTAAAAAATTTAGGGATCCCGCATCCTGAAGATATTGACCGCTATACCCTACGCCAAGAAGCTAACAACGATATTTTAAAAATCTATTTTCGCAAAGATAAAGGTGAATTCTTTGCAAAAAGCGTAAAATTTAAATATCCACGCCAACGTAAAACAATTTCTGATGGTCAGTCAGGACAAGGTTTTAAAGAAGTAAATGAAATCAATACTAACTTACGTTATGTGATTGAAGAATTAGATCAAATTTGCCAACAAGACCAAGTAGAAGTCGATTTAAAACATAAAATCCTAGATGACTTACGCCACCTTGAGCATGTTGTCGCAAATAAAATTGCTGAAATTGAAGCCGACTTAGAAAAGCTGACTCGCCGTTAATAACAGGCAATTTTAGCTAATATGCGTGTTAGTTTTATAAAAACACCGCTTACTTACTGTATAAAACAGAAATAAGCGGTGTTTTAAAATCAAAAATATTATTCATTATTTTGTTAACCAATTAAATATTGGATTATTTTCTATTTAATCTAATAGTTTAACCCAGTTTTCAAGCCAATCTATTGCAAATACTTCTGGCTCAGCAACATCCATGCCGTCTATTTTTAATATTTCGCCGATACGCTTTGCTTGGTGCTCTTGTAACAACTCATCAAATTTCATCCCCGCACCACAAAAATAGTCATAACTACTATCACCTAAGGCAATCAAGCCATAACTTAAATTTGGCTGATATCCTACATTATCACGCAGTTCATGAAATAAAGGTGCAATGGTATCAGGTAGATCACCTTGCCCTGTACTTGACGTTATCACAAGGACTATCGAATATTTTTCCCAATCCGCAAGCGTACCTTCTTCATAAACATTAGCTTGGTGTTTATGTTCAAGCAAAATACGTTGAGCCTCTTCAGCAACTGCTAATGCATTACCGTAAACTGTACCTACAAAAATGCCGATTTTAGCCATAATATTTGATCCACTTAATACTGTTTGATAAATTACAAACTAAACATCAAACATATAATATTTTCAATTCATTCTCAAGAAAACAAATTCACTCATTCTTTTTAAAAAGAGACTGAATAAAATTATCAAGCTTTCTATTTTCTCCATATAAATAACCCAATAAATTTCTAGGATATTTTATTTTAGATAATTTTGATGTAACCATTAAACCAATATCATGGACAGGTAAATATTCATTTTCTTCTTTATAGTTCTCAAGATAAGATGATATCTTATTAATTTCATTCTTATAATCAGTTAATAAATTCAAAGATTTATTATGTTTTTCAGGAAAGAAGAACTTATATACTTTAGATAAAAAACCTGTTTCCTTTCTTTGTATAAAACCATCTAATAATGATAGGCAATCATTTGTTTTCTCCTTAGCTTTCATTATTGAATCACTAACTATATTTTTACCATTATTTTCTAAATTATAAATTTTATTTTTAAATCTATTGTTAAATTGACTGAGACATGTAGAGAAATCATTTAATGACTCTATGTTTTTTTTCAAAAAATCTGTATTAGACTTTAGCTTTTTCAGTTTGTGTACTAAATTATCAACATCTAATTTTAGAATAACATCATCATTAATATTATAAATATTATTTTGATGAAATAAATTCAATTCTTTACAATTACTATTAATTTCATTAAAGGAATTAACCAATGTCTTATTAAACAACAGTAAATCATCACATTTATAATGCATTTTTTTTATATTTTCAATTACATTACCATCAATAAAATTGAAAATATCATTAATTCCCTTAACATTTTCAAAAAAACAGCTATTATCTACTACTTCATGATACTGACTAATATTCTCATTAAGAAAGTTAAAATGAATTTCAAATTCTGTAATAATATTTTTTATTTTCTCTAAATTATTGTTTCTATCGCTAGATCCACCTGAGTATTGATAAGGCTTGTCATTAGATTGAACACCATAATTAGCAGCCTCTAGATCCCCAAGCTTAACTAAAAGTATATTATTTTGATTATCTAGTTGATAGGGTAATTCACATCCAATGTTTAACTCACTTGTTTTATTACTAAGCTCTTTAACTAATTGAGATAATGATTTAACCTCAGCCTTGTATAATAATACTTTTTTAAAAAGCATATGTATAGTTGGGCATTTATCTTTATTAAAGATATTATCTTTTAGAGTAGAAGAATTTGTTTTTTTTATTAATTTAGAAATGAAATCTCGCACATTACCGAGTGAATCTAAATTTAAAAATGAAAAGAATCCCTTATCTTCACGAATAAGAATCGAGTTAACTTTATGAGCATCATTCACTGAAAGAACCTTCGCCAAATGATATGAATTATCTTTAGTGTAATCTTTTATGAGATGAATAAGCTCACTTTCCATTTTATGGAAAAAAGCTTTATCTATATAAATATTTTTCCCTGTATCTTTTCCCTTACCCTCTAAAACAAAAAAATTATCTTTAGTTAATGTATTTGAACATTCCGTTATCTCATTTGAAAGTAAAAATTTTGTATTTTCTTTTTTATGATTTACAGACAAACTGTTTACTAAGTCATTAAAGGATATTTTCATAAATTATTTCTCTATTCATTCAAAGTGATAGAAACAATACTATTGAATGATGAAAAATAATTTTAAAAAATAATTATATTTACATCGTTGATAATATATAAAAAACACCTTTATTTATAAAAATAAAGGTGTTTTTATCATTTAACGTTGCTACCTATTATTCCCCTGAATCCAAAGACCTTATGTATTCATCCATTTCAGTTTTTAGATTATCTGACTTAGGACCAAAAATAGCTTGAATACCTGAGCCAACAACCACCACACCAGCTGCTCCCAATCGTTTTAATTCTTCACGATCGACTTTTTCAATTTCTTTAACACCAATACGTAAACGAGTAATACAAGCATCCAAACTACTGATATTGTCTTTACCACCAAACGCAGTGACTAAAGATTGCCCCATCGCGCTTTTATCCGCTTGTTTCGTATTTTTATCTTCCACTTCTCGACCTGGAGTTTTCAGGTTTAGTTTCACGATTAAAAAGCGGAAAATAGAGTAATAAGTTATCGCGTAAAGTATGCCAATAATCGGGAACAGATACAGTTTGCTGCTGTTGCCACTTAGTACGATAAAGTCAATTAATCCATGAGAGAAACTTGTACCATCACGCATACCTAACAAGATACAAATAACAAATGCTAAGCCTGCTAAAATAGCGTGAATTACATAAAGAATAGGTGCCACAAACATAAATGAGAATTCGATAGGTTCAGTGATCCCTGTTAAGAAGGCAGTTAATGCCGCAGAAATCATGATACCACCCACTTTTACACGATTCTCAGGGCGTGCTGAATGCCAAATCGCAATAGCAGCAGCTGGTAAACCAAACATCTTAAATAGAAAACCACCTGATAACATACCCGCAGTTGGGTCACCAGCCATATAGCGAGGAATATCACCGTGGAAGACTTGTCCTGCACTATTTACGTA
Organism: Proteus sp. STS61-E; assembly: GCF_040932335.1. Lineage (NCBI taxonomy): Bacteria > Pseudomonadati > Pseudomonadota > Gammaproteobacteria > Enterobacterales > Morganellaceae > Proteus > Proteus sp. STS61-E. The sequence continues at coordinate 435,897 of NZ_JBFQGE010000003.1, read as the reverse complement.
CTCACCCACTTGCATTTGGAACGGCACATTCCAGATATGGTGTAAACCAAATGGCACTAATCCACGCTCTACAACACCGTAAATACCAAAAGCAACAGCAGGATTTTGATACGCAGCCCATTCAGAAAAACGCTGGATTGCTGTACCAATAGGAGGCCAAATAAAGGCTAAAATAATCCCAACAAAAATGGCGATCAATCCTGAAATAATAGGAACAAAACGTTTTCCTGCAAAAAATCCTAAATACTCAGGTAATTTGATTCGATAAAAACGGTTAAACATAGAGGCGGCAATAATACCTGCAATAATCCCCCCTAACACTCCTGTGTCAGTAAGGTGTTGAGCCTCAATTTCTGCTGGAGTTAAACCTAAAACCCAAGGAGCAACCACAATCATGGTTTTAGACATGATACCGTAAGCAACTACAGAGGCTAGTGCTGATACCCCGTCATTATTGGTAAAACCTAACGCAACACCAATAGCAAAAATAAGTGGCATATTAGAGAAAACCGAACCACCAGCCTCTGCCATAACTTGAGAGACAGAGGAAGGTATCCATGAAAGATCAGCGGAACCAACCCCTAATAAAATACCGGCAATAGGCAGTACAGATACCGGTAACATCAAGGACTTTCCGATTTTTTGTAAAACAACAAATAGGTTTTTAAACATCAAGCAGACTCCCGGAATGTGGGTTTTTATATGTTGTAAGTTTTTATTTGTTTAAAGTAGTGTGGGCTTTATTTCATAAACTTATCTAATGATAAGCCTTATTTATTTCACATCATAAAATAAATCGATTGATGAATACATGATAGCTGTCACGTTTCAAAACATGTGTTCAGATCAATTAATAGAATTATATATTTTACAAGCAGTTAAAATAAATTATAAATTTGCGCAAACCATCAAGACTTAAGTAAAAAAGCCTTGATAGTCACGTATTGAAAGCAATATTTAAAATAAGAAAGGAATTAAAAATGATGAGCTAAATCTTCACCATACTGCTCTAATTCAGGCCTTAATCCACGCCAACCAAATTGATTAATAAGGTGTTGCCAAGGCAGATCCCATTTAGCTGTTAAGTTAAGTGGCTGCAATGTAATTGGATGAATTAAGTTTAGATGGCTTGCATGTAACATCAAGCGATGAGATTGAAAATGATTTACAACACCACGGTTTTGACGTAAATCACCATGAGCGGTATCACCAATAATCGGATGTCGAATATGAGACATATGGCGACGTAATTGATGCTTGCGACCCGTTTCAGGGCGTAGCTCTAATAGGCTAAATCGAGATGTAGGGTAGCGCCCAATCGCAACCTCTTTTTCAACAATTCCTAATGGCAGGCAATGTGTTACGCAATCTTGAATTTGTGGGGGTTGAGTTGCAAATTTATCTGCAATTTTATCGAGTTCCTCGACCAAAGGGCTATCTATAACAGACGCCTCTTCAACATATCCTCGAACAACAGCATGATAAATTTTTTCTGTTTTATGTTGTTCAAAAGATTGAGAAAGTGCTCTAGCAACATCAGAAGAAAGTGCCATTAATAAAACACCTGAAGTAGGCCTATCTAGACGATGCACAGGGAAAACATGTTGCCCAATTTGATCTCTTAGTGTCTGCATAACAAACACTGTTTCATGTCTATCTAGCCAACTGCGGTGAACAAGCCAGCCCGCAGGTTTATTCACCGCAACAAGATGTTCATCTTGATAAATAATATCTAGCATTATCGGCCTTATGATTTAAACATTGCGTCAAGTTCACGCAAATGATTGAGTAAATCAGTAACATCTCGGCTCTTATCTTCTTTAAATGCTTCTTCGTAATAAGGTGCGATTGCAAATGTATTAGGTAATGGCATTTCGCGTTCAATCATCGATGACAATCGCGGAATTAACACCCACTGTAGCCATTCATGAGCACTCATTGTATCAATACAGAAAGGCTCAACACTTTCAAATGCTTGTTCAGTAGGAGATTCTAATTGCCATAGCTCAATGTTCTTCATCTCTTCTTCAATCAAGAGCAATTTCGCTAAAATGCGTTGTTCTGGTGTCATCATTTATCCCTTATATAAAACTTACGAATAAGGATAACATTGGGATGGAATAGCAGAAAACAAATAAAAAAATAAAAGGAGCCGAAACTCCTTTTAGACAAGAAAAAATAGTTGTCTGTACAACACGTGCATCCAAGCAAGACCGTTTTTATCTATCCCTGTGATTAAGTCCGTATCCACATTAATGGAAATATCCTATTTCCTGTGTCCTTGATTACTCTACATTTTATCGGTCACCAAGCAGTCCCTTAGTTGGTGGACGTAGAATGCCAATAATTGATTAGTTAAACAACCCACAAAACAGAAACAATTAAAACGCTATAACTATAAATAAAAACAATAAGTTAATAACTTATTGCTCTACTTAAATAAATCAATTTTATTTTTTCAGTGACATCTTTTTGATAAAAAAACACACTCTTTTTTGTAAGATATATCTCACAAGAAAAAAGGTTTATAGAGTACGTCAGTCATTATATACAGCAACTAATTCTGATAGAAAAAGAGATAAATTTTCAGATAAAACTTCTCTTTTCTTTTTGCCGAAAGTTTCAAGAATGACTTCACCGGAAACATTACACACTGAAATTATTTCATTCTCTGAATTTGTGGTACCAATAAACAATGTAGGTGTAAGTTTTAAACGTTTTTGTGTCACTAAATGACCAATAATATTTTCTTGTAAGCGAATAAAATCTTCTTCACTCCACACTTGGATCAAGCTGAAATCTACCTCTCTAAAACGAACTTGCATATCACCAGCATACTGAGTGGTAAAGTAATCGTGCAATTCAGGACGAATAATAATCCCCATCGCCTTTTCAACTTTTTCTAGTTTATCTGTTCCTACAAAAGGCTGCGGTAACCAGTAAACAACTTCATCGCCTGTTCTTGATATACAAATAGAAGGAACACCATAAAGATCTTCACTTGCAGGAGGTAAGCCTGATTTTTCTTGCCATAAATCAACATATTTTTGCGTAAAGGATTTTAATTCAGAGGAGATGTTTTCAGTCATGATTATCTGTTTTATCTATTTAAATAAGAATTTCCTTTATGTTACCTGATTATCTCACTAATTCAGAGCATCAAAAATAAAGCATTCATATACTATTGATGTTTCAATAGTATAATTAACCTTCTTTTATTTTCAGTTAAAGTTAGGATGTAAGTTATGTCTTTATATCAAGGTGATAAATCTCTTGAAGCATTATCTCTGGGCAAAGAGACTCAATATCATGATCAATATGATGCCGGATTATTGCAAGGTGTACCACGTAGCCTAAATAGAGATTCACTCTCTTTAACTGCTGAAAATTTACCTTTTCATGGTGGTGATATTTGGACTATGTATGAGCTCTCATGGCTTAATAGCAAAGGCTTACCACAAGTCGCTATTGGTCATGTTGAATTAGATGCAACCACTGAAAATCTTATTGAATCTAAAAGTTTTAAATTATATCTCAACAGTTTTAATCAGACTCGTTTTGAAAGTTGGGATATCGTCGAAAAAACATTACTTAAAGATTTAACAACTTGTGCTAAAGGCAAAGTTAATCTGACCGTTTATCCACTTTCGCATTTTACATCACAACCTATTGTTGATTTTGCTGGAGAGTGTATTGATGAACAAGATATTGAAATCGATAATTATCAGTTTGATGTGCAATGGTTAAACGAATCAACAACCGATAAACAAGTTGAAGAAACCCTTGTCAGCCATCTGTTAAAATCAAATTGCCTTATTACCAATCAACCAGATTGGGGATCAGTCGCTATTCAATATAAGGGTAAAAAGATTGATCGTGAAAAACTACTGCGCTATTTAGTTTCATTTAGACAACACAACGAATTTCATGAACAGTGTGTTGAGCGAATTTTCCACGATATCATGCAATTATGTGCACCAGAAACATTAACTGTTTATGCAAGATATACGCGACGTGGTGGATTAGACATCAATCCTTGGCGTAGTAATTGTGAGTTTGTTCCAGAAATTAGTCGATTAGCCAGACAATAACGGGAATAATGCCTGTATGTTAATATGATCTGTGTTATACCAAGATCAGTTGCACTTCAGTTTGTTATTTCAGGAGAAAAAGGAGTCCTACGTGATAACTCATGTCAGCCCATTAGGTTCCATGGATCTGCTTTCACAGCTAGAAGTTGATATGCTAAAGAGAACCGCAAGCAGTGATCTTTATCAGCTGTTTCGCAATTGTTCTCTCGCTGTTCTCAACTCTGGTAGCCTTACTGATAGTAGTAAAGAACTGTTATCTAAATACCAAGATTTTGATATTAACGTACTGCGCCGTGAACGTGGCGTAAAACTAGAGTTAGTCAACCCTCCTGAAGACGCCTTTGTTGACGGAAAAATTATTCGCTCACTACAAGCTAACTTATTTGCAGTGCTTCGTGACATATTGTTTGTTCATGGGCAAATCACAACAGCAAAGCGTGATCTTCACCTGAACTTAGAAAATAGTACTCATATCACTAATACTATTTTCTCGATTTTGCGCAATGCACGAGCCCTTCATATTGATGAAGATCCTAATATGATCGTTTGCTGGGGTGGTCACTCAATTAATGAAACTGAGTACCTTTACGGCAGAAAAGTAGGTAACGAATTAGGGTTACGTGAACTCAATATCTGCACAGGCTGTGGACCTGGTGCGATGGAAGCACCAATGAAAGGAGCTGCCGTTGGCCATGCTCAACAGCGTTATAAAAATAGCCGTTTTATTGGTATGACAGAGCCTTCAATCATTGCAGCTGAGCCACCAAATCCATTAGTTAACGAACTGATCATTATGCCAGATATTGAAAAACGTCTGGAATCGTTCGTTCGAATTGGACACGGGATTATTATTTTCCCAGGTGGTGTAGGAACAGCAGAAGAATTGCTGTATCTGCTTGGTATTCTTATGTCACCAGAAAACCAAGACCAAGTGTTACCACTGATTTTAACTGGCCCTAAAGAGAGTGCAGACTACTTTAATGTACTAGATGATTTTATCGCAAATACATTAGGTGACGAAGCTCGACGCCATTATCAAATTATTATTGATGATGCACCTGAAGTTGCTCGTATCATGAAAAAATACATGCCGTTGGTAAAAGATAATCGTCGCAGTACTGGTGATGCTTATAGCTTTAACTGGTCAATGAAGATCAATGCTGATTTACAGCATCCTTTTGAACCAACACATGAAAATATGGCATCGCTTAACTTAAGTACCGATCAATCACCTGAAAAATTAGCGGCTGATTTACGTCGTGCGTTCTCGGGTATTGTTGCAGGTAACGTAAAAGAAGTAGGTATGAAGGCGATTGAAGCTTACGGCCCTTATAAAATTCATGGTGATCGTGAAATTATGCGTCGCATGGATATTTTATTGGCGGGCTTTGTTGAGCAACATCGTATGAAACTTCCGGGCGGTACAGCTTACCAACCATGTTACGAGATTATCAGCTAATTTATTATGATACATTTGCTGATTATTGATGCTTTAAACCTGATCCGCCGCATTCATGCGGCATCAGGTTCTTCCTGCCAAACAGTGTGTGAACAGAGCGTCAACCAACTACTTGGGCACACACAACCTACTCATGCCGTAGCGGTCTTTGATGAAGATGACAGAGATGGTAGTTGGCGACACCAACTCTTACCTGATTATAAAGCGGGTCGCACACCAATGCCTGATGACTTGCGACAACAATTACCTGAAATTAAAGCCATGTTGCTTAATTTAGGAATACAGAGCTGGCACTCGGGCGGTGATGAAGCAGATGACGTTGCTGCAACATTGGCAACCAAAGTAGCAAGTGCAGGTTTTCGAGTCACGATTATTTCAACGGACAAAGGTTATTGCCAATTACTTTCGCCCTCTATTCGTATACGTGATTATTTTCAGCGACGCTGGTTAGATTTAGAGTTTATTAGAGCTGAATTTGGTGTCGAACCATCTCAACTTACCGACTATTGGGGACTAACGGGAGTCAGTAGCAGTAAAGTGGCAGGTGTCCCCGGTATTGGACCGAAAAGTGCCACTGAGCTTTTACAAATTCACCCAGATCTAGAATCGCTTTATCAACATATTGATGATGTCCCTACTAAATGGCAAAACAAACTTATTACCCATAAAGAGTCTGCATTTATTAGTCGGAAAATCACCACATTACGTACTGATATTCAATTAAACGGCAATCTACAACAGTTACGTTTAAAATAGCCAAGTTCTCATCATTAAGACTCAACTCACTGATATTTTTAAATAACTAGCCATTAAAAAAAGCGAAGCTTATAAACAGAAGCTTCGCCTTTTATTTTCATCGATAACTCGATGTACTTTAAGTGTTTTTAGAATTCACGGTCTGGTCGATAAGCAGCCCAAATATTTTGGATATGAACCGTGATCTCTTCTCTATCATGATAAAGGTGCTTAGCTTGGATCTTAACGTTGATCCCTTTTTCCGCTAACTCTGACTTTATTTTTTCAAGGATATGAGAAACTTCCTCATAACGCTTTTTCATTGGCAGTTTTAGGTTAAAGATAGCTTCTCGACACCATTCATTAGCAATCCAAGTCGTCATTAATGCTGCCACTTTAGCTGGCTTTTCGACCATATCACAAACAAGCCATGTGATATTTTTAGATGTAGGTTCAAATTTAAAACCATCAACTTGGTGGTGACGAACTTGTCCCGTATCCATTAAAGATTGTGCCATTGGACCATTATCAACAGCATGTACCATCATGCTGCGCTTCACTAATTGATATGTCCAACCGCCGGGGCATGCGCCTAAATCGACCGCTTTCATTCCGCTTGCTAAACGCTCTTCCCACTCGTCATAAGGAATGAAAATATGAAATGCTTCTTCAAGTTTCAGTGTCGAACGACTTGGTGCATCAGATGGGAATCTTAATCGAGGAATACCCATGTAAAATGCAGAATTATTGAAACTATAAGAATAGCCAACATAACAACATCCCGGTGCAATAAAAAACACATGGATAATAGGACGGCTAAAATTCTCAACTTTCAGCAAAATTTTCTCATTACGTAAATGATTACGTAATGGCACCGTAAATTTACGGCAGAATTTTAATAATTCCTTGCTTTCGTTAGTGTCTGCAACTTCAACTCGCAATTCACCCGCTTTTTCAACAGCACCTTTTAGCATTCCAACAATGGGTGTAATTCTATCTTCTGGCGGTAAATCTTTAAGTAACTCACCTGTCACAAACATCTGACGAGCAAAAATTAATTCACGAAAACTCACTTCACGCGCGATCTTGTCTGCATCACCTTCTTGGTAACATTCAAAGATCACATAACCACTTCCCTCTTTAACACGAGGAAAACCGTAAACGCCGATTTGACCTGCTTTATCCGTAATCTCAGCCGCGCACTCTTTTTCAAAACCTTGGCGACAATATAATGCAACTTTATTCATGGCGAGACGCCGGTGCCCTTAGACGCAAAGCGCCAATAAAAATTAAAGCCCAACCAATAAGAAAACTAAATCCACCAATTGGCGTAAAATAAGATAACAATCTAACTTGTGTTAGCGCCATACAATAAAGGCTACCACTGAAAAGTAGAATACCAACACCAAAGAAAATACCTGCCCAATAAAACCATAAAATGGTTTTACGCATTAACATTGCCGCTATCCCGACAAGTAATAAGGTATGGACAATTTGGTAGCGCATCGCTAACTGAATGTAATCCCAATGTTGTGGCGATAAATGAGGTGCTAGCTTATGAGTTGCAAATGCACCAAAAGCAACATAAAAGAAGCCACTAATCGCGGAAAACATAAGCAATGTACGACTATTCACTGTTTATTCCTTCCTATTTAGAAGATATTTGCCAATCGCAATATTAAGATGATGTCAGTAAACCCAGCTTTTCTTGCTCATTCGCTGCTTGAGATAAAATCCATTGGCGAAAAGCCGCAATTTTACCCAATTCAGCCTGACTATCTTGGCAAACTAAATAAAATGCATTTTTACTAACAAGGACATCTGGAAAAGGTCTTACTAATCGACCTGATTCTATTTCACTACGAGCCATTACATTATTAACTAATGCAACGCCTTGTCCATGTACAGCAGCCTGTATCACCATTGAACTATGGCTAAAAATAGGCCCTTGTTGCACATTAATCTGATTTTGTATCTCTAATTGACGTACATAAGCTTGCCAATCTCGACGAGATGTATCATGCAGCAGTGTATGATAAATCAGATCGGATGGGGTTTTTAGTGGTTTTTCACCTGTAAGTAAAGATGGCGCACAAACAGGAATTAAATATTCCGCATAAAGACGGTCTGTACGTAACCCAGTCCAATTTCCTCGACCATAAAAAATGGCTACATCAACATCGTCAGCCAGCTTATCTTCTTCTCTATCAACAGCCTGAATTCGCACATCAATCCCCGGATAAGCTTGGTTAAATCCGGATAACCGTGGTACTAACCATTGAATAGCAAAACTTGGAGAAAGGCTAACGGTAAGTGCGCCTTTCGCGCTTCGAGCTAATAATTTGCGAGTTGCCTCGTTAATTGATGAAAAGATTTCCTTAATATCGAGGTAATAACTCTGCCCTTCTTCTGTTAATAAAAGAGAGCGGTTGCGCCTTCTAAATAATTTTAGCCCAAGGAATTCTTCTAATGTTTTAATTTGGTGGCTCACTGCTGCTTGTGTCACAAATAATTCTTCAGCGGCTTTAGTAAAACTTAAATGACGTGCCGCTGAATCAAAAACCCTAAGCGCATTTAATGGCGGTAAACGTTTAGACATATTCGGTTCTTAAACCCCTATTTTGGCTATTAGTAGACCCTAACTTTCATCATTAGTTTTTTTTATGCGAAGCATTATAAATTGTCCCTTGATGATTAGCCAGTAAATACCTATAGTAAGCGCACTTCCTAAGCCGGAACGAAAAGTTGTGTAGTAGTAATACTGCAAAACTTTTGGCTTTGTGGTTGTGATGTTGTGTTTGCAAGTTGTCTGGAAATTCCAGACTTAGTAGCTGATGCTACTGTTTTTTTTCACTTCCTGTACATTTACCCTGTCTGTCCATAGTGATTTTATAGTGCACCGCCAAGGCGGTGCTTTTTTTATTCCCTATTTTTATCTACTTTTTAATTACTCACACACACCATTTTGATGTTTTCATCCATTTTTTATAATGAAGTTATCATCATTATTCTAAAAAACTCGCCGTAAATTATCCCCAATAAATTAAAACAAGAAAAAGTAGGATATTAATCTGATCTCAGTGATTTTTTATTGAGTGAACTTTCATCATCTTAATCGTGTTATTATGGACACAATAACTCATAGCAAACGGATGCTCTCAGGTTTCCGTTATAAATAAATATAATTAACCGTATAATCTATACGCCCTATTTTTAACGACAAATCGCGAAAATTTATTCGTCTACCAATACAGCCTAACTATGAACGTATTTTCACCTGATTTATTTCGACAACAATTTCCTGCTCTTAAAGAAAAGACTATTTATCTCGATAGCGCAGCGACTGCATTAAAGCCTCTCGCCATGATAGAGGCCTCAGATGCGTTTTATCGCTATAATTTTGCGACTGTTCACCGTAGCCAATATCAACATGCTAAAGAGACAACGCAACAATATGAGGCGACGCGTCAACAAGTTGCCGAATTAATCAATAGTACTGATAGTGATACGATTATTTGGACAAAAGGCACCACAGAATCACTCAACTTTATTGCTCAAGGCTATTTTCGTCCACGCTTGCAAGCCGGTGATGAAATAATTGTTAGTGAGCAAGAACATCATGCAAACCTTATACCTTGGTTGATGCTAGCCGAACAAACAGGTGCACGCGTGATCCGCTGGGCAATAGAGGATAATTTTTTACCTTCAATTGATAGCTTAAATGCTTTAATCAATAAACGGACACGAATTGTTGCCGTTAGCCAAATGTCGAATGTGACAGGCGCTCAAATCGCATTAGATAAAGTGTCTCAATGTGTTCACCAATATGATAATTGCTTACTGGTTGTCGATGGTGCACAAGGCATTGCTCATCACCCAACCGATGTCACCGCACGCGATATCGACTTCTATGTCTTTTCTGCTCATAAACTTTATGGTCCTAATGGATTAGGTATTTGTTATGGTAAACGTGAGCTTTTAGAGGCGATGGCACCTTGGCATGGTGGCGGAAAGATGCTAACTAACGTGACATTTGATGGTTTTACTCCAGCGCCTATTCCTCAGCGTTTTGAAGCTGGAACACCTAATGTTGCAGGTGTTATTGCATTTTCAGCCACATTAGCCTGGTTAGAAAAGCAAGATATGCATCATGCTAACCAATATACTATTGAACTTGCAGATGAAGCTGAGAAGCGCCTCAGTGAGCTAAATGGTTTTATCAGTTACCGAGCTGCTAACTCATCGGTTGTTTCTTTCAATTTCGAAGGTGTTCATCACAGTGATTTAGCCACATTAATCGCAGAGAAAGATATTGCATTACGCACAGGACAACACTGTGCGCAGCCTCTTATTGATTCATTAAATATTTCAGGCTGTTTACGCATTTCTTTTATGCCTTATAATCAACACACTGATATTGATGCTTTTATTAATGCCGTTAAATTTGCTCTATCACTCTTAAAAGATGAATAATTGAAATGAATAACAACACATCTCTGCTTGCAACTCAGCACCCATTTGGTCATGAAATTACCTTAGCTACCTTGCTTGAAGATTTCCAAAAATCAAAAGCATGGGAAGACAAATACCGCCAATTAATTCAACTTTCACGTAAATTACCTGCATTACCTAATGAATTAAAAACAACAGAAAAAGAGATCAAAGGTTGTGAAAATAGAGTGTGGCTTGGTGTCGAATTAAATAATGACGGCAAATACCATGTTTATGGTGATAGTGATGGTCGTATTGTAAAAGGCTTGCTGACTATTATTTTAGCTACGGTTGAAAATAAAACGGCACAAGAAATAGCTGATATCGATATGTTAGCTATTTTTGATCAATTAGGATTGGCTAATCAAATTAGCCAATCTCGCACTGACGGAGTGAATGCGATTATCGCACGATTGAAATCACTCACATCCTAATCTTAGCCTTCACTTAGACTCAAAATCTCAATATATAATGCTACAAATATATACTCTAAATAATTCAAGTCACAGCTAGGCGACAAGTGATTGAGTCGCTAGAAGCATATAACCTGTGATCAAAAATAAAATTTATTAATAAGTTAATATATAACAAGTCGATACTCTAAATAATTCAAGTCACAGCTAGGCGGCAAGTGAATGAGTCGCTAGGAGCATACATAAGTATGTGACTAGTGCGAATGAACGCAGTCAACAACGCTGTGACTTGAAGTATGACGAGTATCATGAGTATGTGGCTAGTGCGAATGAACACAGTCAACAACGCTGTGGCTCGAAGTATGACGAGTATGTGTCTAGTCAACAACGCTGTGGCTTGAAGTATGACGAGTATCATGAGCACGCTGTGCTTTCGCTAACATCTTCTTCAAAGCATGAGACACCGCAATAAAACCAAATGATGCTGTTACCATCGTTACGGCACCAAAACCGGCTGAACAATCCATTCGTTTCACACCATCTGCCGTACTTTTTGCTGCGCAAACCGTTCCATCACCTTGTGGATAAACCAGTTGTTCTGTTGAGAAAACGCAATCGATCCCTAGTTTTCCCTTACTATTTTTTACGACATTAAAATCAGATTTCAAACGCTCTCTTAATTTAGCAGCTAAAGGATCTTGAATTGTTTTTGCTAAATCAACCACTTGAATTTGTGTTGGATCAATTTGCCCACCAGCGCCGCCTGTTGTGATCACGGGTATTTTATAACGACGGCAATAAGCTAATAATGCAGCTTTTGGTCTTACACTATCAATTGCATCGATGACATAATCAAAGTTGTTATTCATCATTTCAGCGACATTATCCACCGTGACAAAATCATCAATACTAGTCACTTTGCATTCTGGATTGATTTCTAAAATACGCTGTTTCATTACTTCACATTTTGGTTGACCCACACTCTCTTTCAACGCATGTATTTGACGATTAGTGTTAGTTACACACACATCATCCATATCAATTAAGGTGATAGCACCAATACCACTACGTGCTAATGCTTCAGCGGCCCAACTTCCGACGCCACCTATACCCACGACACAAATATGAGCTTGAGCAAAATAAGACAGCGCTTTTTGCCCATAGAGTCGCCCTATTCCAGAAAAGCGTTGTAAATATGAATCTGATAATGAATTTTGCATAATGCGATAACAACCTAAATAACAGAAATAATCATGGCTATTAATATCAATAGCCATGTCGTTTGCATAATTTTACCGTTAATAACGAGCAGATAAATAGTCAATCATGTTTATGACGAAGGGTTTAATAAGTTAAGTTGTGATTTTTTTAATACCCAAACTCGCCCATAGTGATTATAAAAACCTGCCATATGACCAGCATCTTTACCAATCCCATGATAAATATCGAAATGATGCCCTTTAATTGCACCACCTACATCTAATGCCACCATTAAACGCATTTGATATTCACCTGTAAAATTACCTGCATTATCAAGTACAGGAATTTCAGCCAGTAACACCGTCCCTGCTGGAATAATGCTTCTATCCGAAGCCACAGAGGCGAGTGCAACAAGTGGGATGGCACTAGCACCTCTAACAGGTGTAAAAGGCTCTGGTTTGAAAAAAACAAATGATGGGTTTTCTTCTAATAACTTTCTTACTTCAGCATCATTGTGCTTATCAGCCCAATCTCTAATAGCGAGCATAGACATATCTTTTCTTTCTACTTCACCATTATCAATAAGCACTTTGCCAATACTACGGTAAGGGTGTCCATTTTTTCCTGCATAACCAAAGAAGGTTAAAGGTTTGCCATCACCAAAATCAACATAGCCACTTCCCTGAACTTCCATCATAAAGTTATCCATAATGGAGTTACTGTAAGCCGCAATTAAAGATTGGCTTAATGCACCATTATAAATAGCAGCACGAGAAGGTAATTTTGAACGACTATTTGCTGGCATTTTATAAAGAGGGTATTGAAACTCACCTTGTGGCGTTAAACGAGCTTCAAGAACCGGCGTGTAATATCCAGTAAATTGAACATTTCCGTACTTATCAACCCCTTCCATTTGAAATGCAGAAAGGTTGAACTGACGTAATTGGCGTGTATCTGCACCAGAGCGTAACCAGTTTTCAACCGCCTGATAAGTTTCTTTATTACTATTGTACAAACGAGATGATGTCTGGTTTATCTGACTTACTTGTTGTAAGTAATCAGGGCCATTAATGGGTGTACCTTGTGTGTTTGGCGAACTTACCTCAATGAGATCTTGCTTAAGCTTTCCATCTTTATACTGTTGCCCTTGCTCTGTTGGACGATGACATCCTGTCAAGGCAAGCGCTAACATACCTAAAATTAACGATTTTCGCCAAGTAACCATTTTTGACCCGCTTAATGACTAAATTTGAGTGTTGATTCTGACTTAGAAAGATACCAAAGCAAAATCAATAAAGATATGAATATACCGATTGCTAAGACTTTCTATTATCACCCAATCAATATGACTTTTAAACATCAAGTATATATTCTAAATACCTTGAAGTATGACGAGTATAACTGCCTAAATTTACATCTTGATGTGTTATTTCTGACCGTTTTTAAAAGAAAACTGTAAAAATTTCATAAAAAACTTGCAACTCGGTAAATCCTGAGTATAGTGCCCCTCTGTGGAGACGCGGGGTGGAGCAGCTTGGTAGCTCGTCGGGCTCATAACCCGAAGGTCGTCAGTTCAAATCTGGCCCCCGCAACCAATTCACAAAGCAGTAAGTTATAGTATCAGTCGCGGGATGGAGCAGCATGGTAGCTCGTCGGGCTCATAACCCGAAGGTCGTTGGTTCAAATCCAGCTCCCGCAACCAATTCTATAAACAACAATTCAGTCGCGGGATGGAGCAGCATGGTAGCTCGTCGGGCTCATAACCCGAAGGTCGTTGGTTCAAATCCAGCTCCCGCAACCAATTTCTCTTCAAAATTTCTTCTTATTTTTACTTTCTCTCTTAATTCACAAACCTAATCTTATCAATCATAGATTTCTATATTGCATTTCTTTTATTTCAATAACGCATTGTATTGAATAGATTTATTGTGCTGAAAATACAATAAGAAGCTCCAATAGAAAGCGTATGTTCTTGGCTTTCTACTGGAATATAAAAAAGATATAGGAAGAGGTTAGCTACGGTCTGCTAACGTTAATTCACCACCATTAGCAAAATAAGCTTTGATCCCTTTGAAAATAGACTCTGCGATCTGTTGCTGGAATTTAGCGGTTTTTAGTTTTTTCTCTTCTTCGATATTACTGATAAAAGCCGTTTCTACTAAGATAGAAGGGATCTCAGGGGCTTTTAATACCGCAAAACCCGCCTGATCGACTTTATTTTTATGCAGTTTATTAATACCACCCAATAACTTAAGTACTTCACTACCGAATTTTAGGCTGTCATTAATAGTCGCAGTTTGTACGAGATCGAGCATTGCATGGTCTACATAGCGATCGCCACTTTTACTCACCCCACCAATTAAGTCAGACTCATTTTGTGTTTGAGCAAGATAGCGTGCAGTGTTACTGGTTGCGCCCGTTTTTGATAATGCAAAAACAGAAGAACCTCTTGCAGAGCGGTTTGTAAACGCATCAGCATGGATAGAGACAAATAAATCTGCCTGCATTTTTCTCGCTTTAGCAACACGTACTGTCAATGGAATAAAGACATCTTCATTACGTGTCATATACGCCTTCATTTTGGCATCTTTATCAATCAGCGTTCTTAAGCGACGAGCAATTTGTAAAACCACATCTTTTTCACGTGTTTTATATTTACCTATTGCGCCCGGATCTTCACCACCATGCCCAGGATCGATCATGATAATAATCGGTCTATCTCGCCCTGCTCTGCCCGGTTTACGTGTATCGGTTTGTGCTGGTACAGCTTGTTGTAAATCACCGTCGTTATATTCACGTAATAGCGCTAAAAGAGGATCTTCTTCCGTGTCAGCGCCGTGGCTTGGGTAGAAATCTAACACCAAACGGTTTTTAAATTCAGCCACAGGTTTAAGCGTAAACATTTGTGGTTGTACAGGCGTTTTTACTTCAAATACCAGTCGAACTGTTTTAGGTGTATTTTGACCAACGCGAATAAGTTTTAAATAGGGATCGCTAGTCTGAACCTGATTAGCAACACCTTTTAGTGTGCTATTAAGTTGAATACCTTCTAAATCCACCACAATACGTTCAGGGTTTGATAATGCAAACTGACGATATTTCAGTGGTGTACTGGATTCTATAGTCACGCGAGTATAAGTCGAGGCAGGCCAAACCCTCACAGCAACAATAGATGCTGTGGCAGCAAGACCAACAGGACTAACACTTAACAATAATAACGCGCCAATTCCTTTAACAAGACGACGACGAGTTTGATTGTGCTCAGAATGACTCATGAAAATATTCCAAAAAAACGATTAACGTCAATAAACTCTAAAAAGAGATAAAAAAAGTTAAGAACGAAAAACTTTACCCAATCCACACTTCACTGTCACTTAAAAACAGCACAATTACTCACTTTTACACGAATATTCTGCCTTCAGGGAAAACAATAAGATAGGATTTTACTTGCCATTCCTCTCCAAAAAGAATAAAAATACATTAAATGCGAATAAAAATTCACTTGAGAGGGTTTTATGAAAGAGCGTAGCACCGAATTGGTCGATGGATTCCGCCACTCGGTTCCGTATATTAATGCACATAGAGGCAAAACATTTGTCATTATGCTGGGTGGCGAAGCCATTGCTCACGAAAACTTCCCATCTATCATTAACGATATTGGGTTGTTACACAGCCTAGGCATTCGTTTAGTGGTTGTTTATGGTGCTCGCCCACAAATAGATACAGCTCTTGAAGTGCAAAAAGTATCTCCAATTTATCATAAATATACACGCATCACAGATAGCAAAACCTTGGAAATCGTTAAACAAGCTGCAGGTACATTGCAACTTGATATTACGGCTCGCCTATCAATGAGTTTAAGCAATACGCCATTACAAGGTGCACATATTAATGTTGTTAGTGGTAACTTTGTTATCGCACAACCATTAGGGGTTGATGATGGTGTTGATTATTGTCATAGCGGAAAAATTCGTCGTATCGATGAAGAAGCTATTCATCGCCAATTAGACAGTAATGCCATTGTATTAATTGGTCCAGTTGCGGTATCTGTGACGGGAGAAAGCTTTAATCTCACTTCAGAAGAAGTAGCAACACAACTTGCGATAAAGCTTAAAGCACAAAAAATAATTGGTTTTTGCTCATTCCAAGGTGTTGTCGATGAAGAAGGACACATTGTTTCTGAACTATTGCCTAATCAAGCTGAAGATAAAATTCGAGAGCTACAAACGGAAGGTGATTACCATTCAGGTACAGTGAGATTCTTACGGGGAGCAGTTAAAGCCTGCCGTCGTGGTGTAGAGCGCAGCCACTTACTAAGTTATCAATCTGATGGTGCTCTTATTCAAGAATTATTCTCTCGTGATGGTATTGGTACTCAAATCGTCATGGAGAGTGCAGAAAAAGTTCGTAGAGCGAATATTAATGATATTGGTGGCATACTCGAACTCATTCGCCCATTAGAACAACAAGGTATTTTAGTCAGACGTTCAAGAGAGCAACTGGAAATTGAAATTGACCAATTCACCATTATTGAACGCGATAATATGACTATTGCATGTGCCGCACTCTATCCTTACCCATCAGAAAAAATTGGTGAAATGGCTTGTGTTGCAGTACACCCTGATTATCGCAGCTCTTGTCGTGGTGAAGTTTTGCTACAACGTATTTCAGCACATGCTAAGCAATTAGGGTTAGAAAAGCTGTTTGTTTTGACAACTCGCAGCATACACTGGTTTCAAGAAAAAGGATTTGAACCAGCTGAAATTGATAAGCTACCGATTGAAAAACAAGCACTTTATAATTACCAACGTCGTTCTAAAATTTTGATTTTAGATTTACATAAAGAGTAATTGCCAAATATAAAAAAAGACAGGTATCCCTCTCAATGCCTGTCTTTTATTATTTTCATTATTAACTAACGACTAATAACGTAACTTATCAATTAATCCACTTCGACGTTGAATACGTGTTTGTATTGCCATTTTCACCATCAACTCTGAGGCATAAAGAGAAAGCTTCTGTTTAGCCCGTGTTAATGCGGTATACAATAATTCACGACTAACAACAGGTGAAAATTTATCGGGCAGTACTAACGCTGTATGGGTAAATTCCGAACCTTGTGATTTATGCACTGTCATTACATACGCAGTTTCATGTTGTGGTAATCGGCTAGGTTGGATCGCTTTCAATTTTCCATCAGGTAGTTGGAAAAAAGCTTTCATTTCACCTTCATCATTATTGAGCATAATACCAATATCACCATTAAACAGACCTAACGTACTGTCATTTCGTTGGATCATAATGGGGCGTCCAATATAATCACTTTGATAACTATTTGTAGGACGGCGGATCAATCGCTGACGATGCAATAACATTTCAATTCTGTCATTTAGACCACTCACACCGAAAGGGCCTTCTCTTCGCGCGCACAATAAACGGTATTGGTTAAATGCATTAAGAATAATATCAGGTGATGCTTTTTGAGAAACTAAAGTGAGATACTCTCGATAGGCATTAACAGCATCTTGGATCATCAGTAAATAACTCTCTTTTGACTCTAAAGCAATAAAGCTCACATCTTGAGGCTCTAATGCGATTTCAAGCTGTTGTGGGCTAATCTCTGCTTTTTTCAACAACGCAATGGCTGTTTTGGTCTGTCCTTTATTAACCGCGAAAGCAAGTTGCCCTATCCCTGAATTCTCACCAAAGCGGTAGCTTTTTCGTAGCAGACACAGAGAATCACTGACGACAGAAACGGGTGTTTGAGAGACAGGAATAATGTCGGTAGATTTAACCAGCTCACCTTGGGTCAAGTGATTAATTTGATCAAATCTCTTTTGACTAAAACCATTTTCAGAAAAACGGCAAATATCACCTAATACGGCGCCCGCCTCAACAGAAGCTAGTTGGTCTTTATCACCTAAGAAAATAACGTGGCATTTTGGTGGAAGTGCATCAATCAAACGCGCCATCATAGGTAAATCAACCATCGATGCTTCATCAACAACTAAAATATCAAGCTGTAATGGATTATCTTTATGGTAACGCACTTGCTGGCTTTCAGGCTGAGCGCCTAATAAACGATGAATAGTTTGTGCCTGTTTTGGCATCCACTTATTTTCTTCTTCGCTTAAATTAAGTTGTGCCAAAGCGTTACCTAAAGACTCTGTTAATCTCGCAGCGGCTTTACCGGTAGGAGCCGCTAATTGAATAATCGGCTTTTCATTCGATGTAAGCATCACAAAAGCCGCTAAAATTTTAGCAACTGTTGTCGTTTTCCCTGTTCCAGGCCCCCCAGAAATAATAGAGGTAGGGGTTGTAATAGCAACACTCGCAGCCACTTTTTGCCAATTTGTTTCTTGGCTTTCTTTCGTTGTTGGAAAAAGTTGGTCGAGTACTTTAATTAATTCATTCTCATCAATATCAACAATGGCATGCTCTTGCCTAAAAAAACGAGCAACTTTCTCTTCATAGCTCCACATTCTTTGTAGATAAAGAAGTTCATTATCTAAAATAATGGGTGAGGGAGAATCATCGCCACTTTGATTAACACAATGACAATGAGTCAATTCTTCTACTATTTTTTTAGCAGAAGGCTTACCCATTTTTTGCCAAATTTCTTGTGCAAACTCCTTTTGTCTACCATCAAACAGTTGATCTTTCTGAATAATACTCAATGGTAAACAAACATGACCCGCTCCAGTTTGAGCACTCAAATAAGCAAATATAAACAGTAAAATAGGGTTTTCATCTTCCACCAGCATTTGTGCAAATCGAAGATCTAAAGGCCGTAATAAGTTTTGTGTAATCGCTTGTTCTAATAGTTTGATCATTTTTATTTCTCACCGACTACATCGAGTTTGCTACTTTTACCTGTAAATAGTGAATCTAGAGCCAAAACAAAAGCCTCATCAGGTAAATAAGCATAAACTCCATTTCCGGGATGCGCTTTGTCTATACCTCGTAAGAAGAGGTAATAAATTCCGCCAAAGTGGCTTTGGTAATCATAATCAGGGATGCGCTGTTGTAAAAAACGATGTAACGCTAAGGTATAGAGTTGATATTGCAAGTCGTAGCGATGATCCATCATTGCATTCATCATCGCTTCTTGTGTGTAATCCTCACTCGATTCACCTAACCAATTCGATTTATAATCCACAACATAGTATTTACCTTCCCAAGAAAAGACTAAGTCAATAAAGCCTTTGAGCATTCCTTCTACTTGTTGAAATTGCAAAGCTGGACAACGTTTTGATAGTGGATCAAACTGGCTAATTAATTGAGTCAACTGGGTTGATGATACCTCTTTTTCAATAGGCAAATAGAATTGTAATTCATCAAGTTGTTGTGATTTTGGGATATCAGCAAGACACAATTCTTGAGTATTAAGAGGTGTATGAAATAGCGTTTCCATCCATGAAACTAAAAGAGGAGCCCACTTTTCATCAAAACCTTGAGCTGTCAATTGTCCTTGCATCCACAGTTCATCAATAGGTTGTGAAAAATCTAATACTTCCAGCAAACTGTGTAAGAACGTTCCTGCTACTGCACCACGAGGGAAATGATGAATCGAATTTTCATCAACCTCTCCTTGTTGCTTTTCACCTTTAGCATCTGTATCAAGCCCTGGTGCGATAGATTGCACCAAAGCCTCAATATCACCTAAATCGAAATGATAACTGCGATTTGAATGCTGATAGGTTAACCCTGAATAGCTCGTTATACGCCAATTATCGTGGATCTGGCGTTTAAATATAGCTGCCTCAAGTTTTGTTTCAGCCAATAATTGAGGCTGATAACGATGTGCAGACATATTATCAAGCGTTGTTACACTGATATTCTCATCTAATAAGGCATGGATTGATTGATGCAATAATTCACTATTACCTTCTTCGCCTTGTTGCAATAAATACCCTAAAGCATTTTTATGCAGATCGGTAAGCCCTGACTTACGTTTAGTCCCCTTAACAAGAGGAGCAACACCAACATAACAGCAGAATTTAGATCGTGTTAATGCTACATAAAGTAAGCGTAAATCTTCAGCTAAGCGCTCTTCATCTGCTAAACGCAAACTTTCAGGTCGGCTAAAAATATCTAATTTTGCGTAAAATTTCTCTCTATCATGATAAAGCGCCCCTTTCTGCTCTTGATAATTACAAGCAAAAGGTAAGCAAACGATAGGATATTCAAGGCCTTTAGATTTATGGATAGTGCAAATCCGCACAAGATTTCGGTCGCTTTCCAAACGCATTTGTTGGCTTTCAGACTGCGCATCAGGATGAGAAATCTGTTGTGCTAACCAACGAATAAGGGCGTGTTCACTATCAAGTTGTAATGATGTTTCTTGTAATAGTTCACCGATATGCATGATATCTGTAAGCCGACGCTCACCATCAATACTTGCGAGCAAGTTTTCCGCAATCTGATTATCCATCATGATTTTACGCAACATCGGTAAAACACCACGCTTTTGCCATAGTACATAATAATCAGCAAATTTCTCTACGTAGCTATTCCAGCGCGCCTCACTGCGGTTCAAATCATCAATTTGCTTCGCGCTAAAACCAAATAATCGGCTAGCTAAAGATGCCCTTAAGACTCGCTCTTTCTCCGGCGTTACAACTGCTTGTAATAACCAAAGTAGATCTTTAGCTTCATTGGTTTCAAATACACTTTCACGATTGGATAAAAACACCGATTGTATCGAAAGTAAATTCAGTGCGTCACGAATAAGTACGGCTTCTCTACGGCTACGCACTAACACCATAATATCAGCAGATGTAACCGATTTTTTTGTATCTTGTTCAATCAGCCAAGCTTGTTGCTGATCCCCAGCTGATAACCAATCACGAATTTGTGCAGCACATTGTGCCGCCATGATTTGTTCATAATTTCCCGTAGAAACACTTTCACCTTCAGCAAGCCAAAAATTAAAAGGAGAAATCGGTTTATCATGGTAAATAAAAGCCATGTCTTGGTTTTTTTCAGCTGAACTTACTTCAATAAAAGGGATATGCTCAAATAAAAATGGAGCATTCGAACGCATAAAAAGTTTGTTAACTGCATTCACCATACCCGGTGCAGAGCGCCAGTTAGTGTTTAATGTGTAGTGATGAGATGTCTGCTTTCTAGCTTGAATATAAGTAAAAATATCCGCACCACGGAAAGCATAAATTGCCTGTTTAGGATCACCGATAAACAACAAACCGCTGTTTTCATACTCACCATAAATCGCATCAAAAATACGATACTGTTGAGGATCTGTATCTTGGAATTCATCAATCATTGCAACTGGATAGCGTTCACGAATGGCTTGCGCTAAAGCTTCACCACCTTCACGTTTCAATGCTCTATCTAAACGTGTTAATAAATCATCGAATCCCATTTCGCCACGACGCATTTTTTCATTTTCAATACCTTGGCGTATTTCAGGGATCGCGTTGACCAAAATAACATCACGCAAAGTCAAACTCTGCTTTGTTAATCGTTCAATTTCAACGAACAGAATATGCTCTGGCGCTGGACCTTTAGTCGCCTTCTCATTCAATGTTTCTTGAGAAAAACGAACTAAACAATCAGGTAATTGATAGCTTTTAGTTTCTAGTGTTGACGCCCACAGAGTGATTTCTTCAATCCATTTAGGTAAGAAACGACTGCTGTAACTACGCTTATCAACTCCTGAAGTGGTTATCCATGCTTCAACTTCATGATGATGTTCATTCCAACGAGTTTTAACATTATTAATTGCTTCAATAACCGCTTGATGACGCTCTTTTACTGATTCATTTTCGCTATCTAATGCCACACCTTCTATTTCAGGCATTTCACCTTGTAAATAAGGCTGTATTTCATAAAGCAGTTGTTCTGGGCCAGACCAAATCTGGCTTACTGCATTAGCAACATCATAAGAAAGTGGATAACAATGACGACGCCAGAAGTCAGCACATACCCGTTTTTTGAGCTCATATTCATCTTGGATCAAGACTTGTTCAAACAAGACTCCTGATTCAAATGCGTTGTTTGCCAACATACGCTGACAAAAGCCATGAATGGTGTAAATAGCCGCTTCGTCCATTTGACGTTCAGCTTCTAGCAACCACTGTGCAGCTAGCTCTTTATTAGGTATCTGTTTGAGTAACTCATGGTAAGTATTATCACTACTTTCAACATCGTGACGGATACAGGCAAGTCTTAGTTCATGGATATTTTTACGAATACGTGCTCGTAATTCATCTGTCGCCGCATCCGTAAATGTCACAACTAAAATCTCTTCAACACTGAGAGGGCGGTAGAATGCAGACTCTCCGCCTAATCCAAGAAGCAACCGTAAATACAATAACCCTATTGTATAAGTTTTTCCTGTTCCTGCAGACGCCTCAATGAGGCGTCTTTGGTACAGAGGAAGCGTATACGGGTTTAATGGCTGTGCCTGTATCACTTCACTCACTCTTTAATTTCCTCAACAGGTAAGGTTTTTTGTAATTCACTTACTGTGGTGTAACGCTTCCATTGTTTATTTTCTGCGTAATCAGCATCTTTGCCATCTTTACCAATAACTTGAGAAACAAAAATAAATCCGTTAGGTTTTATAATTGCTTTTTCATAAAATTCAATAGCTTGTTTTAATGTGACTTTATTAAGCTCAGCTAAGAATTTTTCACGTCCATCATATTTTAAGTTATTACGATGGAAGTCATTTCGATAAAGAGAAACTTCTTCATAGAATGTTTGAGGTGGCTGTTTAACTTCAGTAATAATCGCTTGCTTATACTGATTAAAATCAGCCTCGTTCATTTTTTTCAAACGTTCGTAAGCTTGTTGATAAAATGCGTTATAGCGCTCATTTAAGTAGACAGGCGGTTTTGCATTACTTTGTAGTAAAAAGCCGATACCTGATTGCTCACCCATAGTGCCTTGATAAGCAAATACAGCATAACCTAGTTGCTCTTCTGTTCTTAATTGATCATAGAACCAAGGTTTGATAACAGAGGCTAACACTGAAGAAATTGCCTGACCTTCAAGACGGCTATAACCTGTTGGGATATAAAGCTCACCTAATGCATTATCAGTGCTCTTCGATTTATTTTGGAATTCAACCGCATTTAATTTATTGAATACTAATGTTTCACCGATCCAATATTCTGTACCTTGATTACCTAATAATTCGTGTGCAGATTTAGCAATATCACGGCTTTGCTCTGGCGTTAAGTTACCAATAATCAGCGCTTGAAGTGCCGCGTTTTTAATGACTTCACGGCGATTATCAATAATATCTTGTAGCGTAATTGACTCTAATGCTTTGATTTTTTCAGCTTCTTCATAATACGGGATCGTATTTAATCGACGAGCTGGCAGCATAGCGGCTTCAAATGCTTTTAAGTTATGAGTCACTTCAAGCTGTTCACGATACCAAGATTTAGCCTGATCTAGTTCTTCTTGAGTTGATTCAAAACTCATATAGCTTTTCAGTGTCGCATTAACTAATTCTGGTAAATGTTGTGTATACCCATTCATTGAAAAATCAATGCCTTGCCCTGATGAGGATGAGATATTCATTCCCGCAACAGAAGCTTGGTAAGATAATTCACTTAATGCTAAACCAGCAAGATAGTCAGTTAAGGTTTGCGTCACTTGCTGCTTAACAGTAATGTCTGATTTCTTATTCACTAAACTTAATGTCACACTGGCTTTAGGCTCATCAGAAAAATAGTGTGATGGCATATAAAATAAGCGAGCGCTTTTATCTTGCCACAACAATTGTGGTTTGATGATTTTGCTGTCCGCATCAATCAGTGAAAGATTATCAGGAATGTAAGGGTTAAGTGCTGGCAGTGATAATGAAATATCGTCTGATAATGCTTGCCATGTTTTTAATTGCTTATCTGTGATTTTATCAACCTGATAAGGCGCATTAACAAAATAGGCTTGTTTGTTAGAAGGTTCATTAGGACTAATTACCCAAATACGAGCCTTCTCTGGTGTAAGAGAATCAAGACGAGAAAGGATCGCTGAAGGTTCATAATTATCAGCAATATAGTCTGCATCTAGGATATTTTTGATTGGATAACGCAGCATCATATCCGAAATACCTTCTATGTAATTCATATCTCTTACAATAGAGCCATAACGGAATGAGAGATCTAATACATTCGCAATTTCATTAAAGTAGCGCTGACTGATACCTTCTGTTTGAATTAAACGAATATATGAAAAGATAGCAGAAATCACTTTGTCTTTTTGCGCTAAACCTTTATCTGTCAACGCGACATAAATCGTAAATGAGCCTTGGTTACGATCAATATAAGGCTCTGAAGAGGCACTAATACTTTCAGCCAAGCCTTGATCTTGTAGCCATGTTGCCAATGTGCCCGCGCTACGATTACCGATTAAATAACCAATATATTCATCAGATTTACTACGAAAATCGGCGACATTATTATCAATACCAAATTCAATCTGTAAGGTTTTTTGTGGCAAAGCAGGTACAAGATGGATCATTAACCCTTTTTCTTTATCCGTCATAGCAGGTACTGTTGTGACAGGCACGTCAGCCTTTTTATTCGGGATACGAGCAAAAGTCTCTGCGGCTAATTTAGATAATTCATCAAGTGATTTATTACTATAAATAACACCATTCATTAAATTGCCAGAATAGTGTGTCTGATAGAATTTAATCAATTCATCTTGAAGCTTACTATTTGGTTTATCACTTAATGTCTCTAGATTCCCCCCCATAAAGCGAGAACTTGGATGTGCTGGGTTTAAAGTTTCTGCTCTGACTTGCCAAAAACGCATGCCATCGCGTGCCCGCGCCATTGTTAATTCAGCATTAACTGCATTACGTTCACGATCTGCATTTTTAGGATCAAGTAAAGGTTCAGCTAAAGCATCAGCAAGGCGATCTACCGCTTCATTAATGGCACTGTTTTCTACTTCTAAATAGAACGCAGTACGGTAAGTCGTTGTACTCGCATTATGAGAGCCACCATTCTTTTGTAGGAATTCAGACATACTGCCTGATTGAGGATATTTCACCGATCCCATTAGCACCATATGCTCTAAATAGTGCGCAAGACCTTGCTGACTATCTGGATCTTCTAATGCTCCAACAGGTAATGCAACAGCCGTTAATGATTTAACTGCTTTTTCATCAGAAACCAGTAATACAGTCATTTCATTAGGTAGTTTAATCGCTTGATATTGCCGTGGATCACTCTCACTTTTTTCAATGCTATCAGGCAATACTTGCCAGAGAGGATCAGCAGCAAAGCTGTTGATACTCACTAGCATCAATAGCAACATGATCCATAGTTGCGAGAAGTATTTTCTCATCTGATATGAGCTCCCTTATTTTTTCAGAAATGGAATTATTGGTTTAAATAGTGTTAATGCCGTCTGTTTGACTGTTTGTAAAAAAAGTTCGTCTAATTGAGAGAAAGCACGCTGAACATACATGTCACTCATTTCACCATCTCGATTATAGCTATCCGTTAAATGTTGCATCAGTACTAATTCTGCTTTTTCAAGTGTCTCTTCATCATCAAGTAAAAACTCTTGTGATTTTTTATCATAGCAAGCTTGTAACCAAGCCCAGCCACTTTTCGCAAATAATGCTAATGGGCTGTTTAATCCTTGTTTATAGTCACTGATTAACTTATCTAATGTTGCATAGGCAAACTCAGGATCAACGGGTAATAAACACCATTGAGTCTCTTTTCTACCGTAAAAACGACTCTCGCCAGTTCCCCCTTTCAAGCAATACACTAGGTGCTCAATCCAAAGTTGCAATAAGTCATTAGCGGTTAAGCTGGCTGGTCGCCAACGTAATAAACCATCAGCTTGTACCTCATTTAAACGACCAATCAATGGCATTGCACTAAAGCTTTGCTCTAATGTGACAGAATGTGTGGCTAATCGTTCACTTCTTATCTTTTCAGCTAAAGGAAGTAATTCTTCTATTTGTTGCTCCCAATAGATTTGACCAAAAGCACTCGCTGGAAGTTGTCCTGCTGCTTTGATTCGCTCAAACAGTGTTTCTGTTGAGGTTTGATCAATCAATGCTTTTAGTAACCATTGATTCAATAGATAACGTTGAAGCGCATTTATCACAAATGGCTCTTCTTCGGGTAATTCTGTTTCTTCAATAACGAAATTTGTTTTTAATCTTTGTTGGAAGAAAGCACGAATAGGATGACGATAAAAACGTGCCAGAGCATCAACAGAGACTTTATCTATTGTGTCATCATCATTAAGTGGCTCAGTAAAACTTTGATGAACCTCTCCTTGCCCACTAGCAGCAGGTAGCCATTCAGAGGCATAAGAACGAAAGGAAGCGCCTATGCGGAAATTTTCTTGAGCAAAAGGAACACGGCTATGTTGTGTTAATAAACGCTGGTTTACACGAGCCGCACTGTCATCGACATTAAGTCCACCATCCTCTGGTAGACGGAAATTTTGCCCAATATAATCTTGTAATTCTTTGATTAAGACTGATGGATTACATTCTCGATCGTCACGTATCGATTTTCCAATATAGCTGATATAAAGGTATTTTTCAGCTGAGCTAAGCGCTTCAAGGAATAAATAGCGGTCATCATCACGGCGTTTTCTATCACCACGACGGCGTTTTTCCGCCATTAAATCAAACCCTAGCGGCTGAATATTACGAGGGTAAATACCATCGTTCATGCCTAATAAACACACCGCTTTAAAGGGAATAGAGCGCATAGGCATTAATGTACAGAAATTAATACTACCAGCCAAAAAGCGTTGACTGATTTTTTCATCATCGAACCGCACTGTTAATTCATCACGAATAAGAACTAGCGGAATTTCATTTTGATATTGCGCTTTCAATCCGTTTTCAATCACTTTTTGCCATTGTTGGATAATAAGCGCTAAGACTAATTCCGTTTCTTCATCTGACTCAAAAAAGGCATCAACTAATTGTTGTCCAACTTCTAGCCAAGCTTCTAATGAACGAGTTTCACTCAAACGTGTACGCCAATCGCTTAATGTATAAAGAAAATCAGCGAGATGCCCTGCAAGTTCAGCGACTAATCCACTGGATTCATCGTAAGGAAGAACGCCTTTCCAAGGACCATTTTCACTTTCCATCGCATAGCCAAGCAACATGCGCAGTAAGCCAAATTCCCACGTATTTTTACCCGTAATAGGTAATAAGAATGAAGCCACATTCTCATCATCTAATCCCCAGCGTATACCTGACTCATCAACCCAACGACGCAATAGTTTTAATTCATTTTCAAAAATAGAGAAATGCCCAGCTAAAGCAGGAACTTCGAGTAGTGCCAATACTTGTTCGGCAGTAAAACGGCTTTGAGGAAGCTCTAATAACGTAATAAAAGCTTGTAATACAGGGTGTGCTTGACGCGCTTTTCTATCTGAAATAGCAAAAGGAAGATAACGTTCTGAAGGCGCATTACCAAACACAGCTTGAATATAAGGTGTATAGCTATCAATATCCGCAACCATCACAATAATATCACGCGGCAGTAATTCAGGATCTTGCTCTAACAAATGCAGTAATTGATCTTGTAGCACTTCCACTTCGCGCTGTGGACTATGGCTAGCATGAAAAGTCAGTGAATAATCATCTGGCGAAATCACACGTTTATTTTCACTACACTCATAAGTTTCAAGTGTTGTACCTAATTGTGAAAAATCTTCTAAATCAAGGATATCAGCTTGCAATTGATGAAGTAGATTGTCTCTTGGGATCTCAACAAACGCATCCAACACATCGGTGTATTCAAGTTCAGAGAGGAAATAAAGATTATCTTTACCTAGCTTTCCCCATGATGCTAATAGCGGATTACCAATATTTTGCTCACCTTCGTCATTAAATAACGAAGAAGCATTTATTTCATCTTTAAACCAAGGGGATTCATGTAATTGTTTATAATGGCGTGGTTTTCTACTATTAAGACGAGCGAGAAATTTAGGATCTTGGATATCTCCCCAATAGTAACGGCAAGGGTTGGTAAAAAGTAAATAGATCTCGGTATGACGTCCAATAGCCTGTAACGCCTGCAAGTAAACTTGAGGTAACGCTGAAATTCCACAAATAAAAATACGAGGTGGAAAACAGTGCTGAAGCAGCCCTTCTTCTGCATTATTTAATGTAGAGATAAATTGTTGATAAAGATTAGAACGGTGCCATTGAGGCTGATTAAGATCTTTTGTGTATTGCTGTAATGCTACCCACAATATTTTTTGCCAGCGTTGATTTTCACTCAGCCCTTCGATTAACTCATCTTTTTCCCACGAAGCTAGCCAATCTGAACGATAAACTAAATATTGGTCAAATAAGTCAGCCACACGCCCTGCTAGCTGGTGAAGCTTACGTTTATCTTCATCATCATTTAAATAATGCAATAAAGGTTTAAATTCTTCATGAGGTAAAAATTCAGGAAGTAATGCCATTAATTTCCATGTCATGGCATCTTTAGAAAAAGCGCTTTCTTTAGGTATACCTGATAATACCCGAGTAAACATTTCCCAAATAAAGGTCGCTGGTAATGGATAATGGATATTAGCAGCAATACCCAAACTTTCGGCAAGCTGGATTTGTAACCACTGAGACATTCCGGGGCTTTGTACAAGGATCACTTCTTGTTCAAAAGGAGAAGAAAGTGGTCTGGTCTGCATAAAGTGCACCATAAGTGACTTTAGTAATGACAACTGATTTGAGTGATATATATGAAACATCAGATCCTCATCTTATTAATAGCATGACCAGTAATACAGCCTTATTGCAGGTAATACATGATTGGCAACATAACCTTCTATCTGCTGACAACCTTCAGAGTGTAAAAGTGAGCGTGTCATTATTTTTCGGTTAGATGCGAAATAGTCAGGTGATTTATCAGACATTTGTTCAAATAAAACAAAAAGTTCCTGCCCTACCTGCTGAATTTGAATTAACTGCTGAAAATCAGCTTTTAATGATTGACTATACCCTATAATAGCGACAAAACTAATATTAAAAAACAGTAATATAAACATTGTATTAAGTAAAATAGAGCCATTTTCTGATTTATTTTGACTGTTATCTATAACGCACACTCCTTATGCACTAATGGGCAATAATCTAGCCATCCATTTGGATGTGCAACAATAGATTTATTTTTGTCCTTCGAAAAACCAACCCATTGATAATGATATATTTTATAACTCTTTAAGCTTTCTGCTTGCCCTTGTAATAAGCCCTTTTCCAAAGAGAGCAAAAATAAACAGCTTTTTATTTTAGGGTCTGCATGAAAATGACGGCATTGCCATTTATTTAACTGTGACGACGAAATTTCCCAATTCAGCTTTATTCCCCACACCAATGCAGACTCAGCAAATAAAAAAGCTTGTCGTGCTTGTAGCTCTTGCATCACTATTTGTTGCGACTGTCTGTAATAATAAGCAAAACTTCCAAGTGCCGATAAACTCATAACAATAAACCCCATTACCACGAGTAAACTTGCAAATCCTTGTTCACTTTTATTGTGAATTGAATCAATACTCATAACGTGGTCACATTCCTTAACCGAATATCATTCTTGTAATGCAACTTCACAGTAGAGGATTGTTTTAAATGAAATTTTAAAGAGACTGAAAGGAAAAAAAGAGGCTTATCTTTAATAAAATGTCGTCTTGAATAAGGGCGTAAAATAAATTCCGTCACTTCAATCTCATGACTTTCAAAAAATCGTTGCCATCCTGAAGAAGTACAATCTTGCACTCCTCTTAATTGCTCCAATTGCCCGTTTTTAAGCCGATAACCAAAATAATCACTCTCTTTTGAAGAAGGCGCATCCCATAGACCATTACCGTTTACATCATAAGCGAAAATAACACAGGAGTTTTTTTCTTGATAAGAATACTGCCCTATTTTTAAGGGTGAAGTGTGAAACTTCTTTGACTTCAATGCATGGGTACAATCACCGTTGCAATACCCAGTGCGCCTTAGTTGTGTTTCTAGTACCAATAACCGTTCTCTTAAGAAAATATCTAACTGGTATTGCTGGTAACAATAGATCAGTGTGTTCATTATTTGAGGATAAGCTCGACTAATACAAAGAAATAGAACACCACTAATTGCCATGGCAAAAAGACACTCCATCAGCATCATGCCAGATGAAAATGAAAATATTGATCGCTTTAACATGGCGAAAACACCTTAATTTTCTGGCTACATGCTCTTATTCTGCCTAAAGATGAAATAACAATGCTCACTTCACCTTCTGAACTTTGAAGCACAAAACTCATTGGTCTTAAGGTTTGACGAAGCCCCCCAAACGTAAAATTTGAAACTGTTGATTGTTTAAGTTGAATACCAGACGCTAATTGAAAAACCATTTGTTTTTCAGGTGAATGTCGAAGAGGAAAAGGAATAGCGACGACTTTATTACTGGGTGATAAATGAAGTGATATTTTAATTTTTATATTAAACAGTAGCGCTTGTTGTCGCTGATAAGAAAGAAAAGCGATGGTTTCTCGCACACTATGTATCAATTGACGTTGATGAGTAAATTGCTGATAAGTCGTGATTGATAAGTAACTTAGAATAGAAGTGATCATCATGACAATAAGCATTTCAAACAGGCTTATCCCAAATTCACTCTCTTGTTCAAGTTTTCTATTTAGGTTTATTTCCATGTTACTGTTCATTTTTTCTCCTTTAGATCCTGCAATTGAGAATGCAGCTAAACCTTTGTAAGGTAAATAAAAGAGAGTGTTTTTTTCGAACAGTGACGCAGTAACAATATTTTCAGAACAAATACAAAAAATGATTTTCAGTTAGATTGAGCTAACTTTAGTTTATTGTATTTAAAGTTAATGATAGAAATAAAAAAGCCCCTGTTTATCACTGAACAGAGGCTTTAAATGTAAAGGGAAAATTAAACCGTAAATGGATATTTTATCGCTTCATGGCATTGATAACCTTCAACGGTAAAATCATCTGTTGTTACCCACGTTTCAATATCTTCCAACGTTTTGATTTTTGGATTGATATGTAATGTTGGTAGCGGCAATGGCTCTCTTTTTAGTTGTACATCTCGCATCAGTGGTAATTGATTTTCATAGATATGTGCATTGATTATCTTATGAAATGCTTTACCTGGCTTATGCCCTGTAATTTGAGCCACCAGCGCTAATAACACAAAGCACTGTATTTGGTTGAAATTCAAACCTAATGGCACATCGCAGCTACGTTGATAAGAGGTTAAATAAAGCGTATCACCCACTAATGAAAATGTGTGTGTATGCATACAAGGACGCAAACAACCTAGCTCAGTTTCACCCGGGTTATAGAACGTTACGATTTCGCCACGATCATCTATACCCTTAGTCAAGTTATCTATCACTTTACGTAGTTGATCAAAATGGGAACCATCTGGGCGTTGCCACTGACGTCCTTGAACGCCATAAACACGCCCCATATCGTCTTCACCTTTACGATGAGGGTTATTTAACCATGCCCCATTTTCATTAGCGTTTGCATTCCATGTATTACAACCAATTTCACGAAATTGCGCTGCGTTGTCGTAACCGCGTAAATACCCTAACAACTCTGCAATTGCGGCTTTATAGAAGCTTTTACGTGTCGTTATCAACGGAAATTGGTTATTTGCAACATCATATTCCAGATCAGCATTAATCACCGTTAAACAACGGGTTCCTGTCCGTTTATTATCAATCCATTGCCCTTCATCGATAATGCGTTGACACAATGCCAGATACTGCTTCATGTTGTCTCTCTTGTAATTAGCTAATAATAAAAAATTTATCTCACACTATTTGTGAGCAGGTGTTGGATTTTGTGGTGTTTTTTTATCTTGACGATAAGCCCATACCATAAAAATAATACCCAACAAAATCATTGGAATTGAAAGAATTTGTCCCATACTCACACCACCAAATAATCCTAGTTGTGCGTCTGGTTGACGGAAGAATTCAACAATAATACGGAATGCGCCATAACCAATAAGGAATAAACCTGACACACTGCCTATTGGGCGATTTTTACGCACAAAAATATTAAGAATAATAAATAACACCACCCCTTCTAACAGCATTTCATAGAGCTGTGATGGGTGACGAGGTAAAACCCCATATTCTTGAATGATTGGCAGTAGTGTTGCTGGATCTTGGGCAACAAGCTGGAGATCCGCAGAACGCGAGGTTGGGAATAAGAAAGCCCAAGGCGTATCGAATGTGACGCGTCCCCATAATTCACCGTTAATAAAGTTACCAACACGACCTAACCCTAAGCCAAATGGAATTAATGGTGCAACAAAGTCTGCCACTTGGAAGAATTTACGTTTAGTACGTTTAGCAAACCAAATCATGGCACAAATTACCCCAATTAAACCGCCGTGGAATGACATACCGCCATCCCATACTTTAAAGAGGTAAAGAGGATCATTTAAAAAGACAGGTAGGTTATAGAATAAAACATAACCTAAACGACCACCGATAAACACACCCACAAAACCAACATAAAGTAATGTTTCAACTTCATTTTTAGTCCAACCACTATTTGGTTTTGCAGCTCGACGGTTTGCAAGCCATAAGGCAAAGACAAAACCAACTAAATACATCATACCGTACCAGTGTAATGACACAGGCCCGATAGAAAACATAACAGGATCGATCTCTGGAAATTTAAGGTAGCTTATACTCATTATTCCCTACTTCACTTAATCAATAATTTCTGTGCTGGTCATTTATTGCCAACATAGAAAAGGCTTATACGAAGGCTTACTAGATGCCTCCGCGAATTAATCCACCTAATCCTTGCCGTTCCATAAATTCAGAAGACAATTTTTTAATTTCTGTTGCTGTTTCAGCTTGCAACACCTGTTGCATAAAAGGCTGTAACATCACAGGATCAAGATGGCGCAATAAGTATTTTACCCTAGGTAAACTACGACCACTCATGCTTAACTGCCTAAAACCGAGCCCTATTAACAGCAATGCCCCTATTGGCGTACCCGCCATTTCACCACAAACACTCACTGGCAACTGATAATATTGGCATTGTGTTGCAATCAAATTCAGTGAACGCAATAACGCAGGATGCAAATTATCATAGAGTAATGCTACATGGGTATTATTACGATCGACTGCAAGTAAGTATTGAGTCAAATCGTTTGTTCCAACAGAGATAAAATCAACCCGATTGGCTAGTTGTGACAGCATAAACACCAATGAAGGCACTTCAAGCATAATACCCAACGGAGGTGGAGCACATTCACATTTTAGCTCTCGACTCACTTCATCACATGCTCGTAGCAGTAATGTTCTAGCTTCGTCAATTTCATCAATACTTGTCACCATCGGCAACAATATTTTCAAATTTTTAAATTCGAGGTTTGCTTTTAGCATTGCGCGTAGCTGAATAAGGAAGATTTCCGGTTGATCGAGCAATATTCTTATTCCTCTCCAACCTAAGCAGGGGTTTTCCTCATTAATTGGCATATAAGGAAGTTGCTTATCAGCACCAATATCTAGAGCACGTAATACAACGGGTTTATCAGGGAAAAAAGAGAGGATCTCACGGTAGCGATTTTTCTGTTCATCTTCTGAAGGAAAACCACTTTGTAGCATAAAAGGGATTTCTGTTCGATATAAACCAACGCCATCGATTCCGACACTAATGCGTTGTTCATATTTTATATTTAATCCCGCATTCAGTTGAACGCTAACTGCCTCACCATTTTTTAAAACCGCTTGCTGTTCAAGCTGCTCTTCTGCAATTTGGCTTAATACGCTCTCTTCATCAATAATTTGTTTATATTCTTGAGTAATAAAAGGCTCAGGCTCGATAAAAATCTCACCACGATAACCATCAAGAATAAGCATTCGATTATGTAAAAGCTCAGGCTGGATATCCGCCCCCATAATTGCGGGTATGCCCATTGCTCTAACAAGAATGGCAGAATGCGAGTGAGTTGCACCATCTCGAACAATTACACCAGCAAGTTGCTGTTCTGGTAGTTCTGCCAATAAACTTGCACTTAACTCATCAGCCACCAAAATAAAACGTTCTGGCCAAATATTGGTTGAGCTTAGATCATCATCTAAATGGAATAATAACCGACGCCCTAATGCTTTAAGATCAGAAGCTCGCTCTCGCATATAACCATCTTTCAGGCTAGAAAATTGAGCGGCGACTTTCTCAACCACTACTTTGACAGCCCATTCCGCAACATATCCTTGTGTAATGATTGCAGTCATTTTATGTTTGAGCTGAGGATCGTTAAGTAAATGCGAGTAGAGATCAAAAATAGCAGCGCTCTCTTTTTGTGCATTCGCCATAAAGCGCTTACTAAAGCGGCGACATTCTGCGGTCGCATCTTCTAAAGCCACCGTAAGTCGATTTAATTCTGCTTTTATATCAAGGGCGCTGGCTTTAAAAACATTTTCAAGGATAGGTTGAGAAACTTCTTGCCAGCCATAAGCCATAACCACGCCAGTAGAAACTGAAAGTGCTTTAATACGACTTTGACGATATTGCCCAAAAAGTCCTTTAGTTTGTACTTGCGATAATGTGGCACCAAGCTGTGTCGCCAGCGTCACCATAAAAGATTCTTCGCTCTCATTAAATAAGCGACGCTCTTTTTGCTGAACGACTAATACACCTAAGAGTTGGCGACGATAAACGATAGGAACGCCAAGGAAAGCGCGGAGATCGTCTTCTTTAACTTGAGGAAGGTATTTAAAACTAGGATGTTCACGAACATCAGCGAAGTTGATAAGTTCTGAAAGACGGCCCACTTCACCAACAACGCCTTCATCAAATGAAAGGCTAACGGCTCGCCCTCTAGGTTTTTTTAACCCTTTGGTCGCCATAAGATAAAAACAACTACGTTGTTTATCGGCAAGATAAATAGAACACACATCCGTGTGCATTGCCTGACACGTTTCCTTGACTAAGAGTTCAAGCGCTTCTGGAAGCCCTGCTGCCATAGCCACTTTTTCTACAATTTCTCGCAAACGTGTCAGCATAGTGTTATCTAATACCTTTTACGCCGATATCCATACGATGGACGTGGTAAAGACACTTGTTCTTGCAATGGCATGACTACTGGTGCGAACTCTTTCATTACACGTCGATAAACATCGCGTTTAAAAGAGACGACTTGTCGAACTGGATACCAATAACTCACCCAACGCCAGCCATCAAATTCTGGCGTTTTGCTTTGTTGAACATTGATGTCTTTATCATTACTTGTTAACTGCAAAAGGAACCAACGCTGTTTTTGTCCAATACAAACAGGTTTTGTGTCCCAACGCACCAAACGCTTAGGTAACTTGTAACGTAACCAGTTACGTGTGGAGGCAAGAATTTTGACATCCTTGCGACTTAACCCAACTTCTTCGAACAACTCTCGGTACATTGCCTGCTCTGGCGATTCTCCAGGGTTAATTCCTCCTTGAGGAAACTGCCATGAATGTTGCCCATAGCGACGAGCCCAAAGCACTTGCCCTTGCCGATTACAAATTACAATCCCTACATTCGGGCGGTAGCCATCATCATCGATCACTAGACTACCTCAATAACCAAATTTGAAAGATAACTCATTGTTTCATACTACTCACAGACGGTAAACCTCTATCAACAGACTTTGCATGACGTGCGTATTTATCTACAATGGGAAAGTCTCAACGGGGTGCCTTTCTAGGCTGAGAAAAACTCGTGGAACCTGATCCAGCTAATACTGGCGTAGGGATTTGAGTCAGGATGTTGCAATATTCAATGGTTTGCCATCCTCACTCCTCAGATCCTACCTGACTTTTACTGAGGAACTAAACGTGTTAACTAAATCGCTTCGCTTTACTTTCCTGCTCGGCGCACTGGGCATTATGAGCACTTTTTCGACTCAAGCCTTAGCACAAAAACCCACACTCACGGTTTACACCTATGATTCATTTACCGCAGATTGGGGTCCGGGACCTGCAATAAAAAAAGCGTTTGAACAGCAATGTGATTGTGAATTAAAACTAGTTGCTCTGTCTGATGGCGTATCTCTACTTAATCGCTTACGTATGGAAGGTGATAAAAGTAAGGCGGATATTATTTTAGGATTAGATAATAATTTGATCCACGCAGCAAAAGAAACCGGACTTTTTGCGCCAAGTAATATCGATACATCCAAACTGACCTTACCTGAAAAATGGACTGACGATACTTTTGTGCCTTATGACTACGGCTACTTTGCTTTTATTTATGATAAAAACCGTGTCCAAAATCCGCCAAAAAGCATGGCTGAATTGCTAAACAGCAAAGAACAAT
Source organism: Proteus sp. STS61-E (assembly GCF_040932335.1). Lineage (NCBI taxonomy): Bacteria > Pseudomonadati > Pseudomonadota > Gammaproteobacteria > Enterobacterales > Morganellaceae > Proteus > Proteus sp. STS61-E. The sequence continues at coordinate 399,195 of NZ_JBFQGE010000003.1, read as the reverse complement.
GGAAGATCCTCTATCAAGATCCTCGTACCAGTACTCCAGGTTTAGGTTTAATGCTATGGATGCAGTCGCTTTATCCTGAAAACACCGCTACTGAATGGAAAAAATTGTCAGAGAAAACACTGACAGTCACTAAAGGTTGGAGTGAGTCTTATGGCTTATTCTTAAAAGGCGAAGGTGATTTTGTGCTTAGTTACACATCATCCCCGGGTTATCACATTCTAGCGGATAAAAAAGATAACTATGCCGCAGCAATTTTTGATGAAGGACACTACTTACAAGTCGAAGTTGCCGCAAAACTCAAATCGAGCAAACAACCTGAATTAGCACAGCAATTTATGCAGTTCATGTTAACCCCTGCATTCCAAGAAACGATACCGACTACCAATTGGATGTATCCTGTTATAGATATGCCATTACCTGAGGTCTATTCTTTAATGCCTAAACCTGAAAAATCATTGCAATTTGATGCTGAAATTGTCGCAAAAGAGCGCCAGACATGGACTCGTAATTGGCAATCTGCGGTTAGTCGCTAATGGGAAGATGGCTTATCCCGGGGCTATGTGCCTCGGGTTTACTGCTTATTGTGGCGTTATTGTCATTTGGCGCATTGTGGTTTAATGCACCAAGTGGCGAGCTGTCCTCTATTTTTGCTGATGAATATTTATGGCATGTCGTTCGTTTTACTTTCTTGCAAGCCTTTTTATCTGCACTATTTTCAATATTACCTGCTATTTGGCTCGCCAAAGCGCTCTATCGACGCCAATTTAAAGGGCGAACACTCTTTTTACGCCTATGTGCAATGAGCCTTGTGTTGCCTGTTTTAGTCGCCCTTTTTGGCATTTTAACGGTTTATGGCAGAGTTGGATGGGTTGCTCAAATTTGTGAATGGCTAGGGATCGACTACCAATTTACGCCTTATGGTTTGCAAGGCATTTTATTAGCTCACATCTTTTTTAATATGCCATTAGCAACCAGAATGCTATTGCAAGCACTTGAAAGCATCTCATCAGAGCAACGCCAATTAGCCTCACAATTAGGCATGAATGGCTGGCAACGTTTTCGCTTTCTGGAATTTCCTTATTTATGGCGACAAATGCTCCCCACTGCGTCACTGATTTTTATGCTCTGCTTTGCAAGCTTTGCTACGGTGTTGGCTTTAGGCGGAGGCCCCGCAGCAACAACGGTTGAACTCGCTATTTATCAAGCATTAAGTTATGACTACGATTTACATCGTGCTGCGCTTTTAGCCCTGATCCAGCTTTTTTGTTGCTTAGGGTTAGTGCTTATCAGCCAAAAGCTAAAAGGCTCTCTTTTTGTGGGAAGCAGTCAAAAACTGCATTGGCGTGATCCCTATGATCCAATATTTAGCAAAATAACCGATGGTTTGATTATCATCCTTGCAATCCTCTTTTTAGTGCCGCCCATTTTGGCCGTAATCACTGATGGTCTTAATAGCCAATTTCTACGTGTTATACAACAACCTATACTTTGGCAAGCTTTTACAACTTCACTGATTATTGCCGTTGGTGCGGGTATTGTCTGCGTTGTATTAACAATGATGTTGCTATGGAGTAGCCGAGAGCTTCGCTTACGCCATTTTAAAAAAGCAGGACAAGCCATGGAAATGAGTGGTTTGATTATTCTGGCGATGCCGGGCATTGTGTTGGCAACAGGATTTTTTCTGTTATTAAACAATACAATTGGATTACCTGAATCACCTTATATTTTAGTGATTTTAACCAACGCATTAATTGCCATTCCTTATGCTTTAAAAGTGCTGGAAAATCCGATGAATGATATCGCTTCGCGTTATGGCCTTTTATGTCAGTCACTGAATTTGCAAGGAATAAACCGGCTTCGTTGGATAGAACTACGTGCATTAAAAAAACCAATCTCACAAGCGCTTGCCTTTGCTTGTGTTATTTCTATTGGTGATTTTGGTATTGTTGCCCTATTTGGTAATGAAACATTTAGAACATTGCCTTTCTATCTTTATCAGCAAATTGGCGCTTACCACACACAAGATGGTGCAGTAACGGCCATGATCTTATTGCTACTTTGCTTCTCTCTTTTTAGCCTAATAGAACGATTAGCTGGAAAATCTCATGATTAAATTAGAGCACCTTGCTTACACCTATGAACACCAACATCTCTTATTTAATCTAACGGTTAATGCAGGAGAACGCATTGCTGTATTAGGTCCAAGTGGTGCTGGTAAAAGTACATTACTCAGTTTAATTGCTGGTTTTTTGCCATCAGAAAAGGGAAGTCTGTTTCTTAACGGGCAAGATCATACAAAAACAGTACCGGCAAAACGCCCTATTTCTATGTTATTTCAAGATAATAATTTATTCCCTCATTTGACCGTAAGGCAAAATATTGGCTTAGGATTAAATCCGGGATTAAAGCTATCTGAAGATCAAAAAGCCCTATTAGAGAGTCGAGCTGAGCAAGTGGCTCTTAGTGAATATCTTGAACGTTTACCTTCTCAATTATCAGGTGGTCAACGTCAACGTGTTGCCATTGCTCGTTGCCTTGTTCGTGAACAACCTATTTTGTTACTTGATGAGCCTTTTTCTGCACTCGATCCCGCTTTACGCATTGAGATGTTGGCACTACTCGAGCAACTTTGCCGTGAAAAAGCGTTAACCTTATTGATGGTTTCTCATAGCTTAGAAGATGCAGCGAAAATCGCCTCAAGAGCGATTGTGATAGATAATGGTATGATTGTGTATGATGGAAATACACAATCACTAATAAATGGTGAAGTGGATCAATCACTTATTTTAGGTATTCCGTTTAATTAATCCCAGCCAAAATTAACTGTATAAATAACCACTATATTGACTATAATAAACACATCTTTAGTGAATTATTGGTATTTATTAGGTGCTCATGATTGGTCATACGGAACAAGGCTTTATTCTTACTCGCCACTGGAGCGACACACCGAAAGGTATTGTCGTCTCTTATTGGCTGGCTACGGATAATGGCCCGCGTAAAATTACTGTTCCTATGCAACGCGCAATTGGCTTTGTTGCCCGCCAACATGAAACTGTTTTGCGTTCTCTCGTTAATAAAAATCCTGATATTGAAATTCGCCCTCTCGATTTAAAAGATTTCGAAAGACAGCCCGTTTTTGGTGTTTATTGCAAACAATATCGCCAACTTGTCCAACTTGAGCAACAACTTAAAGAGCACCATATTCGCCTTTATGAAGCGGATATCCGCCCTCATGAACGTTATATGATGGAGCGCTTTATCACCGCACCAGTTTGGTTTCGTTATCAGCAAAATAATATTACTACATTAAAACCAGCCCCCGATTATCGACCTGCGCTTCGAACTGTCTCTTTAGATATCGAAACCAGTGAGTTTGGTGAGCTTTACTCTATTGGGCTTGCCGGTTGTGGTGATGATGTAGTGTTTATGCTTACTGATGAGTTGCCCATAGAGAGTGAAAGTCAGCAACCGGAAGGCTATCGCTTATGTTATGTCAGTAGCCGATTGCGTTTAATTGAAAAGTTAAATGAGTGGATGCAACATTACGATCCTGATGCGATTATCGGTTGGAATTTAATTCAGTTTGATCTGCGTATTTTGTACACACATGCTCAACGTTATGGCGTCAGTTTATTATTAGGTCGCCAAAACAGTCCGTTAGAATGGCGAGAGCATGGATTTAAAAAAGGCCATTTTTTTGCTTCTGCTCAAGGTCGTTTAATTATCGATGGTATCGATGCTTTGAAAATGGCGACATGGAATTTCCCCTCTTTTAGCCTCGAATCTGTTGCTCAAACACTATTAGGTGAAGGCAAAGCCATCGATACACCTTATGCCAGAATGGACGAAATTAATCGACGCTTTAAAGAAGATAAGCCCGCACTGGCTTATTATAATTGGCAAGACTGTGTCTTAGTGAACCGTATCTTTGATGCGACATCTCTTATGGCATTCTTATTGGAGAGAGCTTGTGTTACGGGGCTTTCCGTTGATAGAAGTGGCGGCTCTGTGGCTGCGTTTACCCATCTCTATCTCCCCTCAATGCATCGCATTGGGTATGTTGCGCCTAACCAAGGTGAAAAACCAGAAGAGCATAGCCCCGGTGGTTTTGTCATGGATTCGGCTCCTGGCTTATATGATTCTGTTGTTGTGCTTGATTATAAAAGCCTTTATCCCTCTATTATTCGTACTTTTTTAATCGATCCCGTAGGTATGATTGAAGGAATGCACCAACCTGATGAAAAATTTTCTATTTCTGGATTTCGTCAGGCACGATTTTCGCGAGAGTTACACTGTTTACCCGCTATTGTGTCGCAAATTTGGCATGAAAGAGATAACGCGAAATTACATAAAAATGCCCCACTCTCTCAAGCCCTCAAAATTATTATGAACGCTTTTTATGGTGTTTTAGGCTCTGTAGGTTGTCGCTTTTTTGATCCTCGTTTAGCGTCTTCTATTACGCTACGAGGTCATGAAATTATGAAAAAAACACGAGAATTAATTGAAGCCAAAGGTTATCAAGTTATTTATGGCGATACGGATTCAACCTTTGTTTGGCTGAAATCACCTCACACAGAACAACAAGCACAACAGATTGGGTCTCAATTAGTACAAGATGTTAACCAGTGGTGGAAAACACATCTTTTTGAAAACTACCAACTAGATTGCAAATTAGAACTAGAATACGAAACCCATTATCGTCGCTTTTTAATGCCCACTATTCGAGGTATGGAAACAGGTAGCAAGAAACGCTACGCCGGACTCAGCAATGATAAGATGGTGTTTAAAGGATTAGAAACCGTCAGAACAGATTGGACGCCCCTCGCTCAAAAATTTCAACAAGAGCTTTATACGCGCATTTTTCATCAGCAACCTTATCAGCAGTTTATTCGTGATTATGTCGCAGATACGCTTGCGGGAAAATATGATGAGAGATTAGTGTATCGTAAACGGTTACGTCGAAAATTATCAGAATATCAGCACCACGTCCCCCCTCATGTCAAAGCGGCACGTAAGGCGGATGAATATAATTTATCCCAAAATAGACCTCAACAATATCAGCAAGGCGGTTGGATTAGTTATATAATTACCCTCTTGGGGCCTGAACCATTAGAGCACATTACCGCTGCACCTGATTACGAACACTATATCAACAAGCAGTTAATGCCTATTGCAGATGCAATCCTACCTTTTATACAAGATGATTTTTCAACCTTGTTAAATGGGCAAATGACACTCTCATTTTAACTTGTGTCATTTTGCAGGTGACGGTTTGCTTTGCATCTATTAACATAACGCCCCTTTGGTGATAATTAGCTTTTCTTTGTTCAAAGAATAAGCCCTTTTTATCCCGCAGATTTTAATGACAACACCGCAATACTGCATTCATTAATAATTCCTAAATTATATATTTGAGAGCTGAGTTTATATATATGCCTTTTACTCTTGGTCAACGTTGGATTAGCGATACTGAAAGCGAGCTTGGACTGGGTACTGTTGTGGCAGTTGATGCCCGCATGGTCACCTTACTTTTTCCTGCCTGTGGCGAAAACCGCCTTTACTCCCGTCATGATGCACCAATAACGCGGGTGATGTTCAATGCAGGAGATACCGTCACCAGTCACGAAGGCTGGAAGCTCGCCATCGATAACGTTGTAGAAGATAACGGCCTACTTATCTACCATGGTGTACGTTTAGACACTGAAGAGCCTGCACAATTACGTGAAGTATTCTTAGATAACAAACTCACTTTTAATAAGCCGCAAGACCGCCTCTTTGCAGGTCAAATCGACCGCATGGATCGCTTTGCATTACGCTACCGCGCACGTAAGTTTATGAGCGAGCAGTTTAAGCAAGCACAAAGTGGTTTACGTGGTATTCGTGCAAGTCTTATCCCTCATCAGCTTTATATCGCCAATGAAGTGGGTAAACGTCATAACCCTCGCGTATTATTAGCTGATGAAGTTGGTTTAGGTAAAACAATTGAAGCAGGTATGATCATCCACCAGCAATTAATGGATGGTCGTGCTGAGCGAGTGTTGATTATTGTACCTGAAAGCTTACAACATCAGTGGTTAGTTGAAATGTTACGCCGTTTCAATCTACGTTTTTCACTGTTTGATGATAGCCGTTATAGCGAATCTTTATTAGATAGCGATAATCCATTTGAAACAGAACAGATGATCATTTGTTCTTTAGATTTTGTACGTAAAAACAAGCAACGCTTTGAACACTTAGTCGAAGCAACATGGGATATGTTAGTTGTCGATGAAGCTCATCACCTTGTTTGGAGCGAAGATGCGCCAAGCCGTGAATATCAAGTAATTGAAGAGTTAGCTGAATCTATTCCTTCTGTATTGCTATTAACTGCAACCCCAGAGCAGTTAGGTCAAGAAAGCCACTTTGCACGTTTACGTCTGCTTGATCCAAGTCGTTTCCATGACTACAACGAATTTATTAATGAGCAACAAAAATATCGCCCTGTTGCCGATGCTGTCACTATTTTGCTATCAGAAGATGATTTAAATACCGAACAACAAAATATCATCAGTGAAATGATCAGCGAGCAAGATGTTGAGCCATTACTGAAAGCGGCAAATACGCAAGGTGAAGAACGTACTAAATCTCGCCAAGAACTCATCCATATGTTAATGGACAGACATGGAACGGGTCGTTTGTTATTCCGTAACACACGTTCTGGTGTTAAAGGCTTCCCTAATCGCTTACTTCATGCGATCAAAATGCCACTACCAACGCAATATCAAACTGCGATTAAAGTGGCTGAGATTATGGCAGCTAAAAAAAGTCTTGAAGTTCGCGCAAAAGAGATGCTTTATCCTGAACGTATTTACCAAGAATTTGAAGGTGAAAACGCAACATGGTGGAACTTCGACCCGCGTGTTGAATGGTTACTCGGTTTCTTAACTGCAAATCGTAATGAAAAAGTACTGGTAATTTGTGCTCAAGCAGCAACCGCGTTGCAATTAGAGCAAGTTTTACGTGAACGTGAAGGTATTCGTGCGGCAGTCTTCCACGAAGGTATGTCATTACTTGAACGCGATCGCGCTGCTGCTTATTTCGCTTCTGAAGAAGAAGGCGCACAAGTTCTGCTATGTTCAGAAATAGGCTCTGAAGGACGTAACTTCCAGTTTGCTAATCAACTGGTTATGTTTGATCTGCCATTTAACCCTGATTTACTCGAACAACGTATTGGTCGTCTCGATCGTATTGGTCAAAATCGCGACATTGATATTAGCATTCCTTATCTTGAAGGGACTGCTCAATCCGTATTATTACGCTGGTATCATGAAGGCTTAGATGCCTTTGAGCATACTTGCCCAACCGGTCGTACTATTTATGACAGCAAATATGATGCTCTCGTTAATTACCTTGCACAGCCTAATGAGTTAGCTGATTTTGATGAGTTTATTGTCGCTTGTCGTAAACAACATGATGAAATGAAGCTCAAACTTGAGCAAGGCCGCGATCGCCTATTAGAAATGCACTCTAACGGTGGTGAAGTCGGTGTTGAGTTAGCAGGTGAAATTGCAGCACAAGATAACGATCCTGAATTAGTGAACTTTGCACTGAATTTGTTTGATATCGTCGGTATTAATCAAGAAGATCGTAGTGATAGCTTAATTATTTTAACGCCATCTGATCATATGTTAGTGCCTGATTTCCCTGGATTACCGCAAGATGGTTGCACTATCACCTTTGATAGAGAGCAAGCGCTATCTCGTGAAGATACCCAATTTATCAGTTGGGAACACCCAATTATTCGTAATGGCTTAGATTTAATTTTATCTGGTGATACAGGAAGTTGTGCCGTTTCCTTATTAAAAAATAAAGCATTGCCAGTGGGAACGCTGTTAGTTGAACTGATTTATGTCGTAGAAGCACAAGCGCCTAAACATCTTCATTTAAGTCGTTTCTTACCTGCAACACCAGTTCGCTTATTACTTGATCTGAAAGGTAATAACCTTGCATCTCAAGTTGAGTTTGAAAGCTTTAACCGCCAATTAAATGCCGTTAATCGCCATACTTCGAGCAAATTGGTCAATGCAGTACAAAGTGAAGTCCACCATGTACTTAAAGCCTCTGAACCTTTAATGGAAGTCGAAGCGAAAGGACTTATCCAAAAAGCGAAAGAAGAAGCAGATCGCGTGTTGACTCATGAATTATCGCGCTTAGAAGCTTTACGTGCAGTAAACCCAAATATTCGTGATGATGAAGTCGAAGCAATTGAAAATGAACGTGCTCATATTCTTAATCATTTAGATGAAGCAACGTGGCGTTTAGACTCAATTCGCTTAATTGTCGTTACCCACCAATAATTACCGTTAAAGCGGGGAGTATTTTACTCCCCGTTGTTTTGATGAGATATCCACCATGATGGAAGTGTATAACCCGCCGACTGATCCTTGGTTACATGTTTTATATCAAGATGAGCATATTATTGCCGTCAATAAACCCAGCGGATTATTGTCAGTACCGGGCAAAGCGCCAGAGCATAACGACAGTATTATGTCACGTATTAAAGCAGAATTTCCTAATGCTGAGTGTGTGCATCGCCTTGATATGGCAACCAGTGGCGTTATCGTTGTTGCACTCAATAAAGAAGCAGAGCGCGAACTAAAGCGCCAGTTTCGCGAACGTGAGCCGAAAAAAACCTATATTGCTCGCGTTTGGGGACATGTCGAAAAAGAAGAAGGATTAGTTGATTTACCTTTGATTTGTGATTGGCCTAATCGACCAAAACAGAAAGTCTGTCATGAAACAGGGAAAGCGGCGCAAACTTTTTATGAAGTGTTGGAATATGAAGAGAATGCAACAAGAGTGAAACTCTCACCCATTACTGGGCGTTCACATCAATTGCGGGTACATATGCTAGCGTTGGGGCATCCTATTTTAGGGGATCGCTTTTATGCACACCCGCAGGCAAGAGCGATGGCACCTCGCCTGCAGTTACATGCTCAGGAATTATTTATTACGCATCCTGCTTTCCGATCCCCGATACATTTTGAATGCCTTGCCGATTTTTAGTGTCTTATGACACTAAAACAGTCACTGAACTCAATGAAGCAAGGAGCAGGCAAAGCGCTAATCCCATAACCCCAACAAGAACACGGACGTTTGACATGGATATAGTTCCTTTTTTAAGAGAAGAGAGAATGAAATAATTAAATTTCACTTATATTTTACCGTGATAAATAATAAACTCAACTCAACCTAAGTTATCTCTATCACGGAATAATTCTCTCTTTTCTCATCTTCTTTTACAAGATGTTAACGAAATCCTTTTTCTTTTTTAATCAAATCGTAAGCAACTTGTATAGACTGTGCTTTTTGTTTTGCAATTTCCATCATTTCTGGCGGTAAACCTTTCGCGACAAGTTTATCCGGATGATGTTCACCCATTAATTTTCGATAAGCTCTCTTTATGGTTTTAACATCATCATTCTCATCAACACCAAGTACCTTACACGCATCAGAGAGCGTTGGGCCTTGAGGTTGAGGCTGATAACCCTGTCCATTTTGATAATGGAAATTCTGACCAGCCTGCATCATTGCTAATATATGTTCAAAATGTGCACGCGAAAAACCTAACTCATCGATAATGATAAACAGCATTTTTCTTTCATTTGGATGCAGTTGACCATCCGCAAAAGCAGCTTGTAATTGGATTTCCAGAAACATCTGAAGTAAGTCGCGACGTCCCACACAAATTTGTCGAACACGTTGCAATGTGGCTCTTAATGGAAAGTCAGGTGATTTACCTTCTCTAAAAGCTTGTTGCGCAGCTTGGCGACCAACACCGTGCAAATTCATGCGATCCATTAATTCGTTGGCAAGAGAAATATCAGTTTGAGTCACTCGCCCTTTTGATTTAGTCAGGTGTCCTAAAACTTGAAAGGTTGCAGCAAAGAAAAAAGCTTGTCTATCACGCGTATAGCGCCCACCACTTCCTAATTTACTTCGTTGCATGTCATAGAGGTGCCCAAGAAAAACACCAATAACAATGCCCCAAAAGCCTATTCCTGCAAAACTACCAATGGTAAGGCCTAATAATTTTCCCCAATAGCGCATAGACTCCTCAAATCTTCAATGCTCTGACAGCAATTTTGCATTATCATACTATTCATTTGCTTGCACACCTAACACCAAGCAACCTCTAAATAGACTTTTTCTTAAAATGAAGCGATTTACTGTTTCTCTTTGGACAGAGGTAATGCTGTTTTCGTTTAAATTGTGTTAAAGTAAAATGAGTGACCAAACGAATAACTTTAGCGTTGTTATACAGCACGAAATACCGCATTAGCGCGGTGTTTTTTTGTTTCTAATAAGGCTATAACCCTATTTCAACACAGAAACATCGAAAAAATGAGGCTTACGCCTATTTTTCGGTTACCGTTAGAACAATGTTCAGAACGTTGGGCTGGTGTCGCATAACTCCCTGCGTTAGTTTCTAGCTGTTTATCAGCACGAAGCCACTGATGACGGAAGCACATAAATACTTATGAAAAAAAGTTATCCCACACTGCTGGCCACCCTAGTTTGGGCCACAATATACGGTCAGCCTGCTTATGCTGATCTTGCCTCCCAATGTTTACTGGGAGTTCCTGTTTATAACAAACCATTAGTACAAGGCGATCCTAACAGCTTGCCTGTCACCATTACCGCAAATGATATGCAAGGCGAATATCCTCGCATGGTCAAATATAAAGGTAATGTTGATATTAAACAGGGAAACCAAACCTTAAGTGCCGACAGTGTTGAACTGACACAAACTGAGGGAGAAACGCCATTAAGAATGGTCACAGCAACGGGAAATGTGTCTTATGATGATCCTCAAATCATCTTAAAAGGCCCTCGTGCTTGGTCTAACCTTAATAATAAAGATACGGACATCGAGCAAGGTGATTACCAAATGGTTGGCCGTCAAGGCCGTGGTTACGCTGATAAAATGCAAATGCGTGGCGAAAACCGCTATACCATTATGGACAAAGGCATGTTCACGTCTTGTTTACCGGGAGATAGTAGCTGGAGCGTTGTCGGCTCAGAGGTTATTTTAGACCGTGAAGAACAAGTCGCTGAAATCTGGAATGCACGTTTTCGTGTAGCCAATGTGCCCATCTTTTATAGCCCTTATCTTCAATTGCCGATTGGTGATAAACGCCGTTCTGGTTTCTTAATTCCTAACGGAAGCTATTCCCGTAGTTCAGGCTTTGATTTCTTACTGCCTTATTACTGGAATATCGCCCCTAATTATGATGCGACCATCAGTACCAACTATATCAGTCGTCGTGGTTTAAAATTAGATAACGAATTCCGTTATTTAACCACTCCGGGACGCGGTACCATTGCTGTTGATTGGATTAATCACGATAGCCAATACAATAAAGATAAAGACGAAAATAAAGCGGGCTATCTTCCTCGTGATACAGCAAATCGTTGGTTATTCTACTGGGGACACAGTGGAGTCATGAATAATGTGTGGCGATTTAATATCGACTACACAAAAGTCAGTGATAACAAATACTTCACTGATTTTACCTCTCAATATGGTAACACTACAGATGGTTATGCAACTCAGAAATTTAGTACGGGTTATGCACAACAGAACTGGAATGCCACATTAACCACTAAACAGTTCCAAGTCTTCTCTGATAATAAAGATGCAAGAGCTTATCGTGCAGAGCCACAGCTTGATCTCAATTATTACAAGAATGATATGGGGCCGTTTGATTTCCGTACTTACGCTCAATTTGTTCGCTTTACCAGTGTCGGAGATAACACGCCTGAAGCAAATCGTTTCCATATTGAGCCAACGATTTCACTCCCTGCATCTACGGGTTGGGCAAGCTTTAATAATGAATTAAAGCTAATGGCAACTCATTACGATCAAGATATTCCTGACGCTTATAAGAAAAAGTACGCTAACCAGAAATTAGATGACAGTGTTAATCGTGTACTGCCGCAGTTTAAATCTGATATGAAAGTGGTTTTTGAGCGTCAATACCAAACAAACGATATTACGCAAACCCTTGAACCGCGAGTGCAGTATCTTTATGTTCCTTATAAAGATCAGTCTAATATCAATAACTTTGACTCTGCATTATTACAATCAAACTATGGCGGACTTTTCCGCGATAGAATGTATGGTGGTTTAGACCGCATTGCTTCTGCAAACCAATTAACCACTGGTGTAACTTCGCGTTTTTATGATAGCGAATTAGTTGAACGTTTTAACGTTTCTGTAGGTCAAATCTACTTCTTTGAGCGTCCAAGAACAGGCCCATCTTCTATTGGTAACGAAATTATCAATAGCACAGATGAAACAGGTTCAATGGTATGGGCGGGTGATGCCTACTGGCGGATCACGGATACTGTGGGTATGCGTGGTGGTTTACAATATGACCGTCGCTTAGGTAGCGTCTCAATGGGCGATGCAGTTATGGAATATCGCGCAGATAGCGATCACCTTCTACAGTTAAGCTATCGTTATGTTGATCGTGACTATATCCAAGCAACACGTGTTCGCCCTTATGATGGTGGTATTAATAAACTTCCTGAATACCAAAAAGGCATTTCACAAGTCGGTGTCGTTGGAAGTTGGCCATTAGCAGAGCGTTGGGGACTTGTCGGTGCTTATTACTTTGATACCAAAGAATCAGAACCTGTTAGCCAAATGGTTGGTCTACAATACAATACCTGTTGCTGGGCTGTGAATGTGGGTTATGAACGAAAAATTGTTGGCTGGAAAGTTGACCACAGCGATATTGATAATAAATGGTCTGTCAATGTGGAACTCAGAGGCCTAAGTAACAATCATAGTTTGGGTAGCCAGAAAATGCTTGAACGCGGTATCTTACCTTATCAAAGAGCATTCTGATTTAATCAGACTACGGAATTGGCTGAATGAATATGTCACCCCGCAATAAGATGCGGAAAATACATAATGGGAAACTTATGAAAAATTGGAAAACGCTGTTTATCGGCTTAATGATCACGGTCGGTGCAGCTACCAGCTCAACAACATTTGCTGCACAAGAATTAAACCGTGTATCGGCTATCGTCAATAACGGTGTCGTTCTAGAAAGTGACGTCAATAGAATGTTACAGACGGTCAAAATGAACGCGAAAAGCGCGGGTCAGGAAATGCCTGATGAGCAAGTTCTTCGCCAACAAATTCTAGAGCGTTTGGTCATGGATAACATCATTTTGCAAATGGCACAGCAAATGCAAATTGATATTCCTGATGCTGCGGTAGAATCTACCATTCAAGGCATTGCTGCTGAAAATAACATTTCACTTGATCAAATGAAAAAGCGCCTCGCAGCCGATGGTATTTCTTACAACGATTATCGCCAAGATATTCGTAAAGAGATGATGTTAGCAGAAGTTCGTAACAATGAAGTGCGTCGTCGTATTACTATTTTACCTCAAGAAGTTGATTCTCTTGCTAAGCAAATCGAAGGCCAAGCAAGTCAAAGTATTGATCTAAACCTGAGCCATATCTTAATTCCATTATCAGAAAACCCTGCACCAGCAGAAATGGAAAAAGCGAAACAAGTCATTACTCGCATTATGAATCAGCTTAAAAATGGTGCAGATTTCGGTAAATTAGCTGCAACTTATTCTGCTGATCCACAAGCTTTAAATGGCGGTAATATGGGTTGGGCATCTATTGATGAATTACCAACTCTGTTTGCTAAAGAATTAGCAAATGCGCAAAAAGGCCAAATCGTAGGACCTCTTCACTCTGGTGTTGGCTTACACATTATCAAAGTAAACGATATTCGTGGTGGAACTAATACCCTTTCCGTTACAGAAGTTAAAAGCCGTCATATTCTGCTAAAAAGCTCACCAATCATGAATGATGAGCAAGCCTATGCCAAGTTACAGCAGATCTCTGCCGATATTCGCAGTGGTAAAATGACCTTTGCTGATGCAGCAAAAGAGTACTCTGAAGATCCAGGTTCAGCATTACGTGGCGGTGAGTTAGGATGGTCAATGCCTGATGTTTACGATCCGGCATTCCGTGATGCATTAATGCGCTTAAATAAAAACGAATTAAGCCAACCTGTTCGCTCAAACTTTGGCTGGCATTTAATTGAATTAGAAGACACACGTAGTGTTGATAAAACAGATGCCGCAAATAAAGAACAAGCATACCGTTTACTCTTCAACCGTAAATTTAATGAAGAAGTACAAAACTGGATGCAAGAGCTACGAGTTGGGGCTTATGTGAAAATAATGAACGAGAATAATGCAAACTAAGCAAATAAAACCACTTGTTATCACCCCCGGCGAACCAGCCGGGGTTGGTCCTGACCTTATTATCTCATTAGCACAAATGAGTTGGGATTTACCTTGGGTTGTTTGTGCTGATCCTCAATTACTTAAAACAAGAGCAGAATTGTTAAACCTGCCTCTTTCATTAGTTGAATACGATCCTGCCACGCCACCTCAAGCGCACACACCAAGTCAAATTTGTGTACTCCCAATCGCACTCCACACTAATGTCATTCCAAGTACATTAGATGCGCGCAATGGATTATACGTTGTAGAAACATTAGCTCGTGCTTGTGATGGCTGCCTAAATGGCGAATTTTCAGCACTTGTGACAGGGCCGGTTCATAAAGGTATTATCAATGATGCGGGTGTGCATTTTACAGGGCACACCGAGTTTTTTGCTGATCGTAGCCATTGTGAACGTGTTGTCATGATGCTGGCGACAGATACATTAAGAGTCGCATTGGCAACCACACATTTACCACTACGAGATGTGGCGGATGCAATTACAGGTGAGCTTCTGCATGAAATTATCACCATTTTAAACCACGATTTAAAAACCAAGTTTGGTATAGCAGAACCTCAAATTTACGTTTGTGGCCTTAATCCTCATGCAGGAGAAAGCGGTCATATGGGACGTGAAGAAATTGATATTATTGAGCCTGCATTAACACAATTACGTCAGCAAGGAGTTCATCTTCATGGACCTTATCCTGCTGATACCTTATTCCAACCTAAATATTTAACACATGCTGATGCGGTGCTTGCGATGTATCACGATCAGGGATTACCTGTGCTAAAATATGAGGGTTTCGGTCGCGCCGTGAATATAACTCTTGGCCTTCCTTTTATCCGTACTTCTGTTGATCATGGCACCGCCCTTGAGCTTGCAGGTACGAAAAGCGCAGATGCTGGCAGTTTTTGCACCGCATTAAATTTAGCCATTAATATGATACAAAATTGTAATGAATAATAGAGTCCATCAGGGGCACTTTGCCCGCAAACGCTTCGGGCAGAACTTTTTAACAGACAGCTATATTATTGAAAGTATTGTTGAATCCATTTATCCTCAACCCGGTGAAGCCATTGTTGAAATTGGTCCTGGTTTAGGTGCAATTACAGAGCCAGTAGGCGCAAGAATGGATAAAATGACGGTTGTAGAGATTGACCGTGATTTAGCCGCTCGTTTAGAAGTTCATCCTACATTAAAAGACAAGCTGACCATTATTCAGCAAGATGCAATGACAATCGATTTTGCACAATTAGCAAAAGAGCGTCAGCAGCCTCTGCGTGTTTTTGGTAACTTGCCTTATAACATTTCTACTCCACTCATGTTCCACTTATTCAGTTTTGCTGACGCAATTTCTGATATGACATTTATGTTACAAAAAGAAGTGGTTAATCGCCTTGTTGCTGGTCACGGTAGCAAAACTTATGGTCGCTTAAGTGTGATGGCGCAATATTATTGCCAAATCATCCCTGTACTTGAAGTTCCACCAACTTCATTTAAACCAGCACCTAAAGTTGATTCTGCGGTTGTTCGCTTGATCCCTTACAAAGAAAAGCCATACCCAGTAACGGATATTGCAATGCTTAGCCGTATTACCGCTCAAGCATTCAATCAACGCCGTAAAACACTACGTAATAGCTTAGGCGGATTACTCACAGCAGAAGATATGATAGCACTTGATATCGACCCAACTGCAAGAGCAGAAAATATTTCTGTTGAGCAATACTGCAAAGTGGCAAACTGGTTATCGCAAAAGCAAGACTCACAAGCATAAGATAAAGCCAGAGACAGGAGGCACTATGTTCACCTCATCAAAAGTGGCGATACAGGTACAAAGCGTTTACATTGAAAGCCAATCTTCCCCTGAAGATGAACGATATGTTTTTGCTTATACCATATCAATTCATAATTTGAATAAATGTGCAATTCGCCTCCTGCGCCGCTATTGGTTGATCACCAATGCACAAGGTAATACCACTGAAGTTCGTGGTGAAGGTGTTGTCGGCGAACAGCCGCTTATTGAGCCCGGCACACAATACCGCTATACCAGTGGTGCCGTTCTTGAAACACCGATGGGAACAATGGAAGGTCATTATGAAATGATTGACACTGATGGTCGATTATTTCAAATAGAGATCCCCGTTTTCCGCCTTGCACTTCCAACATTGATAAACTAATTATGGCAACTTATTTAATTGGTGATATTCATGGCTGTTACCATGAACTGCGCCACCTTCTTGATAAAGTCAGTTTTGATCCTACACAAGACACATTGTGGTTAACGGGTGATCTTGTTGCACGAGGCCCTGACTCGCTTGAAGTATTGCGCTTTGTAAAAAGCTTAGGTACTTCACTTAAACTCGTCTTGGGTAATCATGATCTTCATCTTTTAGGTGTATTTGCAAAAATTAGCCGCAATAAACCAAGAGATAAGCTGAATGACTTGCTCAATGCGCCAGATGCAGATGAATTAATTAATTGGCTAAGACGCCAACCCGTACTGCAAGTTGATGAAGACAAGAAAATCATCATGGCTCACGCAGGGATCACGCCACAATGGGATTTAGAAACAGCCAAAATGTGCGCTCGTGAAGTTGAAGCTATTTTAAGTAGTGATAGCTATCCTTTGTTTATTAACTCAATGTATGGCGATTTACCAAACAACTGGTCACCAGAGCTTTCAGGTCTAGCGAGATTGCGCTTTAGCACTAATGCGCTCACTCGTATGCGTTACTGTTTTCCTAATGGTCAGCTTGATATGATTTGCAAAGATAAACCACAAGAAGCGCCCGCGCCATTAAAGCCTTGGTTCGATTTACCAAGTCAATTACCTGAAGGTTATAGCATTATATTTGGGCATTGGGCCTCTCTTGAAGGGAAAGGTACTCCTGATAATATTTATGCGTTAGATACAGGATGTTGTTGGGGTGGAAATCTCACTTGCTTACGTTGGGAAGACAAACAGTATTTCACTCAACCTAGCCTATCTGCTCCCAAATAACTCACTTATTATCCCCTCCCTGCTTCAAGCGCAAAAATGGCGACATTGCCTTTTGCGCTATGTTGATTTTATCCTCACATATTACCTAAATTGCTCTTTTTTCTTCTAAAGAGAACATTTTATATACAAAAACGAACACCTAAAAATAGCTATAAATTTAATCATTAATAATCAATGTGTTATTTTTTTTCATGGCAAAATAAGTATAAAAAAACACGATATTGAAAATAAAAAATCTCTATATTGATTAATATCTCATATATTATTCTTATAAAATGAGTTTATTAAAATATAAATAATGGTTGGTTTAAAATAATGCTCTTTTTATAAAAAGGAATATTTAAGTAGAATAATAAATCTTACTTTTTATTATTTTTATATTAATAAAATAGGAATAATAAAAAGGGAGATATTTAATCTCCCTTTTTATTTAATTCTTGTTATTTTCTTCTTTTTAATATTTCGAAGCAGTAGTTATGTGAGTTATTTTCATCTGCTTCATGGTATTCCATAAAGGTAGAATCCCACTCATCAGGCTCATAATCTGGGAATGTTGTATCACCGATAACTTCAGCATCGATGTGGGTTAGATAGAGTGTATTTGCCATAGGCAGGAATTGCTCATACACTTTACCACCACCTATCACCATGATTTCCTCATGATTTTCAGCAGCTTGCAAAGCTTCTTCTACAGATTTAACCCAAACAACATCGCTATCTGTTCCTGGCTGGCTACTTAAAACAATATTAAGACGATTCGGTAAAGGACGTCCAATAGACTCATAAGTCACCCGGCCCATAATAACGGGTTTATTTAGCGTATTCTTTTTAAACCATGCGAGGTCACCCGGTAATGTCCAAGGCATTGCCTTTTCCATACCAATAATGCGATCCATCGCTAATGCTGCGATTAAACTAATATTCATTTACACACCTACGGGTAAAGATGGGAAAAAACTGTTCACACTATACGTAAAGCTAAAACCTGAGTCGATACAAATTATGCTTCCTTGATAATAAATAATTGCTTTATACTCGAAGTGTTAACTTAATCATATAAGATTCAATCATTATAATATTGTTATATACAAGGCGCTATTATGCTTGAAACTTCTTTAGTTGTTTTTACAATTGCTTTACTCGGTATGATCTCACCAGGTCCTGACTTTTTTCTCGTTGTAAAAAATGCGGCGCGTTATCAACGATCTGCAGCAATGATGACTGCAATGGGAATTGTGGCAGCATTACTTGTGCATATGTCATATTGTGTTGCAGGTATTGCCGTTCTTATCACAACAACACCTTGGCTTTTTTCCATTTTAAAATATGCCGGAGCCGCGTATTTACTCTGGATTGGTTTTCAGAGTTTGCTCTCAAAATCTAATCATTCGATTGATGAAAACTCAGATAAACATTCGCAAATCAGCTTTAAGAAAGCCTTTATGCAAGGTTTTCTCTGTAATTTACTCAATCCTAAAGCCACCTTGTTCTTTCTTGCCGTTTTCACTCAGGTGTTAAGTGTCGATTCAAGTATTGGTGAAAAATTGTGGTATGCCTTTATTATTTGGGGCTTAGCCGTAGTTTACTGGCCTTTATTGGTTTTATTAATTCAAAGCGCGCCTGTCAGAAGAGTGCTTAATAAAATCCAAAAAGGAATTGATAAAGTGTTAGGTGTTGTACTGATTGGTTTAGGCATTAAAGTCGCGTTGAGTTAAATAAAAAACCTCTTTAATAAAATTTATTAAAGAGGAATAACTTATTTATAGTAAATTTAAACTTAAATCATTATCACTCTTTAAATAATCAATAATATCCAGCAAAACCATTTCATTCTCAAGACGATTAGATTTATTTCTCATTTTATCTAAAATTTTTTCATAATTGTCTCTAATAACATTGGCAATATTATTTTTTATTTCATCACCATTGTTATTCTTACTAAAGAAACTTTTCATTTTTCGATTAAACTCAGATATAAAATATTCATCCCCTGCTGCTTTTTCTTCCGATTTAGAAATATCATTGGACTCTAATAATCCTGACTCAAGCATACTATCCACAAATTCTTTTACGCCCTCATTATTTTTCAATTTATTTTCCAAGAGATTTAATATTGATTTTATAAAACCATCATTATTATAATTTCCAACATTACACTTTTTTGCTTTATCAATAAAAATTTTAGTTATATTTATAATTAGATTTTTCTCCATTTCCATCGAGTAAATATCATGCATTGTATTAACTAAATACATTATTGAATTACCCATTTTATGGGATGTTTTTCTATCAAGCTCTTTACAAGCATAATCTATTGCAGAGTCAATACATTGCCTATAATTAAAGTTAATATAATTTAACATACTAGCGCATTCTGGATTATGTATATTCAATTGTTCAAATTGTTCTTTTTCATAATTATTAATCACATCTAAAGAGATACTCATTATAGTAATGAAGTCTTCTTTCGTTTTGGATTTTTCATAAAGATATTTTTGTATTATTTTTTTAGCCATATCATAAGAATCATTTTTCACTGCTATATTTAAACTTAAAAAGAATGATTCTAATGTCTCTTTCTTAAAACTAACAAAGTCAGATTTTATTAGTCTACATTTATTAAGTTTTATTTGTCCCTCTCTCTCAAAAAGAGTGGATAAATTATTTATCTTAGCATGCTGTCCTTTATCTAACAAAAAAGTCAAATCAGTCTTTATATTAAATATTTTTTTTATAAAAAAAGACAACTTAGATAAAAAAGTTTTACTCTTCCCTCCCACATAAAAGTTATTGAAGTTATTTAAAACACTATTAATTTCATTTTTTATTTTATGATTTTCTTTTTTATTTATATCGGTATATTTTATTAAGTTAGTTTGAAAACGAGTATTGTTTATTTTCATGATGACTCCTTATCTCATAGTAAAACAATCCCTTATTTATCTACATTTTAATACAAAAAAAAGCCCTTATTACTAAGGGCTTTCAATATCAAAAAACAACAAATAAGATTTAGAAATTAACTTTCAGCGTAGCATTGATACCACTTGAGCTTACATCACTATTATATTGACCTTGGTAAGAAATACCGAAAGTTGTTGATTTACTTAATTGTGCATCAACACCTAAGCCAACACCAAATAGATTATCCAGTTTGCCACCACGTAATGTTGCATCACCAGAGTTTGATAAGAAGAGGCGTGATTCAGGACGGTTATCACCAAATAAATGACTTGCAGAAATATCGCCTTTTAAAGTCATATTAACGTTGCCAGCCATAAATGGATATCCACCACGTAAACCAATAGTACCGACTTGAATATCTTGTGAATCAGTCTTAGTGATAAATTTCATATTACCGACATTTTCGTTGATATCATCAGTTGATACACGCAACCAGCTGAATCCGGCATATGGCTCAATAGAGTACTGATTTGTATTAAATTGAGTATAAGCACCTTCTAAGAAAATTTGAGTAATTTTTGCATCATAACTTGTAGAGTTATAACCTGCATTTTGTCCTACCCAAAGTGTTCTTTTTGCATCTCTATCTTGGTTAGTATGTGTGAAACCATAGTTTAATGAAGCCACGTCATACAGATTAGACACACCATAAGCACCAATATGGATATCGTTACTGTCTATTTTACCGTGTTCATTACCTTTATATTTGGTTGAACCCGCACCAAAGAATAAACCTGCTTTGGTATTTTCGGTCACATCAATTTCTGCACCTAATAAGCCAACATAGAAATCAACATCCATATTGCTATGACCATAATCAGCACTGCCCCATTGGCCAATACCTGTCATCCAAATACGAGCATTGCTATTATCCAATTTAGCATAACGGCCTTGACCAATACCCATTGCTTGATCTTTCACTGTGCGAGTTAAACCTAACACATTCACTACACTTGCACTGTTAGCATTAAGGTACATATCGCTGCCCAATGAATTATAAGTCTTGCTCAGATCTCTTTCATTCATTGGTAATACTGCATTGAATAAATCGCCACGACCTGTGCTATCCAATGTATTCGCAATAGAGCGGCCATTTTCATTGTTAGCAAATGTGGCTAAAGAGGTATTTTCTTTCTTACTTAATGTACCTGTAATTGTGTTGTCTTTTACAGAAACATTTTTATCAAATAATGCATAATCACTATTTGGATTGTTATTTGCTAACATTTTAGTTTTAGTACGATTATCAACTAAATTGTCCGCATTAACGGTTCCTGTCGCGACAGTATTATTAAGATAGATATCTTTTAATTGACCTTCACTATCAGCACCAACATCTAAACTTGCACCTTTATTTAATGCCATATCACCGACATTAACATCATGTCCAACGGTAACTAAATACGTCCCCTTATCGTTGATATTAATGTTAGCTTTATGACTTTCATTCGATGCTAATTGGCCTTTTTGTGTGAAAGTATCGTTATAGCGATCAATAACACTTAATTTACCACCGTTGACATTAACAGCTTCAGTGCCAAATGATTCGGTAAAGCCGTATAACGTTCCTTGTTCGACTGTTGTGCCGCCACGATAAGTATTATCGCCAGTCATAACCAATGTGCCTTCGCCTTTCTTAATTAAAGCACCATCATACAAACCAGCATCAATTTTGGCTTGAATAGCATCAGCACGTTTTTGGTAATACTCTTTACGCCATTTTTCAGCATCTTCTTTGCTAACAATATGGGAAGTTGGGTCTGGATTACCATCATTGACAACAAAATCCGTTCCTAGATTGTAATCACCACCAGCCGCAATCCCCTTCTCTTGATAGTCTTTCAGCCATGCTAAATCTTCTTGTTCACGAAGATCTAACGCAGTTTGTGAAATATCATTTGTCCAGACATCAAGCGGTGTCATACTTAAGTTATATTCAAATTTACCTAAGAATTGACCCGGACCATACATCCCTTTATCTAAATCTGGGGTACCCCAACCATAACGCACATCCGGCGTACCTTCAGCCGCAGTCCAGCTATCATATAAAGAACCATCTGGATTACGGTGATTAGCAGTTGTAAACATCACATCACGAACTTGTATCGCATTCATTGACTCGTAACGCGACATCAATACACCCATTGCGCCTGTAACGTGAGGTGCCGCCATTGATGTACCACTAAAGGTATCCCAATCCGCACTACCATCTTCATTAACAATAGAAGAATAAACGTCCCAACCGGGAGCAACAACAGTCCACCATTTCGCATTACCGGCTTCATTAAAGACTTTCACCAGCTCATAGCCTGATTGATCTGCATTTTCTTTCAGACCAGCAACCGCAATCCAATGTTTTTCTGCTTCAGGATTAAAGTAAGGATAAAGAGGACGATAATAAGGCTGAGCAAAGTCACGGTTGCCCGTTGTAAAAACTTGAACAACATTAGTGCCTTTTACTGCATCATAAGCGGCATCAACAAAGGATGGTTTATCGCCATAGACTTTTTTAAAGTAGAAATATTCGTATTCCGTTTGCGCAGTGGTATCTACTGGCATATGCTCCGTTGTCTTACCACCATCAGGCCCCTTTGTTGGAATGGTATTAATAATACGAGGGTTTGTACCCCAGCTATTATTAATGACTTGAGCCCCTGCATCGACCATGGCTTTCCAGCCAGTGTAGAAATAGGTGTAATCTTGGTAAGGACCATAGTTATTGCTATCTGTTGCGCCTGTATTTCCTAAATAAACATCCGCACCCCATGCCACCCCATGCATACCATTACCGTCACGGTTTGCACCGACAGTGCCCGTAACGTGTGTTCCGTGTGTATCATTCACACCTTTGATCCAGCCTCCATCAACATCAAAAGCTTGACCTTTTTCATAATGCCCACCCAATCCTTGAGGATAGCGCATACCCGTTGTGCCATATTGACCTTTCGCTTTCACAGCATGAAAACGAGCATCATTCAATTCTGGATGTGATAATAAAGCACCGGAGTCCATTACACCGATTTTGGCACCTTGCCCATGAAAACCAAGTGCATAAGCACTAGAGGCATTCATAGCAGCTAACCCCCAATCTTTTTGATACTCTTGGCTTTCCCAACTTTTTGCATCGCCTAATTGCCCAGCTTCTGAATATGCTACGGAATATCCAGAAAAAAGAAGTGCTGATGCAACAATGGAAAGCTGAAATATATTATTATTTATTTTATTTTTTTTATTCATTTTGTGATGGTGACTTAAAGCTATTTCTTTGTTCATTCTGTACCTTCAGTTATATTAAAATTTAATAACATTAATTAAGGATCAAAAATAAAAGACGCGAAGATTCTCTAGTTTCTAGAGAAATAATTACTTGAAGGGCATCTCAAAAATATGATTTCATGCCAGAAAAATAGATAGATTGACTACGGAATCACAAATTAACAGATAGATTAAACAAAATTAGATCACTTGTTATTATATTACAAACAGTCAAAATTAACCTCTTTCAATATTAACCTCATTAATAACAATATTTAAATAAACTTAATAAAGAGAACTTAAATAAATAAACAAAAATATCAAATTGATTAACAATTTGTTTTTGAGAATATTTTTCTCTATTTAATTTTAGTCTAAAAAATATAATCCACATTATTTTTAATATAAAAAAAACAGTATCTTTATTTTAAAAATACTGTTTTTCTTTTAATTTAAATTAGTGCTAATACTCAGTTTTTATTCCAAAGGTGTGACTTCCATTTGTCCTACCATACCTTTGTCTGCATTTTCTAATAACTGGCTATAATACAGGAAAGGGAAATGTGAATAAGAAGGCTGTTTTAATTCCACCAGCAATTCACTTTGATTTTCAATCCAAACAGTATCTTTCCAACCAAAATCCGCAGGTGCAGGTTTCTGACCATTATGGTTAATTACTTTAAAACGAGCACCTTCAATATGGAATGGCTGTGGTGTCGGTACTGTTACAAGCCAACGTTCCCACCCATTTTGCTTGCCTACTAAATCAATTCTTGAAAGCTCCCAACGAGCATTATTTATTCCCGGAGGACTGTTATGCAGTTGGATGGTTCTAGGCTGAATAGAGGTAGTGATTTGCGTGTCATCTACTGCTAATTGTGCAGGTGCTTTATCTGTCACTAATGACATTAATCCGGTTGGTTTAATGGTTAATACATTGGTATTACGTAGTAAATCAGAAGGTTCAAAAATACCACGGAGCCTATCCATAAAGCTAGCACTTTGCCCTGCGGTAATTGTGACTTCATCGCCTTCAGACATATCAACCAATATTTCACGTCGCTCACCTGGAGCCATCGGAATTGATTTCAGCTCTACGGGAGATGTTAATAGCCCTTGATCAGAAGCGATAAGGTAAAGTG
The DNA here is from genome assembly GCF_040932335.1 of Proteus sp. STS61-E. Classification (NCBI taxonomy): domain Bacteria; kingdom Pseudomonadati; phylum Pseudomonadota; class Gammaproteobacteria; order Enterobacterales; family Morganellaceae; genus Proteus; species Proteus sp. STS61-E. The sequence continues at coordinate 374,522 of NZ_JBFQGE010000003.1, read as the reverse complement.
AACGACCATCATTTGCGGTTAGTTCATAACGGCGAGCATTAGATGCATTAACTAAACGTAAGCGGACCCATCCTCTTGAGACTTCAATATAAGGATCTTCACGTCCATTGACTAATAATGTATCGCCATAAAAACCATCACTAGCAGCTTCTTTGTCGTATTGTGGCGTACCAAAATTATCGATACGTTTATCTTGAATAATGATAGGAAAATCATTCACACCATAATGCTTTGGTAAAGGGAGGGATTTGCTCTCTTCATCTTCCACAATCCACATTCCCACCAATCCATTATAAACATGAGGTGCCATTTTAAAGGGAGTATTGGCGTGATACCAACATGTTGCTGCTTTCTGGCGAATAGGCAATACCGGCGACCAATAAGCACCGGGTGACATTAATCTTGCTGCACCACCGACTTGAGTCCCCGGAACTAATAAACCGCTCACCGTCATTGATACTGCTTCATTAAGACGGTTGCTATAAATAAGCTTTATATCATCGCCACTTTTGACTTTGATTGTCGGTCCCGGTGTTGAGCCATTGATCCCCCAAACTTCCGCTTTTTGTGTGCCATTAAATGCCCAATGTACATTTTGCAAAGTCAGAAAAAGAGGCTGACCACGGCGAGATTCCAACAATGGCGGTATAGGTAATTGTTTATCATTGACTGATTCAGCACGAACAGAAGAAGATATTGAGCCCAGACATACCGCTAAGCCTGAAGCCTGAATAAACTGGCGACGACTAAATGACATACTTTCTCCGCAACAAAATACAAATATTCCTATCGCATAATCAAAAATGCCGTGACAGGAAAAAAGCTGCTGTGATTTAAAGACAAAAGGACTTAAATGAAATTACGGGAGCATAATAGCGCGGATGTGACATAAATCCTAAAAATAGTTGATAATCTATGTTTTAAATAATTCAAATAAAGCATACACACAACAAATGCCCTATCAAATATATACTCTAGATAATTCAAGATGCAGCTAGGTAGCACTGTTTCAATTAAAGCACACACAATAAGTGCCCTATCAAATATATACTCTAAATAATTCAAGATGCAGCTAGGCGACAAGTGAATAAGTCGCTAGGAGCATACATAAGTATGTGACTAGTGCGAATGAACGCAATCAACAATGCTGCAACTTGAAGTATGACGAGTATCATAAGTATGTGATTAGTGCGAATGAACGCAGCCAACAGCGCTGCAACTTGAAGTATGACGAGTATAACAATATAAGCCTGAAAATTAGGCTTATATTGTATTATTTAGATAATGCGTAAACGTTAATTTAATTTACCGGGAAAATCACGCTTATTCATTTCTTCAACTTCTTTATCTAGCTCTTCGATTTTCGCTTTCATAATTTGACGACAATCTTCTGCTAATTCTCGAACTTGATCTTTGGTGTATTTTGAAACATCAATTGGAGGCAACATTTCAACAATAACGTAGCCATTATTCCAACGGTTTAGCTTAATTTTATCCTGCGTTGTAGAAACACAAACCGGAATAATAGGCACACCTGCTTGGATGGCGGCATGGAATGCACCTGTTTTAAATGGTAAAAGGCCACGACCACGGCTACGTGTTCCTTCAGGGAACATCCACACAGAAATCTTCTTCGATTTAATCTGATCAGCAACTTGTGAAATAGTCCCATGTGCTTTAGAGCGGTTTGCTCTATCGATCAAAATATTACCCGTTATCCAATACAACTGACCAAAAAAAGGAATAAAAATTAAGCTTTTTTTACCCACTGTCACGGTATTAGGTTGTACTGCATTTGACATCGTCACCATATCAAAATTGTTTTGATGGTTTCCGATATAAATACTTGGGCCATAGCTTTCCGCTTCTTTTGGAAAACGCTCAACAAGCTTAATCCCAAAAACACGAGATAACTTGCCAAATGCTCGTCCGTAAGTCATTACATGTTTTGGATTTCTTGGTGAAAACATGCAATAAATCATTCCAAACGTCACCACAATAATGGTGTAAAGAATGACAATAATGCCTCGAATAATGGCTAACATAAGTTTTAGCGTCCTAAATAGAAGTGGGTCAACAGACCCACTCAATAACAATTAAGTATTAGATTTAATTTGTTTCAATATCAATATGATCGATAACTTGAGCACCGCGAGGTAAAGAGGTTCCTCGGCGTCCACGTTTTGCTTTAAAGCTAACTAGCTCATCCATCGACATTGTCATTTTACGTTTACCGAAATGCAGTGTAACAGAAGCATTTTCAGGTAATACTCGTAACCAAGCAACGTTATCCTCACCACTTGCTGCTTGTGAGGCTGGAATAGAAACCATCTGATTTCCTTTTCCTTTTACCATCGTTGGTAATTCCGCGGCTTCAAAAATCAGCATTCTACCGCCTTTAGTAATGATCATAATGAGATCGGTGAGCTCATTATTCAAGCGTTGTGGCGGTAATGGTAATGCATTTTCAGGTAAAGTCAGTAGTGATTTACCTGCTTTATTTTTAGAAGTTAAATCATCAACCTGACAAATAAAACCATAACCTGCATCAGATGCCATTAAGATCTTATCAGTACTTTCGCCCATAACAACATGGCGTAATTGTGCACCTTTCTGAACTTTTAATCGTTCAGTTAGCGCATCGCCTTTGCTACGACCAGAAGGTAATGCATCAACATCAACGGTATAGCTTTGACCTGTTGTATCAATCAAGTGTACCGGTTGATTACTCATACCTTCAACAGCATCAAAATAATCATCACCTGCTTTAAAGCCAGCCGATTTAGCATCAATATTATGTCCTTTCTGGCAACGAATAAGCCCTTTTTCAGACATAATGACGGTAACAGCTTCAGGATGTAGATGTTTTAACGGAATAGGTTCATCACCCGCATTACCGCTAAAATAGTTGATCTCTTCTGCTTTAAGTACTTCTTGCTGACCATCAACAGTAAAGATTAATGCTTCTTCTTTAGGTGCGAACAGTATTTGTTCAATCACATCACCTTGCTCTTTCCCTAAAGCAACAAGACGTGTACCACGTCCTTTTTTATTCATTTCATTTAGCTGTTCTGCTGAAATGGCTAGAATACGTGTTTTATCGGTAATGATAATAAACCAGTGCTGCTCATTTTTCTTTTGAGGATCAACTAAGAACGGAGCTAATAATTCAGTCTCTTCAGAAACTGTTAGTAGCCCTTTACCTGTCTTATTCTTCGTCTCCATCTCATCGTAAGAGAGAACAGAACCATAACCTTCTTTTGTCGCCAGTAAATACTCTTGCCCCGCACTTCCCGCTAACATGTATTTCACGCTGGCATCAGGTGGGAAAGTTAACTTGCCTGTTAATGGTTCGCCTTGACTACGCCCTGAAGGCATATCATTTGGACTTAAGGTATAACTACGTCCCGTAGAATCAAGGAATAGAACAGGCTGATTACTCATACCACGTACTGCGCTGTGATAACTATCCCCTGCACGATAACTCATGCCACTAGGATCAATATCATGTCCTTTCGCATTACGTACCCAACCCATTTCAGACAATACAATGGTGACAGGCTCTGATGGCAACATATCTTGTTCATTTACCACTTTCGCCTCTTCTTGAGGACGGATTGGCGAACGACGATCATCACCAAATTCTTTTGCGTCGGCTTCAATCTCTTTTTTCAGTAAAGTATTTAAACGACGTGGTGAACTTAACAACTTCTCAATGCTATCGCGTTCTTTTTCAAGCTCATCGCTTTCGCCTTTTAGTTTCATCTCTTCAAGTTTGGCTAAATGACGTAAACGTAACTCTAAAATAGCTTCGGCTTGAATATCGGATAACTCAAAGCGACGCATTAATTCTGCTTTTGGCTCATCTTCATGACGAATAATTTCAATCACTTCATCAATATTGAGATAAGCAATCAATAAACCTTTGAGAATTTCTAAGCGACGTAAAACCTTTTCTAAACGGTGATTTAAGCGGTTTGTGACTGTTTGGCGACGATAAACTAACCATTCGTTTAAAATAGTCAGTAATCCTTTTACTGCCGGGCGGTTATCTAACCCAATCATATTTAGGTTAACGCGATAACTTTTCTCTAAATCAGTATTCACAAACAAGTAGTACATCACTTGTTCTAAATCGACGCGATTACTACGAGGAACAATAACAAGTCTAGTTGGATTTTCATGATCAGATTCATCACGTAAATCTTCAACTAAAGGTAGTTTTTTAGCACGCATTAATGCGGCAATTTGCTCAAGAACTTTGGCACCAGAAACTTGATGAGGTAATGCAGTGATCACCGCACATCCTTCTTCTTTCTGCCACACAGCTCTCATTCTGACAGAGCCACGTCCTGTTTTATAAATCTTTTTGATATCATCGTGAGCAGTAATAATTTCAGCTTCAGTCGGATAATCAGGGCCTTGAACATATTGCATCACGTCAGATAACCCCGCATCAGGATTATCTAAAAGCATCACTAAAGCTTGTCCTATTTCACGCGCATTGTGCGGTGGAATATCCGTTGCCATCCCAACAGCAATACCGGTTGTACCATTAAGCACAATATTAGGTAAGCGTGCAGGTAACATTTTCGGCTCTTGCATCGTGCCGTCAAAGTTAGGTATCCAATCTACCGTACCATGTCCTAATTCACTCAATAATGTTTGTGAATATTTAGAAAGGCGTGATTCGGTATAACGCATCGCGGCGAAAGATTTCGGATCATCTGGTGCACCCCAGTTACCTTGTCCATCAATTAACGGATAACGGTAAGAGAATGGTTGAGCCATAAGCACCATAGCTTCATAACATGCACCATCACCATGTGGGTGATATTTACCTAGCACGTCACCAACTGTACGGGCTGACTTTTTAAATTTTGCGTTATTACTTAAACCAAGCTCTGACATCGCATAAACGATACGACGTTGCACGGGTTTTAGCCCATCTCCAATAAAAGGCAATGCACGATCCATAATGACGTACATGGAGTAGTTGAGATAGGCATTTTCTGTAAATAAGTGGAGCGGTTGGCGCTCTACACCATCATGAGTCAATTCACTCATTCAATTTTTTCCTCAGACTCTTGTGGTATCCATTACACTTCGATGTCAACTTCATCGCCTTTTTCTTGTAACCAATTTCGGCGATCTTCAGAGCGTTTCTTCGCTAACAACATATCCATCATGCCTAGGGTTTCTTGATAATTCTCATCATCAATCACCAATTGCACTAAACGACGCGTATTAGGATCAAGCGTTGTTTCACGCAGTTGAAGTGGGTTCATCTCCCCCAGGCCTTTGAAGCGCTGTACGTTAGGCTTTCCTTTTTTACGGCTTAGTCGTTGTAAAATGGCATTTTTTTCTGATTCATCAAGGGCATAATGAACTTCTTTACCTAAATCGATACGGTAAAGTGGTGGCATCGCCATATAAACATGCCCTTCCTTAACAAGAGCAGGGAAATGGCGCACAAATAAAGCACACAGTAAGGTTGCGATATGTAAACCATCTGAGTCAGCATCCGCAAGGATACAAACTTTACCGTAACGTAATTGGCTTAAGTCATCACTATCAGGGTCCATACCAATCGCTACGGAAATATCATGGACTTCTTGTGACGCTAGCACTTCATCTGAAGAAACTTCCCATGTATTTAAGATCTTACCGCGCAGAGGCATAATCGCTTGATATTCACGATCTCGCGCTTGTTTAGCTGAGCCTCCTGCAGAGTCCCCTTCAACTAAAAACAGTTCGGTATAACGTAAATCTTGAGAAGTACAATCAGCCAATTTACCCGGCAATGCAGGCCCTGAAGTGAGTTTCTTTCTCACCACTTTTTTAGCGGCACGCATACGACGTTGGGCACTACTAATTGCCATTTCAGCAAGTAATTCACCGATTTGAACATTCTGATTTAGCCATAAGCTAAAAGCATTTTTTACTGCATTTGCAACAAACGCACTGGTTTGTCTTGAGGAGAGTCGCTCTTTAGTCTGCCCTGCAAATTGAGGATCTTGCATTTTCACTGATAATACATAAGCACAACGTTCCCATGTATCATCGGCAGTTAACTTAAGGCCTCTTGGTAGTAAATTACGGAATTCACAAAATTCACGCATGGCATCTAACACGCCTTGGCGTAAACCATTTACGTGTGTACCACCTTGTACCGTTGGAATTAAGTTAACATAGCTTTCAGTGAGTAGATCGCCACCTTCAGGCAGCCATAACATAGACCATTCAACGGCTTCATTATCACCTTCAAATTTGCCAGTAAATGGCTCTTCAGGAAGGCGAACAAATTCAGCAACAGCTTCACTTAAATAATCGGTTAAACCATCAGCGTAGCACCAGTTCTCTTGGGTGTTATTTACTTTATCAACAAAAGAAACATTAACGCCTGGGCACAGTACCGCTTTGGCTTTCAATACGTGAGATAAACTTTTAGACGAAAAACGAGGAACATCAAAATAAGAGCCATCAGGCCAAAAATGTACACTCGTTCCTGTGTCTCGTTTTGCACAGGTGCCAATTTCGTGTAACTCTTCAACTTTATCGCCATTTTCAAAGGCAATTTGGTAAATTTTGCCATCACGACGAACAGTTACTTCAATACGCTTTGAGAGGGCGTTAACAACCGAGATCCCTACACCATGCAACCCGCCAGAAAATTGATAGTTTTTATTAGAGAATTTTCCTCCGGCGTGGAGGTGAGCTAGGATTAACTCGATAGCAGAGACTTTAAGTTCAGGGTGAATATCGACCGGCATTCCTCGCCCGTTATCGATAACTTCGATAGATTGATCTTCATATAAAATGACATCGACCTTCGATGCGTGTCCCGCAAGCGCCTCGTCCACGCTATTATCTATCACTTCCTGTGCCAAATGGTTCGGTCTTGTTGTATCTGTATACATCCCCGGACGGCGACGTACAGGCTCTAGACCATTAAGAACCTCAATATCCTTTGCGTTATAACTTGATTGAGTCATTGTTTTAATCTGCGGTTCGCTGTTAGAAAAATACTGTTTATAATAACAGGTGTTGGCGGCAATATGATATTAATTTTCGGCTAGATACATCAACCTACGTTTTACAGGTTAATCGACCGAAAGGCTAAATTATCTTTAAAAATTGAATAATTTTCGGAAAAAAACGTTCAAAACCCACAAAAGCATGGTTTCCATCCGATTCTATGGTTTGCCTACACGCGCCAAGATATGAGACAGCTTGACGATAATCAAGTATTTCATCTCCAGTTTGTTGAAGCAACCAAATAAGTTCAGGTGATGTGATTGTGGGAATACGCAAAGCAAGCAGCTCATCCATATGATGAGGTTCTAGCTTATATTTTTGATGTGTATAAGGATTTTCGTTCTCCCCCAAAAAGTCTTGCAAAAGATCGAACGGTCGTATCGCAGGATTAACAACAACCGCAGGTAAGTTAAAACGTTGAGATAACCAAATAGATAAATAGCCACCTAATGATGAGCCAATTAATCCAAGTTTATCATCGGCACTCTCTTTAACTAACGTTTCAATTAACTGAGCGGCTTCTTGAGGGTAGAGTGGCAATTGAGGAACTAACAATTCAATTTCAGGATGAGTTACTTCAAGCCATTGGCGAAAAGCCTGCGCCTTTGCTGATTTAGGTGAGCTATTAAAGCCATGTAAGTAAAGAATACGAGGCATAACTTAATAGCCATCCGCATCAAGATCAGGACAAAATTCAGTACCCGCTAAACGATAAACCTGTGTGTCAATTTTGCCCTTCTCATCAGATAAAAGTGACATTTCCAAATAGCGCCAGCCCGGAGAAACTGTATCTAATGTAAAATTTGTACAATGAGGGCGAAACTGAATGCACGTAGAAGGTGTCGCCAACAAACGAATACCATTCCACATTTCATCCATTTCTTGGTGAATATGGCCACAAAGCATCATTTTTACTTGAGAGTGATCTTTTAAACGCTCAGCCAATTCTTGAGAATTTCTTAAACTGTGTTGATCTAACCATGTACACCCTGAAGGCATAGGATGATGATGTAACAAGATAATCGTATCTCTGTGCTTTTGGCTTTCAAGACAGCGCGTTAGCCAATCTAACTGGCAATCTGATAACTCACCATGAGGAACGCCTTGAATTTGGCTATCTAATAATAGCATTTGCCAATTATCACCAATCAACACTTGTTTTGCTGACAAAATTCCTGCCTGATTTAAAGCATCAATCATCGCAGGTTGATAGTCATGATTACCCGGCAACCAAACACAAGGAGGTGTCAGCGTCGCAATGCCATCAGCAAAATGCTGATAAGCTTCAAAGGTTTGATCTTGAACTAAATCACCTGTCGCAACAATCAAGTCAACATCAAGACCCTGCTCTCTAATCGCATTTAATACTGCATGGTAGCTACGATAGGTATTTATACCCAGCAGAGTATCTTCCACATTAGCAAAGAGGTGGGTGTCTGTGATTTGTAATATTCTTACGGTGTTTTTATGTTTCACCGATAATTCAAGCTGGCTTTCCAAAAGGTTTCCTTGTTTCACTCTCATTAGCCGTTATGTTAACGTATTTTCGTAGTAAAGATCTGCCAACCAATACACATTTCAAAAGATTAGTGAGAAATATTCTCGCTTTCAATCACGTTTTTTTCACTTCATTTTACAATTTAATTCATTTGATATCGTATACTTAGAGATAGTTACTCTACTTGATAATATTACTAAAAACATCCTTTAAAGATTGATTAGTGTATTAAATTACTGACCAACGCTCTCTTAGTGCAATATGATGAAGTTGTAACCATTGCAGAGCAATAACAGATGCTGCATTATCAATAACGCCTTCTTCAACCCAACAATAGGCTTGTTCTCGGCTCACGACATGAACACGAATATCTTCGTTCTCACACGCTAACCCATGAATACCTTTTGCCGTTGTTGCATCCACTTCGCCAACATAGACATGCATTCTTTCACTTGTACCGCCAGGGCTTGAAAGATAACTCACAATAGGTTCGCATCGTCCAACAACAACCCCTGCTTCTTCTTGGGCTTCACGTCTAACAACATCTTCAGGGCTTTCCCCTTGTTCGACCATACCCGCAACCACTTCAAGCAACCAAGGTGTCTCGCTGGTTTCATACGCAGGAATACGAATTTGCTCAATTAGCACCACTTCATCACGTTTGGGATCATAAGCGAGCAAAACACCAGCATTGCCTCGTTCAAAAACCTCACGTTTAACCTCTTCACTCCATCCTCCTTCAAAAAGGCGATGTTTAAAGCGATATTCGGTCATGCGAAAAAAGCCTTTATATAAATCTCTCTGATTGAGCAATTTCACATCTTCACGACCGTATAAAAATGGTGTATTTTCCCTTTTCTTCATACAATGTTCCTTAAGTTACATTTAAGAGTCTTTTTATTGCTTACGTTTAATACAGATTTAAAGAAATTTGCCAACAATTCATGTAAAGTTAATCTAAAATAAAAGGATATGGCACAAATGGCTACCCCTACTTAGGGAAACAATCTGCTAGAATTATCCCCAATCAAGATTAACAGAGGCAACTCAGCGAAACTGTTGCAACAAGGAATTAAAATGAAAAAACTGCTCTCTCTTTTGGTCACGATGAGTTTGGCAGGATTCAGCACTGCAAGTCAGGCTGAGGATCTGCTTCAAGTTTATCAAAAAGCAAAGGACAGTAACCCTGAGTTACGCAAATCATTAGCTGAACGAAATCAAGCTTTTGAAAAAATTAATGAAGCTCGTGGCTCATTATTACCACAATTAGGATTAGGTGCATCTGCAGATTATAAAAGCGGCTACCGTGATGCAAGAGATACCGAATCCAATTCTATTGGCGCAAGTTTAACGCTGACTCAAAGTGTGTTTAACATGGCTTTATGGCGTCAATTAAACATTCAAGAAAAAACAGCGGGCATGAGCGATGTGACTTACCAAACAAGTCAGCAAAAACTGATTTTAGACACCGCGACCGCTTACTTTGATGTTTTGCGTGCTATCGATTCACTGTCATTTATTGAAGCGCAAAAAGAACAAGTTTACCGTCAGTTAGATCAAACAACTCAACGTTTTAACGTAGGTTTAGTGGCAATTACTGACGTACAAAATGCGCGTGCAAATTACGATAGCGTACTGGCACAAGAAGTGGCTGGTCGAAATCAATTAGATAATGCATTAGAAAAACTACGCCAAGTCAGTGGTATCTATTACATTAATCTTGCCTCACTCAATATTGGTCGTTTTTCAACAACTTCACCAGACTCTATTGAGAAACTGCTAAAAGATGCTGAAGAGCGTAACTTAAGTTTATTAAGTGCACGTTTAGGTCAAGATTTAGCGCGCGAAAATATTCGTTTAGCGCAATCAGGTCACTTACCAACAGTAGATTTAAATGCATCAACTGGCGTATCAAATAGCCATAGTCACGGTAGCGCATTACCTCCAGCAACAGCAGGTAATAGTCGCAATAGTTACAATGGTCAAAATAGTATTGGTCTGTCTGTTAGCATCCCTCTATATACCGGTGGCAGAACAAGCTCACAAGTTGAACAAGCACAATATGGTTTTACTAGTGCAAGCGAACAATTAGAATCGGTTTATCGTTCGATTGTCCAAATCGCTCGTTCTTCTTATAACAATATTTCTGCGTCGATCAGTAGCATTAAAGCGTATCAACAAGTCGTTGTTTCTGCGCAAAGTTCATTAGATGCAACTGAAGCGGGTTATCAAGTGGGTACTCGTACTATTGTTGATGTGCTGAATGCCACAACAACGCTTTACGATGCAAAACAGAAATTATCTAACGCGCGTTATGACTATTTAATTAACCAATTAAATATTGAATATGCTCGTGGTACCTTAAATGAAAATGATTTAATTCAGTTAAATAATGCATTAGGTGCAGAAATTTCCACTTCACCAGACAGCATTATCCGCCCGTTAACAAGCCCTGCTCTTAACGTTGCGCCTTAATCCTGAATTAAGAAGTTAGCCACTTATAAAAAACCGCTTTCAGCGATAAACTGATAAGCGGTTTTTTTTATGCTTTCTCTTCACATAAGATATTGTGTTATGGATTAAATTAAGATCTCGACAATATCTATATTCTTGTATTAACAAATACCTTAATTACAATTAGGTTAAAAAGAGAGGATTTACCTAATTTCATTACCCTTAACCTTATAAAGATCACAAATTTCTGGTTATCCCTGATGATTAGGCGTTTCTTATTTATTTTCTAGACTATTTAACCTATCCTAGCTTTTATTTTGAACGTTTTACCTTTTATGGATCTTATCAATATGCCAATGAAACGTACCAAATCGATTAATCGTGATGCTTTCCGTAAAGCATTTCGTCCTTATCGTCTGGCGCCTGTTGCAATCGCCATCACTGCTGTATTCGCGCTTTCAGGATGTGAAGAGAGCGATGAGACAGTTTCACTGTATATGAACGCACAAGAATGTGCTCAAGCGAATCCGTCACAAGCAGCACAGTGTGAAGACTCTTATCGCACTGCATTGCAAGAAGCACAGCGTACCGCACCTAAATACGCAACATTAGAAGACTGCGTAGCTGAATTCGGTGATGCACAATGTACTCAAACAGCGTCTATTGATGGACAGCCTGTTAGTACTGAAAATGCCAATAATTTAAGCCCAGACAGCTCACAAATGGCTCAGGCTAACTCCGGCGGTAGCTTCTTTATGCCATTAATGGCGGGCTATATGATGGGTCGCTTAATGGGTGGCGGTGCGCCAGCACAACCTCTGTTTAGTTCGCGTAATCCAACAAGCCCCGCAAATGGTAAATTTGTGGATGCAACAGGTCGTAACTACGGCCCTGCGGTTGGCGGTCGTCAAATGAACGTGCCAAAAACAGCAATGACACCAAAACCATCAACAACTTCAACAGTAACACGTGGTGGCTTTGGTAATACGGTTTCAAGACAAGCAGCAGCTCAACGTACCAGTGCAACAAATAATAACCGTAGCTCAACTGGTTCATCTTCTTATCGTTCAGGTGGTTAATTAAAACCATGAAACGTGAAAATATCATTGAACGCCCGGATTGGCGTGAAAAAGCAACGGAATTTGGCTTTAACTTTCATACAATGTATGGCGAGCCTTATTGGTCTGAAGATGCTTATTATCAATTCTCAATGGAAGAGGTTGAAACGTTAGAAGAAACGACGGAAGAGTTGCATCAGATGTGCCTACAAGTCGCTGATAAAGTGGCTAATAGTGAAGAATTACTGACTCGCTTTCAAATCCCGCGTCACTGCTGGGATTTTGTACGTGATTCATGGAAATCATCTCAACCTTCACTCTATTCACGTCTTGATTTAGCGTATGACGGTAAAAATCCGGCAAAACTGTTAGAAAATAATGCAGATACTCCAACTTCTCTGTATGAATCTGCTTTTTTCCAATGGATCTGGCTTGAAGATCAAGTCAATGCAGGTCGTTTACCGCAAAATGCCGATCAATTTAACAGCATTCAAGAGAAATTAATTGATCGATTCTCAGAGCTTCGTGATCAATACGGAATGCGTTATCTGCATATGTCTTGTTGCCAAGATACTGAAGAAGATCGTGGTACAGTTCAATATCTACAAGATTGTGCTGAAGAAGCCCAAGTAACGACTGATTTTGTTTTTATTGAAGATCTGGGTCTAGGCGAACGTGGTGAGTTAACTGATCTGCAAGATCAGATAATCAGCAATATGTTTAAGCTTTACCCTTGGGAATTTATGTTCCGCGAAGACTTCTCAACTAAACTGGCTGATGCAGGTATTCGTTGGTTAGAGCCTTCTTGGAAGAGCATTATTTCAAATAAAGCATTGCTACCAATGCTTTGGGAGATGTTCCCTAATCACCCAAATCTACTGCCTGCATATTTTTATGACGGTAAAGCGCCTGATTCATTATCGCGTTATGTTATCAAGCCACTGTTTTCACGCGAAGGTGCAAATATTCGTATTGTTGAAAACGGCAAGGATATTGCTGTCGCAGATGGCCCTTACGGTGAAGAAGGCTTTATTGTTCAAGATTTCCATCCACTGCCAAAATTTGGTGATAGTTATACATTAATTGGTAGCTGGCTGGTTAACGACCAATCCGCAGGTATTTGCATTAGAGAAGATAGAGAGCTTATTACTCAAGATCTCTCCCGCTTCTATCCGCATATTATTTTAGATTGATAGAAATCTTAAAATTATATTGAGCACCTTATTGCTTGTTAGCGGTAAGGTGTTTTTTTATTCAAAATAGCTTTCTATTTTGATGATTTCAATATAAGACTATATTCCAGAAATGATCATATCCATAGCAGACACTATTGCTGTATGGATCTCAGGCCTAACACACACAATATCAACTGTTCTTAACTTACTCTTTGCTACGGCTGTTATAGATTTCGTCATAACAACATATTTCTGATTATCTATTTCAATAACGGGTGCCAATATCTCTATTTGAGAGTTCTTATGTGATAACTGAGTAATCGGCATAATGACCCGAGAATCAATATCACTTAGTAGTTCATTTTGAATATCAATAAAATAAGGGTACTGTTCTTTCGATTTAAGGGATTTATTACGATATATTGTGTATTGAGACATCAAATAACCCCATATTCATCATCATCAGTAAATAACCCCATTTCCTGTTCGAATTCATTAAGAGCTTGAATGCCATTTTTATTTTCAGCTTTCCACTGTTCCCGCTTTTTTTCACGAATGGCATCAGATAACATTTGATCAAGTGTTGCTGATAAATTAATTCCAAGCTCTCGCGCTTCATCCACCAATTTTACAGTTAGATACACATTAACTCCTCGTTTATCTTTTTTACTCATCGTCAATGTTTTCATTATAAGCTCCATTTATGTGCATCATTTATGTGCATAAGTGTAGAGCAGATAATTATCAACATCAAACTGGGAGATATTCAAAAAACATAATTAACTTATTTAGAGAAATATAAAAAGCATTCATCTAATAGCTATGAAGTTTATCAAAATTTTCACCAAATAAAAATAAAATCAATATAAACAAAAGGTTAAAAACATTTATTATATCTATATAGAAAATTGGAAAGGTTAATAACGAGGGAAATATAATGAATCGATACATTAATATTTAATATAAAAAAGGCCAAATTCCATAAAATGGATTTAGCCTTTCACTTCTATCAATTAGTTTTATTGGATAGTTTTATCCAATTTGAAACGTCATCATGCTTAGTGATTTATTCACAATATCATTATTCAGCACTGTTGCCTTTTCACCCTCTTGTTTTAAACCTAATAGATACAACGCAGGTAAAAAATGGTCTGGTGTAGGGTGTGCCAGTCGCCCTTCTTCTGTTGATAAAATCGTAAATAACGCTTCTGGTACATTATCGCTTCGTAAGCTGTTTTCGACTGCCTCATTAAAGGCTAATGCCCAAGAATAAGGCGTCGCATCGCTATTTTGCCAATCCATCATTCTTAAATTGTGAACGATATTACCGCTACCAATAATTAAGACGCCTTCTTTACGTAATTCAACCAGCTTTTGCCCCAATTCATAATGCCATTGTGCTGATTGGCGTGCATCAATGCTTAATTGAACAACAGGAATATTTGCATTGGGATACATTTTTTCGAGTATTCCCCAACTCCCATGATCTAATCCCCATTGATCCATATCGAGTTTTAATTTAATCGGATCGATAAGATCTTCAATCAGTGCGGCTAAGCCTATCGAGCCTCGCGCTGGATATTCTATTGCGTATAACTCTGGTGGAAATCCATAGAAATCATGAATTGTCTTTGGTTGCGACATTGCTGTTACATAAGTCCCATCGGTATACCAATGAGCTGAAATCACTAAAATCGCTTTAGGTTGAGGAAGCGTTTCCCCTAATTTTGACCAGAGGCGAGTATATGTATTATCTTCTAATACATTCATTGGACTACCATGCCCAATAAACAGCGCTGGCATCATTTTTGTTTCCATAACCACCTCTTATGGCGAGTGTTCTTATCACATAAGCATACTGCCTTCTTACTTGAAATATAGTCAAAGAAGTATGAAATAGTTATTCAAAAAATATGAAAAAAGCCACCTAAGTTTCCTTAAGTGGCTTGATATAAGTGTGTGTGTTTTTCAGTGTCGTTTATAACATGTTAATTTCAGCCAGCTTTTTTCTCCTCACGAAGACGATAAGCCACTAAATCTTCAATAGTTAACACAGGCATATTGTGCTTTTTAGCAAAAGTAATTACTTCTGGTGCTCTTGCCATTGTGCCATCGTCATTTGTTAATTCGCATAACACTGCAACAGGTTTAAAACCGGCTAAAGTTGCTAAATCAATCGACGCTTCAGTGTGTCCACCACGCGTTAACACACCGCCAGGTTGAGCACGTAATGGGAATACGTGACCGGGACGATTTAAATCACTTGGTTTTGCATTATCAGCTGCCGCTGCACGTACTGTGGTTAAACGATCAGATGCTGAAACACCCGTCGTTACACCTTGTGCTGCTTCAATCGTGACTGTAAATGCCGTATGGAAATGACTGGTGTTATTTTCCACCATCATAGGCAAATCAAGTTGTTGACGGCGTTCTTCTGTAATGCATAAACAAACAATGCCACTACCATGACGAATAGACATCGCCATTTGTTCTGTGGTCATCGTTTCTGCTGCGAAAACCATATCGCCTTCATTTTCGCGGTTC
This sequence comes from Proteus sp. STS61-E, assembly GCF_040932335.1. Classification (NCBI taxonomy): domain Bacteria; kingdom Pseudomonadati; phylum Pseudomonadota; class Gammaproteobacteria; order Enterobacterales; family Morganellaceae; genus Proteus; species Proteus sp. STS61-E. Next base: position 358,755 of record NZ_JBFQGE010000003.1, on the reverse strand, counting down.
TCGTCATCGAGCACCATTACGCCTTTGCCAGCACGAAGGGCTTCTAGAGCAAGTTCAACACGCTCAAATGGATTACCGAATTCGGAAAGTAGCGTCTGATTCATGGTAAAAAAACCTCAATAATTAATGAAAGTTACCAGAATCAGGGCAGTCTTAGGAGTGGATCTCTGCTTAATAAATACACAAGCAGAAACAACAGGAATGGATACAATGATCCTACTGATGCTATTTTATTCTCTCCCATCCAGACTTTAACTGTCGGCTCCAGAATCACACTGGATCTGCTGACCTTTGCATTACAATGGCAACACAAAGCGCTCGCGGGCTTTACCTAAGTATTCAGGTATCTACCGCCGGTGGGGACTTTCACCCCGCCCTGAGATTAACGGTGAAACTATACGCTTTAAAATTATAAGAGGCAATCATCAATCGGCGACAATCTTTGTTTCATCACATAATCATTTTATGACATACGGTTATTTAACTATTTATAATAAAAAAGTAACAATAATCTTGATATCTGGTTTTATTCCCTCTGTCCTCATATTACACTTAGCCTCAGCTTTCTATTTTATTTGTGAGGACTTCCCATGTTGGACCCGAAAAAACTTGAACAAGTCGCGCGCCAAATCCAAAACGTTCTGCCACAGGGCATTAAAGATTTTGGTGATGACATTGATAAAAAAATCCGCACTGTTCTGCAATCTCAATTAAACAAGTTGGATTTAGTCAATCGCGAAGAGTTTGATGTACAAACTCAAGTTTTATTACGTACTCGTGAAAAACTTAATCGTTTAGAACAACGTTTAAATGAGCTAGAAGCTGGTCTACTGGCAAAACCTCAAATTGAAGTTTCCCAAGTTGAAGAAGTTGAAATTGTGGTAGAAACTCAAGCTGAAAATAAGGCTTAATCTATTCACTTTATTGCTTGTTTTAGTAATAAAGAAAAAACCCTGTATCTCATAAAGACACAGGGTTATTTTTTATAACCTTAATAATCCATTAGCAACTATTTTAATTCCGGCCAATAGTCTTTATTTGCTTCAATTAAATCATCTAAAATCGCTTTTGCGACAGTCGCACTTGGTACAGTTTTAGACATCGTAATGGCTTGCCACAGTTTTAAATAGGATTTTTCAATCCACGCTTCTACCACTAATTTTTCAACTGCAACTTGTTGGCTCATCATTCCTTTTTGAAATAATGGAATTTTACCCATTACCAAAGGCTCTGGGCCATGACTTCCGACAATACAAGGGATCTCTACCATCGCCTCAGGATCAAAGTTAATAATTGATCCGTTGTTAGGAACGATCAGTAGCATTCTTTCTTGGGTATTAAACGCAATAGCTGTTGCTAGATCGACAATGTAAGAAGCGTGTTCATCAATCTCAAGATGCCCTGCCGATGATTTACCTGCATTAGTAATGGCACGACAAGCGCTGAACACATTCTTTTCTCTGTGCTCCATCACTTCATTCGCACGAGTATGATGAGGATCAGAATGCTCAACAACATAATCAGGGAATAAATAATACTTCAAGTAAGTGTTTGGCATTGTTGCTGGATCTAATGCCCACACATCTTTTGCTTTACCGAATGTATCATTCCAGCTGGCTTCAACCGGCTCACCAGCCACTTTTGGAATATACCCATGTTCAGCAACATGTTTACGGATCACAGGCAGTAAATCATTCCCCTGCAAATCTTCAACTTGAGTCCACCAGCCAAAATGATTTAAACCGTAGTAACGAACTCGCATCTCTTTACGTGATTTTAATCCTGCAATTTGTGCCATACGTGATTCAATGCCAATTGGCATATCACAAATATTTAAGATCTTCGCATTAGGTTTTAAACGACGAGTAGCTTCAGCGACAATTGCAGCAGGGTTAGAATAATTTAGCATCCATGCATTTGGTGAATATTTTTCCATATATTCAACCAACTCTAAGACTCCCCCAATAGAACGCATACCATAAGCAATACCACCAGGCCCACAAGTTTCTTGTCCTAATACACCATGGCGCAAAGGAATTTTTTCATCTTTTTCACGCATTGGATATTTACCAACACGGATATGCGCCATAACAAAATCAACATCCGTAAAGGCAGTTTTAGGATCTGTGGTATAGCAAAATTCAATTTCAGGTGCCTTTTCAGTAAGAATTATTTCACAAGCTTTAGCAATGGTTTCTTGCCGCTCGGCATCATTGTCATAAAATTTGATGGCTCTTAATGGAAAACGTTTTAAATTTTCCAGTAGCATCAAAATAATACCGGGTGTAAATGTACTACCGCCACCTGCAATTACGACTGAGAACTTCTTCATTATATAGCCTCCGACAAGATGATTTTTTGTGTATCTTCTTTCATAAGTTGTTCAATTTTGTCTCTCACTTGAGAAACGTGTAGCCCGATAATGATTTGTAATGCATGGCCTTTACGCACCACACCATGTACACCGAGCTCTTTGAAATAAGCATCCGTTTCAACTATTTCGCTATCTATCACTTCAATGCGTAAACGTGTTGCACAATTATTTAAGGATTTGATATTTCCACTTCCCCCTAAACCTTCAAGAATGCCTTTAGGAAGTGCGAGTTTGCGGTCTTCTTTTGCTGTTTTTGAACTATCTGAAACTTGTGACTTTTTATTTTTATAGTCTTGTTTGCTATAAAGTTTTATCTCTTCGTCATCTTCTTCACGACCCGGTGTTTTTAAATTAAGTTTGATAATTAATGTTCTAAACACCACAAACCAAATCATTGTAAAAATGAGTCCTATGACTATTTGCGTGATAATCATTCCGTAATGGTTATGAAACATTGGGATCCAATTCATAGGAAGAAAATTGTCGATGATCCCCCCGCCCATATTTCCAACAACCCCAAAGTGATAAAGCGTTGTCGCTAATGTGGCGGCTAACACGGCATGAATGGCAAACAATAACGGTGAGATAAATAAAAATGTGAATTCTAAAGGTTCTGTTATTCCCACAAATACAGCGGTCAATGCAGAAGGTATAAGTAAACCGGCAATCTTGGCTCTATTTTTAGGTGCGGCAGTAAAATAGAGAGCTAGCGCTATACCAATAGAGCCAAAAACTTTGCTATTACCATGTAACGCAAAGCCACCTTCAGGAAATAACTCTTTTAAAGATTGTGTACTTTGACTGAAATATTGCATATTTTGAGCCCAATCAACTTGAATACCATGTTCAGTGACTGCTGGGCCAAAAATAAAAGGTCCATAAATAAAATGATGTAAACCAGTAGGAATTAAAATACGCTCAAGAAAGGTATATATCCAAACACCTAAAGAGCCTGATTCAACCATAAACACCTGCAAAGATTGAATACCAACTTGCACTTTAGGCCAGAAAAATAATGTTATCCACGCTAAAGGTAACATCACAAAAAAACTAATTAATACAACATAAGATGTTCCCTGAAATATACCTAGAAATACAGGTAGCTGTTTATCGAAATAACGATTATGTATACTTGTTACAATACCAGCAATAATAATTGCCCCAATAATACTAGTATCTAATGTTTTAATACCGGCAATCATTGTAAGGCCACTATTTCCGCCAACTTCATTTGTAAAGTCCACGCCGAAATAATTTCCCCAAACAATACCCATTGCATTAATAAAATAATTCCAAGTGAGAAAACTCACCATAACGGCAAGGCAAGCTCTTGCTTGTGCTGTTTTGGCTAAACCTATTGGTAAACCAATTGCAAAAATAAGAGGCATATTGCGAAAAACAGTCCATCCACCCTCTTCAATAATATGAACAATTTGAGAAAATAAACTATCAGGTCTTAATAAATCTTCACTAATAAATAATGGATTCTGTAATAGAATTGCAATGCCTACAACAATACCTGCAAAAGGAAATAGCAGGACAGGGGTAAACATGGCTCCACCAAATCTTTGTATTTGACTGAGCATAAAAATATCCTCTTATTTACTGCTACTGGGACGACATACTATTTAATTTATTTTTATTCTGTAAATTCAGATTAGATTCTTTTCTCTTTATTCTCTCATTCGAAATGAGTTATTCGTGATCTAATTCATATTAATCTTTCAAGCAAAGTGATCTACATTTTTGTAAAAAAGCAGATCAATTTTTATTTTTTGATAACGTTCACATTTTCAAACTACAAATCATTTTGCTATATATCAAAATATTAGACTCAGATATTCTAAATATAGAAAACTATTTTTTAGAATAAAAAGAGGTATAAAAGTGATCTATAAAGACATTGCAAAAAGCCTAAGAATTCAAATAAATTCGGCAGGATATCAAATTGGTGACACATTACCGGCTGAAAAAACATTAGCAGAGCAATACGATGTTTCAAGGATGACTATCCGTAAAGCTATAGATTTACTGGTTATCGCAGGTTTATTAGAACGGAAGCAAGGTTCAGGGACTTATATTAAAGAGAAAGATGTTCATCATGAAAATGCAAGCTTAAAAGGCTTTGTCGAATTAATGGCAAATACAGGCCACAATGTAAGAAGTGAAGTTATAGAATTTAGTGTTATTCCCTGTCCTTTATCTATTGCTAGTAAATTACGAATTAATTCAAATGAACGTATTTTTTATTCAAGGCGAATACGTTACGTTGATAATAAACCGCTTATTGTTGAAGATAGTTATATGCCTGTTAAATATTTTACTAATTTAACATTAACCCACTTAGAAGGCTCTAAGTTTGACTTTATTGAGAATGTTTGCCAAATAAAAATAGCGGGAAGTTACGAAACATTTCATCCTATAATGCCAGACAACAATATTTGTCAATTATTAAAAATAGAAAATAACATTCCAATATTAAGACTCAGCACATTATCATACAGTATCCATGGTGATTATATTAACTATTCAATCATGTATAGAAACACTCAAGATTATATTGTTGAGTATCATTTAAAACGAGAACAATAATTATTGATAATATTAGAACATAATAATTAGTCACCATAACAAAAAAAGCACCCCGTAGAGTGCTTTCTTTTAAGCTTAATAAAAGAGCTTAATTATTTCTTTTTAATTGCGTTAATGATATTTGTTGTAGAAATACCATCTTCAAAATTCAGCACTTTTACTTCACCACCTGCTGCCCAAACTTCTTTACTACCTGCGATATCTTCAGGCTTATAATCGCCACCTTTAACTAAGATATCCGGTAATACAGAGGCAATTAAGCGCTGTGGTGTATCTTCTTCAAATGCAACAACCCAATCGACTGCACCTAAAGCACCTAAAACTGTCATGCGCTGCTCTAATGGGTTAACAGGACGACTTTCACCTTTTAATCGCTTAGTAGACGCATCACTATTTACAGCAACAATAAGGCGATCACCTAATTTACGTGCGTTCGCTAAATAGCTAACGTGACCTGCATGAAGAATATCAAAACAACCATTCGTCATAACGATACGCTCGCCACGTTGACGCGCTAATTCGACAGCTTGTTTTAGTTGCTCTTCTTCCATCATACCGAAACCGTTGTCAGAACGACCACGGATTGCATTTTCAAGCTCGATAGGTGACACCGTTGATGTCCCTAATTTACCGACAACAACACCCGCAGCTGCGTTAGCAAGGAAACAGGCTTCACCTAAAGGTTTACCAGCAGCTAAAGAGGTTGCTAATACGCCAATTACCGTATCACCAGCACCAGTAACATCATAAACTTCTTGTGCTTGAGTTGGTAAATGCAGTGGGGCTTCATTAGCACGAAGTAAGCTCATTCCGCGCTCTGAGCGAGTGATAAGCAGCGCTTCAAGATCTAAATCTCTAACTAATTTTGTGCCTTTTTCCACCAGCTCTTCATCGGTTTTACAAACACCAACGACTTGTTCAAATTCAGACATATTTGGCGTTAATAACGTTGCACCGCGATAACGTTCAAAATCAGATCCCTTAGGGTCGATTAATACAGGTACACCCGCTTTTTTTGCCAGTTGGATCATCTCTTGAACATGAGAAAGCGCCCCTTTGGCATAGTCTGATAAAACCAATGCACCAATAGAAGGCAATGCTTGCTGAATACGTTCATAAATAGGTTGAGGATCAACATTGCTAAATCCTTCTTCAAAATCAAGACGGATTAATTGCTGATTACGAGAAAGAACACGTAATTTTGTGATCGTTGGATGTGTCGCAACAGAGACAAAATCACAACGCACATTGACCTGATTTAATGTATTGCTCAATGCTTTTGCGGCTTCATCAATACCAGTTAAACCCACTAAACGCGAATTAGCACCAAGAGACGCGATATTCATTGCAACGTTTGCGGCACCGCCTGGTCGCTCTTCTGTGGTATCTACTTTGACCACTGGCACTGGGGCTTCTGGTGAAATTCGACTTGTTGGGCCATACCAATAGCGGTCTAACATGACGTCACCGACAACCAACACATTGGCCTTATTAAAATCCGGCAGCGTTACTTTCATCCCATACTCCACATTTATTTTCAAAATAAGCCGAAATAATACCATAACTTGTTAGGCAAAAAGAGATACACATAAGACTTCATGCCAACAAACCATTACTCTTGTTCACCGAGCCACTTCAGTTTGCTTTTTAATACGCACTCTCGCTCTGCGATAAAACAATGATTATCCACAATAGCAGGTAATGCTTGTAGAGCCAGATGATGCAATTCATTACGTAATGTGACATAAGCATGTGTTAAAGCGAGAGCTTCATCTTCATCCATTACTTGATGTTTTGCCATTAACTCAAAAATACGCACATTATCAGACCAACGAGTTAAAGCCGGATATTGGTGAGAAAAACGCAATACTAAATATTGTGCGATAAATTCAATATCGGTAATACCGCCAGATGAAGTTTTTAAATCAAACTTATCTGCTTGTGTTGGTGCAAGATGTTGCACCATTTTTTTACGCATATCGCGCACTTCATTCTGTAACACATCTGCATCACGAGAAAGACATAGGGTTTCATGACGAATACGTGAAAACATCTGTTGTAATTCATCATCACCGTAAATCATTCTGGCACGAATTAGCGCCTGATGCTCCCAAGTCCAAGCTTCATTTTTCTGATATTCATCAAAAGCTTGAATAGTACTAACCAACATACCAGATTCACCTGAAGGGCGTAAACGCGCATCGACTTCGTACAACACACCAGAAGATGTTCTGGTACTAAATAAATGGATAATACGCTGTGCTAAACGCAGATAAAATTGGCGGGCATCAATCTGTTTAGCCCCTGTTGTCACCGTATTTATTGGACAATCTAATAAAAAGACCAAATCCAAATCAGAGCTATATCCTAGCTCCCATCCCCCTAATTTACCGTACCCAATCACCGCAAAACCAAGTCCATCACGATGAGCTAAATGTTCAGGCTCACCATAACGTTTCACCATATATGACCAAGCTTGATGAACAACAGCATGAATAATAGCTTCAGCTAAATAGGTTAAGTGGTCGCTAACCTTCATGACTGGTAATACACCTGTAATATCTTCAGCAGCGATACGTAGTAATTGAGCCTGCTTAAACTGGCGTAATGCTTCTAATCGTTGCTCTTCGTCTTCTTCTGGTACACGTAATAAATATTGGCGTAATTCATCACGATACGCATCTAAAGGCAGGGGTTGATAAAGAGAATTGGGATCAAGTAATTCATCTAGCAATAAAGGGTGAAGCGCTAATTGTTCAGCAATCATCGGCGATGCCGCACAGAGCCGTATAACATGCGTTAAAACTTCATCCGACTCTTGCATTAACTCTAAATACGTTGTACGACTCACAATGCTTAATAACAGAGGCGTCACACGTTGTAGTGTCACTAGAGTTTGAGGTTGCTGACAAATTTTAGCTAATAGTTTTGGCATTAAGGCATCAAGAACATCACGTCCTCTCGGTCCAATCGTTCGCTTGCCAATATCTTGTCGAAAATTCTGTAACGTCTGATTTATCGCCTCAAGAGCTTCGATGGTTAATGTTTCATGAAATAATGGCGACGTTTCAGGCAAACGCCCAAGTAACCAAAGACGCTTAAATTCAGAAATATCATCTTCATCATCATTCTCGTCTTCTTCACCAATCAATTGCGTGAATATCACGGAAACAGCCTGCATCTTGTGGTTAATTTCTTGATAAAGCATTTCCCAATCATCAAATCCCATTGCAAAAGTTAACCGTGCTTTATCTTCTTCACTTTCTGGTAAGGTTTGAGTTTGTTGATCACCAATAGATTGCAGTAAATTTTCTAATCGACGAAGGAAAAGATAACTTTCAGTGAGTTGTGCGGTTTCTTGTGATGTTAACAGCTCTAGTTTAGTGATGACATTAAGCACTGTTAATAATGAATTACTTTGTAACTCCGGCTCTCTTCCCCCGCGAATTAGCTGGAAAACCTGAGTAATAAATTCAATTTCACGAATACCACCAGAGCCTAATTTTATATTATCAATCATACCACGACGGCGTACTTCACGACTGATCATGGATTTCATATTTCTAAGTGATTGGATAACACTAAAATCAATATAACGACGATAAACAAAAGGACGCAACATTTGCCGTAAAACTTGGCAATACTCTTTCTTTTCTGCACCTAGCACACGCGCTTTGATCATCGCATAGCGTTCCCAATCGCGCCCTTGCTCTTGATAATAATCTTCCAGTGCTGCAAAACTCATTACCAAAGGACCGCTTTCACCAAAAGGGCGCAATCGCATATCAACACGATAGACAAAGCCATCAATGGTATGTTGATCCAAAGCCTTAATAAGCTTTTGACCTAAGCGAGTAAAAAACTGTGCATTATCTAATTCTCGGCGTCCACCTTGCGTAAATCCATTTTCAGGATAGGCAAAAATTAAGTCGATATCAGAAGAAAAGTTAAGTTCAAATCCACCTAGCTTTCCCATTCCTAAAATCAGTAATGGCTGAGGTTTTCCCTCATGATCACAAGGTGTTCCCCATTGCTGGCAACATTGCTGATAAAGTGTATCTCTCGCAACACAAATTAATGTTTCAGCTAACACACTCAAATGTTTTAGCACACAAGGAATATCGCCTAATTGAAAAAATTGTAGCCATGCAATGCGCACTAATTGTTGATGACGAAATTGGCGTAAGATCCGCATCACATCATCTTCACTATCAATATTGGCTAATTTTTCCGTTAATTGAGACTCATAACTTTGCCATTCCACACTGTTTGGTGGATTTTGCCTGATATCAGTCAACCATTGAGGATTAACACGTAAATGCTCTGTTGCAAAAGGGCTAAAAGCAAAAAACTGTTGTTCAAGCTCACTAAAAGGCGCTAACGCATTTAATTGAGAAGAGAACCCACACTGTGCTTTATTCCACAATTGTTGAAATACACCGATAACAGACATAAATAGACTCTCAAGTTGTCAGAAAATTAAGCAATAGATAGTAACCACGCCATAGAAGATAACTTAAAGTTCAACCATAAAACATGATAATAGTCGGTTGCGGTTGTAAATGTTAACGGTGAAATACCATTGAGTGATTGTTGCATAGACTCAGGCAGATCAGCCTGTTTTTTACACCAATCTGAAAATAACGCCAACATTGCTGGCATAGTAATTGTCGGAGGTGTTGGGTTAGCAAAAATGGCTTCTTCTAATGCTTGTATTGCACTTAACCATTTTGTGAGTTGCTGAGCGGTTGTATCACTAGGAGAAAGACTCACCACACTCAACGATAAAGCAGGTTTATCTTTCGCTAAATAATAACCTCGAGCCGCTTTACTGCGAGAAGCTAGGCGCAATCCCCCTTTTTCACCTAAATAAGTCGCTAATGCAATAATATCTGACACATCGCCTTTTTTAAGCTCTAACTCGAACTCTTCGATCGGTAACTCATATTGATGAGTACGAATAGCGCCTTTATCTAATACCACTTCAATTTGGCTATTTTGAAAATCCACCAGCCAGATTTCACGATAAAAATCGGTATTAAACAACACATTGAGTTGTGTTTCTAATAGGGTTAAATCTGTATTTTCAGGCCAGATTTCTGCTGGAAAGCGAGCTAAATCTAATTTAGGTTGCTCTAATTTCACATTATATTCTGGACGTTGATGCAAACCTGCAACCACTTTACCGGCTGTTTTAATTGTCATTTCATAACTTTCATCAACACCACGAATACGCAACCCCATATCCCAACGACGAATTTGATTATCTGTCGTCTCAAAGTAAAGATTAGTCAGCTTTTTAGGTGCAGAGTGCTGATGAGGTAGAGTAAGAATGCGCTGAATAATGTGAGGAATAGCGGCAGGTATGGCACTCATTTTGAGTTCAGTTTCTAATTGGCTCATTCTATTTCCCTTAAGTAAATCAATTGATTAGTAAAATATTTGACGCATTTTCATTTTGCAAGTGATAGCCTAATAACAATAATGAATAAAAGGCAGATTATCCCTATATTCTACCAGTTAAGAGTGTTCTCATTCTGGTTTACTATTTGCTTACGCAAACTTTACTCTTTAGTATCAGTAAAAATATTCTCTTGTATAGATAAAAAAGTTGAAAACATAATGCGAAAATTACCCTTACTTTTTCTTTCCTTACTTGGCTTAGGCGTTTCTCTGAGCTCACACGCAGAAACTCGTTATGTTTCCGATGAATTATCCACTTATGTACACAGTGGACCAGGAAATCAGTATCGAATTGTTGGCTCTTTAAACTCGGGCTCAACCGTTACTGTTATTTCTCGTAACGCAGCAACGGGTTATGTACAGATTAAAGACGATAAAGATCGTACCGTTTGGCTACCAGAAAGCCAACTCAGTGCCCAACCAAGTATGCGTACTCGTATTCCTGCTATGGAAAAAGAGATCCAAACACTGCGCGATAAACTGGCGAATATCGATCAAAGCTGGAACCAACGCACCACTGATATGCAAAATAAAGTTTCAAACAGCGATGACATCATCAATGGCTTGAAAAAAGAAAATGAACAAATGAGAACAAAGCTCGCTGTCGCAGAGAAAAAACTCGATTTTGCTAATCAACAATTAGATGACAGACAACGCGATATCATCTTACAGTGGTTTATGTATGGTGGTGGTGTTGCAGGTGCAGGTCTTGTTTTTGGTCTGATCCTTCCACATATTATTCCGCGCCGTCGTAAACGTAATGATCGTTGGATGAACTAACATCCAGCCAAAGGAACAGTGATCCCGTGAATATATACCTTGTTGGTGGCGCTGTGCGCGACCAACTATTACAGATGCCAGTAAAAGACAGAGATTGGGTTGTTGTTGGTGCAACTCCTCAAATGCTGTTACAACAAGGCTATCAACAAGTAGGCAAAGATTTTCCTGTTTTTCTTCATCCAGATACTCATGAAGAGTATGCCCTTGCGCGTACAGAACGAAAATCAGGCTCAGGTTACACGGGTTTCACTTGTTATGCGGCACCAGATGTCACGTTAGAAGACGATCTCGCACGTCGTGATCTCACCATTAATGCCATTGCTTATTCTGCTGATGGTGAATATGTCGATCCTTATCATGGCATAGATGATATCCATGCAAGACAACTTCGCCATGTTTCTGAAGCCTTTTCAGAAGATCCTTTAAGAGTTTTGCGAGTTGCACGTTTTGCTGCACGATTTGCGCCTTTAGGATTTAATGTTGCACCTGAAACACTGCAATTAATGAAAACGATGGCACAAAGTGGCGAGCTAAATGCGCTGACTGCTGAACGTGTTTGGAAGGAAACAGAAAAAGCCCTTGAGAGCCCCGCGCCTCAAGTCTATTTTGAAGTTCTACGCCAATGTGGTGCTTTAAGCGTTCTTTTTCCTGAAATTGATGCTTTGTTTGGTGTTCCTGCGCCTGAAAAATGGCATCCAGAAATCGATACAGGCATTCATGCCATGATGGTACTCAATATCGCCAGCCAATTAACCGATGATATTGCGGTGCGCTTTAGCGCCTTATGCCATGATTTGGGGAAAGGATTAACACCTCCTGAAAATTGGCCTCATCACCATGGACATGGTCCTGCTGGTGTTCCTTTAGTTGAAGCCTTATGCCTGCGTTATCGTATTCCTAATCATATCCGTGATTTGGCACGCTTAACGGCAAGATTTCATGATCATATCCATCGTATTGATAGAATGCGCCCTTCAAAAATAATCCGCTTATTTGATGCTATTGATGCATGGCGAAAACCTGAACGTGTTGAGCAATTAGCAATGGTGAGTGAAGCCGACGCCAGAGGACGCAAAGGGTTAGAAAATCTCGTTTACCCACAACGCGCGTTTCTTTGCCAAGCTTTCGCAATTGCAAATAATGTGGATATTAAGCCAATTATTGAAAGTGGATTAAAAGGAAGTGCAATACGAGATGCGCTAACCAAGCAACGGGAAGCCGCGATTATAAAATGGAAATCGCGACTTAATCAGGATCAGCACTAATTAAGCTTTACGCTCAATAATCACACCCACGTTTTTGGCTTGTGCAACAGCCCCAGGTTTCGCTAATTTAATTTTTACTCTAGGTACAGCAAATTGAGTAATCAATAGCTGTGCCACTTCTTCAGCAACACGTTCAACTAATTCAAAACGTCGAGTCTCAACATAGTCAATGATTGCATTACTCACACTGGCATAATCTAAACAATGAACCACATCATCGGTTTGGGATGCGCGTTTGTTATCCCATTCCATTTCGATATCGAACACTAATTTTTGCTTTATGGTTTTTTCCCAATCATAAACACCGATTGTGGTTATTACTGATAATTGCTCAATAAATACGATATCCATCACGTCATCTCTTATTTTTTCTGCTCATCGGATACCACTTCCGATGAAATATGCGTATTATCCATACATGCCTAACGAACTTACATAAACATTGGAGAATACAAATGAGTGCTAACGCACTTGGAATGATCATCTTCGCCTACTTGTGCGGCTCAATCTCCAGCGCGATATTGATTTGCCGACTGGCAAGACTACCTGATCCAAGAAAATTTGGCTCTGGCAATCCCGGAGCGACCAACGTCCTACGTATTGGTGGAAAAGCGGCCGCAGCGGCAGTACTTATCTGTGACGTCCTAAAAGGGATGCTTCCTGTTTGGCTCGCCTACTATTTAAATGTGCCTCCTTTTTATCTCGGCATTGTGGCAATCGCGGCTTGCCTTGGGCATATCTACCCTGTTTTCTTCCACTTTAAAGGCGGAAAAGGCGTCGCCACAGCATTTGGTGCTATCGCTGCCATTGGTTGGGATTTAAGTGGTCTTATCGCAGGAACGTGGTTACTCACCGTTTTACTAAGTGGCTATTCATCACTTGGCGCAATCATCAGCGCACTGCTTGCCCCTTTTTATGTTTGGTGGTTTAAACCAGAATTCACTTATCCCGTTGCGTTATTATCATGTCTTGTACTTTACCGTCATCATGACAATATTCAACGTTTATGGCGCGGCCAAGAGAGTCGGATCTGGCACAAATTGAAGAAGAAAACCGAAAAAACAGAAAAAGAGATCATTCAAGAAGCGAAAGAGCAAGAAAAAGAAGATTAATTAGTTTCTGTTTAAAATTTGAATTGAAAAAAGAAAAGCCACTTTGAAAGTGGCTTTTCTTTTGCAGATATCGTGTGCCAAATTAAAAATAGACACTTTACAATATATTATTTACTTTCGAGGGCAGGCAATTCAGCTAAAGGCCAGCGTGGTCTTACAGTCACACTTAACGGGCCTTCTGTACCGCCTTTAAAGCGGATCATCCCCGCTAATGCAATCATTGCACCATTATCAGTACACAGTTCAGGACGCGCATAAAAAACTTCGCCGCCTAATTGCTTCATCACGGTTTCCATTTTCGCACGTAATGTCCGATTAGCACTTACACCACCTGCCATCACTAAACGTTTAAAACCTGTTTGTTCTAAAGCTCTACGGCATTTTATCGCTAGCGTATCAACAACAGCATCTTCAAATGCCCGTGCAATATCAGCGCGAGTTTGGTCTGAATCGTCATTTTGACGAATAGTATTAGCCGCAAAGGTTTTTAAACCAGAGAAACTAAAGTCAAGCCCCGGTCTATCTGTCATTGGGCGAGGAAAAACAAATCGACCTTCTGTGCCCTGTTGCGCCATTTTCGATAATACAGGACCGCCGGGATAATCTAATCCCAACAATTTTGCTGTTTTATCAAAAGCTTCGCCAGCAGCATCATCGATAGATTCACCTAATAAGGTGTATTCGCCAATTCCTGTCACACTGATTAACTGTGTATGACCACCAGAAACCAAAAGCGCCACAAATGGAAACTCAGGTGTTTTCTCTTCAAGCATTGGCGCCAATAAATGGCCTTCCATATGATGAACAGGAATAGCAGGAACATCCCATGCAAAAGCTAATGAGCGCCCAATTGTTGCACCTACAAGCAAAGCGCCAACAAGACCAGGGCCCGCAGTATAAGCAACTGCATCAATATCTTTTGCCGTAAGATTTGCTTCTTTCAGTGCCGCTTGAATAAGAGGTACTGTTTTACGGATATGATCCCGTGAAGCAAGTTCAGGAACTACACCACCATAATCGGCGTGCAGTTTAATTTGGCTATAAAGTTGATTCGCTAATAGACCGGCTTTATCATCGTAAATTGCGATACCGGTTTCATCGCAAGATGTTTCAATACCTAAAACTCGCATGACGCTTCCAAATTCTTCTTCGCGGACTCGCGTAATAAATCGATTGTACCATTATTTCGGTGATTTTATACGCCTTCGGCACATCTTTTACATACCAGCATGTGACAAATTCCTTTTTCTGTTCTATAATTATCCACCTATTTTAAGTGATTTAAATGTGTGGTTAGCGATTTTCGCTTTTCGTGTTCTCCCAAAAAGACACAAAAGTGAGAGTTTGCGTTTCAATTTTGTGCATCTCTTTACAAAGTGCCCTGCTTTGAAGTAAAATTCCGCACCATTTTAAATGTCGGCTGGCTTAAATAATGCCAGCGCAAACCGATTTCTATTGAGGTGAGAGGCACATGCCGGTAATCAAAGTACGTGAAAACGAGCCATTTGACGTTGCTCTTCGTCGTTTCAAACGCTCTTGTGAAAAAGCAGGCGTATTAGCAGAAGTTCGTCGTCGTGAGTTTTATGAAAAACCAACGACTGAACGTAAACGCGCTAAAGCATCAGCAGTAAAACGTCACGCTAAAAAATTAGCTCGCGAAAACGCACGTCGTACTCGTCTGTACTAATATTTTGCGGCTTATACCGCAACATATGCAGACACTGTAGTCGCAGTTAAAGGCCGTGCTTTCTTCTGAGAGCGCGGCTTATTCTCGTTCAACAACAGGCGTAAAAGGGCTTATGGCTGGACGAATTCCACGTTCATTTATCAATGATTTGCTAGCTCGAACCGATATCATCGATCTTATCGACGCTCGCGTGCCGTTAAAAAAACAAGGCAAAAATCATTCAGCGTGTTGTCCGTTTCATAATGAAAAAACGCCCTCTTTCACAGTAAATAGCGACAAACAGTTTTATCACTGTTTTGGTTGCGGCGCGCATGGCAATGCTATTGATTTTTTAATGAATTACGACAGGCTCGATTTTGTCGAAACCATTGAAGAGTTAGCAGCAATGCATGGGTTAGAAGTTCCTTATGAAACAGGAACAGGCAGTAGTCCTATTGAACGACATATAAGACAAAATCTCTATCAAGTGATGGAGAAGTTGAATCAGTATTATAGTAGCGCTCTCAATAAACCTGATGCACAGGAAGCAAGAAACTACCTTGCGCATCGTGGGCTTACTGAAGATATTATTACCCGTTTTTCTATTGGATTTGTACCAACTGGTTGGGATAACGCCCTAAAACGTTTTGGTCAAAGTGCCGATAATAAAGCCTTACTTCTTGAAGCGGGTATGGTAATAACTAACGATAATGGTCGTACTTATGATCGTTTTCGCCAACGAGTCATGTTTCCGATCAGAGATAGACGTGGCCGTGTTATTGCCTTTGGTGGACGAGTGTTAGGTGATGATTTACCTAAATACTTGAACTCACCAGAAACAGAGATTTTCCATAAAGGCCGCCAACTTTACGGGCTTTATGAAGCGCAACAATCTAATAATAACGTCACAAAGCTATTAGTTGTTGAAGGTTATATGGATGTTGTGGCATTAGCGCAGTTTGGTATTGATTATGCCGTTGCCTCATTAGGAACCTCCACTACAGCAGAACATATCCAGTTGCTCTTTCGGACAACGGATAACATTATTTGCTGCTATGATGGAGATAGAGCTGGTCGTGATGCCGCATGGCGAGCATTAGAAACCGCCCTTCCTTTTTTAAATGATGGTCGCTCTTTACGTTTTATGTTTTTACCCGAAGGTGATGATCCTGATTCATTGGTTCGCCGTGAAGGTAAAGAAGCTTTTGAAAAACGTATGGAACAAGCACATTCATTATCAGAATTTTTATTTGATTCACTCGTTCCTCAAGTGGATCTGAGTACTCAAGAAGGCAATGGTAAGCTATATAGTTTAGCCAGACCATTAATAGATAAGATCCCAAGTGAAACTTTACGTCTATATTTATTAAGAGAGCTTGGAAGCTTAACGGGAAATCCCGATATAGAGCAGATGGATCGTTTATTTGGTAAAACGCCGGTTAATCACGAATTATCGTATCAACCGACAAAATTACGCACCACACCGATGCGTATATTGATTGCCCTATTGATACAAAACCCAGAATTCTCTAAATTAGTGCCCCCTCTCGAGGGATTAAGTACAGAAAAAATTGCAGGTCTATCGCTTTTTATTGAATTAGTTTCCGTTTGCCAAGCACAACCGGGCCTAAATACAGGACAGATTATCGAACTCTATAGAGAGAATAAATTCGGTAAACAGCTTGAAAAATTGGCAATGTGGAACGATATAGATATAGATGAGATTGCAGAGAAAACCTTTACAGACACGTTAGATCATCTTTTTTTAACCGCAATGGACGAGCGTCTAAACGCACTTATTGCGAAAGAGAGAACAGAAGGCCTAACGCAGGATGAACGCGAAGAAGTCCAATTGATAATACAGGCACGCGTTAAAAAGTAAACACAGAATTAAGATTAAAAACACGGCTTAATTGCCGCTATCGGTAGGTACTAAAAACCTACATTTGCTACGCTGAGGGGACCGTAGCAATCGACAATGAAAATGCCCCTCCGTAGTTATTGTTGGCTGAACAGTTATCGCCGACCGACACCAACCCAAATTACTTTGAAGTGTGGATACCGTCTTATGGAGCAAAACCCGCAGTCACAGCTGAAGCTACTTGTTACTAAAGGTAAGGAGCAAGGCTACCTGACCTATGCTGAGGTCAATGACCATCTGCCGGAAGATATCGTCGATTCAGATCAAATCGAAGACATCATCCAGATGATTAACGACATGGGCATTCAGGTTATGGAAGAAGCACCTGACGCCGATGATCTGATGCTGGCAGAAAATTCAAATGATACTGATGATGATGCTGCAGAAGCCGCAGCTCAGGTACTTTCTAGTGTAGAATCTGAGATTGGCCGTACAACCGACCCTGTGCGTATGTATATGCGTGAAATGGGTACAGTTGAACTGCTCACCCGGGAAGGTGAAATTGATATCGCAAAACGCATTGAAGATGGTATTAACCAAGTTCAATGTTCCGTTGCAGAATATCCTGAAGCAATTACTTATCTTCTTGAACAGTATGATCGCGTTGAAGCTGGCGAAGCACGTCTTTCAGACTTAATTACTGCGTTTATTGACCCTAATGCCGAAGAAATGGCAGAAAGTGAAGATGTCAACTTAGACAAAGATGATGAAGTCGACAACAGCGCTGAAGACGAAGATGAAGACGAAGATGAAGATGGCGACAATGACAGCGATAGCGATGATGATAACAGCATCGATCCTGAATTAGCGCGTCAGAAGTTTACTGAGCTTCGTGAGCAATACGAAAAAACTCGCAAAACTATCAAGGCGAAAGGTCGTAACCACAAAGATACAGAGCTTGAAATCTTATTGTTATCTGAAATTTTCAAACAGTTCCGTTTAGTACCGAAACAGTTTGATTATCTGGTTAACAATATGCGTGACATGATGGACCGAGTTCGTGCTCAAGAGCGTCACATCATGCGTCTTTGTGTTGATCAAGTTAAGATGCCAAAGAAAAACTTCATTACTTTGTTTACAGGTAACGAAACCAATGACACATGGTTCACTGCTGCTCGTGCAATGAATAAGCCTTGGTCTGAAAAACTGGCAGGTATTGAAGAAGAAGTACAACGCAGCTTACAAAAACTGCAACAAATTGAAGTTGAAACTGGACTGACAATCGAACAGGTTAAAGATATTAACCGTCGTATGTCTATCGGTGAAGCCAAAGCACGTCGTGCGAAAAAAGAGATGGTCGAAGCGAACTTACGTCTCGTTATCTCTATCGCGAAAAAATATACCAACCGTGGTCTACAATTCCTTGACCTAATTCAGGAAGGGAATATCGGTCTGATGAAAGCGGTTGATAAATTTGAATACCGTCGTGGTTATAAGTTCTCAACTTATGCAACATGGTGGATACGTCAGGCAATTACTCGTTCAATCGCTGATCAGGCGCGTACAATCCGTATCCCTGTTCACATGATTGAAACGATTAATAAACTGAACCGTATTTCTCGTCAAATGTTGCAAGAGATGGGACGTGAGCCTTCACCAGAAGAGCTTGCAGAACGCATGCTGATGCCTGAAGACAAGATCCGCAAGGTACTGAAAATCGCTAAAGAGCCAATCTCCATGGAAACCCCAATCGGTGATGATGAAGATTCACATTTAGGCGATTTTATCGAGGATACAACTCTCGAATTACCACTGGATTCTGCAACATCAGAAAGCTTACGTTCAGCAACTCACGAAGTGTTAGCAGGTTTAACATTACGTGAAGCGAAAGTCCTGCGTATGCGTTTTGGTATCGATATGAATACCGACCATACCTTGGAAGAAGTGGGTAAACAGTTTGATGTTACCCGTGAACGTATTCGTCAGATTGAAGCGAAGGCACTGCGTAAATTACGCCACCCAAGCCGTTCTGAAGTATTGCGTAGCTTCCTTGACGAGTAATCAACTTACTTTTCAATAAAAGTTATAATAGACGCCTGTGATATCACAGGCGTTTTTTATGGGATTTCAAAACGGTATCTGCAATCTATCTAAGCTACGATAAATTTCATCTACACATATTTATAAAAAATAGCCTTATTATTTATATTATTGTGCCTATACGTAAGCTTATCCGTTAATCGTTAAACTATGTTATTGATATCACAGTTATTCTCTGTTTTATTTTTTATTGTTTAGATTGAACAGAAATTGCGCATACAGTCATTCAAAGGCTAGACCTAGTGCCAAATGGCACGTATAATCTCACCTCATTAGGCCCCTTAGCTCAGTTGGTTAGAGCAGGCGACTCATAATCGCTTGGTCACTGGTTCAAGTCCAGTAGGGGCCACCAAATTTTAGCTGTTAAATCAGCACATTAAGCCACTTCTTAGCAAGTGGCTTTTTTATTTTTATAGATCGTTGCCCCATTTTGACCCATCAAATATTTTTATCTCATACCAAACTAACAAATTCACTACTTATAAAACCCTGTTTAAGCCAGTAATGCTTGTATCAATATAATAATTTCTCTTTACTTAAGTGGTGAGTTATACCGCCTATTTACTGTAATAACTCATTACTTAACCATCAAAACAAGCGCCACCAAAGAAATACATTTAAAATCATCTATACATTACACCAGTAGTTAATTTGAAAATAATTGCCAATATAATTAATACGTAGATAAATTTATTCTATTTTTATTTCTATTTGCCAAAATAAAAGCCCACTTTAATCGTGTTATTAAAGTGAGCTTGTTTTAAATACGATATTGACTGACTAATTCAACTTATTAGTATTGTTCTTTAATTTGAAAGACTGAAACTTTATCCGTTAAGTTCTGTGCTTTCTCATCTAAAATCATTGTTGAAGTTGCGCCTTGTTCAACTAAAGCCGCATTTTGCTGAACAACAGAATCCATTTGGTTAATGGCGACTGCAATCTGTTCAATACCCACTTTTTGCTCTTCCGATGCGATACTAATACCCTGCATAATATCGCTAACTTTAGTAATAGAAGAAACGATATCCTGCATATGCTCGCCCGTTCTATTCACTAATTCTCGACCATGAGCCACGTCAGCAACGGATTCTCTGATGATTTGATTAATTTCACGCGCAGCATCCGCACTTCTTGCTGCTAAATTTCTCACTTCTGTTGCAACAACAGTAAATCCACGACCTTGTTCACCAGCACGTGCTGCTTCAACTGCTGCGTTTAATGCCAGAATATTAGTTTGGCTTGCAATGTTATTAACCACATCATTGATTTCAGCAACCTTTAATGTTCCTACCTCGATTTTTTTCATCGAGTTAATTGCATCATTCATGATATTAGAACCATCAATCGCCAAATCACGAGTCTCTGCGGTAATGGAGTTAGCTAAAACCGCATTATCCGTGTTATTCACTACCGCAATTTTAATCTCTTCCATACTCGCAGCTGTCTGTTGCAGCGCACTTGCTTGCTCTTCGGTACGAGAAGAGAGATCTTGGTTACCAGAAGCAATTTCCGCTGAGCCTTTTTTAATCTCTAGCGCTTCTTCTTTAACAAGTTGAATAGTCGATGTTAGCGAAGTTTGCATATCACCCACATTAGAGAACAAGGTTCCAAACTCATCATTTCGTTTCTTAGGTAGAGTGAAACTTAAATCACCCTCTCCTACTTTTTGCAAAATGGCTGATAGCGTATTCAAGTTAAAGATAAACGTTTTATTTACCCAACGGATAACGATATAAAGAAGAACAAGAATGATCCCCAGAGCAATGATCGTTGTGTAAAATGACAACTGCACCATCCAAGCTTGCTGTGCTTTAATGTCATCATTCACACCTTTCGTGATCATAAGATATTCATCAAAAAGTTCAGATAGGCGAGTAAAGTCGTTAGAGAGATTTGATTCTGTGTAATCTAGCGTATCAATAGGTGCAATAAGTTCATCTAGAAGATAATAGAATAACACTGAGAGCTGTTCTGAATTACGTTGAGCATCAGGGCTTATCTTCTTCACACCTACCCAATGAGTAATAGTCGCTTTAGATTTTGTTGCCAGTTCTTTCGCTTCAGCAACAAGTGATTTAATGGTTTCTTGCTTGTTCTCATCCGTCATCGTTTTCAACAACATTAGATAGTTGACGTGAGAACGAATGGTCGCTAATTCATATCTTGCTTCTTGAACACTATTTAGTCTGGTATTCAAGGAATCCAATGATGCGAAGTTTTCTTGCATTCTATAAATAAAAAACGACGACAATACAGATGATAATAAAAAAATGGCTAATAGTATGATGGAACCTACTTTAGCTGATCTTTCAATACTCATGAAATAATCCACCCCGGCAATAAAATAATACAAATGTACTCATTTATCGGCACGAAATAGATTTTATTTACTTATTAATCAGAATTCTCGATACAAACACTTAATACAGTTCTCAATCAATGATGCCAATCAGTCTTTTACTCTGTTTCCATACCATTAACGAAGATCATATACCGTAATGAAATAATATTTCAGTGTTATTAATTAGTTAGTAACGATGGGTTTGATTTTGATTAAAAATAAACGTCGGTAAAACATTTAAGTTCTGCAAAAAATAATAAACATTGTTTAGCAATTAATACTTCTTAAGTATTTTTACGTTATAGCTCATAAATTTGAGATAAATAGCTTCAGAAAAGGGAGGAAATGGAGTACATATACTTAGGATATTATTAACAAAAAATCATCATCTGAAAAAGAGCAAAATAAGGAAATAAGCACTCAATTTATACTTCTACTCTCTTTTAGGGGAAAGTAAGCATTTCTTAAATATAAACCAACCATCATTGCAACTAATACTTCAAAATAAGCTCATCTTCTTAGTATAGAACAATCAAATCATCTCAATTTATAATATTCCCCTCAAGAATTATTGAGTTATATCAATTTTTTCATTTTATCTGATTAAGTAAAAAATAGGGTTAAATATATTATTCAAAAAAATACATAACCCATTTTCATTATACAGCCCAAATTTCAATTTTATTCAGAGAATTCTTACGTCCTGCAATTTTCATAAATACCCATAATACGAGTAAAATACATTTCCTTACAGTATCTAACCCTTTCATACAATCCATCTTATAAAGATGAAAAATGAAACATAAAATAACATATAACTTACCAAACAACATTTTTCACCAACGAAAACTCATATAATGAGTATCGCAATTAGTTTGTAATTTCATTAAATTACTTAACGTATTGATATATCTATCACTTACTAAAACTTAAGTATAACCTTACAATAATTACTCTCTTGATAGGTGTGACCTATTACAAAATGTAATCGCATAGGGTAAACCATTTTTACGCAATAATTTATGTGTAATATAGTTATTCAAACTTAAATGACTAATTTTAATATGTGATAACTTCTATATATTAGACCTCATGTTATTGGAATTAATTTATGAACGATCTAGACATAAAAGTAGGCCTTTTTTTTAAGAAGGCTAGAAAAGAGAAGAAATTATCAGGTCGTGAGCTGGCAAAAATAATTTCTGTCAGCCAACAACAAATATCCCGTTATGAAAACGGTAAAAATAGTATGTCGCTTAGCCTAATAAATAAGTTACTTATTATTTTTGATAAATCATGGGATGATTTGAATCGTGAAGTAATAAGCGCCTATAACGAAAAAGGACCTAGTGCACAATCTAAAAAAAGGGGCTATGAATTTAGCACTAATGTTATTAGTCAGCTAAATTAAAAAACAATCATTTAACAAAATTACGTGAACATTACTATAAAGAATTATCTATGAAAATAAAATATTTAATTATGTTTTATTTTCATAAGCTATTAGCTTTATAAAAGTAGGGGTGTTAACAAAAGACAAACTATTACTCTGTAATAATGAATATTAATTATTAGGAAAATAAATAACGCTTATTAAGCGTTATTATTTGCCACGGACTGCTTTTATTTATTTTTACACTAATGGTGAGTCAATAAATAAGTTTCTAAATATTAATTTTAATATTTAGCGATTTATTAAAATGTAGTTATCTAATATAAAACGAAGGAATTTAGAATGAAAAAATCTATCATTGGTGCATCTTTAGCAATGGCATTTGGTCTGATGGCTGGTAATGCATTTGCTGCTGATAATACTGGTACGATTACTTTTAATGGTGAATTAACTGATACAACTTGTAAAGTTGACATCGAAGGCCAAGGCCCAGACGCAACTATTACTCTACCAACAGTCAGTACTGCAACTTTAACAGCTGCGGGCCAAGTAACTGGTCGTACTGGTTTCAATATGAACCTGTCTGACTGTAAAGTCGGTGCTGCTGGCCATAGCAAAGTATCTGCATTCTTCGAAACTGGTGCAACTGTTGACCAAGCAGCTGGTCGTCTGAAAAACATGGATGTAGCTGCAACTGGTGCAAAACTGGTTCAATTACAATTGTTAGATGGTAGCAATGCATTCGCACCAATCAAAATTGGTAATACGTCTCAAGTAAATGCAACTACTTACGTTCAAATTACTGATGAAAAAGCCACTCTGCCATACGCTGTTGAATACTACGCTATCGGCAAAACCGAGGCTGGTAAAGTAACAAGTAGCGTTGTTTATACTCTTCAGTATAAATAATCGAAATAAACAGGGAGGAGAATTCTCCTTCCTGTTTGCTTTTTATTAATGGAATAAAGATAAATATGAAAACCACTAAATTAATTAAAAGCTTTTTTTTGAGTTTATTAATTATTATTCCAACATGGGTGAATGCTGCCGTCGTAATTAGTGGCACTCGTGTTATTTATGATGAAAATGAAAAAGAAGTAACTCTTAAAGTTTCTAATGAAGGAACTGTTCCTGTATTAATTCAAAATTGGCTTGATACTGGAGATGTCGATGCAGCACCAGAAACTATTCAAGTTCCTTTTGTATTAACACCACCCGTATTTCGCATTGAACCAACTAAATCTCAAACGTTAAGGATCGGTTATACCGGTGGCGTTGCTTTACCAAAAGATAAAGAAACTATTTATTGGCTAAATGTATTAGAGATACCACCTAATGCAACAGATAAAGAAAATAAATTACAAATTGCTTACCGCTCTAGAATAAAACTATTTTATCGTCCAATTGCACTAAAAGATAAAATGGGAGCGATTAATGCTGCTGAAGGCTTAAAGTTTTCAGTTTCAGGTAACACTTTAAAAGTCATAAATAATGCCCCTTATTATGTTTCTTTAGTTTCTATTTCTCTTAATGGAAATGATAAACAGCCTATTGATGGTGAATTAGTCCCACCATTAGGTAGCCATAATTTTGCTATACCAAATGGCGTATCCGCAAATACAGGAAATAAAATCGTTTATCGATATGTAAACGATTGGGGCGCAATGAAGATAGTTGAATCAAAACTTTAATTCTCCAGTGACTTTATAAAATATACGGGAATACTCAAATGAGCAGTTATATTTTAAAAACTATTATAATATCTGCTGGTGCGACTTTTTTTTTAGTCGCGCCCTATACCTATGCAGAAAATATAACAGTAACAGAGAAGAATAAATGGCTGCCGAATGGTAATCGTGCATTATCGAGTGTAAATAATACGTTACCTGCGCATGTTGCGACACAAAGCTTACCAGCAAGTGCTAATGGCAATAATTTGCCTACCACAAATGGTAATAATAATACCGCAACCACATTTAACCCGATTTTTATGAATACGTCACAAAGTGATATTGATATCAGCCGTTTTGACAAAGAAAACTCAATATTACCTGGTACGTGGGATGTTGATGTTTATGTCAATAATCATTTTATTGCTAAACAGAAAATCACTTTTAGAGAAATGGCCAACCAAAAAGTTGAACCCTGTCTCACAAAAGACACGATGAGTCTTATCAATATCAAGAGTGATAAGCAGTCTCCATTGTTAAAAAGTGCACTGGAGCTTCATGAATGTATTGAATTAGTCAATCTCGTTCCTTCAACAGCCGTTACCTATGATCCTTCAATACAACGTCTTAATGTTGAAGTACCGCAAGCACTTGTTGGATATAAGCCAAGAGGTTATGTTAGCCCTTCACTATGGGATAGAGGGATCAACGCCCTGTTAGTGAACTATAACGCTAACTATTTTACGTCTAGAAATAACGGTACAAACTATAATTCCGCATTTGCCGGCATTGATAGCCATGTGAATTTGGGGACATGGAGTTTCCACCACACCGGTAACTACTCATGGGACGAAAACAATGGCCATGATTACACATCAACCTATAACTATTTAGAACGTATTATCACTACTATCAAAGGGGTGGTACAAATCGGTGATGTGTTAACAACAGGTCAGTTATTTGACTCTCAACCACTAAGAGGTATCCAACTCTTTAGTGATGAAAAAATGTTGCCTGATTCTCAGCGCGGGTTTGCACCAACCATTCGTGGTATTGCCAAAACGAATGCGCGAGTCATTATCCGCCAAGATGGACGTGTTATTCACGAAACCGTAGTTTCACCAGGTCCATTCGAAATTGATGACCTCTACCCTTCTGGTTATGGTGGTAACTTAGATGTCACCATTCAAGAAGCTGATGGTACACAACAAAACTTCAAAGTTTATTACGCTTCACTGGTGCAATTATTACGCCCAGGGCAACATAACTACACTGTTGCAGCAGGTCATTTAAATTCCAAGTCTGTAGATTATGATCCTACTCTATACCAAGCCACCTACCGCCGTGGTTTAACCAATATTATTACAGGTTATGCAGGTGTTCAGGGTACTGGTGCAGATTACTACGCTGTTCAAGTCGGTTTGGCATTAAGTACACCTTTAGGTGCCTTTTCTGCCGACGTTACACAAGCTCGAGTGCATTTAAATACGACCGCTTCTGCTGTTAATAGCGGACAGAGTTATCAGGTGAGTTACAGTAAATATATTCAAGATACCAACAGTAACTTGACTATTGCGGCATATAAATTTAACTCCGAAAACTTCTACGACTATACCTCTGCGGTACAGGCAATAAATGAAGAAAAACATGGCAGAAGTATTAGCAATATCTGGCGTCCAAAGAGTCGTTTTAACGTCACCATCGATCAAGGATTAGCTGAGGGGTGGGGTAACTTTTATGTCACAGGTTATACCCAAAACTACTGGAATAATGATACTACCGACTTACAGTACCAATTGGGTTATAACAACAACTGGCGTAGATTGTCTTACGGTCTTAACGTAGGTCAAGTCCGTAATGCCGAAGGTAAAAAAGAAACCACTTTTGAGATGAACTTTACCTTGCCATTGTATGATCTCAGTATTGACCATATGCCAACTCTAACCGCCGCTGTGACTCGTGATGGTCGAGGTTATGTGGGTGAAAGACTCGGTATTTCTGGCTCTGCGGGTGCGGATAACCGTTACTCTTATGGTGTAACCGCAATGAATACAAACCACGGCGTTGGCTCAAGTATGACAATGAGTGGTAATGCAAGAACAAACTTTAGCAGCTTAAGTGCAACCTACGGTATTGGTGAGCACTATCAAAATGCATCAGTTGGCGCGAGTGGTTCGTTAGTCGGTTGGTCAGGTGGTTTAGCTACATCGCCTTATCAAGGTAACACCTTCACTATTATTGATGCTGATGGCGCAGAAGGGGCCGCGGTAAGTGGCTATCCAGGCATCGAAGTTAACAGCTTTGGTTATGCTTTAGTGCCTTACTTAACTCCGTATCAATTAAACGATATCACAATTAACCCTAAAAATATGACCACTAGCGTTGAATTACAAAATACTCAAGCCTTTGTCGCGCCATTTGAAGGTGCAATAACTAAAGTTGTCTTTGAAACTGATAAGGGTACGCCATTGTTGATTACTATCCAAAGAAATAATGGACCTATTCCATTTGGTAGTGTCGCTTACGATGAACAGAACAGTGAAGTGGGTAGCATTGGTCAGGGAGGACTTCTCTACGCCCGCGTTAAAAATCCATCAGGTCGTTTAACGATTAAGTGGGGACCAGGTGAAATTCAGCAATGTACTATTAACTATAGTGCCCCAACACAAGATAAAGATAATCAAAGTAGTTTTGTTCAACTGACTAGTGTATGTGGAGAATAAAGTATGAAGCCGATTATTAAAAATTCATTAGCCTTAATGCTTCTACTTTTTCCTGTTACGGAGGTTATAGCAGCACCACCTATAACTTGTACACGTATTGATTCATCTTTACCTAGAAATTTTAATATCAATGTTGGTGGTGCTATACATGTAGGGGTTGATAAGCCGATAGGTTCTATTATTTATACCTCAGTATTAACCATTGATACCTATCTTTATGGGCATCTATGTAATCGAAATAGAAATGCTAATCCTCATGGTACTTATTTCATTTATGAAACTACTACTCTAAAAATGTTATCAGCCAATGGAACAAAAGTGACAGGTATAGCGGGTATTCCGACAAATACTTATCAAACTAATATTCCTGGCATCGGTATTAATTTTTACGCAAACAATGATAAAAATAATACGTTATCACCGGGTGCTCCCGTTATTAACTGGGAAGGTAACCGTGAAATAAGTGATGGAACACTCAACGGTGCATCTGGAATGAAATATTGGAGTAAACCTCAATTAAATTTTTCTTTAATTAAAATAGGTCCAATTTCTCCTGGTATTATTAATTTAAATAATTTTACTAATATTGAGATGATTATTGATTATCGCGATAAAGGCGTAGCTGTTATTGCTAATGATTTCCCTTTTGTACACACACGATACCAATTGATGGGTTCAATAAGTGTCACATCATCATCTTGTCGAACACAGGACTATAACGTTAATCTTGGTTCACATAAAATAGGAGAATTGCCAACAAAAGGAAGTACGACAAAATGGATCAACTCAGACATTAACTTATATTCTTGTCCTGCATTTAGAGGATATTACTCAGGATATAGAGGGAATATTATCTCAACAGAAAATAAGCAAACTTTCCCAGATAAAAGCCCTAATGAGATAAAAGTAAGAATAAAACCAGCAAATCCAATTATTTCCGCATATCCCGGCACTTTTGCGATTGATAATATCCCTGGTGCGGCAAGTGGTGTAGGAATACAACTTGCATTCGGTGATACCGGCGAGGATTTCGTTAGCTTTAATACGCTAAAAACCTTTTCACAGCCAGTCACTGAAAAAGCAGGTACTGTCACAATTCCATTACGGGCGCGTTATATTCGTGTCGACGACAGAATATCGGCAGGTTTAGCCAATGGGGCTGCAACCTTTATGATTGAATACTATTAATCCCTTATTCTGTTTGCCAACAGCATAAAATCGCACCTCTTAGTCTAAATCACTAAGAGGTGTTTTTTTATGGCTCATTATTCTAATTTTCATTATTAATAATAAAAATCATTATTTATCAACAAATAAGACCGCCTCTATCTCATTTTTAGAACAATGATATAATAAGTAAAATATATTTCTCAAACTCTGATGATTTACGGAGCCTTACCCTGTATGCAACCCCAATTTGAAAACGCGAAAAACACCGTAAAAACGTTATCAGTGTTTGATTTTGATGGCACGCTAACCTATCACGACAGTTTTATTCCTTTTCTAAAATTCGCCTTTGGAAAACGTAAATTCTCACGCCGTTTAATTAAAATGGTGTTACCAACATTACGTTGCTTTAGACGCAAACTCACGCGTGATGAACTAAAAGAAGTGCTTATCAAAACCTTTCTAACCAATATTGATGAACAATGGTTAAAAGAAAAAGCAGAAGAATTTTGTAAGCTTTACTGGGCTAAATTGATGCGCCCTACTGGCTTATTCGCTGTTGCAGAAGAAGTGAATAGCAATGCTGAAGTGACAATTTGTTCTGCATCACCCGCGATGGTGTTGCAACCTTTTGCCAAGCGCTTAGGCATTAAACTAATAGGAACAACGCTTGAAGTTATTGATGGAAAGCTGACAGGCAAAATTATTGGTAATAACTGTCGTTGTGGTGAAAAAATAAAACGATTAGAAGCGGTATATGGGGACTTAACACAATACCATTTAAGGGCGTGGGGAGATTCTCGTGGTGATCATGAATTGCTGTTTGCAGCGCAAGATCCTCATTGGCGTCACTTTCATACTGGTCGTCGTAAATCTAAAAATTCACCGATTAAAGTAACCGTAAAAAAAGAGCCTTAATCGCTTACTATTTGCTTATCGATACAAACAAATAGCCCCCGCAAAAGCGAGGGCTAAATAGAGTCTTAGATATTTACGCCGTGTTGTGCTGCTAACGCACCTAAACCACCCGCAAAACCTTGACCAACTGCTTTGAATTTCCACTCTGCGCCGTGGCGATATAACTCACCAAAGATCATTGCAGTTTCTGTTGATGCATCTTCAGAAAGATCAAAGCGTGCAATTTCAGTATTATTGTCGTTGTTATAAACGCGCATAAAACTGTTGCTGACCATACCAAAGTTTTGTTTACGGTTTTCTGCATCATAAATGGTGACTGCGAATACCAGTTTTTTCACTTCAGCAGGGACTTTTGATAGAGTGATTTTTACTTGCTCATCATCACCATCGCCTTCCCCAGTACGGTTATCTCCTTGGTGCTCAACGCTTCCACATTGACTCACTTTGTTATTAAAGAAGATAAAACTTGCGTCTGAAAGTACTTTTCCATCTTCACCTACCATGAACACTGACGCATCTAAATCGAACTCTGCGCCATCAGTCACGCGGGCATCCCATCCTAGACCAACCATAGCAACCGACATTGTTGGTGCTTCTTTAGTCAGAGAAACATTACCACCTTTAACGAGGGAAACTGCCATATCAAAGCTCCTACTTTATTGAATAAACTGGCAATCACATCTTATGATTGCCAGCGGTTAGTGTCTTATAAATCGACTATCAAGAGGCATTAATACCGTATTGAGCACAAACTGAACCTAAACCACCCGCATAACCTTGACCAACAGCGCGGAATTTCCACTCCGTGTTATGGCGGTATAGCTCACCAAATAACATTGCTGTTTCTGTTGATGCATCTTCAGTTAAGTCATAACGAGCAACTTCAATTTGGTTGTCATCATTAACTAAACGAATAAATGCACCAGATACTTGGCCAAAGCTTTGGCGACGAGCTTGCGCATCATGGATAGTCACAACGAAGATAACCTTATCGACATCATTCGGGATCATGTCTAATTTGATTTTCAGCGCTTCATCATCACCATCGCCTTCACCAGTACGGTTGTCACCAGTGTGAACAACTGAGCCATCAGCAGATCTTAAGTTATTATAAAAAATGAAATCGGCATCGCTACGCACTTTTCCATTTGCAGCTAACAGAAATACAGACGCATCTAAGTCAAAATCTTGACCATCTGTAGAACGGGCATCCCAACCAAGTCCGACAAGGACGTTTTTCATCGTTGGGGCTGCTTTGCTCAGAGAGACATTACCACCTTTAGAAAGAGAAACGCTCATTTTATAACCTCTTTAGTTTTGTTTTTAATATTCTGATTTCTCAAGAATATTTATTAATTTGTCTTACCTTCATCATCTTTTTTCTCTGGGAATACAAAGCTTGCAATAATACCCAGAGCAAGAACACCTAGCACAACAAATAGGCTAGTTGTCGCGGAGATGCTGTATCCATGTTGCCAGATATGATCTGTTGCATTTAAACCCAGTTTTGCAGCAATAAAGAACAACAACACAATAACCGCTTTTTCAAGGTAAACCAGATACTGTTTTAACGCTTCTAACACGAAGTAAAGCGTACGTAAGCCTAAGATTGCAAACATCATTGCACTATAAACAATGAGGGGTTCACGGCTTACTGCGATAATAGCGGGAACCGAGTCGAAAGCAAACATCACATCAGAAAGCTCTACAACAGCGACACACAGCATAAGTGGTGTTGCATATAACGCGGCTTTTGTACCACGACCGATAGTAATTTCTTTGTTTTCTGGTTTTGCTAATTCAGCATCAACTTCTTTTTGTGTTAATACAAAAGCGTGTCCTGTGATTTTTGGCCATATAGGGAAAAATCGTTTAACTAAGCGATAAGCAAGATGTTGTGAATAATCTTCAATTTCTTCACTGTCATCACCGCTTTTCAGCATCATAACTGCCGTCCAAGCAACGATTAAGGCAAATACTACCTCAACATATGGTCCTAAACTTAACAGTCCTGTACCGATGGCAACAAAGATCCCACGGAAAACGATAGCACCGATGATACCCCAATAAAGAACGCGGTGACGGAAGCGGTCAGGTACAGCAAACCAAGAGAAAATCGCCATCATGACAAACAAGTTATCAACGGAAAGCACTTTCTCTAATGCATAACCTGTTACGAATAAGCTCGCAACTTCTGCACCATGGTGAATATAAAGGAATCCTGCGAATGCCATTGCAATAGCAACCCAGAATATAGACCAAAATATGGCATTCTTTAACGTTATCGGCTTATCTGCACGATGCATAAATAAGTCGATAAAAATAGCGCCAATCGCAAGTACAACAAAGACAATGACAGTTTCTGTCGGAAAACCAATATGTGTGGATACCATAATAATTCCTGAACGGTTCCCTATAAATTAATTACAAACCAAATTCTGCGGGCTCAAAGCCTAATGCAATGGCAATAGCACGCACCGCTTCTTTTTCATCATTGTCAAAATCACCATCACTTTTCGCAACAGCAATACCGACACGAATAGCTAATTGCGCAGCTTCTGGCTGATCTTTCATTGCCAGAATATACTTCATGGTTTCGCCTTTACCGACTTCAGTATCGAACTCGAAACTCAGGATTAGCTTATTAAAGAATTCGATAACTTCAGTAGTATCAAATACTTTAAGTTCATCCGATGCTTTTAAAAAACCAAGCATCTTCTGTTTTTCTTCAGAACTCACACCGTCACTGGCAATGGCGATACGCGCACAAACCGCAACAGTACCTTGCATAAATTTTTTATTTTTAAAGCGACCAACTTGCTTGGCTAACTCAGAACGGCTTGTATTAAAACCTTCTTTTAATTTGTTAAAAAAACTCATGTTATTTTTCCTTATATCAATTTGATCACTTAGAGCCCGCTGTCCAGCGAAACCCCCACCCGTAGGCATTATCCATATCACGGTGGCCTTTAAAAAACTCATTGAGACGTTCAACTTTTATTGATCCGTTCTCATTAACTAGTCGGGCAATCGCACACATGCCTCGACCATTATTACCATCAGTTAAGCGTGTTTCGATAGGTGGTTGATCAGGAACATGAATAGTGACCACACCATCAGTCTTGCTCCAATTCGGTACACCTTCATAAATAAACGCGAAAATCAGCACTTGCTTAATATTTTTCCATTCACGCCCATTCACAAAGATCCATTCACCACCAGCAACATCTCCTGTGCGGTCATCACCTTGCAATTCAACATAAGGAATACGATTAAAATCGCCAAACCCGTTTCCTAATGCTTGAATAACGGACTTATGCCCTTGTTGAAGTTCAACGAATGCACCGATATCTAGGTCGATACCTTTATTGCCGCCGAACAATCCGCCTAATAACCCAGAGCTCCCGCTTTTGCTTTCACGATGCCAATCAAGGTTGATTCGAATTTTACCGAAGTCATCTTTCTTCGTAAGGCTGATTGCTGGTTTCTCTTTGGTTAAAGAGACTTTACTTAAGTTCACCGAACTTGGCGCTGGCGTTGGAGCGGGTGCCGGTTTCGGTGCTGGTGCTGGTGCTGGAGCAGGATCTGCAATATCAACACCAAAATGTTCAGCGAGTGGTTTTAAACCCCCGTTAAACCCTTGGGCAATAAAGCGGAACTTCCAACTACCATTACGACGATACAATTCACCTAAAATTAATGCCGCTTCAGGACGGCCGTTAATATCAACATTACCGTTCGCCACCACTTCGTTATTAGCATCAACTTGAATCGATAATCGTTGTAAATTTGCGATAGTTTGTTGACCATCACAGGTCGCAGTAAACGCAATTTTTTCAACATCAGGATGCAAACGGGCTAAATCCACAGTAAAAGATGTGCTGTTTCCAGCTGTCGCATAAATAACGGTGCGATCATCATTGGCTGTCTGCCCATAAAACACCATATCGGTGTCGCCATTCACTTTACCTGACGCATAAAGTCTAAAAGCAGAAACATCAACAGGCGCGCCTGATTGAATTCTAACGATTAATGTTTGATTAGGAACCGGTAAGTTCCCACCTGGAGTCATATTCATTTATCGCACCACCGTAGCCACAATATCAGGCATCATGTCGTTAATAACACGGCCTTTACAAGGCGCACCAAACGCAGTGAAATCCCATTGACCATGATTACGTTGTAAAGAAGCAATCACGATACCTGTATGAGAGCCTTGCTCTGTTAAGGTATAACGCACTAGCTCTTTGTTAGTTGTTTTATCAACAACACGGCAGAACGCGTTTTCAACTTCATTGAATGTTTGCCCACGGAAACTGTTTACTGTGAATACCAAGTATTCAACATTTGTTGGTAAACGGTCTAAATCAACGAAAATTGTTTCATCATCGCCATCACCGTCACCTGTTAAGTTATCACCAGAGTGAATAACTGACTGACAACTTGATTTTAATTTTCTAAACCAAATGGTATCGATTTGATTGCCACTTGCGTCAAGCAATACGCAACTTGCATCTAAATCAATAGAACCACCACCACCAAAAAGACCGCCTAATAATCCTTTTTTCTTAATCGGATCCCAGCCCAAACCAAACATTAAATGGCTCAGTGTAGGTGCTTGTTTACTGAGAGAAACTGTTTGATTCTTGCTTAATGAAACCATAATTAAATTCCTTCAGAGGTAGAGTGAAACAATAACGCCATTTGTGATTAATTCCATATCATGAAAATCATCATATCATGATGAAGTACACGAGCAAGACTATTTTTCTTATTCAAACTTAAAGTTTTGTCAACCAATTGATATTAATGACATTTTTATTGTAATAAAATGTTAAAAACACAAGAAAATCATAATAATAACGCAATCAATCACCCATTTTTAAAATTAACTCAAATAAATCATATTATGATTGACACAGTTCTTCGAAATCTTCATGATTATAGGCATTGAACCCTACACTTTTATTTCACGGTATACAGAGTAATGAATAACACAATTTGGTTTATGGAAGGTTTATCATCACAACGCGATATAATTCAAAGTGTTAAAGACTTTGCAAAACAGCAGCACCAAGAGATCTTTGTGCTTGCATCTCATCGTCATACTCGAAATGAGATTTTATCGCTTGCTGATGGGGCTTTTTATGAACCTCTTGAAGAGACATTACGCTTAAAATTTATTGCTGATGTTGTAAAACAGCATCAAGTGAGAGTCATTCACACGGGGCGCAATAGCGCATGGTTTGAATTACACCGCCAAGAAATTGAGTCGTTAGGGGTAAAATTAACAACCGGAGCCACACAACTTGAGCAGCTTCAGTTAGCTGATAATAAAGTCGCCTTTGCACAAGCGATGGAACAATGTGGACTTCCTGCGGTACCTTCTATTTATATTGAATCGATCGATGAATTAGAAGCGCATATAAAAGAGCCTCCTTTTGGTGAAACTCCTTTATGCATCAAACCCGTAAAAGGGATTTATGGCATGGGTTTTTGGCGTTTTGATAATCAAGTTTCGCCGATGGCACTGTTTAATCACCCAGAAAATCGCCAAGTCAATCCTCAACAATATCTTGATGCATTAAAGGCAGTAGAACATTTTGAACCTTTAGTTTTAATGCCTTATTTACCGGGTCCAGAATACTCTGTGGATATGGTGGTTGAGCAAGGTAATGTTATTGCCGCTGTTGCTCGACGCAAAGAGGGTGCAATACAACATTTGGAAATTTCAGGCGAGGCTTATGAATTAGGTAAAGCGTGTGCAACGGCAATGAAAGCCGACGGGCTTGTGAATGTGCAGACTCGAAATAATCATCAAGGCAACCCGCTCTTACTTGAAATTAATATGCGCCCTTCTGGTGGTATTGGTTATACCCAACATTGTGGAATTAACCTTGCAGGTATTTTTGCTTTACGCCAATTAGGATTAATGAGTATTGAAGAGGCTCAAGCCCAAAATAACCATTTTACACCAACAAAAATACGCTCAATCACCGATTCTATTGTTTTCAATTCAACGTTAACAAACTTAATCAGTACGGATAATAATTAATAATGAAAAATAGTATGAGTGACTCATCCGTTTATCGTCGCCCTCTTTCTTGTGGCACATTAAGTGTGACGCCAAATTGCCCTATTGAGTTACTTGATGAATTATTTGATATTGCAGAAAGACGCAATCCTAAGCGTGCATTTTTATTTGTCAGTAAAGTATTGGGGCGTCATATCCCTGTTTCACCGAAAAAAATGCGTGAAACCTATCAAAAACTTGCCTGTCAATTTCCTGACTCACTTGAAGGCCCTGTTCTGTTTATTGGTATGGCAGAAACCGCAGTCGGTTTAGGTGCTGGCGTTTTTGATGAAGTGAGAAATCGCTATCAACAAGCTGTTTATTTAACATCAACACGTCATCCTGTTGATCAAGGTGAATTGTTGTGTGAGTTTAAAGAAAATCACAGCCATGCGACTGATCACTTACTCTATTTGCCTAAAACAGCAGAACAACGCCTGTGGGTACAACAAGCAAAAACTGTTGTATTAATTGATGATGAAGCCACTACGGGCAATACTTTTATTAACCTACTTTCAG
This sequence comes from Proteus sp. STS61-E, assembly GCF_040932335.1. Classification (NCBI taxonomy): domain Bacteria; kingdom Pseudomonadati; phylum Pseudomonadota; class Gammaproteobacteria; order Enterobacterales; family Morganellaceae; genus Proteus; species Proteus sp. STS61-E. Next base: position 322,735 of record NZ_JBFQGE010000003.1, on the reverse strand, counting down.
CACTGCGTGAAGAAGGTGGATTAACCCACATTGAGCAAGTTATCGCTGTAACCTTAACCGATTGGAGTGGTGATTCTATCTCTGAGCGCTCCCCATTACCGATTAAGACCATCTCTTTAGTTCAAGGTAAATGGCAATGGGATGCCGATCCAAACGCGCCTTTACCTGTTATGCCTAATGTTAATATTACTGCATCAGGGCAAGTAGCGATCACCGGTAAACAGAGCTGGGGTCGATTAGGGATGACAACGCCGGCAAGCGATCTCGGTTTATCCATCAATGCTTCTTTGGGTGAAAAGATCCTTGTCTTAGGATCGGGAGAATTTGTCTGGGAACCGTTCTTATTAGCTGAACGCCTTGAAAAACAAGGTGCTATTGTAAAATATAGTTCAACAACCCGTTCACCTATTTCAACTAATTTTGCCATTCAATCAGCGATTACATTTACTGATAATTATGGTTTAGGTATTCCTAACTTCGTCTATAACGTAGCTCATCAACAATTTGATCGCATTTTGCTTTGTTGTGAAACACCAGCCGAAAGTATTGATCACCAACTGATTGAAGCCCTCAATAAAGTTGCCCCTATTGTTGAGGTAATCAGTTATGACTAAGCCCGTTATTTTAACTGATCTCGACGACACCTTATTTCAAACACGTCGTAAGATGGTCGATGAATTAGCGCTAGAACCCTATAAAACGGGTGCGCTCGATAGAAGCTTAGAACCTCGTAGCTTTATGACTCAAGAGCAAGCCATGCTTGTCGATTGGATGTTAGAGCACGCAGATTTAATTCCAGTTACTGCGCGCGGAACAGAAGAAATTAGCCGAGTCACCATTGCGTTTCATTCTTGGGCGATCACCACACACGGTGCAGTGATATTAACGCCTGAAGGCACAGCAGATGCGCAATGGCAAAGCCATATCACTCAAAGCTTAGCGACCTATACACAACGTTTGTTGACGCTACAACAATCAATTACGCAATTAATGGCGCAACGAAACATTGATGGTTGGGCACGTATTAACTATGAATACGATGATTTGCCTATTTATTTAGTCATGAAGCATAACGATAGCACTCGCTTAGACGAGCTATATGCCATAGGTGATGAAATAGAAAAAACATTTTCAACCGACGGTTTTTATATTCATCGCAACAGCAACAATATTGCTTGGTTACCCGAGCCTATCGAAAAAGGCAAAGCTGTCACCTATTTGCTCAATAAATTAAAAGCTGAGCGAGGTGTTTTCCCTGTAATTGGACTTGGCGACAGCCTTAGTGATCATCGCTTTATGAAATTATGTAGTTGGTATGGGCTTCCTCGTCAAAGCCAATTTGCAGATGCGATTAACACAAAAATTTTTGGAGAATAAACATGATGGATCATAAGCCGTTTTCTGGCTCTTATGTATCAGGAGATGTCGATTTCCTACTTCAACCGGTGAATATCGAAATGACGCCCGTTGAGTTAAAAGAAGAGCTGATACAGTCGGGTAAACGCCACTATTCTGACATGCTAAGTCAAGAGCCTGAGCCAACAACATGGCATTTAGATCTCTTTGAAAAAGCACTAGAAACAGGCGCTACACGCTTAGCAACTGAAGTCATAATGTTGGCTAAATCACTAATTGAACGCTTTGGTGATACCCCAATAATCCTAACAAGCCTTGTTCGTGCAGGTGTTCCTTTAGGCGTCATGTTGCAACAAACATTGCGTAAAATGGGAAAAACCTCTTATCACTACGGTATTAGTATTATTCGAGATAGGGGCATTGATAGCGAAGCACTTTCATGGATAGAACAACGCCACGGTACAGAGGGTATTGTTTTTGTTGATGGATGGACAGGAAAAGGCGCTATTACAGGTGAGCTTATTCGTTCGTTATCAGGACGAAAAGGCTATCCAGCTCAACCTCGTCTTGTCGTCCTTGCTGATCCTTGTGGCTGTGCATGGCTAAGTGCCAGCGATGAAGATTGGCTTATCCCCTTTGGGATCATGGGAGCCCCTGTTTCAGGTTTAATTTCACGTTCAATTTGGACTGAAAAAGGCTTTCACGGCTTTGTGGATTGCCAACATTTAAAACAGTATGAATGCAGTCGTTATCTTGTTGATACTGTTGGAAAAGTCGTTGATATATTAATCAACAACGAGATCCCACTAGCCACATTTAAAGAACAACAATCAGACTTAAAAAAGCTGAGCGAAAACGTCGTTAGTTCACTTGCAAACAAATATGATATTTCAAATATCAATCGTATAAAACCCGGTATTGCTGAAGCCACACGCGCTGTTTTACGCCGTGTACCTGACCATGTTCTTGTAAGAGAAATAGCCGATCCTGATGTTGCGTTACTGGTTTATCTTGCGCAAGAAAAAAATATTGCTGTTATTGAAGCAGGGCAAGCGCTTGGTCAATATCGTGCAGTGACTATCATTAAAAAGGTGAAATAATGATTGAACGATTATCCCCGTGGAATTTAGGGGCAACGCTTTATATGCCTGCAACACGAACAGATATTGCAACAACGATCATCGACCAGAAAATTGAAGGGTTACGCTCTTTAATTATCTGTTTAGAAGATGCCGTGAGTGATGCCGATATTCCTGTTGCATTAGAAAATTTGGCAGCGTTATTAAATACCTTAGCAGAACACAAAAAAAACAGTGATTGTAGCCATTGGCCACTGCTGTTTATTCGCCCTCGCCACACTGAAATGGGTCAATGGATCACTGAAAACCTTGATGTCAGTGCCATCGATGGTCTTGTTTTACCTAAGTTCACGCAAGCTTCTCTGCCAGTTTGGTGGAATATTATTGAAAATACACATTTATGTATGATGCCAACACTTGAAACAGAAGAAGTGTTTGATGTTATTCAAATGACAGAGCTTGCAAACCATCTGTTAACTCACCCTTGCCATAACAGAATTATTGCATTACGTATTGGTGGTAATGACTTAATGAATGTCATTTCTCTTAGACGCAATCGTCAATTAACACTTTATGATGGTCCAATGGGTTACGTAATAAAAATGCTGGTTGCTGTCTTTGGTGCTCGCCAATTCGCCCTTACTGCGCCTGTTTGTGAGCATATTGATGATCATCATATTATGGATAAAGAGCTGGCACTTGATATTGCCAATGGTCTTGTCGGTAAAACGGCAATCCATCCAAAGCAAATTCATAAGATTGAACAAGCGCTCATGGTATCTCAATCCGATCATTCAGATGCGTTGCGTATTTTAAATTCAACACAAGCAGTCTTTAAATCACAAGGTGCAATGTGTGAACCAGCAACACATCGTCGCTGGGCATTGAGTATTTTAACCAGAGCTAAAATTTATGGCATTATTCCTAACCAACAAAATAATGCTCAACGTTTTAACGCAACATAAAATACTCTATAACGAGCTGTAATCTCTATGAGATAAAATAATTATCTTATATTGATTTCGATTTATAAGTTTCTAGTTAAAGCATGTTATCTTTAACTAGAACTTATAAGAATAACGCGAAATTTTTTATTTAAAAAAGTGTATTTTTTTTATTTCAATTATTAATTTATACTACATTTAATAGGAAGCTTATTTTATTTATCCTTGTCAATACAGAACAAGAATAATAGAAATTATTGCTGAATATTTTGACACACAAATGACAGAATAAGTGGTAACTAAGCATGCAATTAAGCACTCGTCAGGTCAGAGTCTTTACACTGGCAACCCTTTTAAGCTCTGGAAAAAAGGTTCCAACCATTAAGATTATTTCTGCTCTTGAATGCTCAGAGCCTACGTTAACTCGTGTTTTAAAAGAGATAAGAGATTCTTATGGCGCTGAAATAAAATACAGCAAAGCCTCTCGCGCATATCAAATGACTGAACGAGGTCAACTCGATAGTAAAGCATTACGCCGTATGCGTGAGGCATTATCTGCCAGTGAAGATCTTCGTCATAATGGAATGACAAGCCGAGTTTATCTTGATAAAGATAAGAAAAAATCGGTTTCACTTTCATTAAAAATGTCAGCATTACGTAAGATTGATAGATTATCTTATTTAAATAATTCCACACGTAGTGAAGCTGTTGAATTATTAGTTGATCACTATATTGAAAATTTAATTCAATCAACACTCGAAGAAATAGCCGATAAAGAAAAAGAAAAAAAGAATTAAAAATAGATAATAAAAAGTGACTTGATACTTCTGTATCAAGTTATTTTTTATAAAATAATAAAAAATGAAAAAATATATAAAAACTTATTTAATAAGTTTGATTTATATATTTAATCTTACTCTTCTTCTATTTTAAGTTACGTTAAAAATAGAAATTATCAATATGCTAACAGATTGAATTAATTAATTTTTCATGGTTACTATTATTTTTAATTAAAACAAGGTATTTATACCTAGTCATTATTAGCTAATCATTTGGCATCTCTCTTATTGTGATACCACAATAAAAAACACTTCCTTTAATAAAATTAAATCACTCCGCCACTCAATTTTGGAGTAAAAGGCAGCCCAATTCCTCTTTTATTTTACTTTTCATGCGATCTTTATTCAGATTAATAATATTGGACAATCATCACTGCGTTTTTTCTCTAATTTAATTAAACTAAGCATTATCTCAATTGAACACCTTCATGAGTCGGTTAGTATATTAATCGCTTACTTCTACCTCACTCACAGGATAAATGCATGAGAAGATTGCCAGTTTACCTTTTACTTGATACATCGGGTTCTATGCATGGAGAACCTATTGCAGCAGTAAAAAATGGCGTTGAAATGCTCTTATCAACACTACGCCAAGATCCTTACGCATTAGAAACCGCTTACATTTCTATCATCACCTTTGATTCAACCGCACAACAGATTGTGCCACTCACTGATTTAATCAATTTTAAAGTACCTGATTTAGTCGCAAGTGGAACAACTGCATTAGGTTCAGCACTTACTTTAGTTTCTAGTCGTATTGAAAAAGAAGTACAAAAAACCACGGCTGAAACAAAAGGTGATTGGCGTCCATTGGTTTTTGTGATGACAGATGGTGCCCCAACAGACGATTGGAAAAAAGGCGTTGAGAAATTTAAAGCGGCACGCACGGGTGTTGTTATTGCGTGTGCGGCAGGACGAGCAGCACAAACTGATGTGCTCAAAAATATCACTGAAATTGTATTACAGCTAGATACTGCGGACTCCAATACGATTAAGTCATTCTTTAAGTGGGTTTCAGCCAGTATTTCTGTCGGTAGTCAAAAGGTCGATTTAACTAAGAAAGATATTAGTGATCTTGATGACTTACCACCGCCACCTCCTGAGGTTAACGTTGTACTTTAAATAAAAAAGGAATGAATATGTCGGTTAGTTTAAAAAAAGGACAAGGTGTTAGTTTAAAGAAAAATGAATATGACCTTTCCTCTGTCACTATCGGTTTAGGCTGGGATATCAACGAAGAAAAACGCGGATTCCTTGGTGGGCTTTTTGGTAAAAAAAGCGAAGAATACGATTTAGATGTTATCGCCTTCTTATGTGGCGAAAACGGTAAAGTAAACGATTTAGGCAAAATTGAAGGTGGGCAACCTTCCCTCGTCAATGGCGATATTATTTTCTTTAATAGCCTACAACATAAATCAGGACAGATTTGGTTAACTGGTGATAACAGAACGGGTGCAGGCGATGGAGACGATGAGCAGATCATCGTGAAATTAAACACACTTGATCCTAAGTTTACCAAAATTGTCTTTATTGTTCAGATTTACAATGGTCGAGAGCTACAACAACACTTCGGTAAAGTACAAAACGCCTTTATCCGCGCTGTTGATGCCAAAAATATAGAAATGGCTCGTTTTGATTTATCTGGAGGCGAAGCCTTTAACAACCAACGTTCAATGCTGTTTGCTGAATTAGTCAGAGAAGAGAATGGCTGGAAACTTAACGCCATTGGTGAGCCTTCAAGTTCAGATAGCTTTATTTCTTACTTAAAGGATTTCACCTAATGAGAAGACTTCCCGTTTACCTATTAATTGATACTTCTGGATCAATGAGAGGTGAATCTATTCATGCAGTTAACGTAGGGATACAAACAATGCTTAATGCATTGAGACAAGATCCTTACGCATTAGAAAGTGTGCATATCTCTATCATTACCTATGATAATGAGGCGCGTGAATTTATCCCATTAACCGCATTAGAGGATTTCCAATTCTCTGATATCACTGTACCTAGCTCTGGCGGTACTTTTACGGGTGCAGCACTGGAATGTTTAATCAAGTGTGTTGATCGTGATATTAAGCGCTCTGATGGTGACCAAAAAGGTGACTGGCGTCCTCTCGTCTTTTTAATGACCGATGGCACACCTTCTGATGCTTACGCCTATGGTGAAGCGATTAAAGAAGTGAAAAAACGTTCATTTGGTTCGATCATCGCTTGCGCTGTGGGTCCAAAAGCCAAACACGATCACCTTAAAGAGCTCACATCTCAAGTAGTGGCTTTAGAAACGCTAGACTCCAATGCCTTCTCTGGCTTTTTTAAATGGGTTTCTGCCAGTGTTGCATCTGGCAGTTCAAGTGCAGGCGTGAATACGGATAAAGATACCCTACCGCCACCACCTCCTGAAATCCAACTGGTACTGTGATCCGCAAAAGCAAAGCACTTCAAAAGGCTTTGCTTTTATTTTATTCAGGCTTTGGTTTATCCATCACAATACATAACAGCCACGATAAAGTGATAAGGTACAACAATGAGAAGGCTACCCATTTTCTTTGTTTTAGATTGTTCAGAATCGATGATCGGTGAAAACCTAAAAAAGATGAATGACGGTCTGACAACTATTATTAGCGATCTTAGGCGCGACCCGCACGCCCTTGAAACGGCTTATGTTTCTATTATTGCCTTTGCTGGCGTTGCAAAAACGATTGTTCCACTCACTGAAGTCGTCTCTTTTTATCCTCCCCAACTTCCATTAGGAGGAGGCACTTCATTAGGCAGTGCATTACGAGAACTTTCTCACCAAATCGACACTCAAGTAAGAAAAACCACCCTTGAGCAAAAAGGTGATTGGAAACCTGTCGTTTACCTTTTAACAGACGGCAGACCTACCGATGATTACGCACAAGAGATCAAGCGCTGGAAAGCTCACTACGCCAACAAAGTTAACTTAATTGCGATTGGATTAGGCTTAAGTGCAGACTTACATGTACTGTCACAATTAACTGAAAATGTACTGTTATTTACCGAAGCACAAGAAGGCGATTTTACTCGTTTTATTAAATGGATAACGATGTCAGTGGTTTCTCATAGCCGAAGTGTTGGCGAAGACCCACCACCACTTTTAAGTCAAACAGAACATATTGTTCGTCTTGCGAAAGATGATGTCGCGCGTGCTTATGATGAATCTTGTGTCACTTTTGTTGGTCGTTGTAGCCATACACGCTCACCTTATTTAATGAAATACGAACGCCCCCCCATGAAAGCTTCAGGGCTGAATTTTAATCTCAACCTTAATGGCTTTAACTTAACGGGTTGCTACACCTTAAATGAAGATTACTTTGCATGGAGTGATCTCAGCGCCACAGCATATCAAGTTAATACCAGTGAACTTCATGGCACACCGGGTTGCCCTTATTGTGGTAATGCCACTGCTTTTGCCGTTTGCCAATGTGGCAAATTGCTCTGTGTAAATGGCCCTGAAACCGTTATTTGCCCTTGGTGCGATAACAACATCACCTTTGGTGATAACAGCAACCAATCTGACTTTGATGTCACACGAGGTAAAGGCTAATGGATAAAAAAGCCCTACTCACAAAACTGATTATTGATGACACGCTGACACAACAGCGCATTCCGGTACATGAAGAGCTGGTTATTGCGCTGTATGAAGATGCAGAAATCGCTCAACACATTGATTTTATTATTGATAAAATCAATGCAAAAACGGCAGAAAAAATAACATCACAAGACAAAGCACAGCCTATTCTTCTGTTATTGCCACCAGCCCGCGATTTAGCCTCTGAAGAAACATCATTACCAGAAGAGAGCCCATTAAAACCGGGACAAATTCCAACACACTCATCGCCAATGCCAACAGAAAAACCGATTATTCAACGCCCTACGGCAAAAATTACTCTTTCTAATGCCAAAGTAGGTACAGCGTTTAACTCTACGCTCAATATAGAGCTAGATACCCTCGAAATTGCCGAAATTGAAGCAATTGATTTTCCTGAAGCACTTGGAATAAGCTTCGATCCTGAAAGTCGTTGCTTAGTGGGTATGCCGACAAAAAGTGGCAATTTCACATTGGTTGTCCATTGGTCTGTTAATGCTATTCGCTATCACAATGACGTCTTATTAATCATCAATCCTGATCCTCGTAGCTTATGGCAAATCAACGAGCCTCCCGCTGATAGCCCTTATCCCAAAGCGCATATAGATAGCAAACTTATTCTTGAAGAAGGCATTCGTATTGCAGGCGCAAGCCGTCGCGGTCGCTCTCATGAACATGCAGGCACATTCCGTGATGATGATTTTTACATTCACCACGATGATCAAAGCCAATGGAATATTTTAATTGTCGCGGACGGTGCGGGTAGTGCGCGCTATTCTCGTGAAGGCTCACGCATTGCTATCAATACCGTAAGCCACTATTTAAAATCACAGTTAAGTGAGGGAAATGAAGCATTTAAACCTCATCTTGCAGCCATCCATCAATGGAATGACAACAACGCCATTAATCAAGTGGGAAGCTTCTTTGCTCAACTCTTTCGTAATGCGGCGCAATTAGCGATTAATAACCTGAAAAACGAAGCCATTCATATTAATGAGCCGGTAAAATCTTTTTCGACTACGTTATTAGCCACGGTTTCTTTGCGTATCAATGATGAGTTATTTGCTGCCTCATTTTGGATGGGAGATGGTGCGATTGCGGCTTATGGTCCCGCAGGAAAAGTGCGCGTTTTAGGTATTCCTGATAGTGGTGAATATGCAGGGCAAACTCGTTTTCTTGATGATAGTGCGCTCAACGATACTGAGTTTAATCGACGCATTATTATTGGTAAGTGGAAAGAAATTTCACATCTTATTTTAATGACGGACGGGGTGTCTGATCCGGTATTTGAAACAGATAATGGCTTACAAGATCCCAATAAATGGGCTGCACTCATTGATGAAATATCGCCTTGTTTAGCTTCTCCTGAAAATGCAGATAAGGCATTGGCTGAATGGCTGAATTTCTTTTCAGCAGGCAATCACGATGACCGCACTCTGGTTGTGGCTTGGTAATCATAAAAGAGAGAATGGGTGAGTTTCATGGCAGAGATCATTACCTGTACAACGCAAAGTGGAAAAACAGTTCAGTACGTCAATGAAATTATTGGCTCTGGCTCAATGAAAGATGTCTATTTTTCCCCTGACCGAACCTATGTTGTTGCCTTTTATAAAACAAAACAGAATGCACAAGCCAAAGATAGAATCGATATGATAACAGGCTCTTATCGGCACAATATTTTTGAGCAAAGTGGCGGAGAATATTGGAAAAACCTCTTTTGCTGGCCAACAGATGTTGTCGAACATCAAGGCAAGATTGGGATTGTTGTTCCAACTTATCAATCCCACTTTTTCTTTAAATATGGATCTAAAAACAACGACTTTCTAGCGATAAAAGGTCGAGAAAAAGAAGGTAAATGGTTTGCTAGTGCCAACAACCAAAATAAATTTCTCGATCCTCGCGAAAGAGGCAATCTGTTAAATTATCTGAAAGTCTGTTTATTGCTCTCTCGTGCCGTGCGCCGAATGCATGCCGCTGGCTTATGCCATAGTGATTTAAGCTATAAAAACGTCCTTATCGATCCTGAGCAAGGTCATGCTTGTGTGATTGATATTGACGGTTTAGTCGTTCCCGGTAAATACCCACCTGATGTCGTGGGAACACCTGATTTTATTGCGCCAGAAGTGGTAAAAACTAGCCATTTACCGAAAGAAGATCCTAACCGTATCTTGCCAAGCATTACGACCGATAGGCACGCACTTGCAGTATTAATCTATATGTATCTGTTTTATCGTCATCCATTACGTGGCGGTAAAATTCACGATCTTGACGATGAGATGCGTGATGAAACATTGTCTATGGGTGAAAAAGCGCTGTTTATTGAGCATCCAACCGATCGTAGCAATGCGGTAAAATTGAATCAGGTAAAACCGTCATCTCTCCCTTGGGCTGATCCTGAAAAAATCCCATACACGATTATGGGACCGTACCTAACACCTCTTTTTGAAAGAGCCTTTATTTCAGGGTTACACGATCCTTCTCAACGCCCTACCGCAGATGAGTGGGAAACCGCTTTAGTTAAAACGGTAGATTTAGTTCAGCCTTGTCAAAATAAAGATTGTGAACAGCAATGGTATGTTTTTTCAGGAAAAACACATCCTGTTTGCCCTTATTGTCATACACCATATAAAGGACAATTACCGATTTTAAATCTTTATTCTTCACGTAAAGCGGGTAGCTTCAGACCTGACGATCACCGCTTAATGGTTTGGAGTAATCAATCACTCTTTCCTTGGCATGTTAATCGCCTTATTGCGCCTAATGAACGTACCACCGATGAACAGAAAAAACGTGTAGGTTATTTTGTTTATCACAATTCAACATGGTGGCTTGTTAATGAGCGTATTGATGGATTAATGGTATTACCAGAGAAAAAGCAGATAGCGATTGGCGATAAAATTGCACTAACAGATGGGTTGCAATTTGTATTATCGACAGAAGAAGGCGGGCGACTTGTTGTGGTGCAGTTAGTATCAAATTAATAAAGTAAGAGAATAATCTATTTAATTTATCGCGGGTTATTCTCTTTTTTCATGGTATTAAATTTAACCTTGAGCTCCAAGCTTAAATTTCATAACCAAATTTAAATCTTTTACTGGTTTTCCTGTTTCATAGCGCCATTGTTCCATAGCGTGAATAAGTGACAAACCAAAAACATCCACTAAAGGTGAATCTAGCATCCTAATATTTTGTACATGCCCATTTTCATCAACATCAAATTTCGCCTTTAGTTCACCTTCAATACCTTGAAAATAAGCTTTTACAGGATAATTAGGTAATGGACGTGATAAATTCTTAGGGTGATTTTTAAACGCTAGATTTAACTCATCTATTTCACTCTGAGTCAATTTCACTGGTTCACTAACTAACTTTGTTTTCAATAACAAATGAGATTGTTCATCTGGCTGCATTGGTTGAGTAGCACATCCACTTAATAAAATGGTACTGCAAAGCAAACTTAAAATAGCTAATTTTATTTTCATTTTTCGTTTCTAAAATAAGATTAAGTATAAAATACAATAACACATCTCATAATCATTTCTATTCTCAGATCTATATTTAGTTAAGAAAAACTGTGCAATTAATCCTATTTTAGCCATTTTATTTAAATTCAAGTTAGATCACATATTTACCTCTCTCCCTTTCCATTTAACGCTAACGTTCAATATTGGATATCAAGATCTCAGTTTATTAAGCCCCGTTATTTACAATACCCCACAGTGATAATTGGAGGCATGAATGAAAACTAAAAATAAAATCAATGTGCTAGAACTTATTTCGCCAGAGATGAAACAAGTTATGCAATTTTATGCAGATAATCCGCAATCAGCACCAGAAAATGATGGTTATCCATCAATGCGTCTTGCTTATAATCAAGATAGGCGTTATTGGAATGCAGATGCACCAGAGATGTTTAGCATACAAGATATTTCGGTGAGTACTTCTTATGGAAATGTATTAACACGTCTTTATAAACCCAAAGAAAAAACACCCGCAACACTCTATTATCTGCATGGCGGTGGTTTTATTTTAGGGAACCTAGATACTCACGATCGCATTATGCGGCTGCTTGCCTGCTATACCGGTTGTGCCGTTATTGGTATTGATTATTCACTGTCACCCGAAGCGCACTATCCTCAAGCTATTGATGAATCGGCACAGATTTGTCAGTATTATCATCAACATGCAAAACACTATGATATTAATACGCAACATATTGGTTTTGCGGGTGATTCGGCAGGTGCAATGTTGTCTCTTGCCACCGTATTGTGGCTACGCGATAAACAAATTTACTGTGGCAATATCAGTGCTGTTTTGCTTTGGTATGGATTATATGGCCTACGCGATTCCACCAGCCGTCGCCTTTATGGGGGAGAATGGGATGGATTGCGCCAACAAGATCTAGAAGAATATGATAATGCATATCTAACCGCACTTGGCAGTCGTGATGCACCTTATTATTGCTTATTTAATAACGATTTAACGCAAGATATTCCACCTTGCTTTATCGCCAGCGCACAATATGACCCACTTATTGATGATAGTGTGACGCTATTTAAAACCTTAGAAGCCCATCAATTAGCTTGTGAATATAAAATGTATCCAGGCACATTACATGCCTTTTTACACTACTCACGTATGATGAAAGTGGCTGATGACGCCATTCGAGATGGCGCTCGCTACTTTGTCAAACAACTGACTTTGTCAAACAACTAGCTTTGTAAAACGTCAGCCTATTAAAACTCAAGATTTCGAATAAAACGATAATCCGCAGACGCCTCTTTAAGTCGATACAGACTTGCAGGGCGTCCTCTTTCTGCTCGTTTTTCTCCAGTATCAATCAATAAGTCAGCTTGTTCGATGCGTCGTCTAAATGATTTTTTCTGGATCTCTTTACCAATCAAAATTTCATGAACATGTTGCAATTCTGGCAAGGTAAATACTTCTGGTAATGCAAACCCGGGAACAATCGAATAGAGTGATTTTTGCTTTAATCGCTCTCTCGCTTGGGCAATTAATTCATGATGATCAAACGCTAAGCTTTGTTGTGCAATCTCATCAATAGGGCACCACATCACCGAATCCACGGTATCGATATGTGCTTCACAGGCTTGATGTGCAATCAACGCGGTATAACAAACCGTCACCGACCAACCTCTTACATCACGCTGGCTATTTCCCACGGAACAGAGTTGCTCAATATAAGGGGGGATCACGCCCGTTTTCTCTTTTAATTTTCTTAGCACCGTATCTTCAAGGCATTTGTCTTTCACTTCATCGACAAATCCACCGGGTAAACCCCATTTTCCTTTTTCAGGATGCTCCCCTCTTTTTACCAACAACACTTTTAACTGCTCTTCATGATAAGTAAACAGTACGGCATCAACGGTGATCAGTGGAGATAGGAAATCACGACGGTTATAACTGGCTAAAAAATCTTGTTCATTCATGGCGTAAGCTTTATTAGAAAACGATGAAACTATTTTAAGCCTAAACAGCAAAAAATCAAATTTTGTCATAAAGACACTAAATCAGTTGACAAGCATAGTGTCGATAGGACACAATCCAGTTATTGTCATAAGGACACTAACTGGAGAGACACTATGTTTAACTTAAATTACTTTAAAGCTGATTCATCAACATTCATTATCAAATCCGTCAATGGTCGCGTTCGCCAACAAGGTAAAGGTTTGAGTTTTTGGTATAACTCAGCCACAACCTCTATTGCGGCATTACCTTTAAACGCGCAAGAAGCACCTTTTATTTTTAACTTTCAAACCTCAGACTTTCAGGGATTACGCATTCAAGGGCAAATCTCATTTCAGGTTAAAGCACCTGAAAAAGCCGCAGAAGTACTCAACTTTAACTTGAGCAAAAACGGCAAATCGTATGCCTCTGAAGATCCACTCAAACTCAGTGATCGTGTTGTACGTATTGCACAAACCTTAATTCAAGCAAAGATCCAAAGTACCCCACTTAGAGAAGCGTTATTACTTAGCCAATCACTAGTCACTTTGGTGATGGAACAATTAGTTGAACATCCATCATTAGAAGCATTAGGTATTGCGATTTTAGATGTCTCTATTGCGGCAATCACTCCATCACCCGAAACCTTAAAAGCACTTGAAGCTGAAGCGAGAGAATCCTTACTGAAAGAAGCCGATGATGCAATTTATGCCCGTCGTAAATTCTCAGTAGAACAAGAACGCACCATTAAAGAGGCTGAATTAGAAACCGATTTATCTGTTCAGCGTAAACGCCAAGAGATTGAAGAAGCACGTTTAGAAAACGAACGTACATTATTACGCGAACAAGCTGAGATTGAAAAAGAACGCCTTGAAGCCAAGGTTAATGCTGAAGCAAAACGCAAAGAACTGGTCGCATTAAGTGCTGAAAATCAGAGAACACAATCAGAAGCAGATGCTTATGCTATTGAAGCTACCATGCGTGCTTATCGTGAATTGCCAGTTGAAAATCTAAAAGCCATGGCACTAGCAAAAATGGACTCGCAGCAATTAATGGCAATGGCATTTGAAACCTTAGCGCTGAATTCAGGAAAAATCGGCGAGTTGAATATCACACCTGATTTATTTAGCCAATTTATGAAAAAAGGCAGTAAATAATGCAACGTAACGAAGATTTTCGCTTTGTGCTGGTGATGAGAAAAAGCCGCTTACAGGAATTAATTGAGCGCTTTAATACTTGGTCGCAAGCCAAATTCTATTTAGAACACAATAATGTTGAGGTAAAGGATTACCTCAATGAACACAATTTATATCAAAAGCAACTCACTGAAGCTGAGCTGATTTTAAAATCATTAGGACGATTTCAACTTTTAGAAAGGGGTTTATTACCCAGCTATCAATTCTCACCTCACGATATTGTGGTGGTAATTGGTCAAGATGGGCTTGTAGCTAATACGCTGAAATACCTTAATGGACAGCCCATCATTGCGATAAACCCTGATCCATCAAGATGGGATGGTAAATTATTACCCTTTGAAATAGGACAATTAAAAGAGACAGTCATCAATACCATTAATAAAAAAATGCCATTTAAAACGGTCACTTTTGCACAAGCGACAACCAATGATGGTCAATCCTTATTAGCGGTTAATGACTTATTTATTGGCCCTAAAAGCCACACTTCCGCACAGTATATTTTGCAATGGAATGGCGCTGAAGAAGTGCAATCTTCATCAGGTATTATTGTATCAACAGGACTGGGATCAACAGGATGGTTTCAATCTATTCTTGCTGGCGCGATGGCAATTACAGGAGAAGCTTCGCACCCTCTGTTACAAGGTTTTAGCTGGAGTGAACGAAAGCTACAATTTAGTGTAAGAGAGCCGTTTCCAAGTAGAACAACAGGTGTTGCATTGACTTTTGGCACTATTGAGCCTGATTCACCACTGCAATTAGGATCTTTGATGCCAGAGAATGGTGTGATTTTCTCTGATGGCATCGAAGATGACTATTTACAATTTAACGCAGGTTGCATTGCCCACATTAGTATCGCTGACATACAAGGGCAATTAATTAGCCAAAAAGGACGTCAGCGAATTTAAATTTAATGAGTGCTCTTTAATACCGTTTCAAGTCCAGAGATCATCACATCAAGGACAAACAAAAATGCAGCATCACCATTATCACTATCCATAATTGCAACGGCTTGGGTTAATAATGGCGGATAGGCAACAGCATCCGTCTCTGCTTTTTCACGCTCTTTTTGGCTTTCTTGATGCTCTTGAGTTTCCAGTACAGAACCTAATGTGAAATGCGCAATAGAGCTCAATGCATACACGGCTTGAGATAGACTAAACCCTGCATCACACAAAAATTGTAGTTGCTGTTCTGATGTCTCAAATTGGCTTTCAGATGGGCGTGTTCCTGCATGAATTTTGCCACCATCACGATACATTAATAAGGCTTGGCGAAAGCTTTTCGCGTTATTTCGTAAAAAATCCTGCCATGTTTCATTCGGCAATGGCAAAACATGATGATGGTGCTTTTGCAAAATAGTTTCTGCTAATGCGTCTAACAAAGCACGTTTATTTTTCACATGCCAATAAAGCGTGGGTTGTTCCACTCCTATTTTTTGTGCCAACTTACGCGTTGTTAATCCTTCAATACCAACTTCATTAAGTAAAATCAACGCATTATCAATAACTTGTTCTTTATCTAGCTTTGCCATTACCTACCTCAGAATAAAATAGCCTTGACAATCTATCACTGATAGAGATATTTTACACCCACTCTATCACTGATAGATTTTTTAGGATCTCAATGAATAAATCAATTATTATTATACTGCTGATCACCGTATTAGATGCCATTGGCATCGGGCTTATCATGCCAGTACTCCCTACGCTATTAAATGAATTTGTCAGTGAAAACATACTGGCAACCCATTACGGTGTGCTATTAGCGCTCTATGCTACCATGCAGGTTATTTTTGCACCTATTCTAGGACGACTGTCTGATAAATACGGTAGAAAACCCATCTTGTTATTTTCCCTTTTAGGCGCGGCACTTGACTACCTTTTAATGGCATTCTCAACCACACTTTGGATGCTCTATATTGGGCGCATCATTGCGGGGATCACTGGCGCAACAGGTGCCGTATGTGCATCAGCGATGAGCGATGTGACTCCTGCTAAAAATCGAACTCGCTATTTTGGTTTCTTAGGTGGCGCTTTTGGTGTCGGCCTTATTATTGGTCCAATGCTAGGGGGATTATTAGGTGAAATCAGTGCTCATACGCCATTTATCTTTGCCGCTATTTCACACTCAATATTATTAATCCTCTCTTTGCTCTTTTTCCGTGAAACGCAAAAAAGAACAGCGCTTGTTGCCAATAGCACGCCTGAAAACCAAACTGCATCAAATTCAGTCACTGGTTTTATTAGAAAAAGTCTCTACTTTTGGTTAGCCACCTATTTTATTATCCAGCTTATCGGGCAAATTCCTGCCACCATCTGGGTACTGTTTACACAATACCGCTTTGATTGGAATACAACCTCTGTCGGCATGTCCTTGGCTACTCTGGGTATATTACATATTTTCTTTCAAGCGGTTGTCGCCGGAAAATTAGCGCAAAAATGGGGCGAAAAAACCACTATTATGATCAGTATGTCTATTGATATGATGGGCTGTTTATTATTAGCGTGGATAGGTCAAGTTTGGGTTATCTTGCCAGCATTAATTTGCTTAGCGGCTGGAGGTATGGGACAACCCGCTTTACAAGGCTATTTATCAAAATCTGTCGATGATAATGCACAGGGGAAATTACAAGGTACACTTGTGAGCCTAACCAATATTACTGGAATTATTGGTCCACTTTTATTTGCTTTTATTTATAGTTATAGCATCGCTTATTGGGATGGTCTGTTATGGCTGATGGGGGCAATATTTTATGCCATGTTGCTTATTACTGCTTATTTTCACCAAAGAAAAGCAACACCTGAAACTGTTATTTCAGCATCTTAATATTAAAAAATTACAAAGATCATAAAAGTCCTATCCACTCTTAATCGTGTAGATAGGACTTTATTTTTATCGCTATTAATAAGTCACTTTTACCCAAGGCTTACTTGCTGCAATCATAAACATCGGTGTTGAGCGATAAAGCACTTTACGCTTTTCGTCATACACTCGCTCATTAATATTGGTTAAACAAGTCAACTCTGAATAACCGAGAGTAACTAGTGTCTCAAGATCCCATTGAGGTCTAATTTTTTGACACATCGGCATACTTTTACGGTAATCGAGCATTGCATCGCTATATCCTGCTGGCTTTTCATTAAACAGTGCAGTATATGCTTCAATATCTTCACTATTTTTCTGATTTAAGCCGTCATCAAATAAATAGCGATTCCAGTTAGCATCAAAAATCAGTGTTCTTGCTCCCGGTTTTAAGACTCGTAACCACTCTTTATAACCTTGTTTGGCATCTAATAACGTCCATGCCACATTACGGCTAATCACCAAATCAAAATGATCATCAGGGAAAGGTAAAGAGTGGCTATCGCCTTGCATTACATCGACATCAACTTGGTAAGTTTCAAAGTTTTTCTTAGCGACATCAACCATCGCATCAGTGCAATCTATTGCCGTTACTTTGTGCCCTGCTTTCGCCATAATAATAGAGAAAAAACCAGGCCCTGTTCCCACATCCAGTACCTTTAATGTACCTTGTTGACCACAATATTCATGAATAATATTCAGCCACGCTTCTCGTTGGAAACCGTTTAATTCTAATTGGATCAAATTACTGTAATTCTCAGCTCCCTCTGTCCAATTTTTTAATAATTTATCTTTTGAGTCCTGCATAACAAAACCTACCAGTAAGTAAACTAAAATAAATAAGCAAAATCACGGCGCGACTAAGATCTGATATAGCTAGCAAAGAGCGCCGTAGAGACTATTTTTCAGATGTATGAGGTACAGTGAGTTTTTCCCATGCAACAGGCGCGTAGTTATTTACACCCACTTCAAAATTAGCCACCTTCTTAGGATTAATGGCAAAGTTTGTCACAGGATGATAAACCGGTGCGGTGATCGCCTCTTCACTAATAAAGGTCATAATGCCGTCATAACCTTTTTGGCGATCTTCTTCGTTTAATGTCGCTAAAGTTTTATAAATCATCGCCGAGAGATTTTCGTCATACCATGCTTTAGCTTGCTGATTATTAGCTTGAATATCGTAGATCTCTAGCATAGAGCTATGAGGCATCCATGAATCTGAAGCCGTGCGCATTAAAGCCATATCAAAATCTTTTGATTCTAAAGTAGATTGGGTATAACCATTACGATCGAGTATTTTTAAATTAACTTGAATACCTGTTTGCGCTAATTCTGCTTGAATAAATTCGGCAAGGGTTTTCCATTCAGGAAATTCGTCTGTTGTTAGCAAGAAAGAAAAAGCCAAAGGCTTACCTTCTTTTTCAAAAATTCCTTGGGCATTTTTGCTATATCCAGCCTCAATTAATAATGCCTGCGCTTTATCTTTATCACCCGCTAATGTGGTGTTATTTTTTGCATTTGCATAAGGCACACCAGATTGATACATTCCGGTCGCTTCTTTACCAATATGATTAAAGAGATCTTCCGCAATGCTTTTTTTATCAATGGCGTAATTAATCGCTTGGCGAATACGCTTGTCTTGTAATTCAGGTGTACGTTGGTTAAATGCAATAAAGTGGGAACTTAATGTATCAGCGGTAAATGTTTCAAATTTCTTATCTTGTTCTAGTTCCTGAATATTTCCCATCGGGATTTTACCAATCAGATCACCGCCAATAATATCTACCTCACCACTTTGTAAGGCAAAAACACGCGCCTGACCATCAGGAACAACTTTAAAGATAATGCGATCTAACTTTGGTTTTTCACCCCAATAGTAAGGATTTGGCACCAGCGTAAAGCTTTTATCTTTTTCATAACTTTCTAGCATCCAAGGACCCGTTCCGACAGGTTTAGTAAAGGTTTTACCGTCTTCACCTAACGATGCGGGGCTTAAAAAACGTACAGGTCGAGGATAAGTCATTTCCATTAAAATAGGATAAGAAGGATTTTTATAAGTAATACGCACAGTGTATTTATCAATGGCTTCCATTGAATCTACTAATGTTGCGGTAATTTGGCTATAACGAGGATTATTCACCCAACGTTTTAAGTTAAAAATAACCGCATCGGCATCAAACGGAGTGCCATCAGAAAACTTCACATTTTCGCGCAGTTTAAAAGTATAGGTTTTACCATCTTCTGAGATATCCCAACTAGTTGCTAATGTTGGAATAATCTGACCTTCGCCGCCATCTTCTGTTAGGCCGTCATAAATCATCTTAAAGACAAAATGAGGGCCATTATAACTGGCAGCATCAAGCATATTCATCGCACCATCACGATAAATAGCCACGACAACTTCTTTTTTCTGTTCAATTTGAGTGGTGTTTTCTGTTGGTTTTTCATCATTACAGCCTGTTAATGCCGTTATTGAAAGAAAGCCAACTAATAAAGTACGGTGTATTAATTGTTTAAACATATTTTTTCTCTTTCTATCTTATTGTTATCAATTGATTATTTGATGACATGCAACCCAATGATCAGAGGCAATTTCTATCAAAGGAGGATTTTGTTGCTTACAGATATCTTGTCGATTTACACAACGATGGTAATAAGGGCATCCTGTGAGTGTTTTAGGTGCATCGGTGTAAATTTGTTGTTTAAAAGGCGTGCGTTGTGAAGGATGAGTCGGTAATACGGCAGATAATAAAGTCTGACTATATGGGTGTTGAACACGGTTATCCATTTTAGGAATAACTTCAACAATATGACCAAGATACATCACAATAATACGATCACTGACAAAGTTAACCGCAGAAATATCATGAGAAATAAACAAATAGGTCAGTTGTAATGTCTTTTTAAGGGTATTAATTAACGTAAGGATTTGCTGTTTTAAAGCAAAATCAATACTCGAAACAATCTCATCACACACCACAAATTCAGGCTCAAGCACGAGTGCTCTTGCAATACCAATCCGTTGTTTTTGTCCACCGGATAACGCATCAGAATGTCTTGATAAAAAAGAGCTATCTAAACCGACTAACTCTAATGTTTTACTGATCAGTTGCTGACGCCCTTGGCGAGTAAGGTGTTTATAATTAATTAATGGCTCAGCAATAATTTGTTCTACGGTAAAATAAGGATTAAAAGCATCTGCACTGGCTTGAAAGATCATCTGCATATTTTGGCGAATTTGGCGCATCTGTTTAAAACTAAAATCTGTGATCGCCTGTTTTGAAAACGTAATAACGCCCTCATCACTTTGTTCTAATTTCAGTAATAATTTGCCAAGCGTGGTTTTCCCACATCCAGATTCCCCAACAACACCTAACGTTTCACCTCGATAAATACAAAATGAGGCATTGGCAACCGCACAGGTTGTAACGCCATTTTTTTTATAATATTTAGACAGGTTTTTGACTTCGACTAATGGCATCTTATTCCCCCTGCTTTATTGTTGAAAATAAACGCTGGGTATATTCATGTTGAGGCTCATCAAAAAGTTGAGTCACACTTCCCGAACTCACAATATTGCCCTGATACATCACATAAACGTTGTCTGCCATTTGCGCCACAATACCCAGATCGTGCGTGATCAACAAAATGGCGATCCCCAATGATTTCAAACGATCAATTTCATATAAAATAGCCGCTTGCGTTGTGAGATCTAAAGACGCTGTCGGTTCGTCAGCGATAACAACTTGCGCCTCTGATAACAGCCCCATACCTACCATAATGCGCTGACACATACCGCCACTTAGCTCAAATGGGTACTTATTTAACAACTCATCTGCATGGCTTAATCCAAGGCGAGATAAAATATCTTTATATCGTTGTCGCTTTTCTGTTTTCGATTTTTTTCGCCATAAAGGGGATAACGATTCGGCAAAATGCTTTTCTATTTTGATGGTAGGATTTAATGCACTTCTTGGCTCTTGGAAAATCATGGCAATTTTCTGCCCACGAATATTTCGCCACTGCCTTTCACTTTTATTTGAAATCACATCACCAGATAACATGATTTCACCCGAAATAACCTTTCCGGGCTTATCCACTAAATTCATTAAAGAGAGTGCCGTAGCTGATTTACCACTTCCCGATCCTCCAATTAATGCCGTTATTTTTCCGGCATAGAGATCAAGATCGATATTATTTACCGCTACAAACTCACTTTTTTGTTGTTGGAAAACGGTCGTCAGCCCTTTGACGGATAAAACAGGTTTAGAGCACATCTTAAATCTCCTCCTGTTTTTTTAAATCTAAGGCTTTGGCGTTGTTTTGTAAGACATCATTTAATCCTTCACCAATCATATTTAGCGCCCACACTGACAGCATAATGGCAAGTGCAGGATAGATAATCATCATCGGATATTGCGTCATATATTGTCGGCTATCACTGAGCATCACTCCCCAATCTGCAATAGGTGGTTGTGAGCCTAAACCGATAAATGAAAATGCCGCAACATGCGTAATAACCGCCGCAATACGTAATGTGGCGAGAACAATAATAGATGACATGGCATTAGGAATAATGTGATGAAATATAATACGGCGATGAGGTGAACCGACAGAGATAGCCGCTTGAATAAAATCTTTCTCTTTTAATGCAATAACAGAGCCACGAATAATACGGGCAAAAGGTGCCCACCAAAGGGTAATAAATACCAATAGGATCGTCATTAAACTGGGACCTGTGATCCCAATCGCCGCCAATGCCAATAAACTGGATGGAAATGTTGATGCGATATCAACAAGACGCATAATCAAGTTATCGGTTTTGCCTCCTACATATCCCGCTAAAATTCCCAATGGAATACCAATACTAAGCATTAATGCAGTGGCAAGTACCGCTGTCGAAAGGCTGGTGCGGACCCCATAAATTAATCGTGAAAAGACACAACGGCCTAGCTGATCCGTTCCTAATGGATAATCAACGCTAGCACTCATCAGTTTTAATTTAACGTTAGTCAAATAAGGATCATGAGGGGCTAAATAAGGAGCAAAAACACCTAAAATAATGAGAAAGAGGATGATCACCACGCCAGTCATTGCTAAACGTTGTTGTAAAAATCGCTGCAAAAAATTTGGCTGCATGGTTATCACTCCATCATTATTTTAGGATCGATAAACACATACAACACGTCTATCAAAAGGTTAATAACAATGTAGGTTACCGCCACAACAACGATATATCCTTGAATAACAGGCAAATCTTTAAGGCGAATACTGTCTACGGCAAATTTGCCAATACCGTTCCATGAAAAAATGGTTTCACAAGCAAATTGCCCGCCTAACAACTTACCAAAATTCACGCCAATTAACGTAATACAAGGCAAAACGGCATTTTTTAAACCATGACGAAAAAGTGCTGCTGTTTTGCCTAAACCTCTTGCTCTGGCTGCTCGAATATAATCGGTATAACTCACTTCAATTAAGTTATTACGTAAAATACGGGTATACATAGCTGCATACCCTGCACTGAGCGTTAAGGCGGGTAAGAGAATATTTTGCATACTGTCGCCTGCAATCACTGGCGCAAGATGTAATTGGATCGCAAAGATATACAGTAATAACAATCCGAGACAAAAATCAGGTAAGGTCGCTGCAACCGTGGTTAAAAAACGAATGCCGTGGTCAATCGGTGTATCTTTAAAACGCACAGAAACTAACGCGATAGGGACACATAAAATAATGGCAAATAACGTCGAAACCAACGCCAATTTTAACGTTGCAGGAAATCTATCCATAATTTCTTGGCTAACAGGTAAACCGGATTGAATCGATGTACCAAAATCACCTTGTAAGGTGTGTGCCAACCAACTTAAATATTGAATATACAGAGGTCTATCTAATCCCAGTTCTGTTCGCACCGCAGCAATACTGTCCGGTGTTGGAATGATCCCTTTGCTTCGTAAAGTAATTTCAGCAATATCACCCGCTGAAATATGGCTTAATATAAATGCCAAAATACTGACAATAATAAGCATAGGAACAACTTGGATAAGTCGTTTAAAAATAAAGCGTTTAAAGTTCATTTTGATGATTTATTATAATGATAAATTTGGCGTCTAATAACTTAAAGCCAAATTATAGAGATTAATCTTTGATGAACTATTGATATAACACGTTATTTATTCAATTTCTTTAGCTAAATAAAAAATAACTTTTTTATTTTATATATATTCTAAAGATAAATATTTATATTTTTAAAACAGTTATAAACAAAATTATATTTGGAATTTTAGAAATAATAACAGTTTATTTAGATTTTGTTTATATGATTTAAAATCAATTAGTTACAAAACTAAAAGGAAGATAAAAATAAATAGAATTGCTTTAATAAAAAATAAAATGAATGTTTACTTTATTTAACATCAGAATAATCTTTTAGATTACATGGGCAATCGACACAAAAGGCACAAATTAATAAAATTTAAAAACAGAAATACATTACCAATGCTTATTAATAAACAGAAATATTTCCTAAATAAGCACTTCTCACTTCACATCGTGTGTTATTAAATACCGTAATAAAATCTGCATTAAGACAGTGGTTTTCAAAATCTGCCTTTGCTATTTCTTGATTGTGTTGATATTGCAATAAAGGAAAAAATGATTTTATTTCTGATACATGATCCAGACAACTATCGGAAGGAAAAAGTTGAAGATCAAGACAAGCATCCATGTTTGCTTGATCTTCGATTAGCGTTATTAACATCCGTTGTTTTAACACTATATTGTCTCGATGCCATCCTTGAGCAATCCAACCCAAACTAAACGCCAGTAGTGCAATCCATGCATATAACGCTTGTGTGTTGAACATGACCTAACTCCTTAGCCATTCGAGACAAAACTGACTTTATCGACTTTTATTATGATGAAAACGTGTTGCACTTTTTACTTGGTATCATCTTTTTCTTTCCCTGAAAAAAATTGACTACCTCGTTTACGTAACCAGATTTCGACTAACTGATAACCCACAATACCGAGCGCTGAGCCAATTCCCATTACTGCGACAGAATCAATTCCAGGCCATAAAATAAGCAGTGCGCCAGCAACAACAGAAACCGCAGAGCCTAAAATAATTTTGCCGATAAACAATCTTAATGTAATGGTTTCATTCGCAACGAGCATCTTCCCTAATGCAATAAAAGCGCCCACTATTACTAACGATATCAATGTGCTGTCATATTCATCCATGAATACACCTCATCTCTGATTACACTTTTTTAACCGTAAAAAGAACCCTCACCTCCCAACATTCATCAGATAATCTGTAAAGAATTAGCAGTAAACCACGACCCTGTGTAACTGAATAAATTCCCGATTGAGATAACGTAAGTTCCTTTTATTTCAACTACGCGCAACATCCATTTGCGATAAACAACAGGCGATTCAGTTATATTACTGCTAACTTCCTTGTTAACTTGTAATAGACATCCTTGTCTATTGCTTTCTACTTACACTGAAAATCAACAAAAAGAATAAACAACAAATTCAATATCTTGCTTATCTCCGTATCATTTAACGTGAAGCTATTATCTACAAAGTTTGTATTTCAGGCTAGTAAGTTTGTTCGGTTAACGTCGGTTATCAGAGCTTATCCGACAATAACCGAACTATTCACATCAATCAAAACAAATAAACTTGTTTTAAACATCTTTAAATAACCTTAAAACAAAGATTTATATAAAAAAACAATAAATAGGCTGGTTATAATACAAATTTCAGCTAATATAGAAGCTATCTGATAGCCTTTAGCAAAGAGAAAAGCGATATGCGTGTCTTAACTATTTTTTGTCCTGAGTGCGGTGAAAAAGCGCTTATAAAGAAAAGTAATCGTAAACACAAAGAGTTATCCGATCTCTATTGTGCTTGTCGTGATCCTGAATGCGGGCATACCTTTGTTTTAAACCTCACGTTTAGTCATACCCTTATGCCAAGTGCAAAAAACAAAGATACGTTGTTATTAGATGTGATTAAAAACCTTTCTCCAGAACAGAGAGAGAAAGCACTCACTCTTTTGCAAGGTATGTAACCATCACCAACTGACACTCTCTTTTTCATTTATTTTTATGATCTTGCTCCCATTCTGACAGGTTATTTGACTAACCTATTCTTATAGAAAGATAAATGATGTAGATTCATTTTTAAGCTAAATAAAAATAATTCTTATGTTTTAAATAAAACAAACACCGCTTATTGATGCCGTGTTTGCCAATCCTTTAATAAATAATTTGTCAGCCACCCAAACCAGAAACCCTATTTCTGGTTTGAAGACTAAACACAAATTTCAAATGGAGCATTTAAGATGAAAAAGCTGATTAATCGAGTTGATGATGTGTTATCTGAACAACTACAAGGCTTTGCAAAAGCCCATCCTGAAATCAAACTTCATCCCTCCTCTTTTTATGTCACGCGAAAAGATGCTCCAGTAAAAGGTAAAGTTGCTCTATTGTCCGGCGGTGGTAGCGGACATGAACCGATGCATGCAGGTTTTGTGGGTAAAGGAATGCTTGATGGTGCATGTCCGGGTGAAATATTTACGTCACCAACACCTGATAAAATGTATGACTGCGCCAAAGCCATTGATAGCGGTGAAGGTGTTTTAATGATCGTGAAAAACTACACCGGCGATGTGCTGAATTTTGAAACGGCAACAGAACTGCTTCATGACGATGGTGTAAAAATCGCAACGGTATTAGTTGATGATGATGTAGCAGTAAAAGATAGCTTATATACCGCAGGACGTCGTGGTGTCGCCAATACCGTATTAATTGAAAAACTACTGGGTGCGGCAGCTGAAAGAGGCGACTCTCTTGATGAACTAGTTAAATTAGGTCATCACATTAATAACAATGGTTTTTCTATCGGTGTTGCCTTGGAAGCTTGTACAGTTCCTGCTGCGGGAAAACCCTCTTTTACTTTACCTGAAAATGAAATGGAGTTTGGCGTCGGTATTCACGGTGAACCAGGTATTGATCGTCGTAAATTTACATCCCTGAATGATACTGTTGATGCCATGTTTAATACTTTAATTGAAAATGGCCACTATCAACGTGTGATCCGCAATTGGGATCGTGAAAACGGCACTTGGATCGATGAAAATCAGGAAAAACAGCCTTTAAAATCTGGCGATCGTGTCATTGCTTTAGTTAATAACTTAGGTGCCACACCACAATCTGAGCTTTATGGTGTTTATAACCGTTTAACCCAATGCTGTGAAAAATTTGGCTTAACCATCGAACGTTCTTTAATTGGTTCTTATTGTACTTCGCTCGATATGTCAGGGATCTCCATTACGTTATTAAAAGTGGATAACGAATTATTGACCTTATGGGATGCTCCAGTAAATACACCTGCGATGGTGAAATAAGTCTTTAATAACAAGAAAAAGGAACAAGAAATGGCTTTAACTCACGCTCAAATTACTCTTTGGTTACAACAATGCGCACTACTGTTTGAACAAAATAGTGATTATTTAACGGATTTAGATCGTGAAATTGGTGATGCTGACCACGGTTTAAATATGAACCGTGGCTTTAGAAAAGTGCAGGAAAAATTACCTGAATTTGAAGGGCAAGATATTGGTACCATCCTTAAAACCACAGGCATGACATTGCTCTCAAATATTGGCGGAGCAAGTGGTCCTCTATTTGGCACCTTCTTTATTCGTGCCGCCAAACCCACGGCTTCATTGCAAAATCTAGAACTTAATCAACTCGTTGAAATGGTAACAGAAGGTGTAGAAGGCATTGTAAGTCGAGGAAAAGCAGAGCCAAATGACAAAACCATGTGTGATGTTTGGTGGCCAGTGGTTGAGTCATTAAAGCAATCTAATGAACAACATCTTTCTATTAAAGAAGCCCTCAACCAAGCACAAATTGTCGCCGAAAAAGCCGCTGAAGACACTATTCCGATGCAAGCTCGAAAAGGAAGAGCAAGCTACTTAGGTGAGCGCAGTATCGGACATAAAGATCCCGGCAGTGCTTCTGTGGTACTGATGATACAAGCTCTTGCAAATAGCATTAATGCATAACTGACCAAGAAACCGATACAAGCAACCAATAAAGGTCTACCATGATAAATATTGTTATTGTTTCTCATAGTAAACATCTCGCTGATGGTGTGGCAGAGCTTGCCAGTCAGATGCTTAATCCGGCTCATTGCCAACTTGCCGTTGCCGCCGGTATCAACGATGAAGAACATGCAATTGGTACTGATGCCGTTAAAATTATGACGGCGATAGAATCACTTTCTCAAGCACAATCCATTGTTGTGATGATGGATTTAGGCAGTGCAATATTAAGTGCAGAAACTGCGATTGAGTTACTTGATCCAGAGCTCGCTGAAAAAGTCACCCTCTGCTCTGCCCCCTTAGTTGAAGGTACACTTGCTGCGGTTGTCGCCGCATCTTCAGGAGCGTCATTAGAGAAAGTGATTGAAGAAGCTTCAAATTCTTTATATCCAAAGAAAATTCAGCTGGGTGAAAATTTCGTTCAGCCTAAAAATGATATTAATGCCCCTGTCAAAATTCACGGCAAAGAGGCAAGTTGGGTTGTTCGTAATCCTCATGGATTACACGTAAGACCGGCTGCAACTTTAGTTGAGGTACTTTCTGCTTTTCAGGCAGATTATCAACTCGTTAAAGGGGATAGACGTATTAATCCTCTCAGCTTAAATCAGCTTTCATTAATACAAATTCGCCAAGGTGATGAGATAACGCTAATTGCCTCTGGTGAGCAAGAAGATGAGGCGATTGCCGCTTTTCTTGAACTTGCCAAAAATGGCTTTGGTGAAGAGCTGCCTTCTGATTCTAATACCATCACATTAAAAGGTATGTTAGCCCCAGTGTCTCAAATTAAAGCCCCTGCTTTTATTTGGCATGAAATAGAGCTATCACCGATAGAAAACTTATCTGAACCAATTGATATTGGTGCTCAAGTTGGCAAACTTAATTTTGCAATAAAAGAGACGCTAAAAGCTCTAAAACAGACAGCCAATAAAGCGAGCCAGACATTAGGTGAGCATATTGGTGCTATTTTTAACGGCCATATCATGATGTTAGATGATGATGAGTTAATTACGAGTGTGATTGATCGCATTAAAGAAGAGAAAATCAGTGCCCAACAAAGTTGGTCAGATGAAATGCAAGAAAGAACACAACTGTATTGCGCTCTCACCGATCCCTATTTACGCGCACGTGAACTCGATCTTCGTGATCTGCGTAATCAGGTGCTTTATCATTTACAAGATAAAACACGCCCAAGTTTCACCCCTTCACAACCCGCTATTTTGGTCGCAAAAGAGCTTTTCCCTTCTACACTCATTCAATTAATTGATAGCCCGTTAGTCGGTATTGCTTTAGCAAAAGGTGATAGCCGCTCTCACAGTGCCATTATCGCAGCAGAAATGCGCTTACCGATGTTAGTCAATTTAGGACCTGAGTTATTAAAAGTTTCTGAATCTCAAAAGCTAAAATTAGATACCAATAAGGGTGAATTAGTTATTGAACCAATAACGTTATAAACCTCTTTTCACATTAACCGCATAAAAAAACCCGCACAATCATGTGCGGGTAAGTCAACGAAAAACGCTATCAATCTAGGTCATTATTGACTCTTCTAATTTTATTAAGGTATTGATAATACCAATGTCGTAGTACCACTAAAGTTACCTAATGAAGGCGTTCCATAGGTTTGAAGCTTTGACATCACTCTCACATAAGTATATTCATTCTTTATTGCGTTCACCTGTGTTCCAATCGATGCAGGTGAACCATTTAAAGTTAAAAAAGAACGAATGCTACCATCTGGTTTTAAGTTTAAAAAATGATCTTCCATTGAACTGGTAATTTTTACAGGCATAGTTTCATTACAAGTAAGTGCAAATTGCTCTTCGGCTTCATTACCATTAACTTGTGTCACATCAAGTACGCCATGTGAAATATTTAAATTGCTAGAAATAAATGCACATTTACCTTCAGGCGGTGGGGCAATACCACATACGCCACCAGGTACCATTCTTCCGCTTCCTCCCGTTGCACTACTGGTCATAAAAAAAGCAATACATTCATCAACCTTAGGTTTACCAAGGTGATCACTAAAACCAACAAAAGGAAGTGATAAACCACATTGATTCATTGCAACATCGCGTATCTCGGACATACTAGCCAATTTTTGTAAATCAACATTACAACGCCATGGAACTCGACGTTCTGTTCCCGTTCCCCCTTTATTAGGTAGGCTGTGGAAGTGATTTATTTGAATAAAACATCGCCCACTAAAACCTAAACTTTTACAAGGGTTTGGCGTAAATCCCATCTCTGTCCAATATTCCATAACAAAGTTATAACGTATATCACTATCCTTATCTGGTGATACTCCCGATTTAGTAATATAAGTAAAATAACCTGCATGTGCGCTAAATAGTGAAAAACTGCATAGTACAATTAATAACTTTAAAATTTGCTGTATTTTTTTCATTATCTTTTACTCATATTTCAAAGAAAACACGGCAGTAGCAGAAAAATGCCCCGGTTTAATTGATTTATTTGCAATAGCAGCCGCTGTTGCTTGCAGATAAGCAATAAAATTAAGCTCAAAAATGCCATTATTAGGAATATTATATAAACTGGTGTAATCCCCTAATATCACGGGTACACCTTCTTTAGTGGTAATTTTTATTCCTAAATCAGGGTTATTTGCACTGTCGTCTAATGCCAATAATCCAGCAAGTTCATTATGCGTTGCCCCTTCAAACTTAATTTTCACTTGCTTGGCAATAGAGATATCACACTCTGATAAAATGATTTTGAAATCCTTTTTCTCGAATTCAAAATAACTTTTATAAATATCATCCAAGCGAATTTCATCAAATATCACATCAACCTGAGAGTGTTCAGGTAAGACTTTGCAAGGTGCAATAATTAATGAACCAAAAATGTTAAGATTTTCAGCTGCAAAAACAGAAGAGGAAAATAATAAACAACTACCAATAATAGAGCGAAACACACTTAGTCTATTCATTATTGGTACTCCACAAATAAAGTGCCACCTGAGGTAAAATTACCGGGTGTCAGTTCACTATTTTCTTTTCTAACCAAGACAGCCCAAATCTTTTCAGGATTATTTAAATTAACCGAATACTTTTTATTTAAATCAATAATAGAGTCACCCATCATAAATTTTACGGCTAATTCATTAATATTGGTTCTCAGTCCATTGGGATCGAAACTGCTTTTTTTCCCATCTATCGATAAATACATATTCCAGTTATTTAAATTTTCTTCACAAGTAATTTGGTAATTAATCTCTCGCTTTTGGTCATAGCCTTTAATCGTTTTTATCGCCACAGGACCAAAATTCACCTCAATCATATTGCCATCATTCACTTTACAAGGAGGTGGAGTTAATAAATTACCTTTAATCAGTACCTGTGTTTCATTATCTTTTGCCAAACTGGATGAAGAAAATGTAGAAAATAAAAATAACATAATGAGGAATGGATAATAACGCATGTTGTTTATTCCTCCGTTAGTTGTAATAAACCTGCATAGTTGCAGTTGCAGTAAAAGCGCCCGTTGGTAACGTGGCACCACTTTTTTTCACGAGTACAGCATAAAGCTCAGGTCGAGTTTGATAGTTAAACTTGAACGGTGTTGTCATATAGATATTGGTATCAGCGGTTTTAAATAACACCCCTAAATCTGTCACACTTGTTTTTAAATAACGTGTATCAAACCCTGCACCATCACCGGTAAATTTCAGCGACATACTCGGATCACCTGTTGTTTTACAATCCAAGGTGTAATCCATTTTTTGTTTATAATTTTCGTTTTCTATTCTTGTGGTCATTACATCATTAAAATTCACTTCGATAGGTTTACCATCGTTAATTTTGCAAGGACGTGATTCCACACTCCCGCTCACTGTGACTCTTAAAAAGCCAGAAGCAGCCCATACAGAAGGAGCGAGAAAACTCATACAAAGAAAAAGTATTACACCTCGGAATATAAGCATAATATTACGCCTTCTTATCTTTGATATTTGCTGAACAAATATCTCCACGACATTGGAATGTTAATTCAACTAATCCACCGAAATCATTGAGATATTCAATGGCTGGCGTTACACCTAAATCACCTACTTTTGCCCCTAATGGACGTTGTCCAAAAGGCTCAATCATCACCGCTTCAAAGTCTTTTACTTCGGTATTGTTCTTTCTGACTTTGGTAATGGTTAAATAATAAGGTGAAGGATTTTTCACATTGTAATTAGCACCTTGTTTTTCAATCACAATGTCTTTTTCCATTGGATTAGCCTCTAAGCGGCTAGGTGCAACAATGCTTTTTGGTCGATAAAACACTTTAATTTTTGTCTGTAATGCAATTTGTAAAACATTGGGAGAATCACTACGAGGAGGAATTTCACGAACATTAAGGTAATAAATACTTTCTCTGTCTGTGGGTAACATATTGGTTGCAGGTAATGCCTGTATTTTAATTTGGCTTTTGTTACCAGCTTCAATACGTTGAACTGGCGGTGTTACCACAAAAGGAGAATTAATTTTTTCATCTTTACTATTCTCAAGCCAAGATTGTGCTAAATAAGGTTTAGATTCATTTTCATTTTCTAAAACCATACTGACTGAGCGCTCACCTTCATTATATAAAACACGTGTTCTATCTAATGCGATAGCGGAATAAGCGGATTGAGAAAAAAGGCAAAGTGTAACGATAGCGCTTAATGTTTGTGTGTTGATATATTTCATTTCATTCACCGTTGACTTAAATTTAATTACTTACAAGGAAGCAACAACATGTTGCTTAAATTATTTTCTAACACTTGAGGTAATTGGAATTGGCAAGTTTCACCATTCCAAGCAAGATCTAAAGTTTCACCTGCTTTTACACCTGATAAATAAACAAAGCCTTCGTCTGAAATAATGCCGACCTCTAATTTATCTTTGTTATAAACACTAGCTCCAAAAGGAGGATGTTTCTTATCAGCCATGGTGATCACGGCTAAGACCTTCTCACCTTCAATCACATTAAATTTACGATAGCCAATCGCCCCTTCGGTTAAGGTGGCATATTGAGATGATTGAACAGCATCCGCTTTTTCAGGAAGGTTATTAATATCGATCGTAATATGGCTACGAGAATAATTTTGCACGCCCATTAAAATAGCTTTACCGTGGC
The DNA here is from genome assembly GCF_040932335.1 of Proteus sp. STS61-E. Taxonomy (NCBI): domain Bacteria; kingdom Pseudomonadati; phylum Pseudomonadota; class Gammaproteobacteria; order Enterobacterales; family Morganellaceae; genus Proteus; species Proteus sp. STS61-E. The sequence continues at coordinate 290,139 of NZ_JBFQGE010000003.1, read as the reverse complement.
GGTTAGTCTCAATTGGCGTTAAACCTGTTTTAATCGGAATATCTTGAACATTATTGGTATCAACCAATATGCGTGAATTTCCCATTGAAGTGACCCGGTGGAATGCGCCACCTTCTGGAGTGACAGTTATTCCACCCATTAATTGCATTGATAATGCGCTTTGATTATTTTGGGTATAAGTACCACTTGTCGTCAGTTTTGCTAAATTACCGTCGTAGTTATAGAAACCTGAAAGATTAACTTTATCGCTATCCCACGTTCCTGCCGATAAGTTATACGTACTGCGTTCATTAAGTCGTTCATAATAGTTAACGCTGTTACTGGTATTATGGCGATTAAACGATCCAGAATAACTAATATTGGCATCATTACGCTCAAGTGGTACACCTAATGACACATAAACCCCTTCATCATTATTGTGGCTCGATTCCACTTTATAAGCTGATAAGTTAATGGATAAATTTTTAAAATTAGCCCAATCAAAATAACTAGAAACCGTAAAGCTATAATTATCCGTTGAAGGTCGATTCCAATAGGTTTGGCGAGAATAGTTTAAGTAAGTATTGATATTATATTCAGGGAAAGCCGTACCAAAGATTGCGGTATAAAGCTCTTTACCACTGTCAATATGAAGCCCACGATAACGACCATCTAAAAACTGAGTCATACTTAAATAGTCACGTTGAGAGAAGCGATAACCCGCAAACGTAATCTGACTATTTATTTCATCGAATTGCTTTGAATAAGTAACGTTATAAGAAGTTCCTGATAGGGTTTTATCATCAAAATTACTTCCCATTTCAGCCCGTGAGGCTGAAATATTAAAGGAGAGCACCCCGAATGGCGCTAAATCTTGCCCTAAACCTAAAGCAATATTTTGATATTCGGTTGAGGCTAATAACCCACCATAAATTGTGGTGTTATTCGCAGCCCCCCACGAGAAAGAACCTAAAGAAAATGCAGGACCTTCAGTATCGTGTTCATTTTTAGTGGGTTTACCCATCACCAACTTGTATAAAAACTGTCCCGGTCTTGTTAGTGTGCCTAAACGCGATGTTTCCACTTTAAATGTTTGAACAGAACCATCTTGTTCTTCAATAGAAACATCTAAGGTACCGCCACCGAATGTATTGACGTCCTGAATTCGAAATGGCCCTGGACTTACTTCATTTTGATAAACAATACGACCATCTTGACGCACAATAACCGTGGCATTAGTTCTTGCAACTCCCGCAATTTCAGGTGCATAGCCCTGTAAACGCGGTGGGATCATCGCATTATCACTTTCTAATGAAGCACCAAGATAACGGAAGCTATCAAAAAGCTCTGATGAGAGATATTGCTCACCTAACGTTAATTTGGCTCCCAAAGAACGAATGGCACGAAAAATATAAAGCTGGTTCCAACGCCATGATTTATCGTTGCTATTTAAATTACCGCCAGAAGCTTGCCAATCGGAGCGAAAACGCCAAGCGCCCATATTAATGCCCATTACACCACTAATATTGGTTCCCGTTTCTGTCCTTTTATCGTTGTTTTCATATCGAATAAGGCGATTACTCATATTGTAATCAAGAAAGAATCCCGCAATACCATCATCCCAACGTGATGGCGGATCCCAACTCGGATCTTGATATTCCATAAAGGCTTGAGGAATACTGATATTTAAAATACCGGTGTAGAGATCACCCACAGCATTCATATTTGGCACTGAACGAAAATCAAGACACTGGATATTATTTGTTGTTAACCAAGTGACTTTTTTTTCCCATTCAGACTTTAAACCTAAAATGGGATAAACCTCTGGGGTGATACAAGGAATAGATAATTCTGCGTTGTAATCTGGGGCAAAAAATAAAGTAGGCTCTTCGTTTCTTACTCTTTGTTTATTAACGTCGGTCGCCAGTAAATGAGTGCCCGGCTGAATATAATTTGCGTAAGAAAATTTAGTAAAATCGGTATTTTCAATACCTTTATCAGTTAAGAAGTCGGTATTAAAATCGACTGCTTCTTCTGCAAAAACAGGCAACGAAAAAGGAACAAAGAATAAAAGCATTACTTTTGTGATCTTATTTATTTTCATGCTTTTCATTTTGCTATGCCATCCTCAGCATTATTAACAGAAGACAATATTGATGAGATGCATGGCGCTTAAGCGCCACACATCTTATTAAAAAAACAACAATTATTCGTAGATAACCTTGAAGTTAGCTACTGTGTCGAAAGAACCTGTTGTTGCTTTCTTATCAACAGCTTCGTTACCTTTCACGTAAGCTGAGAATTGCAATGTAGTGAGAGAGCCGTCGCCATTATTTAAAGCGTGACCTGCTACTGGGAAGCCTTGACCAAAAGTAATTGGATTATTACCACGGTCAGTGATAACGATACCTGCGTTTTGTACTTTGCCACCTAAGCCCAGTAATTCGCCTGTATAACCGTCAAAACCACTTACAGTTGCACCAGTGAATGATACTTTTGCAGTTTTGTAAGTTTCAGTTGAGCAGTTTTTCAGGATAATATCGAAGTTTTCGCTATCTGAACGGAATTTATTGCTAGTCAGTTCATGCAATGCGATTTCACCAAACTTAACCGTTTGATCTAAACTTTTATCATCAATTGAACATGGAACGTCATTGATAAAGCCAGTAAAACGCACTTTACCTTCACGGCTTTCCGCTGGATCTGCTGCTAAAGTAGGAGCAGCAACAACTAAAGATAACGCAACACCTAAAGCTAATTTAGTAAATTTCATAAAATTTCCTTTATATACAATAAAGATAGTGATATTTCTTGGCTTCTGACTAAATAAGCGATAAATAATAAATACATCGCCCTTCTACAATTTAAATTTTACAGATCCATTGATATTGATTTATAAAACCAAAATAGGGGATATCCTACGAATGCGTCCTTTATGCATTCATATTCAAATTAATTTACGGAATAAGTTAACCGTATTAACTTTTTTAAACGTCGTTTTTAAATATTTTAGAAATTAAGTTCCTTAATTAATAAAAACATCTTAATTTGACATGTAAATAAGTAATAAATTTTAATCAGAAAGTAAGAGTAAAAAATTAAAGAAAAGAAACGATTTAAATAATATTTCTTTACTTGTTTTTGCAATGAAATACTCGCAAAAGGCGTAAATTAAGTCAAAAGTCAAAAAATGATATTATTAGTATAAGTCGAGGATAGTTATCAAATGAAACAATTCTTTAAATGAGTAATTAAAGTATTTTAAACTAAAATTACATATAGATTAGATACTATTACTTAATAAAAAACAAAGCCGCCATCATTAACACTTTCAGCAAGTAAAATAAACATAAAAACCAAATAAATAAAAATAATCAGTTTTTTGTAACGAAAATATATAAAAATACAGAGAATAATATTCTGCTGACACGATAAAGCCAGCACACATACAAAAACACTTAGGATTCATCTCAATTGAGAGATTATATTATATTCTTTAATTTAATTAAAAATCAGATAATCTAATTATGACAATATATTTAAATATCGTTAATTTGTTCTCAACAAGAATTAAAAATAAACTATAAATACAAATCAAACATGATACTCTTTTAATGATTATTCTTTTTAACATAGTCAATTATGGAATAAAATAACTTTCAGAATAATAAAAAATTCATAGCAAATAAGATAATAACATCTCGCAACTATTTTTTACTTTTTTATTTTATTTTATTTTATTTCCGCTATTTTATAAAAAATACAAAACTAATTGTCATGTAAAAAACACCATTATGACAGTCAAATAAAGACACCTCTTTCTTTATATTTAAATATTAATGAGATTTTAAGAAAAATAAATTTAAAATAGTTCATTATTTTGACACGCTAAAGGTGTAAATATTGCACAGCACCATAACAATAAAATTTTAACCTGATAGATTAAAAATTAAAGTATAAAAAATAAAACAAGTTATCTTTTTACGATTTTAAATAAAATAAAAGACAAAACGAAATCAATATAAAATATAAAATATAAAATATAAAATATAAAATATAATAGCAACAAAAGAAAATAATAAATAAATCTTATATTAAAAACCCCCATACTCTTTATAAGTGTAAAACAACACAGGATATATAAAAAAGCATAAAGAAGGTTTCTTTAAATTAGCATTTATTTAAATGATGCATTTTAGAGAAGGACTCTTTTATTCAGAAAATGGATAAACGCATAAAATTTCTTTCATTAATAGAAAGATAAAAAAGCAATCTAATATAGATAATCAATAAAGGATATAGTATGAAAAAGCTGACATTGGCGGTTCTTGCTGTTGCTATTATGGGTGCTACTACCCTTGCTCAAGCAGACACTCGTAAAGCAAACGCAGTTGCTTCATGGGATGCCAAAGCAATTAAAGACACTAAAAGTATGTTAGTTGTTACTCCATTAAAATCTTTAGTATTTAACTATGCTGAAGGTGTTAAAGGCTTTAATACTCAAGATGGTGCGTTCGACATCACTATCCAAGGTCAAGAAAAAGCAACTGATTTTAAACTGACTTCAAAAGTGATCAGTAATGAGCTTAGAAATTCTGCTGATAATTCAGTGCTAACAGTAAAAACTGACTGGAACGGTAAAACACTATCAAGTCACCAAGAAACCGTTATCCTTGATAATCAAAAAGGAATAAATAAAGGGCTGGTGGTTGAAACTAAAGCGACAGAAAAAAGTGAGCTAAAAAACCTTCAAAGTGCATTTCTTTTTAATGTAATAAATAGAACAGAACCAACGACAACCTTACCCGAAGGCTTGTGGGAAGGAACATTGCGTATTGAATTTACCAGTAAATGGTCGGGTGATTTTGTGACTTTAGCGACAAGATAATTCAAATACTGTGACTTAAAAGAAAACCGCGAAAGAGCGCCAGTATGGCGCTTCTTTGTTATTTAATTGCGTATAAATCAAACCTTCGGTTTATAGCTATCTTTATCGAGATCATGTTTTTTCATTCGCAAATACAGCTTCTTACGTGGAATACCCAAGTAATCCGCCACATCACTAACCCGACCTGCAAATAAATATAATGCATCTTCAATTAACCGACGCTCATACTCATCAACTAAATTATCTAAAGGGCCTTCAGGTGGGATAATGGCTCGATGTTGTTCACTATCAACCATTTTCACAATGCCTACCGCATATAATTCAGCGACATTTCGTAATTCGCGAATATTACCCGGCCAATCGTAACGCTTTAAAATATCAAGATAATTACGATCAATTTTCGGTACTGCAATGCCAAGCCGCTGTGCGCTTTGTCGTAAAAAAGCTCTAAATAGCGGAATAATATCAGGGCGTCTTGCACTTAATGGAGGCAATGAAAAAGTAATTTGTGAAAAATAGTAATAGAATTCAGGGATTAACCGTCCTTCTGTTACTAATTGCTGTGTATTATTTTCTAAAATCGCAATCGTTCTAAAATGGCGCTTTCCTTGGCGTTCCATATCTAACAAGTAAGAACTCAACCAGCGTTGTGCTTCTGATGATAAATCATAAGGAGAACGCAAAATCAGCGTTCCTACTTCATCTGCTTCAATTTGAGCTATAACCTGTTTAATATCAGATAAATTCTGACAATCCACAGTTTGGATCGTTTTATCGCTATGCGGACTTAATTCATGCAATAGTTGAGCTAGAAGATGACGCCCTGTTCCCATCTCGCCTTCAATCATTAAGTCTTTGTCGATATCGGCAATTTGTTGCACTTGCTCTCTGATTGCGGTGATTTGCGCACTATCTCCGACTAGTCGCTCTTGAGTGGTGCTTATCACGGCATTTCTAAGAGAAAGAATGGATTGACGCTCTTTATGTGCTTTTGCCACTAGCTCTAAGAAAACAGGTGGATTAATTGGTTTTTCAATAAAATCATAAGCGCCTTTTTTTACCGCTTCTACTGCTAACGGTATATCTCCATGTCCTGTGATCATGATAACCGGAATGCGAGCATCAATTTGTTTAATGCGCTCTAAAACTTCCATGCCATTCATTGCTGGCATATAGATATCAAGAACAACAGCACCCTGCCATTCTGGTGTTAAAAGGCTTAATGCTTTTTCTGGTGAGTCGGTTACTCTGGCAACCATTCCCGCAAGATTGAGTAAATGGCGATAAGATTCAAGAATATCTTCATCGTCATCAATTAATAAAACGTCGATATCAGGCATGTGTGACTGTGTCATCTGTAAACTCCAAAACAACCATGGCGCCACCATTTAATGTAGATGCCAAGTAAATTTCATAACCAAACCGTTGCATAATTGAACGGCAAATGGATAACCCTAACCCAAGCCCCACATCTTTTGTGGTCGTAAATGGGGTAAATAGTTTTGGTAAAACGGCTGAATTAAACCCTTTTCCACTGTCGGCGATCCCCACTAATTTTTGTTTAGGATCAACAGATAAAAGATCAATCGTGATCTGACTTTCACCAACACCTGCAATCGCATCCATCGCATTAACAAATAAATTAACCAAAACTTGCTCAATTTGTGTCGGGTCTGCACAAATGGTTAATTCATCAGGAATATTATTCGTAATGATGCACTGCTCTCGCTTAGAACGAGACTCCACCAGCACCATTGCGCTATCTACCAACTCTTTTAATGGTGCTGAAACAAAGCTAATTTCAGACGAAGATTTACGCGAGAAATTACGTAATGCTGTAATAATTCGATTCATACGTGCGCACAGTTTTTCAATGCGCTCGATAGAATCAGGTAATTGATCGTATTTTCCCATCTGCATAGTCAGTTTTGCGCTGTACAGATAAGTGTTGATTGCAGAAAGTGGTTGATTAAGTTCATGTGCAAGACTGGTCATTGCCTGCCCGACAACCGCCATTTTAGCCGCTTGTACTAACTCTTCTTGTGTTTGAATTAGGTGTTTTTGTGCTTGTTCACGGCGCAACATCTCTTCATTTAATTGCTGGTTTTTATCCTGCAAATCTTGTGTTTTTAATGCCACCAGCCGTTGAAGCTCTAATCGGCTTAACTCTTGGCGCGTAATATCTGTGATAGTCACAATATATTTATGCTCATCTTTATGCGGATATTCACGAATATTAAATTGTAAGAAATGAGGCTCACCTACTTTTACCATGCGAATAGTGCATTCACTTTGCCCTAAGCGATAAAGCTGACTGCTTGAGCTAAATTGCGCTTTAAGCATTGTGCTCGCCTCACCACTAAACAGTAACCAAAGTGGTTTATTACTTTGCTCTTTTCCTGTTCCTAATAACGTTGCCGCACTTGGATTGACGGTTTCCATTCTGCCATCGTGGTGGCAGGTAATTAAACTGGCATCGGTATTATTGATAAGATTTAACGCATTGCTGGCTTCAACTTCTTTCATTTGACGCCAAAATCGGCGAAGCCGCCGACTTAATAGACCAATTTCATCTTGCCCTTCAATCAGTACAGGCTCCGTTAAATTACCTTTGGCAACATGCGCTAAGTCATCACTGAGTTTATTCAATCTTGCGATAAGTCTTCTATCAATCAAGATTTTCATCACAATAATACTCAGCAATAGTGATGCAATAATAATCACAACAATAACGATTTTCCCCGTTGCCATTAGCTTACGAGTATTATCATTAAGCTTGTTTAGCGCTTCGCTTGTAGCAAAAACATTGCCTCTTACCGCATTATCAAACTGAGATAACTTTTCATTTAATTCAGGAGTTAATGCTTTAAGCTTTTTTTCGTTTTCTACATCATCAATCAGTGTTTGATAGATATCACCATCATAACGGGTGATAGCGATAATCTCTTGTAATACCTGACGATGAGCAATGGTTGACGGGTAGCTTTTTAGCTTCTGATTTAAAGCGATAATTTCATCAATTTTAACGCTGATATAGTGGAAAGCGACATCAATATCACGGCTATAACGCTGATGCGCGATTTCCTCAACTAAACTGATTAACTCATTTTCTGTGGTGAATAACTCTTGTAACAACGTCGATTCTAATAACAGTTGTAAGCTATTTTCCTGTACGTTTTTTTCATTGAGCATTTGGCTGACATGCCACTCAATTTCATTAAGTAGCGGCTTAATATCTTCACCAACGGCGTCATGCATCCACGCTAATTGCCCTAATAATTGAGCAAGACGATTCTCTAATTCACGCCGCTTATCCAGTAGCACATCTTGTTGATTAATGAGTTCTGAAAGCTCATCGACAAGTTGAGTATAAAAATCACGTTGTGGTTTTTGCTCTATAGGAAACTCACGCAGATTATCTAATAACTGATGAATTTCCTGCTGTTGTTGCTCTGAAACTGATTTTCTCTGTGTCTGCTCTCGCTCTTTTAATAGCATTTGTAAATTGGTGCTATAACGTTCCATGTTGTAGCTGATGGTTAGCATTGGTAGAGATTCACCCACTGACGTATTAATTTGTGTCGCCAGTTTTCCCCACATAAAAAAGATAATCACACCAATTAATAAGGTGAGTAAAGAACTAAAGATAAACGCCATATACAGGCGTCTACCTAGTTTGCCAAATTGTTTAGGCACTAATAATTTCATCCGTAATACCTTTCATAAAAACAGCGCTTCCTGCTGTATATTTGAACCACAAGGCGGTTAGGGTGATTTTGTCTCTTTCAATAAAACCAATGCTTGTTCAAGCCTTTCAGCTTCTAATGTACGCCATTGATACAACACAGCTAACGCTTGATCAGAGTACTCTCGCTGATCAGCTTCTTTCATAAATAAGGCTTGTAATGTCGGTGAATTAGCCTCTTTTTCGCTAATTAACACCGAACTTGCTATTTTTCGAGCTTTACTGATCGCAGAAATGCGTTCTGGCGTTTTGTTTTCTTGTCTTTCTGCTTCGTGGATATCATTCCAAACTTGGCGCATTAAAGGGAAGTTATGGGTGATCATTTGATCAAATAACACATTAACCACTTCACTACGACGATAAGCTTCATTGCTGTTTAAAATAAATTCCGTGTTATTAGCAAGTTCATCGTTATTACGTAAGATCTCTTTACTTAATGGGATCTTTGCCATATCGCTTTTATAGATGATCTCTTGTCCTTCATCCGATAAAAGAAAGGCGATAAATTTGGCTGCTGTGTCTCTTTTACTGCTTTCTGCCACAATGGCGACATAAGCCGGTAAAATAATCGACTTATCAAAATAGCTAAACTCGACAAAATCAAAGCGTTTTTGATGGTTAAAAGCGTAGTTATCAATAATTGGCCCTGCGCCGACAATACCTCTGGCGATGGCATCACTAACACGTGAACTACGTGCCGAAATGGAAGAAAGATTACCACTGGTTTCGAGTAAGATCTGCCACCCGCGCTCCCAGCCATACTCTTGTAGCACATTTTCCACCATCAATTGCATCGTGCCAGAGTTTGCCGGCGTCGTCATGGTTAAGTGCCCTTGATAAATCGGATCACTTAAATCAACCCAACTTCTAGGTGCCGGAATACCGAGTTTTTGTAGGTATTGCGTATTACTCATAATGCCAATACCAGAATAGCCCACCGTGGTTATCTTATCGTTTAAGATATCACTATGACGTGTTAACCATTTTGGCGTTTCATACTTGACGGGTAATCGCGCCAGTAGCCCTTCTCTATCTAGATGATGGAAAAAGTTAGCCGATGACGACATCACAATATCAACAGGCTGTGTGGGATATTGTTTCATCATCCGTGTCGCAATCGCGACACGACGATAAACCACTTGCACCTTAGTATCTGGATAACGCGCACTAAAGGCCTCTGTAAGTGGTCGCATTGGTGTATCTGAAAGTGTCGTCAGTATAACAAGTGGCTGCTCATCACTACGCACTGGTGTGATAAACAGCCAACTAAACAATAAACAGACGAGGCTTAGTGTTATTTTTATTCTCATGACATACCCCTGGTTTTGTTTTGAATAAACATAAAAATGTGTCGAACTTCAAACTTCTGATATTTAGCAATATTTATTATTTTGAGCTAATGAGTCCTTAATGACTCATTTACAACAATGATACGACGATATCTTCACTCATTTTTAAACCAACGCCTAATAGCGATGTTACAAATTTGACTCACCGATTCAGCAGAATGTGTCATCGATGACTCAAATTCCCTCTTTTGCACCAAGATGACCTAAATGAATAGCATCAGCTCTGAAAACCAAAATCAGCTTCAGACATGAATAATATTCGGAGTCATCTCTATGCTAAGTTTCTTTAAAACCAGAAAGGATCTGCCGCTAATAGAAGCGTCAAGTGAAAAGATCCGCGCAATATATAAAAAGCACCAATGGCAGGTCTTCTTTGGTCTTGTTCTTGGTTATGCCATGTTCTATGTGGTTCGTATGGCACTCGGTGTGGTGAAAAAACCTATGCTGGATGCAGGTATCGTAACCACCGCTGAACTCGGTTTAATGGGTTCTGCGTTCTTCTTTACCTACGCATTTGGTAAGTTCTCTAACGGCTTCTTATCGGATTATGCCAACATTGGACGCTTTATGTCCATCTCGTTGATTGCCTCATCCTTTGTTTGTATCTTCATGGGAATGTCAACGGCGAGCCTGTTCTTTATCCTGTTATGGGGTATTAACGGTTGGTTCCAATCTGTTGGTTCAGCACCTTCTTGTGTCTCTATCTTCCAGTGGTTCTCACCAAAACAGCGCGGTACGGTTTATTCCATCTGGGGTGGCTCGCGTAATATCGGTGAAGCAATTACGTGGATCTTGACTGCAACCATAGTGAGCTTCTTCGGCTGGCGTGCAGGTTTTATCGGTGCAGGTATCGCAGGTATTGCTGCGGGTATCATCTTACTGATGATATTAAAAGACCGTCCTCGTACTTATGGCTTGCCTGATCCAGCAACTGCGTATGGCGAAGAGTCAGAAGCGGTTAAATCAAGTGATCCTAAAGAAACTCGTCGCGCTCAGTTATTCGTATTAAAACAACCAACAGTGTGGATCATCGCAGCAGCATGTGCGGCTATGTATATCTCTCGCTACGCAATCAGTTCATGGGCAGTGCTTTACCTACAAGGTTCAAAAGGGTACTCACTGATTGATGCAGGTTTCGCAATGTCAACTTACCCAATCGCTGGTTTCTTCGGCGCAATCTTAGCGGGTATGGCGTCTGACAAACTGTTTAACGCTAACCGTCATATTCCAACACTGATTTATGGTATTGCCAACATCGCTGGTTTTGCACTGATGTTCTGGGGTCCACAAAGCCGTGTTATGGATGCAGTTGCATTAAGTATGGTTGGTTTTGCAATGGGTGGTCTGGTTGTGTTCTTAGCTGGCTTAACCGCTTGTGACCTGATGCCGAAAAACGCAGTAGGTGCAGTAAAAGGCTTTATCGGATTGTTCGCTTACATTGCAGCATCCGCTCAAGAACTGATTTCAGCATCACTGATTAAAGTAACTCAAGTGGGTGATATCACTAACTACGACTTCACCACAGTACAGTATTTCTGGATAGGTTCTGCCATCGTTTCCATGATTTTAGCAACGCTAGTCTGGAATGCGAAAAAAGTTACCATGGATTAATGAATTAATTAAGTTGTCATCAAGGGATACCGTTGGGTATCCCTCTTTAAAAAGAGAATGTCATTATGCGTAAGACAAAAATTGTTGCGACTCTTGGCCCAGCTAGCTGTTCAGAACAGATGATTGAAAAGCTGATTATGGCTGGTGCTAACGTATTTCGTTTAAACTTTTCACATGGTACTCGCGAACAGCATCAGGCCACTGCCGCAACTATCCGTCAGGTCGCAGAAAAACATCGTGTATTTATCGGGATCTTAGCAGACCTGCAAGGCCCGAAAATTCGTATCGCTAACTTTAAAAATGATTCAGTTCAATTAAAACAAGGCGATAGCTTTATTCTAAATGCAGATTTAGACAGCACATTAGGCGACGAGCAACAAGTTGGTTTGGACTACCCACAACTTGTTCAAGAAGTCACACCAGGGAATATTCTGTTACTTGACGATGGCAATATTCAATTACAAGTCAGCGCCGTCAATAATAATAAAATAGAGACTGTCGTTACTGTTGGTGGAAAATTATCTAACCGTAAAGGCATTAACTTACTCGGTGGTGGTTTATCTGCACCAGCATTAACAGACAAAGATAAACAAGACATACACACAGCAGCCGCTATTCAAGCAGATTACATTGCCGTTTCATTCCCTCGTAATGGTGCGGATATTGAATATGCCCGTGGTTTAGTGATTGCCGCCGGAAGTCACGCCAAAATCGTTGCTAAAGTTGAACGTGCAGAAGTAGTTTCTTGTGAAGAAAACATGGACGACATCATTAAAGCATCTGATGTCATTATGGTGGCACGAGGCGATTTAGCGGTAGAAATTGGTGATGCCAGCTTACCGGGTGCACAAAAACAACTGATTGCACGTTGTCGCGCATTAGGTTGTCCTGTGATCACAGCAACCCAAATGATGGAATCAATGATTGAAAGCCCAATGCCAACCCGTGCAGAAGTCATGGATATTGCGAATGCAGTTGGTGATGGAACAGATGCCGTTATGTTGTCAGCTGAAACAGCAGCAGGGAAATATCCTGTGGAAGCTGTTAGTGCAATGGCTCGCGTGGCTGAAGGTGCAGAGCGCTCTTTTGCCGCTAATGCTGAAAATCCTTGGCAATCACCGTCTTACTATTCACAAACGGGTCGTTGGATTGCGCTAGCTGCTGCCACAACCGCTTTCCATGACGACAAGCATTTAAGCGTTGCCGCATTAACAGAAAATGGCAAATCAGTGACCTTATTGTCACGCTTTATGCCAAACAACAACGTATATGCATTAACAGATAATCCTGCACTTGCTGGTCAATTGACTGTATTACGTGGTGTAACGCCTGTGGCTTATCAACGTCAAAACAACAATGACTGCGATGAAAGCATCATGCAAAAACTGCAAGCAGAGGGATTATTAACAGACATGAATTCACTCTTAATTACCCGTTTATCAACCTTTGAAAAAACGGGTGAAAGCGATTGTTGTCATCTTGTTCCTGTAAAACAAGTTGAAGCAGCAACGGCTTGAGTGTCTTCCATCAAGGGGCTTATGAGAGAGGCAACCTGAAGTAAATAACAAGAAAAAGAGCACACCAAATCATTTTAGCCACAAGGATTGTGGCTATTTTTCTTTTTATTCATCGCAAGGATAGGCATCTTGTAATGCGGCAATATAAACTAACTCTATTGATGTATCTTTATATTTTTGCTTAGCAATAGGATATTTATCAAGATAAGCATCAATATGCTTTACCATAAAATCGCCATTTTGGATGACTTTTTTGGGTGGACAATAAAGTGGCTTAAAATCATTACCTTCATTATGCAATCTTACTGACACTGCATAAAAATTAAATCCATTCGCAATACCGTTTAGATACGCTTGTGTCACCGATTCTAGTTGTTTATTAGAAGGATGGTCTAAGGCTAATAATCGTTTTACCTCAAGATAACCGCTTAATGTTACTGCCTGTGAATAAAGTGGGAGTAGCAGTAACATCCCTATTAACCCTTTTAATAACATTCCTTTTTTCATGCTAATTTTCTCTTTAGTTCAATAGATATTGATTTCATTCTAGTCGTTTTATTGTTCTAAGAATATGTGCAACGAATATATACATTGAAGATCTTTTCGAAGATCTGATTGTACAAATCAGACTCATCAAATTGTGATCACAAACGCATTTAGGATGGTTTCTAAACTAATTAGTCGTTTTATACTTTACAAAGTAAATAAAACGGTGCATAACTATCAAACACAGACGATTTTATATAAAAAAAACATCTTTTAGTTTTGTTTCTAAACAAATGGAGTGGTAACGTGACACCGAACGTACCCAATACATTACGGCAAATGAATGCCTCGCTTGTATTAAATGTCATTCGTCATCAAGGTCCTTTGTCACGGGCTCAGATAGCCAAAATTAGCGGAATTACAAAAGCGACGGTGTCTGAAATTATTAACGATCTCCTTGAAGAAAAAATCGTTTATGAAAGCGGAGTCAGTTCGCCAGCAGGACAAGGCAGAAAAGGTATTTTAGTTAACTTCGATCCTCAACACAGTTTAGGTGTCAGCATTGACTTAGGTGGAACAAAAATCGCTTATGCGGTTTTTAACTTAGATGCCGAATTGTTGTATGAATATCAAGAGCCTACCTTTGATACTGACGATCGTGAGTACTTTATTACGCAATTTGCACAAAGTATTGAAAATGTGATCGAAAAAAGCGGCGTAGACCGTAAAAAGATCAATGTTATCGGTGTCGCCACACCAGGGATCATCGATATCAAAAATGGTGTTGTACTAGAAGGCTCCCCTAACTTACCTCAATGGGATAATTTACCTCTAGCACAACAGCTTACAGAAAAACTCAATGTACCCGTTGTACTCGAAAATGATATTCGTGCAGCACTTGTGGGTGAAATGTGGAAAGGCCGTTGTCGTCATACACATAGTTGTGCGCTGATTGGTATCGGCACAGGATTAGGCTCCGCCTTGCTGATGGATGGAAAAGTTATCCGTGGTGCAAACAATGCAGCTGGTGAAATCGGCTATATGATGTTTGCTCGTGACCATCTCTTTCGTAATTGGCGTAACAAAGGATGCTTTGAAAGTTTCTGCTCTGGCTCAGGTTTAAGTGAGCGAATGGCAAACTTGCGAGGAGAAAATCTTAGTGCAATTGAGATTATTCAAGCCTCACAACAAGGCGATCCGCTTGCTCAATCCTTAGTTGAGGAAATGGCAGATTATCTTGCTATCGGCATTATGAATTTAGTCGCCATTGCAAATCTGGAAAAAGTGGTATTAACAGGCGGGATCACACGCTCTGCTGACACCTTTTTACCGCGTGTTCAGGCAAATCTAGATAGACATTTATTTGCTAACACCAAAGTGAATATCGAGCTTTCTGAATTATGGGAAAAAGGCCCGCTTTATGGCATTGCTATTCTCGCCTTAGCCACGGTTTACCCATCAATTCAATTTATGCCCGAGATCCAATTGAGATAACCCTAATAAAAAAGTCTTTAAACGAGATGGGAGCGACTCATGGCAGGAATACATCTTCACCCACATGATATTTTAGACGAAGGCATGCCCGCTATTCTTCAACGCCTTGATGGTATGAAGCATGTTGAGCATTTATTTGTCGAAATTAATACTATATTTGAACGTAACCCTTACCCTGTTGGCGATCTGCCTCATAACCCTATTCATAATGTGGTTATGGGGACAGGTACACTACATATCAATACTCATACTGATTTTCCTCGTCTGGGCCAACGAGTTGATCCCACCATTTTATCGGGTGCAGATCCGCTAATGACGATAAAAAAAGCCACCGACGGTGGAAAATATAAAGTCATTCCATGGGCAAATATTCTGAATGGCGATTTTATTGGTGATGTAGAAAACAATCAGGTTGTCGATTTTAAAGGTCGTCCACAAGAGCATTGGCTCTGCCCTAATGCCCCTGATGTCGCTCAATTGTGGCAAAAAACATTCACAGCATTAAAACAAAACTACGGTTATGACACCTTTTTAATTGACCGCATTCGTTTCCCTGATTGGGCAGGTAAAGAAGTCAATCCAGCGGGATTATTTACCTGTTTTTGCCCTCATTGTGAAAAGAAAATGGTGCAACAAGGCTTACCCGTAAATGAAATCAAGCATCGCCTTGCAGCTTTAGCGGATTCATTAAAACAAGGGGATTTCGAAGCACCTGTTAGCGCATTAAAAGAAGAGCCTCTGTTAAAAGCATGGCAGCTATTTCGCCAACAGAGTGTGACTCAATTAGTTGAAAAATTGCTGTCTGATGCCAAACAAACGGCGGGTGGAATTACGTTATGGCTCGATTTGTGGCCACCAGCTTACAGTTGGATTTTGGGTCAGAACTATCATGAATTAACACGTTATTCATCAACACTTAAACATTTCCCTTATCATAAATTAGGGGGCGGCGCGGATGTTCAAGGATTAATTAATCATTTTGCTCATGATAGTGAAAGCCAAGAGCGTGCATTTACTGCGTTTAAACGCTTATTTGAATTACCTTATGATATTTCATATGAAACCTTTAAACAGCAAGGTTTCCCTATTCACTTTGTTGCTGAACAAAATAATAAAGTTCGCCAGCTTTCACAGCCAAATACCTTTATTTATAGCGGTATTCAAATGTGGAATTTACCTGCCTCTCAATTAATTGAAGCCGTTATTGCCGCAGAAGAAAGTGCTTGTGATGACTTACTTTATTATTGCTATGGATGGGCGACTCAAGAATTATTTGATGCGATTGGTGAACACAATGCACCTAATAACGCTTATAACAACAACAATAACAACAACACAATTAAAGAATAATACACCGCGGAAAATCAGGATCAAATTATGGCTAAACAACAAAAATGGAAAGTCTTTTTCCTTCTGTTTGTCACGATGTTTTTACTCGGTGGCATTCAAAATACAAAAGGACTTATTCTCGAACAAGTTCAACATGATATTTCATTAAATATGAGCCAAGTGGGCTCATTAATTACCTTTTTCCAAATCGGCTTTTTAGTCGCCAGTTTATTAACGGGCTATTTTACCGATAAGAAAGGGTTAAAAGTCATGATGTTTATTGGCTCATTAATGATGGCTGTTGGTTTAACAGGAACCAGCCTTGCTTTCAACGTGATGCTATTTTTTGGCTTTTATCTGGTTATTGGTTTAGGGATTGGCTCAATGCTTGTCTCTATCGTGACCGTTATTCCAACTTTCTATAAAGAGAAAGCAGGAATGATGTTTAATGTCTCTAACGCTATGTTTGGTGTAGGGATGATTGTTACGCCACTTATTTTACAATATCTATTCTCACACTCTATTTCATGGCGTACCTTTTATGTTGGTGTTGCCGTTATTGTTGCTGTGATTATTTTAGTATTAAGTACGCTAAAAATAGAAAGTAGCGCACAAGTCGATATGAAATTCAGTGACTTTTTAGAGTTACTGACACAAAAATCACTATTGCTAGTTATTTTATTTATCACTTTATATGTGGCAGCTGAAGCCGCATTCTTAAACTTCTTCCCTATTTTCTATACCTCTATGGATATTGGGAATATGAGTAATGCGCAAAAAGCAGAGACAGCCGCTTATGTTATTTCTAGTTTCGCATTCTTATTTACTATCGGTCGCTTTATTGGTGGCTTTATTAACCTTGCACTGGGTGATCGCAAAACATTGATTTTATTTTCACTGTTCTCGCTTATCGCCATTATTGTTAGTCGTATCTTTGTGCACGATGTTGTTTATCTATTTATGGTATTTGGTTTTGCATTATCTGTTCTATTTCCAACAGCCGCAGCGGTTGCCACAAAATTAACCAGTAAAAGTGGCTCGGTGATGGGACTTATTTATGTGGCTTCAGGATTGGGCGGTGCGTTAGCAGGTTCATTAATCGGTCAGGTTTCAGAAAGCTATAATGTTTCTGTCGGCTTTAACCTCATTATCGTATTCGTCGCCCTCTTCTTTATCATTTCTCTGTTTATTAGAGAACAAAAACAATAACAACGACGTATTATGCCTCTGAAATTTCCCCCCTCTCTATGAGGGGGTTTTTATTTCTATCACCCTATCTTCTCAATCTATATTCTCTTTTATTCTGTTGATTTTTTCGCCATCGCCCTAATAATAGTATTTATATTCACTGTTAAAATAGGAGAATATGATGGCAAGTGGATGGGCTAATGATAGTGCTGTTCAAGAGCAAATAGATGCCACCATTGATGATGCAATTGCAAGAGCTCGCAATCAAATGGCACAAGGTGAAAGTGCAGAGTTTTGTGATGAATGTGGTGAGCCAATCTCTCTGGCTCGGCAAAAAGCCGTTCCAGGTGTACGCTATTGTTTAAATTGCCAAGAAGCGTTCGATAAAAAGAATAATACGTTTAGTGGGTATAATCGTCGTGGTAGTAAAGATAGCCAACTCAGATAATCTGCAACTTTTATCCGATAAAACAAAAACTGTACCTTAATATGAGTTTCCTCTATTAAAGTACAGTTTGTTTTATTTAATCAGTCAATGATTTGATTAGATTTTCACAGCCTTTTTTGAGCTCATATTTTGACTCATGTCGGTTAAAATCTTCATAAAATTATCAATATGCGCACGTTCAGTATTTGGGTTCATAAATACGGCTTTTTCACCCGGAAGATAAACATAACGGTTATTTTTCGCATATTTAGAGCAGGCAATAGAATCCACCCAGTTAGTAAATAACCCTTCTCTACCACGCTGTAAGAAAAGTTTTCTATGCCATTGTGTATTATGAACCATAAAGTCATAAGCTTCTTTGTCAGTAGAACATGTCAGTTCTAAATCAAACGCAACGTTAGGATCTTTGACTAAATTAGGATCATACAGTTTAAAACCAACACTTGGACCTTGGTTTTGAGGAACGATAACTTTTGCGTTACCCATCTCTAATAGTTGATGGCGCATATAGTTCGCATTTTGCAGGCAGTGAGCAATAATGGTTTGATAACCCTCAATTCCCATATAATGCATTGCAGAGTAAGCACCAAAAATACCCACACCACTACGTGTACATTCAATAGTAGATTGTAAGTGAGTCTGCCCTTCTAACTCATGCTCAAAATAGGTGAAGTTTTCAGGATCGTTTTCAAGTGCAACGAAGTCATTTCCGTTTTTCACCAGCACTAAACTTGAGGTGTAAGGAACGTAGCCCCACTTATGGAAGTCGATAGTGATAGAATCGGCATATTTCAGATGTTTGAATTTCTCTACGTTCTGACGTAAACCTTCTAAAGTGACATCATTAATCGCCAGCGGGTTACTGCTAAAGTCATATTCTAAGAAGAAAATGATCGGCCAACCAACAGCGGCATCAACGTGTACGTGAGGCTTAACAGGGATCTCGAACTCTTCACATAAACGGTCACGTAACTCACAAACACCTTTCACATCATCCACACCAAAGGTATCTGTTGTTCCGGTAGTTAACATGATCGTTGGCACTTTACACTTAACGGTAAAGCACGCTCTTAATTCACGCTCTAAGTGCTCTAAATTAATGGTGTTATCTTCAGACACTTTAATACGGATGGTTTTGTTATCAACATCAACACCTAACAGCGCAAGGTTAGTCATGTTTGAGTAGTGACCACCTTGAGAGTTAATGATGCGATAATCTTGATCTGCTGCCATACCTAAGTGTTTAGAATTAGGCATAGATTTGCGTAAACCAAATAGATAACCATATAAATTACACATGGTGCCACCTTGAGTGAACACACCAGATGCAACTTCAGGATCGTAACCAACCAATTTAGCGACTTTTTTAATCGTCACTTTTTCTAACGCATCAGCGACACCTGAATATTCACAATACACCATGTTAGGGTTGCCCATTAACCCCAAGATTGAACCATAAACACCCGGATCACTTGGCATTGCAATAACGTTTTCAACAGCTAATGGGTTTTCCCAGTTTTTACACAGTGTCGAAACTAACATCAGTAATTCATTAGGATCGTTTTCTGGGTAATTAATATTTTGTTGGATTTGCGTATCCGCCATTAAACGATCGAATAGCTGTTGCCCATTTGAGTAACGTTGTAATTGGTCATTATCGTTAGTTGTTGTTTTTCTAAACTGTGTAATCGATTGGATTGTTTTATCCTGAAATATCGGCCAATACTTCGGATCTCGGCTGAAAAAGTGAGCAATAACGTCGTGGTATTTCTTCTCAAATTCCGCATTCAGAATGTTAGCAGAAGATAGACCTAATAAATCTTGATTTTTCACTATATTCTCCAAATAGAAACCGACAAAAATTTAAATTGATTGCATAGCAATACTATACATTTTCTAATTAAATTAGTTAGTGCTTCATGCGATCACATGGGTTCTGTTGGCGACCACATAAAACAAAATATTTTATTTAATATCAATACAATAGAAATCTTCGGAAAGTTAAATTTACAGATGTTATTATTTCATTTATATGCTTATGTGACTGACATCACAGTGAAAATAAGGCTATAAACAAAAATAATCACCTGCAATAATATTAACTATTTGAAATATAATCAAAATATAATAATCACATGCTAACCGACTGATATTACTGAATTCTTAATTTAATTAATTGAATTAATCTGTTATTTCCACAATTGGTACAGCAAAAATTACATTTAATTTAATTACAACGAACAAAATCAAACGAAAACACTATAATATTTTTCATAATTAGCAAATTAATTTTAATTTTAACCATTATTAGGTACAAAATATCGGATAAGGCTAAGTTAATAGATAGTGTTTAATGAAAATATAAATAAAGAAATTATCACAGTTGATTGTTCTGGCAATACTATAAATATTGGTTAAAATGAAAATTAGTAACCTAACTAAATAATCAGAATATTTACTCTACATATTTTGTGTTCTTTGCCGATACTTAAGGTAATAGAGTAGGTAATTAACGGAGAACACAATATGAAAGCACATATCGCTGTTGCTGCTGTATTCGTATTATTATCCGCAAGTGTCCATGCTGAAGAATTTACCTGCCAACTTGAAAATGGTAAGTATGTCAGTGTGTTCGTTGAACATGGAAAGCCTCCTGTTTATCGTTATGGCACACTTGCTAAAACAGAGATCACGCTACCAGTCCCTCAGCAACCCAATAATAATGTCTTTTATGGACATCAGATGTTTGTTGCAGGGGCATCGACCTATGTTCGTTTTAAGAATGGAAACTATAGCTACGTCGTTTATGACGGAGAAGGAAGAGGCTGGAATTTTAACGGTATTATTGTTTATAAAGACAATAACATTATCAGTAAGAAAGAGTGTAAAGAGCCATTAACACCAAGTCTGGATAATATCAAAGATTATTCCATCAAAATGGACCCTTACTTAGAAACGTATATTTATGCTCCATAGTTTCTAGCTTTATTAATTAGACATAAAAAAACCCAATTTAAAAATTGGGTTTTTATTATTTAAATTGACGCTCTAATAATTAATATATTAAGCGCTCCCCTATAACTAATAGCTATATTAAAGAGAATAAATTAAATAATGATTTTAAGGCGTTGAGTTATCTAAATTTCAAAAAGGGCATCGCCGTGATAAGCGTTAAAATCCCATTTTCGCATAATAGTGATGACTTGCTGTATTACCCATTTTGAACCAATATCAAACTCATGTTCAATAGCGCAAGGTATTGCAATACCTGAGTTTTTACATTTTATCGTAAAAGAAAACCCTTCTTCTTTTTCTAATATTTTCTGTAAATGATGTTTAATAAATTTTATAAATATAGTTCTAAGTTCATTTAAAGTAATTGGCGGGTTATTACGATTATCATTAAGTCGTTCGGCTGCAAAATGGAATGATATTTTTAATTTAGCTCTATCTTCTTGAAGAATTTCATTAATATTTGCAACTAACTGATTTATTTCTTGCTCTGTTATCATATATAGGCAGCCGTAATCTCAGCGAGTTTTTTATTCAATTCTTCATCACTTGTTGCGGTAATCGTACCTACAAATTCCGTATGAGATAAAGTTCCTGTACGTACATCAAACTCATAATTATTAAATGAATCAACCACAACAAATACTTTTGTTATCGGGTTAAAAAAAGATGCACAATTTTGGGCTATGCACATATCAAAGTTCATATTACCCTCCTACTTTGCTATAAAAATGTAGGAATAGAGATCTTCAATCTCATTACCTATGTTATATAGGCTACAAAATACACTATTGATAGTCAAGAAAATAGATAGTAACAAGCTAAAAAAACAACAACTAACACATTGATTTTAAATATCTTATTAAAGTTTTTCGTTTATTTTATTGAGTAAATAGACATAAAAAAACCCAATTTAAAAATTGGGTTTTTATTATTTTTAAGCAACGAAATGTATTGATTAGTCTTCTAATAACAGAACAGATTCTAATGCAATTTCAATCATTTCATTAAAGGTAGTTTGACGCTCTTCTGCCGTGGTCTGTGTACCTTTTTTGATGTGGTCAGATACAGTACAGATAGTCAGTGCTTTTGCGCCGTATTCAGCTGCAACACCGTAGATACCTGCTGCTTCCATTTCAACACCTAGGATGCCGTATTTTTCCATTACATCAAACATTTCTGGATCTGGAGAGTAGAACAGATCAGCAGAGAAGATATTACCAACGCGAACTTTAATATCTTTCGCTTTGGCTGCATCAACAGCATTTTGAACTAATTGGTAATCAGCGATAGCGGCAAAGTCTTGGTCTTTGAAACGCAGACGGTTAACTTTAGAGTCAGTACATGCGCCCATACCGATAACAACATCACGCAGTTCAACATCTGGTAATACTGCACCACATGAACCAACACGGATGATAACTTTCACGCCGAAATCTGTAATTAATTCTTTTGCGTAAATTGAGCAGGAAGGAATACCCATACCGTGGCCCATTACAGAAACTTTACGGCCTTTATACGTACCTGTAAAACCTAACATACCACGAACATTGTTTACCTGACGCACGTCTTGTAAAAAAGTTTCAGCGATGTATTTAGCACGAAGCGGGTCGCCCGGCATTAAAACGACATCAGCAAAATCGCCCATTTCTGCGTTAATATGAGGGGTAGCCATAATTCTTCCTTTTAATTGATCTTTTTACTATTCAAATATAATTCGGCAGGCATATTGCTATGCCTACCGAAGTAAAATTAAAACATTGCTTTACCGTAATCGACAGGAGACACACCGAAGTATTTAACAACAGTTTGGCCGATATCAGCGAAGGTTTCACGATGACCTAATGAACCTGGTTTAACTTTTGGACCATAAACAAGAACAGGAATGTGCTCACGAGTATGATCAGAACCCGGCCAAGTTGGGTCACAACCGTGGTCTGCTGTTAAGATAAGAATATCATCTTCTTTTACCAGTTCCATTAATTCTGGTAAACGACGGTCGAATAACTCAAGTGCTTCACCGTAACCTACTGCATCACGACGGTGGCCGTAAGATGAGTCAAAGTCAACAAAGTTGGTGAATACAATAGTGTTGTCGCCCGCGAGTTTCATTTCTTCAAGTGTCGCATCAAACAGAGCATTAATACCCGTTGCTT
Organism: Proteus sp. STS61-E; assembly: GCF_040932335.1. NCBI lineage: Bacteria > Pseudomonadati > Pseudomonadota > Gammaproteobacteria > Enterobacterales > Morganellaceae > Proteus > Proteus sp. STS61-E. The sequence continues at coordinate 266,937 of NZ_JBFQGE010000003.1, read as the reverse complement.
TCACTTTTTTAGTGATACCTACGTTTGCATAGATGTCAGCAATTTTACCGATAGAAACAACGTGACCTTGTTTTTCATCAACCAGTTTTTTCAACATAGTTGGTGCTGGTGGCTCAACCGCTAAATCATGACGGTTACCTGTACGAGCGAAGTTACCCGGTTTGTCACCGATAAATGGACGCGCAATAACACGACCAATGTTGTAATCGCCTTTGTTTAGTTCATCACGAGCAATTTCACACAGCTCATATAATTCATCTAAACCGTAAGTTTCTTCATGACATGCGATTTGGAATACAGAGTCAGCAGAGGTATAGAAAATCGGCTTACCGGTTTTCATATGCTCTTCGCCCAGTTCATCCAAAATCACTGTACCAGATGCATGGCAGTTACCTAAGTAACCTGGTAATTTTGCACGTTTAACGATGTTTTCTAACAGCTCTTGTGGGAATGAATTTTTCAGTTCTTTGAAATATCCCCAATCAAACAGAACAGGAACACCTGCGATTTCCCAGTGGCCTGACGGAGTATCTTTACCAGAAGAGATTTCACTCGCGTAGCCATAAGCTCCGATAATATCTGCGTCTTTATCTAAACCAATAGGGAATTTACCTGTTGATTCTTCCGCAGCTTTACCTAAACCTAAACGGCAAAGATTAGGTAAATGAAGAGGACCTTTACGACCATCTCTATCTGCTTTACCGTCAGCAAACGCTTGTGCGATATGCCCTAAAGTGTCTGAACCTTGGTCACCGAATTTCTCCGCATCACCGGCAGCACCGATACCGAAGGAATCTAATACCATGATATGTACACGTTTCATAATTCTCTCTCCTGTGTCATTCTCCGTAGACCACGGATATGTCACTTATAAATCGTAATTGAGTTCTTATTCGCTGATTTGGCGGTACACCATTGGTGAAGCTTCGCGTTTGCTGTCACCAATTACCATCGCTTTACGGACTTCTGCCGCAGCTTCTTGCCATGATTTTTCACTGTTAGCGTGGATCATCGCTAAAGGTATATCTGTATTGATTTCAGCACCAAGCGCTACGATGTCGCTTAAGCCAACACTGTAATCAATAGCATCAGTTGCTTTACGACGACCACCACCTAATGTCACAACTGACATACCTAATGCACGCGTATCCATTTCAGTGATAAATCCTGCTTTCTCAGCGAATACAGGTTTACTTAATACCGCAGTTGGCAGGTATTTATTGTAGTTTTCAACAAAATCAGATGGGCCTTTCTGTGCTGCAACCATACGACCAAAGACTTCTGCCGCTTTACCGTTATCCAACACATCTTGCAGTTTTTGACGAGCTTGTTGACGATCATCCGCTAAACGGCCTGATACTAACATTTCAACACACAGCGCCATAGTGACTTCAAATAGACGTGGATTACGATATTCGCCTGTTAAGAACTGAACAGCTTCACGAACTTCAACCGCATTACCTGCGCTAGAAGCTAATACTTCGTTCATATCAGTTAACAGTGCAGTGGTTTGACAGCCTGCGCCATTTGCTACTTGGACAATTGACTCAGCCAGCTCTTCAGATTTCTGATAAGTCGGCATAAAGGCACCCGAGCCCACTTTAACGTCCATCACTAATGCATCTAAGCCTTCAGCTAATTTTTTACCTAAAATAGAGGCAGTGATAAGTGGGATTGAATCAACTGTAGCAGTAATATCACGGGTAGCATAAAAGCGTTTGTCAGCAGGTGCTAATGAATTAGTCTGCCCGATAATAGCAACGCCGACATTACGAATAATGTCGCGGAATTTCTCATCATCAGGGAAAATATCAAAGCCTGGAATTGCTTCAAGCTTATCTAATGTTCCACCTGTGTGGCCTAATCCACGACCAGAGATCATAGGAACATAACCACCACAAGCCGCAACCATTGGCCCTAACATCAGTGAAGTTACATCGCCTACACCACCTGTTGAGTGTTTATCAACGATTGGGCCATTTAAATTTAGGCTTTTCCAGTTCAGTACTGTACCGGAATCACGCATAGCTAATGTCAAAGCAACACGCTCTGGCATTGTCATGTCGTGGAAATAAATAGTCATTGCTAATGCAGCAATTTGACCTTCAGAAACAGTATTATCTCTGACGCCATTAATGAAAAAACGAATTTCTTCCTCAGTTAAAGGATGACCATCACGCTTTTTACGAATAATCTCTTGGGCAAGAAACACTGCAACCTCCTGGTTTTATAGCATTGATAACGCCCACAATAATGAAAAGTGGGCGTATTTCACGAATGGATTAGTAACCACTAGACGATTTTTGTTCGCCATGACCTAAAGTGGCTAATAAATTACCTAACAGGCTTGACGCGCCAAAGCGGAAGTGACGGGCATCAACCCAGTTGTCACCCATAATGCGGTTAGCTAATGCAAGGTATTGTGCGGCTTCTTCAGCGGTACGTACACCACCAGCTGGTTTGAAACCAACTTCTTTGCCAACACCCATATCGTGGATCACTTGGATCATTAACTCAGCGCTTTCCAGTGTTGCATTTACAGGTACTTTACCTGTGGAAGTTTTAATAAAGTCAGCACCTGCTTTGATTGAAATTTCAGATGCTTTACGGATAAGTGCTGGATCTTTCAGCTCACCCGTTTCAATAATTACTTTCAGTAAAGAACCTGCTTCTGCACAAGCTTCTTTACATGCTTTAACGATATCAAAACCGATTTGTTCGTTACCAGCCATAAATGCACGGTAAGGGAAAACTACGTCAACCTCATCTGCGCCATAAGCTAATGCCGCGTTGGTTTCTGCTAATGCGATATCTAAATCATCATTACCATGAGGGAAGTTAGTTACGGTTGCGATACGGACGTCTGGAGTACCCTGTTCGCGTAACACTTTACGTGCTAACGGAATAAAACGTGGGTAGATACAAATAGCGGCTGTATTGCCTTCTGGGCTTTTAGCCTGATGACATAATGCAGTCACTTTTGCATCAGTGTCGTCATCATTTAATGTAGTTAAATCCATCAAAGACAGCGCAAGGCGCGCTGCAGCGGTTAAATCTGTCATAAAACTCTCCAACGATGTTTCTCAAGCCCTTTTGGGCATACGCTTAAGGTTAGCGATTAAATTTGTTGGCGAGCGGACTTGGTTCCTTGAAGATGTTGTTGTAACTTGCGCTACAACGACAGCTGAGCTCCCTCTCACCGCGCTATGCTCACTTCGGCGACCCGTCATTGAGCCTTCGCCATTCCATGAAGTTTCAGCACATCTTATTTGAACACGCTAAGGAACAATTAGATGTGCTTTGCGTCACACTAATCAAATGCAACTTGCAAACAATGACATAAAAGTGTGACAAACATCACAATTAGGTCATTTTCTGGTTTAATGTTACTCGAATAGCGCCTTTAAGTCGTCTTTATAACGCAAAAAAAGCGTGATCAATATGAAATGATATTGCTATTGACCCTATTCAATACAAATTGCGAAATATCTCACACAATAAAAGTAGTTAACATTACAGCAGAAAACAAACATAAAAGAGCAGATAGGCAAACCCCATCTGCTCTTCACAATAAAAATCAATTAAGCAGCAACAACAGCCATTGCCGTTAATGCAAAGAAGAATCCTGCAATTGTTGCACTCATTAAGTTAGAGAGCGTACCAGCCAGCACAGCTTTCATACCTAAACGAGCTACATCTTTACGACGGTTTGGTGCCATTCCACCTAAACCACCTAGTAGTACAGCAACAGAAGAGAGGTTAGCAAAACCACATAATGCAAAGGAGATAATAACCTTCGTTTGAGCAGATAACACCACTAATCCAGAACCTGCAACTAATGCATCTTCTTTTAAGTATTTACTAAATTCAGAGTAAGCATAGAACTCATTGATAACAATTTTTTGTCCAATAAATGAGCCTGCAATGGTTGCTTCACTCCAAGGTACACCAATCAGGAAAGCAATTGGTGCAAATACCCAACCTAGCACTAGTTCTAATGAGAAATTCTCATAACCAAACCAGCCACCAATACCACCAAGGATACCATTAACTAATGCAATCAATGCAACGAAAGCAAGTAACATAGCACCGACATTAAGCGCAAGTTGTAAACCTGAAGAGGCACCCGCAGCAGCGGCATCGATAATATTGGCAGGTTTTTCGTCTTCCGCCATTTTATCCAGCGCATCTTTTTGATCATCTGGTGTTTCTGTTTCAGGGATCAGCAATTTAGCAAAGAGTAAACCACCTGGAGCTGCCATAAAGGATGCTGTGATCAGATACTCCAACGGTACGCCCATACTCGCGTATCCAGCGAGCACTGAACCCGCAACAGAAGCTAAACCACCACACATAACCGCAAAGAGTTCTGAGGTTGTCATTCTTGCAATATAAGGGCGAACAACAAGTGGTGCTTCGGTTTGTCCAACGAAAATATTTGCAGTTGCAGACATAGATTCTGTTCGTGATGTGCCAAGTACTTTTTGTAAGCCACCACCCAGAATTTTAATAACTATTTGCATAATGCCAAGGTAATACAGCACTGCAATTAATGAAGAGAAGAATACGATAACAGGTAGTACGCGTAGGGCGAATACGAAGCCGCCACCACCAAACAACTCGAACATTTTATCTGATACTAGGCCTGCGAATAGGAAGCTCATCCCATTATTGCCGTAATCAATAACATTCTTAACGCCATCAGAAACCGCAAGAAGCACCTCGCGACCACCGTCGGAATAAAGAACGAAGGCACCTAAGCCAATCTGAATAAGGAATGCGCCACCAACTGTACGTAGTCTAATTGCACGTCGATTGCTGGAAAACAGAATGGCTATCAATATTAATGTTACCATTCCGACCAAGCTCATAATGAGTTGCATTGAAGGATCCCTGTTCACATAAAAATTTAATGGATTATCAATAATGCTCTTGCCAGAGCTTATTGACTCTTTTTGCCGGATAATTATACCTAGTCTAAGAAAAGAACCCTCAATATCCATCACAAATAGAGTCTGAAAAAAGTAACACAAAAGTCACAAATGAGAAGTTGATCACATAAACAAGAAAGAAAACGCATTTGTTGAATAGGCTAATTAGAAAAAATACGCTTGGGATTAACAAAACGTATTTTCAATCTTAAATCGAGGGAATAAACAAACGCCCTATTCATATTAATAAGATTAAAATAAAGGGCGTTTTTAACCTTTAGATAAACCGCATTTTCATTCAAGCGCTAGGTAATATTGTTGAGCCCAAATAATTGTAGGCTATTGAGATAGAGTTGCTCTGCGATCACCTCTGGTGATCCTTGACGTAGCTCACAGAGTTGGGAAAAAACGTTCTGAATACGTTCTGGACGATTAGGTTCACCTTGAAAACCACTCACAGGCATATCAGGTGCATCTGTTTCTAATAACAGATATTCTAGCGGTAACGAGGCAATTGCCCGGCGAGTTTTTTGTGCTCGCTCATAAGTAATGGTTCCACCAACACCAATAAAATAGCCTTGCTGAATAAACTTTTCTGCCTGTTGCAGACTTCCTGCAAAACCATGAATAACCCCTTTGCGAGGCACATCATAACGGCGTAAAAGCGCACTTAGTTTATCGTGGGTTTTACGTGAATGTAGGATCACGGGCAAATCAAATTTAATCGCTAACTTAAGCTGTGCAATTAAAAATGCCTCTTGCTTCTCTGGCTGAGGATTTTCCATATAGTCATCAAGCCCAATCTCTCCAATGGCGACACAACGAGAAGCTGTTTTTAATTTTTGTTCTAATTCCAATAGATGTTGTTCAGTGTGCTCTTCAATATATAAAGGGTGTAACCCCAATGCACAATATAATTGATGATGATTATTAGCAAGCTCAGCAACAACATCAAAATTCCAACGGGCAACGGCAGGAATAATTATTTTTTCAACATGAGCTTGATGCGCTAATGACAAGCTATTGGCAATATCATCATAAAAAACTGGGAAATCAAAATGGCAGTGAGTATCAATAAATTTATTCATTCTGAATTTGCCTCACATCAGGATGTACGCTTCGAGTTCCTTGTTGAATAATAGAAGCATTCTCTGCTTTATCCGCCTTCGCTTCTTGTTCAAATAAGCTAAAGACTTTTTTATCGTGCTGTTTGAATTTTTTCTTAGAAAAATGCTGACCAATTGTCGCCAGAAAATAGCGGCCACAACGTCTACCTACATGATAATCATGATTTAATGCACTTAAACGACTTCCTAATGCACTAGATTGCAATGTCGTTGGTGGATAAATTTCAATAACCACAACATCTTCTGGGGGAGATTGGATAAATTTAATTGTTTCGGTATAGGTTTCGATATGTACTTGAGCCATCTCCATAAAGCGCTGTAAACGGCTATTTTCAAACCATTTTCCCATACGCTCAACCCACTCTGTTGTGTATTGGTATTCAGAAGGAACAGTACGAACAACGACAATAGTACGACAACCACGTCGATAAGCTTCTCTTACAGGAATAGCATCGCTGATCCCACCATCATGATAAACAACATCATGAAATAAGACACCATTACGATAAAAAGCAGGAATCGCACTGGACGCTTTGATTATCTCAAGCCAAGTCGGTTCATCAGGTTGAAAATAATTTGCCTGAAAATTATCAGAACGACTTGCCACCATATAAAACTCACGACCCGTATCAAAACGGCGTAGCGCTGTTGGCATATCAAGAGGCATTTCTTTGGCTGTCGTATCTATATACCAATCAAGATCGAGTAAATTGCCGCCACGGACAAAGCGAATAGGATTGAAGAATTGATTATTGGTTGTATAACGATTAATAATTTTACGTGCATATCCACGCTGACCACAGGCAAAAGCAGATAAATTTTGTGCACCCGCAGACACCCCAAGTAGAATATCAAAGGGATCAAATTGTGATCGCATAAATTCATCAAGGACACCCGCAGTAAAGATCCCGCGTTGGCCTCCGCCTTCACAAACTAAAGCGACTTTGCCTTGTGGTAGTGAGGATTGAAATTCGAGTGCCGTAATATTATTTAATGTGACAGGTATATACTTCCCCATAATGTCTCCTTTATACAACTTATCAAAGGATACCCGCACATTTTTTTGACGTCATTATTTTTACGTATTCATACAAATAAATTAGACAATATCTTCTTGGAATATGACGAATACAAAAGAAAATTATGTTTATGATTTGATATTTACATCTGAGTCTACGCTTTTAACGCCTTCAATTTTTTCAATAAGTTGTAAGATCTTTTCTTCTTGGGCTTTACTATCAACAAAACCTGAAAGAAAAACATGCCCAAACTCAGTGCGAACAGAAATATTCTCACTATCAATATCTTGCATTGGTAATAGCGTATCTTTAATTTTATTCGAGATGGAAGTATCACTTAAATAATAACCCGTGTTATTTCCACTGTTATTGATTTCGCTATACCACGATGTTTCAGCTGATGCGCCCATACTAACAACAGCTAAGCCCATTGACATCACTAACGCTAATTTTAGCGTTTTATATTGTTTCATTGCTCTCCCCCTAATCACAATAACTGCGATAGGAAATATGTGTGTTTTAATATCTATATTTTTATGAAGCACTACAAAATTTTAACAATCTAAGCTATTACACTAATAAGCTATTTGAGTTAAATAAAGCAAAAAATAGCAAATAAAGACTAATCCTAATAATTTTATTCTAATAATAACAAATAAAACTATAATAAATTTTACATATATTTATAAATAAGTATAAAAACGAGCATAATGTTAGCAGAAAAAAAAGAGTGTAATTCCAAATTAAGAAGGGCTTTTTGGCAGGATATTAGGGATATGCAGAGGACATTTAACAAAGAAAAACGAGTTTACTACTGAGATTTATTGGCTACAAACACTTAAAAAAGTAAAAACACAAAAAAGGCTATATTAAAATATATAGCCTTTTCATTAGATTACATACTCTAAATAATTCAGGGTGTAGCTAGGCGACAATTAAATGAGTCGCTAGGAGCATACACAAGTATGTGACTAGTGCGAATGAACGCCGTCAACAACGCTACACCTTGAAGTATGACGAGTAACGAATGAACGCCGCCAACAACGCTACACCTTGAAGTATGACGAGTATTAGTGTTCACGCGTCTGATGAAACTCAACATCAGGATAACGCTCACGCGTTAAATTCAAGTTAACCATCGTTGGTGCGATATAAGTTAAGTTATCGCCGCCATCAAGTGCCAAGTTTTGTTCATTTTTACGTTTAAACTCTTCGAGTTTTTTCTCGTTGTTACATTCAACCCAGCGAGCTGTTGAAACGTTCACGGATTCATAAATCGCTTCAACGTTATATTCACTCTTAAGTCTTGCAACAACTACATCAAACTGAAGCACACCCACTGCACCTACGATTAAATCGTTATTTGCCAGTGGTCTAAAGACCTGTACAGCACCTTCTTCTGATAACTGTACCAATCCTTTAAGTAACTGCTTCTGTTTTAACGGATCACGTAAACGAATACGGCGGAATAACTCAGGCGCAAAGTTTGGAATACCGGTAAATTTCAGGATTTCACCTTGAGTAAAGGTATCACCAATTTGGATTGTACCGTGGTTATGAAGACCAATGATATCCCCTGGATAAGCATGTTCTACGTGAGAACGATCGCCTGCCATAAAGGTTAATGCATCAGAAATCACCACATCTTTTTTGATTCGAACTTGGTGTAACTTCATGCCTTTATCATACATACCTGACACAACACGCAGGAATGCAACACGGTCACGGTGTTTAGGGTCCATATTGGCTTGGATCTTAAAGACGAAACCTGTGAACGTCTCTTCAGAAGCGGTAACTTCACGCATATCAGTTTGACGAGGCATTGGTGCTGGTGCCCATTTTACAAGGCCATCAAGCATATGGTTAACACCAAAGTTACCTAATGCAGTACCAAAGAATACAGGCGTTAATTCGCCAGCTAAGAATGCTTCATGATCAAATTCATGAGATGCACCTAATACCAACTCTAATTCATCACGTAATTGGCTTGCTAAATCATTACCAATAGCTTCATCAAGCTCTGGGTTATCTAACCCTTTAATGACGCGAGAATCTTGAATAGTATGACCTTGACCTGTTTGATAAAGATAGGTTTCATCTTTAAGAATGTGATAAACCCCTTTAAAGAGTTTTCCGCAACCAATAGGCCAAGTCACAGGGCTACATGCAATTTTCAATTCTGTTTCAACTTCGTCCATGACTTCCATTGGATCACGAATATCACGGTCGAGTTTATTCATAAAAGTCAGAATTGGAGTATCACGTAAACGAGTTACTTCCATTAACTTACGAGTACGATCTTCAACCCCTTTAGAGGAGTCAATTACCATTAAACAGCAGTCAACTGCGGTTAAAGTACGATAAGTATCTTCAGAGAAGTCTTCGTGCCCTGGGGTATCTAATAAGTTAACTAAGCAATCTGCATAAGGGAACTGCATGACTGAGGTTGTAATAGAAATACCACGTTGTTTTTCCATTTCCATCCAGTCAGATTTTGCATGCTGATTTGAACCACGGCCTTTTACGGTTCCTGCACGTTGAATTGCTTGTCCGAATAACAACACTTTTTCAGTGATGGTTGTTTTACCCGCATCGGGGTGGGAAATAATGGCAAAAGTTCTACGACGAGCAACTTCTTGCTGAAAAATAGGATTAGACATCAATGGTGATCTTCTGGTTGATAGACGAGAGAATGTAAGGCACTGATATATTGCGATAAGTAATAATTAAAGTGACTATAAAAGACATTCAACCCGTAAGTTAATCTTAATTGGCGCTTATTTTCGCCTATCTTGTCTGTATAAACAATCAATGGTTACTATTTTATCTGCTTGAGGGAGTGATGCCTAGTGTTTGCAAAAATTAATCGTGCCCATTGCTTTATAGGGCAACGCTGTTTTCATTGATACTCTCAAAATACCTATTTTGCTAAAAATTTTACAAACTAACTTTATGAGCTACTAATAAAGCCCTGAATTAGCCTATTTATTTTCGGTTAAAATCGGGATTGAATATAAGATCCTATATCAATACACCTTTATTTAGATTTAATTTTGTCTATATTTAGAGACTAATCACTTTATTTAAAACAAAAATAAATACTCAATTTACTTATTTCAAATACTATTCACCTTTTTAACACTGTTATAATCACCTAACGTTTTAAAATTAAACAATGACAAAAGTGAAATTAACTTGATAAATTTACATTAAGTAAAAATAAAGATAAATTTTAAATACAATTAATAAAAAATAAAATTTTCATACTTCAAATAAAATAAAAAAAACGCCTAATAGAAGGCGTTTTAAATTTAACTTAAATAAAGATTTAATTAGAAAGAAATAGGATAAGCCATGATAATCGCATCTTCATTTCCCGTCTTTGTTGGGTAATAGTTTTTGCGTTTTGAAACGAAATTAAATCCAATAGATTCATAGAGATTGAACGCTTTTTCATTAGATTCTCGCACCTCTAACCACAAGGTAGTGATATTTTTTTTCTCAAGTGTTTCAATCAGTTCTAATAAAAGAGCTTTGCCGTAACCTTTCCCCTGATAATCAGGATGGATTGCAATATTAAAAAGTGTTGCCTCATCTAATATTAATTGCGTAATTGCGAAACCTACAATAATATTATCAATGCAAATTTTCAGATTAAAATAATGACTTCCTTGGTTACTATAAAATGTTTCTTCACTCCAAGGGAATGAATGACTTAATTTTTCAATTTGCCATGCTAAAGGTAAATCAGCAGGGTTTAAGAGTGAAATGGTCTTCATATTGATAGATTTGTTTCCAAAGATCGCGTTTTGCATCAGCATCAAAATATAACTGATGTAATGAAGGGCTTCTCAGAGAAGTATATTCAGAGGGAAGTATGAGATCAGTGCCTAATAACCAGCAGGGAAGATCAAATGATTCTGTGAGCATGCTCACATCATCTGTTGTAATACAATAGATTTCGTCTTTATCTATCCCCATGGCGCTAAAAATATCAGAGAAAAGCCCGTTATTTAGATCAACGGTATCATCAGTAATGATAAGTAAACGTGTTGTATCCGGAAATTGAACAGAATGCTCGCCTTTTAACACAGCAGGCTTACGAAGTACCCACTGACGAATTCCAAGTTGGGATAACATTCTGTCTTTACGGCTCATTATGCTTACCTATCAAGTGTAGAACAACGGTACATAGTATCAGAGGGCATAAACTACGCCAATAAATAGCGTCGGTTTCTTTATATCTGATATCATGCGTCTCATGTTTTTTAAGGAGTAATAATCATAATGTCCTCACTGTCCCCTGCTAGCGAAGTTATTCTTCGTCACCTAGATCATTTCGCAGACAGGCATGTACTTATTGCAGGTGATCTTCAAGATACTTTCGCGGCGCAAATTCAGGCGAAAAGTGTCAGAGCATATACCAACCAATATCACCAGTGGCTACCATTACTAAAATCAATGGGTGATAACGCACTCTTCGGTTTAGTTGCAGATCAGTCCTTTGTGAAATATTGCAATACCTTGATCTATTTTTGGCCTAAAAATAAAAACGAAGCCACTTTCCAACTGCGTAGCCTTTGCTCTAACTTACAAGTGGGTACTGAAATCTTTATCGTTGGTGAAAACCGTAGCGGTGTTAAAAGTGCCACTGAATTAATGAACGGTATCGCTAAACTAAAAAAAATAGATTCAGCACGCCGTTGCAGCTTATTTTTTGGTACTCAAACATATCAAACACTGTTTGACCGTAATAACTGGTGGCAAACTTATCGCCATGACGATCTTACTGTAATGGCATTACCGGGCGTCTTTAGCCAAAATGCATTAGATGAGGGTAGCCGCTTATTACTTTCAACTTTTGATGATGCAATGGTTGGCGACTTACTGGATATGGCATGTGGCTGTGGTGTCCTCGCCACTGTACTCGGTAAGAAAAACCCAATGTTAAAACTGACACTGTGTGATGTGAATGCCGCAGCAATTTCTTCTAGTATCGCCACCTTAAACGTGAATGAATTAGAAGGTCGAGTGATTGCAAGTAATGTCTATTCAGCAATTGAAGAAACTTATGATTGGATAATCTCAAACCCGCCTTTCCATGATGGTTTAGGCACAAGCTATGAAGCAGCTGAAGATATCATTCGTCTTGCACCAAATTATTTGAAAAGAGGCGGTAAATTACGAATTGTGGCGAATTCGTTTATCCCTTATCCAGATATATTGGATCATGTATTTGGCTCTCATGAAGTGCTTGCATCAACAGGTAAATTCAAAGTTTACCAAGCAACCAAAAAAGACTAATCACAAGCCCTGTTATCTAAAACAGGGCTTTATTTTTGGGGCTGATTTTAAGTGATAATTCAAGGTGTTTTATTTTTCATCACCAAGATAATTTATTGATAAAAAATAATTGACGCCAAAAATAAAAGGCATAAAATTCGCTTCCTGTCTGAATGCGAGAGTGGCGGAATTGGTAGACGCGCTAGCTTCAGGTGTTAGTGTCCTTACGGACGTGGGGGTTCAAGTCCCCCCTTTCGCACCAAACAGACAATGCCCAGAGTAAAATTAATTGAGTAAGACTGCGAGGATGGCGGAATTGGTAGACGCGCTAGCTTCAGGTGTTAGTGTTCTTACGGACGTGGGGGTTCAAGTCCCCCTCTTCGCACCACTCAATAACCTTTTTTCTCCTTGTGATAACCCCCATTCGATTACACACTGAATATCTCTTCTCTATCCATGATATGCGACTAAAAGCGTCATCAAACTGTAGGTTAATACAACACCTGCGGGGATCATTACCCACATCTGTAATTTTTTATGAAACAGCATCAAGGTGGATAACAACATTGAAACCACTAAAACCAGCGTAAAAGCAGATGTTCCTGCAATAGAATGCGTAATAACTGTTAGCAAGGAAGAAACAGCCAACATTTCCCATAAACTAATGCGAGATGTCCAAGATGTCACTGGAGATATACGTGTTGGTTTAGCCATAATAACCCACCATTAATGATAATGATTTTCATTATTATATATAACACCTATACTAAATCAACTTATATAAAGAAAAAAACTTACTTTATATCCTTATTTTTTAAAGGGTTATGTCTATTCATTAGTGTCATAAACAAAAAAACGCCTTATCATTTTCATGATAAGACGTTTAATTTTATTATGTTGTTTCGTAGTCAATAAACAAAATTAAGCGTTATTTGGCTTGATAAAATGAAAGACTAAATGAATATCTTCAGGCTCTCTTTCATAAAGCTCAGGATCAGCAATATCAATTAAACGACACCCTAAATGCTGATAAAAATTCACGCTATTTTCAGAAGGTGTTGATGAGATATATAATCCACCAGCCCCTTTTTTCTTCGCATATTCCACACAATAATCAAATAATATTCGTGCTAAACCTTGCCCACGTTGCTGGTAGCTAACATGTAAAAAAGAGAGTTGAAGTAAAGTGCCATTTTGACCGCGTTTTTGTGGATCAACACTCGCAGCTGCAACCAATTGACCTTGTTTAAAAACGCCCCAGAAAGGCGCTCCTCGGTCAAAACTTTCGAGTAAAACCGGAGTGTAATGCTCTGCTTCACCTTCTGGCCAGCCTTTCATATCAAAGCGTTGTTCTGATAAATGCAACGTCCCTTCTTTTAATACATATAACTTTTCAATAAGCTCGGTTCTATCAATTTCCCACACTTGTGGAATTTCATTTCTTGTTAATTGACGAATATTGTTTTTCATTATTAAAGATTAACCTGTTCTGATGATGATTCACTTCGTTCTAATGCATGGTAAGCTACTGCACAGAATAAGGAATTCAACCGTTTCATATCACCGAGCAAACTGGTATGCAGAGAACTGGTTTCAATACTTTGCATATTATGCAAATGAAGACGTTCTACATGAGCAAACGAGTAACGCTGGTTGAGTAAACGGAAACGATGTTTTGCTCGACGTAATTTACGAGCATGTTCCATGTTGCCGGAAACAAATACCGACATCGCCAGATTCAGATTACTTTGCAGACGCTCAAGGAGTGTCTGTAATTCACGACGTCCTTCCTCCGATAAAAATAAGTGATGATTTAAACCTTTACTCACCACTTCAGCCGACATACGCGCAATGATAGCGGATGATTGTTGTAAATTCATCGCTGTATCAATAATTTCAGCCCAGCGTCGAGAATCTTCAGTCCCTAGATCATGCTGTTGAATTTGTGCCATATACAATTTAATGCTGCTGTGGAGTAATTCCACCTCTTCTTCTAACTGGCTAATGTCCCTTTTTTGCTGGCGATCGCCTTCCATTAATGCAATAAAACGTTGCAGCATTTGTTCTATAACATCACCTAATCGTAATGATTCTCTAACCGCATTGGCAATTGCCAACGACGGTGTATCAATCGCGGATTGATCTAAATATCGCGGAGCCATTTCAGATTCAGTAACCGGTAATTCAGGAATAAGTCGCTGACATAATTTCGCCATTATGCCGACAAAAGGGATCATCAAAATACAGCGAACAAGATTATAAATAACATGAAAATAGATAACGACTTCAGCCGGTGAAAATCCATATTGCTGAATTTTATTTGCAATGATGGTTATCCAAGGTAAAACCAATAGCGCACCAATCAATTTAAAAAATAGACTTCCTAATACTACTTGGCGTGAAACAACACTTTGACCTCGACTACTCATTAACGCCAGCAAACCACTACCAATATTCGAACCAATCACAATGCATAAGCTGATATATAAAGGCATTAACCCAGTTGTACTCAGTGTCGCGGTTAATAATACGGCGGCAAGGCTCGAGTAACTTACCATCGCAAATAAAGCACCCACGAGAAGCGCTAAAACAGTATCGCCACTTAATGAAGTAAAGATAGCTTGTACCGCACTGGCATGGGTAATTGGCTCGGCAGAGGTGACTATCAGTTGTAAGGCTAAAATAATTAAACCAAGGCCAATTCCTACGCGCCCTAATTGCCCAACTCGCTCTTTTTTACGACTTAGAAAAGTGATCACCCCGACAAGAATAAGCAATGGTGATAACCAAGAGAGATCAAAGGTTAGCACTCGCGCCATAAGTGCAGTACCCACATCTGCACCTAACATAATAACCAGTGCTGGTGTAATCGAAATCAGTCCTTGCGTCACAAAAGAGATAACCAAAAGTGCCGTCGCATTACTGCTTTGGACTAATGCCGTTACCCCCACCCCCGCAAGGAAGGCGTTGGATTTCTTATTAATACTTTTACCTAAAATTCGGCGTAAATCAGAACCAAAGACACGCATAATACCTGTACGAACAATATGTGTTCCCCAGACAAGAAGCGCGACTGATGAGAGTAAATGAAGCAGTGTCAGCATAGAAAGAATAACCTTATTTTTATCGTTGTTTGTTTGACTCTGTTCTCCTTCAATCTCATAAAAAAGAGAAAGACCACGAGCAGATAATCTATCTGAGAAAAGATTTTTTACGGGTAATGCCTTAATAACGTGGAGCGTTATTAGACAAAAAGATATTGCAACTTAAGTACAATAATCAATGGAGAAGTTGAGAATATTACATAGATTAATTTGTAAATTCTGTTAATTATAGCAGAGAATGTGTAACTTTCAAAATCAGCCTGTAAATAACCTATTGATTTATTATCATTTTATTTTAAATGGACTAAATTATTAATAAAAAAACGCGACCAGAGGGTATCTCTCTAAGTCGCGCGAAAATACAACAATTTAGTAAGGCAATTCGACTACAAGTTCAGACAGACTATAAATTCAACTTAAATTTATTTCAGACCCATCGCATCACGCATTGTGAAGAACAAGTCTGTTTGATCAGTTAACCCAACCACATTAGCAGCGTGTGGGCCATAAGCAGCAACACGTAACTGAGCCCCTGTATGTTCTTGGGATTCTTCTTCCGAGTTACCGTAATTCACCACCATTACTGCACCATCTTTAGTGATAAGCGCTTGTGTTAAGCCACTTGATTTCACATCCGCTTCAATAATTTGGCTTGAATGAGCGTGGTCAGCCGTCACGATAATCAGAGTGTCACCGTTTTGCTTAGCGAAATCTAAACCGATTTGTACGGCTTCATCTAACGCAACAGTTTCACCGATTTGTCCGCAAGGATTAGCATTATGATCTTGCTTATCAATAGAGGCACTTTCGACTTGTAAGAAGAAACCTTTTTCATTGGTCTTCAGTAAGTCGATCGCTTTTTTGGTCATTTGTGCCAGTGTTGGCGCATTTGGATCAAGTTTAGAATTAGGTTTGCACTCTAATGGTGGATTGTTCAAATTACCATGATATGTCGCTTTAGGACCTTCCCACGCCACAGCCATATTGCCCTCGTGGAACAAACCTAATACTGGTTTATCTTGGTTTGCCAACGTAATCGCATCCAGTGATTTTGCATCCTTCACGATTTGATAACCACGTTCAATCGCTTGCTGTTCTAATGTTTTACCTTTGTACTCACCCGCAACCGCAGTCTGAGCAAAACTTTTCGCTCCGCCCCCTAATGTAACGTCTGCTCGAGTCACTAAAAGTTGCTCAGAGATAGAGCCTCTACCGCCATTTTCTAATGCGTTTGTTGAGCATTTTTCTAAAGTCTCAACGGGACCATAGCATTTACGTCCTGTCACATGCGAAAACAGTGCCGCAGGTGTTGCATCTTGAATTTCCGATGTCGTCACATTCCCTGTTGCCTTTCCATTGGCTTTTGCTAATTCCAAAATAGTTTGGTGATCCTTACCAAACACATCAATTCCTAATGCACCATTATAAGTTTTCACACCCGAAGCCCATGCTGTCGCAGAAGCGGCGGAGTCTGTTACATAGTTAGGTTTTTGTGTTTTTCTATCTAAAGCATAGTGTGTGTATTGACCCGTCATCGGTAAGGCATCGATACCTTTAAAGAAACCACCTGCACCTTCCGCGTAGTTACGCGCAACAGTGATTTCTGAATCCCCCATACCATCACCAATAAAGAGGATCACATTTTTTGCTTGGTTATTATTTAAAGCTGCTTTTAATGCCTCAGTTTGATCTTGAGTCATACGGCGAGCACCGCCAAATTCCGTGATATTACCTTTTGCTGCGCGATCTTGTGCCAAAATTGCATCAGCAGCAACGGGAGCTGCAAAAGAAGAGAAACTCGCGCCAGCCAATAGCGTTGTTACAATAACGGATAAAATAGAACGTTGGTAACGATGAGACATAGCTTTTTCCTTGCACTCTAAAGTAAAAAAAACAGGATTAATGTTTTAAGTCAGGAAAAGCTTACGGCAGTTAAATGACAGAGAAATGAAGAGTAAAAGCGATTTCGATGACAACTTTATGACAAGTTAATGACAAACAAAAAGCTTATACCGCGAATGCATGTATAAGCTTCTGTTGTATTAAAGCATATTGTTAAAGCGAGGTATCGAGTTGAGATCTTAAACTAGTCATTCTCTTGGGTTAATGCTTTAGCCCCCAAATACAGGGTTTCACACCAAGAAATATAATCATGCCCACTGGCCATTTCGAGTGATTGAACCGGATAGCCTTTTTGCTCTAAAACCTGCTTAAGGTGACGATTATTATTTAAAATCCCGCCTTTATCTCCCCGACTTTCAAATAGCCCAGCCTCTAAGAAAAACTGCAATGGCTTTCTATCTGCTTGCTCAAATTGTCGAATAAGCCATTCAGGCTCTTCATTTTCAGGCGCCCACCAATAAGAGCCAGACATACTCAACACTTTACCAAAGCGATCAGGGCGATTAAATGCGACCCAAGAAGATGCTAATCCGCCATAACTTGAGCCAGATACTATCGTTTCTTCTCCAGATACGTGAATGCCTTTCTCTTTTTCTAGCCAAACAAATAGTTCATCTGCTAAGAAACGGTAAAAATCGGGGTTTGGTGGTAATTCAACACTACGGCGATCACTATCAATACTATCAACAAATAAGATCATCATAGGTGCCAATTTGCCTTCCTCGATCTGTTTATCAAAAAACCGATCAATACCATATTGGCGACGATACGTTTGGCCATCAAATAAGACCAAGATCCGCGGTGTTTCCATTTTTTGGGCTGGCTGATAAAGTGCGATTTCACGATCATTATTTAAGATCTCACTGTGAAAACGAACAATCTCTGTCTTACCTTTCATTGTTCTATCAAGAATATCAGGCAATTGACACTCGCGTTTACTGTCTAACGACAATAACGAAAAGTGATTATAGATATCCTCAGATTGACTTGGCGAATTTTGGGAATTAAACGGATCGGCCTGTGCTGTGGTTAGAATCGCGCGACGTTGCTCAAATGGCGCTGAATTTTCAATAACAGGTACATCTGGCGCTAACTTATATTGCATTAATGTATCGTTAGGCACGATATAACTACGATACCAAATATCACTATTGGCTAAATGCGTTAATGGATCATGATTACCATCAGGTGATCCCAATAAATAGACATTCTTTTTTGCGCCTCGCCATAAAAAAGTCACTCGCTTTTTATCATTATCATAAGGCTCAATCAGAGGAGCGCCTTCCTGATGTATTTGTTGCCAAAACGCCTGAATATTTTGTTGATTAAGCTGTTTTGCGAGTGTTTGTAAACGGGGGCTTGTTGGTGCAATACCTGCATCTTTATCTAACGGTTGATAAGGCTGTGTTGTTAACGTGAATTGCCACTGTTTTTTAGCTTCACCTTGTGCAACCAATTGATAATTTGCCGTTTCAGGTAATAAAAAGCGTACTTTTTGTTGCCCATCAGCGGGAATATCCTTTAATAAACTACGAATATGAGTGCCGTCTTGTTTCTCTAACCGTAGGTTTTGTATCCCTTTTGCGTTTAATTCAACATAACGTTGGCTTTCGAAATGAGCGGTAAAACACAACGTATTGTTGTTATCAAACTGACCTGTCATTTCTTTATTTTCAGTTACTGCTAAGCAACTAGCAAAACTGGGAAAAGAGGCCATCAATGCGCATATCATCAGAGGAATTCTCACTTTATTTCTCATTATTAACTATTGTGAGAATCAATAGTAATGATAATTGTTATCAATTCAATAAAAATTAAGCGTGTATAAATTTATAATAAATTTAGTACCTCAGTAAAAAATAATAAAAACCTCCTCAATCATTTTTGTTATTGAGGAGGCTTCCTTTCTAAGCTAATTAACGTTAAAACGCTCCTATTAACGCTCTTCTAGTGGATAACTACGGAAGCTCCATAATCCTAACGCTTTTAAGCCATCACGATAGATACCTTGTATATCTGATTTGCTTGCCTTTTGTAATTCAGCTAATGGCTTATCCGGTGCAACAACCGTTAGATAAGTAATGTCACTTGGACCACTTTGCCAGCTTGCAAGCGTGAAAATCGCATCGGCACGACGAACATGACTACCAGAGCTAATAATAACGGCTGTTTTAATACGATGTTTGGTTAAGGCATAGCGACTAAATAACGCATTCTCTACGGTTGTACGCGCGTAGTTCTCTTGGAAAATACGCTCTGGTGCGATACCATTTTTCACCAACCAATCCGCCATTAATTTACCTTCTGTTTGATGAGCTTTAGGCACACCACCCGTAACGACAATCATGGCTTCAGGCAATTGCTTAGCCACTTCTAAGGTTTTATTTAGACGCTCAATTAAGATTTTGTTCATTGTACCATCGGGATTTAATGCATAACCCAATGTCACAATCGCGTTGTTATCTTTGGTTTTATTTAATTTCGCTAAATCTGTTTGTGTTAATTTATCACTTAATGGCATTGTGCTTACGCGATCAATTTGTGCAAAGAAGCGGCTGATCTCTTCAGCTTTAGCTGGATTTAATGATTTCAATTTAGCGAAATACGCTTCGCTCTCTTTGTCTTTACCTTCAAAACGAGTCCATGAAGTGACGTAAATTAGCGCATCAATATCATCAGGAGCCGCTTCTAGGATCTGTTTATAAATCGTAATCGCACGAGGAACATCATTGTTATAGATATAAGCGCTAGCAGTACTAAATAATAAATCGAGGCGATAAGGTTCTAATTTATAAGCTTGTTGCAGTTTTTGCGCCACAATTTCCATATTTGATGGCAGTTTTCCCGTAAAACCAGCATCAGAGACACGCGCTGGTGACTTAAAGGCATCTAATGCATCTTGGATCAAACTATCAACCGTTTGGCGCTGTGAGACATACTGCTGATAGCTATTATCTGGTTGATGAACTTTTTGATAAGCCAATGCATTTGATGAGACGGTAAAACCTAAAGCAGCAATCGCTAACGAAATGACTGTTTTCTTAATATGAAGTGAAACACGGGAAGGTTGCGCCATTATCTTGTCCTTTTACGAAAAATAGTCTGCTTCTTCACTTGAGCGAATGAAGATAGAGAGTGTGACTCCTCACACCTAATGGCAAAAGAAATACACACCGATAAATCTATACCTGTTATCTATAATAGAGATCCCCGCATTAATTTTCAGTAACCTTTTTCACCTTATTGAAAAAAATAGCATTATTACGTAGATAGCTTATTTGACAGATTTTTTTATGTATTTTTATCTTTTGGTGAGTGATTTTGTTCTGATAGTGCATCAGTGATAAAGAATAATAAATAAAAGGAATTTACTCTGAGAGGAAAGCGTTGAGTTTTGAGAACAGTGATTATTTTTATTCTAAAATGTAAAAACGCCCCTTAAGGCGTTTTATATTAACGTATTCACTCAATATGCTTTGATTGCATCATCAATAATTCTCTGACTAATTCAACGCAACTTAAGAAGCGTTCGTCATAATCAGGTGAGTTAACTTTAATATACTCGATATTGTTTTTATCGAGCATTTCCATTAGTAAGGTTTGGAAACGGCGACGATCTTTATCGCTACCTAAACTACGCAAACCATCCGCTACCCATGGTGTATTATTTTCTAAAACAATCACTAAATCAAAACGGTATTCATCAATCAGAGCTTGAACAAAGGGATGCTCTTTACCTTCATAACGTAAACAAAATGCCTGTGTTGTGACAAAATCAGTATCAATAAAAGCAACTTTATTTGCATATTTAACAGCAAAATCAATATATTGAGCATGTCCTAAAGCAATTTTATCGTAGTCGGAATATTGTAACGCCATTTCATCACCACCAAGGTGAGAAAAGACATAATCACGACCATATTCCCATGCACTCGTCGTATTAAAAATATTGGCAAGCTTATTCACTAACGTTGATTTACCACTAGATTCTCCACCCAAAATCGCCACTGTGCGCACAAAGAAGGGTTTAACTTCTGTTGGAATATATTCCCAATATTTAAAAGGTGCTTGGCGAATTTGACTGCCACTGATATTCATAAATGAGCGTTCAGGATCAATCAATACTGTTTCAATACCCAAGAAAGCATTATATTGATCCGCATCTTCCCGTTCACTGGTATAGATAAAATCAGGGGTTATTTGCTTTTCACGTAAAAATGTTTTGATCCCCTCACTCCACATTTCCCAACCGTGAGGCTGTGGCTCTATACCGTGTTCATCAAACTCATGAATACGGATATTTTTTTGATATTTAAAGGTTTGTAATAACCAGCGCAATCTATCACTGACTGTCGGTTGTTGTGACATCGCACTGTTGATAAATAGGTTTTTATCACGAGGCTCGTCATGACATAAAATGACGTGCAATTCATCAACTTGACTACAAGCGCGTTGAATTAAATAAATATGTCCTGTGTGAAGAGGATAAAATTTGCCAAAAATCACACCAATAGTTTTCTTTTTTACTGGGTATTCTAACCCTAAAAATTGGTGTAATGCCGACATCTTTTGAGCACTGGGACTCTTGATTTTATTATTAATCAATTGGCTAAGATAGCCTTTCGTCATATCACTTTCATCAGCAACTTGTTGTAAAGTATATCCATTTTTTCTGATAGCCTGTTTGATATAATCAAAAGAACCCATACTTTTCTCCTTTAGAAATCTTCCAAATCATCAAGGACAGATAACGCATCTGACAGCTTCTTCACACCATACACTTTCATATCAGGGGGATTCTTTTTCGGCATATTTGCACTTGGTACAATTGCCCGTTTAAATCCATGTTTTGCTGCTTCTGCAATACGCTCTTGTCCACTCGGCACAGGTCGAATTTCTCCCGCAAGTCCCACTTCACCAAATATCACTAAATCACGCGGTAAAGGACGATTACGAAAACTTGATACTAATGATAATAACAAGGCTAAATCTGCACTGGTTTCTGTAACTTTGACCCCACCAACCACATTCACAAAAACGTCTTGATCAGACATTTGTAACCCGCCATGGCGATGTAAAACGGCAAGTAAAATAGCAAGGCGATTTTGCTCTAATCCCACCGCAACACGTCGTGGATTAGACAACATTGAGTGGTCAACTAATGCTTGGATTTCCACCAGCAAAGGTCTTGTACCTTCCCACACCACCATCACAGAACTGCCCGATGTAACTTCATCACCTCGACTTAAAAAGATAGCTGAGGGATTGCTCACTTCTCGTAATCCTTGTTCTGTCATGGCAAAAACGCCTAATTCATTAACGGCACCAAAACGGTTTTTATGACTACGTAAAGTACGAAAACGAGAGTCTGTTTCGCCATCCAACATCACTGAGCAGTCAATACAGTGTTCCAACACTTTAGGCCCTGCCAATGTGCCATCTTTTGTCACATGACCTACCATAATAATGGCAACATCATTAGTTTTAGCAAAACGAGTCAGATAAGCAGCTGTTTCACGAACTTGAGCAACACTGCCCGGTGAAGATTGAATATCCGCCATATGCATCACTTGAATAGAGTCAATCACCATCAATTTAGGTTGTTCTTGTGAGGCAATTAAACAAATCTGTTCAATACTAGTTTCTGACAACATATTCAGTTCTGCTGTCGGTAAACCTAATCGATGAGCGCGCATAGCGACTTGTTGTAGCGACTCTTCACCCGTGACATACAGTGTTTTCATTTCAGTCGCTAAACGGCACATGGTTTGTAGCAATAAAGTACTCTTACCTGCGCCGGGGCTTCCCCCGATTAAAATGGCACTTCCGGGAACAACACCACCACCTAATACACGATCAAACTCTTTAAATCCTGTGGAAAATCGGGGTAATGCTTCAAGGCTAATTTCCGATAACTTTTGAACTCGGCTAACACCTTTTGCATCACCCGCAAATCCACTAAAACGCTCGTTGCGGGAAGAAGGAGTTGCAGCAAGGCGCACTTCTGTAATTGTATTCCACGCATGACAAGCAGAACATTGTCCCTGCCAGCGAGGGTAATCTGCACCACATTCGTTACATACAAAGGCTCTTTTTGCTGCTTTTGCCACACTTCTCTCCCAACAATAATTATTTTAGAAAAACACCTTTAGCGCTCTTCGTGTTTTAAACCGCCACTTAAAATGCACAATACACCCATTAGATCAGCGTGGCGGATCGCCACTTTCGCCTGAGCATACACTTTAGGTTTAGCATGATAAGCAATGCCAAGCCCTGCTTTTCTCAACATTTTAAGATCGTTTGCACCATCCCCAATGGCAATTGTTTGCTCTATTGGGATCTCTAAATCCTTAGCTAAACGAGCAAGGACTTGGGCTTTATATTTCGCATCAACAATAGGGCCTTTAACTTTACCTGTTAGTTTGCCATCTTTAATTTCAAGATGATTAGCAACAGCAGCCACTAAACGTAATTTTTGTTTTAAATTATCAGCGAAATAAGTAAAACCACCGGATGCGATAGCAATATGCCAATCCATCGCCTGAAGTTTGCGCACTAAGCTCGTTAACCCCGGCATAAGAGGCAAATCATCCATCACTTTTTGTAAAATAGAAGCATCCGCACCTTTAAGCTCAGCAACACGGAGTTTTAAGCTTTCACTAAAATCCATTTCACCTTGCATTGCTCGCTCTGTTATCGCAGCAACTTTATCACCTACTCCAGCAAGTTTGGCGATTTCATCAATACATTCAATTTGAATAGCCGTTGAATCCATATCCATCACTAAAAGCCCAGGAGAACGTAAACGAGGAATTTCACCTAGTGGAACGACATCTAGGCCACATTCATCGGATAAACGACGGATACGGCGAGTTAGGCTACCTGCAATACGCACAACTTGGTAATCATCAATGCGCCATGAAGAAACCACTACGATTGCCACACCTAATTTATGTTGGAACTCGCTTATTCTTTTCTTATCAAGTTCACGTCCATAAAGTAACCACCCACTATCGCCAGCGCGGTAATCTAGTGGCATTACCTCTTCACCACTGAGTGATAACGGCAGACCCGGCCATTTACGGATTTCATCCGGTAAATAGCAATAGGTCAGACTATTTGACATACTTATTCTCCTGTTTTCCCCTGTCTGAACAAAATAATCGTTATTCAGCCTATTCTATCTCTGGCTCATCTGGCAACATGCACATACTTGCTTACGCAAAAGGATGAACATGCTTAAAGACAAACTAAAATTCAAACTACAAAAAACGGCGATTATACTGATTTGTATCGCACTATTGGCATTTCTAATGCAAGGCGCGTCTTATTTTAGCCGTGCAAATCAGCACGCCCGTATTACTCAGTTTGAAGAGCTTGCAAAAACGCTGGCAGAACAAGTTGCGTTCTCTTTATCCACTTATATAGATGACAGTAGCAAAGATAACGTAAATCCCCTCATTATGGCTAATTTAAATCATCTGACTCATGATAGTCGGGTGCTTGATGCCAGTCTCTATTTAGAAGATGGTACACAAATAGCGCATAGTGGTGAAAATGTCACTGTTAAAGAGCGATTAGCTTTAGAAGGGCAAAAGAGTGGCGGTTCTTTTAATCACCAACTTGTTGTACCTGTACCGGGCAAAGATAAACCCAAAGGTTTTTTAAGACTCACTCTGGATACTCACCAGCTTGTCACTGAATCAAGCCAAGTCGATAACACGACAAATTTACTACGTGTCATGTTATTAGTTGCGCTTGCAATTGGCTTTTTGCTTTCTCATAACCTTCTTCAGTTAACCCCTGTTCATTGGCAACAATCGCCTTATTTATTAACTGCCAACTTACCGCCTCGTACTGAAAAAGAAGAAGTAGAAGAAAACGAGAGTGATAAAGAGAAAGATAACGACACAGAGAATAAAACAGATAAACCATAGATTTTTATTACATTAAGAAGTCACTAAGTGGGTTGAGTTATTCATTAGCTGAGCTCACTTTTTTTATTTCTAGCTAACCATAACTTTATTTAGATATATCTAATTTATACGTATTTTCGTGCTATTTCCTTAATCTTTAAAGGGGTTTTGTTTAAAGTCACGGTAAATTCTAATCAAGTCATTAACCTAAAAAGATAGGTTTTAAATCTTTTTCTGGCTCTTTGAGTACTGAGGTGGTTATGACTGAACAATCTGTTATCCAACGTTGTCAACAAATCGTAGAAAACCCAACCCTTTCCCCTGAACAAAAACGTCATTTTCTCGCTTTAGAAGCTGAAAATATGTTGCCTTATCCCTCACTTCCTGAGGATGCAGCTAAAGCGCTTAATGAACGGGTTATCTGTGATATGTATGAAGGTCACGCCCCTTATAAACCGCGTTATGTCTTACCCGATTATGCGAAGTTTTTAGCACAAGGCTCTCGCTATTTAGAACTGGAACCTGCGCAAGATTTTGATGATGCCTTAAACATGCTGACTATTCTTTATCATCATGTTCCTTCTGTAACTTCTATGCCTGTTTATTTAGGGCGTATTGATAAAATCTTACTGCCTTATGTTGGTGAACTAACCGAAGAACAGCTTTACCCTAAATTAAAACGCTTCTGGCGCTATCTTGATAGAACGCTACCCGATGCCTTTATGCACGCCAATATTGGTCCAGAAGATTCTGTTCTTACACGTCTAATTCTTAAAGTGGATGTTGAGCTTCAGCAAGTCGCACCTAATCTCACATTTATTTATGATGCAAAATCAACGCCTGCTGATTTACTTCACCAAGCTATCACCAATATTTGCCACAGCAGTAAACCTCACATTGCTAATGGTACGTTGCAAGATGCGGTATTTGGCAAAGATGAATACGGAATTGTCAGTTGCTATAACTCTCTGCCTCAAAGTGGTGGTGGTAGCACCTTAGTGCGTATAAACCTCAAAGAGGTTGCGCAGCGTAGTCAAAATAGCCTCGATTTTCTTAAAAATGTATTGCCTTTTTACATGCAAAAACAGATTGAGATCATTGATGCTCGTTGCGAGTTTCTCTATGAAAAATCTAACTTCTTTAAACAGAGTTTCTTAGTTGAAGAAGGATTGATCTCACCTGATCGTTTTGCCCCTATGTTTGGGATCTATGGAATGGCAGAAGCAGTAGCGCTTTTACTTGAAAAAGAAGGTAAAAATGTCGCTTATGGTGACAATGAATCTGCCAACCAACTTAGCTATATGATCAGTGAAAAATTGGCACAATTTGTCACTGAAACACCTGTAAAATATGGTTGGAACCACCGAGCAATGCTACATGCTCAATCAGGTATTAGTTCTGATATTGGCACAACTCCTGCGACTCGAATTCCTTATGGTAAAGAGCCAGATCCTGTTACCCACTTAATGACCGTTGCTCCTCACCATCAATTTTATACCTCAGGGATCAGCGATATTTTAACGGTTGATGAAACCATCAAACAGAACCCTGATGCCTTAATGCAACTCTGTTTAGGGGCATTTTCTTCCGGATTAAGAGAATTTACCGCCAATGTGGGTGGAAATGATTTAGTGCGTGTTACAGGTTATATGGTGCGCTTATCTGATCTGAAAAAATATAAAGAAGAAGGCTCCCGTCTTAATACCACTTGGTTAGGTGATGAAGCCACGGCAAATTGTCATATTGCTGAACGTAAACCACGAGTTATCAGTCATGAACAGCAGATGCGCTTCGATAAATAAGATACTCCCCTTTTCTTGTGTTGATGGCCCAGGCAATCGTCTGGCCATCTTCCTACAAGGGTGTAATCTGCGGTGCAAAAATTGTCACAATCCCTATACCATGGGGATCTGTGACAATTGTGGTGACTGCATTCCGACTTGCCCACAGCAAGCGCTTTCATTGCAGAATGGAGTAATGCGTTGGAATAGCACCAGTTGTGAACAATGTGACACATGCATTCAGCAATGCCCACGTCAATCAAGCCCAATGACCTTAACCTATACCGTTGATGAATTAATGGCTATTACACGTAAATATGCAGCATTTATTAACGGCGTAACAGTAAGTGGTGGAGAATCTACATTACAACTTCCTTTTTTAATTGATTATTTTAAGGCAATCAAAGAAGCCCCTGATCTCAAACATTTGACGTGTTTAATTGATAGTAACGGCACGCTTTCCCTTAATGGTTGGCAAAAAATTTCACCTTTTATGGATGGGGCGATGATTGATTTAAAAAGTTGGAATGAAGACACCCATATTTATTTAACTGGAAGAGGTAATCAGCGGATTAAAGAATCAATCAAATGGTTAGCTAATAATAATTTACTTACAGAATTACGCCTTTTATATATTCCAGAGAGAACTGATTATTTAGAGAATATTGAATTACTTTCTCAGTTTATTAATTCACTTGGTGAATCTGTGTTGATCCGTATTAATGCATTTCATCAACATGGTGTTTATGGAGAAGCTGCAAATTGGCAATCTGCCAATAAAGATGACATTAATCGACTGAAAATAGAACTTAATAAAAGAAACATCACATTCATAAAAACACCTAACATATATTCATAATAAAAATATATTAAATAAAATAAAACAAATTAAAAACTAATAATATCTAAAATAATTGAAATTAAATTTTTTAAATAAAACACTCTAATATTGACAGGTTTATACGTTCAAATTAATCTTCAAAAACCTGCAAAATAGATGGAGTCATTTCTTATGCTTATAAATAAAAACAAATTAAAAATTTCAATTATTATATCGCTAATAATTACACCCTCATTAAGTTACTCTAAATATATCACTTCCGAATTAATAGAAACATCTCCTATTGATTTTAAATTTTATGAAGTAAATAAAAATAACTTAACTCTACCAAATAATTTTTATCATCACGGAAAGCTATCATCTAAAACAACGCCAACAATATTATCATCAAAATATTCAAACATTATTATTCTATCTAACAATAATAAAAACAGTATAAGTTATGATGCTGGGGTTAGTTTCCAAGGTTTAGAAATTGAACATTATAGTAATATAAATTTTCTTTCGTTATCAGAAGATGGGCGTTACATTACAGCTCATGGGAATCATCTTGAAAATAAAGAAAAAAATGTATTAAAACGATTTTTTATCTATGATACTTATCTAAAAACGGTTCATCAATTTAATTCAAAAGAAGATACTTATTATGATAAGGAAGATTATTTTCTTACAACAAAAGATGGTAGGTTTAGCCTTTATGCTGATTATTCAACAGAGTATGAAACCATAAAAGAAGCTAACAATGGCTATCTTCCTTATAATAAAATGTCCTACTTTATCTATGATAATAAAACTAAAAAAACAATATCACTAAAAGATATTGAAAATACGGATATAAATAATCATTTAGAAAAAAACAGATTTAAATCTTTCCTAAATTTAGATTTTATTAATGACATTATAGATAGAAAACCTATCTTGACAGGTATTTCTTTTGATGGAAAATATTTATATGGAACATTGAACAGAACATCATCTATTTCAGAAAGTAAACCTGCTTTTATTTATGACTCAATTAACAACACCATTAATTTTATTTCAAAATCAGAATATGGTGATGCAAAAATAAATGCAATGTCAAAAAATAATATTGCAGTAGGCTGGTTAGAAGATAGAGTAAAGTATAAAAATGAGCGAAATCAAAGACTACTTAGACAAGCATTTATTTACGATGCAAAAGATAACAAAACCATTATTCCTAGCAGAATAAACCCAGATAATAGTGACTATTATAATTCAGAAGCTACTGGAATTTCAGACAATGGTAATACTATTGTAGGCTGGGTAGAGCAAGGATATAAACGAAATATCAATAGAAGCTTTGATTATAATAAAGATTTAGAATCGAGATATCCTAGAAGTGCCTTTATCTACTTTAGAGATAATGATACTTCATTATTACTACCAAACTTAAACCATTCCAATGAATTAGAATCTGAAGCACACGCTATCTCAAGTGACGGAAAGGTTGCTTTTGGTGTCGCTAATAATAAAGATAATATCTGGAGATTTGTTAGTTGGAAAATAGAAGAAGCCAATAAAATAGATAAAGATTATCAAGCATTAATTGCTAATAATAACATTTCATCTATGAAGAATATAGTTGATAATCTTTCTTTAGATATTAATAAAGAAAGAGAAAAAATTAGACTCGCGCTTTTAGAAAAACAAAAAGAGACTGAAAAAAGAAGAAAAGAAGCAAATTTAAATAAATTAAGTTTAGAAAAAAAATTAGATGATCCTGATTTATTCAATAAGTACATTGGCGAATATACAAAATATCAAGATAACGAGGCATTAGCACAAAAGGAACTCGATAATATACAAAATACTTTAAATAATTTCGAATCATTAGCATTAACACCAGAATTAAAAGCCAGAGAATATCAATACAACGTATACAAAGAAGCGCTTGATATACAACAAGGCATCGCAATAGATAAAAATAAAGAGGATCAAGATAAAACAACAACAGAGAAAGAGCGCTTAGCCGAGATTGCCAAACAGCAAGAAAAAGCAGACAAAGAGCGCTTAGCCGAGGTTGCCAAACAGCAAGAACAAGCTGAGAAAGCACGCCTAGCCCAGATTGCCAAACAAAAAGAGCAAGCTGAAAAAGAGCACTTAGCCGAGATTGCTAAACAGAAAGAACAAGCTGAGAAAGAACACTTAGCCGAAATTGCCAAACAGCAAGAGCAAGCTGAAAAAGAGCGCTTAGCCGAGATTGCCAAACAACAAGAGCAAGCTGAGAAAGCACGCCTAGCCGAGATTGCCAAACAACAAGAGCAAGCTGAGAAAGCACGCCTAGCCGAGATTGCCAAACAACAAGAGCAAGCTGAAAAAGA
The DNA here is from genome assembly GCF_040932335.1 of Proteus sp. STS61-E. Lineage (NCBI taxonomy): Bacteria > Pseudomonadati > Pseudomonadota > Gammaproteobacteria > Enterobacterales > Morganellaceae > Proteus > Proteus sp. STS61-E. Next base: position 236,691 of record NZ_JBFQGE010000003.1, on the reverse strand, counting down.
GCGCTTAGCGAAAGAAATACTACCCGTTGAAGACGGGTTAGCACTGCGCACTAAAGAGAAAGCAGATACCAAACCATCCGTTGTTATTAGCAAACCTATTGATATTGAAAACACCCATAAATCCATGCAATTAATAGCTGAAAATAGCTATAAATTAATGGATATGCAACAAGGACAATTACGCTATCTGGCTTCTGCAACCTGTTCTGTGGGTACTAAAAAAGCCTGTATTAGCGGCTTTGCACACTATCAAAATGTAAATAAAGCCAATGCAACACAAACTGGGTTAAGTGGTGCTTATCGTTTTGATATTAACCATATTCCATTAATTGTAGGGCTTGCCATTGATACAGATGTTTATTCTTCATTACCTAAAGGCTATCAATATCAAGGTTATGCATTACCTTTAATTGGTTTTAGTTTAGATTTAATGCCATCACTCAATGCAGAATTAAATAGCAATGCATTACATCTGTCATTAAAAGGGGCGTACTTAAGTCGTAAAGTATCTATCGAAAGACAAGCATTAGAAGATACCGAAGCTGGTAAAGGCGATGCCAGACTCTCTGGATACCATATTGATTTTCAAGGTTATTATCCTTATTCATTATCAGATAATTTACTACTTACGCCATTTGTAGGACTTACTTTCAACCAGATATCTCGCTCAGCCTATAGCGAAACACAGAATGCCCAATTTCTAGTACATTACGATGCACTGAAAACACATTCGCTATTAGCCAAAATGGGATTAGGGATGGAGTATTTACTAGGTTCTTCATTCATATTTAATACTAAGGCGGGTTTACTGTGGAGCTTATCGCATCATCAAGATGATTTCCGTAGCCATATTGATTATATCGGTCAGCAGAAAATCAATTATGCAGACAATAAAAAACAACTCAAACAACGCCCATTTGCTAATGTAGGATTAACTTATCAGTTTGATAACCAATCTTCCGTCAATACATCCGCAAATTGGGAAATGACAACCTATCGTAATCACGATATGCAAATAGGTGTAAGTTACACTTATCGCTTCTAATTCCTTATTGTTACATTTAGCAGTTATATTTGGCTTCCTATATCAAAATATAGGAAGCTTTTTTATTAAAGAGAATAGTTATCCGTTCTTATTATAGAAATACTCTTCTTTATCGACCCACCACACTTTGGTCGAAACCTTCTCAAGTAGTGCTTTATTGTGGCTAAAAATAATCAAACTTAAAGGACGCTTCTGACTTTCATCGATCAATACTTGCCAAATATCGGCTTGAATTTGTGCATCCAACTGCGCCGTTACTTCATCAGCAATTAATATTTGAGTACGAGGATCTAATGCTCGTAATAACGCAATACGTGCAAGCTCTCCGCCTGATAATTCATTAGGTCTACGCGTTAACCACTCTTGCTTGATCCTTAGTTTTTCAAACCAACTTTCATCTGGTGACCAAGCATCACGAACACTATCTCCCGTTGTTCGAAAGGGATTAAAACATTTATCAGGGTGTTGAGGAACTAACTGAATAGGACAATAACCCTTGTTAGATAATGGTTTACCATTAACAAGAATTGAACCTTGAGTAGGCATTTGCCACTGAGCTAAAACACGACCTAATGTCGTTTTTCCTGTGCCACTTGGCGCTGAAATACCGAGTCGCTCTCCCGCATCTAACGAAAAGGAGAGATCTTGCCATAACACTTTACCTGCTTGCTCCACAGATAATTGTTTTAACTCTAAAAGTGGCATAAAGATAACTCCAGAAATAACAAATTAAATGTATAAAAATAAAACTTAAGAACTCAATATTATAATGGGTTAAGTGATGCTTCTTTTGTATTTATAAATTGTTGTTCAGGTAATGCATTCCAAAGCGTTTTCAACCACTCACTACCTTCATGACGATTAAGCACATTCGCTGGAATAATCTCGTTAACTTCACCCTGATTAAGCACCGCGATCGTATCCGCAAATCGTGCAGCTAAAGCTAAATCATGCGTCACCCAAAGCACTGATTTACCTTGATTGCATAACTCTCTTAAATGTCCTAATAACAAACATGCATGTTCATCATCAAGCCACGAGGTGATTTCATCAGCCAAAATATATTGTGCATTAGAGAGCGTCGCATTACAGGCTAATACACGTTTTGCCATCCCACCAGATAGTTTTGCTGGATATGTTTTTACCAATGAGCCTGAAAGATGATAAAGCCCTAACTGTTGCACGATATCATCAGACGTAACATCAGCACCACTTAAACGCGCAGAGCGGCTTAATTGGTCACCGATACAGATCAACGGATTCAGGGCACTGACACCTTGAGGAATATAACAAAAGGTATTCCCACGATAAGCGATAAGTTCCCGTTCACTTAGCGTATGCCCATTCAATTTAATCGCACCACGGACTCGCATATTGGCAGGCAAAAGTCCTAATGCACTTTGTAATAACAGGCTTTTACCTTCACCACTGCCACCGACTAATGCCAGCATCTTTCCGGGTTTAATATCCAATGAGATTGATTTTAGCAACGGTTGCCAATTTCGTTTTCCTAGCCAACGAAATTGTGCGATATCAATGGAAAGCTGTTCAAAACTTAACATCCTGCCCCTCTTAACCATAACTGTTGCATTGCTTTAGCAAATTGATCGAAGATCAATACCAAGCACATCAAAATCAATCCCGGAAACACCACCATCCACCATGAGCCCGTACTTAAATAACGCAGTGCATCAGCCAGTAACAAGCCGAGTGAAGGTTCATGAGCTGCCTGACCAAAACCGAGGAAACTTAAGGCTGCGCTATGCAATACGGCATGAGGAAACATTAACAATGTTCCCACGATCCACTGAGGTAATAGCATAGGGATATAGTGTTTTTTCACGCACTCAAAAGGTGTATTACCAATACGGCGTGATAACATCACATAATCAGCTTCTCTAATACGCTGAATTTCGCCTCTTAAAATTAAAGCTAATTTAGGCCAATGGGTTAATGCCACCGCCCAAATTACCCCTTGTTGCCCACCACCTAATGTAAAACAAATTAAAATCAACAGTAATAAATGAGGTAATGCTAAAAGCGCGTCAACAACGCCTCTTACAAAAAAATCACAATAACGGTTAATTGAGGAGATACCAGCAAAAATTAAGGCGATTGCACCACTAACAACTGCACTCGTCACACCGATATTTAAACTGCTCAACATACCTTGGAAACAACGTAGCCATAAAGAACGACCTAAGTTATCAGTCCCAAACCAATACTGATCTGACGGAGCTTGATTCCTAGCCAGAAAATCCATTGCGATATCCGTATGAGAAACAGAAAAGCCATACGCCACTAACCCAATTAACGCGAGGGCTACTAATAAAAGTCGCAACAAAGGCCTATTTGGATCGTAAATCATGAGTCTCGCAAAATTCCTTTATTAATACGTCGCAATAGCAAGTTAGAAATACTATTGCCAAAGAAAATCAAAATAGTACTAAAAACAACAATACCCATTAACAGAGGAATATCTCCTCGTAATCCGGCATCAACCGTTGCTTGCCCTAATCCAGGATAAGCAAACACTTTCTCTGCTAAGAGAGAGCCTCCAAGCAATTCGCCGATTGATGCAAACTGTAAGCAAAGTGCAGGTGTAATGGCATGACGTAGAACATGAAATAGCATCATAGCCCACCCTTTATCACCTTGAGCCTTAGCAAAATGGATAAATTCACTGCCCATTACTTCGGCAACTTTTGCGCGAGTATGCAAAGCGATATTCCCAGTGCCTAATAATCCAAGCGCAATCATAGGTAAGATCAGATGGGAAAAACGCTGACTTAATGTTGCCGTTTCGGCACTACTTCCCATCGGCCACGCACAACAAATTGGTGCCCAATGTAAGGTGACAGAAAACAGAGATAACAGCAGTAATCCCACCCAAAATGTCGGTAATGCGGCTAATAAATAAGATAAAGTAGAGATAATTCTATCTGGCCAACGATTAAGATATCGACCTGCGACTAATCCCATCACAACGCCAATAACACCTGAAAATACCCACGCTGAGAAAAGCAAGATAAACGAAGGCCCGGCACGCTCACGAATAACATCAATAACAGGCATGTTATACAACATGGAATAGCCAAAATCCCCTTGAATAATTTGGCTAAACCAAAGCCAAAATCGCATCCATAAAGGTTGGTCAATTCCCCAACGCGCCGCAATTAAAGGATATTGTTCCGGAGGAACATTCAGTAGATCACTACCGATATAGGCCTTAATGGGATCGATCGGTGAAAAACTTAATAAAATAAAAACACCTGCTGTTGTCACCAACAGCAGGCAGAGTAATCGCAGGAAAAAACCCGCACTTTGACGTATTACTGACAAGTCCACTTCCAAGTATCTACGCTATTTAATAATGACCATGAACCATGGATTTCAGGTGTTCCTGTCCCCAGATCAACACAAGGGTTAGTTAGGTAAGTATGTTGCACATTCATCAACCAAGCCCAAGCAGCATCACCTTTTACACCAACGCCATTTTTACCATCCCACTCAACGGCTTTCCAATGAGGAACAGCTTCTTGCCACGTATGGGCATCAAGTGCGGCTTGTAGGTGTTTTTCGACTTCAGGATTTTTATAATAACCCGGATTATAATAACCAACACCAGCGGCATTAGCACTGTAATGATGATAAAGCTCCATAGGATCAAGGCTACCCCAACCAAATAAAGTTGGATTTGAGTGCATATAGCGTTCTACTGTATCCCAACTTCCTGATTTAAGATCCATTTGAATCCCAAGAGGTTGCACTAGCGCACGAATTGATTCGGCTAAATCGCGACGAGTTGCATCACCACTGGTATACCATAAGGTCAGTTTGGCTTCTAAACCGTCCTTTTCACGAATACCGCTTTTATTCAGTTTCCAACCTGCATCTTCAAGAATTTGCTTCGCTTTTTCAACATCACCATCTTTGAAAGCAGCGTCAGTTTGATCCCAAGGTAAACCTTTTACACCGGTATATGCAGGAACGGCATAACCATCAAGCACTTGCTCTGATAACAATTTACGGTCAAGAGCATAGTTAATCGCTTTACGAATAGCGATATCTGCGGTGATGTCGTTACCAATGTCATAACCTAAGGCGTTCTTCTCACCTGATTTTACCATTGGGAAAACAATACCGCGGTTCTCAACACTTGGTCTTTCCCACAATTTGGTATTTGGTAAATTCTTAGCGATTGCAGCCGTTGCTGGTGGAATACGCACAATGCCTAATTGCCCACTTTGAGCAGCAGCAAAGGCGGCATCTTCATCAAGGAAAACAAAGATGAGTTTTTCAAAATCGTTTTTCTGTCCTGCATAATAAGGGTTAGCTTCAACAATTAATTGCTGACCGGGTTGGAAGCTGACCATGCGATAAGGACCAGCACCAATTGGCTTTTGTGCATAGGTTTTTTCATCATACTTATCAGCAGAAACAATGCCTAAAGAGCCGAGTACGTTAACAAAAGTACTTTGTGGCGCTTTTAATGTAATAGTGACATGTAAGTCATCATCTGCTTTTGCAGAAAGGAAGTTACCCATATCAACTTTACCGCCACTTGCAGCGGCATTGTTATAGGTAAAGACGATATCTTTTGCTGTAAGAGGCAGACCGTCAGAGAATTTTAAATCTGGCTTTAACGTTAATTTCCATGTTTTACCATCTTCACTTGGCTGATAGTCACTTAACATATTGCTATACCAAGAGAGATCCGCATTTTGCTTTAACAATGGGCTATGAAGAAGTAAATAACTGCCATGACTCCAACCCAGCATTGGGTCGAAACCCTCTGTTGGCTCTTCACCAATCGCTAATTTCAACGTTTGAGCAGATGTTGCAAAAGGGACGCTTAACGCGGCTAAGCAAGTTAACGTTACTAATGATTGACGCCAACCAAACCGAATAGACATAAAACATTCTCCGATTTTTTAGATACGGCTTATCATCAGTCTCTATCTAAATAAGATGAAGAGGCTGAAACAAGATAAATAACAATGATAATTATGATGTTCTGCAACTTGGTACAGATAAAGGCTAAACCAGTGGCATCATAATAAGTTTTTTTATTCAACTACTCGAATAATATTCGACAGTTTATTGATTTTACATAAACTTTTATTAAGCAGTAATACTCATTATGGCAAACTTCTAGCAAGTGCACAGTATTTTTCTAATAAATAAGTTATATATTTATCATTGAATTTATTAGTGAGCGCAAAACGAAATAAAGTGACTTTTTAACGAAATTAGATTATTTCATTTTATTTAATATGCACTGAAAATAAAAAAGGCACATTATTGTGCCCTCTTGTGATTATGAATTTAATATTCTTTTTAATTTAAAATAGCGTCGTCCTAGACGCCAACGCAATCTAAAATCTTTCGCATTATTCCAAATTAATGACCATATTCCTCTATCAAAAAACTCTTTAACTATCTGTTTTTTAACTTCAATAGATTGAATAGAACCAATTGAATGGATGATCCCCAACCCCTCTTTAGCTATTTGCCAATAACATGCATTGATATTTTGAGACACTTCCTTATGCTTTTGATTAATAGCATCAAGCATTTCTAATATTTTCATGTAATTATGAATTGTTCTAACATGAATAGAATCATTAGGTGTTGTATGAGAAACAGATCCAGAGTGAATAAAGTAATCGTAGTAACGCTCATCAATATATTTGACACGTTTAGCGGTTAATAATGCTTCTGTTGTCCACGGAATATCTTGATGATGTAAACCAGGCTCAAAATAATAACCATGAGCAAGTAGAAATTCGCGTCGATAAATATTTAACCAAGTCACATGCAAAAATTTCTTAGAATTTAATGCCATTTCTAGCCATTGTGGCCCAGTTAAAACATCGGTTGAATGTAATCGGTTAGATGGGAATATAGGTCGTGAAGGTCGTCCATCTGCATAGACATAATTACCATTGCAAGTCGCAATATCTAAATCATCAGCAAGAGCGATTTCGAGCAAACGAGAATACATTCTGGCATCGATAACATCGTCAATATCAGGGAAAGCGACGTATTTTCCACGAGCAGCATGAAAACCAGTATTGCGAGCAACGGAAACGCCTTGGTTTTCTTGTGTCAAAATAGTGACATCAGGGAATTTATCTTCCCATTCATAAAGTAATTTCAGTGAATTATCTTTAGAACCATCATCAACAAGAATAAGCTCCCAACTCGGTAGTTTCTGCGCTTGTAAATAGTTAAAAAATTTCGATAAAAATTTCTCACCATTATAAACGGCAACGATAATACTTAATTGAGGTACAAAAGAAGACATAACCAACCTTTTATTCTTTCTAATAAGTAACTTTCGTTCTGAACATATTGGTTAAGGATAGCAAAGATACCAACCTCAATATGGAGCTATTCTTGCTATTCACTCGTTATGCTTAAATAAAAAGTTACTTTTCTGCCGATTCGAAGTAAAAATCATTATTAATAAAGAATAAGTATAGTTAACTTTGAAGATATCCCATGAAGAAAGGGTTAAGGTGGTTTATTTTTTAAAAGAAATAACTAAAGGGAAAATTAAGGTTTATACAGAAAAAACATGTTATTAGTCGTTATGCTATTTATTAATGAGTAATATAAGTGTCATTAGTGCTCATCTTTGCAGTTAACGAGTAATATAAGTGTCATTAAATTCTTTTTTATGCTTTAATGAGTAATATATCACTCATTAGGGTATGAAGGATAATTGATATGGAAAAAATAACATTACAAGCCTTCCTGAATCAAGAATGGACAGATATTGCCATTATTAATTTTCCTAAGTATGACCGCATGTTATATGCCAATAAATATGATATTACTTATCCAATTACAGAGTTGGAGTATGAAACAAGTTATTCAATAGAGCATCTTTATCAAGATGATCACCATGCCGTTTCTATTAATCATCCTGTTGAACTTTATTTTGATGATAATGGCTCACCAAGCTGGCTTAAATTCTTAGATGATATTGTACCTAGTGGAGCGAGTCGGCGATATTGGATCCAATATCTTGATATTGCTGAACTTAGCATTGAACAACAAAATTATAAATTACTTCATAACGGTACTATTTCTCCCATTGGAAACTTAAGGGTGAAAGAGTCATTACCCATACCATCTCCCTTAAATAGAAATCTTTTTTTCACTATTAATGATGTAAAAAATCGAGCGAGTGATTTTTTAGATTATGCTCAACGTAAAGGAGCAGCAGCAGGTGGCGCAACAGGGGCTGGAGGTGAGGCACCTAAGTTATTATTAAGATGCAACGATAATGAGGAAGTTTGGATTGATACTTATCAAGACGATATATCTAATCTTGATAAGCATTATTTAGTTAAGTTTCCTAGAGGAAGCCGTTCAACTGTAGATTGTAATATCTTAAGAGCAGAATATCATTTTTATCACGAACTCACAGATATGGGATTTGATACGATCCCAATTAATGATATGCGTTTAGAAGAAGGTGATAATTACCCTTCTTTATGGCTGCCTCGGTTTGATATAAAAATAGAAGATAACAAAATTATTCGTTTAGCTATGGAGTCCGTCTATTCCATATTGAATAAAGCACCAGGTACAACGCTATATCATGAAACTGTTATCAAAGAATTAATAGATAAGATTACCCACAGTAATATGGTTACTGAATTTGGTTTTCAATTTGATACGGCAAATTTTATTATCGAATGGGTAAGGCGAGATTTATTGAATATTATTTTTGGTAATAGCGATAATCATGGGCGAAATACTTCTTTTATAAGATATAACAACGCAATTTATCTCGCACCTATTTATGATTTTGCACCAATGAAAGCTGATCCAGAAGGTATTGCTAGAACGACAAAATGGAGCTCTCAAAGTGAAATTGGTGGTGAGTACAATTTTATTAATATTGCAGATTCCTTATCTGATTTAATATCGCCAGAACAATTACTTAAAGCATTAAAAGAAACAGCACAACAATTACTGACTTTAAAAGAAAGATTAGAAATGAGGGGTGTACCTACGCAAATTTTGACCATGCCTTCATTTGGCTTTGATTTCATACCTAATAAATTAGAACGCTGGGGATTATTACCATGAACAATGTTGAAAATAAAAATCACATAGATAAATTTCCCACTAGAGCTTCTAAGAATCATCAGTTTGTAGCAACAACTGATAGAAAACAAGTCATTAGCAAGATTATGGCAAATCTGTTATTCGGAGAAATAACTCAAGGAGAAGCATTGAAAATGCTAAGGATTAGAGTCCTAGGTTTGAATCAAGATCTTTATGCAAAACTCATTAATGTTTCACGCAAAACCTTATCTGAAATAGAAAATGATAGAGGTAATTACTCTGCTGATATCATTAATAAAGTATTCAAACCTTTTGGCTTAAAGGTAGGACTTGTTCCTTCTTCACCACATGTTTTATCTTTACTATTAAAAGAACGCCTTCCAATTAATGAGTAATATAAGTGTCATTAGCACTCATTTTTGTAGTTAATGAGTAATATAAGTGTCATTAACGAAAAACATCCGCAAAGCGGATGTTTTAGTTTTTATTTATATAAATAATCAGTGGATACTTGTTGTATTTTTATTCTTCAATATCTTCTTCATCGCAGACTTCAAGTTCTGGAAAGTAATCAACTCGCCAAGACTTAATCCCTTGATACACTTCATCAACGGCATTTTTTACCGCTTCGGTCATTGGATAATAAAAACCGACGAGATCGGGCTGGATACCTAAGAAAGTGATATCTGGAATATCATCTTTTAATTGATCGATAAGAAAATTCAGCGGCATATTATGGGTGCTCATAATAAACATTTCCGCTATGTAATCAGGATCTATCACCCTAATTTCACCGGGGTTTAGACCAATATCAGCTGCATCAACAATGACAACACATTGAGGTTGTAGTTCTCTTACTTGATAAGAGACATTTTCAGGTGCACTTCCCCCGTTGATAACAATCCATCCATCAATGGGATTTGCTTCCATTAACTCAGCAAGCAGAGGACCTGCACCATCGTCGCCCATCATGCTGTTGCCAACCGTTAATACCACTTTAGGTGCTGTCATTGCTTTACTCATGGTTTTCTCTTCACAATCAAATAAATAGCAGGTTCTGCATGGATCTCACCCAGTAATTTAATCAGCGTTTGACTCCATTCACTAAAAATAGGATCGTCATTTTTGATAATAGGATCAAAGGCTAACGCTAATAAGTGAGTATGCTCCGAGTTAATATTGATTTCACCGAATGTCAGCAATCCTTGCATTTTGCGTTTTGCTTCACCTTCAGGTAATAAATCAATCCATGCTTTATATTTTTCTAAAGGGCAGACTAGCTCTGTTTTTAGACAATCAATCATACCCACATGGTGACCAATCGCGAGCGAATAGTACATCACCTGTTGCGCTTGCTCAGGAATATCATCATCGCTATCAACAAACTTTTGTCTTAGTGACCAAAAGTAAACTTTAGCGTCATCAGGCATAAATTCCTCCTTGGCTTAATGAATAGACCAGACGTTTTACAATCTCAGATAAACGAGGATCGTTTGCTTGTCGTAGCCATTCATCAACACGTCCACTCACTTCTTGAATAGTGGCACCTTCTAATAAGGTGAGGAAATGATCACTGATTTGTCTTCCTTGATAATAACCAGCAAGACGTCGTGCTTCACGCTCAATCATTACTCGAGCATCTAAAGGAATCGAAGGCAGAATTAGAGATGCTTTCTCATTTTCTACTTCAATGTGTGATTCACCTTTTAATTTTTGGTCTAACAAACCCAGTGCAACAGCAAATCCATAAATCGTTGCCGCTGGTGTTGGAGGACAACCGGGTATCCACACATCAATAGGAACGATAGATTCACTACCACCCCATACACAATAGAGATCGTGGAAAATACCGCCACCACAGCCACAAGCGCCATAAGAGATACAGATTTTTGGATCTGGCGCTGATTCATAAGCACGTAATGCAGGTACACGCATCTGGCGCGTTACTGCGCCAGTAAATAATAAAATATCAGCGTGACGAGGTGAGGCTACCACTTTGATACCAAAACGTTCAGCATCAAAAACCGGTGTAATTGCGGAGAAAATTTCAATCTCACAACCATTACAACCACCACAGTCAACACGATAAACATAGGCTGAACGCTGAATATCTTTCAACAATGTCTGTTTTAGCTTTTGTACCTGATCATCAAGGGTGATCGGTTGGCTAACATGATGATTAATGGGAATTTCTGGTAGACTCATTTTATTGTACTCCCAATTTCGCCCATACTAATATTTTCACGGCCATCAGATAACAAGTTATGTTTACGCTTACATTCAGGGCAAGTTTCAAATTGTGGGCGCATCGCTTCAACAGTTTGCTCATCCCAACCTGATTGCACTAATAGTTCCATCGCATATTCAACTGATTTTCTAGGCGTAAATGGTTGATGGCATTCTCGGCAATTCAATAATTTAAAAGTCCCTTTAATATAAAGATCTGACTTTTTAGTCACTGCCGTTTCAAACATATCGGATAAAACAATCGCTCTTGTTGGGCAAACTTCTTCACAACGACCGCAGTAAATACAGCGACCAATGAATAATTGCCAATGACGCTCGCCTGTTTCCAAATTCGTTTCCATCGTTAACGCATTAGCAGGACAGGCTGCGGTGCAAGCACCACAGACAATACATTGCTGTGCATCATATTCAGGCTTTCCTCTGAAACCATCAGGTAAATCCAGAGGCTTAAACGGATATTTGGTCGTTGCTTCGCCTGTTTTGATTATGGTTTTAAACAATTTTAACATCGTTCATTCCCTCACTTGAGCGGCGAATTTTTACGTTCGATGCTGTAACGTTCAATTTCTTTATAAGAAACTGTTTTAGATTTACGTTTTTTCACATCGACGAGCGTTACCCTGTCAGTACAGGAATAACAAGGGTCAAGACTACCGATAATTAACGGCGCATCAGAGACGGTATTTCCTTGTAACATATAACGTAATACAGGCCAGTTAGCATAAGTTGCAGCACGGCAACGCCAGCGGAATAATTTTTGGTTATCACCCAACATACTCCAGTGAACGTCTTCGCCTCGTGGTGCTTCAGTAAAGCCTAGTGCAAATTTATAAGGTTGATAAGTAAAGCCTTCGGTTAACAATGGGCCTTCTGGCAAATTATCTAAGGCGTATTCAATCATTGCCATTGAATCCAAAACCTCTTTGATACGTACCATCACACGGGAGAATACGTCGCCACCTTCATAACTAAATAGAGTCAGTGGAAGATTGCCATAATCTGCAAATGGGTGGTCAAAACGCACGTCACGTTTAAAGCCACTCGCTCTGATCATTGGACCTACTGGGCTGAAATCACGAGCCACTTTCTTATCTAAAATACCTACGCCGACTGTACGCTGCTCCATATTAGGCGCTGATAGAAGAATATCTACCAGTTCAGTAACTTCTAGACGCATTTCTCTAACTAACTGAATTGTTTTCAGACGCTGATCTTTTAAGATATCGCGACGAATACCACCAATTAAGTTTAAGCCATACGTTTTACGCGCACCGGTCAGCATTTCTGCAATTTGCATTGATTTTTCACGAATACGGAAAAATTGCATAAAACCAGTATCAAAGCCTGTAAAGTGGCTAGCTAAACCAATATTTAATAAATGGCTATGAAGACGTTCGACTTCTAATAAGATAGAACGAATAGTATGCGCACGACGAGGCACTTCAATGCCTAACGCATTTTCAACAGAAGTCACATACGCCACACTGTGAGTAAAACCACAAATACCACACACGCGGTCTGATAAGAATGTGACCTCGTTATAACCCATACGGGTTTCAGCCAGTTTTTCCATACCACGGTGAACATAGAACATGCGGTAATCAGCATCAACAATGTTTTCACCGTCTACGAATAAGCGGAAGTGTCCCGGTTCATCTGAGGTAATGTGCATAGGACCAATTGGTACAACACGTGCATCTTGCTTACCTTCATTCAAGAAAGGATAAGTTTCAACTTCAGTTGCTGGTGCTGGACGTTGGCGGTAATCCATCGCGTCTTTACGCAGTGGATACATCTCTTCAGGCCAGTCATCTGGAAGCACTAAACGACGTTCATCAGGTAAACCAACAGGGATAAGACCGTACATATCACGGATTTCACGTTCTCCCCACACTGCAGCAGGTACACGCGGTGTTACTGACGGGAATTCTAAAGTGATTGGGCTAACGTGGGCTTTTACTACAACCCAGCACTTTTCACCCTCTTCCATTGATAATGCGTAGTAAACAGCATAGTCCCCGTTTAAACTACGTTCATCATTACCAAATAAAACAGGTAACCAACCGCCTAAGCCGTAATACAGGTATTCCACCACTTCAGGAAGTGATTCCGTTTTTACTGTTATCGTCAATTGATCAGCGGTTTGTCGCTCTTCATCAAGAACAGCTGATGGGAATTTTTCACGAACTTTGGCAACATAATCTCCGCCTAATTCTTTTCCCTCTTTTCTACTGACATAATTTTGGTAGCTCACGTTACATCTCCTGAACCGATGTGGATGGATTGCTGATTAAAGCCGTTGGCCATGCATAAGTAGGTGACTCACTTTTATCAATATTCATCACGATATTAGCGGCATTTTCTAACAGCTCGCTGACAGGCTTAGGAATGTGAGTTCCCATTAACAGCATAAGTGCAATCAGAATGACCATTGGTAATGTGGTTAAAATTCCCAGTTCACCTTTAGCAACAACATCAGGTTTTGGACCAAAGACAGTTTTAGCCACCATACGAACTAACCCACCTAATACCACGGTCAATAACAATAATAATAGGATAGTTAAGCCAATGTGCTGAGAAGCTAAACCTGCTACAACAATCATAAATTCACTGATAAAGACGTTGAAAGGAGGCATACCGCCTAACGCTAAAGCACCACCAGCAAAAAGAGCGGCACTTAATGGCATCACTTTAAACATGCCTTTCACGACATTTAAATCACGAGTACCGTATTTCAATAACACGTTACCTGAGCCACAGAACAACAGTGCTTTCGCCAGACTGTGGTTTAAGGTGTGGAATAAAGCAGCCAAAATACCGATCGGTCCACCAATTCCTAATGCGACGGCGATTAATCCCATGTTTTCCACACTGGAATATGCTAAAAGACGTTTCATATCACGCTGAATAAGGATAAAGAACGCCGCGATAGCAACAGAGAGGAAGCCAAAGATTAACAATAAGTTACGTGTGAATTCAGTACCAATTGCCGCATCAATAATGATGTAGTAACGAATGATGATTAGCAGTGCACAATTCAGTAGTACAGCTGATAACAGCGCACTGACTGGGCTTGGTGCTTCACTGTGCGCATCGGGTAACCATGCATGCATTGGGAATAAACCCGTTTTGGTACCGAAACCGATTAAAATAAAGACAAAAGCTAAATGCATCAGTGTTGGGTCTAACTGGTCTGTATATTTCAACACTTCAGTCCAGAAGATAGCCTGATCTGGATCAGGCATAAAGCTTGCGGCATTGGCATAAACCAAAATAGTACCGAAAAGGCCAAACGCTACACCCACACTACAAATGATGATGTACTTCCACGCAGCTTCCAGAGAAGAACGTTGACCATAAATTCCGACTAAGAATGCAGAACTTAGGGTTGTTGCTTCAATCGCAGCCCACATTAATATCAAGTTATTACTCGTGATTGCTAATAACATGGTGAATAAAAAGAGGTGGAAGAAACCATAGTAGTTACACAAAGTGCGCACTGAGATTTCACCCTCATCCACTTCATGATTCATATAGCCAATAGAATAAAGCCCCGTTAAAAAGCCGATAATACCTAAGATGGCAAGGAATAATGCGCCAAGGCTATCCACATGAACCCAATTAGCAGCAGCCAATATTTCGCCATGAGACATGACATCTGCCACAGTCCCTAATGCAGCGATTAACAATACGGTGATACCAATAGCATGAATACCCGTCACGACAGGACGCGCACCCGCTTTTAATAACGGACTTAGAAACGCCAGTATTGAAAATACCAACGGTGCAAACATTAAAATTGTTAACATGGTTGTTTGGTTCATCTCCTCACCCCTTCAGCGCGGTCAGTTGATCCACGTTCAGTGTGTTGAGCGTGCGGTAAATCTTACGAGCCAACACTGCCATAACAATCACAGCAAAGATGGCGTCAGTGGCGATACCGATTTCGACCAGTTCTGGTGCTCTCCACGCTAATAGTGCCAGTGTTAAGTGAGAGCCGTTTTCCATTAAGCAGTAACCAAAAGCTTGTTTTAGGATATTTCGTTGAGTCACGATACAAAGCAGACCCAACATAAAGTGTCCTAAAGAAACCGCGAGTGCAGGTTTCAAATCAACAACCATTGGTATTTGAATTGGCTCAACCACAAACCAACTTAAAATAACGATAACAGCAGCCAGCAACATTAAAAGTGCAGGGCTAATAACACTGATATTCGCACTAGGATCGGATAACTTACGGAATGCAAATCCTAAAATAAGTGGCACAAGCAGAACTTTAGTAAAGAAGGCGGTAATCGCCCAAAGTGTGAGTTGGTGTGCATCCAATGTATTGGCTAAAGTGACGAAAATCATCACTAAAACGAAAGATTGCAATGCATAGAACCAACATGAAGCAATCGGCTTTTTAGCGCCAATCACCAGTAGCGAGGTGATCATCATTAACCCCGCCAAATTGTTTACGATAAGTGCTCCAGTCATGATTTATCTCCCTTATCCTAGCCAAGTGACTGCGATAACACTGGATGCAAAGGACATAACAATCAGTATTCCAATCACAATTTGCATTGCCATAGGAACAGGTTGCCCTTGTGCAACTTCTGTACTTGGTTTGCCAGGAACAACACGACCAAACCAGTAGATAAACCAAGTGAAGCTAGCAACAGATTCAATCAGTACTAGCACCATAATTGGTGTCATCACCCAGAAAACACTCGACAGTTCAAAACCTGCGGCAAAAATTGGGAATTTACTAAAGAAACCATTCATTGGTGGAACACCTGCAATTGCCAGCGCGGCAACACAGAAACCGACACCCAATAATGGATATTTGTTAATTAACCCTTTTAAGCGAGGCAACATACGAGTACCACAGCTATAACTCAGCGCACCTGCAACTAAGAAGAACAAACTTTTAGCGAAGGCATGGTTAAAGATATAAGCGATACCGCCTTCAAACGCTTCGCGCGGTCCAAAGATAGAAATAGATAATGCAAGGAAGATATAAGAGAGCTGAGTGATGGTTGACCATGCTAACAGGCGTTTCATATCTTTTTGTGGCAGATACATCATAAAGCCATAAATCAACGTGATAACCGCCATGGTAATACCCACCCAACCAATAAGATGAGGGACATCACCATCTGCTGACATAATCGCACGAGCAAAGATGTAAACACCGACTTTTACCATTGACGCTGCGTGTAAGTAAGCACTAACAGGAGTTGGTGCTTCCATTGCATCAGGTAACCAAGCTTGCAGTGGTAATTGAGCTGATTTACCCCAAGCAGCAAAGAGAATTCCACCAAACACAATCAGTTTGGTTGGTTCATCTAAGGTTGCAATTGCAGTTAACTCAAAGGTACCCGTACTCACAAACAAGGTTGCTGCCGCAAGATAAAGACCGATTGAAGCAACGTGAGTTATCAACAACGCTTTCATTGCTGAGCGGAGCGATTTTTCAGATTGGTAGTAACCGATTAATCCCCAAGAACATCCCCCTGTGATTTCGAAAAACAGGAGTTGACCTAAAATAGTCGATGAAAGGACTAATCCCGCCATTGCACCAATAAAAATCAGTAAAAAGGCATAATAGCGACGAGTACCATCATGTGGATGCTCACGGTTGCCATTGGTCAGATAGCCAGTAGAGTAAAAACTCACTAACAATCCTAAGAACACAACAGCGAAAGCAATCAATGTACTGACACGGTCAATGGTAAAACCAAAGAGCGCAACATCACCATATTGTACTAGCGTAATTGTGGTATCGACTTTACCTTCAGCGAGGAACTGCCAACCTAAAACAACCGTTCCTAATGTGGCTAATAAAGCGAACAGTGTACATAACCACTTCGCCATCCGATTTGGCATTAAGGACGTAATCAACGCCCCCGCAAATGGGATGAGTAAGGTCGCAAGAGCTATATTTTCCATTGTAATCATCGCTCCTTATAGACCGGTTAAATAGAAAACAAGAGCCAGTGCCGCAACACCGAATCCTAACCATGTCACATGGTGAGTCAGTAAGAAGCGACCACGCGCTAAACTGTTTTCAACCAATGACGCTAATACAAACACTACTAACAATTTCACTGCCATTAAAACTAGCGCAATGATCAATGCAATAAAGGTGAATTCTGTTGCTTTACCGAAAGGAATAAAGATGGCTAAGAACAGTTCAGCCACAACCACTTGTTTTAAACCAAGACCCAGTTTTACCATTGCAAAACCAGAGCCTGAATACTCAGTTAATGGCCCTTCTTGTAACTCTTGCTCAGCTTCCGCAACATCGAATGGCATTTTGCCCATTTCGATAAATGCGGCAAAAGCACAAGCTAATAGCGCTAACAGTGTGGCAGTTGGTGATACCCAACCTTGAGCAAGTGTTGCACTGATAGTGCCGACGTTGGTTGAACCCACAATTAAAGCCACCACAATCAGTGATAACACTAAGATTGGCTCAACTAACACACCCAGTGTTAATTCACGGCTAGCACCAATACCCGCAAATGGGCTTCCTGAATCCAAACCAGATAAAGAGAAGAAGAAACGATAAAGTGCAAACAAATAAATCAGTGCGATAAGATCCGCTGCACCCGCAAACAGTGACGTTGCAGTAAAGACGGGCAGCGCCATAGCAACCACTAACATACTTCCGAGTAATACATATGGCATCACTTGGAAGATCACACCAGATTGCTCAGGCGCTACTGATTGACGTTTAAATAACTTAAAGATATCTCGATAATCTTGCAGAATTCCGGGGCCTTGACGAGAGTGCATCTTGGCGCGAATTGTGCGCGAAATACCTGTACATAATGGGGTTATCGCCAGCAAAAAGAGTGCTTGTATAAGTGCGAATATTCCCATCATTAACGTAGGTGCTTCTTGGAAAGTCATAAGTCCCTCTCCTTACGCTGCGATGACTAAAAGCAAGATGACCAGCGCTGCGACAACGTATAGACAATAGAGTCTGAAATCCCCACCTTGTAGGCATTGGATACGTTTTGCAAAGCGTTGGATACCACGAACCAGAGGATAAATAATGCGTTCATCCCAAAATGGTTCGACCTTTTCAGCACCGAGCTGTGTTTTATTAAAACCACGAGACAGCAATGGAGATGGATCAAGTTGTTTACGCATACGATAAAGTGGTGCAAACATGCTACGTAATGCTTGAGTAAAGCCACCTGCTGACACTGCCATGTCTTTTTCCCACACATAACCACACGCCCAAGGATTACCTTTGCGACGAAACGCAGGTTGATTGCCTTTCAGACCGAGGTAAATCAGGAATGGAATAAGCGGTAGAGCAATTAATAAAACAAATGTTAATGCTGGAGAGAACATTGCTTGCGATGCAGCATCAGGAACAAGCATGGAGCCTTGAGCCACAGTTAATGCGCTGGTTTCGCTAAGAGACATTGCAATATTTGCAATAATTGGTGCGACAAAAGCAGCACCCACACCTAACACAACACAGAAAAGGGCTAATAAACCCATCGCAATCGTCATTGGTAATGGTACTTCTTTTGCTTTTGTTGCTTGCTCACTACGAGGGCCACCACAGAAGCTAACACCATAGACTTTAACGAAACACATTGCCGCTAATGCCCCTGTAATTGCCAACATAATAATGGCAATAGGACCACTTAAGCGCATCACAAAGTTACCTTCGTGACTCATCGTGAATAGAGATTGATAGGTATACCATTCGCTCACAAAACCGTTTAATGGTGGTAACGCGGAAATCGCCATACAACCAATTAAAAATGCTGTTGCAGTGTAAGGCATCAGTTTGGCTAACCCACCCATTTTATCCATATCACGAGTGTGAATTTGGTTAATAATGGCACCAGCACCTAGGAATAATAATCCTTTGAACACCGCATGGTTTAATAAGTGATATAGAGCACCTAACAGGCCAAGTGCAGCAATAACAGGATGGTCTGTTGCCATTCCTACCATACCTACACCAACACCCATTAAGATGATGCCGATATTTTCAACGGTATGCCATGCAAGTAAACGTTTTAAATCGTGCTCTGCTAATGCGTACATAACACCCAGTACAGAAGAAACTGCACCGAATGCGAGGACAACAATTCCCCACCACATTTCTGTTGCACCCAGTAAATCGATACCCACTTTGATTATCCCGAAGATACCAATTTTGACCATCACACCTGACATTAATGCCGATGCATGTGAAGGTGCTGCGGGGTGAGCTTTTGGTAACCAACTGTGTAATGGCAACATACCGGCTTTGGCACCAAAACCAAAAAAGCCCAGTAAGAACACCACAGAGGCCATTGCAGGAGAAAGAGAAAGTTGACGGAATGAATCAAAATCTAGGCTACCACTTTCACGCCACATCAAGAAGAAGGCAATCATGATTAACACGGAGCCTGCGTGAGCGATAAAGAAGTAAAGTAGACCTGCGTGAATAGATTCGTCATCTTGGTCAGCAATAACTAAGAACCAAGAAGCCAGTGACATCATTTCGAATAGGATAATAAAGTAGAACGCATTATCCATCACGACTAAGCCAACCATAGAAGCAATAAACAGATTCATAAAGAATCCCATGCTCCAAGCGCCACGTCCTTTATATTCTTGTACATAAGCAAGAGAATAAAGCGCACACACGCTGACCAGTAATGAAATGACGAACACCATAAACGCGCCTAACATATCCATACGCACCACGAAGGCGGCAAAATCGAAAGGCCCTGCGGCAGTAAAAGTCGCGATTTCACCACCAAAAATAACCGGTAATGCACTTAAAATACCTAAGACACCACCAATGATTGCGCTGATCCCTGAAATAAGGATTGCCAACCCTTCCTGTTTTTTTAAAAACAGTGCAATAACGCCACCAACAACATACAGGATGACTGACCACAGCAGTAACTGAAGAGGTTCCATATTACTTCCGCTCCTGTGTCAAAGTAGATAAATCGTCAAGACTGGTAATTGGTTCCATCACTGAGCCTAAGCGACGCGTTTTCATCTGCTCTTCAAGTTTGTCTTCTTCAACTAAATGCAATGCATCGGTTGGACATACGTTGACACAAGCAGGGCCTTCATCTGAGAAAGCACATAAATCGCATTTCACTGCGATTGCGCGGACACCCACATTCCATGCAAGGAATGGGTTGGTTGTTGGAAGGCTTGCTGGTACATCAGCCAACATTTCTTCAGGCACAAAGTGTTCAAAAACAGCCGGTAAGTTAACGGGTTTACTGCCTGATGGTGTAATTGCACCAAAAGGACAAACCAGACCACACAACTTACAGCCAATACACAGGCTCTCATTAAGAAAGATCATATTATCTTCATGAGTGATGGCATTGACTGGGCACACGCGAGCACAAGGAGCATCCTCACAGTGCCGACAAAGCATCGGTGCTGTCTGATCCTCCACTTTTACCACTGTAAGACGCGGATGCGCCTGTAAACCCACAGCTTGGTGAACTTCTGAACAAGCTGCCATACAGGTATTACACCCTATGCATCGTTGTGGCTCTGCAATTACAAAGCGATTCATTCGCCACATCCTCCGAGAAAAACGTTTAACAGCATTACTGTCGTCAATTTTTCTTTAGATAAAGCATATTTCATGCCAAGAGAGGATTTAAATTATTTGCCATAAAAATCAATTGGATAGAAATAAAGAGAGGGACTAAGAATGACGTGTCGACAATAATGACGTTGACAGTAAGAGGTGTGTTCTAAACAACAATTTCGTCGTCACTATGATGAAGTATCAAAAATGGTGGAGTACAAAGAAAAAAATAGCTGAATTATATTTAGATAACTCAGCTAAGTTTAAACGCGTAATATTAAGACTTACCTTTATAACATAGGATTAAGGCATTAAAGGTGATACCAGCGGTGTTCTTTCATCATTAACCACTTTACCAAAACGCTCACTGCCTGCATTCCAATCGGTAATTGCTTGCTGAATTTCCTCTTTGCTACGACCAATAAAATTCCACCACATCAAAATTTTTTCATTTAAAGGTTCACCACCTAAAAAGAGAATTTGGGCATTATCACTAAGTTCAATCGTTAATGACTCTGGGTTTTGTATCCCAATATAAGCAAGTTCATTCGCAGCAAAGGTTTCCCCTTCTATTATCATTTCTCCCGTTAAGACAAAAAGCCCATACTCATATTTAGGATTTAATGATAAAAGAATACGAGTGGCATGTTTTGCCATAATATCCATGCCAACCATGGGTAATAAACATAATACGGGAGAGTTCTGATTTTGATAATCACCAATTAATAATGTGAAATCAGCACCGTCGGCTTGCCATTTGGGTAGGTCAGGATAGTGATCAAAACGCGGTGGCATATTTCTTTTATCGTTTGGTAGCACTATCCATAATTGTGCCAGATGAACTTCTTTTTTATCACCGTGGCTATCTTCTGAATGGCTAATACCATGCCCTGCTGTCATTAAATTAACTTGTTGAGGACGAATAACTTGCTGAAAACCGAGACTATCACGATGTAATATTTCCCCATCTAACATCCAAGTAAAGGTTTGCAAGCCAATATGGGGATGTGGCGAAATGGCTAATTTATCGACAGAGTCATTAAAAACGGTGGGGCCTAAATGATCGAGAAAACACCACGGTCCAATTAAGCGTTGTTTTTTATCAGGTAAAGCACGATAAGTTTCAATCCCTCCAACATCACGGGTTTTAGAGGTAATACGTAATGGGGTATTTACTGCATCAGAGTGTTGATGTTCCATTGTTCACCTACTTTTGATTTATTGTTTTAAGTATTTTTTAGTGTAGCGAGCAAATGGCACTAGCTCAATCTTTGAAAAATAAATAAATTTTTTATTTATAATAAATAATTTTTAAATAGGATATTTAAAAAAATAGGTATAGAAACGTTATTTTTGGACACGTTAAAATATTTTAAAATAAAGAAATGAACAACAAATAGAAAGGATTAAATAGATAATAAAGTGTTTCTAAAAAAACAAAAGAGATATATCAAAGTAAATGTCTATATTGAAAGGGTTTCCCTAGTACAACTAAAATATAAAATAAAGATCAATAATATTACAGGATTAATGTTTTTATCTATACTCTTCAATATCTCTTAAAGGAAAGTCAAAATAACTTAAATAAATATTGCTGTGGATTATCTTTACCAAAACAACCTACACATTCATTCTAAGAAAATGGTTATTTTTTACCAATTCCAATATTGAATACGGCATTCTATTTTGGCATTAGATATAATGAAGGGATAAATAAATCAGAAACAAAATAATAACACAAAAAATTAAATAATGCAGTAATACAAATCACTCAAATTTTTAGAAAGAAAATACTGCCTATTAATCAATATTTATAAATTAAAATAAAAAAATACCGCAGATATTTAACATTATCTGCGGTAATTATTTATTGTGCATAACGTTGCACTCAGTAAAATAATCTACGCGATTATTTTACGCGCGATACGTATTCACCTGAACGAGTATCAACTTTGATAACTTCACCGATTTGTACAAACAGTGGAACTTTAACAACAGCACCAGTGCTTAATGTTGCTGGTTTACCACCTGTACCTGCGGTGTCACCTTTCAGGCCTGGATCAGTATCAACGATTTCTAATTCAACAAAGTTTGGTGGAACAACAGCGATAGGACGACCATCCCACAGTGTTACGATACACTCAGCTTGGTCGATCAGCCATTTAGCGTTTTCGCCAACAGCTTTCTCGTCTGCTGCTAATTGTTCGAAGGTTTCATTATTCATGAAATGCCAGAACTCACCGTCGTTGTACAGGTAAGTTAAGTTGATATCCATGACATCAGCACCATCTGCTGAATCAGTAGATTTAAATGTTTTTTCCAGTAATTTGTTAGAAATCAGTTTACGCAGACGCACACGAGCAAATGCCTGACCTTTACCTGGTTTAACAAATTCACATTCAGTAATGACGGCTGGCTCGCCATCTAACATGATTTTAAGACCTGAACGAAAATCGTTGGTATTATAAGAAGCCATGAATATCCTCTAACTTTTTTAATTTAAAATGGCATAGCCAAAAAATGGCACACATTGTAACTCATAATCACCCCACCAGAGAAGTCTGGTTAACACAACTCGCGCAGGCAATCAGTGATCCTGTTGAATTACTCCAACTTTTAGCGTTGGAACATCACGCTGATCTCCAAAAAGGGGCTCAGGCACGACGGCTTTTTCCGCTACGGGTTCCCCGTGAATTCGTTGCACGCATGAAAAAAGGCGATCCTAACGATCCATTACTTTTACAAGTATTAACTGCAAATGCTGAATTTACCATAACACCGGGATTTTCTACGGACCCGTTAGATGAGCAACAAAATGCGGTGCCAGGTTTATTACATAAATATCAGAATCGTGCATTGCTTCTGGTCAAAGGTGGTTGCGCTGTCAATTGTCGCTACTGTTTTCGTCGTCATTTTCCTTACGAAGATAACAAAGGAAACAAAGCGAATTGGCAAAAAGCAATTGAGTATATCAAAAATAACCCAAAACTCGATGAAATCATCTTCTCTGGGGGAGATCCCCTTATGGCGAAAGATGATGAGCTTGATTGGCTGATTACACAATTAGAGGCTATTCCTCATCTTAAGCGCTTACGTATCCATTCTCGTTTACCTGTGGTCATTCCAGCACGTGTCACTGATGCGCTATGTCAGCGCTTACAACAATCACGTTTGCAAAATATCATGGTACTGCATACCAATCACGCCAATGAGATTGATGATGCATTAAGAGAAGCCTGTGCAAAACTAAAAAATGCCAATGTCACTTTATTGAATCAAGGTGTGTTATTACGAGGTGTCAATGACAGTGCTGAAGTCCTTGCGGATTTAAGCCGTGCACTCTTTGATGCCGGTGTTATGCCGTATTACTTACACGTTCTAGATAAAGTACAAGGTGCTGCTCACTTTATGGTGCCAGACAGTGAAGCGAGAGAAATTATGAAAGCACTGATGAGCTTAGTTTCAGGTTATATGGTTCCCAAACTCACGCGTGAAATCGGTGGTGAACCGAGTAAAACATTGTTAGATCTTGGGTTACGCCAGCAATAATCAATGCCACAAAAACAAAAAAGCTGTAGCTCAGTTCAAATAGATGAAGTGACTACAGCTTTTTTATCTATTAGTAGACTAATAAATAGTGAATAAATTAAATGCCCTTATTGGCATTTATAAACTTGTCCACTCATTTTGCTATCTAATGGTGCAAAGCTATCAACAAAGCTACCTGCGCCAGTACCAACGTTAAAAATAACGTTACCACCCATTGCGGCTGCTTTGTTACGTAGATCGTTAGCAGCACCTCGCAGTGATTGGCTTTCAGTACGGGAACCTGATAACCAGTTATTCTGAACACCTGTCACTGTTCCTAATAATTGGCATTCACTGCCTGGTTGCGTATCAGTGATTTGTACCTGTGAGCCCGCAGTGCTTAATGTGTTTGTTGCAGAACAGCCTGCTAGTAACAACGCTGCAGCAGCTCCCAATAACAATTTAATTCGCATGATCCCCTCATTTATTTGAGTGTCCGTTTAGTCACGACAACAATATACCTTGTCATCCCTATTATGCGCAAAAATAAATCATCATTGCTATCTCACATTAGCCAATAGCCTTAAGATATTATTTTCGCTTTAAACTTATTTTAACGTACAAATTCAGCTTTGAGATAGACAAAGCAATAATGTCTCTATTCTACACCGCTTTTATGCTTTTAAAACGATCTGGCTTATTTTCGGTCTATACAGTGCGAGAATGAACACACAATTAGTTCATTTTTTAAAAATCTTCAGACAGCAAACCGCTATCTGAAGATAATATTGTCCAAATTAACTCAAATGATGATTCAGTGCTTCTTCTTTTAAATCCAACTCATGTCGTAAACGATGGTAAATATGTTCACTAATATGACGAGATTTGCGTAATTGTTGCAATGCATCTCGCTCAACTTTTAAAGCACTACGCGATAATTTACGTTCCATACTAAACAAGCGTTTAAGATCAAGTGCTCCTTCTTGCACGCTGTCTTCACTATCAAGGCGACGACTGTAGATTTCTAATAAATGAGAACCCGCTTCTATACGCAATGACATTTCATCGAGATCTTCACAAGGTTGATTCATCAATTCATTAATATGAGCAATCGCCGCTTCGTTTAACGCTAAACGAGTCCGAATTTCATCATCTTCATACGGTAAATCTTCTGATAGCCCTTTGGTTAAAATCGGCAACGCGATAGTTGCAATTAATAATGAACAGAGAATAACGCCCATGGCAATAAAGATAGCGAGATCACGGGTTGGGAAAGGTGAACCATCTGTCATTAATAAAGGAAGGGTTAAGATACCTGCTAGTGTAATTGCGCCTCGTACTCCTGCGGTTGCCATAATGGCCATTAAGCGTAGATCATGGCGAGATAAACGCTTATCAGGAGAGCGAAACACGGTCAGCGACATAGAGATCCACACCCATGTAAAACGTAATACGGCAAGCCCTATCGTAATAATGATGATATAACCTACCACCGCCCACGGATTAGTCGCGCCTGCTGATTGCGTCACTTCAGGTAACACTTTCCACATTGCAGGAAGTTGTTCACCTAATAAAATAAAGATCATCCCATTAAGTGCAACTTGAACAGTATCCCAAACCGCTTTACTTTGCATACGTGTAGCGGCTTGCATACGACCCACAATTTTTTCGTAGTGCATTGCAATACCAGCAACAACTGCGGCTAAGATCCCCGATACATGGAAATGCTCTGCCAATAAATAAGCAATAAATGGCATCAACAAGCTTATCAAGATTTGGATAGCCGGATCTTCACCAGTACGTTTAACCAAAAACTGATTTAATCGACCAATAACGCCCGCCACAATTAATCCAATTGCAGCACCACCTAAAGCCACAACTAAAAATTGTCCTGTCGCTGAAGCAATAGAAAAAGATCCCGTTAATGCAGCTGCAACAGCAAAACTAAAGCAGACTAAACCTGTCGCGTCATTAAGCAATGATTCGCCTTCTAAAATATGCGTCATACGCGAAGGAAGTGGCGAATTTACGGTCATAGCCGAAACTGAAACAGGATCGGTTGGTGACAAAATTGCCGCTAATGCAAAAGCAACCGCAAGTGAAATTGAAGGAATAAGCCAGTGAATAAAAAAGCCCATACCAATCACTGTCACTACGACTAAACCAATTGCCAGCGACATAATCGGTTTAATTTCTTGGAATAACGCCTCTTTGGGAATACGCCAACCATCTAAAAAGAGCAATGGAGGAATAAACAGGAATAAGAAAAGATGCGGATCGAAATCAACTTCAAAGCCAAAGATAGATAAACAAGCTCCGACAGCAATCTGGATCAAGGGTAAAGGAATTTTTTCTGACAGTAATCGAGAGATAAATACACTCACAATCACGGCAAAAAGAAAAATAAGCACGATGGCGACGACAGACATGGTGAACACCCCAATTTATTTAATTATTTTTTAAGCGATGCAGTAAAAACGATCTGTTGTCTAGTTGTAAAGAAATAAGTTGTTTCTAATTATATAAAAAATAAATTATTAGAGACTTCTGAAGTAAAAATGCATAAAAAAACCCGAGCCTAAGCTCGGGTTCTTCGTGCAAAACAGTTAGCTGATGAATTACATCATGCCGCCCATTCCACCCATGCCGCCCATACCACCAGCGCCACCTAAATCCATTTTGTCGTCTTTAGGTGAATCTGTGATCATCGCTTCTGTTGTGATCATCAGACCTGCGATAGATGCAGCAAATTGCAGTGCAGAACGAGTAACTTTAGTTGGATCTAAGATACCCATATCAATCATATCGCCGTAAACATCTGTTGCAGCGTTATAACCGTAGTTACCTTCACCTGCTTTCACGTTGTTTACAACAACAGATGGCTCTTCACCTGCGTTAGCAACGATTTGACGCATTGGGGATTCCATTGCACGTAATGCAACGCGGATACCTACTGTTTGTTCTTCGTTATCACCAACCATCTCACGCAGAGCGTTAGCAACACGAACCAGAGCAGTACCACCACCAGCAACAACGCCTTCTTCAACTGCTGCGCGAGTTGCGTGCAGAGCATCGTCAACACGAGCGCGTTTTTCTTTCATTTCAACTTCAGTTGCTGCACCGACTTTAATTACTGCAACACCGCCAGCTAATTTAGCAACGCGTTCTTGTAATTTTTCACGGTCATAATCTGAAGTTGCATCTTCGATTTGTTGACGGATTTGAGATACACGACCGCTAATTGCGTCTTGATCACCTAAACCATCAATAATCGTTGTTGTATCTTTGTTGATAACAACGCGTTTTGCTTGACCTAAGTCTTCTAATGTCGCTTTTTCTAACTCCATGCCGATTTCTTCAGAAATCACAGCACCGTTAGTTAATGTTGCAATATCTTGCAGCATTGCTTTACGACGATCACCAAAGCCTGGTGCTTTAACAGCAGCAACTTTAACGATACCACGCATGTTGTTCACAACTAATGTTGCCAGTGCTTCACCTTCAACATCTTCTGCAATGATAAGCAGAGGTTTGTTAGCTTTAGCAACGCCTTCTAATACAGGCAGTAATTCACGGATGTTAGAAACTTTTTTGTCAACTAACAGAATGAATGGGTTTTCTAATTCTGCTGTGCCCGTTTCAGGTTTGTTGATGAAGTAAGGAGACAGATAACCGCGGTCAAACTGCATACCTTCAACAACGTCTAGCTCATCTTCTAAGCCAGTACCTTCTTCAACGGTGATAACACCTTCTTTACCAACTTTATCCATCGCTTGCGCAATCAGAGTACCGACGGTTTCATCAGAGTTAGCAGAAATTGTACCAACCTGAGCAATCGCTTTAGTATCTGAACATGGAACAGACAGTTTTTTCAGTTCTTCGACTGCTGCAACAACGGCTTTATCGATACCGCGTTTCAGATCCATTGGGTTCATGCCAGCAGCAACTGCTTTTAAGCCTTCGGCAATGATTGATTGTGCTAATACTGTTGCAGTTGTAGTACCGTCACCTGCCGCATCATTGGCTTTAGAAGCAACTTCTTTCACCATCTGTGCGCCCATGTTCTCGAATTTATCTTCGAGTTCAATTTCACGTGCAACAGATACACCATCTTTAGTAATAACAGGTGCGCCGAAAGATTTATCTAAAACAACGTTACGACCTTTAGGGCCTAAAGTTACTTTAACTGCATCTGCAAGAACATTAACACCACGTAACATTTTATTACGAGCATCTACACCGAATTTGACGTCTTTAGCTGCCATCGTATATTTCCTTTGAATTCGTTCAGTTTAAGAAGATCTTAAAAGAGAAAAATTATTCTTCTACAATTGCTAAAATGTCGCTTTCAGACATGATAAGCACGTCTTCGTTATCAATTTTTTCTGTTTTAACGCCATAACCGTCGTTAAAAATTACGATATCGCCAACTTTAACATCCAGCGGTTTAACGTCGCCGTTTTCCATAATACGGCCTTGACCTACGGCTAAAATTTCGCCACGAGTAGATTTACCCGCCGCTGTGCCAGTCAGTACGATACCGCCTGCTGATTTAGCTTCGACTTCTTTACGTTTAACAATAACACGGTCATGTAATGGACGAATCTTCATTAATAGTGCTCCTATAAAAAAGTCCATATCAGGATTAAGGTTGATACCAGTGCCCAAGATGAACCAGTACCATGACGATACAGGTGGGGGCATCCGGTAAAACTTCAAGGGGAGAAGTGTGATTTTTTTTCAAATTTTCCCCATTTCAGTTGATTATGCTTTGGGCTAATTATTTTTTGTCAGAAAAATGGTCGTTATCCTGATCTTCAGCCTTATTATTCAGCTGGTTACTCGGTGAATCCTCTTTACGCTGAAACTCGCCTTCGAATGTTGTTCCATTCTGATTAGAAGAAAATCCACTTTGACCATGACCTGCTGAATAAATTTGAATTCGAGAGATCAGTTTCGTCACTAATAGCGCTTGCAATGGTGGTAATAACAACAGCAAGCCCAAGAAATCCGTAAAGAAGCCGGGGATCAACAATAAAATACCCGCCAATATTAACGAAACGCTTTTCACCATTTCAGCTGCGGGGACTTCACCTACTGCGAGTTTTTGTTGCATTGAAGCAATATTTTTTACGCCCTGATTTTTTACCAGTGAGACACCAACACAAGAAGTCAGCACCACAAGGAATAGTGTTGTAAGAACGCCAATAGAAGATGCCACATTGACGAAAATAACAGCTTCTATATAGATAAGAAGGCAGATAATAATTAATGGGAGCCAACGCACTTGGTTCTCCTTTTTATAAAAAAGATTCATATTATTAATAGAAAGGAGTGTGAACTACATCTAAGGTGATGGTTTACAAACTCGCTTTTTCTTAGTTTATCTACATAATAATGGGGAGCCTAACACTCCTTTTCAAGGGGCGTTAAAAAGAGAAGTAGAACTGTAAAATCCATGAGATAGATCACAAAAAGAAAATATTTAAACGTTATTTACTTATAAAGTGATCCAGCTTAAAGGTATTTGTTCACAACCCGAATATGATCGTGTCAGTACCAAGCAAAACGGTAAGTTATATTACATTATTAACCGTTAACGATATATTTTATTAACAAGCGCATAACTAGACAGTTAAAATTTTAATAAGAAGGTTCTCATGTCAAATAAAACTCGTATCGAAGAAGACCTGTTAGGTAAAAGAGAAGTTCCTGCTGATGCTTATTACGGCGTCCACACTTTACGTGCTATTGAAAACTTCTACATCAGTGATCGTACCATCAATGATGTTCCAGAATTCATCCGCGGTATGGTAATGGTGAAAAAAGCTGCTGCATTAGCAAACAAAGAACTTCACACTATTCCTCGCGAAATCGCTGATACGATTATCAAAGCCTGTGACGTAGTATTAGAAACAGGTAAACACATGGATCAATTCCCAGTTGATGTATTCCAAGGCGGTGCTGGTACTTCATTAAATATGAATACCAATGAAGTTATCGCAAACATCGGTCTGGAATTAATGGGCCACCAAAAAGGTGAATACCAATACCTGAACCCGAATGACCACGTCAATAAGAGCCAATCAACAAACGACGCTTATCCTTGTGGCTTCCGTGTAGCGGTTTATAACTCTGTTATCAAATTAACTGAATCTATCGAACTGCTGAAAGCAGGTTTTGATAGAAAAGCGGTTGAGTTCAAAGACATCCTGAAAATGGGTCGTACTCAATTACAAGATGCTGTACCAATGACTTTAGGTCAAGAATTCCACGCTTTCTCTGTACTGATGAAAGAAGAAATCAAAAACCTAAAACGCACTGCTGAGTTATTGTTAGAAATGAACTTAGGTGCAACAGCTATCGGTACTGGTCTGAATACAGCGCCTGGTTACCAAGAACTATCTGTTAAAAAATTAGCAGAAGTTACTGGTTTAGCGTGTGTTCCAGCAGAAGACTTAATTGAAGCAACTTCTGACTGTGGTGCTTATGTGATGGTTCACGGCGCATTAAAACGCTTAGCTGTGAAAATGTCTAAAATCTGTAATGACTTACGTTTACTGTCCTCTGGTCCTCGTGCAGGTCTGAAAGAAATTAATCTTCCAGAACTACAAGCAGGCTCTTCAATCATGCCAGCAAAAGTAAACCCAGTAATTCCAGAAGTTGTTAACCAAGCTTGCTTTAAAGTTATCGGTAATGACACTTGTGTGACTATGGCTGCTGAAGCAGGTCAATTACAATTAAACGTAATGGAACCAGCAATCGGTCAAGCAATGTTCGAATCAATATCTCTATTAAGCAACGCTTGCCGTAACTTAGTAGAAAAATGTGTTGATGGTATCACTGCGAATAAAGAAATCTGTGAACACTTCGTATTCAACTCAATCGGTATCGTTACTTATCTGAACCCATTCATCGGTCACCATAACGGCGACATCGTTGGTAAGATTTGTGCTGAAACAGGTAAGAGTGTACGTGAAGTTGTTCTAGAACGCGGTTTATTAACCGAAGAACAACTGGATGATATCTTCTCTGTTGAGAACTTAAAAAACCCGGCTTACAAAGCAAAACGCTTCGATGATTAATAATTGTGTTTTATAACATGACACTGTTAAACATAAGAATGAGCTCTTAAAAACACAAGGCACGGACTCTTTAAGAGACGTGCCTTTTTACTTGATTGTAAAAACAAAAATTTAACTTATTTTTCTCATTTTTTTAATTATCTCAAGGAGTAAACGCTATGTTAGCCGTAGAATTGATTATCGTTCTGCTGGCCATTTTCCTCGGTGCGAGACTTGGGGGAATTGGTATCGGGTTTGCCGGTGGTTTAGGGGTTTTAGTTTTAGCTGCTATCGGTGTTAAACCTGGTTCAATCCCTTTTGATGTTATCTCCATCATTATGGCTGTTATTGCCGCAATCTCTGCAATGCAGGTTGCTGGTGGTTTGGATTACCTTGTTGGCCAAACTGAAAAACTGTTAAGACGTAATCCAAAATACATCACAATTCTTGCGCCAATTGTGACTTATTTCTTAACTCTATTTGCAGGTACAGGGAACATCTCTTTAGCAACACTGCCAGTTATCGCTGAAGTTGCAAAAGAACAAGGCATCAAACCTTGCCGTCCTTTATCAACTGGTGTTGTTGCAGCTCAAATCGGTATTACTGCATCTCCAATCTCTGCTGCTGTTGTTTACATGGCATCTGTCATGGAAAACCCAGCAATGGTCGGTGAAGGTAATACAGTAAGCTACATCACTCTGCTGTCTATCTTATTACCAGCGACTTTCCTTGCAATCATTCTGATGTCATTCATCGTGTCTTGGGTATTTAACTCAAAACTGTCTGATGATGCTGTCTATCGTGAGCGTTTAGAACAAGGTCTGGTTGAATTACGTGGTAGCCAAGCGCGTAGAGAAACATTACCGGGTGCTAAATCATCTGTAATGCTGTTCTTATTGGGTGTTATCTGCGTTGTTACTTATGCAATCATCAATAGCCCAAGCTTAGGTATCGTGAAAGAACCGTTAATGAACACCACTAACGCTATTCTTATCATCATGCTGAGTGTTGCAACTCTTATCACTGTTTTCTGTAAAGTTAAAACTGACACCATCCTCAACTCAAGTACCTTTAAAGCAGGTATGAGTGCATGTATTTGTATTCTGGGTGTTGCATGGTTAGGTGATACTTTCGTTTCAAGCAACATCGATTGGATCAAACTGACTGCGGGTGACTTAATCACTGGCCATCCTTGGTTATTAGCGGTTATCTTCTTCTTCTGTTCTGCTCTGTTATATTCTCAAGCAGCAACAGCAAAAGCGTTAATGCCAATGGCTTTAGCATTAGGTGTATCTCCATTAACTGCGATTGCATCTTTCTCTGCGGTTTCTGGTCTGTTCATTCTGCCAACGTACCCAACACTGGTTGCTGCGGTTCAAATGGATGACACAGGTACAACTCGTATTGGTAAATTAGTCTTCAACCACCCATTCTTTATCCCAGGTACTATTGGTGTGGTATTAGCTGTCGGATTTGGTTTCCTCTTCGGCGGTATGATCCTGTAGTTTGAAGTAAAAAATTAAAACATTGCAAAAAAGCGCCTAGCGCTTACAAGAAATAAAAAAACAAGAAAATACCCCGTCGCAAGATGGGGTATTTTCATTTTAGCCTGTCGCTCCTTGCTTTCATTTTTAGCTAAAGTCTGCTAATTATGATGTTCTCGCGACAACGTGATTTAAGGAGATTTCCGTGCAACGTGAAGCGTTATTAGACCACGTACTTATCCAGTTAGAGCAATACGGCTTAGCAGCAACCTTACCTGAGCTTATTCAAGATTCTGGTATCAATGAATCTGATCTTCACCCTTTCTGGCCAGATAGAGACGCCTTGATTTTTGATTGTCTTCGTCACCACGGACAGCAAATTGATATTTGGCAACGCCAAGTCATGCTAGATGAAGAACTGACTATCGAACAAAAATTACTGGCTCGTTATGATCAACTGGCGATGCGTTTAGAGAAAAATCGTTTTCCCGGTTGTCTATTCGTAGCGGCTTGTAGCGCATATCCTGATGAGCACTCTCAAATTCATCAATTAAGCCAACGTCAAAAGCAAAGCTCATTTGATTACTCTAGAACACTACTACGCGAGCTTGATATCGAAGATAGTGAGTTAGTTGCCAAACAGATGGAACTCATCTTAGAAGGCTGCTTAAGCCGGTTAATGGTGAATCATCATACTGATGATATTATTACAGCAAAATTATTGGCAGAAGATATTCTCAAGATTGCTCAATGCCGTAAAAATGGTGCACTAAGTTAGTTTTGAGTGTTGGAAAACGAAAGAAATGAGTTATTTTTTCGCTTGTACTCAATTTCTCTCTGTTGAGTAGTGAAAAATAAATTAAATCATCAAAAAAAGAGAAAATTTTCACTTTGATATGCAAAAAAGTGAATATCTTTACTGATTGTTATTTAAGCATTTTTTACTTAAAAATTGCTTATGATGAAAATTTAAACTCGAATAGAATAAAAAGAAAGCAAACAAACTTATTTTTGCATTTTTTATTAAAAAGACGTTGACGCATCACGCTGAATACGGTTTAATGCGCCTCGTTAGCCCGAATAGCTCAGTCGGTAGAGCAGGGGATTGAAAATCCCCGTGTCCTTGGTTCGATTCCGAGTTCGGGCACCATCTTTAGAAAAACCAGCCTTAGGGCTGGTTTTTTTGCTTTCTAGCGGTTTGAAAATCATTCTTTTATATCTTAGCTATTTTCTTTTCTTATATATTTAACAACACTGACGTAATCTCACATCAATTCATACATTAAAAACATAGCCGTATTCATAGATTTTCAATTAATTTTAGAGCAAAAAAACAATGCAATTAAATTGCAATGCATTTGCATTGTTTTCTTCTATTATCTATAATCAGTTCATAAAACATACACCGTAAGTAAAAGGAGCAAATCATGCTAACCCACGTTTGCACTGACAACATCGCTCTTGAAGCTGATTCAAAAATAACAGAACGTCATCAAACCACAATTCCCGCGTCAATTAGAGAAGCTCTACATCTTAGTGGTGGAGATCGTATTCACTACAAATTACTGAGCACTGGTGATGTACTTATCTCACGTCACAGCGATGGATCAAAAGATCCTGTTATGGCATCGTTTCTTAATTTTCTCGCTCAAGATATAACTAATCATCCTCAAACCATTCAACCTCTCGATATATCTCGCGGTTTTGAATTAGTTGAAGGTATGGATATCAACCTTGACGATGACATCACCGATAACGAATAAAATAATATGCATTTCCCTACAGATTTGAATGGATGGACAATCTATGCACATCCTTGCTTTAAACAACAATATGATGAATTACTACAAAAAGTTGAAGCACTGAAAAAAAAATATCCCGAAGATTATCAGAAAAAAGCAGATACAAAAATTTTTGCTCATGTATTGAAATCTATAGTAAACATCACAAATGATCCACGGGCACCAGAGTTTAGGTTGGGTAATACTTTAGGAGAAGAAAATAAAAATTGGTCACGAATTAAATTAGTAAATGGAAGATATCGTTTATTTTTTAGATTCAGTTTTAAGGAAAAGATCATCATTCTGGCATGGATAAATGATAATGATACTTTGCGAACTTATGGCAATAAAACTGATGCTTACCGAGTCTTTGAGAAAAAACTAAAGAAAGGTCACCCGCCTAAAAATTGGAATGATTTATTTAGTGACTGTATAAATGAAGCTGACTATCAGGATCATTAATTTTCTATCTCTTATCACCCTTTTAAGGTGATAATTTTTTGTTTACAAAAAAAGATAATTTTTATTAAGTCAATAATCGATTGAATATTTGCCTATAATTTTTAGAAATACAATAAATCTCTTAGTGAAGAACGTTATCATTTTTTGAAAATGAAAAATAGAATATACAAACTATTTTATAATTATTGGTTTTCATCTTAATTATTAAAGTAGAGTAATATCATTTTCATTAGATTTAATTAATATCTAAACTCTGTTTTCTATAATATCGCTCTAAACGGTATGATTTATCACCCAAGGATCAACAAAAATGGAATTTCCCAAAGACCGAATTTATCACTCCTTTATCTGCGTACTTGCCTTTATAGGTTATTTTTTCTCCTCTTTTAGTCTATT
Organism: Proteus sp. STS61-E; assembly: GCF_040932335.1. NCBI lineage: Bacteria > Pseudomonadati > Pseudomonadota > Gammaproteobacteria > Enterobacterales > Morganellaceae > Proteus > Proteus sp. STS61-E. The sequence goes on along the minus strand of NZ_JBFQGE010000003.1, from coordinate 201,028 downwards.
ACTGACGCCAGCGCCTGCAGCACTGTTTCAATCGCCTTATATCATCTCATTAATCAGTTTTTTTATTTATCTCCCCTACTGTCTAATTATTTGGTTTGCCTATCAAAAACATATTAAATTAATGCCGTTAGGTCGCCTTCAATGGAGTACACTAAAAGCCCCCTTTTTAGCCTTAGTGGGATTATATTTTATTAGTCTATTTTTAGGCTCTGAAGATGATTCATGGGTTACAGAAATCGAATCTATTACAGGCTTTGCCTTCTTCTTATTTGCCCTTTCTGTTATTTTTATTGCTCCAATTACTGAAGAAATCATTTTTAGAGGTTTTCTACTAAATGCAGGTATGTGGTATGGCAATATAGGTAAATGGGTAGCCATTATTATCTCATCACTTCTATTTGCAGTGATGCACACTCAATATGAGTCAATCACTACATTTATCCTTATTTTTATTGTGGGTGTTGTGTTTTGCCAAATCAGAATAGGAACTCGTTCATTAATCGCACCAATAGTGTTACATGGGATACACAATACAATCAGTATCGTTTTTTTAATGTTATAGAGTTTTTATTTAATAAATTTCTATTTTTTATAACAAAATACTTATTCACTTAAAAAGAAATGATATTTAATAGATGAAAATGTTTTTATTATTTTTTAGAGAATGATCTGATTCTATACGCAATAATACCGAATATTATTTATAATTATCTCAATAAGTTATATTAAATTCTATAAAAGATAAAATCGAAAAATAAATAGAGAATGTGATTATAACTACATGCTTTTTCAACGTTTTGAAGTATGATAAGAGATATTAATATGACAATAACATTGCCATTTTCTTAAATTAAGAGAACCTTTATGAATTTGTTTTTCCAAAATAGCCTAGCGTTTCCCAGCATTATTTTTAGTGCATTACTTATTATTATCTCTTTTTATTGGCTCTGCGCTGCTTTTGGATTATTAGATATTGATTTATTTAATATTGATAGTGAATTGGATATCAATGTTGATGCAACAGGGCTTGCTGGTTGGTTAACTAAATTAGGATTAGCCGGTATTCCTGTCACCATTATTTTAACTTTCTTCACCCTTTTTGGCTGGTTTATCAGTTACTTTACTAATTATTGGATTATTAGTGCTATCGAAACGAATTTTATTCGTTATTTAACAGGCTTTGTTGCCTTTATCATTACCTCTTTTATTGCACTTAATCTTACGGCGGTATGTTTAAAACCGATCCGTAAAAAACTGATGTCACGTAATAAGCCTAAATCAGTACACCAATTGGTAGGTAAATTAGCGTTAGTACGGTCAATCAATGTAACAGAAAACAAAGGTGAAGCTGTTTTAGAAGATGGGGGCGCGGGTTTAATTTTACAAATTAGAGCGCCTGAAACAGAAAATATTAAACGAGGGGATAGCGTAGTTATTATTAGTTATGACGCGCCCACTCACAGTTATCAAGTCGTAACGGAAGATGAATTTCATCGCTAATATCCACATTGATGAAAGACAATTTAGTTAACAGACAAACACTATTAAAAAATGACGGTATCGTCTGAACCTATGGAGAAAAAAGTATGGATTTGGCTTTCGTTATGCCTTTCTTAACTGTCGTTGGTTTCACAATCCTAATTATTTTAGGACTATTTGGATTATTTAAGGCTTTCTATATTAAGGTGCCTCAAGGTACAGCCTTAATTGTCAACGATATGACCTCACAACCTAAAGTCCATTTTACGGGTGCATTGGTTTATCCGGTTATCTACAAAAAAGAGTTTATGCGTATTTCTCTTTTAACATTAGAAGTAGACCGTCGTGGTAAAGATGGTCTGATTTGTCAGGATAACTTACGTGCAGATATCACGGTTGCTTTCTATCTACGTGTTAATGAAACCACTGAAGACGTACTAAAAGTCGCTAAAGCCATTGGTGTTGATAGAGCCTCCGATCACCAAGCAGTTAGTACGCTTTTTAGTGCAAAATTTTCTGAAGCATTAAAAACCGTAGGTAAACAACTTGAACTGTCTAAGCTTTTTGAAGATAGACAAAATTTCCGTGATCGCATTGTTGATGTCATCGGTAAAGATCTAAACGGCTATGCATTAGAAGACGTTGCTATCGACTATTTAGAACAAACCCCGAAATCAGCGCTTGATCCTAATAATATTTTTGACTCTGAAGGTATCCGTAAAATCACGGAAATTACCGCCATTCATAATATTGAAACCAACCAAAAAGAGCGCGATCAAGAGCTCGCTATTCAAAAGAAAAATGTTGAAACTCGCGAAGCCAGCCTGGCTTTAGAGCGCCAACAAGCCGATGCAGAAGCACGTCAAAAACGAGAAATCGATAATATTCGCGCTCGTGAAACATCAGAAACACTACGCGTTCAAGAAGAAGAGCGTCTTAAAGCAGAACAGGCACGTATTCAGACTCAACAAGAAATTGAGATCCGTGAAGAAAACCGTATGCGCGAGGTGGAAGTAGCACAACAAAATCGTACCCGCGCCGTCACTATTGAACAAGAGCGTGTAAATCGTGCGCGTGAGTTAGAAATTGTGGCTCGTGAACGTGAAGTTGAGTTGCAACGTATTGAGAAAGAAAAAGCGTTAGAAGAAGAACGTAAAAACATCTCAAATGTTATCCGTGAACGTGTTGCCGTAGAAAAAACCGTAGCTCAAGAAGAAGAACGCATTAAAGAAGTACGTGAAGTCTCAGAAGCTGAACGTATGCGCCAAGTCACCATCATAAATGCACAAGCAGAAGCAGAAGAGTCTTTAGTTCGCCAAGTGAAAAGAGCTGAAGCCGATGAATCTAGTGCTAAACATAAAGCTGAAGAAATCAGCACTATGGCGAAAGCGGAATTAGAAGCCTCAGTAAAACAAGCCGAAGCGAAAAAACGTTTAGCTGAAGGTATTGAAGCAGAGCATGCAGCATTAGGTCTTGCTGAAGCTCGTGTACGTCAAGCAACAGCAGAAGCCGAAGAGAAAGAAGGTTTAGTGCTTGCTACTGTTACCGCTGAAAAACTATTAGCGGAAGCACGAGGCATGAAAGAAAAAGGCTTAACTGAAGCACAAGTGATGGAAGCTAAAGCACAGGCCCAACAACAGCAAGGCCTTGCAGAAGCGAAAATCTTGGAAGAAAAATTAGCGGCTCAAGCACGTGGTGAAGAACAACAAGCCAATGCAAAAGAGAAATTAGGTCTTGCTGATGCGAAAATTCTTGAAGAAAAACTCGCTGCTCAAGCGCGTGGTGAAGGCCAATTAGGTTCAGCACAAGCCGAAGTTATTCGTCAACGTCTGAAAGCAGAAGCAGATGGTTTAACGGATAAATTTAAATCGATGGATCACCTCAGCGATACGGCACGTTCGCACGAAGAGTTCCGTATGCGTCTTGAAAAACAATTTGAACAAGCAATGGCGTCTATTGAAGCCAATAAAGAAATTGCACGCGAACAAGCTGATGTATTGGCAGCCGCTCTAAGCAAAACCAATATTGAAATTGTGGGTGGTGATGGCAACTTCTTTAATACCTTCTCTAAAGCATTAAGCTTAGGTAAAGCTGTTGATGGCTTTATGGATAAAAGCAGTTTTGCCAAAGAGAACGTTGAAAAGCTGATTAACCGTACTCAACAAGATAAAAAACTCGATATCGCTTCTTTATTAAAAAATCCTGAAGTTCAAGATTTAATTAATGGATTTATGGCAACAAAAGGCGCCAGTCAGCTAATTAAAGATGTGACAACTAAATCAGACTCCTCTAAAGAAGAATAATTTTATTTAAAGGAGGTGAAAAGACATAGCGTTAATCTCTGTGTCTTTTCTTTTGTTTTTATCGTTTAAGCCAAGGAAATCCGTTATACCATGTCTGAAATTCTGGATACGAATCGCGAGCAGGAAATACTCGATAGCGCCGTTGCACAAGGTGGTGCGTATGAAATTTTACGCAAACGCCTCACTGAGCAAGGTCAACAACTTCATCAAAAAGCCACTGAGCTCAATCAGCATCGCTTAGATGAATTTGGTCAAAGCCAAATGGATATTATTGGCCGTATTCGTATTCGTACTGAAAATAACTGCCAAGCCAGAGATATTGTTCGTGTAGGTGAGTGGTTACTATTTGGCTATAACGTTTTCCTTGGATTAAAACGTGAAATACATCTTGAAGATGTTTTTTCACTTTATCGTTTAATTGAAAATGAGGGCGAATTTGATGTTGAAGCCGTACCTTATGAAAATACATTCTTAAACGACAATCGTTTTATTCAAGATTTTACTGAGCTCTATACTTACTATAAAAATACGCAACTATTACAGTTAGTTGAGCGTGACGGAAAGTTACTCGCCAGTTTCCAGATTGGTGCTCGTATTACTGATGTGCGTGTTTTTCGTTGGTCAATTTCAAGTGATAAGCAACGTATTGAATATATTGATAATCGTGGTGAACGCGATATTGCTCTTCCTCCTGCTTATGATTTTGAATGGACAAAAACCCAACGTGAAGATACGGTCAACGGCCGTTTTCCTCATATCAATATTCTTGATACCGTTTTTGTCGAAACAACCGGTGGTGATCTAACAGTAAAATGTGAAAATAATACTGAAGATGGTTTAGGTATTTATCGTGAAGCTGTATTAGATAAAAACCAATCTCTCGATGATGCACAAATTGAATATGCTCAAACAGGCAGTTTAATTCTGTTAAAAATCTTACCGTATCGCGAAGAAAATTGGCGTTATTTGGTCTACAACATTTTGGCGCAAACCGTCCAACGTATTGATGCAATTGGACAAGCTTGTGTTCAATTACCTGAAGATCACGGCATTATTTTCCCTGGTGGCTATTACTTGCAAAATGGCGAATACAAAACCTTTGATCAACCAATGGAAGGTATGTATTTCCGCCGTCTACGCCGTTCACCTAATGGTGAAGACGTGTTATATGTTTTCTACTCGCCTTCACAAGGTCGCCTTGCGCTTTTCAATTACAATATGATTGAGCGCAAACTTTCTGTGCCTTTAGTCGGTCATGGCTATGCGATGTTAGAAGACGGGAAAATGGTACTGTTTGAAGGTGAAGGCGAAGAAGCAACGCGCGTTCATCCAATGCAAGTTTGGCAAACTCCTTTCTATTCTGAAGAATTTGCCGATAAGCAACCGCCTCGTAATGGTTTCTATGGAAGAATTGGTAATGCCGATTTAGTACGAGGTATTTCTGAAATATTGCATGTCGCAAAAGAAATTGAAGGTAATCAAATTTCTATTGCTCGATATGAGCAACTTAGTTCACAACCTAAAAATTTATTAGATCTCTATTATTGGTTCAATGATGAGCACTGTTTAGGTATTGGAAAACTCCTCAAAGATATCGCTCAAACCAGCGAATTAGTACTTGATGAATATGAAAAAGTAGAAAGTATTCGTCAGCAATCTGCGAAATCCATGCTTGAAGCGGTTAATCGCCAAAAATCACTACTCGCCTTAACATTGCCTGATAGCTGGAATGATATACAACAATTTGTTGATAGCTTAAATTTACTGAATGCTCATCGCGGGCATCTTATTTCCTTGCGTGAATTCCGTTATATGGATTTAACCAAGCTCAGCGCGATGGAAACGGAAATTACAGAAACTCAGCAACGTGTTTCTCAAGCCACAGCGCTGTTTCTTGCTAGTGATAAAGCGTTACAACCGTTTAAAACTCAGCTTGTTACCTTTGAAAATCTCATTGAAAAAGCACAAAACAGCGCACAGTTAGATATTCCGATGAATGACATGGAAAAAATGTCTGCTGATTTGGATATGCTTTCTAACTTAATGACATCTTTAACATTCCAAGATGTCACTCAACAAACCCATATTATTGATGCGATTTCACAGATCTATGCTCAACTAAACCAATCCCGCGCTCGACTACAACAAAAACGCAAATCACAAAGTAGTGTCGAAAGCGTGGCACAATTTGGTGCACAATTTCGCTTATTTAGCCAAGGGATCACCAATGCATTATCTCTTGCAACCGATCCTGAGCGTTGTGACGATCAACTTTCTCGCTTATTGCTTCAATTAGAGGAGCTTGAAAGCCAATTTAGTCATCATGATGAATTTCTTGATGATATTCTCGCTAAACGTGAAGAGTTAGTTGAAACCTTTGAATCGCACAAACAAGTACTGCTTGATGATCGTCAACGTCGATCACAAAGCTTGCTTACTGCGGCAAATCGCTTGCTAGAAAATCTGCAACGTCGCACTTCTCGTTTGCAATCACAAGATGAATTAAATGCATTTTTTGCATCCGATCCACTATCATTAAAAACACGAGAAATCATTGAAAAGCTAAGAGAAATCAATGATAACGTCAAAGCTGATGATATTGATGCGCGTCTAAAATCCTCTCGTGATCAAGCTATTCGTATCCTACGAGATAAAACCGATATTTTTGAAGACGGCGGCAATGTCATTAAATTAGGATCTCGCCATCGCTTTAGTGTTAATACGCAAGAGCTTGACCTCACTATCTTACCTAAAGAAGATAAACTCTGGTTATACCTAACAGGCACAGATTACCAAGAGCCGATTGAAAATGCAGAGCTAGCCCAATTACAACCTTATTGGAATGCCTCACTTGAGTCTGAATCTGACACCGTTTATCGCGCAGAATACCTCGCTTATTCCATTATTTATGCGGCGGCAAAACGTCAAGATAATCTTGATTACGAAACACTAAAAGAAGCACTCACCATTCCAGAAAAACTGGAAAAACTTGTGCGCGATTTTGCAACACCACGTTATAAAGAAGGCTATGAAAAAGGTATCCATGATCACGATGCGATCGCTATATTGAAAAAGCTGATCCCAATAGGTGAAAGTGCCGATCTTCTACGCTACAACCCGACTGCTCGCGCAGTAGCCGCACTATTTTGGGAAACTAAACAAAATGAGCAATACCCTGCTCTGTGGCCTGAACGTGCAAGAACCGCACTAAATATTCAGCAATTATTCCATACAGATGACGCGTTAACCGATCTGCAAGCTGAAATCGAAGCGGATATACGCCTATTCCTTCATGATAATCCGATTGAGTGCGAACACTATATTCCGATACAAGCCTCTGAATATTTAAGCTTTGCTTTGGCGAGAACACCCATTGAATTGGTTTATAGCAAATATGCTAAAGAGTTAGTGGTTGCATTACAAAGTCGATTAGAAGAAGCCCATATGTGGATGGACTTTAATCGTTCACAACAAAATTTAGGTACACGATACGCACAGCGTTGGGCACTGATCCAAAATTGGCTACAAGGGTTATGCTCTCTACCTGATTATACCGATCTTACGCCTTATATTCCGGGTGCTATCGCCATCATTATTTTAGATAAAGTCGCATCAGCGCGTTATAGCGAAGCTGATTTATACTTTACAATAACGGGCTTATTAGGCTCTCACCCAACGATTGAAAACCAAGCGTTATCACTCAGTTTAGATGACTATTTCAGTCGAATGCGTGGGCAAAGAAAGAACTTTATTCCTGCATTTCGACAGTACCTCACCTTGCGCCAGAAAATAGTCAGTGATGAACGTGAACGCTTAAAACTACATGAATTTAAAGCCAAACCGTTAAGCTCTTTTGTCCGTAACAAGCTGATTAATGATGTTTATTTACCAATTATTGGCGACAATATGGCAAAACAAATTGGTGCTTTAGGGGAAGGTAAGCGCACCGATTTAATGGGATTATTATTAATGATCTCCCCTCCGGGTTACGGTAAAACCACATTAATGGAATATGCTGCGGCACGTTTAGGTCTGATTTTTATGAAGATCAATGGCCCTGCGTTAGGACATAACGTGCTATCACTCGATCCAGAGCAAGCGCCCAACGCAACAGCGAGACAAGAGCTTGAGAAGCTCAACTTAGCGCTAGAAATGGGTAATAACGTTATGCTGTATGTGGATGATATTCAGCATACTCACCCTGAATTCTTACAGAAATTTATCTCGCTGTGTGATGGAACAAGACGTATTGAAGGGGTATGGAAAGGAAAAACCAAAACCTATGATATGCGTGGTAAAAAATTCTGTGTCGTGATGGCAGGAAACCCTTATACCGAATCAGGCGAAGTCTTCCGTATTCCTGATATGCTGGCTAACCGTGCTGATATTTATAACTTAGGTGAAGTATTAGGGGGTATGGATGAAGCCTTTGCGCTGAGTTATATCGAAAACAGCCTAACATCCAATGCGGTATTAGCACCACTTGCTCTGCGTGACCTTAACGATCTCTATGTTTTAGTGGATAAAGCAATGGGGAAATCCGTTTCGACCAACACATTAAGTTATCCATATTCAGATGCTGAAATTAATGAAATTGTAATGGTACTTAAACACTTAATTACCTTACGAAATGTTATCTTAAAAGTAAATCAGCAATATATTGCCAGCGCCGCTCAATCAGATAAATATCGCACAGAGCCAGCATTCCGTTTGCAAGGCAGTTATCGCAATATGAATAAGTTAAGTGAGAAAGTATCTGCGGTAATGAATGATGAAGAAATTGAACGCTTGCTAGACGATCACTATCTTGGTGAAGCACAACTGCTAACAACGGGCGCTGAAGAGAACTTACTAAAACTCGCTGAATTACGTGGAAAATTAACCGAAAAAGACGCTACTCGTTGGACACAAATCAAGAAAGACTTTATGCGTAATAAGGCATTGGGTGGTGATAACGCTGATATTGGCGACCGCGTAGTATCACAGTTAGCCAACTTAGTGGAAAGTGTGCAAAGTCTACGCTAAAGATAGAAAAAGTCATTTTCAGCCCACTGATTTTAGTGGGCTAAATACTTTTTATAAATCGAGAAACCTATTTCACGTTCACGATACCCACCCGTTCATAACTATTGAACAAATAAATATCATGAACATAATTAAGATAAAGTATTTTTTGTTATAAATAAATCATGATATCAAAGTAAGAATTATTGTAATATATATTATGAACACTATTAATAATTAAATTTATAAAAATTTAATTTCAATTTATATAATTAATAATCCTATGATTAACAATAAATAACAAGATTATTTAACAACCCATTATATTCAGTACATAAAATCCATATTAACTCACACCCTGAAAAGAATGAAATAAACGAGATATTAATAAGAATCACTCTTAATCTATTTATGAGATCTCTCTCTAAAGATAGGAAATTAACTTAGGATTAATATCATAGAAATGATAGCATCAAAAATGCTATAAATTAACTCTATAATTTACATGACTTTAGTTTAAATAAATTAAAAACTTTTAAATATATTGTCTTCAATTTATTAACAAGGAAGATAATAGATATCTTCATTAATAATTATTTAAACGTACTATTCTAATTTTTAGATTAAAGTTATCGAAAAATTATTCTATTTTTGTCTGGTTTAAGGCATTTTTATACCCGACAAGTAGCAACACAACAAAATACTTTCAATAAAAGTGGGCGTACTATGAAAAGCATGTTTACGACTCGGGAACTCCCTGACGTAGATCGGTTTTCCGTATTCAGGGATACAATAAAAGACCGCTTTTTATCGTCTTATGAATGCAATGAAGTCGAATTGCCTCCTCATTCTCGATTTTATGCCAATATTGTCGAGCAACAGGTGACCAATATGCGCTTTATTCAGCTAGAGTCTAATGGGCACTGGGCGAGTAGCCGTCCTTTAACTCATAAACTTAGCTTAGAAGAGCATTTTCAAATTGAGATCCAGCGTTCAGGAACCAGCCATCTTACTCAAGATGGAAGAACCGCATTTCTACGGCAAGGTGACTTTTGTATTTTTGATATGGCAAGACCCGTATCATGGTCTTTTGATAACGATTACTCATTATTTAAAATTTTGATCCCAAGGGAAAAACTGGCATCCCGTTTAGGTAATACCCAAAATCTCACTGCAAGAGCGATACGTGGTAATAGTATTACCGGCTCTCTCGTTTATAGCTTTGTGATGCGCTACATTCCGTTCTTAGATTCAATGCCGCCACAGCATGCACAACAACTTGCCGATATTTTATTGAATTTAATTACGTCTGCTTTCAGTGAATACAGTATAGCGACACCACCGCAAAGCTTAGGAAGATCAACGCTATTTTATTTTGCTCAGCACTATCTTGAGCAACATCTTTCTGATCCAGATTTGAGTGTTAATGAATGCGCAAATGCTTGTGGGATCTCCGTACGCTATTTACAGATGTTATTTAAAGAACAAAATACGTCTGTACTTCGTTGGATCTACCAAAAACGTCTTGAGAATTATAAAGCAGCTTTAGTAAATCCTCTCTTGGCAGAGAAAAATATTACACAGTTAGCTTATGAATGTGGATTTAGCGATATTTCTAATTTAAGTAGAAAATTTAAATCTGAATTTTTTATGACACCTTCCGAGTATCGAAAAATACACTCATTAAGATAAATAGATTAATTATCTCCCCCCTAGTTTACATTTTGGAGGTTATTCTAGAGGGGAGATAAAATTTATTTCATTAGCCGTAACGAAACTCAATGCCTAATGTGCCACACGGATACTCCCATTTTTTTAAAATCGTATCGCCACATAAAACACGGCAAGTACCACACTCTAAACACCCTGCATAATCAAAAAGATATTGTCCTTTTTCATCTTTTTTATATAACCCTGCGGGGCAAGCTTTCATTAAGATTTCAAATTGTGCAGGATCGATATCATCCTTTAAAACGATATGTGGATTTTCTTCATCCACATTAAATTTATTGACGCCTAATTTAACGTCTACGTTTACTTGACTCATAAAGAACGTACCCCCTTAAATCCATCTTTAATTAAGTTCATCACACCGACTTTCTTAACTTGAGACAGTATTTTCTTACGTACAGGTTTTTCTGGGCCATTAATCACGAATAAATCATGCATGACATTGGCAGCCATTTGCGGGTAATCCGTAAAGAATCTTGTATTATCGAGGAAAGAAGGTAAGTCTTTGTATAACTTCATATCTTTCATGACGAAACTGTCATTTAATAAAGATTGGTAGCAACTTAATTCTTTTTGGCTATAACTGTTTTGCTCTTTCGCCATTAATACTGCTTTTGCAGCTGCTTCACCAGAGGCAATTGCTAGATCCATCCCTCTTACGGTATAGCCAACGTTAAGGCAAAATCCAGCAGCATCTCCCGCCACTAATACGCCATCTTTGACTAATTCAGATACCATATTCATGCCACCTTCTGGCACCATATGCGCTGAATATTCTAATAATTTGCCATCTTTGATAAGTGGTGCAACAACAGGATGTTGTTTAAAATCTTCTAATAATTGAGGAACCGTTTTTTCGAATTTGTCGACATTATGTAGCCCTAAAACAAGGCCTAAAGAAACGGTGTTTTTATTGGTATATAAGAATCCGCCGCCTAAATATCCACCTGATGGCGCGCCAGCAAAAAGCCAAGCTAAACCTTCGTCATTGGTACAACCAAATCGGTCTTCCATTTGTTGTGGCGTGAATTCCAATAACTCTTTAACCCCTACCGCCACAGTGTGAGGATTAACTTTTTGTGTCATACCTAGCTGTTTTGCTAATAATGAGTTAACACCATCAGCAAGAATAACGACGTGAGCTTCAATTTCATCATCACCCGCTTTTACACCACACACCTTTCCATCTTTTACCAACACTTCATCGACACGAACACCCGTGATCACTTGTGCGCCAGCGTCTTCTGCTTTTTCCATTAACCATTGATCAAATGAAGAACGCAATACGGTATAAGAGCGTGCCGCTTCCTCTTCTTGCTGAGTATGTTGATAATCTAAAGTGACCCCATCGGTTTCCGTTAGCATGGAAATTTTTTCGCGCGTCACTAGTCGTTCAACAGGGGCTTCTTGAGCAAAATTGGGAATGATTTTTTCAAGACTATGTGCGTACAAACGCCCACCTGTCATATTTTTACTGCCAGCGAAATTACCTCGCTCTACCACTAAAACATCACACCCTGCTTGTGCTAATACATAGGCAGCAGTACCACCAGCAAGTCCACCACCCACAATAATGGCGTCAAAAATATCGTCTGACATACTTTCCTATCCTTTTATTATGTGTGGTCGCTTAGCAAATTATCACTAAGCGACCTACGGTGATTAGCCGCCAAGCTTCGCGGTTAATGCAGGTAACACTTTGTAGAGGTCGCCAACAATACCGTAATCCACCATATTGAAAATTGGAGCATTTTTATCTTTGTTGATACCAACAATGATTTTTGCTCTATCCACACCGACCATATGTTGGATTTGCCCAGATATACCGACAGCAACATAAACATCCGCGCCTAAGGTCACGCCTGAAACACCAATATAGCGATCATGTTCCATCCAGCCTTCACCTTCAGCGATTGGACGAGAACAACCTACTTCACCTTGAAGAGCTTTCGCTAATGCTGACGCTAATGCAATATCATCTGCCTTAGCAAAACCGCGTCCAACACCAACAACACAATGCGCTTTACCTAAATCAACAGTACTCCCTTGTTTTGGCTTACGTGCTAACACTTTTAATGTATGTGCGGGGGCGATAAAGGCACTTTGCACCACAGATGCATTGGGTGCGTCTTTGATAGCTTCCACATCAAGCGCACTGCCCACAGTGGCAATCGCATAAGGTGAGCGAATTTCTGCTTTAGCATGTGCCAGACCACCATAAACTTGGTGTGTCGCAATCACAGTATTGTTTTCAATAGCAAGACTTAATGCATCACTGACAACACCAGCTTTTAACGCAACACCAAGGCGAGCTGCAATGGCTTTTGCACGTTTTGATGAAGCAAGAAGAACCAGTGCATTCTCACCCGCCTCTTTAATAATGGCGGCAAAAGAGGCGGCATAATCGTCAGCAATCACACCTTCTTGTGGTGCGAAGCAATAAACACAGTCAGCGCCTAAGTTGACACATTCACGCGTGCTTTCATCATCACCAATAAACAGCACATTAACCTTTTCACCAAGACCACGGGCAAACGCAATCAGCTTTGCTAAATCATCCGCTTTTTCGGCATAAACAAAGGTAGTAGGTAGTAAACTAGCCATTTTTAATCTCCTTATTGATTAACCGCTTGGCGTAAATGTTCAGCAAAAGTGGCAATATTTTCATCTGAATCACCTTCTAAAATAATACCAAGACGATCAGATTGCTCTGGCGCACAAACTTGTGTTTGCACAACAGTCAGAGCAGAAATATCAACACCGATATCTCCTAACCCCAGCTTTTCAATAGGTTTTTTATTCGCTGCTAAAATGGCTTTCATTGAAGGGAGTTTGGGTGTGTTAATGCTCGAAGTAACACACACAATCGCCGGTAATGTCAGTTCAAGTTCTTCAGTGATATTTTCTAAATCACGTTCAACAATGATTTTGTCGCCTTCAACGGTAATTTTGTTTACTGCGTTGACACAAGGTAAACCTAAATATTCACCTACCGCCAAACCCGTTTGTTGAGCGTATAAATCACCAGAACCCTCACCAAAAACTAATAAGTCAAAACCGACTTTTTTTGCAGCTTGCGCAATAATATTGGCAGTATCTGTTGAATAAAGAGCGCTACACGCATCATCAGCAACTAGCGTTAATGCATCAGGACCACGCGATAAAATGTCTTTTTTGATTTTCGCGTTTTCAACCATTGCACTTGTACCCACACTTAATGCCGTTACGGTGCTATCACCAAGGGTAGAGGCAATTTCTACTGCGGTTTCAATGGCATTCAAGTCATACAAACTAATTTTTAAACCCGCATTATCGGTTGCGAGTGTACGATCAGGCCGTGTTGTGATGTCTTGTTCGTCATGAACAACCTTACAGCAGGCAATAAGTTTCATAATTCACATTCTCCGTTTTGCACAATGCAACAAATTAATAAGCTCAAATCCCATTACGCTAAAATATGCTTAGCGATAACCATGCGTTGCACTTCACTTGTGCCTTCAAAAATTTCGGTGAGTTTTGCTTCACGCATCAGACGTTCAACAGGATAGGATTTGGTGTAACCCATACCGCCATGTAATTGGACGGCTTTTTGAGTCACATAAGTGGCAGCCTCTGCTGCATAAAGTTTGGCTTGAGCAGATTCACGGGTATAAGGAAGGCCCGCCATTTTGGCAGCGGCAGCGCGATAAACCAGCATACGTGCGCAATCAACACGAGTTGCCATATCCACTAATACCCATTGAATACCTTGATTAGCCGCAATTGGCTTACCAAATTGAATACGCTCTTTGGTGTAAGCAATCGTGGCATCTAATGCACTTTGCGCAATCCCTAATGCAAGCGCAGAACAACTTAAACGTCCACCGTCTAAGGTTTCCATCGCGATATTAAAGCCTTTACCTTCTTCGCCTAACATGGCGCTGGCTGAAACAACGCAATCACTAAAACTCACAGAGCAAGTTTCAGAGCCGTTCATGCCCATTTTGTCTTCAGGTAAACCAATGCTGATACCCGGGTTATCTCGCTCAACTAAGAATGCAGTGATCCCTTTAACACCTTTGCTTTTATCAGTCATGGCAAATACGATAAAGAACGCACCTTGAGGTGCTGCGGTGATCCACAATTTAGAGCCATTAATCACATAGTTATCGCCTTGGCGAACGGCGGTTGTTTCTTGAGCCGCAGCATCACAACCCGCGCTAGGTTCTGACAAACAGAAGCACCCTAATTTTTCGCCCGAAACCACACCCGGTAAAATGCGTGCTTTAGTTTCTTCATCAGCATATTTTTGAATAATTGGACCAGTTAAAGAGCATTGTGAACCCATGATCATCGCGTGAGAGGCACTGACTTTTGCCATCTCTTCTGTTGCTAATACATAGCTAATTGCATCCGCTTCTGTACCACCATAAGCCTCATCAATATTGAAACCAAAGAGTCCTAATTCAGCCATAGGGGCGACGCTTTCACTTGGAAAACGGTGCTCTTTATCAATTGCACCCGCAATTGGTTTAATATCGTTTTCAACAAACTCTCTGACCATATCGCGGATCAGGACTTGTTCTTCTGTTAGCTGAAAATCCATGTTTATTTTCCTCTGAGAATATTTATGGTTATCTCTATGGCGTGCGATTTCACGTTTGTCGTCTTATCGCACGCATTAATGGGTTAACGTTATTTCTACATCGTCGCTATAGATGCAGGTAAAAAGGTGTACAGCAGCAACATAAACATCATGGCTAACAGTGGGATAGCGAGGGTTAATGTACCCACAGGACCGTATCCCTCTTTATGGCTGACACCACAGACGCTAAAGACGGTAATAATCAATCCGTTAAATGGAGGTGTTGTACTCATAGATGCCATTGTGGCTACACGGTGTAAGGAGCCTTGATCAACCACCGTTGCAGGGAACATTGCAGCAATCATTGGCATAGCAATACTTAACGCACCAGAGCCTGAACCACTGATAAACACCAAGGCACCGACTGAAATTGCAGTCACAACAAGTGGATTAAGACCCGATTGAGCAATTGCTTGGAATGATTCTTTGAACGCAGGTAAGGTCATGACTAACGCACCAAACCCAACAATAACCGCTGTGTTAAAGAGGGAGGTCACCCCTTCCATCGTTCCCGCAGCTAAATTAGGGACGAGTTTTTTCCAATCGAGGTAGCGTAAATACACAATCAAGGCGGCAATAATCGCGCAGAACAGTGCAATAGCAGGGTCCCATTTCAGGATATTCAGCACGACAAGCAGAATAAGCATAGGGAGTAATGCGACTAGCACATTAGGTAATTGACGATCTTTCTTACCTTCTTCTGCTTTTGCTGTTTTTTCGTCTTCAACCCAGCCTTCGCCTTTTGCTTTTACACGCTTAAATAACCAAGTGAGGTAAATAATGACCAAGGTAACTTGGAACAGTGCAGTCAACATACCTGGTACTAAACCAGCCGTAGCCGAAGTACCTAAGAATTTCATTGGGATAAGGTTTTGGATCTGAGGCGAGCCCGGCATTATCATCACAAACGTACCCGCACCTGCAAAATAGACAGCTGGAATAAGTCTGCGAGGAAGATTCGCTTTGCGGAATAAACTCACCATCATGGAATAAACGGTAAACAGTGCAACAAACACTGAAACACCGCCGTAGGCTAAAATGGCACAAGCCGCAACTAATGAAGGAATAACGGCCCTTTCGCCAAATTTGCCAATAATAAAAGAGGCAACACTATCAGCAGCGCCACTGATAGCGGTTAATTTGCCAAAAATCGCACCGAGTACGAAAATGAAGAAGAAGCTGCCAAAATAACCACCTAATCCGCCGGTATACACTTGTAATAGTGCATCGACAGGATTAAGCATATCTGGTGATACAAGCCATGCAGTCACAGCAAGAAACAGGCTGGTGGTAAAGACAGAAATGAAGATATGTATGCCTTTCATACACATAATCATTAATATCGCTAGCCCGATGATTAAACAAATAATACCCATGATTGCCCCACTTATATGTGTTAGGGTTCAATTGACCTGTGCTATCCACACAGGTCTTTTGTGACTATTGATTAACGTTGTTAAGCAGAGAGCACATCTGCAAAAGTTTGCAGTGCCGTTCTCGCCTGTTCATATGTTTTAGTTTGCTGATCGATTTCGATAATGATGGAAGGAATGCCTTCTCTATCGAGGAATTTCTTCACAATAGGGGCATCAAATTCTTCCGGATCACAGAACTTCGTCAGTAAATAGACGACACCATCAGCGCCTGTGTTTTTCACCATATCGGCAATTAAACGACCGCGTTTTTTCTCTGGATCATACAAAAGTGAACACCCTTCAAGCTGAGCAATTTGCTCTGCCATCGCTTCATAAGGTGCTTTATTTTCAGGAATATCTTGGCGGAACTGACGAGATTCATGTGCGACTTCATCTGCCACAATCGCCATCTTGTTATCAGCCAAGATTTGTAGAATTGAAGGGCTATCCGCAATAATGCCTGTTACAACAATCTTGTGCCCTTTCCAAGGTTCTGGAGACAAGGTTTTGCATTGTGCAACAATGGCTTCAACGGCTTTGGTATGTTCAACCACATCCATAAAATAACCACTTTTGATCACGGTATTACGGCGTTGTGGAGTGACTAAATTTGGATGAAGTGCCGCAATATCTGAAAACTCGCGTAATGCGCGACGGCGCTGATTAAACAGATGAATAGCATTTTTCAGTGCTTCATCTGTTACTGCTTGACCGGAAATTTCCCCTAATTGCAGTGCAATTTTTTTGTATTGTTCAGTTAAAAATGCAATACCTGCTGGTGTTTTGCGGTTCTGTGGATGGACTAATTGAATAAAAGGAACTTGCGGTACACCGGCTTTCCAGTTTTGCCCTAAGCATTTTAAAGTGTCACACAAAGAAGGAATTAAGGCAGCAGACAATTTATTTAATGCCCCATCCAATCCCATATCAAGAGAAGAAAGCACTAGCGCACAATAGAAAGGAGGAAAATATTTCTTCGCTTCTGAGATCTCACGTCCTTCAGCACCCCAAATACCAAAAGGCACCATACCTGCCGCATAGACAATTTCATTCGGGGTATATTCAGGAAAACAACCAATAACCTTTTTGCCACTGCGAATAAAACCCTCTAATTGAGCAACAGGGTTATCCACCACGGCTTGTAACTCATCAAACAACTCCGTTAATGTTTTCATTAGATGTCTCCCTTTTTCATTTCTGCTTTGTTAGCAGCCATAATTTCAGTCAATGCTTCAACACGGGTGACATATTGCGCTTCAGAGAAAACGCGAGGATCAGCTTGGTCGCCATCAAAAGTTACTGTTGGGATCTTAAGTTCATGACGAATACGGCGCTCAATTTCAGGCATGATGCCACTCCAGAGCTTGCAACTGCGGTTAACGTGAATAATCGCGCCGTCCACTTTATTCTGACGACTAACGTCAATACGCATATCTGCCGCACGCTCAACAGAGACACAGTTAGGAACGTAAGAGTAAGCGCGCATCATCTCGTCACTGTTTTGATAAATCACACCAAACGCAGTGGCATAAACAGTAGCGGTAACGTTGATACCCTGCTCTTTTAACGGGGTCGATGTGGCACGCAAATAAGGCCAGCAGGCAATACCTTCAAAGAGAACACGGTATTTTTCTTCACCGCGATAAGTCGATTTTTTCTCTTTGATGTTTTGTTCCATCTCTTCACACAGTTGCTCAAAAGCCAGTGCAGCTTCTAATTTACCGCGAGCACAAACCGCAACAGCCATGTGATTAAAGAGATCAAAACCATTCATTGGAGACGGTTCATATTGGCAATATTCTGCTGCTTTTAACCATGCGCGCCCTGTACGTTGTGAGATCTCACAAACTTCTTTGAATTTCTCTTCGGAGAAGACTTTGCCTGTGACTTTTTCGAGTTGTTTAATCGCATCATCAAATTGAGCTTGAACGTATTTCACCGTGACATCATCAGTGTCATAGTCATTTTTATAAGGAATATCGATAAGGATCATCGGGATATTCAGCTCATAAGCGATATTTTCATACCATTTGATCATGCAGTTACAGATGTTATTACAGCACAGTAAGAAGTCAGGCTGTGGCATATCCATCTCTTCACACTGTTTAATATCCATGTAAGAGAGGCTGATGCGAGCATAAGCACAGATGTCATTGGAATATCCCATGCTTTCTGCGTGTTCACACATTTTTAAACCCGCACCTTTCGCTGCAATTGCAGCAGCTTGGTTTTCAGGATAAACCACACATAAACCTAATGTTTCAGCGATTTCTTGAGGGAAGTTAGAGGCACACCACCCTATTTTTTCACCGCTATTTTTCGCATCCCACGCACGCTGATAAGCATCAGCAGCGATTTTTTGCAGTCGTTTTTTCGCAGGAATATAATCCGGCGCATTCATATCTACATTGCTCATTTTGATGTTCCTATTGTTAACGCATCGTCTTCCAGTTGATGGCGGTACGCTTCAAAGGCATAAATGGCGGCACCTATCGCCCCGTTGTATTGTGATAATGGAGAGGTGGCGATAGAGGCGTTCAACTCTTCGCTAACATAACGAACAACTTCAAAATTGCTGGCAACACCGCCTGTCATAACAACAGGAGCTTCAACACCAACCCGTTTTGCAAGACCCGCAATACGGCTAGCCACAGAGCGGTGAATACCATTAATCACGTCGGGTATTGTTTCGTTATTTGCGAGATGGGAGATAACTTCCGATTCAGAGAACACGGTACAGGTTGAGCTAATCGTGACTTTTTTAGTGGACTTAGCGCCCTCTTGAGCGAGATCAGAAATTTTGGTTTCTAATACTCGCGACATCACATCGAGAAAGCGTCCTGTACCAGCAGCGCACTTGTCATTCATCACAAAGTTTAATAAACGTCCTGCACCATCCATATGAAGTGCTTTAACGTCTTGACCACCGATATCAATCACTGTTTTCACGCCCGGAAAAAGAAAGTGTGCGCCTTTCGCATGACAGCTAAGTTCGCTCACTTCTTTGTTGGCTTCTTTCAGCGAATTACGGCCATATCCTGTTGCGCAGATCCAGCTGATCTGACTAAGATCGCCACCAAATTGGCGCAAGACTTCATTGATCGCTTTTTCAGGGCCAGATGTCCCAGCACCGACAGATGCCAATGACTTCGCGACAATAGCGTCACCATTTTTCATGATGATGCATTTTGATGCAGACGATCCGATATCAACGCCCATTGTGAAAATGTCTTGTTGCATGCCTTTGCTCTCCTGAAAATTAAAAAAGTAAGTGGATTATTCTTTCCACGTCATCACGTCTTTATTGGCTTCAAGGTTTGCTATCTCTTCAGCGCTATACCCTAATTCAGCTAATACAGACGGTGTGTCTTCACCTAACAAAGGACCACGGCGGTATTCAGGTAAACCACTCTCTAAGAAATCAATTGGTGGACGAACTAAGGCTTTTTCACTGCCATTTTTGTA
The DNA here is from genome assembly GCF_040932335.1 of Proteus sp. STS61-E. Taxonomy (NCBI): domain Bacteria; kingdom Pseudomonadati; phylum Pseudomonadota; class Gammaproteobacteria; order Enterobacterales; family Morganellaceae; genus Proteus; species Proteus sp. STS61-E. The sequence goes on along the minus strand of NZ_JBFQGE010000003.1, from coordinate 181,007 downwards.
TTTCATGTTGTAGAAGGTGTTGATTGCCCAAGCCTGTTTGTCTTCCAACACTTCTTCCCAAGTTTGTGCAATGCTGAATGGGATATCGTTTTTGGTGAAAATATCTGCCCACTCTGACGCTGTTTTTTGCTCAACTTGTTGCCAAATCAGGTCATATAATTCAGGAGAGCGATTATTTTTCGCTACTTCTTGTAGACGTGTATAACGAGCGTCTTCCGCTAAATCTGGACGACCAATACAAGAAATAAAGGTTGGATAATAAGCGTCGTAAACAGGCATGCAGACTTGAATAAAACGATCATCTTTCGTTTTATAAGCCAGAATAAATGGACTGGTGGTATTGCGACGGTCGATTGGATAAGGCTGACCATAATCTGGGTATTGCGCCGCTTGGATCATGATAGCTTGGGTATAAATAGAGGTATGTAACAAGTTGGTTGAAACATACTCGCCTTGACCGATATTTTTAGCGCGAATATAAGCGGCTAACACACCTGAAACCAAGCCTAATGCACACTGGTGATCGCCAAGACCTGGGATCACGTTCATAGGTACTGTGCCTTTTTGGTACAGTGATCCTAAAATACCGCCACGCGCAAAGAAGGCTGTGTAGTCAAATCCGGGCAGATCTTTATCTGGACCTTCATCACCATAACCGGTCACGCTGGCGTAAACTAATTTTGGAAAACGTTGTTTTAAGGTTTCATAATCTAAACCTGCGCGCTCTCTTGCACCGGGACGCCAGTTAGTTAAGAAAATGTCTGCTTTTTCTAACAGTTCAAACAGGATTTTTTTCCCGGCTTCTGTTTTCGTATTTAACACAATTCCACGTTTATTGGCGTTTTCTAAATCAAAACTGGTGTTTTCATGTTGATCTAACGGGCGACCTTCTGTTGGTGCGGTATAGCGTAAGTTATCGCCACTTGGAGATTCGATTTTGATTACGTTCGCACCCATATCAGCTAAAATACGACCCGCTGCAGGTACTGCGATAAAGGTCGCCAACTCAACTACGGTGACGCCTTCCAGTGCTTTATGACTTGTCATTTCTTCTCCTAATTATTTTTAGACTTCATACTGCTGTTGTCAGAATGTGGATAAATCCGTTGTCACTTAACCCGCTACTTTGGTTTTTTCATCCTTGATTGAAACGCTATAACCCAGTTGCAATTTCAGAGCTTGCACATCAATTTTTCCGCAAGGGGTATGAGGAAATTCTGTAAAGAAATGGAGTTCTTTGGGGATTTTGTAGCGAGCCAGTCGCTCTTGTAGAAATTCACGTAATTCACTTTCGCCAATGCGGTGATCTTTTTGCACACAAATAGTGGCAATCACTTCTTCGCCTAAGTCAGCAGATGGAACCCCAAATGCTTTTGTCGCATCAACACCGGGATATTCAGCAATCGCTTCTTCTATTTCACAAAGACTGATATTTTCACCACCGCGCACCACAATCTCTTTCATGCGATAGGCATAGTGATAATTTCCTTGTTCATCGATACAGCCGATATCACCCGTATGTAACCAACCCTCTTCGTCTAACGCTTCTTTGGTTTTATCTGGCGCATTGTCATACCCCATCATTACATGGAAGCCTCGCGTACAAATTTCACCTAAAGTGCCCATTGGTACAGGTTTGCCTGTTTTCGGATTGATAATTTTCATTTCGACAAAAGGTAAAGGCTTACCAATAGAGCTGCGTTTGATCTCTAAAGCATCATTAGGGAGAGTTTGAGTGCAACAAGGTGAAGCTTCTGTTTGGCCATAAGAGACGGTGATCCCTTTCATGCCGAGGATATTTTCGATGTCATCGATTAACGCAGGAGGAAAACTCGCCCCTGCGATAATGCCTTTATCAAGGCTAGATAAATCGTAGTGAGAAAACTGCTCGTGCTTCATTAAGCGGCTAAAAATCGTTGGTACGCCATGCATAACTGTACAACGATAGTCTTGCACCACTTTTAAAACATCTTCAGCACAGTAGTTATCTAGAAGAACTAATTGGCATCCGGTTGTTAATGCAAAAAAGAGGCAGGAAGAAAGCCCAAAACAGTGGAACAGAGGAACTGCAAGACAAATCACATCGTCATGCGTAACACCTAAGCGCTGTGCTGACAGCATTGCATTATTAATGACATTATATTGGCTTAGCATGACACCTTTAGGCATTGCAGTACTGCCAGAGGTCATTTGAATTGTCAGCAAATCTTTTACACTGACTTGTGCAACCGCATGTTGATATTCTTTATCTGATATTTTTTGGCTAACTTCTTTTAATTGAGATAAAGAAACACTTTTTTCTGCATGTTCATTTCCCATGCTAATAAATAACTGAGGTAATACATCTTTATTTTCAGATGCTTTTTTAGAAAGGCAATTAATAACTTCAATAAAATGATTACTTTTAAAACCATCTGAAAAACACAGTGCTTTAATTCCAGTTAATCGACATAAATCTAATAACTCTCTTTTCTTAAAATGAAAGTTAATACAAACAACAGGAACACCAATTTGAGCAGCAGCAAGAAAACAGATTATCCACTCTTTACTATTAGCAGACCAAATACCTAAACGATCACCTTTTTTTAAACCAATGGCTAAAAAACCACGCGCAACACTTTCTACTTCTTGTTGTAATTGTTGCCAAGTCAGTGTTGTTTTACTTTGATTTTCAATCAAGGCTATTTGTAAAGCATGTTGCTTTACTACATTGTTTAGACATTCTTTAACTGTCGTTTCTAATAAGGTCATAAATACCTACTCAACCGCTTCTTTGCTGGTGTTTACGTCTGTAATGACCTTATTCTGGGTAGGGGAAATTATTCATTCTTGGTAAATAACGAACTGTTTTTCGTCATTTGAATAGTCTGAGAGAGATTTGTGATTGAGGTCTAGATTTGGCGAGTTAAATACAATTTGTAATTGAAGAGTAATTAATAACAATGAGATAAATTTGAAACTAAGGCGTTATAAAGGTGTTATTTTTAATAAAGAAAAAGGAGAGTCATTTTATTTAAATAAAATAATAAAACCACTCTCTTTTTAATATAAACATACTCATCTCATCTTAAGATATAAACAAATCTTATCAATAAATATTAATGTAATAATTCAAATAAAAATAATATAAAAATAATATAAAAATAAATACAATAACGATTAAAATTTATAACATCTAAATAAAAAATAATTTAAATCACTTAACTTATTTTATTAATCATCGATTCAAGAGACTATTTTCCTCGACGCATTGGCATGGTTGAGGTTTGATTGAGTGTTAGTCCTTTAGTTTCTGGTGCAAACAAGACAGAAACTATCATTCCGAATAAGGAGATCGCAGCGCCCACCAGCATCGTAGTGTTAATACCATAAGTGGCGATAAAGGCAGGAAGAGCACACGTTGAAATAACCGTACCAATACGGCTTATTGACATGATAATGCCCACTGCTGATGCCCGAATATCTGTCGGAAACAATTCGTTAGGATAGAGCCATTGTAAAATTCCGGGGCCACCAGAAAAGAATGCGTAAGTCGCAAACGCTAAGATGACAAATAAGATAGGTAAATCAGGGAAGACGCCTAGCACTAATAATGCCAATGTCATCATGCCAAAACTACCAATCAATAGTGGACGTCGCCCTGTTTGATTTAACCAGAACATGGCGGGAATACACCCGAACATAAAGAACAAGCTAATAACCACATTCCCCAATGCCGCACTTCTTCCCGCATCCCATCCTAATAAACCGACAATTTGTGGTCCAAAGGTATAAATGGCAAACATCGGGATAACTTGGCAAGTCCAAATAACCGCAACAAAGAGAACAAAAGAGAAGTGACGTTTATTAAATAGCTCAATAAAACGCGTTGTTTTAGCATCTTCCGCTTCAAATACTACGGGTTCACCAAAGAGTTTTACCATCATCTCATTACACTCTTTAATACGCCCTTTGCGTATTAGCCAAAGCGGTGATTCAGGTAAATCAAAACGACCAATTAAAATAATGACACAAGGGATAAAAGCACTGCCCAACATCCAACGCCAGCCATCTACAACATCATATAAAAGATAACCGACTAAGTTGGCGCAAGTCGCCCCGATATACCACATTGCAGCAATAAAACCGACGGCAAAAGCGCGTTGTTTTTTATTGGAAAACTCAGTGATCATCGAGGTTGCAATTGGATAATCGGCACCAATTACAATTCCAATAAGAAATCGCATCACCAACAAGCCCACTGGCGTGGAAACAAACATCGTCGCAATAGAAATAATGGCAATAGCCACAATATCCACAAGGAACATTTTACGACGACCGACTTTGTCACAAATATAACCAAAGAGTGACGTACCAATAAAAAGCCCTGCTAATGTTGCCGCACCAAGCAGACCAATCCATTGTGTATCAAGCTGTAATAACGGTGTGAGTTGCTCTAACGCCACGCCGATAATCACTAATACATAGCCATCAAGAAAAGGGCCACCACTCCCCCATAACATCACTCGACGATGCACAGAGGTAAAGCGAATATCATCAAAGTTTCTGGGTTGCATGACTGCGTCCTGGTATTTTTCTAAATAAAGCAAAAAAGAAAAGCTCCCAGGCCGGAGCAGCACTGGGAGAAAAGTAGCGATACATCATCCGTAACGATATTCCACGCCAAATGTTCCGCGTGGGTATTCCCATTTTTCAAGCGCACTATCTAAACCAAGAATTCGACAAGTTCCACACTCTAAGCACCCTGCATAGTCAAAGCTGATGGTGCCATCTTCTTGTTTTTTATAAAGACCTGCTGGACATGCTTTGACTAAAGTTTCCAATACCTGCATATCAGGCTGCTCTTTAACGACGATATGTGGATTTTCCTCATCGACATTAAATTTATTGATGCCTAATTTGACATCGACATTTACGGGAGAACTCATATTGCTTTTACTCCTTTGATCCCATCTTTGATCAGATTCATCCAGCCCACTTTTTTGGTATGGCGCATCATGGTTTTACGCATTGGTACTGGCGCTTCGCCAGTTACGGTGAAGAGATCTTTTGCGATACCAACTACCATTTCAGGGTAGGCGGTGAACATACGAGGGTTATCAAGTAAATCAGGCATACGCTGATAGGCTTTCATATCGCGTAACGGGCCATCTTCTAAATGTTTGAGATACTCATTTAGCGTTTGCTTGCTAAAATCATTTTTCTCCATGGCAGAGAGCACAGCTTTTGCTGCGGCTTCACCTGATGCCATCGCTAAATCCATGCCACGGATAGTAAAACCAAGGTTCATACACATCCCTGCTGCATCACCAGCAATCAATACGCCATCACGTACTAATTCGTTTTGCATTCTCAACCCAGCTTCAGGAACAACGTGTGCACCGTATTCCACCATTTTTCCGCCTTCAATTAGCGGAGCAACAACGGGATGCTGTTTAAAATCTTCCAGCATTTGTGGTACTGATTTTTTCGCGTCTTTAATATGGTGAAGCCCACAAACAAGACCTAAAGAAAGCGTGATTTTATTGGTATATAAAAATCCACCACCCATTAATCCATCGGTAGGCGAACCTGCAAATAACCAAGCCGCACCTTCGTTATCTTTTAGGTTAAAACGATCTTTAATGACACTTTCAGGCAGTTCGATGATCTCTTTTACACCCACTGCTACATTTTCAGCGGCAACACGTTTTGTCATCCCTAACTGTTCAGCCAAGATGGAATTCACACCATCGGCGAGGATCACCGTTTTGGCTTCTAACACATCACCGTCTGCCTCAACACCGACAATCTTGCCATCACGCTCAACGAGCTTATCAACACGAATACCCGTAATACATTGCGCACCCGCGTTTTCGGCTTGCTCCATTAGCCATTGGTCAAATTCGCCACGTAATACAGACCAAGAGGCAGTTTTTGGATTCTTTCCTTCTGTATTTTGGTAATCAATTGTCATTGCGCCGGTTTCGGTCATAAATGACAATTTTTCATGAGTAATAACGCGTTCAACAGGCGCTTCTTGCGCAAACTCAGGAATGATGCGCTCAAGGGTATGTGCATACATACGACCACCGGTTACATTTTTCCCGCCAGCGTAGTTACCTCTTTCTATTAGCAATACTTGTGCGCCTTCCCTTGCCAAAACAAGTGCAGCCACAGATCCTGCTAATCCTGCGCCAACAATAATGGCATCGAAAATATCTTCGGAATCGGACATAACATCTCCAGAATTTGCGATAAACAGCAGAGAAGTTTCCTTCCCTGCTTAAATAAATCAGTTAGATAATTGACGAGTTAATGCAGGTAAAATCTTCATTAAATCACCGACAATGCCGTAATCAGCGAATTGGAAGATAGGTGCATTTTTGTCTTTATTAATAGCAACTATGGTTTGTGCGCCATTAGCGCCGACCATATGTTGAATTTGTCCTGAAATACCGGCAGCTAAATAGAGTTCAGGTTTTAGCATTAGGTTAGAAATACCGACATAACGCTCGTGTTCCATCCACTTCTCATTTTCAGCAACAGGGCGAGAACAAGCGATTTCAGCACCAATGGCTTTCGCTAACTCTTCTGCAATGGCGATATTCTCTTTGCTACCAATACCGCGACCGACGCTGACAACAAAGCGCGCTTTATCTAAATCAACCGCGTTGATTGCGCGTGGTTGAACTGAATTGCGAACGATGGTTTGAGCTGGAGCAATCCATGCTACTTTTTGTGCATTACCCGTAGCGCCAGTTTCTGGTGCAACATCAAAAGCACCCACGCTTGCAGTTACCACACAATAAGGGGTTTTCAGCGTTTCATCACCAAAGGCAAGACCACCATAAACCATGTGTTTTGCCACTAATGCATCACCATCTGCCTTTAAAGATTGCGCGTCGTTAGAAACGACCGCGTCTAAACGGTGACCTAAACGTGCAGCTAATAATTTTCCGCGACGTGTATTAGGCAATAGCACTAAACCTGCATCACCTTTTTGTTTGATGGTTTCAACCATGCTCTGCGCATAGTCTTCGATAATGCGATCGTCAGGTTTACCTTCTAATTGGAAAACCTCTGTTGCCCCTAATTTAAAAGCAGCAACGCTTTGTTCATCATTCAATGTAAATACATTGATAGATTGCCCTAATGAAGAAGCGCCACCCACTAATTCTGGTAAACGGGAAAGTGCATCACTAAATACCCAAACAGTTGAAAACTGGCTCATAACTCCCCCTATTACTTAAGAATTTTACGTAAATGTTCTGCCAACTCAGCAATCTGATCATCGCCATCACCTTCAATAATGATGCGTTGACGTACTTTCTGTTTCGGCGCTGCCACTTTTTGCTCTGAACGCGCAGTAATCGCATCCAAACCAAGATCGGCAACACTCCATTGCTGAACAGGTTTCTTGGCAGCGCCAAGAATGGCTTTCATCGAAGGAATTTGAGGTGTGTTAATGTCGGTAGAAACCGCGATAACAGCAGGTAATGGAATAGTCAGTGTTTCGATTTCATTTTCTAATTCACGCTCAACCGTAATTGAGTCATTAGAAAGAGAAACAATTTTGTTAATACCATTGATTGCAGGAATATTTAAGAATTCACCCACCAGCAAGCTAACTTGTTGTGAGCTAAGATCCGCAGAGCCATCACCGCAAAGAATTAAGTCGTAACCTTTTTTAGTCGCAGCCGCCGCCAGCGCAACCGCTGTTTGGTAAGGTAAAGAGGCTTCAAGTTGGTCATCAACCACAACCACGAGTTCGTCAGCACCACGAGAAAGAACGTCTTTACGTGCTTTCGCGTTTGTCAGTGCTTTACCACCAACACTCATTGCCGTGATTTGAATGCCATCAAGTTGAGTCTTAAGCTGATTAGCAGCTTCAATCGCATTTAAATCATATTGGCTGATTTTGGTGTTAGCACGAGAAAAATCTAGCGAACTATCTGCGCTATTTACCGTAATATCCTGCTCGTCGGGAACACTCTTGTAACATGTAATAATATTCATTACATCTCCTGAAATTAATAAATAATGTCATTTGCTCTGGCAATGTAATATAGAATTAACACAATTAAGAGATTAAAAAATTAAACCTAGGTCACCAATATTGAACATTACTAAATAAAGAATGGATAGGTTTCAATATTGCTAAACATATCACCAATATTGAAATTAGTTTTAATTGAAGTGAACAACTTTCAATATTGCTACATCGATCAACAATATTGAACATAATAAAGATAATGGTATTTAACGTTCAATATTGCCACCAAGATCAACAATATTGAAAGACGGAATATAACAACCCTATTACATACAAGACGATAGATATAATTATCAATTAGTTACAATGAAAACGAAACGTTATAAAACGTAACATAAAATCGACAAAAAGAATAGTGTGAAGTGAATAACAGAATGGATTTCTTATAATATCCATTATTCATCATCATTAATCGATTTGTGGATTAGCCAATAACTTTATTTTTCTATTATGATGAAACGCCAATAGACGAAATACTCATAAATAAACTTAAGTGCTTTATTAGATATTAGGAATTAACACTACTTAAACTTCTGCGTTAAATATATTTGGAAAATTTACCTATGAGCAAAGATAATAAAAAGGCAGGAATAGAACCGAAGGTTTTTTTTCCGCCATTAATCATTGTTGGTATTTTATGCTGGCTAACGGTACGTGATCTTGACGCTTCAAATGAAGTGATTAATGCCGTATTCAGCTATGTTACCAATGTCTGGGGTTGGGCCTTCGAATGGTACATGGTCATTATGTTCGGGGGTTGGTTTTGGTTAGTCTTCGGTCGTTATGCCAATAAACGCCTAGGAGAAGATAAACCTGAATTTAGTACCGCAAGCTGGATCTTTATGATGTTTGCGTCTTGTACATCAGCAGCCGTCCTCTTCTGGGGTTCGATTGAAATATACTACTATATTTCAAGCCCTCCTTTTGGGATGGAAGCTTACTCAACTCAAGCTAAAGAAATTGGTCTTGCTTACAGCTTGTTCCACTGGGGTCCTTTACCTTGGGCAACTTATAGTTTCCTTTCTGTTGCATTCGCTTACTTCTTCTTTGTTCGCAAAATGGAAGTTATCCGTCCAAGTAGTACCTTAACCCCATTAATCGGTGAAAAACACGTTAATGGGATCGTCGGAACCATTATTGATAACTTCTATCTTGTTGCTTTAATTCTGGCAATGGGAACTAGCCTTGGTTTAGCAACACCGTTAGTGACTGAATGTATTCAATACTTATTTGGTATTCCTCATACCCTGCAATTAGACGCCATCATTATCTCTTGCTGGATCTTATTAAACGCAATTTGCGTGGCATTCGGTCTGCAAAAAGGGGTGAAAATTGCCAGTGATATTCGTACTTACCTAAGCTTCTTAATGCTGGGTTGGGTATTTATCGTTGGTGGTGCAAGCTTTATCGTCAATTACTTCACAGACTCTGTTGGTACATTGATGATGTATATGCCTCGTATGCTGTTCTATACAGACCCTATCGGTAAAGGTGGATTCCCTCAAGGTTGGACAGTCTTCTATTGGGCATGGTGGGTTATTTACGCCATCCAAATGAGTATCTTCTTAGCTCGTATCTCTAAAGGTCGTACTGTTCGTGAATTATGTTTAGGGATGGTTTCAGGTTTAACCGCAGGAACTTGGTTAATTTGGACAATTCTTGGTGGTAACACCTTACAACTGATTGACCAAAACATTCTCAACATTCCACAACTGATTGAACAATACGGTGTACCTCGCGCAATCATCGAAACATGGGCGGCATTACCGTTGAGCACAGCGACAATGTGGGGCTTCTTTATCCTCTGCTTTATTGCCACTGTCACCTTAATTAACGCCTGTTCTTACACACTAGCAATGTCCACTTGTCGCTCTATGAAAGAAGGCTCTGAGCCACCTTTATTAGTGCGTATCGGCTGGTCTGTGCTGGTCGGTGTTATCGGCATCATTCTGCTCGCACTTGGAGGTTTAAAACCAATTCAAACCGCCATTATTGCTGGAGGATGCCCACTATTTTTCGTCAATATCATGGTCACCTTGTCCTTTATTAAAGATGCCAAAGTACATTGGAAAGACTGATCCGCTATACGCAAAGAATGACATATTAAGAGGTTATTAACATGGATTTTAGATTGAATGATGAGCAGGAACTGTTTGTTGACGGTGTCCGCGAATTAATGGCCAGTGAAAACTGGGAAGCTTATTTCGCACAGTGTGATCGCGAAAGTAAATACCCAGAACGTTTTGTCAAAGCCTTAGCGGATATGGAAATTGACAATCTGCTTATCCCTGAAGAGCACGGTGGCTTAAATGCAGGTTTTGTTACTGTTGCTGCAATCTGGATGGAATTAGGTCGCTTAGGTGCGCCAACTTACGTGCTTTATCAATTACCGGGTGGATTTAACACCGTCTTGCGTGAAGGGACTCAAGAGCAAATTGATAAAATTATGGCGTTTCGTGGTACAGGTAAACAGATGTGGAACTCTGCTATCACAGAACCCGGTGCAGGATCTGACGTAGGTAGCTTACAAACTACTTATACTCGTAAAGATGGCAAAGTTTACCTCAATGGTAGCAAATGCTTTATCACCAGTAGTGCCTATACCCCTTACGTTGTTGTGATGAGCCGTGACTCAGCATCTCCAGATAAACCTATCTTCACTGAATGGTTTGTGGATATGAGCAAACCGGGTATCAAAGTAAACAAGTTAGAAAAACTGGGTTTACGTATGGATAGCTGCTGTGAAATCACTTTCGATAACGTTGAACTTGAAGAAAAAGACATGTTTGGTCGTGAAGGTAACGGCTTTAACCGTGTGAAAGAAGAGTTCGACCACGAGCGTTTCTTAGTGGCTCTCACTAACTACGGTACAGCAATGTGTGCATTTGAAGATGCAGCGCGTTATGCCAACCAACGTGTGCAATTTGGTGAAGCAATTGGTCGCTTCCAACTTATTCAAGAAAAATTTGCCCATATGGCGATCAAACTCAATTCAATGCGCAACATGTTATATGAAACTGCATGGAAGAGTGACAACAACTTAATCACTTCCGGTGATGCAGCTATGTGTAAATACTTCTGTGCAAATGCGGCGTTTGAAGTGGTTGATAGTGCAATGCAAGTGCTTGGTGGTGTCGGTATTGCTGGCGAGCACCGTATTTCTCGTTTCTGGCGTGACCTTCGTGTTGACCGTGTATCTGGTGGTTCTGATGAAATGCAGATCCTGACATTAGGACGTTCAGTACTTAAACAGTATCGCTAATTAATCACGAATAACTCTCTCATCCAATGATGAGAGAGTTTTCACTCAGACCACTTACGAGGTGACGCTATGACAGAACATTTACCAATGCCACAATTCGGCCCACTTTCAGGGGTTCGTGTTGTGTTTTCAGGAATTGAAATTGCAGGGCCATTCGCAGGACAAATGTTCGCAGAATGGGGAGCTGAAGTGATTTGGATTGAAAACGTTGCATGGGCTGACACCATTCGCGTTCAACCTCACTACCCTCAACTTTCTCGCCGTAATCTTCATGCTCTATCGTTAAATATCTTTAAAGACGAGGGTCGTGATGCGTTCCTAAAATTAATGGAAACAACCGACATCTTTATCGAAGCGAGTAAAGGCCCAGCCTTTGCACGTCGCGGTATTACGGATGAAGTATTATGGGAGCATAACCCTAAATTAGTTATCGCTCATTTATCTGGTTTTGGTCAATATGGCGATCCGCAATACACCAACTTACCGGCTTATAACACCATTGCTCAGGCTTTCAGTGGTTACCTTATTCAAAACGGTGACAAAGATCAGCCAATGCCAGCCTTCCCTTATACCGCAGACTATTTCTCAGGAATGACCGCAACCACTTCCGCGTTAGCGGCACTGTATAAAGTTCAACAAACAGGGAAAGGCGAAAGCATTGATATTGCTATGTATGAAGTGATGCTGCGTATGGGGCAATACTTCATGATGGACTATTTCAATGGCGGCGAAATCTGCCCTCGTATGACAAAAGGGAAAGATCCGTACTACGCAGGCTGTGGGCTTTACCGTTGCCAAGATGGTTATATCGTGATGGAAGTTGTCGGTATCACTCAAATTCAAGAAATTTTCAAAGATATCGGACTTGCTCATCTGCTTGGTACACCTGAAGTACCTGAAGGCACTCAACTTATTCACCGTATTAATTGCCCACATGGTCAATTATTTGAAGACAAATTAGATGAATGGTTAGCTAAGCAACCCATCACAGAGGTACTTAAACGTCTTTCAGAACTCAATATTGCCAGCGCTAAAGTGCTGACTATTCCAGAGCTTGAAGACAATCCGCAATATGTCGCACGTGAATCGATTACCGAATGGCAAACCATGAATGGCGAAACCTGTAAAGGGCCGAATGTGATGCCTAAATTCAAAAATAATCCGGGAAAAATCTGGCGTGGAATGCCATCTCACGGCATGGACACTAATGCAATTTTGAAAAATATCGGTTATAGCGACGAACAAATCAAGGGGCTGGTCGATAAGGGACTGGCTAAAATCGTAAAGTAACACTGTAAAATTCAGGCGTTGTATAGGCATAAAACACGTCTGAATTTACAGCAAAAGAATAGGGTAACAGTTTAATGGATGTGATTGGCAAACAAAACTTACGTCAAATGTGGGATGATTTGGCAGAGGTTTATGGTACAAAAACAGCGCTAATTTTTGAATCCGCACAAGGACACGTGAGACAATTTAGCTACAGTGAATTAAATGAAGAGATAAATAGAACCGCAAATCTTTTTCATGCTGGTGGCATAAAAAAAGGCGATCACGTTGCCTTACATCTTGATAACTGTCCTGAATTTTTCTTTTGCTGGTTTGGCTTGGCAAAAATTGGCGCTGTTATGGTGCCAATTAATGCGCGCTTTATGTATGACGAGAGCGCATGGATAATCAATCACTGCCAAGCCCATTACGTGGTCACTCGCAATAATTTTTATCCTATTTACCAACCTATGTTGCAGGATGAACAATGCCCTTTAACGCAACTGTTTTTAATAACAGAAAACAGTCTACCCGCTGAAAAAGGCGTTATCGACTTTTTAAAAGAGAAAGCCAAGCACCCTGTTACGCTTAATCATCACACACCATTAAGTGTGGATGATACTGCTGAAATTCTTTTTACCTCAGGAACAACTTCTCAACCCAAAGGCGTAGTTATCACACACTATAATCTACGCTTTGCGGGTTATTACTCATCATGGCAAAACGCATTACGTGAAGACGACGTTTATCTTACAGTTATGCCAGCCTTTCATATTGACTGCCAATGCACAGCATCACTCGCCGCATTTTCAGTGGGTGCCACTTTTGTATTGTTAGAAAAATACAGTGCCAGAGCCTTTTGGAAACAGATCCTTAAATACCAAGCAACGGTTGCGGAATGTATTCCAATGATGATGAGAACCTTAATGGCGCAACCTGTTTCATCAGAAGAAAAGCAGCACAAATTACGTGAAGTGATGTTTTATCTCAATCTTGCCGATGAAGAAAAAGATGCCTTCCTTGAACGCTTTAACGTGCGATTACTCACCTCTTATGGCATGACAGAAACCATTGTCGGACTAATTGGTGACAGACCTGGCGATAAACGCCGTTGGCCATCAATTGGTAGACCCGGTTTTTGCTATCAAGCTCAAATCAGAGACAAACAAAACAACGAAGTCCCTGATGGGGTTGTAGGTGAAATTTGCGTAAAAGGCGAGCCCGGAAAAACTATTTTTAAAGAGTATTACAACCGACCTGATGCCACAGCAAAAGCATTAGAGCCTGATGGTTGGTTACATACTGGCGATTATGGTTATCGTGACGATGAGGGCTTTTTCTATTTCGTTGATCGCAGTTGCAATATGATCAAACGCGGTGGCGAGAATGTCTCTTGTGTTGAGATTGAAAATATCATTTCTTCACATCCTAAAATTCAAGATGTAGCTGTAATTGGTGTACCTGACAATATTCGTGATGAAGCAATTAAAGCGTTTGTCGTGCTGGTTGAAAATGAAACCTTGAGTGAAGAAGAGTTCTTCCATTTCTGTGAGCAAAATATGGCGAAATTCAAAGTTCCCTCTGAAGTTGAATTTAGAGACGGATTGCCTCGTAACTGCTCAGGAAAAGTGATTAAAAAGCATTTGAAATAAGGCATAGGTAGGTTTAACCACAAATTAATAACCTCAATCATAAATGCTTATTTTTGATGACGAAAAGGAATACAACATGAGCCAATCATTACACCTAACAACTCGTGGTTCAGTACTTGAAATTGTATTAGACAGACCAAAAGCGAATGCTATTGATGCGAAAACAAGCCATGAAATGGGCGAAGTTTTTCTCCGTTTTCGTGATGATCCAAGCTTACGTGTCGCAATTATTACAGGTGCAGGCGAACGCTTTTTCTCTGCGGGATGGGATTTAAAAGCCGCGGCGGAAGGCGAAGCACCTGATGCTGACTTTGGTGCCGGTGGTTTTGCAGGTTTAACTGAGCTTTTCAATCTGGATAAGCCTGTCATTGCTGCGGTTAATGGCTATGCTTTTGGTGGTGGCTTTGAATTAGCACTCGCCGCTGACATGATGGTGTGTTCAGATAATGCTTCTTTTGCTTTGCCTGAAGCCCAATTAGGTATTGTACCTGACAGTGGCGGTGTTCTGCGTTTACCTAAACGTTTACCACCCGCTATCGTCAACGAAATGCTGATGACAGGTCGTCGCATGAATGCTGACGAAGCACTGCGTTGGGGTATTGCAAACCGTGTTGTCAGCTCCGCTGAACTTATGGACAGCGCACGTGAACTTGCAGACCAAATTGCCAACAGTGCCCCACTGGCTGTAGCTGCATTAAAAGAGATTTATCGTGCCACCAGCGAGCTTTCCATTGAAGAGGGTTACAAACTTATGCGCAGTGGTGTGCTAAAACATTACCCAAGCGTTTTACATTCAGAAGATGCCACAGAAGGCCCATTAGCCTTTGCTGAAAAACGCGCACCTGAGTGGAAAGGCCGGTAATTATCGTTGATCTCGATAATACAACAAAGAGGAAAACTGATGAGTATCTACGCGTTTGAAGGTCTTATTCCTGTGGTTCATCCAACAGCTTATGTTCATCCATCTGCTGTATTAATTGGTGATGTGATTATCGGTGCAGGTGTTTATATCGGTCCATTTGCATCACTCAGAGGGGATTATGGGCGCTTGATTGTTGAAACAGGTGCTAACCTTCAAGACGGTTGTATCATGCACGGTTATACCGATATGGATACCATTGTTAGAGAAAATGGGCATATTGGACACGGCGCAATTCTCCATAGTTGTATTATCGGGCGTGATAGTTTAGTGGGTATGAATAGCGTGATTATGGATGGTGCAGTGATTGGCGAAGAAAGTATTGTTGCCGCGATGAGCTTTGTGAAAGCAGGCTTTCAAGGACAACCTCGGCAAATGCTGATTGGTAGCCCTGCAAAACATGTACGGGATATTACTGATAATGACATGGAATGGAAGCGTATGAACACACGCGAATATCAAGATTTGGCCGTTCGTTGTCGCCAAAGCTTAGTTGAAACCACACCTTTAACCGCACCTGAACCTAATCGCCCACGTTTACGTGGCACAACAGATGTAAAGCCGAAAGGTCAGTAACAAACTACGACAGGCGTTGCGAGCGCCTGTCGTCATTATTCAAATTGTTTAGTATGAAACGAAGTCTCGTAAATTAACGACGTTGGGATTTTGACAACATCCATTGCCATTTTTGCTCATGGTTCAATCCATGAGGGATCATCGCCGCTAATTTTTCAGGAGAACTTTGACTACTTTTTTCTTGAATATGGCCTTTTAAACGTGAATAGACTTGAGGATCAATATGACTAACTTTGATCATCCGTTGACACTGACAGCCTCTACCTTCTAGTTGGTTAGGAACACTTTTCGTTTCACACTCAATTTCTTTTACATCAGAAAGAATGTAAGAAACGATATTAATTGCGTTGCATTGAGGAATATCGAATTTTTTTGCGATTTCCTTTGCACTTACCCAACGTTCTTGCTCTTGAACCCAGTCAGCAATTGACAGATAGAGTGGCTTACTCATGTATTCTTCACACATAATTACTCCAATATCACAAATGAAATTTATTTATCGCTAAATAAAGATAATAACTATATATGTTAATTATCATTGCACCGCGGAGTATCGGTTTTCCCTGTTAATTTGAGAAGTTAACAAACTTATCAAAATAATACTTAGTTTATTTTTAACAACCACACTCTTTAATTAACACGCCCGTCACAATTTATTATTTTGTTATTAAAGCCAAAGTAATAACAATTAAACCGAGTAAAAACAAAAAATTAATTAAATATAAAAATATAAAACATACTTTTAAAAACAGAATTTATCACATTGATTTTAAAAGCATTTCAAACAACAAAATAAAAAAGAAATAGATTATATTAATAATCCATTTATAGACTAACATTATAGTAATAGATTTTAATTTAGATTGCCAGAAAGGTGGCTTATTATTAGATGTAAATCAATAATCGTTTATCTTCACTTGCCGATAGGCCCATAAAAGATTCATTAGAAAAATTAAAGATTAAATAGAATGATAGGAAAGGATTTAATTTTAATACTCATTTACCTATTATATTATCAATAATGCATCTAGATAATAATAATTACAAATCATACATCTATAATATAATCCTATGAAATTAGCTAAAATAGGCAGATGATCGCTCTATTTAAAATCACTAATAAAAGAAGATTATTTCAACAAAGAACATCTATTTATTTTTATTTAAAAATAATGAAATAATATTTCAAATAAGACTCATTTACGCTTATCTCAAATAAATATCAACTAAGCGCTATATAAATAGAATAGCGCTTGATCATATAACGTTGAAGTAGATCCCATTATAAAAGGCGGCGATCAAATGCAGCTTGCCAATCATCGGCGAATCTATTTACCGCATCATCCACAACGGGTGAACGAATAATAGAGTAAGCAAGTTCAATCGGTAATGTCACCGAAGAAGCCCCCGCCAATAAACAATCAACAACTTGTCGTGGTGTTTTAAAACTCGCTGCTAGGATTTTTGTGGGTAAATTATGCATCGTAATCAGAGTTTGTAATTCTTTTACCACTCTTACCCCATCAGAGCCTTGTCTATCCATTCGATGTACATAAGGGGCAATATAATCCGCGCCAGCTAATGCTGCCATTAATCCTTGTGAGACACTGTAAATCGCAGTGCCCAATACCAGCATATTTTTTTGTTTTAATTGTTTAATGGCGACAAGTCCTGCTTCTGTAACCGGAATTTTAATCACCGTATTATCTGCAATATTTCCGATACGCAATGCTTCTTCAATCATGGTATCAACATCACTGGCAATGACCTGTGCAAATACCCGACCTTTACCGCCCATAGCTGCTTTTAATTCAGGTAGTAACGTTTCAATATTTTGTGCCGATTTAGCAATAATGGACGGATTGGTAGTGACACCTGCAATAGGAAGAACTTGAGAGAGTTTTCTGACTTCTTCGATATCCGCTGTATCTAAATAGATTTCCATAATCGCGCCTCAATAATGTTGGTTTTAAGCTAAATAATTATAGGTATAGATTAGAAAGTAGCATTGTAAGCGAGGGATTTCTAGTGGGATCAATAAAAATAGCGCCCGAGTAAAGGCGCTATTAATTAAATAACGATAATAAATAGTTATAGTTTTTATTTAATAAAAAAATTAGCACTTACCCAAATTTAGAATTCAGATTTATTATCCATTTATAATTTAAAATAAATAAGATTAACTACAATGCTATTATTGATATTAAATAATTTCTTACATTAAGTTAATTTGATTATTTTTTAAAGTCAGCATCAATAACTTGATAAAATGCATTATTTGTATCTGCAATATTCCAAACACCTAAAATAACCTGATAACCTGAACGTTCTGGTATATTACAGTTTAATTCTACAGTTGCTGTTGGTATTTTTCCATTATCATCTTGTTGGCAAAATGGTGTTAAATCAAAATCAGCACGAGTCAGTGGTTTATTGACATCCCACTCTGGTTTGGTAATAAAGAATTGCCATGAAGCTGTACTGTGTTTAGCGGTTAATGTCCATTTAAAGGTATTTTCTCCACTTTTCATTGCCACTTTATGCCAGCGATCAGCACTTTGTGCATTTAAAGCAGAAAAAACTTCTTTTCCACCACTAGCAATTTGACCATCAGCAGGTCCATCGTTAGGAAAGCCTTTTGTCCCTTCAATTGATTGAGGTTCATACTGTATTGGACCACAATTTTTATTTAAATTTTTCCCTTTTTCTGAACACAGGAAAGCTCTGCTGGGAGGGACATCAATATAGCCATGTTTTAACGTCACATCAGCTGACGCTGTTGAAATAAAACCCGCTGATGATAATAATAATGTTGCAGTGAATACCATAAGTTTATTTTTCTTCATAATAAAACCTCATAATTATTAATAAGTGTTTTTAAATATAATGATTGCATCAATCACAATATATATTAGTCAAAAAAAGATAATTAAATATTCCTTTATTTATATTTGTGAGCGACATCGCTATTTAATTTAATATTAAAATGGAACTAACACTGTTATTTAATATTTATTAGATGACTATCAATAATAAAAATAATAAATTAAATTGTTTTTATTACTTTTTTATATTTTATTAAAAGAAATAAAATCATCGATATAAAATAAAAACAACCCAAATAAGACAGAAATGCTGTCTCTCTGGGTTGCCTGTTTTGGGTGTACTCTAACAATACATAATTTGTGTATTAATGAGTCTTAGTGATGCAGCTCAATCTCCGAAGAAAACGATTTCCCCTAGTTAAACCATCTGAATGAGTTAATGAAGCCAAGTTATTACTGGTTTTATTTATTTCTCCATCACTCATCCCATATGTAGCAATTTCGCTATTACGGTCAACATGTTTCAGTCTTATATAGGTAATATATTGTTCCTTTCCTCTGTGATTATCACCACTGAAAGATGTAAAATTTATGATTTCGTATTGTCCATTTTTTGGTAACAGTACTTCACGCTGTGGCATGCTCACTGATGTAAATGGCCTGAACGGTAAACGTGTTCCCATAGTAGAATGAATATCATAAATAATGACCTGTTTGTGCATCTGATAAAACTGTTGCGTCTTGAGAGCACTGACACTACTCGTCGTGGATAAGTAAGCAGGGTCACCTAACCTATCTCCAATTTTCAATACTCCCGAAGCTAGTTTACTGCTAATTCCAGAATCAGGCACTGCACGAAGAAAATCCCCCTCTATTTTTGGCATCTTATTTAAAGCTTTTTCAAGATTATTTATTTTTTTTGTTATCTTTCTCGACAAATCGTTGGCATGCGGTCCATTCTCTCGCAAATAGGCATTTATTTTATTACTGTCCCCTGCGGTATAATCTTTTATAGCCTCCACGTATTTGCCAGCCATTTTTTTCGCTAAAGCACTGCCTTCGGCCAATTCATTATCTAAATTCACCATAACATCCTGATAATAAGAATCATTCAGCTGTTTAGGTGTCATTTTTTGTAATACTTCATCTTTTCTTCCTTCAGGCGTAAAGCTAGGATTTCTTCCATCTGGGTCTGTTATTGTAACTGGGTTATTACGCACCATTCGGTATAAATTCAGTCCATCAATCGTACCGGCTGGGTCGGCACTTAACCAACGACCAATCCACGGTTGATAATAACGATAACCGTAGTAATACATACCCGTAGCGTCTTTTTCTTTACCTGAGTAACGAATGGTTTTGTAATCTGCTTCTACCGCATTTTCGCTAGACCAAATCGCAGTGCCACCATAAGGGTAATACTCTTCATAGCTAACTAATTGCCCTTGACCATCGGTTTCTAATCCACTGTTGCCAATACCGTCATCATAGCTATAACGCAGTGAGTTATTTTCAATTCCTTTCGGTGTGCCAATCTCCCAACACAGCGCCCTGACTTTTGCACTCGTGCCTGCTTGAATATGAACCACATCATATTTTTCTGTAGCAGGATTGTTATTCACTTCCCATTGTTCAATATTCGGTAAATAGAGCGTAGTGACTCTTTCTAAATCACCGCCAGCAGCTTTACGCCCGCGTATTTTCGTCATACGTTGGCTCGCACTGTTATATTGATAAGTTTCGCCCTCAGACAAATGTCCACTTTCCATTATCTCTTTTGTGGCTTTCAAATGATTACGGCTATCCCAAATAATGGCATCACCATTAAGAAGCTGGGTTAAATTACCGCTCTCATCAAAATAGCTATCGACTTGCTTCGGATCAGAACATTGTGATTTAAGTAATGCCCGATTAGTTTTATTAGATATGGTTATATCTTGGGTAAAACTTTGTTGCGCAATAGCGGAGTTATGACGGATTTGCGTTAAATTACCACCGCGATCATAAGCGTATAAACGCGTGTAATTGGTATAACTTTGTCCATCTTTGACCAACGTGGTAATGGTTTGAGATTGCATTGAAGCAGGTGTTTTTTGATTGGCCGATTCACGACCTGTTGCACTCACTAATTGATACAGAGAGTCATAGATATAACGATTTTCAGGCACAATTTTCTGATTACGCCAGTAGCGAGTCGCTTCAGCATCATTTTTCAGACAAATAATATTGCCGACAGGATCGTACTCATAACGCAGATCTTGCATAATCTTCGCACCCAAAACATGGTTTTGTAGACGCACTGTTTTGACATGCAGTAAACGTTGCGTTTCAGGCTCATATTCATAAGTGGTGACTAAGCCATTACCCTGCTCTTCACGCAGTTTTTGCCCTGTCGCACTATAAGAGAGTGACCGTAAAATCACTTGTTCTGATTGCCCTTTTAAGGTCAACCAAGATTGCTTAACAAAGCCTGCAATATCATAGGCAATACGGCGTTTATTCCCTTTTGCATCGGTTTCTTCTAATACACCCCCTGTCGCATCATAAGTATATTGAGTGGTAAATTTTTCAGCTCGCTCAATACTCGCTTCTTCATTATTATTTGAATTCCAGTCAATAACACTGCCCATATGCAATTGTTGTGTTTCTGCAATAACATGCCCCAAGAGAGAATAATTGCTATACGTTTTTTTACCTGCCGTATCAAAGTGTTCAATACATTTTCCCACTTGATTGGTATCGATTAACTCACTCGCGTTTCCTTGTCCCCATTTAAATTTTTGAATAACCTTCGTGTCTGAATTCCCTAATTTTCCTTCTTTGACTTGCTCTAAATATCGCTCAACGCTGGGCTCAGAATATTCATACGTTGTCACCGTACCTTTTGCATTAATCTGTTGTGAAACGGTACCCTCAATATCATTAAGACTAAAGCTTGTACCATTATCAATCCCTTGAGATACAGCAATCGCGCCACCTAAACTCACCGTTTGTTGAATATTCGATTGAATTGCTGAATTTGATTGTTGTGCTTCATACAATCTTGCATCAATACTGCGTTCTAAATAACCGCGAGCATGATAATGGTGACGCGTAATGCGTTCATCCGTTTGGTTAACCGTATCAGGATGACGGCAATAGCTAATTTCACGGATTGTTGATCCTCGATTATCAAGAACTACTACCGTTGGCGTTCTTGTGTGTAATTGTTTATTTAACATATTTTTAATTCCTTTCAATTTTCTTTTTATAGATAATAAATATTTCGTTAGTGATTAATGGCGGTTAAATATATTGGGTCATGAAGATTTATTATTAATTTATTTCTAAACTAAATTCCTCATGATTAATTTAACCGCACTTATCGTCTAGCCTCTAAACATTATTAAGAGCGTTACAATAAGGTTATTCACGTATCTGTCGAATAGGATCATAGTCCATATTGGGCCTGTCATCTTTGGAACGACAAAATGAGCAGACAATATTGTCATATTTAATATTATTTACCCTTAAGTCATTGAAAAGTCTTCCCATTGTCGTAACTGAAGGAAAAGAAAGCCCATCAGAAGTGATCGTATCACTTACTGTGACAATATCCGTTCTTACTGTTTGATCTTGAATTGTTTGCGTAATCGCTCGATTGGCAGCCAACGCATTACCTATTTTATCGGGTGTATCGGCCTCATATGTGGTTAATCTATAATTTGTAATATTAATTCTCCCATTATTATCTTCTTCTGCTACTTTAGAATTCATATTATTATACTCGCCTGTCACTGTCCTTATTCCCAATAATTCCATTTCTTCAATCGCGAATTGATTATGTAACTCCATATGATGATTTGAAATGGAAAATAACGTAAGACTCTTTTCTATTGCGACATTATCAATCCCCGGATCCAATAAAAAAGTTCTGTGTGGATTTAAGAATTCTAATGTCATTCCATCGGGTATTGGAACCGCTCCACTGTTTAAGTTAAAACCACCATGGGCAGTAACAATGAGTTGTTTTGATGGATAATCAGGGGTTGAATAGAGCGAAAAATGCCGGCCTAACTTACTGACTGTATAGTGAGTTTCTCTTTTAAAGTCGAGTGAATCTTCTTGATTCCAAACCTCAGCCTGATTAATAACCTCCCTCGCCCAATTATTTGTTTTTATTTCATGAAATGAAGTCGGTAATCGATTGATAAAATGCTCACTTGTTGTTGCAGAAGTCGATGCGGTTGAAGGCGTGGGCGCTCGTCCATCCGGATCATGCAATGTCACTGGGTTATTGCGCACCATTCGGTATAAATTCAGCCCATCCACCGTACCGGCGGGGTCGGCACTTAACCAGCGACCAATCCACGGTTGATAATAACGATAACCGTAGTAATACATACCCGTAGCGTCTTTTTCTTTACCTGAGTAACGAATGGTTTTGTAATCTGCTTCTACCGCATTTTCGCTAGACCAAATCGCAGTGCCACCATAAGGGTAATACTCTTCATAGCTAACTAATTGCCCTTGACCATCGGTTTCTAATCCACTGTTGCCAATACCGTCATCATAGCTATAACGCAGTGAGTTATTTTCAATTCCTTTCGGTGTGCCAATCTCCCAACACAGCGCCCTGACTTTTGCACTAGTACCTGCTTGAATTTGTACAACGGCATATTTCTCTGTCACAGAACTTGTACTCACGTCCCATTGTTCAATATTCGGTAAATAGACCGTAGTAACTTTTTCTAAATCACCGTCAGCAGTTTTACGCCCGCGTATTTTCGTCATACGTTGGCTCACACTGTTATATTGATAAGTTTCGCCCTCAGACAAATCTCCACTTTCCATTATCTCTTTTGTTGCTTTCAAATGATTACGGCTATCCCAAATAATAGTATCCCCATTGAGAAGCTGGGTTAAATTACCGCTCTCATCAAAATAGCTATCGACTTGCTTCGGATCAGAACATTGTGATTTAAGTAATGCCCGATTAGTTTTATTAGATATAGTTATATCTTGGGTAAAACTTTGTTGCGCAATAGCGGAGTTATGACGGATTTGCGTTAAATTACCACCGCGATCATAAGCGTATAAACGCGTGTAATTGGTATAACTTTGTCCATCTTTAACCAACGTGGTAATGGTTTGAGATTGCATTGAAGCAGGTGTTTTTTGATTGGCAGATTCACGACCTGTTGCACTCACTAATTGATACAGAGAATCATAGATATAACGATTTTCAGGCACAATTTTCTGATTACGCCAGTAGCGAGTCGCTTCAGCATCATTTTTCAGACAGATAATATTGCCGACGGGATCGTACTCATAACGCAGATCTTGCATGATCTTCGTACCTAATGCATGACCTTGAGGACGCACCGTTTTGACATGCAGTAAACGTTGCGTTTCAGGCTCATATTCATAAGTGGTGACTAAGCCATTACCCTGCTCTTCGCGCAGCTTTTGCCCCGTAGCTGAATAGGTTAAAGCGCGTAAAATCACTTGTTCTGATTGTCCTTTTAAGGTCAACCAAGATTGCTTAACAAAGCCTGCAATATCATAGGCAATACGGCGTTTATTCCCCTTTGCATCGGTTTCTTCTAATACAGCCCCTATCGCATCATAAGTATATTGAGTGGTAAATTTTTCAGCTTGTTGAATATCATTTACTTCACTAGTTGAATTCCAGTCAATAAGACTACTCATATGCAATTGTTGTGTTTCTGCAATAGCATGCCCCAAGAGAGAATAATTGCTATACGTTTTTTTACCTGCCGTATCAAAGTGTTCAATACATTTTCCCACTTGATTGGTATCGATTAACTCACTCGCGTTTCCTTGTCCCCATTTAAATTTTTGTACTACGGCAATACGGCTTTCACCCAATTTTCTTTCTTTGACTTGCTCTAAATATCGCTCAACGCTGGGATCAGAATATTCATACGTTGTCACCGTACCTTTTGCATTAATCTGTTGTGAAACCGTGCCTTCAATATCATTGAGATTAAAGCTATTCCCATTATCAATGCCTTTTGAGAAAGATAATGCGCCCCCTAAACTCACCGTTTGTTGAATATTCGGTTGTATTGCTGAATTTGATTGTTGTGCTTCATACAATCTTGCATCAATACTGCGTTCTAAATAACCGCGAGCATGATAATGGTGACGCGTAATGCGTTCATCCGTTTGGTTAACCGTATCAGGATGACGGCAATAGCTAATTTCTCGAATAGCCGATCCTCGATTATCATGAACCGCCACCGTTGGCGTTCTTGTATGTAATTGTTTATTTAACATATTTCTATAATTCCTTAATTCGCTTTCTTTTATGATCTAACTCATGAGTACCAAGCTAATTTTTTGTTACCAATATTTCTGCTACCGCTTTTTTATCGGTATTACATTTCTCTAATACCAACATTAAACGTGCCACATAATCAGGATAATCCCCCCATACTTGCACATTAAAAAACGGTGCTGAACAGGGCTGTAGTAAGTGTGTTGGTACAAATTTTTCGGGTGCTTTAACGACGGTTAAGGGTGTTTTGCTGCAACTGGATAACAGCGTCAGGCACAGACTCATTAGCACAAGGCGTTTGAGCCAGAAGTAGCCGTAATTCTTGGCGTATTGCATGATTTTCTTCCTCTAAATATTGTTGCTCCTTTTGTTGATGAGTGAGCGTTTCAGAGATTTTTTCCGCTTGCTCGTGCCATTGCATTAATTGTGATTGCAATGTACGTTGTTGATATTCAAGCTGACTATTTTGTTCTGAAAGTCGATTAATTTGGTTGTGCTGATAGCGGATCACCAGAAGCGTGGTCAGAATGACTAACAACACGCCTCCTTTTAATCCCCAGCGTAGAAGCCAGGTTAAACTCATGAATATACCTCTCTAGACAGCTCATAATGAGGGCCATCACGAAACGATACCCAATCACCGCCCCAATTCATTGAAACACCCAATTGATGTGCCGCTTTTTTCATCACTTTTGATACAGATTCAAACGCAGACCAATCGTGCCAAGGGATCGAGCCATTCACTAACGGTACAATATCTACAGCATGACCCGTTAAATGACGGCTATTGAGTGTTTTGCTTTTGCCTTCTTTCATTAGCACTTTTTGGCGCGCGAATGAGCGTAGCCCTTCGATGACCACAAAATCATATTCACTCAATGTCAGCGCCTGATGAACCACTTGCACTAAATCTTGATGCACACCTTTTAAGTTGTTTTGACTACGTTGACTTAATGTATACGTATTCATTTAGGCTCCTTAAGGTTGTTCATGCCAAAAATACGATTCCATAGCCAAATCAATGTGGTACTTCCCATTGAGCCAAAAAGCCCTGCAATCATGTAAGACATATAGCGACTTGCACCACTTTCAAAACTCAATAATCCCCCTAATAATCCTGTGAATACTGAAATCACAATTTGGCTACCAATGCCACACCAAGACCACCTAATTTGTTTTTGCCTAATTTCCATTAAATACCTCACGATACCTCCCCAGGCTGAAAATCCACCGATAATCATCCAAGCCAGCGCATCGCTTTCAGATGGGATTGCTACCAGCATAATAAAATTCCTAAATAGAGCGGATAAATGGTGTTTCCCATTAATCCGCGTAATAAATAACCTACACTAAGGTGTCATTTTCATCTTCCTGAGCCACAAACCAAGGCGTCATCATCGTATAGCGGCGATATTGTTTTGCAGTAATCACTTGATATAAACGACCTAATGCATCGTAATAATAGGTATCCGCAAACCGATTAGGCTGAGATGAACTTTCCGAAACATAACGCCAATCATTCAGGAAATAAGGCTGGTAAACGCGCTTTACATTCCCTTTATTGTCATATTCGGTTTCACCTGAAATTGCCCAACGTGTTGTGGTACTTTTTTGCTGTGCTTGCTGTACACAGTCCACCACTAATTCCCCTTTTTCACTGCGCAAAAAAGACTCACCCGCTTCAACTCTGATAGAGGTTTGCAATAGGCGTCCAAAACCATCGCTAAACGCGATTTGTTGGCGAATTTGTTGTTGTGAGTCGCTGTCATAACGGTCAGTCATAATTTGCAGAGCGTGTGGAGGCAGTTTTGACGATGAAGACATCCAACTGTCCGTGACATAAACAAAACCCGTAGCAATAGGCAGAGTGGATGTCAGGACCAAAGCCTCATCGATAGTATTTGGCATCGTAAAGGCTTTATGGCTATAACCACTTTCCAGACCTTTTTCAGCCCCTGAAAAACGGGTTGTCGTTACACGACCAAAACCATCAAAGGTCACTTGACGAAGATTTTTGTTTTCATCTGTTATTGAATTAGGTGATAAAAAGCGCCAATCATAAGTAAGATGAAAATCTTGTGTATTTAAAGGAGATCCTTTACCCATTAATACACAGAATTGCTTATCCCACAGTAAGTTATAATCACAAGAAAGCTCTGTTTTTTTATACACCAGTGGCTTATAGAACTGGGCTAATGAACCATAGGCTTTAACGCCTAATAACGGTTTTACCCACAATTTTTTGCTTTTTTCTGTTTCATCAGCGAATAAATAGTCTTTTTGCTGATAACCTGCATTTTTCATCACGCCATCCAGTTTTAAATCTGGATAAGGTTGTGAAATGACTTTTGCGGTTTCTTCATCTAATTCCGCGGTTTTACTGTAAGCTAAACGTACAGGGAAATCGGGTTCTGCTAATGTTGCATTACCACTCACATCCAGATAAGCAAGCTGTTGTTGCCCTACAAAAACTGAAGCTGATTTTTGTGTGAGCAAATTATTGCTCGCTAATAATGCTTCGACATTCAGGCCTTCTTTCGGCTGCTTTTCCGCACCGAATATCCAACTATCTTGGCGACTGGCGTTGGTGATCTCGAGCTGATAAACCTGTTTTTCAGGATGAACAAGATGATGGCAAGTCTGACGCGACAAACCTAAACGCAGAGTGTGTTGTTGCTCATCATAACTGGATGCCCATAACGTCTCGGGTAGGCTTTCGTAGTGCTGATAAGGGTTTTCCCCCCCCTTAGCACGTCTTGGATAGTTAATCGAAACGGCTTTAGATACAAAACCATAACCGTCTTGCTCTAAGATAATGTGTTGATGACAAGCAGGATCAGAAGCAATACGCTCATAATGATAGTCACGGCTTTCGACTACAGAAGGCATCACCACTGGTGAGCGCCCTTGCGCTTCAATTAAACGCACTTGTGGCCGTTGTTCCGTAACGACATAAGGCACATCAGATACAACGGTATTGTCTAATCCATAGACCTCTTTTCTAAGCAATTGACCTTGCAGTCCACGCTCAAGCCAATAGGCGAGTTCTTGATGCACTGTGTTATCACACGCTTTTTCTGAACTTCCATCACCTTGGGTAAAGCGTGGTGAGAAGTGAGAAAACGCCGCACTGTCGCCTTGCCAAAACTCATTAAAAAACTGGTTATCAACTAAGGATTTTCCCGTTAAAAACCACTGACGCGTTAATGCACTTGGCGTTTTATCCGTGGTATTTTCTTCACTTTTAAAAGACTCGGCATTGGTGGCTTCTACACAGCCAAAACCACGAAACTCATTTTCTTCGCCATCCCAGACACCATGACGATAGTTGTAAGTTTGCGTTAAACGGCTTTGCGTGATTTCATCAATGGTTTCAATTTTCCACAACGTATGTAGTGCGAAAGGTAAGTGGCTAACCGCTTTAGCTTTATTTTGCTGTTGACGAGTTAATTTTTCATCTAACCAATATTGCGCTGAACTACGGTAATGCAAATTCTGAATAAGCCCCATATTGTTATTAATGGACGTTAATAACCACGGCTTTTTATTTTGTAACGAAAGCACCCAATGTTGCGGTGTTGGATAAGCTTTTGTCAGTAAAATACTAGCGACACCAAGACCTTGGATATCCGCCACTTGCAGTTGGTATTGGTTATCAAAACGCACACCTTTAGGTAATGCGATATCATCACCACGCACAAATTGATTACCACTTTGGTTAAAATACACCTCTAAATGAGTAGATTGAGCATAAATAATATCAGTCGTACCGCTACCATCTAAGTCTGCTAAATAGAATTGATTAGGATTAAATTTCAGACGATCCGCAGAAAAACCAGGGATCGTCATCGGAGTACTAAATCTCCCCTCACCTAAATGCACCCAACAGGTTACGCCTTGGTAATCCACTTTAATCAGGTGTTGTTGACCTGAACCCAATACATCACTAAATGCCACCAAGGTACGTCGATTAACGTTTTTAATCGGCAACGTCACGCCATCAGCCTGCATGATATCTTTGCTTTTTTTCCAGCCTTGCGCAGAGCCCGCATAAAGACGAATACTGCGAGGACCAATTAAAGCTAAATCAGCAAAACCACTGCCTGTTAATGAGGTGATTTCCGCTCTAGAATGAAAATATTCTACTGGCAGTGCATCAAGTGGCACAAAATTTAGCCAATTTTCTGCGTTGGTTTCATCTTGAGTGTAATAACCATTCACATCACCTTGAGTAACTAACCATTCCAGTTTTCCATTACCCGTCACGTCGGTCAGCATGGCTGAATTCCGCAATGACGGAATAACAGGAAGCTTTTTTGCTTTATCCCATGTTATGGCATTCGGATTTTGTTTATCTTCTTTTCTGACGGGGGCGCGATACCACCAAGCACCACGATCTTGATACAACACGCCAGCCAATCCTTCTCCTAATAAATCAACATATTGATAAGGCGGTTGTGGTATAAAAGAAGCAAGCTCATCCAGTGATTGCCACTGGGCTTGTTTAGTCGCCCCCACCATTTGCCAATCAAATTTAACCGGTGGCAATGTCACTAACGACTGCGCATCTTTATTATTGTTAAACGCGGATTTTTGTGCTGAGACTAAAACAGTACCTGATGCGGACTCATCGTAAGTGAGCGTTAATCGAGCGACTAATTCAGGGGTTTCTGCCAATACTGTTTGTTTTTCTAAACTTTCAAGACGGTGATACATCAGTACTTGGCGACATAAACGGCGAGTACGAACTTCAAAACCATAATGGTACAGCGAGAAACAGTCTTTACGCAGTGCCCATGCGGAATTACTTTGCCATTGTGGATAGGTGGCTAATGCGCTATCACGCTCACCGTAATCAAAGACCAAAGTAAACAAGGCATTTTTCGGTAAGGTGTTATCCGTTTTCGTACATGAAAAAGCACGCTCTCCCTCAGGGTTACCGTAATACACTTTCTCTAAATAACGCTGTGTATTAGCATTTTTATGGGATTGAATTTCTTGTTTATCACAACCTTGTTCATCTTCAGCGCGATAGTGATATTCAATTTGTTCACCCATCGCTGAAACCGAAGCATTGAGATCCCATTGCGCAATATGTGCACTGTTTTGGCTATCCACGATCTGTGCTGTGGTTTCATAACCGAATAAGTGAACCTCACCATTTGCACTCAACATCACCCAAAATTGTTTTGGTGTATTGGCTGAAGCATTAGCCTCATTTAATGACCAATATTCAAAACGACTAAAACTTTTTTCAATACGTGAACGATAAGTTGTCACTTGATATTGATGAGCGAGTTTTATGCCAAGTAACTCATTACGTTGTGCCGTTTCAATTTCGCCTTTCTTATTGATAATTGGCACAATCACTTCACCTTCAGGCCCAACAAATTCATCTTGTTGAGTATAAGTAGGCACGCCTTTTGAAGTACGACGACGAATCGACATCACACCCATAGACCAGCCAAAGCCAAAAGCGCCATTACCGGCTTGATTTTGATAACTTAGACCTAAAGAAGGGGCATAACCACGACCTTGGCTAATGGGCAACGGCAAGCTAAAAGTAGCTGCACCATCAGGACCAACAGCACCCATGTTGCCCATTAATCCTGTGACAGCCCCACCACCTTTTGGTAAGTTTGGCGCATCAAAGGTCAATTTCTCTGAATTTTGCATGTAGAACTCCTGACAGGCTCCCTAAGGAGCCTGTAATTAATTAAGATTTGGGTAATTAGCGAATGGTGTAATTAATGTGGAGAATGATGTCGTTTAGTGTCAGTAACATCTCTTTTTGCTTATCTGTCGCATCAGGGAAGCTTAAAGTCAGTGTACTGCTATCATTCACAGGTAAACCTTCAAATGGCAGATAACGCTCATCATTAAAGTTCAGTTGGAACTGACCACTGTCATTCATGCCATGAGAAATCGCAATCGCACTACAACCTCGTGGTTTCACCGCACTACCGCCATAACTCAACACCGCACGAATATTCTGATACGTGCCTGTTAACGCAGGTAATGTCACACTAATTTGTTTAACGCGACGTAATTGACCTAAATCTGCAGGATAATCTTTGTCGATAGCTAAATCAGAGAGCTTAATCGAAGCCTGTAATTGACCGTTTTTCAGCGTAATACCATTTTCTGCCGTACCTAGCTGGGTTTTCGATTTATTAATCACATCAGCGACTTGTTCAAAACCAAACTTATTAGTGCCTAAACCTTGGTACACGTCTTCCAACGACACAATCTTGGTGATTTCCAATACACGTTTATCTTTTTCGAGGTAGCTGTTTTCCATTTGAATCAGGTTATGCATTAAGCTTTCACCCGCCATCAAACCGGAATAATTACTTTGCCATGCCCCTGGGCGAATAAAGGTTTGTGTTTCATCTAAATCATACTGATAAGCCGATTCCGCCATACGGCAACGGGAGGCAGTTAAGTCGTAGAATGGCTTATAAATCGCCATCAATTTACCGCGTAACCAGCTATACAGCGCTTTATTGGTAAATTTATTTTGTAAGAACGTTAAATGTGCCTGCATATGCACTTGCTGTTGCATCAGAAGTCCTAATTGCAAATTAGCTGCTTCTTTACGCACACCCAGTGCTTTAATTTGTGCATCAAATTGTTTTAATTCTGATTGTGCTGTATCACGTAATAATTTCCACTCTTCACGACGACGACGATATACTTCAGATTGACTTAAAATGTCTGACGCCATATTAGATATACTACCAGCACTAAGGAATCCAGTACCTACTGCATTAAGTAGCCCACCATAATTTGATCCCCCCACTGCCATACCGAATGTATTTGGTGCTAAAACCGCTATACCCGCGCTCACATAAAATGGTTGACTGATTGTCGTAAATCCCATGCCCATAACGCGAAGTGCTAGTGCTCTTGTTTCTTTTGCACTAATGTTTTCATTATATAATTTGCTATAATAATTATAGCGGGTTTGGGCACCTTCCCGTAAACCCTGTAATGAATTTTCGGTATAATCAAACTTTTCAATCATCTTCTGCTGATACTTGATATTTTGGAGAGTAATTTCATTACCCTGCGTTGCTAGTAATTCTGACAACGCTTCCACATCTTGACGTTCAATGATGCTAGAAAGCGAACTACCAAACTGTATTAACTGGCTGACGACTGATTTTGCGCTATTTAATATCACAGGGAAACGCTGAGCCGGTATCATCACTTTCGGCAATACACCATCCTCTTGCGATTGATTAACTGCGGTGATTTGCAGTGCCTTAGGATCTGCTGGTGTTGCATACATTGGTAATGACAGCGATTGCCCATCAATCGATAAGTTGTGACGCAAATTAAATAAACGCGATTTTAACGTGTCTCGATACTGCGCTAACTTCTCATTAATTTGTGGTAAAAAAAGCGAAGTTAAGGTATTTGCTGTGCGTGATAATGTTGTTTCTTTTTTCTCATCATTAACAGAAGATTTTTCTTGATGTGTTATGGTTGCTGCATCAATTAATGTCGGTGCTGACCACACATCGTCCTCTAATAGTTCTGTCTCATTTCCTAATAATTTTAGCGCTTGTACATACCACATTTTAGCTTCATTTAGTGTGTCACGCTCAAGTTGACGATAAGCACTGTCACCTCGTGCCACAAGAATATCAAGGCACTTCATAAATGTAGCCAATTTATAGTGCATTGGATCAGCTTGTGCCACAGCATCAGGATCAGTTGAATCCAGTTGATCATGATCCCAAGCTATATCCGCTAATAATGGCTGTGAATTCCAAACACGATGAGTACGAGTATTGTTATCAATATAACCATTTGGACTAAACACATAACGTAACCAACGACTAGCTTCGTCGTAATTTTGCTCTTCTAGCATCACATTTGCTAACATCATCGGGGTGTAATAGAACAGTTCCCAAAAGTAGAGAGCATTCGCACCATTAAAATCCATCGGTACATCAGCGCCTTTTTCCAGAGCAGGTTCAGGCAGTCTCTGAGAATTTAGCGTTAAAATAGCATCAATTCCGTTATTCGCACGTTTGACTAATTGGCGTGCAAATAATGTATTTAAACGCACTAACAAAGGTTCATTTGCCACTGTCATTGACATATATTGGGCATGCTTTTGATTTGTTTTTAAGCTAATAATACTCTCATTTATATGTTCTAATTCACTGACTTTAAAGTAACATAGGCTTTTAGCAATAATTTTTTGGTTCTTATTAACCGCTGTTACATCCGCAGTTAATATTAACTCACCATTGTCATTAAATGCATTCTGAGGAACATCAAGCTTAAGCGTTTTATTTTTACTATTGAAGCTATTACTACCCTCAACTAAAGAAGTATTGGCGTTAGACCATTGTTCGAGAGAATAGGTGACTTTATTATCCTGACTAGAAAATAATGTTATCTTAATATCATTAACCATTTCGTCATCACTATAGATAATTTTATTTAAATCACTAATAGTTAATGGGTAAGATATTCCTTTCCCATATGCTCCCATAAGTAATTGAGTCGTTGTTTTTCCCGAAACATAAAAAAGAAACATTGGTGTTTCTTTATCTAGAAAATGTTGTAACGAGAAATTGCCTAATTCATTAGAAAGCGTAAAGGCAGTTTTATTTTTCGATGTATATTTTAATAAACCATTTGACTGTTTAGTGAAAAAAGACAGTCCTACGCTATAATCTTCTCCATTATTAACATCTAAACCGTTAATTACCGCACCTTTAGTATTATCGTAAATAAAGAAGTAAATTATATTTTTTTTAACATCAAAACCTAAATAATAACTAAAATCGGTTTTTCCATTAAAAGACAAGGTTGTCAACTTACCAACACTACCTGAAGTATAAACAATATCCTCTAATAGAGAACCACTCTTTAATAAACCTTTAAAGATATCTTTAATAGGTGCAGGAGCAAAATGTCCATAATTAATATTACAGTTAACAAAAGCAGAAAGGTAGCAAGATAATGTTTTATTTTTCGACTCTACACTGACACCATTAATTAAACTTCCAGAAAAAGAGACATGTTGAGAATCCATTGTTTTTATATCATCAATAGGATCGTGAGATATTGAGTAAGCTAATTCACCTCTCAATGCAAATTTATTATTAATATTTTTAGTGCATTTTTCACCACTCAAATCAAATTCAGACTTCACATTAATATAAATATTTTTTGCATTTTCCTCATTTAAATATGATATATTAGAAAACATCATTTTATTATCAATAGAATAAACTTGATACTCTTCATTTTCATCTTTATAGACATCACTTGTGACATAAGTTAAAAAATATAATTTATCTAATTCTTCGTTATAGCTTAAATAAAAATTTCCTTTTTCATTATCTATAATATTATTAGGTAGTTGAAAATCAATAGGTGAACTCCAAGTACCATCATAACGGATATGTGATAAAATTAAACTATATTGTGTCTGCTTAGAAATTGGTGTAGATGTATTTTCTTCTTTATTCTCAGACTTTTTACTTTCAATTTCTTTTTGTTCAATCCAAGCAATATATAATCGATTATTAAAAATAACAGGACGAATTAAATTATTGTAAGGGTTAGCACCATTCTCAATTTTAGTCCACTCTGTCCAAGCATTTGCTGCCATGACTCCTTTTTTTATTTTACTATGATCTGCACTACGCCAATAATAACTTACTTTTTCTGACGCATTACAACCAATAAAATATGTGTGCCCATCTTCTAATCTCACACTATCATGATAACCACTAATCACATCTAAATTAGCAATTTGTTCAAAAGAAGTTAAATAGGTTTTAAATGCATCATCAACCGTATCACTATTAATACTATTTTGACTGATTGACTGTGACAACGTATCCATCATTTTAGTTTGACCAATACGTACTGTAGGATCAATATAGTTTTCAGGATAATAAGCTAATAAAGAGACACCACTCCAAGTGCTATAACGCTTATTATATTTATCCCAATCTATAAAAAATTGACGAGACTTAATAAGTGGACTAGCATCTTTCATATCCAAAGATAAAAATTCATTAATATATAGCTGTATACTTGCAATAGCTTGTTCTATCTTTGTGGTTTTTACTTCAGATGAAACTTTATTATCAATCAGTAAATAATGATAAATATCATCACTAGTTACTAAATTTAATTCCTTAAAGTTATGAATATAAAATGCACTAAGTGCAACACTCTCTTTTTCATCCATTTTATCTTTTAGTAAAATAACTTGTTGAGCATTTAGCCCGCTTTGTAAAATTTTACTAATTCTATCCCAATTCAAGTAGTCTTTTTCTTTATCCCCACTTGTAGAAAATTTTAACTGAGTTAATAGATTAAAGTTATTTGGTGTGATGTTAAATGTTTTAACCATATCAATATAGCTAGAGATTTCTTTGATATTATCAAATTTAATTTGATCACCTAGTTTTAATAAAGAAATAATTTGCTCAATTACCTCATCAGAGACTCCATATGCCTTTGATAAAATTGAAACAGTTCCATAACCGAAAAAAAGGTTACTTATCTCATCTTTATTATTTATTTTATCTAAATAGAAACGATGGAATTCAGATATATCTTTTATTGATTCAATATTAGGAAGAACAGATTCATAATTAAGCAAACGACGTTCTCCCAATATATTTATTTCATTTTCATTTAATCCTAACTTAGTAAACATAGAAATCATTTGACACAAAATTTTTATATAAGTAACAAGTTTATTTTTATCCTCTAATGTTTTATCATCCTTCCTTACCAAGTCTCTAAAATCATCAATAGATAAGTTTAATATCATATTATTATCGAGATATTTCCATACAGCTTTGGCAACACTTAATGAAGGAAGGAATAAATGATAACCTAGTATAGGTAAATAGCACGGTATAATTGCCCGTTCGGTGAATTCATCTATATAAAAATCATTAAATTTCATTAACTCGTCAAAGAGTCCTTTCATTTCTCGAGTATAAGATAAATCATATTTTTCAGCTGTCATTGAATATAGTTCTGGAATACTAAACTTATACTCTTTGATAAACTTGCAATAATTATCTATTGTATAAATTAAATTACCTGCATCATCTGATAAAGATTGTTCATTAATGGGTTTACTGAAAGGTTCAGGTAACATATCAAGTAATAAAGAAAGAGAATAAATGTCTAGACTATGTACTGTTGCTAATAAATATACTCGATATAAAAGTGATATATCCTTTATAGAACAAGTAAATCCCGTTTTTTTACCAGAAGCTAATTTCCACATAGCAACAATACCAATATCATCGATATGAAATGCACGTTTTAAGGTATTAATACGTATAATATCATCTGGAGATGATGAATTAAAATCAAGTGCTTTATTATCTGCAATAAATTTACTTTTACCTAATGGAGGAGAATTAAATAAAATATCAAATAGCGATAAAGAGTTATTCAATGTTTGACGATTAATATTAGCACCATTAAGTACTATAGATTGCTCAATATTAATATTGTATTTCTCCATAATATATTGTACATGAAGAATAGAACGAATAACCTCAGAGTCAATATTATTATCATCGTTTTTTATTTTAATTAAAATTAATAGATTATCAACAGAGATCCCGGTTGCTTTATGTAAGCGAATAATCTTATTTAATACCAACATACTTTTTGCAGATAGTTCATTATTTACTTTAAGAATATTAAATAATGGTAATATTTCTTCTTCTGAAACAGAATAATATTCTGATAAGTACTTTAAATTATTCTTTAAACTGATATCTTTATTTCCGAAGTTTTTCTCTATTAGTTCATCAATTTTATCGTCAGAGATTAATTCTGTTAAAATAGCATATAATTCAGGAGAAATAGATGAATTAATCATTGAGATCCATTCTGTATCTAAAATATTAAGATAATCTTTAGCCTTTATTAATTTATCAGCCAAGCCATCACGTAATAATAATGTTTGTCGAATAGTTTCATAAGGCTGATGATAAGGATTTTCACCCATTACGCGATTTGTTGCTAGTTCTTGAAATAAATCTTTATCATTGCCAAATTTATTTTGCAGTGCGGTAGTAAGAATTTGATTTGATAAAGAAAGAGTAGAAACTTCTTTATCCATATTGTCTTGAGAAAGTATTAATTGTGCTAAATCAGGACGACGTATATCAAGACGATACATTGGGCTATCAGAATGTATTTCTTTTGCTTCACGATAAAGTTCAGTTAAATAACCCGCAGGTGAAAACATCGATGCCACAGATTTAGAATCGACATAGTGGTTGTCTCGATTTGGGATCCAATTTTCTAACGTACTACTTTGAGCTGCGTGAGGTTGAATATCTAAAGCCACGGCATTTTTTACTTGTGGATTATTACGTGTTAAATAATGAGCTTCTTTATATAATGTTTTTGCTTCATGCCAACTAAGCTTCTCTTCACTCAGCGTGTGGATTTCATGAAGTGATAAGGGAGCTAGATCATTTAACGTGATATTTTCCACTGTATCAGAATTCATTTTCGCTAAAAGTGTATTAATGTTTTTCATTAAATATTTTCCTAATATAAGTTAATTTAAAATTAATAGAATAAAATCGTCGTTTCATCTCGATAATTAAAATACCAAGAAAATAAGAATTGAAAATTGAATTTTTTATAACCTAATATTGAGTTTTTTTATTCTTTATAGATTGATTGCGGTTTTTAATAAAAAAGATTGAGAAAAACAGAGAAAATTAATAAATAAAACATGGAAATAAAAAACAATTAATCGTTTGATTTTATTTTTATCAAAAATACACTTATTTATTATCAAAATTAGTCAGTATTGTTGTTTTTTTTAATTTATTCTTTATCCTTTTTTCATTTTTAGTCGCATCAAAATGATTATTGATAAATATCAATATAACGATTACATTTAGGAGGATTATTTATTCGTAAGATATATATAAATAAATATGGAGAACGCCTGCATGTTTTTCTCACGAAAAATAAATCAGTTCTTTGCCGTCGCAACTTGTCAAAGCCTAGTCAAAGCTGCAGAACA
Source organism: Proteus sp. STS61-E (assembly GCF_040932335.1). Classification (NCBI taxonomy): domain Bacteria; kingdom Pseudomonadati; phylum Pseudomonadota; class Gammaproteobacteria; order Enterobacterales; family Morganellaceae; genus Proteus; species Proteus sp. STS61-E. Next base: position 143,126 of record NZ_JBFQGE010000003.1, on the reverse strand, counting down.
AATCAATGTTACCCCATCCGCACTACGCCACGGGATTAACGAACTTGAAAGCCAAATAGGTAAGTCACTGATTAAACGCTCCAAAAGCGGAATGGGTCTTACCCCTGCAGGAAAAACACTTTATGATCGTTTATATCCCTATTATGAAAAAATTAGAAAAATTGAAAATCAGATAATGAATCCCAATGAAAATAAAACCTCGCTCTCCATTAAATTAGATGGTCTTTATTATCCTGACTTAAAAACAAAACTGTTGGAGATCCGACAAAAAAACAATCAATATAGACTATCTTTAGAAGATGGTTATATTGATGATATTAAAGAAGAACTTTTTGATAAAGAGTTTGATCTTGTTATTTCCTCTCTTGAATTTGACTATTCTCATAAAAATATTAATACGATTAATTTATGCACACAAAAAGTCGGCTTATTGGTGAGTAGAAAACTCTTTGAACAATATCCCAACACCAAAACATTTTTTGCCAAAGAAACCTTAATACAAAGAAGCAGTACTTTGCAAAACCCCATATTTTCAACGATTTTAGATAAGCTAAAAAATCAAGGTTATCAATATCATACTTTAGGGTTAACAGAGATGGCGGATGTCTTGCACTGCGTTGATTTAGGGGCGGGTTACTGCTTTATGCCTGAAAATATTCATTATATTTCAACGATCACAAATGATGAGGTTCAATTTATTCGCTCACCATTTCCTTTTAATATTTTCTTACATCAAAAGGTCTATTTTAAAAAAAATAATGATAAAAAATTAGCTGATATTGCAATGACACTACGTTAATCAATTAAAACAGCGCATTGATATAATCAGAGGTAAACCCACGATATTGCAGATAACGAATTTGCTTGGCTCTCTCTTTAAAGTCTTTGGGTTTAGCGGTACCGAATTTTTTCTCTTTCAGATCTTGGCAGAGTGCGTACCAATCAGTGTCTGTTTCTTCTAATACACGCTCAATAATTTCGCTAGGAAATCCTTTTAAGCGTAATTCTTGGCGAATACGTAACGGTCCATAGGATTTATTTAAATAACTACGAAAAAAACTATAAATAGTTCGATTGTCATCAAGATACTGGCTTTCAAGCAAGCGCTCGATGACTTGAGGCAAACATTCGGGGGCAGTCGGTGAATCCTTCTCAGTTTCGCGAATTCGACGTTCAATTCGACGTTGCAGTTCGCTTGTACTGTAATCACGGCGAGACAGCATAAAAATGGCGTACTGATAAAGCTCTTGATAGGTCATAACGTTCCTTTATTAAAAGAGTCCATATAAAGCAACTATTATCATAACGGTTTATCACCGAAATAGCTTATTTCGATGTTAATTTCATCAGTAATATCGAGAGAAATAAAACAGTAATAATTAAAAGAAGAATTATCATTCTCTTTTATAATTTCAATCGACTAGTTTTATTAAGGTTTTCTTAGGAAAAATAGGGATATTAACTTAATAATCCCTTAATAATACTACAATAATGCGAAATACAAGCATCAATTACTGTATATCGCACTTATAGCTGGTGACCATCAATTAGAAAAAGATTAAAATTTTCCGCTACTCTTTTACTACTTACTTTTTTAATTTCCTGTGGGTTATGTATGAACTTTTCCAATTTAAATAAGGTGGTATTAACCGCCTCTCTTCTTGCGACTGGCTTTTCTTACGCGGATAGCGATCGCCCACTGCTTTCTTTAAGTGTTAGCCAATCCGGTGGTACTGCTTTAAATAATGAAGGTTCATTAGATACTCGTACCCCAGCAAGCCAATCTCGTGTTTTACCCATTTGGGGCGATGAAGCTCGTGCCCGTGGTTATGATATTCCAGAGCCTTTTGGTGCTAGCTACAACTATATGAATCTACGCCAAGACGTTATCGTAGATAAAATTGCGTTTGGCTCTGACAAACCGCTAGGACAAAATATTCTTTCTATTGTTGGTGTTGATGTTGGTCATACTCGCAGTAGCAATGAATCTCATATGCTAAAACTCGATACTTGGATTTTTCCATTTATGAATGTTTATGGGATCTATGGTAAGACAAAAGGATCGTCTAGAGCACAGCTAAATGCAGTTACACTAGGTGGGCAAGAAATCGCAAATGACTTACCCTTTAATTTAGATTATGAAGGTAAATCTTATGGCGGTGGTTTTACTTTAGCCGGTGGTTATAACCAATTTTTTGGTACTTTTGATTTAAACTACACTAAAACAAATTTAGATATTATCGATGGTGATATTAAAGCGTTAGTGATCACACCTCGTGTGGGTTATGAATTTATTTTCTCACCATTAATTTCAGGTCAAGGTAATACTAAACTGCAAGTCTGGACAGGTGCAATGTACCAAGATATCACCCAGCGCTTTAAAGGTGATGTGAGCAGATTAAGCTTACCAGAAGAGCTTGATGGAATGATGAATATCCTTCCACCTTCTATGATGGGTAATATCAAATTCGATGTTGAACAGCATCTTGCCCATAAATGGAATAATACTATTGGTGCACGTTTAGAATTAACGCGTAATTTTAACGTCACAACTGAGCTTGGTTTCAACAACCGTAATAGCTTCTTTGTTTCAGGTGAGTTCCGTTTTTAATGGTTAAATACCCTTTTATTTTTGGGCTGGCATTTGCCAGCCTATTTATTTCGCATACAGCACAAGCACAACTCTTCCCCGATAGACAACAAATAGACCAATGGTTAGTTGGACTAGGGGGAGAAAATAACTTCGACCGCAGTAAAACTATCGACTGGGGCATATTACCGGGACCATTTTATACGCCAGAGCTAGAATTGGGTGTAGGCATTGCCCTTGTTGGTCTTTATCAAGCCGATAGTCGCCCTGATAGCAAAATCTCGTCTCTCTCGTTAAGTGGTTTTGGTTCATCAACCGGTGCTTTTGGTATGAACTTTAATAACTACACCTATTTAGCAAATGATACGTGGCGTTTTTATCTCACAGGAACATTAAATAATGTCCCTACCAATTATTGGGGTGAGGGTTATCACGAAGGACGTGTAAAAGATCATTTCGGTGAGTTTCGCTCTCAAGAATTGCGTCTAACCCCCACGTTATTGCGCCAAATTACCAAAAACACTTATATAGGATTAGGGTGGGATTACTCCAACCTACAAGCTGCTGCCCCAGATAATCCCTTTAAAGACTATATGAAGGCACGTGATTTACCTTTGCGTTCAACTAGTTCAGGAATCACAGTTCGATTTACTTACGATAGTCGCGATTTTTTACCGAATGCTTACCAAGGTCAGGCTTTTGATATCAGCTATACCCATTACTCACCAGATACGGGCAGTAATAATCGTTTTAATGCGACACAGATACAATATAACTACTATTATCCCTTAAGTGATAATGCGGTATTAGCATTTGATAATTATGCCCGTTTCACATCAGGTGATGTGCCTTGGAGCCAATTATCTAAACTGAGTAATGGGCAGCAAATGCGAGGCTATTACGAAGGGCGATATCAAGATAATCACGTATTTTCAACTCAATTAGAGTACCGCCAAAAACTCGATTGGCGTCATGGCATTGCACTTTGGGTTGGTGGTGGTACGTTAAGCGACCAAGCGAGTGATTTAGGTAAAGGCCATTGGCTACCTAGTGTCGGAGTAGGTTATCGATTTGAATTTAAACCACGTATGAATGTACGTCTCGATTTTGGTATAGGCAAAGAAAGTACAGGATTCTATTTTCAAGTAGGTGAAGCATTTTGATGTTTAAGCGGTTTCTTTTTATCAACACCATTGTCTTCTTCTTATTTATTGCAGGTTGCACTCAAGTCATGCCTGTTAAATCTCTGCACGCCAATCTTGATAGTGTCACCCACGAAGAAGCAACACAGCTTTGGCAAACACCCGAACCGTTAACAGCACCCAACGGCTTAAGACCTTGTTGTGCCTTTGGTTACGACTTAAAAGTTAAAGCATTCGAAATCCCTATTCCTTTCTATCGTATTGATAACGTTGTTGAGGCCTCAGCATTGGGTAATCATCGTTATAACGATAGTTTTTGGCTAGGTACAGGCGCAGTATTGGGCTTAGGAAGTGAAAAATCTGGCTTAATTTATTCTCATAAAGGGGGATTTCTTGATATCGCCCATATTCGTGATACCGCGGATTATACTTATTATCTCTTTAGCCATATCTATCCAAAATTAGGACAAGAGTGGACGCTAACGTTAAGTGATGAGTTGGCACAACGTAAAATCCGCTTTAATGCATTCACACCACCTAAAAATGAATTAGAACGTTATACCTTAAGTGCCTATCTTGCTGCACACCTCGGTTATCGCCTTGCGGTATGGCATGAAATTGCACAATGGTATGGTTTTCGCTCTGTACCCGGTTTTTCAGAAGGTATCTCTGCATTTTCACCCGAAGACCTCTACTCCAATTTAATTGGAGCAAGGCTTTCTCTTACACTGATCTTAAAGGGTCACGCCACCAGCCTTGAGCAATATAATCAATCAATGCAGGGTATTATTCCTTCTGCACTTTATCAATTAGAGGCTCAACCTCGCCAATTAACGCAACAATGGTTTGATGTTATTGATGGACAATGGTGGGATAGTCAGCAACGAGTCCCCGATAAATTCTTAGTTTTGCTGCGTGATTATCATATCTCAGACCAACGGTATCCAGTGTTACCTTTTGAGGAAATAACGTCGCCTCACTACCTCACTTTACCTAGTGCTTATTCTGGTTACGTTTTAGAACAATTAGCAGAATTTCAGCTTTGGCCAACAAAGGAAATGGGAAATTTACCGCATCCTAAAACCTACTGGAGTGAAGCGGATTTTACTGATTTAACAGAAAAAGCACGTGAAATTGATAATAAAACCAGACCAAAAACAACAAAAATTGACTAAATAATAAACAAAATTGACACATTAAAAACCCTTAATTTTACTAAATTTAGGTTAAGTCACTGCTTTTATCATAAGATAAATTTAAGTTTACGATGAAAAAGCACTTTTTGTTAAAGGAAAAAAGCGATTATAAAACGAGGCTTTCCAGTAAACCTTATACATTTATTTAACAAATCACTCGTAGTTATCCTAATGTGAGGCGATATTTTGTAGATATGAAAAAAGTAATTTGCTAGTATTCGTTCGATTTTTATCCAGTTAAACGAGGAGAAGCAATGCCCTCTCAATTGATGAGGACAAGTGCCGTCTTCGCTTTCTTGATTTCACTACTATTTACTGGTGTAAGTTTTGCTTCAACCAGTACCGGCAGTTCCCAGATACTGCAGGCGTATTCTTTCAAAAGCACGTCAACACCGTTGCCAGATTTGAAAAGATACCCTTCGGGAACACAGCGTAAGAAAGCGTTTTTAAATGTCATAGTTCCTATTATTGACAATGTTAATAATAAGATAATGAGAGATCGTGAGTGGTTAACTGCTCAACGTAAAGCCCAGCACTGGGGCAGCGCAGATTTAAAAAAACTGCGTGAAATCTGTCAATACTATGGCGTCACATGTACCAGCCCGAAAAAAGTAAATTGGGATTCGTTATTAACTCGCGTTGACATTATTCCGACACACTTTGTCGCAACGCAAGCTGCAACGGAATCAGGCTGGGGAACATCGAAGTTGGCACAACAAAATAACAATCTATTCGGTATGCGATGTGGGAGTCAGTCTTGCAATAACGTTCCAGGGAAAACCAAAGGCTATGCAGCCTACCCTGATATTGAAGGCTCAGTGATTGCTTATATGCGTAATCTCAATACGCACCGCGCCTATAATTCATTGCGCTCCTCAAGAGCACAGCAAAGAATGACGCAGCAACAACTCGACTCTCGCCAGTTAATCACTGACTTGAAAGGTTACTCAGAATTGGGTTCAAGTTATAACGATTATCTGACCGAAATGTTCGACTCAAATAAAAAACTGATCACTCAAGTTCAGTTGCAGTCGAAGCAAGATAGCTAAGCTTTAACAAGCTTTCATCTGACAAAAAGCCACTTTTCTTTCTAGAGAAAAGTGGCTTTTATTTATTACAAGATAATCTTTTGATTGAAAGCCTGCTTAGAATTCATAATATATGGGGTAACACGTTTGGTATGACTTTTAAATCACACCCTTAGAGCCCTTTATGAATTTTTTTTCATTCGAGTTTCTCGGAGCCTTTGTTAGCTTTTTTGTTCTATACTGGCTCTTCCAAAATCACGTCAAGATCCAAAATATCCTACTGATTACAGTCAGTTATGCTTTTCTTTTTTATGCGGATTATCGTCCTGCGATTATCTTATTAAGTTACACGCTCTTTATTTATTTACTGGCGAATATATTAACTAAGTACACATCCTCTAAAGTCATATATTGGCTATTAGGGTTATTAGTTGCGGTCTATTTTACTGCCTTTAAATATTACTCATTCTTCCAAGAAACGCTGACACAAGCATTCCAGCAATGGGGACTCAGTATTGAGCTGCCTCTTATTGAGTTGCTTGCGCCACTAGGACTCTCTTTCTATATTTTCCATTCAGTTAGTTATGTCGTTTCTGTTTGCCGAAAAGAGATCCCTAAAGCACCGTTTTTAGATGTCGTTCTTTATCTATGCTTTTTCCCAAGCATAGTTGCGGGGCCGATTAATCGCGCTAAAGAATTTCTTCCACAAATTCAGGCTCCAACCCGAAAAATCATTGATTATAAAGGGGCGATAATGCTGATTGTTTTAGCTATCGCAAAACTCTTTTGGTTAAGTGGTTGGTTTTCAACAAACTATGTTGATCCGGTATTTAACGCGCCTGATTTAGCGCAAAGTGGGCAAGTGCTGACGGCGGTTTATGCCTATGCATGGCATATCTATTTTAATTTCTCTGGTTATACCAATCTTGTTACAGGTATTGCCTTATTACTGGGCTTTGTTGTCCCTCGCAACTTTAATGCACCTTATTTAGCGATAAACTTAGCTGATTTCTGGCGTCGCTGGCACATCAGTTTATCTACCTTTATTCGTGATTACGTCTATATTCCTTTAGGGGGTAATCGTAAAGGAGTGATTAGACAAAACTTTAATGCCTTTGCCGCGATGGTAATTTCTGGATTATGGCACGGTGCTGCTATGACCTTTATTATTTGGGGTGCTATTCACGGAATTGGTGTGGTGTTATTAAATATTAAACACCGTCTCTTCCCTGTGAAGAAAAATGCCCCACCAAGCGCGTTATCGTCATTGAATATGTTGTTGTCATGGATAATTACTTTCCACTTTGTTTGCTTTGCTTGGATATTTTTCCGCAGTCAAACCGTGGGAGATGCTTTTGTTTTAATACAGCAACTCTTTAGTGTGGGTGCTTGGGCGTCATTACAAGCTGAAGGCTTAACCCTCTTTATGTTCTGGGGACTTTTCTTACTTTACCCTTGCTTTGTAACATTAAGGGATATTGTGGCTCGTCTTGAGAAAAGAGTGCCGTGGTATGTTTATCCGCTACCACTTGCGTTGATCCTCACGATTATTTTCATGTTGTCTCCAGATGGGGTGCCAGGATTTATTTATGCCAGCTTTTGATTTCTGCTCAAACTTAAAAAAGACAGCAAAAGTTGCCTTAATGGTGCTATTCAGCACCCTCTTTCTGATTTGGCTAAACCAAACATCACTAGAGCGTTTTTGGCAACAACAATATCATCGCCCTGCACCTTGGTCTGGACTTTCTCACTATTATGCTTGGCAAGTGGGTGGACAACTGCGTGATGGCGTATTCGTTGCGATAGAAAGCTATGGAGATTACCTACAAGTTAATCATCCTGATAATCAGGCTAAACCAATAGTGCAAACCTCAGCCCCTGAGCAGCTCCCTGAAGGCTTTGCTGTTGGCTTACACTTCTTTAATGGGTACACACGACCAGCGACTCAATTAACGCAACGCTTTCCTCAATTATTAGAGCGCAAGCAGGCAATGGGTGGGTTACCTTACCATTCTGTTACAGACGTGTCTGATGCCGCATTAGAAGCCTTAAAACCTATCGTTCAAAAAACAGAAATTATCTTATCACCAGAAGATAAAGTGCTATTTGCGGGCGATTCAATGATGCAAGGTGTTGCACCTTTACTTAAACGTCAACTGCAAACGGATTACAACATCAGCAGTATCGATTTAAGTAAACAAAGTACAGGACTTGCCTATCCACGCTTTTTCAATTGGCCACAAACTATTGCGACACGCTTAGCCAATGACGACTCCATCAAATTATTAGTGGTCTTTTTAGGCCCTAACGATCCTTGGGATATGCCGCCTGATGGCGGAGGACGCTACTTAAAATTTGCCAGTGAAGCATGGGAATCTGCCTACCGATCACGTATTGCAGGCATTATAGAAAATGCAAGACAGAATAATGTCACGGTGATTTGGGTTGGTCCCCCTAATATGCGTAAACAGAAGTTATCTGAAGGTATGGCATATCTTGATAAACTTTACCGCGAAGAAGCTGAGAAAATGGGCGAAATTTACCTTTCCGTCAATGATATGTTTAAATATGAGAAAGATATTTATTCTGATTATATGGGCGATGGTAGCAGTCGTGTTAAGTTAAGAGCCGGTGATGGCATTCATTTTAGCTTAAAAGGTCAGCAAATTATTGCTCAACACGTATTCTCACGTATTCATCTTCAAGAAGAAATTAAAGAAGATAATGCAGTCGATGATGTAAAAGATAAAAACACGGTTATTGTAAATGAAACAAATAACGCACATCCTTGAGCGTAAGACTTTAGTCAGTAGCTCAATCGTACTGGCTTTAGTTTCACTCTTAGTTGCTTGTAACCAAGACACTGAAAAAACAGTAAAGCTCCCTGCACCAACAGTATTACCTGCTGATGGTTCAAGACAGCTTTATAACTATCATGATCCCCACTTTGCCGGCTTTGTTAAGAAATTACAGCAAGGTCGCCAAACTGTGCATATCGTTCAGTTAGGTGATTCCCATACTGCGGCCGATTTTTTCAGTGGTAAGTTACGTGAACGTTTTCAAGCTGACTATGGTAATGGCGGTATTGGTTTTATTCCTCCAACGAATATCGCAGGTCAGCGTATTGCGAATGTACAATACCAAAGTGACAAAAAAGCTTGGACACTGCTTTCAAGCAGAAAAGATAGCGATCCTGATTTCCCATTAGGGGGTTTTATTAGTGAACCTCAAGCTAAATGGGCAAAATTACAGTTATCTGAAAACCCAGTAACTCAGCAGCGCTATCAATTACAAGCACTTTATAAAACGCCAACGACAGCGCAAGTGAATGTACAGTCATCGACAAGCAAAGTCCTTTCACTGTCACAAACACAAGGTAAATGGCAATTTTCAAATCCGACTGCCATGACATTCCCTGTCAGCATTACCGTTAGCAAAAACCAGCCTGTTAAATTAGGCGGCTGGTTGATCACCAATCAACAGCCCGGCGTCATGCTTTCATCATTAGGCATTAACGGTGCCACTATTAATATGATGGATAGATGGGGTTCACAATGGACCGAAACGTTAGGACAATTACATCCTGATATGGTGATTTTGGCTTATGGTACAAACGAATCCTTTAATGACACTTTTGATTTAAGTGCCTATCGCCAGCAACTTACGGATAAAATTCGCCAAATTCGCCAGCAAGCCCCTAATAGCGCTATTTTATTAATTGGGCCGTCTGACTCAATCAAAAATAAAGAAGCCTCTGACTGCCGTTCACAACAGCCTCAATGGCTAACTGATATTGTCAGAATTCAAAAAGAAGTCGCCCAACAAGAGAAAACGCTATTCTGGGATTGGCGTGACTATATGGGTGGAGAGTGCTCCATAAAAGCGTGGGCGTTGTATGATTTAGCAAGACCTGATGGTGTTCATCTTTCTCGTGAAGGCTATGAAAGCAGTGCCAATACACTTTATAGTCAATTGAACACATTAATGAACAAAGGCTAATTCACGCTTTACAACACACAAAAAGGAGCTTATTGCTCCTTTTTTTCTTATTTTTATTTAGCTGATTAGTAATCTACTGAGTTTAATAAAACATCCACATACTTGATAACATCGACACTAGCCTGTTCCATTCGCTCTATATATTGCGTTACCGCTTCTTGATCACCTTTTATATTAGCGCTTAGCGCTAAACGACCGCATTCATGCACTAATTTATGCGGCTCATCTAAACGACGAAAAGCCTCTGTGCCCGCAAATTTCCGTCCATCACCTTGGTAATACCATTTCCCTAATCGACATTCAGTATGCTGATTAACGCAGTGCTCATCATCATTATTTAATAAATGAATATAAATAGCTTCTTTCCATAAAACATGATCGAGTTTGACGGTATTAAAAAATTGCTGCATCGAAATAAAGGTAAAAATATGTTTAAGCTCGCTCGCTTGTTCCGACAATGATGTTAAATTTTGATGCCCTTCTTCAACCTGTATTTTTATTTGTTGAACCTGCTCTTGGTTTTTTTCTGTGGTTTCTTTCACAGGAATAAAGCGAGCACCTAAATTATTATTAATACTGGCAATAGAAGAAGCTTGCTTCTGGATTTCTAATGATAACTTTTTCATCTCTTGGGCTAAGACTGAAAATCCCGCACCTTCTCGCCCTATATGCCCTGCTTCAATCGCTGAATTTATCGATAAAAGATTCGCCTGACTGGAAAGCCTATCGATATTGCTGGCGCTCTCTTTGATTTTTTTTAGCCAACCAGAGAAATTTTCTATCTCTTCTCGGCTATGTGTAAAATGTGTATCAACCTCATTTAAAAATTGAGTTAATAAGCGGGAATTATCCAGCATTTTGCTGAATAGATGTTCCATCTCATCGAGCAAATTAAGCTTATCTTGTAGCTTATTGCTTGATGCTAAAATCGAATCACGTATAAGTGTGATTGTGTGAATATTACAATCCGTGTGTTTAATAAAAAGCGAATTATAGTCAACCATAATATGACAACCCCAATGTGCCCACAGAATAAAGAAACCTATAGGTTAATGAGACACGAGGTATTTTCTGTCATATTTGATAGCCATTTATAGCAATGAAAAAAGCGCGTCAAAGGACGCGCTAATAATTTGAAAAATAAAGATTAGATATCAAAGAAATGCGAAGAAAATCATACCAATTACAGCACCGGTTGTGCCAAGAATAGTTTCCATTAATGACCATGTTTTTAAGGTTTGAGCTTCTGTTGCGCCTGTAAATTTACCAAACAACCAGAAACCAGAGTCATTAACGTGACTAAGAATAATAGAGCCACCCGCAATACAAACTGATAATGCAGCCATTTGAGCACCGCTGTAACCCAATTCATTGATAACAGGTAAAACTAAACCGACAGCAGTTAAACAAGCAACTGTTGCTGAACCTTGAATAACACGTACTGCACCCGCCAGAATAAAACATGCTACTGCGATTGGCATACCTGCACCAATTAAAGCATTACCCAATGCAGGACCAACACCCGAATCTACCAGCACTTGTTTAAAGACACCGCCAGCACCTGTTACCAGTAAAATGATCCCCGCAGGTTGGATTGCAGCAGAACAAATCTCCATCACTTTTTCTTTACTCATACCACGGCGGATTGCTAAGCCGTAAATAGCCACTAAACAAGCGACAAGAATAGCGATAAATGGATGACCAACAAATTCAAGAATGTTATATAGCTCTGAACCTTTCTCAACGAAACGCGCACCAATGGTTTTGCATCCCACTAACACTAAAGGTAATAACACCAGTGCAAGACTGAAACCAAAGGAAGGCATTTTGTTTTGACCTAAACTTGGTTCAGACAAATCTTTTGGTAATTCTAAGGTAACGTAACGGCTGATAAAGTTACCGAAGATAGGACCTGCTAATAACATGCCCGGAATTGCCGCACACAGACCAATTAAGATCATCCAACCAAAATCTGCATTCATTTGGTCAGCTAATAACATTGGTGTTGGTCCCGGTAATAAGAAGGCTGCGGCACCTGCAACACCCGCAAATAAAGGGATCGCCATTTTCACTACATTGCCACCGGTACGGCGAGCAACAGCAAATACAACACCAATTAATAAAACAACGGCGACATCAAAGAACAGAGGTAGAGCACAAATTAAACCTGCGATACCTAATGCGTAGTTGGCACGTTTCTCACCAAAATACTTTAATAACCGTACTGCGATTTGGTCTAATGCCCCTGTTTCATGCAGCACCTTACCAAACATTGCACCCAGTGCGACAACGATAGAGAGGAAACCTAAAGTACCTCCCATTCCGTTTTGCATGGTTTGTGTGATTTTTTCCAAAGGCATGCCTGAGAAAATACCCGCACCAATCGCAACAATCATTAATGCAATAAAAGCATGTAAGCGTGCATACATAACAAAAAAGAGCAGTAATAAAACAGAGCCAACTGCTGTTAGCACAAGTGTTAATGTACTCATACCGTTTCCCCTTCAAAAGTCCCTTGAGTGACTGAATTTATCTTACTAATTGCACTTTCAATCACATCATCAAGTGGCATTGAAATATCAATTTCATACACATCATTTTCAGCTGTTGTTGGCTCTTCTAAGGTTTCAAATTGTGTCACTAACATTTGAGGTTTAAAGAAGTGCCCTTTACGTGCTTTTAAACGACTTTCAATCAGCTCATAGTCACCTTTTAAATATAAAAAGTGCAGGCATTGATTGCCGTCTCTTAACATATCTCGATACTGTTTTTTCAATGCAGAACAAACAATTAACGAAACACTATTGGTTCTTTGCATTGCAAATGCGGCATCATTTAATGCTTGTAGCCAAGGTTTACGATCTTCATCATTTAAAGCATGGCCTGATGCCATTTTAGTAATATTTGAGCGAGGATGGAGGAAATCACCGTCTAAAAATGCAGCACCTGTACGTTGTGCTACACCGCTTGCGACCGCAGATTTACCGCTGCCTGATACCCCCATTAAGATGAAAACATGGTGTAGGGATTGGGTATCGTTCATAGAATGCTCCTTTAAGGCAGATATTAAGTCTTTTTTGTAATGTTACCCGTAACTGTTACGGGTAACATATCCGAAGTGACAAGGTAAATACAACAACGAAGATCAACTAAGAAGTGAAAATGTGAAGCGACTCTCAAATGAAAGTAAGATGATCTACAAAATGACAACAAAATATCTGACCAACTTCTTTTTATTCACAGCCAAATTGGGAGTAATAACACTAAAAGAGAAAAGGCATCTCAATAAAAAACCCTACTGTTACAAACATAACAATAGGGCTTAAAAATCATTATTTTTAAAATTATCAATAAGTTAATTAATTATATACTTTCACCCGTAATAATGCGGAAACCTACATCAATCACTTGACCACGAGCAATTTTACCTTTCATCCGTTTAAGCAATAAATCAGCAGCTTGTTGCCCCATTTCATCACGAGGGGTAAAGATACTCGCCAGACGAGGCGTCATCACTTGTCCAACATCGTGTCCATGGAAACCCGATATCGCAATATCCTCTGGCACAGAAATACCTAAACGTTGACACTCAAAAATGGCACCAATTGCGATATCGTCATTAGTGCAATAAAGCCCATCTAAATCAGGATATTGCTTACGTGCAGCATGTAATAATTCAGCACCTAACGAATAAGATGAGCTTTTTGGCGTCATCACATTGCCAATAGGTAAGCCTGCATTTTGCATTGCTTTTTCATAACCTTGTAACCGCATTAAGGTTCGTTCATCCTGTCTTGCACCGAGGTAGATAACACGTTTACATCCACGTTTGATCATCTCATTGACCATCTGTTCTGAAGCGTCAACGTTATCTAATCCTACTGCCGAATCAAAACAAGGCGAGACACTGTCCATGATTTCCACTACAGGAATACCTGCGGTTTCTAACATTTTCATTGTCTTTGGTGTATGCGTTCTTTCAGCAAGAATAAGCCCATCGATATTATAAGAGAGTAATGAAAGTAGACGCTCTTCTTCTTTTTCAGCACGATATCCGTAGTGCGCTAACATGGTTTGATAACCGTATTTATCGGTCACTGATTCAATGCCACGAATAACTTCAGCAAAAACTTGGTTAGTTAAAGAAGGTAGCAATACCCCAATCGCATGACTGGTCGAATTCGATAAAATATCAGGGGCGCGATTAGGAATATAATTGAGGCTATCTAATTCACGCGCAATTTTTTCTCGTAAAGCTTCAGAGACTTGTTCGGGATTACGCAAAAAACGACTAACCGTCATTTTGGTAACACCGACTCGTGAAGCGACATCCTGTAATGAGGGGCGTTTTTTCTTCATTTTATATCGCAACTATCCAAAAACACTCGTATTAATACGCGCTTTAATTTTCCAAGAACGCTGATTATAGCCCTAGGTTATACACTATTTCGAATAAAGTTTTTCAGATGTGTGCTTAGATTTGATTTTGACTGATGATCCCTTGACTTAAGCCAAAGGAAATATAGTATTCTTCGCTGTATAATAAATGAAACAACGATACCAATATAAAACAATAAATAGTGTGAACTTATGGCGATCCGTAGACGACAATTTCTAACTTACCTCACGACAATTGCGACATTATCGGCACTTCCGCATTCTGTAAGAGCAGCAATAACCTCACGTATTGCAGCACAATTCGGTCATGTTCCGGCATCAACTGCGATCCATCGCGTAATAAGTGCAGGGCCTCCGACTGATCAATTGTTACTTGCATTAGCGCCTGAAAAATTATTGGGCTTTTCCTCACTTAATTTAGAAAAAAGTCCTTTGTTTTCAGATGATCTGCGTAAATTGCCTCGTTTAGGGCGTTTATCAGGACGAGGAAGTACACTCTCTTTAGAAGCTTTACTGACGTTAGAGCCCGATATTATTATTGATAGCGGTAATGTGGATGAAACCTATCGTTCATTAGCGAAACGTGTTTCTGATCAAACCGGTGTACCTTATGTGTTAATTGATGGCACATTAAAAGATAGCCCTGCCCAATTACGTCAAACGGGAGCTTTACTCGGTGTTGCAGAAAGAGCAGAAACATTAGCGCTTATTGCAGAGCAATATCTTAGTGATGCCGCTTTGTTTGCTTCTACACAAAAAACAAACCCTCGTTTTTACCTTGCCCGTGGTGCAAAAGGGCTACAAACGGGTGCAAGAAGCTCTATTCATACCGAAGCGATTGAAACATTAGGCTTTGAAAATGTGGTAGATATTCCTGACTTCACTGGATTAACAGATGTTTCACCAGAACAACTGTTGATGTGGGACCCTGAAATTATCATCACACAAGATGAAAATGCCTATCAGCAAATTATGCAAGACTCGGTATGGAAAAGTATTCAAGCCGTTAAAAACAACAAAGTGCTACTGTTTAAAGGCTTACCATTTGGTTGGTTAGATGGTCCTCCGGGGATCAACCGTTTAATGGGAATGCGTCGCTTACAAAGCCATTTTGACGCTCGAATAGAAAAACAAGCGGCCCAAGATCTGCAAACTTACTTTGCTCATTTTTACCATACACAATTAAGTGCTGAACAATGTCAGCAATTGCTGGGGTATTCATGAGTCAATCTGTACGCATCACGCTTTTATTTGCATTATTTTCCATTGTTGCGTTAATTGCGATCACAAGTGGTAAGTATTCACTTACTACTGGTGAACTGTGGACACTGGTAAGTAATAAATTAACGGGCAATGTAGAGTATAACCGCACTGAAACTGTCTTTTGGCAAATAAGATTTCCCCGCGTTTTGGCGGCAATTTTAATTGGTGGAGGACTTGCGATTGCAGGTGCAGCTTATCAAGGCATGTTCCGCAATCCTTTGGTATCACCTGATATTCTCGGCGTTTCATCAGGTGCTGGCGTGGGTGCTGTATTAGGTATTTTTCTTGGTCAATCGATGTTATCGATCCAGCTTTTTGCCTTTGCTGGCGGTTTGGCAACAGTTGCCCTTGTCTACTTTATTGCAAGGCTTGCGAAACAACACGATCCGGTGCTTTCCCTTGTGTTAGTTGGTATTGCTATCAGTGCCTTATGTGGCTCCGTAATTTCATTAATGAAAATTCTCGCCGATCCTTATACTCAATTACCTTCCATTACCTTTTGGCTATTGGGTGGTCTTTCGACTATTACCGCTTCTGATTTAATTTCTGTTGCACCTTTAATGTTAGTCGGATTTATTCCACTGATTTTATTACGCTGGCGTATGAATATTCTCAGTTTATCTGATGAAGAAGCCAGAGCATTAGGTTTAAACGTCGAAGTCACTCGGCTTATTTTTATTTTGTCAGCCACATTAATCACCGCAAGTGCGGTTTCTATCGCGGGTATTATTGGGTGGCTAGGTTTAATTGTTCCCCACATTGCAAGACTGTTAGTGGGCGCTAACTTCAGCCAACAACTTCCCGTTTCCTTACTTGTGGGAGCCATAATGTTGTTAATTACAGATACATTAGCTCGCACAATTGCCAATATTGAACTTCCACTAGGCATTTTAACATCTGCCATTGGTGCGCCATTCTTCTTAATGTTGTTACTTAGAACGAGGAAAGGCTGATGATTATTGCTAATGCGAAGCAGCTCGCCATTGGTTATAAAGGCAAAACCTTAATTAAAGATCTCTCATTTCACATCGAACAAGGGCAAATCATCTGCTTATTAGGTGCCAATGGCTGCGGTAAAACAACGCTAATGCGAACACTATTAGGGCTAATACCTTGTATTGATGGTGAGATTAATATTGCAGGCAAAACACTAAGTGAGTGGTCACCAACAGAACTTGCAAAAGTAGTTGCCTATGTTCCTCAAGCTACACATATCCCCTTTTCTTTTAATGTCATTGATATGGTTGTGATGGGACGAGGTGCGCATCTCTCCTTTTTCTCTATGCCAAGCTCGAAAGATAAAGCGATGGCAATGGAAACCTTAGAAATGCTCTCACTTTCTCATCTTGCTCACCGAACTTTTGATACTTTAAGTGGCGGTGAAAAACAGATGGTTTTGATTGCTCGTGCTTTAGTGCAACAACCTAAGTTGCTGATCATGGATGAACCAGCAGCAAGCCTTGATTTTGGTAATCAAATCAAACTGCTTACCCAAGTTAAGGCATTAAAAGCGTTGGGGATCAGTGTTTTTATGTCGACACATCACCCTCAACATGCTGCCTCTTTAGCGGATGATGTTATTTTACTGACACCTCATACCCCTGTTTTGCAAAACAGCCCTGAAGTTTTGCTAACACCCGATAATTTAGCGCACCTTTATGGTGTACAACCAACAGATATTCAGGCGCATTTTCACGCCTACTCTGATAATAAAAATGACCATAGGCAAGAATATGAACACTATTGAAACCACGGATTTTGCTGAACTTTATAAAAACCACATGGTACAGGCTGAAAGAACCAAAAAAGAGCCTGAGCATTGGGATAAACGAGCTGAAAAAATGGCAGAAACTTGTGCCAATCCTAATGATCCTTATTTAATAAAATTTCGTGAAATGATGGATTTTACTGGCGCTGAAACTCTATTAGATGTGGGTTGTGGCCCTGGATCTATCAGTATTCATGTGGCAGATAAATTCAAAAAAACCATTGGTATTGATTACAGTACAGGTATGTTAGCGGTTGCTAAACGCAGAGCTGAACAAGCAGGTATCAACCACGCTGAATTTATAACTTGCTCATGGGAAGATAGTTGGGATGATCTTCCTCGTTGTGATATCGCGGTTGCTTCACGCTCAACATTAGTGATGGATTTACAAGCCGCACTCTTAAAACTGAATCGCCAAGCTAAATTACGTGTTTATACTACTCATACAGTTTCTCCAACCTTTGTTGACCAACGCATTATTCGCTTATTAGGTCGTGAAGTTCCTACGCTCCCAACATACATTTATGCTGTGAATATGCTAAACCAAATGGGTATTCACCCTAAAGTGGATTATATCCGTAGCCGTAATTGTCAAAGTAATTTCAATAGTCTTGAGCAATTTATTGAAGGTATTAATTTCTCCGTAGGGCCTTTAAGCGAAGACGAAATTGTACGCCTAACAAATTACTATCATGAAAGTATTGAAAAAGGCGTTTCACTGATTTCACCAACTCGTGATTGGGCAATGGTTTCTTGGGATGTCATTCCTGAAAGCGAGTTAAACCTATGATTTATTATCCTGATGCCTTTCTTGATAATTTATTGATGGAAGATATCCAATATGGCGATCTCACCAGTCGAGCTCTCAATATTAGTGATCAGCTAGGTACAATGACATTTACACGCCGTGAAGCGGGTTGTGTCAGTGGGATCATACTAGGTTGTCGTTTACTAGAAAAATTAGGATTGGTAGTAACAGCACATCGACAAGATGGTGATTTTGCTGATAAAGGTGATTGCTTAATCACCGCCGAAGGCCGTGCTGATGCACTGCACCAAGGCTGGAAAGTCGTGCAAAACGTGCTTGAGTGGAGTTGTGGCGTGAGTGACTATATGGCAAGAATGCTGGAAATCTATCACCGCTATCAACCTAAAGGGCAAATTGCGTGTACACGTAAAAATATCCCTAATACCAAATTACTGGCAACTCAAGCGGTACTTGCGGGTGGTGGTGTTATTCATCGCCAAGGCTGCTCTGAAACTATTTTACTCTTTGCTAATCATCGTCGATTTTTATCAGAGCCTGATAATTGGGCACAACATGTTAAGCAGTTGCGCCAAGCTGCGCCTGAAAAATGCATTGTTGTAGAGGCCGATGATATTGAACAAGCAAGAGAAGCGTTAAAAGCACAGCCTGATATTTTGCAGCTAGATAAATTCTCAATTGAAGATATCTCACAATTACAACAAGAAGCACCTCAAATTGCGCCTCATTGTCACTTATCTGTGGCTGGCGGTATTAATCTCAATACTATCGAGAAATATGCACAAACAGGCATTACCTTAATGGTAACGTCTGCGCCTTATTATGCACCACCGACGGATATTAAAGTTCGCCTTTATCCAAAAGGTTAAATAAAAATAATAGCTTACATGTAAGTGAGTATTTACATATTTAATCAACAATAAATAGAGACAACATCTACTCAATATGAAAGAAGTTATAACAAGGAAATGGTTGTAGTGGCATAGAGGAACATCTTTGCTGAGCTTCTTTTATATGCGTTTGTTGCTTTATTTTATAAAAAACGAGTGCTAACACATTGTTAGTGCTCCCTTTATTCATTTATTTTTACGCATATCGTTATATAAAAAATTATATATAGATTGTAAACTGGGATTGGAATGATGAAATTAAAACCTCTATGCTACTGTTTATCTCTTGCTCTACTGCCTAGTATTGCACTTGCTGACACCACTTATGGGCAATCAACACCTGATTTATTAACCGTTTGGAGTAGCCCTATCGCGGCAAACCCAGACGTGTTAACGCAAGAGCAGATGCTTGAACAAAATAAAGTGAATGCGGCACAAGCTATTGCAACATTACCCGGTGTTGTTATGCAAAAATCAGGCAACCGCAATGAATACACCATAAAAGTGCGTGGTTTTGATAGCCGTCAAGTACCTGTATTCTTTGATGGCATACCAACGTATGTTCCTTATGATGGCAACTTAGACTTAGCGCGTTTTACCACTAACGATCTAGCCAGTATTGAAGTTAACAAAGGTTATACCTCATTATTGCAAGGCCCTAACTTAATGGGTGGTGCAATTAATATCACTACAGCGACGCCGAAAAAACCATTAGAAGGAAGCATTGCTTATTCTCAAGGTTTTGCTCGTGGTGCTGATTATGCACATAACATGAGTGCCCGTTTAGGTGCACGTAATGACTTAGGCTTTATTCAAATCAGTGGTAGTCAATTAAAGCAGCGCTTTACGCCAATTCCTGGTGCTGATGAAAATAATGCAGCAGCAGGAACTCATGGACGTCGTGATAATTCAGCAACTGATGATAAACGTGGCATGATCAAAGTGGGTTGGACGCCACGCGCTTCTGATGAATATACCCTGACTTATGTAAAACAAGACGGTGAAAAAAATAGCCCACCAAATACTTCGGCTAATGCAAAAGGTAAATATAAATATTGGGCATGGCCGGATTACAACAAAGAAAGTTACTACTATAGCGGTATCACTCAAATCACTGATGGTATTAATCTGCAAAGCCGTGCATACCACGATAAATTCGAAAATACCCTCTATATGTACCCTAAAAAAGGCGATACTGCTGATTACAGCCACTATGACGACTACAGCACCGGAGCTGCATTACAGTTAGGCATTGATACACGCGAAAATGATCTACTCTCTTTTGCTGCTCACTGGAAAGATGACGTTCACCGTTCTCAGAAAGAGAAAAATGGTGATTGGATGCGTTATAAAGACAGAACATGGTCTTTAGCGACAGAATATCAATGGGCTGCCACAAATGATCTCGATTTAGTCGGTGCAATTAGTTACGACTGGCGTGATAGCGTCGATACTGATAAAGGGGCTGATGATAACAAACAAACAGCCTTTAACTGGGAAATGATGGCGAAATATTCATTAGCCAATAATGATAACGTTCGTTTCTCTGTTTCTGATCGTAGCCGTTTCCCGACACAAAAAGAGCGTTACACCACTGAAAAACCAAAAGATGGATCAAAAGGAATTATCAATCCAGATTTAGATCCTGAGCGTGCATTATCTTTCGATCTAACCTATGAAGGACACATTACGGATAAATGGGGCTACCAAACTAGCATTTACTATAACCGTGTCAGTGATGCAATTATGGCACACACTGTTTATCGTAACGGTACTGCCTTTTTCCAAAATCAAAATAGCGGACGTATTGACTATGTTGGTCTTGATTTAGGTACTAAAGGCAATGTGACAGATTGGTTAGAGCTTGGTTTAAACTACAGCTATATCCATAGTGATCCGAAACAAGTAGCACATGTTGAAGGTTTACCAAAACATAAAGCCTATATGTGGATGACGTTTATTCCTGTTGAGCAAGTTCGCTTTACGATTATGGAAGAAGCACAAGGTTGGACTTATAACCGCATTGATGAAAATGAAAAATTAGCAGGCTATGCAAAAACTGACCTTCGCTTAGATTATGACTTTGGTTACGGTGTTTCTGCAAATGCTTCTGTTAATAACCTCTTCGATAAATCTTATGAGTACACTCAAGGTTATATGGAAGACGGTCGTAATTACTGGTTAGGTGTAGAATATAAATTCTAATCTAAACCGTTATTTTTAAATTCAAGAGCTGATATTAATCATATATCAGCTCTTTTTATCCCTAAAATAATTTTATTATCCATAATATTACTCTACATAAAATTAAAGACGTAAAAATCCTTTTGCCATTTCTAATAAAGTATTCATAGTACTACTCACTATTTTAACAAAGTTATCATAGTTACTATTTGCTGAACTGTATTTTTTTGAAAGTTCATCAAGATTTGTATTTATTTTTTTCTCTAATGCATCAAGAGCCTTCTTTAAAAGATCAAATTCCGTTTGTAACATATCTTTTTTACCTAGACCATTTTCTTTTAATGATTTTAAAAAATTTTCAATAGCAGAGAGATCAATACCTGCTTCAATTTTAAAATACTCCTCCCCTGTTGAGGGATCTTTAGAGCTGCTTTCACTAAAAACAATACCTTTTATTCCTTTGAATAAATCAGCAATTTTTGCCCTTGCATTATCTAAATCGTAAAAACTTTTATAATATATTTTTTCATTATCCACGATGCGATAATAACGACCATCCTCATCTTGTAAATAAGGCATTTTAAATTCAAAAAATGTGTACCCAGTTAATTCGTTATTGCTAAAATCATTAACAATTTTATCTAATTCACCAAAAAATTTTGTCAAATCAACATTAATATAACCATCCTTTCCACCTGCTTCAGTATATTCACTTAGCTTTGATAATGCCTCTCTAAGTGCATTAACAAAATCCATATACTTAGAAAAAATATCTTTTAGCACATCCAAGTAATCGTTTTTTCCTGCAACAATAGATTGTTTTATATCATTAAATAAATCACTCAATGAATCTATAGGATAATCATCTTCCGAAGCATCACTTGGCATGGCACGAGAGATTTTATCAAAAATAGAAATCGTTTCATTAATGTCAACTAACGCTTTGTTTTTCTTTATATTATTTATTGTATCTTGTTCAGACAATACAAATTTGGACTCTTTATTCGTTATTTCTTGTGTTTTTTTATCATTATTAAAATGATCAATAAAAATATTTTTAATATTAATAACTGATAATAAAACCTCTGCTTTTTTAAAAAACTCTATTTTATTCTTACTATTTAAATCATTAACTAGTGTATTAACCCGCTGTCTATCAATAAGTTGAGTAGGAGTAAAAGAAATAAAATCCACCATAATATTAACCTTGTATTTTCATAATAAATAATAAATTACAATTATAAATTTAAAAGTTTATTAATTTATAATTAAGGTTATACATTAACATTTAGTATGCTGGGTGTTTATCTAAAACTCTATTTTCTTTTTTAGATTAAAAATCATGCGCGTAAAAAATTTTTAGCCATATCTAATAATGAATTTATTGAATTAGTAATTATTTTTATAAAGTTATCATAATTACTATTTGCTGAGCTGTATTTTTTAGATAATTCATCAAGATTTGTATTTACTTTCTTTTCTAATGCATCAATTGATTTTTTAAATAAATCAAATTCTGTTTGTAGCATATTATTAAATTTTTCTTCATCTCGTTCTTTTTTTAATCTTTTAATTTCTTCATTAGCCCTCGGCTCAAGTCCGATTTCAAATCTTTTCATTAATTCAGAATTAATAAATAGGCTATTTGCTGATAGTTCCTTACGATAACCATCAATTATGCTGTTTTTTTTACTTTCTATCTCTTCATTTGTTAATATTTTTTTATCTGGTATTTTTTCTTGAACTCTATTGATAATTTTATCAAAATCATCAAAATTAATATCAACAATAAAATCAACATTAATATCGTTATTTATTTTTGGTGAATTATCATAATTTACTACTTTAACTCCCTTAATAGTCATCAATAATTTTTCAACTGAACTTAAAGCATGATCAACCTGTGATTTATTTGAATAGCTTATTTTTTGCTTTTCTATATTTCTAATATACCCTCCATGATTATATTCAAATTTAAACTCACTTTTAAAAAAAGGTTTATTTTTGAATTTATTATGATAATCACTTCTAATTTTTTCTAGTTCATTTTTAAATTCAATAAAGTTAACAGCAATATATCCATCTTTTTTTCCGGCTTTAGTATATTTGCTCAAAGAAGACATCGCTTCTCTTAATTCTCTAACATAATCCATATAGCTAGAAAAAATATCTTTTAAAATATCTAAATAATCATTTTTACCAGCAATAATAGATTGTTTAACTTCCTGAAAAAAGTCACTTAATGAGTCCGTAGGATAACCATGACTAGAAAGTGCATTTTTTATTATTGGTGATGATTCATCCAGTAAAATGAAACACTTATTCTTTTTAATCGAACTTACATCATATTGTTCGGAGAGAGTAAAATATATTTCCCTCTCCGATTTTCCTTTTAAATTATTACAACTCAACCAGTTATTAAAATCAAAATCTTTATAATATTGTTTTATCTTTACTAGTAGGTTTTCTATTTCTTCATCAAATTTTTCTATTTTATCTTTAAAAGTGGAAATGCTATGACTGGTTGATGAAGTTGTTTTCAATTGATCAGCTATATTATACATCCCTGAATCAATAGCTTTAGACATTTTATTATCCTCTAACATTAGCTCCAATAGAAGATGCCGCATCTTGCTGAGCATGGATGATCCCTTCTATTGCTTGCAATAACGCTTTTACAACTTCGGTAATTTCACGTTGGATATCATTATTATTATTAACAACATGATTATTTATACTTGCCCTTGCTTCTAATACTTTTTGTTCACCATCAATTTTAATCCCTTGTGATTGTAATGTTTGATCTGCAACTCTTGCTAAAGGATCTGCTGTTGATGAGATTAAATTACCTTTAATAATAGTTGGGTTTGAATGACCAACTTTATCTTCCCCCATATCTTTATTTTTTCCTATACCTTTAATAGAAACAAAGGCTCCTATACCATTAATCGCCATTGAAAGACCTGCACTCGTAATCGCTGCACCAATCATAATATTAGCTTTTTTATTAAGATTATCTTTCATTTGTTCAGCCAGATTTAATTCAATATTCATCAGTATAACGCCCATTTCTCGAGATGCCTCATACTTTTTAATTAATGCTTCTGAATATTTTACAATTAAATTTATTAACTTCATTATATCTTCAGAGATAATATTAAAAGCGCCTAAATTTTCTGTTTTTATATTATCATAAATATCACTATCATTATCGACATCTAATTCTTTTAAAATCTTTTTCAAATCTAGACTATTTATTTCAGGTTTTGATAAAATAGGCTTAATATTATCCTTTACTCTTTCAACAAATTCCTTAACTATAGGCTCAAATTCTTTATTTAATTTATTTTCATAAACAATAGTTTCATTTTCGCTAGTTTTATCTACTTTATCTTTATACTGATTTAATTCGTAACGAACATTATTTATATTCATATTTACACCTCAATAAAAATAAATATTATTAAATAGATATATTTCTTACCATATCTGATTTAGCTTTACTGCTTACAGAAGATTTTTCACTCATTTCTTTTAATATTTCAGTTATAGAATCAATATTTTCATGATAACTTTCCATTATTTTATCCATTAATTTTTGAATAAGTGTTAATATTGCTTCTAATTTCTTGCTGTCAGCCATAGACTGCAAAATTTTCGCAGAAAGTATACTACTATAAATATTGACTGCATTAGTTGCCGTGGAATTAACTAATTTAGAAGTAACAACTGTTCTTTGTAAAATAACACCCGCTTTATTACCAAGATCTTTTGCTAATAATTTATTAATTTTTTCCATCGCCTCTTCGAGGGCTTGGGTAATAATTTCTTTAATCATTTTACCTAACATGGCTTCAAGATAATCATGTAATACTCTTTTTAATGTGTCTCTAACCTGTTGGTTAAATATTTTGTTGGCAACATTTGAAATACCTTTCGCTGCTGGCCCAATAATAAAACTCAATGCAATTGCGGCCACAAATAAAATAACAGTGACTAAAATTTTTAGTGCCATTTTCAATTTTTCTTGAATAGAATTTTTCATCTCTTCAATGATTTTTTTATCTACACCTAATCCTTTAAGCCCATCAATAGTGCTGTTAATTATATCCGCAAGAAAATCAACGATAGCATCGACTGCTTTCATTATGGCTTCTGAAACAGGTGCCATTATTTCATCCATAAATGACTTATCATGAATGGCTTGGTACACTTCATCAGCAACTGTTAATGCAACATCTGCAGCAAATAATACAACTGCCACTGCCATTAATGCCATTGAAGCACCTGCTGTAAAAATAGAAGCAATACCTGCGACAAGTGCAAGTAATCCACCTAATATTTTTAAGCCTATGCCAGCCCAAAATTGAATTTCCTCTTGTTTTTTAATTTGAGCTTTTTGATCTTCGATTTTATCTTTTAGCGACTTTTCGGTGACTTCCTGCATTTCCTCAAAAAGCTTTTGCTCATTTTCAGTACGCTGTAACATCACCTTTAATGTAAGCTCTCGGGTTTTAGCCAACAAAAAAGTCAATAATGCCATACCTGATAATGAGTCAGACATTATCTCTATTTCTAATGCATTCTGAGAAAAAGATAATCCTCGATAGGTTTCTTTAGCTTGTTCTAACTTTTCATTTATTGATTTATTTTCTTTTTTATCAATTAATGCCTTTAATTCATCTCTATTTGACGTGATTTTATTAATCTGTTCATTGCTCATATGAACATCAGGCATATATTTAAAAATATTATCAAAGAATTTTACTAATTGAGAATATAAATTATCTAATTTGTCTAATGAAAAATCAGAAATATCATCAGGAAGAACGAGAAATGGAAAGGCTTTTTCAAGCGCTTTCTCCATATCAGCTTTAGAATTAATTTTACCTAGAAGTAATTCTTTGATTAAAGAACTAGGTATATTTTTATTTTTTAGAAAGTCCGCTATTTCTTGTTCAGTTTTAAATTTACCATCTTTTATCTGATTATTAATTTCCATCCAATAATCAACATAAGCATCTTTGTTTTTTTTAATTTCGTCTAATATAGATTCAAATTGATCTCTTAAACCATCAATACCTTTAGATAAAATATTGAGCTTATCTAGATAATAATCAAGTTTATCAGGATCTTTAATTCTATCTAGAACATTTTTATGAATAATGTTTTGATAAGATAACTGCAAGAATAAGAAGTCATAATCTTTATTAGATTTTTTATCTTCTGGTTGAGTTGGTGCTGAAGATATAGATGATAACGATTTGTTTAACTTATCCTCGTTCATTTTATTATTTTTATTAAAAATAAGTTTACTGTTATCACTCTCACTTTTTGTTGAAAAAACATTTATATTATATTTAACATCTTCTTTAATATTAATTTTTTGATTATTCTTTTTTTGTTCGATAGGAGCACGAAGAAAAGGAATAATAAAGCTATTTTCTTTATTCTTGAGTTGTGATGCGACAAGATGCTCACTTGCCGCATTAATTTTTTGTGCTTGCTGTACGTTATCTTTAGTTACTTTTTCTACTTCTTTATAAGTAGATGGGGTAGATAACATAGCATCATTTTTACTAATTTCAATCATACTGTTCTTCCTTCTCGGTATTCAAAACAACAAGAGGAACATCTTTTAAAGATCCCAAATAAACATCAGCTCTCTCTTTTATAGAAAGATCACTGATATTTTTTGAAACCTGATCAAAGCAATATTTAGCTTTTTCTTTTTCACCTAATGATAAATTACATTGCCCTGCATAAAAAACAGGTCGATAATCATTCTTTGCATTTAGATAAGCCAATGCATAAAGATCAATTGCTGCTTGATATTGTTTTTTTAATTGTTTAACAGCTGCGAGACCCATAATATAATCAACGTTATAAAAATCATAAAGGCATAAGAATTTAAAAATAGCCTCCGCTTCATCCAGCTTTCCTTTCTGGTAAAAATCATATGCAAATGAATAAATTCCTTCCATAAATCCTTCTGGAATAGCATTCTCATCCTTGAGTGAAGCGCCGTTCTGAGCAATAGAAACAATATAGCTTGCTAATTGATCAAGTTCTTTCTCTGACATTTTTTCATATAAAGACATAGTGTTAATCCTTTCATCTATGATGAATAATTAATAATTAAATAATAATTTATTCATTGTTTAATTTCTTTAATAAAACGCACGCCCATAATTATAAATTAAATACATAATTTTTATAATTTAGGCATGAATAACTTAAGAGCAATGATTAATGATGTGTATAATCCATTTCCTCTCTTAATAGGCCTTCAATTTCTATCTTTTTAAGCCAAATAAGAATATCCATCACGTCTAATAAATCTTGATCTATCATTACGTCAAATAAATGATATTTATGATAAACTTTTCTCGCAAGTTCTGGATAACGAATAACAGGAGTGCCCACTTTTTTAGCATAGGCTTTTACTGCCAATGCTTTATCATTAATACACCTCAGTGAAACTAATGGCATAATGCCATTATCAGGATCAAAATAAATACCTACTGCAACGTGTGTTGGATTCACAATAACAGCAGATGAATCTCGGATCACTTTTTTCATCGGTTCATCAAGTAATTCTTGATGGAGTTGTCTACGTGTTGACTTTATTTCAGGATCGCCTTCCATATTCTTATTTTCTTGCTTAACTTCATGCTTTTCCATCATCATATCTTTCATAAAAATAAAGAAATCAGCAATAATATTTAAAATAAGAATAGGTATTGATAGAATAAAAAATACAAATATAAAGCTAACAACTAGCGAGCACCATTTATCAATAACAACAGGCAAACTTGAGCGATATAGTATGAATATTTCTGGGCCATGTAAAATAATAAAAATATAACAAGTTACTAAAAATATAATTATAAATAATAATGTTTTTAAAAAGTCTTTTATTGTTCTTATGCTAAATATTTTTTTAAATCCAGAAATAGGATTAATATGATTAAGGTCTATTTTAATTGCTTCCGTAGCAAGTTTAAAACGTGAACTAAATAAAGAAGGAATAGCACCAGATAAAAAGGTAACAATCAGTATAGGCAGAATAATATCAAAAAATAATTTTGAAATAACATCAACATAGCTTTTTAAGGTAATATTGGTTGGATGAAGCAAAAGAGATTGATAAAAGCGACTAAATTCATCTAAATCAACTTGATGGAATAAATACATAACTCCAATAAGATAAACAAGCCCTGATGTTAACTCCTTACTCTTGAAACTTTGTCCTTTCTTTGCAGAGTCATCAAGTTTTTTCTGTGTTGGTTTTTCTGTTTTTTCAGCCACGATAAATACTCATAAAAATAGTATAAAAGTATCTATTATTAAAAAATTCATATAACTCTGAAGTCATTACAGAAGCGAAGAAAAAAAGCAGTGAAATAAATGCAATAATACCTTTTATACATAATGATAGAGAAAACGCATTCAATTGAGGACAAAATAGAGAATAAACGCCTAATGCCACTTCACTTAAAAACATAATAATCAAGACGGGTGATACTAAAACAATAGCAGTACGGATCATGCCATTAAGCCAATGACCAATAAACGAATAACCAATCTCTTTATTAAAATAGCCGATGGGAAATACATCATAGCTATCCTTTATGGTACTCATTAACGAGGTTAATCCTCCTGCTGATAAAAAATAAGCCGCACAAAATAACCCTGTTAATGAAGCAAACTCAGAAGATTCAATTCCTGTTGTTGGATTAATGGTATCCCCAATACTTGCCCCTCTCTGATTATCAACAAATTCACCAAAAGCAGAAGCAATCCAAAAAGGAGTAGCAAAAAGAAGTCCAATTAAAACACCAAGAATTAACTCACTTAGAATTATTATTTCCCATGTATTTCTTATTTCATCAGTAATTAAAATGCTTGGTTTTATTCCCATAGCAATATAAAAAATAATGACGTATTTTAATAGTTGACTATTTAATACTCGGCTATTTAAGAAGGGTATAAAAAGAAAAATTGGAAATAATCTTGCAACAAGTAAAAAAAGATCAATTAAATAAAGCTGTATATACCCTTGCAGTATTAACATTTTATTTATCCTGCTAATCCTAATGTCATCATCTCTTTGGCATACACTAATATTTTATCACCCATCCAACCCATCATGACTAGCAAGCAAACAAAAACACCTACTAGTTTTACACCAAAAGGCAATGTTTGCTCCTGTACTTGAGTGATGGTTTGTAAAAGACCAATTGCCAATCCAATAAATGTTGCTATAGCAATAGGTGCAGCTGAAAGTAATATCACTAAATAAACGGCTTTATTCGCCGCATAAACCATATCCATTACCTTACCGCCATGAGATCAAGATATTGATTAATTAATCCCTTAGCGAGAAGAGTCCAACCATCCATAGCAATAAATAAAATTAATTTCAAAGGTACTGATAATGTAATTGGGCTCATCATCATCATACCTAAAGCTAACAAAATACAAGAAACGACTAAATCAATAACAATAAAAGGTAAATAAAGATAAAAACCAATAATAAAAGCAGATTTTATTTCACTTAACGCATAGGCAGGAAGTAATGATAATAAAGAATTTTCTATATTCTCTTTATCTCCGTAACTATCCGGTCGATTACCTTGTGCTTGTTCAAAAAAATCTAATAATTCAGGCTCAGAATATTTGTACAAATATCGCTTATATTCCCCTAATGCATCATCTGAAAATCGTTCAAGCGAATCAGAAGAAGTAACATCAATTGGGTTTTCAATAAGATACTGATAGGTATTTTTTGCAATAGGGGTCATAACAAATAAAGCCATCATCAATGCAATCGCATTAAGCACCATATTAGAAGGTACTTGTTGAACACCTAACGCATTACGAGTCATAACCAGCACAATAGAAAATTTTAAATAGCAAGTCCCCGCCGCAATAATAAAAGGTGCTAATGTGGCTAATGCTAGTGTTAAAATGAGTGTTGTTGAGCTTTCCATATCTTTATTCTTGCTGTAAATAAGCGTGTTGTATTTCAACAGCTAATCGCTCACCAATTTTAATTAACTCTCCTTGAGCAATAGCGACACCATTAGCAATTAATGTAATATGGCGTAGTGCATTATCTGGTAAAGAAATTTGTTGTCCAGGTGATAACTCTTCGATTTCTTCAAGTAACAGAGCCTTACTTGCAAGTAAAAAAGAGAGTGTAACGGGAATAGATTGGATCGCTTTTAGCTCTATTTTTTTCTGTAATGTAATTTCTGTTTCTTCAGCTAACTCTTCATGTTCTGTTTTATTAGTAAATAGCTCTTCATCTAAAACCACTGCATTTTCTCCTTCTTGCCACTGATAACGCATCCATTTTTTTTCGCCAATAATGAGTGAAAAATCTACGCTATCAATCAACACAATATCGCCCAAAGAGAGCGTTTTTAATAATGAAGATGACATTGTACTTTTGCCAAATTGAAATTGAGCAATAGCACTAATTTTATTTTTTGATG
Organism: Proteus sp. STS61-E; assembly: GCF_040932335.1. Taxonomy (NCBI): domain Bacteria; kingdom Pseudomonadati; phylum Pseudomonadota; class Gammaproteobacteria; order Enterobacterales; family Morganellaceae; genus Proteus; species Proteus sp. STS61-E. Next base: position 112,399 of record NZ_JBFQGE010000003.1, on the reverse strand, counting down.
ACAATTTCCATTCATAATATTTCTCAAAAGAACAAATAAATATGTCACCAATTTCAGTATTAATAACAGGGTAGCTAAAATTTTCTTGCTCTCCTAAACAGATATTATCAACGATTAATGGCACGGGTTCTTTCGAAAAAGGAAACAATATTTGTGAACATTTTTGAGAGAAAAGTGTGTGAAGATAAGTTTCAGGAACAAGCTCCCAATCTATTTTTTTCTCCGGGTAGATTTTATCCATTACTTGGCCAACTTCGACAATGCCTGTAAATGAACCTAATGTATTATTACCCTTTATCTTAAAATAATGAGCCGAAGAGATAGGTAACTGAGATGTATATAAAGATGATAATATATCCATTGAATAACTATCTTCTTTATTATTAATACTATTTCTAGGATCTAATCTTATCATTTTTCATCTTCTTTATTTTCAGAAGAAGGATCTATCGCATTAATATGCCAATGGCTATTCTCATTCCCTGATGAAAGCGATAACCGTCCTTGATATTGACTAATACCGTCTAAAGAAGACTGATAAACTCGCCCAGTAGAAGCAATTAGCTGGATCTTTTTATCGGTATCAAAGTTCACCTTCATTTGATGAAGTTCGCTTCCCCATTTTTTAAAAACATAGGTAATACTAGGTGGCTGAGACAAAGTGGATACTTTTTTATAGAGAACACTAAAGGCTGGTATATCAAGTATTTTTCTATCAGGTAATGGTTCTGATGACATTTGTTGAGATTCTGGCTTTATACTATTAAATTGGGGTATTTCATTGATATCTCTTTTTATTTTTTCTTTATGTAGACTTTCTATATTTGATTTTTTATTTTCACTATTCATAAAAATAGTATTTTTATTTATCTCTTTATTATTTGAATGAGCTATTTTTTCAGATATTTCATCATGTTCAATAACTATATGCTTATTAACATTTAACTTATTTTCTTCATTTTTTAATACAATATTATTTTCAAACCCCTTTGTTTTTAATTCATAATTATAGTTTTTAATTCCAACATTTTCTTTAATGTTATTAATGTAATTTTTTCTTTCTAATTTTTGATTTGGTTTATCTTTATTTAATTCATCATTTAGACCATTAATATTTTCATTTACTGTTTTTTTATTATTAGAAATATCAATATTTCCGTCTCTCTTTAGCTCTGAAGTAGTTGCTAGCTTTAGAGAGTTTTTAATGATCGCCTCATTATGATTATTACTTTTATTAACTAAATAACTCAATAAATCTTTTTTTTCTATTTTATTTTCTTTTGAAAAAGAGCAAATTTGTGAATATATTTTTCTTTGAGTTAATAATAACCCCTCTATATTTGAATAGTCATTTTTTTCATCTTTATCATCTAATTCGCCAACTGGTTTATCAGATTTTATTTTTATATTTAATTTTAAACTATCTTTTAATTCAATAACGTCCTTACAATCAAGATTATAGAAATCATTTAATTTTTGTTTTATTTTACTGAATTCTTCAGATGATAATCGATCTTTCTCGATATCTAATAATCCAATGTCTTTAGAAAATGATGATGATTTTTTAGAAAAAACAGTTTTATTTTCGCTATTTTGCTCATTGATTAAATTTTTATTTAATCTTAAATTATCTGTCTTTATGGACATCATATAACACCATCTCCTGAATTTCATTTTGTTCTAATCTTTCAATATATAACTCTTTTTCTAGTGCTTTTCTTTCAAAATAAAGCTTCATTTTATTTTGTTTTTTAATCACATCATTTCTTTCTTGTTGTAATTTTAGGCTGCCTTTTTTTAATTTTTCAATTTGATATTCAATTTCCTTTAATTGAGTAGTGATAATATTCAATGATGCTAAAACAATAGCTTGTTTTCGTTTTTGTTTGTTTAAAGAAATAAAAGAATAGAGCCCCGCTTTTTCATACATGGGTACCTCATTTTTTAATGCTGAAGCTAATAATATCTGTTCTCTTTGCTTACTTTCTGCCTCTGCCATTAACTGTTGATATTTGTGCTGCTCTTTTTCTATTCTTTGCTGGCGTTTAGCTATCGCCTTTATCAATTTTTGTTGATTAAGAGGTAAGCGCATAAAGTTGCTTTAATGTTTGCTGAAATACTACTTTTTCTTTAAATGATTGAACAAGAAAAGCTTCTATTGCAGGTTGTGTATTTACTGCATGATCATTTAATTTATTCTCACCAGCATGATATTCACCCAATTCTTGTAATAACTTAATATCCTGCAAACGCATCAATATTTGTCTTATTTTTAATGCCGCCTTCTGTTGCTCAATACTGGTAACTTGCTGAAAAACACGGCTTACACTTCCTAAAATATCAATCGCAGGGTAATGACCTGAAGCCGCTATTTTTCGTGAAAGATAAATATGCCCATCTAAAATAGAACGGATCTCTTCCCCTATGGCATCAGGTTCATCATCGCTTTCAAGCAGAACAGTATAAAAAGCCGTGATCGATCCTTTATCAGTGACTCCTGGGCGTTCTAAAATCGCGGGTAATTTATCAAAAACAGAAGCGGGATAACCTTTTCGAACTGGAAGCTCCCCCGCTGTCAATGCAACATCTCTTAATGCTCTACAATAACGAGTCATAGAATCAATAAATAACACAACATTCTTACCTTGTTGTCTGAAATATTCCGCAACGGTAGTGGCAACTAATGCTGCATTACAGCGTTCGATGGCGGGTTGATCAGAAGTCGAACATATTAATACTGTTTTTTCACACCGCTTATCTTGTTTTAGCTCTTCAACAAATTCGGTTACTTCACGTCCTCTTTCGCCAATTAATCCAATAACAAAAATATCCGCCTGAGAAAAACGGATAAACATATTCATCAACATGGTTTTACCCGTTCCTGCACTGGCAAAAATCCCTATTCGCTGTCCCAGTCCACAACTTAATAACCCATCAACTGCACGAACACCAGATTCAAATATTTCCGTAATCGGGCGTCTTTCATTAAATGAGGGAGGATGACCATCAATAGGTAAATATGAATAGAAATTTTCTTCTACCATTTTTTTATCACTAAAATGTAATAAATAATTACCTTTAATATCAATCATACTCCCTAAAATATTGGGGCTTAAAGCAACAGAAAAAGCATTGCCGGTAGGTACTACGATTATTTGCAAAGAATAACCTTGTGAGCTCCCCATCATACTTAAAATCGTAATACCATTGCGAAAACCAATCACAATCGCTTCACCAATAATTTGTCCATTAATTACAGAGTCTTTTAATAGGCAAATTTCTCCAATAAATACACCCTGCAACATCACTTCAAGAATATTGCCTTGTATTCGTATAGGATGAGCAGCATGATGAAATATTGAAAGCACGTTATTCATTTTTTAATTGATAAATTGTTGGTGAATACTATTCATCATTTGAAAATATTCATCTATTGCTTTTGCCATTGATTCGCCGTTTTGCAAAGCAATCGGCATAAATGAAGCTCGTAACTCTAATTCAGATTCTACTTTCACTAAAGCAGGCTGACCTGGATAAAAACTTTCTGTTTGATTATTAATATTATTTAATAATAATGAAGTACTTGTTTGTGATAATAAGTTTTCATTATATTCACCCAGTACAGACCAGATCATAGGAACTTCATCAACAACTAATAAATTTATATCCGGCATATCTCCTAAGCTAATTGTTATTGTTGAATGATTATCAACAGATTTTCCTTCAGAGAATAAATCGTTTCTTCCAATTACATTCATAGCATCCATAATTAAACTCGCCAGATCAAAAGACATAATTTCTCCTAAATAGATTGTAGAACGTTAATTTCAATATCTGATGTAATTTCATCATAAGACAACACAGATAATTGTGGATATTGTGATTCTATTAGCTTTTTAACAAATCGTCTTATATCTATTGCGGTTAAAAATATATAATCTTGTACATATTTAATTTCATCAATAGCAGTAGATATTTTCTCTATTATCATATCAAGCTCAGCGGGTTCTAAGTTCAAAAATGTTCCTGAAGAACTCTGTCTTATTCCGCCCCGGATTATTTCTTCTACATCATGAGATAAAATAATCACATTAAGTTTTCCATCATCTGAAAAAAAATAGCTAATATAACGCGAAAGCAAAGAGCGAATATGCTCAGTTAAAAGTATCGGATCTTTTTCTTTGCTTCCCCATTGCACTAATCCACCTATAATTGTTTTTATATTTCTAATAGGAATTTTCTCTTGTATTAAACGTTGTAAAACATCATTAATACGTTGAATAGAAACTTGTCTATAACACTCTTTTAAAAGCTCTGGTGAATTCTCTTCTATTTTATCAAGAATATTTTTTGTTTCTTGTATTCCAAGGAACTCAACAATATTAAATGTAATTAAATTAGAGAATTTCCTATAAAAATAAGTCTCAGCTAACTCTAACCTATAACCTAATAATTCTATTTTATCTTTATCATTTTTACTAACCCAATAATTTTTAATATTATTATCTTGAGTTTCTATTGCTTTAAAATTTAGAGATGAAAATTCATCATTAGGATTTTCTATATGAATAAATGGAAAAGGACAATCAAACTCATCAGCCTTAACTTCATTTATTAAAATAATAATTTTATTCTCTTCAATTTTGTCTGAATAATGAACGACAATATCGGGAAGCAATACACCATACTGTAAAATAAATTCTTTTTTTAACCATTTCTCAAAAACAATTTTTGAAAGATATGTTTTTTTCTTAGAAGATACTGAGATGATTAAAGGTAATGTTTCCGCTTGAGATAATGTAATATTTTCTTTTGATAAACTATTCTCATCTTCTGATTCATTTTTATTTGAAAATAAATTTGAGATAAGTCCTTTCTTATTGTCAGGATCATCATCATTACTCTTGTCTTCTTCATGATCTGTTATCGTTTCTTTTTTCTTACTTTTCCATTGTTTTTTAAAGAAATATCCCCCTAGTAAGACAGATAGAATAAGGAACACTGGTGTTGGAAAACCAGGTAAGAAACCAATAACAAAAGCAAGGATAGCAGTCACTAATAGTGCGAAGTCTTGAGCTAGCAGCTCATTCATAATACTAAAACCAAGATTATTATTTTCACCACCAACACGAGTAACAATAAAACCAGCACTAATAGAAATCAGTAATGCTGGAATTTGCGCAACCAGTCCATCACCAATGGTTAAAAGAGTATACGTATGTAATGCCTGTGTAATTGAGAGATCCATTTGTGCCATACCAACAGAGATCCCTCCAATTAAGTTAACAAATATGATCACAATTCCGGCAATGGCATCTCCTTTAATAAATTTCATTGCACCATCAAAAGAACCATATAATTGACTTTCTTGTCCCAACTCTTTTCTTCTGATTTTCACTTCTTCATTATTAATGATGCCGGATTTTAAATCCGCATCAATGCTCATTTGCTTTCCAGGCATACCATCTAAAGAAAAACGAGCCGCTACTTCAGCAACACGTTCAGATCCCTTTGTAATAACTAAAAACTGAACTATTGTAACAATTGAGAAAACAACGAAGCCAACAACTAAGTTTTCACCAATGACAAACTCACCAAATGAAGTAATAATTTCACCCGCATCAGCATCTAATAATATTAGTCGGCTAGTACTAATCGAAAGAGCAAGCCTAAAAAGAGTCGTGATAAGTAATAATGCTGGAAAAGTCATAAAGTTCAATATTCTTGTAATATAGAATGAACTCATAAAAATAAGCAGAGATATAGTAATATTTAATCCAATAAGAAAATCGACAATGTAGGTTGGCAATGGAATAATTAACATCATAATAACCAAAATCATAACAGATAATACAATGAGTTCTGGTCTGTTTTTTATTGCCAATAGAAATCTATAAATCATAAACATTACCCATAAATTATTTTAGTCTATTTTCTTTGCTGATATTGTTCTAATGGAAGATATTTATCTATAAATTTCTGTATAATTATTTGGCATTCATCTCTAAAATCATCAGACAAATATAATGATTCAGGGTATTTATTAAACATTGTTTTTAACCCTTGTAGTAATTTCATTTTTATATTAACTAAATAGCTTTTCCACTCTTTCTCTAAAAAAGAGATTAGTAGCTTTTCCATTTCTTCTGGATATGTCATTCCATAAAAAACCAACTGGTAAATTTCTTTTTCTATCGTTTTATTACTAAGATTTTGTTTTTCTAACTTATCTATATTAATTTCTATAAAACTATATAACGCACGTAATTTATTTATTTTATCAAATAAATAACCGAATTCTAAACTGTGTGATGGTGATGATTGCATATCACAAATCAAACTTTGAGTGAGAAAACTTAAAATAATTGTGCATTGCTTAATATCATAATCTTCTATCCACATTTTAAAAAAATAAATAGGCTTAAGATCGAGATTAATATAACTACGATAAAGATCTCGTAATTTTGATGCATCTAAAGAAAGTAATTTTGCAAATGCCTTTGCTTGAAGAGCAATATTAATGCCAGCACTAATTTCCCGTCCCTTTTCACCTTCAAGCAAACGTTTTATTTCATCTTCAATCTCTCCGTTTAATTGAGAACCTAACTTTTTCTTTCTAAGTAATTCTCGTAAAACCATAACGAGATCACTTTCATCAGGAAACATTTTACGTAAATAACGAAGTAAATCTTGCAAACTTCGCCCTGACTTTCTAAATAACATCATTACATTATCAAGTTTTTTATCCGCATCCTCTTCTAGAATATATAAAGAGCTTTGTCCTCTATTTGCTTTTTTATCTAATAATTGACCAAAACGTTGAGAGAATAGAGTTGCAACCATAGACATATCATCAGATATCTCAATTAATTGGTTTTGGTAATTTTGATGCTCATTAACTTTAGGCTGCTTATATTCAGTCTCTTGTTGGCTTTTTTTACCAACATTATTCTCTTTATTGATTAAATGCGAAGTAGAGGTATTAATTGGTCCAATCATGGCATTACCTCATAAAAACCTGAAGTTTTTGCAATGCTCGAGCTGTTTTTTCATCCATAGGCTTGAAAGGGTTTTCTGTTAATCCCTCTAAAACTTCAGTCTGCGTTTTTTCTAGTAAACGAGGCTGTAGCATAAAAATACGGATCATTTTTTTATTATTATCAGATTCATAACTAAATGCTCGACCAATTAAAGGTATAGCACTTAAAAAAGGCACTTTACTTTCTGCCTTCACATTATCTTCTCGTGTATATCCACCAATCAATAAGCTTCCACCTTCTGAAACACGAGCAACTGTACTGATATTTGTTCGATTAATAACGGGTAATTTTTCAACACTTTCATCGTCGCCATCATCATTTTTTTTCTCAGCACCATCTTCAAGATTAATGATCATCTCAATATCTTTATTTGTATTACCAATTCTTGGTAACACACTGATCATAGTGCCAAAGGTTGTTGATTCTAATGAAGCGACTCTTTCACCTTTTATTTGAGTATAAAAAGTCGTGTTGTTATCAAAAATTGCAGGGGTATTTTCTTGTGTTAATAAAATCGGGCGAGACACCATTTGAGCTTCACCATCTTCACTCAATGCTTTAATTTTACCTAAAAAGCTAAAGCCAGATGCGGCACTCAAACTTGCCGTATTAAAAAAGAAACTGCCTTTACCTGAGCCATAACTGGCTTGCCAATTAACACCTAAACTGTCTGCTTTATTTTTAGAAATATCGATTATCCATAACGACAGTTCAACTTGTCTTTTTGGTTTATCTAATTGAGCAATTAATGAACCTATTAATGCTAAACCTTCTCGGCTTGTTTTCACTAAAAGGCTATTTGAACCCGGCAAGGGGACTAATTCGACGTTATATTGCCCTACTTTAGTGATAATAGGAGCATTAGTTTCTTCAATATCATTTATCTCTTCATCGTATTTCTGGCTATCGTTATTTTCTAGAGCTTGACGAGGCTCCACCGTTGTTCTTTTTATTTCTTTAGAAGACATAAATAACTGCTGTAAAACAGAAGTAATACCTGGCAGTACCACTTTTTCATCACGTAAGGTATAAGCTCTATCTTGTACAAAGGTATTTTTTAATGGAAATATCTGTACAAACTCATCACCATAGCGAGAACTTCCCACCGGCACTTGGTTATTTGTATTTTCATTAATTTGCTCTTGAACATTATTATCTAAAAATTTAGCTGCGGCTTTAACCAATTTAATATAAACCGGTGGGCCAGAAATATAAAAAGTACGTTGATCTCGACCTGCACGTAGTGGATAACGTGGGTCATATAATCCTACGTCTTGTAAATACTCTTTTAGCTCGGTTAGGTTTATATTATTTACCTGAAAGAGTTCTTGTAAAATTTCACTACTCTCATAAATATAGATTGACTTTCCATCGTTAAAATAGAGCAATGACAAGCGTTTTACCATCAATTCAAATGCTTCTTCAGGTGAAGAAATATCAAAATTTCCAGTAATTCTCTCCTTTTTTACCGCACTACTCAGAATAAAAGGTTTATTTAATTTATCTGATAGCACAAGAAAGAATTGTTCTACCCGAGTATCAACAGCGATAAACACATCAGGTTTTTTTACCTGATGTGTATAGATAACCTTTCCTTGTGCAGCTTGGATTTGAAAAGAAAGACCACAACAAAGTACTAGCCCAATGACACAATAAATCTTATTTTTTATTTTCATAAAGATGCTGACCAATTCGACGAAATTCTGTTGGTGTAATACCAAATAGCGTCTTGATTTCATTTGAGAAATGAGACGCTGAACTAAATCCATTATCGACGGCAATTTGTGTTAGTGATTCATCAGTTGATAGCGTGGTTAAAATGGAAGATGCCGCACGCCATGAACGTAATTGACTTTTTCCACAATTACCTAAATAACGTTTACACAGTCGTCTAAAATGTGTACCTGATACACCATATCGTTCTCCAATTTGTGCAATATTACTTTTCTTCTCATCTAAATAACTAATGAGATGTAAAATAAGCCAATAACTTTCACTGTGTCTTATCGTGACAAATAAAGGCTCTAATTGGCTTTCTGCTTTTATTGCTTCATTTATTAATACGTATTCGAGAGATTTATTAGTATCTTCTATATAAAAAATCTGCTGATTAATATCAAATTCAGATCCTATTGCTGTCATTTTTGAAAAATCACGAGCATAATCAATGAACGCCAATAATCTTGCACAAATAAAAAATGAGCGTTTTTCAATTTTCCATGACTGATTTTCAGATTGAAAAATAACATTTTCATTTTTTGAATTATAAATAAAAGCCTTTCCTTTTATAATTTTAGTCATTTTGTCATCATGTATTTTTACTGGAAACTCATCATTCAGAGGAATACAAAAGAATAATGAATTTCCAAGTAAAATATTTTTATCACCACTTATTTTTATATCATTTATTAACATAAGAAATACCTTAATTTATCCTATTGACCAATAAAAAATTAAAGATAGTAAACTATCAACTAATTTATTTTTATGTTTTTTCTTTATATAATACTACATTAATATTACTAATTATTAACTATAAACATGAATAACAAATTTTTTCTGTTTATTATTTAAAAAAAGTACTAGCAATATATCAATACTCACTATCAAATAAAAAACATGTGCTTTTTTTTAAAAGAATATTAATTATTATTTCACTAAACTATATTTAAATTATGAATTAATAACATTTTATCATTAGGTTAACTCTATGCTTTATTACATTTACATTCTTTCAGGTCCATTAAAAGGAACAATTGTCCCCTTACCTCCTAATCGCTATTCATTTTTTTTACAAAATGAAAAACAACATAATGATAATAAAGAAGAAAATGAAAAATCAGTACTTTATATTCCTTGTGATAATAAGGAGTGTGAAAAAAAGCTAACTATTATACTTGATGGAAATAATAGTGAAAATAATAAATATATAATTGAGCGTAGTTTTATACCAAAGGAAGTTAATAAAGAACATGCTTTACCAATAAATAAACCATTGTATTCAAATGGCATTCCTATTTTTTTAGTCAGTAACAAAAGTGATTTATCTCTTAATTCATCTCATTTTAAAAAAAATACCAAGAGATTAATCACCAGTAAAAAGGCATATATATCATTAATACTAATAATTTCAATCCTTATGATATTTATATTTTATACAAACAGGCCAAAAGAAAAAACAATCACACCAATTATGTCAGAAAGTCTAAATTTTAAAGGTTTTCAAGGAGAAAACGGGTATTATTGTATTTTTGATGATTTATACCTTCTGTCAAAACCAAAAAATAACTCAGAAAGTAAAGTTTTTTATATAGATAAAAGAAAAATAGAAAATTTAATGATAGAAAATAGTCATAAAAAAATACATTTAATTTTAAAAGATAAAACTAAGCCTATTGTTAACTTCATTTATCATAATGATAATGAAAAACTAAAAATCATTGATGGCATAAATAATCAATTCTCAGAAAGTTGTTCCCCTACAATTAAAGAGATTTCAATTCCAAACATCATTAGTGATATAAATAAGTTAGAGATAACTAAAACAATAGGTTATACCATTGAAGAGAAAAATAATGGTCTAATATTTATTTTTGATGGTTTATTAGATAAGAAGAATAAAGAAAAACTTGATACTTATATCAAAAAACAAACGGCCATTTTTGGAAGAAAATTTCTCTTTTATCGTGAAAATATAAGTAATCCAATTTTGAAAAACAAAGCAACCTTACAAGAAGAACGTGGATATATCTTTCTTGATAATCAACATCGCTATTTTCCTCAAGGGTAATAGTGATATTTAAAAATCATAACTTAGTATTAAAACTAGAGGAATAATATTATGCCAGCCTATCCTGTTGCTGATGATGTCAGTTCTATTGATAAAATTGATGATTATTTTCAAGAACCTGTTAAAGCCCAAAGCGAAGCGCTAAAAGTTGCATTAGATGCATTAAAAGCAGATACATCAAATGCCGCTGCCTTAGCTGATTATCAAGCCAAACTCGCTGAATATAATATTACGCGTAATGCACAATCAACGTCGATTAAAGTTGTGAAAGACTTGGCGATGAGCATTATCGGGAATATGCGTTGATTTTTATTTAATGGAGATTATATATGGCAATTAATCCTGTTGTTCCTGTGCATTTAGCAGCGCTACCAAATGATAACAGTGATAGTGATAATAATTTATCTTCAATGATGATTAACACTGTAACAAGCGGCTTTCAGTATGAAAAACAGATCCAAGAAAAACTAGCGACATTAAGTCAATTAAGTGATGTTCAAAGTTATACCAAGCTACAAACCACACTTAATGACTATACAATTACAATGAATTTAGCGAGTACTTTAGCTAGAAAGTCACTGAATATTGTCGAAACATTACTCAAGGCCCAATAGTAATGAAAATGCGATATTTGTTATTGGCGTTATTATGTTGCCTGTTTCCATTATTAAGTGGTTGTAAAGATCAATCACTACTCACTAATTTGGATCAAAGACAAGCAACGGAAATTCAAGCTGTTTTACAGAAGCACCAAATAACCAGTACTCGTAAAGCATTAGGAAAAGGGTTATTTGATATTTCTGTTAACAAAGAAGATATGGGCATTGCAATTCAAATTTTAGAGGAATATCAATTACCCACATTATCCCGAATTGAAGTGACTCAGCTATTTCCATCAGATGCATTAGTATCATCACCACAAGCTGAAAAAGCACGGTTAATTTCCGCTATTGAGCAACGATTAGAACAATCATTACTCACTATTGATCATATTATTGATGCTAGAGTTCATGTGAGCTATCCCATCTCTCCGACCGAACGCGTTATTCCGACGCCTCATGCTTCAGCATTAGTTTTTTATGAAGAAAGTACGCTCGATAATGATCAGTTAGGTGAAGATGTTCGTGCTTTTATTCACAATGCCTTTAATGATATGAATGAGGATAATATTACCGTTTTGTTGTATCCACGAAATATTAATAAGTTCAATATAATAAATAATCAGCTTTCTCAAAATAATTCTGATTCATTTTTTAATTCTTGGTTATTTCTAAGCTTATTATTGGTGGTTATCGCCGCTATCATTGTAATTTTATTAATAATATTCCGACGGAAAAAAGCACAGAAGGAGCTGGATAATGACTAATCTTACTTCTGAGCAATTCGAAATAATATCTAATGTAATGTATGAACCGCTCAGTTATCTTCATTCAGATTACAACGTATTAGCTTCAAGAGAAGAAAATACAATTTGGCAAAAATTAGCTAATCGCCAATTAATTAAGCAATACCAACTTATTAATCAACTTGATTGTGATATTGATATTATTGTAGAAAAAATTTTTACTCATTGGATATTACTTCCTCGTTGTGCTCTGTTTTTAGGCTATTTTTACTCTAGAGAAACGCTTTTATTATCTGGTAATTATTATCATCTAGAACCACAATTAAAAGCGTTTTTATCTCTTTATCCAGTTTTAAATATTGATAAGAAAACAACTATTTCTCTGAAAAATATCGCGACAATGGATATCGGCTATCAATTGCTATTTGATTTCATTCATTCAATTTCAATTGCACTTTCTCAGCGCTTTACATTACTTTTTCCACCACAATCCTTGTCGATTGAACTCCCTCAATCACTTTTTTTGTCTCGTTCTCTTTTTCTTTTGGTACTTGATTATGCTGCGCTCTCTGCCTGAAGATCTTTTAACATATACGTGTGAAGGTGTATTAATACGAGCTCGCTATGTTCGACAACTCGATAATATTTATAAAACAGAATTAGCTGCCAAACACGCAGCAAAAAAAATCATTCGAGATTTTAACAATAAACTAGAAAAACATAATGAAGAGATAGTAAGCCAAGCTTATAGCAAAGGATTACAAGCATTATTAAGGGATATCTTAAATTTTGCAGTGCAATATCAAGAGAAGTTGACGCATTATGAATTTCAGCAAAGAGAACACGTTACAGCGACGATTGCTCAATTTTTTGACTCTCCCGATATACAAGTTGAACTAACTCACCGTTTAATTTCAGCTATTCCGAAAGAGAAAAAAATCACTTTGAATATTCCTGCGACATTGCGTCGCTATCTCGAACCTAAACTCAATAATGCCAATATTGAATTGATATCTCATAACAGTAAAACGATCGCTATTCATGCTGGTGATCAAATTACTTTTTTTGATCCCGCCCTTTTAATTAATGATCTAAAAACACAATTTCATCGGCCTTTTTCTGAGTCTTATCAGCCCATTTTCACCCAAGAAATAAAAGAGGCTTTACTAAATTTAATTGAGACCTTTGATATAACGGACGATATCTCCTCTCCAATAGACACAATAAGTGAAGATCATAATGAAGATTGATGCCTTAGCACCACACTCTTTATATAAATCACAATCCCATTTATCGACCTCAAGAAGTGTTACAGACCAGACAGTAGATCCGATAATGGCAACATTAAATCCTATTTTTTATCAACTCTTAAAAGTATCTAAAATTAATAAAGTACAAGATGTATTAACACTTATAAATCAATTTGATGTAAAAAATGAAGGCAACCAAACCTTAAAAGAAAAGCGCCAAGTCACTCTCTTAATGTATGCACGCCAAGCGAGTGAATTAGAAAATAGTGATGATAAAGATGTGATTAATCAGGCTTTAGTTTCGCTTCTTTCTTATCAAGGTTTTTACCATCAAGTTACCCTTGAATTATTGGGAATGACTGATAACCAAGAAGACTATGATGGCTTTTTCAAACCAGATAGCGCCTCATTCTCATTTTGATTATAAGATCTGAGGACCTGCTCCTTTTTCACCTAAAATATCATCAGGATTACGTAACGGACAATCACTCAATGATAGACAACCACAGCCAATGCAGTGATCAAGCCCATTACGTAGCCGTTTAAGACGGCGAATACGTTCATCTAGTCGCACTTTCCAGTCCGTTGATATTTCGTGCCATTGTTCTGCCGTTAATTTACTATTTGGCGGATATTTTCCTAGTATTTCCTGAATTTCTTTTAACGGAATACCTGTGCTTTGCGCCGCTTTTATAATCGCCACATAACGTAATACAACGGGTGGGTAACGGCGCTGATTACCGGCACTTCTATAACTTTCTATCAATCCTTTCTCTTCATAAAAATGCAATGTTGAAATAGCAACACCACTACGCTTTGCCACTTCACCTACCGTAAGTGCTCTATTGAAATCTATTTTCTCTTTTTCCATCTTTTCCTCTTGACCTCAACTTAACCTGAGGTTTTATAGTCCCCTCCTCAAATTAAGTCAAGTCAGTCGGATGCTGGCTTTTGTTTTTTAAGATTGTTGAGGTCAGACAAATGCCAAATTCAATTGCACGTATTCTCGAAAGTCGCTCTATGTGGCTTATCGCTAGATTACTCATTCTTGTTTTGTTTCTCTCCTCTGGCTTTGCCAAGGTTTTTGATTACCAAAATAGTTTGGCTGAAATGCGTGCAGCAGGATTAACTCCGGATTGGTTCTTTAATATTGCCACTGCGATCGTCTTACTTTGTGGCTCACTTTTAGTGCTTTTCGATCGCTATCTATGGCTAGGTGCTGGCGCTTTAGCTGTCTTTTTATTTTTAACTATTGTGATTGTTCATACTTTTTGGGATATGACGGGAGATAAAGCCATGTTGTCGATGTTTTTTGCAATAGAGCATCTAGCCGTTATTGGTGGATTAATGACCACAGCAATGACAAGTCATTTCAGAGCGTTATGGAAAAAAACTAACGCATAAAAACGATAAGAAATATAAAAACTTTCACTATGGGATCGGCAATAAAATGAATAAAAAACTTACTATTACGATATGTGCCTCACTCTTTTTACTCAGTGCAGGTGCTGCGGTTTATGCAACTACGTCATCTGATGAAGATGCAACACAGCAATTTGCTTACCCACCCACGAAAGTGGCATTAGCAACCGTACAATCATCAAAATTACCGAACAATATGCAAGGTGTTGGAGAATTAGAGGCTGCACGCCAAGTTTATTTAGCCGCTGAAACCAATGGTCGAATCGCTGTGATTAATTTTGAGTCAGGGCAAACTGTTAAAGCAGGCCAAGTTTTAGCTAAATTAAATGATGAGCCTGAACAAGCGGAATTATTACGTTTACAAGCTCAATTAACTAACGCAGATAAACTCTATTCCCGAACAAGACAGCTTTATAGTAAAAATGTCGCCGCCGCTGCGCAATTAGACAGTACATTATCTGAGCGCGATATGATTGCCGCATCCATTCGCGAAGTGAAAGCGCGAATTGCACAAAAAGCAATAAAAGCGCCTTTTGATGGCATTGTCGGAATAAAACTAGTTCATGAAGGACAATACCTTAATGCTGGCGAACGTGTCGCTTCACTTGTCGATGCGAGCCATTTAAAACTCAATTTCTCACTTGATGAGCAAGCAGCACCAAAAATTTCCACAAAACAGCCTATCAATATCGAAGTCGATGCTTATCCTGAAATGGTATTTACAGGTTCTATTAATGCCATCGATCCTCTTATTGGCCCTTCTCGTACTGTACAAGTACAAGCTGTTTTACCTAATACCGATAACAAATTAAAAGCGGGCATGTTTGCTCGTGTACAAGTTACCTCTCCAGATAGTCCTATGGTATTAACCGTACCAGAAACAGCAGTCACTTATACTGCTTATGGAGATACCGTGTTTGTAGCGCAGTCTGACAATCAAAAAAACCTTATCGCTAAGCGTGTCTCTGTGAAAGTTGGATTGCGCTACAACGGCATGATCGAAATAAAAGAGGGTTTAGCCCTTGGTGATCAAATTGTCTCATCAGGCCAAGTTAAATTAAGTGATGGCATCTCAATTGAGCCTATTGAGCAAGATACATTAGCGTTGGCTCAATCAGCGACAACAAAACCATAACAGGAGTTAATAATGAAATTTACCGATATTTTTGTTCGGCGACCTGTTTTGGCATTAGTTGTTAGCACACTGATCCTTTTACTGGGCGCATTTGCGTTCAGTAAACTGCCTGTTCGCCAATATCCAATGTTACAAAACTCAACAATTACAATTGCAACAGACTATCCCGGAGCATCATCTGAACTGATGCAAGGGTTTGTGACACAACCGATCACTCAAGCTGTTTCCTCTGTTGAGGGCGTTGATTATATTTCCTCTTCGTCTGTTCAAGGGAAAAGCTTAGTCACCGTCAGAATGGAATTAAACCGTGATCCAACTCAGGCCTTAACGCAGGTAATGGCGAAGGTAAATCAAGTTCGTTATAAGTTGCCAGAACAAGCTTATGATCCTGTTATTGAGCTTTCATCAGGAGAATCTACAGCGGTAGCTTATGTCGGATTTTCAAGTGAGCAGCTTTCTATCCCTGAACTCACTGACTACCTTTCTCGTGTTGTGGAACCGATGTTCTCATCCATCAATGGTGTTGCTAAAGTACAGGTTTTTGGTGGTCAACAATTGGCGATGCGCTTGTGGTTAGATACAGATAAACTGGCTGGTCGTAACTTAACGGCAAGCGATGTCGCAAATGCAGTACGTCGTAATAACTATCAAGCCGCCCCTGGGAAAGTTGAAGGCGAATTTGTGATTGCCAACGTTTATGTCAATACTGATCTCACTAATGTCGAAGAATTTAAAGACATGGTTATCATTAATGATGGCAATAACCTTGTACGTTTACGTGATGTCGGTACTGTCGAATTAGGTGCTGCGGCTACTGAAACCAGCGGTATTATGAATGGTAAAAAAGCCGTATTCTTAGGTCTGTTTCCGACACCAACGGGGAATCCATTAGTCATTGTTGATGGTATTAGAGATCATCTTCTCGATATTGAAAAAACCTTACCTCCTAGTGTCGATGTAGAACTGGCATTTGAAACCTCACGTTTTATCAAAGCCTCTATTAACCAAGTAGTACAAACCTTAATTGAAGCTATTTTAATTGTTATTGCCGTTATTTATCTCTGTTTGGGATCGTTCCGCTCTGTTCTTATTCCTGTGCTTGCTATTCCATTATCGATGTTAGGTGCCGCCGGTTTAATGCTTGCCTTTGGTTTTAGTATTAACTTGCTCACTCTACTGGCAATGGTTTTAGCAATCGGATTAGTTGTGGATGATGCGATAGTGGTTGTTGAAAACGTCCATCGCCATATTGAAGAAGGGTTATCGCCTGTTCAAGCCGCTTTAGTCGGTGCGAGAGAAGTTGCCGGCCCTGTTATTGCAATGACGATCACGTTAGCCGCCGTTTATGCTCCTATTGGTTTAATGGCTGGATTAACGGGTGCATTATTTAAAGAATTTGCCATAACATTGGCAGGTAGTGTGATTGTATCCGGTATTGTGGCATTAACCTTGTCGCCAGTGATGAGCTCGTTAATGTTAAAACCAAAAGAAAATGAAGGCAGAATGGCCAAAATAGCCGAATATGTCTTTGATAAACTGGCTCATTATTATGGTTACGTACTCAATTTTTCTTTAGCTAATCGCTGGTTAACCGTTGTTTTTGCCTTAGCCGTGTTTGTCAGCTTACCGTTTTTGTATAGTCAGACAAAACAAGAGCTAGCTCCTTCAGAAGATCAGGCGAGTGTCTTAACCGCCGTAAAAGCACCGCAACATGCAAATCTTGCTTATGCTGAACGCTTTAATCAGAAGCTTGATGAAATTTATATGAGTCTGCCTGAAACAGACAGTACGTGGATAATTAACGGTACAGATGGGCCTTCAGCCAGCTTTGGTGGCATTAACTTTGATGGTTGGGATTTACGTGATCGCGACGCAGATCAAATCCAAGCTGACTTACAAAACCGCGTCAATAATGTTGAAGGTACTAGCATTTTTGCTTTCCAATTAGCGTCTTTACCCGGCTCAGTAGGTGGATTGCCTGTACAAATGGTTTTACGTAGCCCGTTAGGTTATCCCGTTCTATTTGAAACAATGGAAAACATTAAACAGCAAGCAAGAGAAAGTGGTTTGTTTGTCGTGGTGGATAGCGATTTAGATTACAACAACCCTGTCGTTCAAGTCGCCATAGACCGAGCTAAGGCCAATAGTTTAGGTATTCGCATGCAGGATATTGGTGAATCACTCTCACTATTAGTCGGTGAACACTATATCAATCGCTTTGGTATGGATGGTCGCTCTTATGATGTTATTCCACAAAGTGTACGCCACCAACGTTTAACACCAGCTGCACTTGCTGGACACTATATTCGTACTCAAGATAATGTTCTGATCCCATTATCAACAGTTGTGAATATTACAACTCAAGTTGAACCCAATAAACTGACACAGTTTAATCAACAAAACGCCGCTATTTTCCAAGCGATCCCCGCACCTGGTGTCACGATGGGACAAGCAGTCGCGTTTCTTGAAACAGTGGCAGATTCATTACTCGCGGGCTTTAGCCATGATTGGCAATCTGATTCTCGCCAATTCACTCAAGAAGGAAATACGTTAGTCTTCGCCTTTATTGCCGCGCTTATCATTATTTATTTAGTGTTAGCGGCACAGTATGAAAGTTTGGTTGATCCTTTGATTATCTTAATTACCGTACCGCTATCAATTTGCGGCGCATTAGTTCCTCTCGCTTTAGGGATGGTGACACTAAATATCTATACTCAAATTGGTTTAGTCACACTAATAGGGCTTATCAGTAAGCACGGCATTTTAATGGTGGAATTTGCCAATGAATTACAAGTTCATAAAAATCTAAACCGTCGTGATGCCATTATTGAAGCTGCAAAAATCCGACTGCGCCCTGTTTTAATGACAACGGCAGCAATGGTGATTGGACTTATTCCTCTGTTATTTGCCAGTGGTGCAGGTGCTAATAGTCGCTATGGATTAGGGCTGATTATTGTGTCAGGTATGTTAGTCGGCACACTGTTTACCCTATTTGTGTTACCAACAATGTATAGTTTCTTGGCTAGAAACCATCAAATCAGTGCTCAAACTGAGCGTCAAAAACAGTTACAGCAAGTCGGTGAGCAGTAAAAGTAAAAAATAAAAAGCAGTCATGTCGTAAAACCAATCCCCATTGTGAATGCAATGGGGATTTTATTTATTAATGGGAATACTTTGAAAAATAAACACTACCTTGCTACTCTAACGAGTATTGAAATATAAGTTGTAGCTTATTACCCTAAAAATAAGCTATAACTTATATGAGGTGAACTGTGTGGAATGTATTATTTACAAATAATTTCGATTCTTGGTTATTAGAACAAAGTAGCGAGTTACAAGAACGAATTTTAGCAGCCTTACAGAATCTGGAGGTTTATGGACCGAGGTTACCAAGACCCCATGCTGATAACATCAAAGGTTCAAAATATCCCAATATGAAAGAGCTCCGGATACAACATATAGGGAAGCCTATACGAATATTTTTTGCGTTCGATCCAACTAGAAAAGCCGTTGTACTGTGCGCAGGAAATAAAACTAACAATAAGAAATTTTACCAAACGATGATCCATATCGCGGATCGAGAATTTGCCTCATATCTTTTATCAATAAGAGAAGACAATGAAAACACTTCAACAAGCTATCGCTGAACGTTCTCCTGAAAGCCAAGAGCGTATAAAAAAAATGGCTGATGAATTGATACTAGAAACAGGACTACAAATCTTAAGAGAAGAGTTAAATATTTCACAAAGAGAACTAGCTACTCACCTAGGAATTTCTCAACCTGCAATTACCCAAATCGAGCAAAGAGGTAACGATCTAAAACTGGCAACATTAAAACGCTATGTTGAAGCTTTGGGCGGTAAACTTAGCTTAACAATTGAATTACCTACTGGTGAAGGTCGTGTATTTCATCTTTAAATTTAGATAAATAAAAAGCAGTCATGTCGTAAAACCAATCCCCATTGTAAATGCAATGGGGATTTTATCTTTAAAGTTATCAAGATAAACTCAGATCTGTTTTGAAAAAAATCGTTAACTGAAATCATAGTATAAAAATATCATATCGTGATTTTTTATATTTAAAAAAATAGAAACACTGAATCTATTTCATCTAACACTCAGTGTTTCTATTAAAAATAATTAATATGCAACTACATAGTAGAGAATGTATTCATAATTATCCCACCAGAGATAATCAATGCCATCGAGAATATGGCTGGTAAATCTGGTTTTTGTTTATATAAAATCATCGCAACTAAGGTCACACCGACAATACCAAATCCACACCACAGCGAATACGCCACACCAACAGGGATATATCCCATTGCGCGTGTTAAGGCGAAATAACAAATACAGTAAGCAGCAATAACTAAAACAGAAGGGGCTAATTTACTAAAACCGTTGGTCTTTTTAATCATTGACGTACCAGTGATTTCAGAACCAATAGACAGCGCCAGCCATAAGAATCCGGTAAACATAATTGTTATCCTTATTTGTTTTAATAAAATAACTATTATTAAAAATAGACTTATTAAAAATAGATTTATTAAAAAATATTTATCAAGAAATAGACTTATTTATTAACTGGCGATGCAGTTTGTTTAATATTAGAGGTTTCAGTTGTTTCTTCTTCCTCTTCTTCAGAACCCATTTTCGAGAAGAGATTCATAATCACAATACCACTGGCAATAACAGCCATACCAATCATGGCAGCCGTATCAGGATGTTGGCCATAAAACAACATACCTAAAGAAGAAACCACTAAAATCCCTGTACCTGACCACGTTGCATAAGCCAAGCCAACAGGAATATTTTTAACTGCACGTGATAATGAGTAATAACAAATAACGTATAAAACAACAATTAAGCCTAATAATAATGTTTTGGTTGTTCCTTCACTATTATCAAACATTTTTAAAGTAGAGGTTGCTGAGGTTTCTGAAATAATAACCGCCAGCATCCAAAGCCATGATTTAGCTTTTGGTGACATAATAAGACTCCTGAGTTATCAGATATAATTTAAGATTAATTTTTCAAACTTTTTAAATATTCAATAGCAGAATCCGTCAATTTATCTTGCGATAAATGATATTCTCCAGGATTATTCATTACTTCTTTCAAAGTAATATAGCGATTATTATTCTCTTGTTTAATTTCAGGTTTATATTCAGGTTTAGCTTGATGCTTAACATCATGGTTTATTAAATTAGCTTCAACATCATTTATAGAGTGAAACATAATACCCATTGATTTTAATCGGCTAATATTTTCCTGAATAAGCAGGTTGTACTCTTTATTTTTATTTAAACCTAAAATCTCATTTAATTCACTTTCTGGTTGGCAAAAATAAGGTAATGCAATAACAGGAATATTTTGAGAAAGTGCAGAATGAATTAGCTTTCCTTCTTCACTTATAAATAATCCGTTAATAATTTCACCCACCAGCTTTTTATCAAAATAAGGAACAAACAGTGCGTGATAAGTCGATAACTGCTGGCAATCGAACTCACTCGCATTATATATTTCCCCTAGATGACGCCATTTCGACAAATCATGACTGATTTGTGCCGATGCTGTAACAAAAAGAGAAAATCGAATATGAGAAAAAGTGTTAATACGCTGACAAATTTCATCTTGATATCCCGGCGCAGGTGTAAGTGCCAACAACACCGACTTTTTCATTCTTTTTTCTATTTCAGCCACTATCCTTTCAATTAACTGATTGTCCATTACGTCACCTCATTGTCTTAGCTGACAATAAATACGCTATCGTTGTTACGAAGTCCTGCTGCATTAGCTTCATCAGTATCTATATGAAATTCCAAAGCAAATTTTTCACTAACACGAACGACAACTTCATCAAAAATCAGACTACGCTCACCTTCTGTTTTAACCTGTACTTTTTGCCCATTGATGACATTTAGCATTCTGGCGTCAATTTCACTCATATGAATATGGCGTTGAGCACAGATCACTTGCTCTTGTAATTCAACATGACCCGCAGGTCCCATTAATACAGCTTGACCAGAACCAACCAAATCACCTGACTCACGTACTGGCGCTTTAACACCTAATGCAAAACAGTCTGCTTTTGAAATTTCTAACTGACTTTGTGGACGAACCGGACCTAAAACACGAACTTTACTGATCGAGCCTTTTGGTCCTACAACCATCACACACTCTTTTGCTGCAAACTGACCCGGTTGTTTTAAGTCTTTAAACGGCGTGAGCTGATAACCCTTACCAAATAACGCTTCAACATCTTGCTGTGAAAGATGCACATGACGATTAGAAATACCAACAGGGATAGCCATTCCTTGTGCCTCGCCTAGCATCACTCCATGAGCGGGTAAGCGAGAGAGAATTTTTCCCATGAGTTGTTGATTAATCATTATTTTTTACCTTTACGGCTTTCTGGTTTGATCTCTTTTTTACTGCTTTGTGCTTTATCTGTTACTGCTTTAGTTTCAGAAGCAATATTTTGAGCCTTCAAATCCGCAACTTCTTTTGTGGTTTCAATGTGCTCAATTTCGTTTTTAACAGGGGCTTCAACTCTTGTTTCAACGGCGGTTTCAACAACTTTTTCAATGACTGTCTCTTGTGCTTTTTCAGCAACAATAGGGGCTTTTTTCTTACCTTTTACTGTAAGCAGTTTAGTAATAACGCTTGGCTCTGGTCTTGCGATAACCAATGAACCAATCACCAGCTCTTTTTGGCTCACCACATCAACGCCATGATCAACTGCTGTTCTTACTGCACTGATCTCTCCCTGAAAACAGATTGATACCAAGCCAGATCCCACTTTTCGGTATCCGATAATTTCTACATTTGCCGCTTTACAAGCCGCATCTGCGGCTTGAATAGCTGCGGTTAATCCTCGTGTTTCAATTACACCTAAACTGTTCATCTTTCTCTCCTACTTAGTGACGGACAAGACGGATATCGAAATCAAATTTCTTAAAGAAGGCTTCTAAACTGTCTAACTCTTCTGGCGTATAACTTGGATCGTTTTTTATCGGGTAGATCATTTCCAATTTTTCGTATTTGTTACGTCCAAATTGGTGATAAGGAAGAATATCGATACGCTGAATATTGCCGCGTTTAGAGAGTTCCATTGCGTAGTTAATCGCCCCAGTGATCGCGTCATAAGAGTCGTTATAGCCTCGTACTAAAGGCATACGGATCACCACATTTGCACCGAGATCCATTAAACGTTCTAGGTTACGACGGACATTCTCATTACCAATGCCAAACAGCGCTTTATGCTGAGTGGTATCAATGTGTTTGATATCAATAAGAAATTGATCAACCACTTCCGCTAATTTTTCATAATTCGCCACGTTGGTAGTCGCTTGTGTTTCCACCGCGGTATTGATCATCATCTTTTTACATTCACGTAAAAGCGCAACCGCAAAATCAGTTTGTAAACTCATTTCACCGCCACCGATTGTGACACCACCTCCTGAAGAGATGTAAAAATCATAATCTTGCATGATGATTTTCATTAGCTCAGGGACAGAAACATCTTTTCCCATAATATCAAGGGCATCAGAGATACAGACTTCTTCACATTTACGACAACCAATACAATCAACAGCGCGATCAACACGATGAACTTGTTTACCACTTTCATTGGTTGTCATGTAGTGCACACCCGCCGGACAAACATCAACACATTTACCGCAATCTACACATTTGTCGTGAGAGTACATTACCTGAAACTCACTGCTGAGACCTTCTGGATTTGAACACCAAGGGCAGCGGATATTACAGCCTTTTAAAAAAACGAGAGTACGAATACCATCACCGTCATAAATAGAGTATTTCTGGATATTAAATATCCGCCCTCTTATTTCTGCTGCCGTCTCCATCTTTACGCCTCCAAATCTGCATCAAACATCCCTGTTCGATAAATTTAAATCTTGTCTTGTCGATTAAAAGGGATAGCCTACGCCATCCCTATAGCTGTAATTAGAATTTCTCAATCACAGTACGACTGATAATTTCATCCTGAACTTCTTTACATAATTCAACAAAGTAAGCACTGTAGCCTGCAACGCGAACAATCAAATCGCGGTATTTTTCAGGCTCTAATTGCGCTTTTTTCAGCACTTCATTATCGACATAGCTAAATTGCATCTGACCGTTACCCAAAATGGAAGCCGTTCTTAATAAGGTAATTAAACCTTGGCGACCTTCATTGGTATCTAACAATCCTTTCAGGAATTTGAAGTTATGAACCATACCAATGTTCATGGTTTCAACATTCATCTTGCTGATTGATTTGATAATCGCAGTTGGACCATGTTTATCAGCACCTTGTGTTGGGCTGATACCATCTGACAATGGTTTCCATGCTAAGCGACCATTTGGTGTAGCTGCTGTTAACTCACCAATTGGCGTATTGTTAGAGATAGACAGCGTACCGTGGCTCAGAGTGGAATAGAGCATTTTGTATTTACGGCATTCACGCTCAGTCCATTCCGTAATATCTAGCGCATATTGGTCAACAACATCATCATCGTTACCAAATTTCGGTGCATTTAAGCAGTCGCGTAGCAACTCTTCTTGGCCTTCAAAGTTAGCTAATAACGCATCACGGATTTGTTCTAAGGTGTATTTTTTATCTTCATAAACAAGTTTGCGAATAGCTGCCATTGAGTCCACATAAGTCGCTAAACCTGAGAAGATAAGACCAGGGCCATGGTTAACCATTGCACCGCCGGCAGTAACATCTTTACCTTGTTCCATACAGCCTTCAACCAGCAGAGACATTAATGGTTTCGGCGCAACATCGCGGTGAACACGTTGGCTGATCACTGTACCAATTGCGGATAAGCGAACAATATGAGCAACTTGCTCTTTTACAGCGCGGTCGAAATCTTCATAAGTACGCAGATCACGTAAATCACCGGTATCTAGACCTTGATAGCTATCGAACAACACCATACGACCACGGTTTAATACAAACTCAATCGCAATAGGCCATTGGGTGTAACCTGTTGATGTCCATTGATAAATACGACCAGATTTTTGTGGCTCAACACAACCCATCAGACAATAGTCACGCGCATCTTCAAAGTCGAAGCCTTTACGTAGCATCATTTTGATATGAGAATCATCGAAGTGACATGCAGGGAAGCCCATACCGGCTTTAACCACATCAACAATTTTTTCCATATATTGCTGTGGAGATTGGTTATGAATACGACATGCTAGTGATGGTTGATACACTTTCACAAAGCGCACTGCATCCATAATCAGGTAAGTTAAGTCGTTACACGCGTCGCCACCAGAGCGTTTTTGTCCACCGATAGTTAAGTTGATAAATGGCTGATAACCTGCGAAATACTTCGCACCTAGCTCACTCGACATCCACATTAACTCAGCACATTTGATGATAAAGGCTTGCATCATTTCCAGTGCTTGTTCACGTGTTAAACGACCTGATTTGATATCGTTTTCATACATTGGGAAGCAGTATTGGTCTAAACGACCTAAAGAAAGACCAGTTTGGTTCTCTTCCACTTCAAACAATGACTCAACCGTCCAGATACTTTGCAGTGCTTCTTGCAGTGTTTTTGGTGGATTAGCAGGTACGTTTTCGTTAACTTGAGCAATCGTCAGTAACTCTTCACGACGTTGTGGATTGCTCTCTTTTGATGCTAATTCACGCGCATGTTCTGCAATGCGATGGGCGTAAGCAATCACACCTTCACAGCTTTCAATAGATGCTTTGTAGAAGTAGATACGGTCGATATCAGCAGGGTTTTCCATGCTTAATTCAGCCAGTTTTGCTTGCGCATCGGCTTTAATACCGTTCATACCTTTAGTGAAAAGCAATACGTCATAACCTGGGCAAGTATCGCCACCACCATTAATTTGGTGATAAGAAAGGTCACTGACAAAGGTTTCACCACTAAATTCCCACACACCCGCTTCGCGATATTGTGCTTCACAAATTTCATCTAAAGAACGACCTTCCCAGAATGGAACAATCTCTTCGCGAATGACTTTTTTGTCTTCTTCTGAAATTTGGAATGGATCTTGTGGACGTGTGCTCATGGTATCGAGTTCATCACGAACCCAGCGCCATGCGATATCAGGAGAGAAAGCACCCGCACGCGCTTTTCCACAAGGATGTCCAACAATCAGCTCTTCATCTTGAATTAAGATAGGTGCGGTTTCACATGCACGACGGAATGCTTTTGCACGCAGTAGAATCGGTGGTAAGCCTGGGTTATTACGGACAATTTCAGTAAACGCTAATGCTCTGTAGATAGAGACACTTGGGCGAGCTTCTAAATAGCGATTACGTAAGCGTTGTAAGCGAGGCGTTAAACCTTCCATCACTTTGAATTCACCTGCATCAGCGCTTGGTGCAACAACGTTTGCAGAAGGTGCGGCATATTGAGGTTGTGAATTCATACGACCATTGTATAAACGCACTTGCAGTGAACTATGTAAAGTTGACAGATTAGCACGAGCAGATAGCAACATTTCTGATAATTCGTTAATGCTGACACGTGGATCGTTGATATCAACGCCTTGCGTCATGGCATCAAACATTGGATAACCATCAACTTCTTTAGTCGCACGTACTTCTGAAAGCTCAGCTAATTTCAGCCATACGCTTTCAACAATTTCATACGCTTGTGCTTGTGTTAAACGACCTTGGTCGAGATCACGTTGGTAGAACGGATAAAGTGCTTTATCAAATCCCATTGGATTAATGGCATAGCTACCATTTTCCAGATGTAAGACTAATTGCAGTAAATAGAATACTTGGACCGCTTCTTTAAAGGTTTCTGCTGGTTTTGCAGGTACTTTACGTAATACCGCTGCGCTATCTAATAATTCTGCTTTACGGTATGGGTTACCTTCCATTGCAGCTAAATTCTCTGCTTTTGCAGACAGAATTTGTGCAAAATACAGTGCTGCATCACATGCATAAATAGCTGATTTACAGTAATTAGCTTCATCCATACTGCTACGATTTACGGCACTACCAATGCTTCTAATTCTGTCTTCAAGCTGTGCTTTGATCGCTAAGAAACCTTGGTTTACCACCAGCATATAATCAGGTGATGCAACGCTATTATTAATACTTAAAAAGCGATAGATAGAGTCGCTACGCACTTCATCTTCAGTGTGAAAAATCGCACCGCGTGGTGTTGATGACTGGCTGCCGATAATCAGTTCATCTTGTGCAATATAGCTTGGAAAATGACGGATAAACTCATAAAAACGTTGTGCAGGTTTAATCGCTTGTGGAACACCCGCAATGCTGTTGTCCAATGAATCAAAAATTGTCGCACGCTCTGTACTGATTGAGCTATTACGTGAAACTAAACGTTCTGCCAGCATTTTTACGCGTGGCGTCAAAGAATATTTGGCCATGTGAGGCTCTCCTGATGTTCTTTACTTGACCTAATCGGTATTAATTCGGTTGAGCATTAACTGTGTGATACACCGGCAAATGCCTGACGATACAATGTTTCTAATTGGTGTGTGTTCACGTCACGTGGATTTGTCGGCGTACAGCTATCTCGTAAAGCCTGTCCGACCATTTCCGTTAAACGGGCATAAAAGTCCGCTTCACTGACACCGGTATCGCGAATACTCTTCGGCATACCCATTTCATCTTTCAATACATTAATGGCGACGATTAAACTGGTTACCCCTTCTCTTACTGTGTTAGCCGGAAGTCCTAAGCTTTGAGCAAGATAAGCGTAACGTTTTGCTGCTTCACTATTACAATCACCATGAAGATTGGCGTTAAAGGCAACGACATGTGTCATCAATAACGCATTTGCACGACCGTGAGGAACGTGGAATACACCGCCTAATGCGTGGGCAAGACTGTGAGTAATACCCAACGAAGCATTAGTAAATGCCATCCCTGCAATACAAGATGCGTTATGCATTTTTTCGCGAGCAGGTAAGTTGTCACCTTGATGGTGGCAATCAATAAGATGACCAAATACTAACTTGACGGCTTTCTCTGCCATTGCATCAGAAAAATCAGATGCCGCTTTAGAAACATACGCTTCTAGTGCATGACAAAGGACATCCATACCTGTATCTGCGGTGATCGCAGGTGGTACAGATTTCACCAACTCAGGATCGAGAATGGCGACATCAGGCAACATAAACTCATCAACCAAGACCAGTTTTTCACTGCGTGATTTGATCACTGAAAAAGAGGTCACTTCCGAACCGGTACCGCTAGTAGTTGGGATAGCAATAAATTGTGGTTTTGTTCTGTTGCTCTCTTTACGGGTATGCCAGAGGGAGTACATAACGGCTTTCGCAGCATCAATCACTGATCCACCACCGAGTGCGATAACCAAATCTGGATAATGCGCATCCATCATCTTCATGCCACTTACGATGGCTGAAATATCCGGATCTGAAGCAACATCATCGTAAACTTGGAACTCGACACCCCGTTGCATTAACTTGTCAGTGACTTTATTTGCAAAGCCAAACTTCACCATTGCTTTATCTGTCACCACAAATGCGCGGCGGGCAGTTAACCCAGAAAGAAAATCCAGTGCATTGGTGCCAAACTGAATTTTGGGTTTTATCAGAAACTCACTCATGTCGTTATTACTCCTTACTGTCCCGATAAACCTTCTCAACAATGGCAACCACTGACATCGCTTTGTAACGCTCTTTATTCAGTGCGAAGTATTCTTCAGCCAACACAACATCGTTGATACCTGCACCTACACTATCCACTGCAACATACGTTTTATTTTTCAGTGGCTTAAGCTCATCATCTAAGGTGGCTATCATTAATAAATTGCTACCTTTAAGTTCTGGGCTTTTCTGTGTCGCTACTACGTGTCCGATTACCTTTGCGAGGATCATGGTTTATATCGCCTTATATCAATGAGTTATTTACTCAGACGTCCGAGAACTTCCTTGATAATGCGTTCCACGTTTTCTTCGGTAATATCACCTTGTTCAATCACTTGTTGCGCACAAGCACTGACCGTCGTTGCATAAGGAGATGCGCCAAAACGATCATCACCTTGAGTTTGACGTTGTGCAGTTGCACATTCAGCATGAACAGGCGTTAAAGAAGGTGAACGAAAACGATCATCATCAAGAATGCTGGTCTGGTGATTTGCGCTAGAAACAGCACAAGCAGAAACAGCAGGTTGAGCAGCTTCTTGTGCTAAAGGACAAGGTTGTTTCAACTCTTCAACGGTACGCACGCCATAACCTACTTTACGAATATTCAGTAGATTCATTGGGCCGACATTGTCAGAGCTAGAACCGCCCCCAACAGCACCGCAACCTAAAGTAAGTGCAGGAGTAATATTGGTTGTTGCACCGATACCGCCTAATGCCGCAGGGGTATTAATCAGAATACGGTTAACCGGTTTTTCTAAAGAGAACTGACGAATAACATCTTCATTCTTGGTATGAATAACTAAGGTATGACCTAAACCTTCGTTAGTCAGTAATTGCACCACACGATCGCACGCTGATTTCCAATCTTCTTCGATATACATCCCTAAGATTGGGCATAGTTTTTCACGTGAATACGGATTTTTTGGTGAAACAGTATCTTGTAATGCGATTAATACACGCGTATTTGCGGGTACACTAAAACCTGCACGCTGGCTTAAATAAATCGCATCTTTACCCACAACCGCTGGGTTAATTGTGCCGTTAGCACGCAGTAACATTGAAGCCACTTTTGTTGCTTCTTCGTCATTCATAAAGTAAGCACCTTGCGCTAATAACTCGCGGTGAACTTCGTTATAAATGCAACGTTCAACGATAATGGATTGCTCTGATGCACAGATAACCCCATTGTCGAATGTTTTACTGGTGATAATATCGCTCACTGCTTTTTTGATATCGGCACTGCGTTCGATAAAGGCAGGGCCATTACCTGGACCACCACTGATTGTCGGTGTGCCTGATGCATAAGCTGCACGCACCATACCTTCGCCGCCAGTCGCTAAAATTAATGACACATCTTTGCTGTGCATTAATTCTTTTGTCGCTTCGAGTGTTAGTAATGTCACACCATCAACGATACCTGCTGGCGCACCGGCTTCTAGCGCTGCTTTTTTAACAATTTCTAACGCACGGAAACTACACTGTTTTGCATTTGGATGCGGAGAGAAAATAATCGCATTACCCGCTTTCAGTGCAATTAGGGTTTTATAGATAATGGTTGATGTTGGGTTAGTTGAAGGAACTAACGCCGTGATAACACCTAAAGGCACGCCAACATCCATGACTTTTTTCACTTTATCGTCATTGATGATGCCAACGGTCTTCATGTCTTTCATATGTTCATACACACGCAAGGACGCGAAGGTATTTTTCAGGACTTTGTCTTCCCACTTACCAAAGCCTGTCTCTTCGTTTGCCATTTTTGCCAGCTCTTCTGCATGACGAGCTGCTTCAAATGCAATGTGTTTTACAATACTGTCGATTTTTTCCTGCGAAAACTTAGCATAAACAAGTTGTGCATTTTTCGCGTTACGAACTAGCTCACGAGCCAGTTGTCTGGATTGCAAATCTTTATCTAATGCAACCATGTCTTCCCCCATACAGGAGTTAAAAAATTTAGCTGAATAACTTATTTCTTTGCTTTACAGCACGCCTGAAAAATCAGGCTTTGTGCTGTTGTGCGATTTTCTCGATATCGTTATGCGGTCTTGCAATAACACGAGAAGTCACCACAGTGCCGATACGTTTTGCCGCTTCAACACCTGACTCAACCGCTGCATTTACTGCACCGACATCGCCTTTCACCATTGCTGTCACTAAACCTGAACCGACGTTTTCATAACCAATCAGTTCAACATTGGCTGCTTTGCACATTGCATCAGCAGCTTCAATGCAAGCGACAAGACCTTTGGTTTCAACTAGACCTAGTGCTTCTTTCATATTTATTTCCTTCGTTATTCAGTCACTTTGTACTGGGCAACGATTTTTTGAATATCGTTATGTGGACGAGCGATAACTAATGAAGTCACAACAGTACCAACACGTTGAGCAGCTTCTAAGCCAGATTCCACAGCGGCTTTAACGGCACCGACATCACCTTTCACCATTGCAGTAACTAAACCTGAACCCACATTTTCGTAGCCGATTAACTCAACATTTGCCGCTTTACACATCGCGTCAGCTGCTTCAATACAAGCAACCAGCCCTTGAGTTTCAATAAGTCCTAATGCATCACCCATACGTTCTCCTAAGGCAAAAACTATGCCTTGTGTTTGATAACAATCTTGTTGATGTCATTGTGAGGACGAGCAATCACGAGCGATGTAACAACTTCACCCACGCGCTGTGCTGACTCCACACCTGAATCTACTGCAGCTTTCACTGCGCCTACGTCGCCTTTCACCATCGCAGTCACGAGACCTGAACCCACATTTTCATAGCCAATAAGTTCAACGTTCGCGGCTTTACACATAGCGTCAGCGGCTTCAATACATGCCACCAGACCTTTGGTTTCGATCAGACCTAATGCATCACCCATTTTCATTTCCTCCGAGAAGCCGTTTAACGGTTTACGTTTGCCCATTGTGTCTGCGTGGTGATTTTTTAAACGCAGACTTTGGTTTCAAAATCACTATAACGCGTAAAAACGAAAACAAAATATAAATCCATGATATGAACATATATAGAATTTAACTCTGCTATTTAGTGTTTTTTATGCCTACATTTATATATCCATGCTGTTAATTTGTTTTTTTCATCGTTATAAATTTATTGATCCCCGCAAAAAATAGATGAAAAAACAGGCGAATTAACTTTGTTAGGAGGATGTTGAAAAGGTGCAAAAAGGCAGTACATATTGAGGAGAAAGATGTGCGAGATATCACTGATATTTCAATGTGAGATCAATAATTGAAAAAGGCTAAATCGAGTCTATATACAAATCGTGCTATTTTTTTGTTGATAACGTATTTATTAAATCTAAACCTTCATTGCAGTGTATAAAAAATAAAGGTGAGTACTCTTATGTGATAAAAATCATGCAGACAATCCGTTCAAATTACGGAATAAGTAAAACGCTAAATCTAAGAGCTAAACCTAAGGCTAGGTGAGAATAGAAAGTCAATAAAATGGATGGGATGCATTGAGTTTTAGATAAACAAAAAGGCGGCTATATAGAGGCCACCTTGCAAAAATAGATTCAGATAATCAGGACAATTAATCGAATTTACTACCCGGTTTTAAGGTACAAATATAGAGCGGTGAATTGAGCGAACTTAATAGTAATGTTTTTTCATTTAGCTTCTGTGCATTAATAAATAGCCCATCATGGCTATCTGACATTTCACGCATAAAATAGTCAAAAATAACGTCTGGAGATTCATCGATTGATGATGCACTCGCATCCCATTGGCTAACAAAATAGTGACGTTCAGTCGGTGAAACTCGTTTAGTTGTATAATCAAATTTCACATAACGTTGTAAATACAACCATCCTGCTTTTGAAGTAGTATATCCTTCAACAACAATCGATCCTTTACCATTGGCACCAAATGAAAAATGAATATTGCCATTTACATTTTCATCTTCCATATTTTCAAAACGCATAATGCCTTTGGTTGAACAAACCATGACACCTTCATTTTTAATGGTTAATAATCTTGTGGCTGCATAAGTGGCGACCAAGATAAAAATCAGGGCCGATAAAAAACATAAAAGTTTCCCTGAGATTTTCATTAGTATTTCCAAGAATAGTAAAAGTAATTGTCGCAATAACTAAATGGATTATCTTCATTCTTTGCACAGTGCGCTAAAAATACTCGCCCCAATCCATTTGTTTGTAATTTATCACCATAGAAGAAAACAAATCGCTCACCTTTCACACACTGTAAATTAAGCTTCTTTCTTACAGCATCAAAATTTCGAACATAATTATCACTTACCGCAGAGTTAATCATGGCTTCATTAGAGAGTAATTCACAATCATTGTGTGTTAATGGTGTCAGCGAAATTGGCTTTGATTGATGTTGATTAAAAAAAATGATCACCGCAAGAAATACTGCACCTAATAGAAAACCAATGCTGGCTAAATACCAACAAATTTCTGGTTTCTGTTTTTGTTGCGGTGCTTCTTCTTGTGTAGACTCTAAAGGTGCTTGAGTTAAAGATAAAGGTGTCGTTGTTTCAACGGCTATTTTGTTTTCATCCTTAACTAAAATAGGTTCTTCTTCATTTGTTTGAGTTGAAGGTAATAACGTTGAATCATCAATGAGTTCAACTGAAATATCCGGATTGAACTCTAATCGCCCTTTCGCAATAGTGACAATGATATTTTCAATACCATAATGACGAAATGTTTTTCGTAATAAACTCAAATATTGGTTTAAATTACTGTTTGATGAAACCAGCCCATTATCATCCCAAACACGTTTTAATACTTCATCACGATTAACAACACCTGGATGCTGAATAAAATAAAACAGTAACGCATTTGCGGTAATAGAAAGATGTGTATCAACACTCTCTTTTTCTAACGATATCGCGCCATCCGTTGCGTCGTAATAAATTAAGGCATTTATTTTGTATTTCATTGTGCCCTCATTCATCCTGATTAAAATTACTGATTTGCTGTGTTTGCCATATAGTCAAATGTCATCTCAGATAATCTTTCAACTAATGCGCTACGCTCTTCTTGTGAAATCGTAGGGCCTTCTGTTAATTCAGATAACCAAAGACCATCTGCGGCATAACGAATTAATGTACCTAAATAGCTATTATCTAATTTATCGCCTTTGGCTAAATGATCTAACATCCAATCTCGCCAGCATTTACGCATAATAGGCTCGTTTGGCATTGCTAAAGACAGTATAGCTAATTGGCGACTTTCGTCTGACTGTTTTAAATCAGAAATATAAGTTAAATATGCGCGAGAAAAACGCCCCGCTTCAATAGGATCATTTTCCATAATAACTGCAATGCGACTATCCATAATACCTAATAGCCGTTTAAATACTGCCTGCACCAATTCTAATTTTCCGGGGAAATGATGAAGTAGACCACCTTTACTTACCCCTGCTTCTTTTGCTACGGCATTTAAAGAGAGGGAAGCTATTCCTTCATTAGCCACAATAACACTTGCCGCTTCCAATAATTGCTCTTGAACTCGGATAGGGTCTTTTTTTCGGTGATGCGCAGTTGTATTCATGCATAGGATGATACCGACCAGTCGGTATGTTCCTTATTGATCGAAATCAATCTGATTTCGACTGATGCTTATTATATGTAAATAATGGAGTTGACTTCACATTCCTTTATTTTTTAATAAAACTTAATTTAAAAAATAAAATTATTTTATAAAATTGATCTAATTAATTAAATTGAAATTTAAGGATAATTAAGATTTGATTTTTATCAAAAAATAAATATGTTTATTATTTCATCTATTAATAAAAGTTAATAAAAATAAAGAAATCGATATCTATTGATTTCTTTATTTTAAATTACGACTATTCGGGCATATAGATTATTATATCTTTATGCAGATACATTTTATTAAAAATATAATACCATTTAAATGGTATTATATTTATTTCCATCAGAAAGAGCAGCCTCGTAAGGCTCAGAATAAATATTTTCACTAGATTCTTCTATGCTATCAACTACAATACTATATTCATCTTCAATTACTGATGATTTATTTTCATTCCTTGACTCAGGGAGTTTTCTTATTAAATCTAAAATATTTTCATTTATTTCTTCATATATAGGATCTTCTTTATTATTCATTTCTTCATATATATTCCTTCCTTCATATATGTCGTTTTCTATATTATCTATTTCTCCATTCACTTGATCTTCTGTCGTATTCATTCCACATTTTTCATTTAAAAAATCCTTTAAATTACCGAGTGAAGTTTTTTTTGGATCATTATGATTAATAAGACTCAGATCTGTTGCTGCTTGTCTAAAAGAAGTATTACTATTAAATAAACCCGTTATACCCGAACGAAGACTAGAAAAAAAATCGACAACACTGTTTATTGCTTTTCCTGCTCCTGTTGTCAGTTGATTCACTGCATCTCTAAATATAGAAGTAATATTCATTATATATCCTTATATTAAAAATAATAAAATTAATCCTTCTAAAATAGATTAGTAAATTTAAGAAATTTAAGTATAAAAAAACCTCCTTTAAATAAAGAAGGTTTTAAATTGATAATTGATAACTGTAATTAAATGCTAGCTTTTAATGCCTGCTCTAAATCTGCAAGAATATCGTCAATATGCTCAATACCAATAGATAAACGAATTAAATCTCGTGAAACACCCGCGCGTTCTAATTCTTCATCATTTAATTGGCGATGAGTGGTTGAAGCTGGATGACATGCTAATGATTTTGCATCACCAATATTCACCAGACGAACAATAAGCTGCAATGCATCAATAAATCTAGCTCCTGCTTCTGCACCACCTTTGATCCCAAAAGAGAGAATACCGGCTGGTTTACCTGACATATAACGTACCGCTAAATCATGCTCAGGGTGATTGCTTAAACCTGCA
Organism: Proteus sp. STS61-E; assembly: GCF_040932335.1. Lineage (NCBI taxonomy): Bacteria > Pseudomonadati > Pseudomonadota > Gammaproteobacteria > Enterobacterales > Morganellaceae > Proteus > Proteus sp. STS61-E. Next base: position 76,878 of record NZ_JBFQGE010000003.1, on the reverse strand, counting down.
TATTTCACCCATGCAACTTGAGGGTGATTTTGCAGATATTCTGCCACTTTTTGGGCATTCTCAGTATGACGATCCATACGCAATGCCAGTGTTTCTAATCCTTGTAGGATCAAGAATGCATTAAATGGCGACAACGCCGCACCAGTTCCACGCAAAGGCGCAACACGACATCTTGCTATATAAGCAGCGGCACCAAAATGCTCGACATAATTTACCCCGTGATAAGAAACATCAGGTGTATTTAATATCTCAAAACGATCTTTATGCTCAGCCCAAGGGAATTTACCGGAATCAACAACAATGCCACCGATAGAATTACCGTGACCACCAATATACTTGGTTAAAGAGTGAATAATAATATCCGCACCATGCTCAAAAGGACGGCATAAATAAGGTGTTGCAACCGTATTATCAACAATTAAAGGTACGCCATGACGATGAGCTACATCAGCCAATGCTTGAATATCGACAATATTTCCACTTGGATTTGTGATGGTTTCACAAAATACCGCTTTTGTTTTATCGTCAATTAACGCTTCAAGAGCAGCAATATCATCATGAGGAGCAAAGCGGGCTTCAATACCAATACGAGGGAATGTGTGCGCCATTAAATTATAAGTGCCACCATAAAGCTTAGCGACAGAAACAATATTATCCCCCACTTGTGCAATAGTTTGAATTGCATAAGTGATAGCCGCCATGCCTGATGCTACGGCAACTGCCGCAATTCCACCTTCTAATGCTGCAACACGTTTTTCTAATACGTCATTGGTTGGATTCATTATTCGGGTGTAAATATTACCAGGCACTTTTAAGTCAAAGAGATCCGCACCATGCTGCGTATCATCAAATGCATAAGATGTTGTTTGGTAAATAGGTACAGCAACGGCTTTTGTAGTTGGATCAGGTGAATAACCCGCGTGAACAGAGAGTGTCTCAAGTTTCATAGCAATTCCTTTTTTGTTGCATTTGTTCTTATAGTATTACTTATACTCTAAATAATTCGAGATGCAGCTAGGCGACAAGTGAATAAGTCACTAATCAGTAACACTACAACTTGAAATATGATGAGTATAGATAAGCCGATATTCATCTCATCGCATAGTGAAAAAATTTCAACTTACACAAATGCTTCTTTTTTTAAATAGCATTTATTGAGCCAATGACCTCTATTTATATCAATATTTAACTTAATAACCCTCTATTTTGCCGTTTTTAGTGGTTTTATCGTTTTTTGACGAGTTGCCAACCAGCAAATTAAAGAGCCTCCTGTCACCATCATTACCCCTTGCCAAAATGAGAAAGAGAGTGCGGTAGACAATAATATTGATGAGAATGCAGTAGAAATAACGGGAGTAAAATAAGAGAGTGTAGCTAATAAGGTCACATTGCCTCTGATCATACCAACTGTCCAAGCGGCATTTGCAAGCCCAATAGCAGCACCTGTTATTAATAATAGCGTGATGCTTTTTGTATTAACGATCCACTCTACTGGCGCTGAGAATAGGTATTGCCCCCACAAGGCAAGTGACGTTAATAGAAAGAAAGGTACAATGCCGTTATTCCCGCCAGACATAAGGCGAGTTAAATTACTATAAAACGCCCATAAGATGGCACCTGAAAACGCCAATATATAGCTTAATGGATTACTTTGAATATTCTTCCATAAACCGTCAATTGTCAGCGGATTATCACCACTAACAACCCAAACTAATCCACTAAATGCACATAATAATCCAACAATCAGCAAAATAGAGAATCGCTGTTTATTAAGTATTACGGCAAGGGCTAACGTAAAACTAGGCCATAAATAGTTAACCATTCCTAGCTCTATGGCTTGTGTTCGGTCTGTTGCAAATCCTAAAGCCAGAGATAAGCACACTTCATAAGTGACAAATAATAGTCCCCCCCAGAAGAGATAGCGTTTAGGAAAGCGTGATAACTTAGGTACACCTAAGATCAAAATAAGAAAGAGTGTGCCTGTGGTATAAATCAGTGCAGCACCCCCTACGGCACCAAAATACTCACTAATATTACGAATTAAGCCAACAATGGTGCTCCAAAGAAAAATAGCAACAATGCCATATAACGTCCCTTTTGATGAGCTAGATATCATTTTGTGCCTTCAGATTTAAGATTTTATCATTAGAACCGATATTAAAATAAAACCAGCATAATTGCTTTAATCACTTTTATGCAAAAATAATAAAAAAAATTGAATGGTGAAACATTTTGTTACAATTAATATCAAGTAGAAAACACATTGATCTACTCCCATAGGTAGTGAAAAAAGTATCATCAATTTTATATTTTTAAAATATGTCTTTTAATTTCAACTTAAAATGAATAAATAATATTTCTACTTTTTTTATAAAATATAAATTTAAAATTTATATTTGAATAAAGAAACAGACAATATTGTCTTTTTTGATCACAAAAAGTGTTATTTTTTGTATCATTCTATAAATAGTTTCACTATGAAATATATTTTATGAAACATCATCTTATAAGTATATTTACATCATCTTTTTAAGACATTCTTTATTGGAATTAAATAACAGAGCAAAAATAAAAATTAAAAATATGATGTATATCAACATGATACAAAACACCCAGAGAATCATTAGATAAAGTAATATATTTATCCACTTTTTAACACTAACTATTACCGATAGTTATCACAACATCAATAGGTACCACCTATAAAATAAGCTAAAAACGATCGTTTAAAACGATTTCTCTATTTTTTTTAGCACATCTATAATTTTTGAAAATTTGACTTAGGTGTGAATATGACTGTTTTATCGTTTTTACGATAATTGCGGTAATCAGCTCTCTGTTGAATATATATAAATAGCCTTACGTCACACGTCTAAAAATAATTTATCCCCTTTTATTCTCTATCTAAGAATAGGAAATAAATAGAGTTAACCGTTAGCTTAATTTATTAAGTTAACGGTTAGATATATATTTAAAAAATAGGAACAATTAATGAAAAAGTTATTATTATCTGCAATTATCACTTCTGCAATGGCAGTTATTGCAGCACCTGCATTTGCAGAAGACACTGGTACTCCTGCACCAACAGAAGTAACAGTCAATGGCGGTACTGTTAACTTTGAAGGTTCTGTTGTTAATGCAGCCTGTGGTGTTGATAGTAGCTCAGCAAATCAAACTGTTCGTTTAGGTCAATTCCGCGTTGCCGAATTTACCAAAAAAGGTGATGAAACAGGTCGCATTCCTTTTAGTATTAAATTAAATAACTGCGATATTACAGTTTCAACATTAGCTGCAATTACTTTTAATGGTACCGCTTCTGATGGCGATGCAAACGCATTTGCATTACAAGGTAGTGGTGCGGCTGCAAATGTAGCATTAAAAATTACTGACTCAAGCAGTAAAAATGTTATTCCAGGCCAGCCATCAACTACTCAAAAGTTAATTGAGGGCGAAAACCAATTAAATTATAACGCATCTCTAGTTTCAACTGATGATACTGTTAAGGCGGGTAGCGCAAACGTTACCACAAACTTTATGGTTACTTACTCTTAATCGCTAATCATTTTTGATTGATATCTTATTGCCAAGGACGGCATATTTTTATCAAAAAAATAATTGTCCTATATTCATTGTCTAATATATTTCTATTATGAAAAAAATACTTATATTCCTTATTATTTTTCTCTTTCCATTATTATCTTATTCTAATGGTGTTTCATTAGGTGCCACACGTATTATTTATAACTCTAATATTAAACAAACCAATCTTGTTATTACTAACTCAGATAAAGAAAATAGCTTTTTAATTCAGTCATGGGTTTCTGATAATCAAGGAATTAAAAATAATGATTTTATAGTAACACCTCCTTTATATATTCTTGATGCCAATAAAGAAAATGCATTAAGAATTATGTATACCGGAGTACCATTACCTGAAGATAGAGAAAGTTTATTTTGGATGAATGTAAAAGTGATCCCTTCATTACAAGATGAACTAGCTAAGGAAAATACACTACAAATCGCAATACAGAGCCGAATAAAGCTTTTCTATCGTCCCGGAAATTTACCTGCTTATAATGAAAAATTTGCAAATGAGATTTCTTTTTCTTACCTGAATGGTGAGCTTATTGCGAATAATCCAACGCCTTATCATATAACTATGGTCAATTTAGCAGTAGTGGATAATCAACTTCCTGCAAGCATCATGATCAATCCGTTATCTCAATTAATTTTAGGGAAAATAAAGAGTAATGCGAACCTAATTTCATTCCAAACAATCAATGATTATGGCGCACAGACGGCTGTATTAAAAAAAGAAATTTCTCATTAATGATTACATCGGCTCCAAGCTTTTTGGTCAAAAAAACATGATTAATAAAAATACAGCTCATTTTTTCTTTTCTGGTGCTATCACTATATTAATGGCGTTGCCATTTTTAGCACACAGTGCAAACCGATTTAATCCTGCATTTTTGGCTGACTCTCCCGATTCTGTCGCTGATTTAAGCTATTTTGAGGCCGGAAATAGTATCAAACCAGGGGATTACCCTCTTGATATTATTTTTAATCATGAATATCTGAGAACAGAAAATATCCGTTTTATTAGCCAAGATAAAAATGTAATCCCTTGTTTAAATAAATCTTTTTATCAATCATTAAATATTAATACTAAAATATTTTCTGATATTGAGAATGCCTTAGATAATCAATGTATTAATATTGAAGACATTATTCCTGACTCTGTTGTTAATTATGATATTGAGAAGCAAGCATTAAAAATTCAAATTCCTCAAGCTGCTTTAGATCTTAAAGCTCGTGGTTATATTCCACCAGAGAAATGGGATAACGGTATTACTGCGGGAATATTAAATTATACCTTTAGTGGAGCCAATAGTTGGGGAAATTCCCATAATAATAGTTACTATCTAAATCTACGTAGTGGGATCAATATTGGTGCTTGGCGATTAAGAGATTATTCCACTTGGAATTCATCGAATGGAAAAAACCAGTGGAACCATATCAATACTTATCTTCAACGCAATATTGTATCGTTAAAAAGCCAATTACAAATTGGCGACAGTTATACGTCATCAACACTTTTTGACAGCATTAATTTCCGAGGTATTTCCTTAGAAAGCGATGACACCATGTTGCCTGATAGTCAAAGAGGTTTTGCTCCTATTGTTAGAGGAATAGCTAATAGTAATGCCAAAGTCGTTATAAGACAAAATGGCTATATAATTTACCAAACCTTTGTCGCTCCCGGAGCATTTGAAATTAGAGATCTTTATCCAACATCAAATAGCGGAGATCTCTATGTTTCTATTGAAGAAAATGACGGCGGAAAACAGGATTATGTAGTGCCGTATTCTGCGGTACCCATTTTACAGCGAGAAGGTCAAAAACAATTTGTTATTCAAGCGGGAGAAATTCGCCAAAATAACCAAAATAAAAAGCCACGCTTTTTACAAGGCCACCTAATTTATGGATTGCCTTATGACACAACAGTATATAGTGGGGCTTTAGTTACAGCGGATTATCAATCTTATGCACTTGGGGCCGGTAAAAATATGGGCACTTTGGGCGCATTATCAACGGATATCACTTTTGCTCATAGCAAACTACCCGATGATTCGATATCTGAGGGCTACTCTTTACGCTTTCTCTACGCAAAATCACTTAACCAATTTGGTACAAATTTTCAATTATTAGGCTATCGCTACTCTACTTCTGGATTTTACACCTTAGAAGAGACGCTCAACACGCGTATGTCTGGTTATCTCTATGAAGATAATCAACAAACACCTTCACGCTATTTTGATCTGCGTAATCATAAAAAAGGCAGTCTCCAGATCAATTTGTCACAACAACTTGCTGATTATGGCTCTGTTTTTATGACAACACACTGGCAAAACTATTGGGGAACAAATGAGAAAAATGTATTAATACAAACGGGTTATAACGGCAATGTCAAAGGGCTTTCTTACAATATTATTTATAGTTATAACCGCATGATGAATAGTGGAGAACGAGATCAAACACTCTCCCTTGGGGTTTCTATTCCGTTACAACTTCTTATGCCTTCAAGTTATCAATCCACCAATAGTGCCTATCTCACTTATAACTACAGCCATAATAATAACGGCTATTCTGCTCATAATGCAGGTGTTGCTGGCACATTACTCGATGACAATACATTAAATTACAGTGTCCAACAGGGATATAGCAATCAAGGTGGCAGTTATACAGGAAGTGCATCTCTTGGATATCAAAGCCGATATGGCAATCTCAATGCAGGTTATAACTACCATCAAGATGCTCAACAACTCAATTACAGCCTTGCAGGTGGTATGTTGTTACATAGTGAAGGGATCACATTAAGTCAGCCATTAAGTTCAAATACCATTTTAGTTGATGCCGGCAAAACAGCAGATGTGCCTATTGATAATGCAACGGGGATTTATACTGATTGGCGCGGATTCGCAGTCATTCCCTATGCCACAGCTTATCGCCAAAACAAAGTTGCTCTTGATACCACAGCCCTCCCTGATAATGTTGAAATTGAGCAAAATATTCAGCAAGTTATTCCTACTCAAGGTGCAGTTATTAAAGTTAACTTTGACGCCAAAACAGGATATCGCTTATTACTGACATTAAGACAACAAGGACGACCTCTACCTTTCGGTGCAATTGCCACCGATAAGCTAAATAATCTCTCCGGTATTGTGGGCGATGATGGTTTGCTCTACCTCTCTGGTGTACCGCTCTCAGGTCTATTAGATATTCGTTGGGGCAATGGATCGTCCAAACATTGCCAAGTGAACTATCAACTACCTCTTGAACAACAGAATGAGCCCTTTGTAAAAATGACACAGGAGTGCCAATAATGCGCAGATTAATGCTTGTTTTGGCTTTATTGATGCTTTCTATAAGTAAAGGCAATACTTATGACACTTTGGTTCAAATTAATGCCCGAGTAACTGGCAACACTTGCACGGTAGAAACCAACTCAAAAACAATTACGGTAAAACTAGGTAATATTGCGACTAAAGATTTCACTTCAACGACGATCGCTCAACAACGTACACCTATTATCCCTTTTAGTATTAAGTTGGTAGATTGCCAACCCGAAGCCAGCGGCGTGAAAGTCAGCTTTAAAGGAACACCTTCTGCATCTGATAATACATTACTTGCAGTTAATAAGGATGGTGCTCAAGGTGTTGCTATTGCGCTTATGGATAAGTCAGGCACACCTATTGCCATCAATGAAAAAAGCCAATCTTACCTGTTATTGCCTAATCAAGATAATACCTTGCAATTCTACGCCCAATACATCGCAACACATTTACCAGTCAGTTCAGGGCAAGCTAATGCGACTACGACTTTTTTACTGGAGTACCAATAATGAAATATTCCCTTTCTTTCTTATCATTACTGGTTTTTTTAGTGTTTATTCCTGAAAAAATGGCATGGGCAGTGGCAGATCCTCTTATTGTATCACCTGTACCAATGAGTTTTGATGGTGCAGCGGATGGAACGCCAGCTGGTACTCCAATCACTTCAACATGGATTGGAGAAACATCCGTTCATAATGGTTTTAAATGTGAGAACAAATTTCTACAAAAATGCTGGGTTGAAACGCTCTATGCTAATGCATTGGGTTCAAAATTAAGTGGGATCTACTATTACGAAGGTAGCAATCGATATCCAGTGTATACCCTTGCTGGTGTAAAAGGTATTGGTTATGCCTTTGGTTTAAAAGATAATAATGACAATGTTTCTTATGTTCCTATTGATGTAGGCACAGGCTCAAGTGCAACAATTATTTATCCCGCAGCAGGATCAACAGTAAATAAAGGCGTAGACCGTGTTTCATTAAAAGCAAAAGTTGTCTTTGTTGTCACTGACGAGCACTTAGAAACGGGTGTTTATAATATTCCTTACACCGTAATTGCCAATACTTGGTCTGAATATGGGGGTGGGCATAAGGGAAATAACACATCACTTGTCGCAATAAATCCCGTAACAATCACCATTAAAGCCCGTGGTTGCACAGTAAATACCAAAAACCTAACCTATGAGTTGGGTGATATCTCAATGAGAGATATGAGTGCTATCGGGTCGACCTCAAAAACACAAACAAAACCTATTTCAGTAACTTGTGATACCAATGTTCACTTGTATGCCAGCATGACCGATCAATCTACTTATTCTAATAATACGGATATTCTCACATTAACATCAGATTCAGATGCATCAGGTATTGGTATTCAATTTTTCTTTAATGATACCCCTACACCAGTAACTTATGGACCTGATATTAGTGCTACGGGACAACCTAATCAACGCTTACTTCATATAACAACATCTAATAACGAAAACTACACATTAAACCTGTCAACTCGGTATATCACGACTGGAACACTAAAACCTGGTAAAGCAAACGGGTTGGCCAGTCTGACTTTTTCTTATCAATAATGATTTGAATTTTTAAGGTTGATAAATGATAGATAACAGCAAAACCATTAATTTTCGTATAGGCCAGCGAATACGCCATTTACGAAAAAAATTAAAATGCTCAGGTACTTTATTTGCTAAAGAATTAGAGATAAGCCAGCAACAGCTTTCTCGTTATGAACGTGGAACAAATAGGATCAGTATAGAATTAATTTATCGTATCTCTGAGAAATTTGATGTTCATATTAGCTATTTCTTACAAAGTAACCATGCTTCAAGTATTGAACAACGAAGAAAAACTCAAGAAAAAAATAATCGGTTAATTGCCGAAAGCTGTATTAAGAATGATTTTAATTAAGCGTAGTCTATTTACGCTTTTCCTCATCACCGACTCTCTTTTACTTCTCTTTATTTTTAATTAAATAAAAAATGTATTCTCTTCTCTTATAAAAAAGCCACCTTAAAGGTGGCTTTAGCATAAAACATGAAAATGATTAACGACCCGCTTTTAGTTTCTGGTAATAACTTTCATATAAAACAGTTGCATCACCAACATCGTTTTGCCATTCACCTTTATTGATAATCTCTTCACTTGGATAAAGTGAGCTATCTTTTGTGATGGTATTTGGCAATAATTTTTGTGCCGCTAAGTTAGGAGTTGGATAGCCAATATTTTCAGCTACTTTTGCTGCAACTTCTGGGCGTAATAAGAAGTCGATAAGTTTATGAGCACCTTCGACATTCTTGGCATTCGCAGGAATAGCTAAGCTATCCATCCAGAAAATGCCCCCTTCTTTTGGCCACACCATTTCAATAGGTGCACCCGCATCGCGCGCAATAAATGCCGAGCCATTCCAAATCATCCCTAAATTAACTTCCCCTTGCATATAAGGGTTAGCGGGATTATCTGAATTAAATGCTAATACGTTTGGCATCAGTTTTTGCAGCTCTTTATAGGCTTCTTCAATCTCTTTAGGATCGGTTGTATTGCCTGAATAGCCTAATTTTAATAATGCCATTTGGAAAACTTCACGGGCATCATCGGTTAATAACAGGCTATCTTTATATTCAGGTTTCCATAAATCTGCCCATGACGTTATGTCACTCACATCAACTTCATCACTATTAATACCAATAGCGGTCGCACCCCAAATATAAGGAATGGAGTAGTCATTTTGGGGATCGAATGATTTATGTAATAAACTAGGATCGAGATTATCAAAATGGGTTAATTTTGATTTATCGATTTTTTGTAGCATTCCTTCATGACTCATTTTAGAAATAAAATAAGTAGAAGGAACCACCAAGTCATAAGCACCATCTTTATAGGTCTTTAACTTGGTATACATGCTTTCATTGGATTCGTAGGTGGAATAAATCACCTTAATCCCAGTTTCTTTCGTAAACTGTTCAAGCAGACCAGGCGGAACATACTCCGTCCAGTTGTAGAAATATAATGTCTTACCATCATCAGCCGATGCTGTGCCGATACTTAATGCCATTACGCTGGCAGCAAGTACTGAGGACCACTTTTTCATTTATGTTTCCTTCAGTGGTTGATGCGTTAATATCAAATAGGCAGCGAGCCTACCTCCAACAGATTGGTCTTCAAGACCCCAAAAGTGCGAGAAACTCGCACTAATACATGTTTATGCTTTGCCAGTTCTGTCTCTTAAGATCAACTGACTAATTAACACTAATACTAAGGATAGACCTAAAAGGATGGTTGCAAGCGCATTCACCTCAGGTGAAACCCCAACTTTTACCATTGAGTATATTTTCAATGGCAAAATTTCATAGCTTGGGCCCGTCACAAAAGAAGAAACCACAACGTCATCCATAGATAACGTAAAGCTTAATAACCAACCTGAAGCCACTGCTGGCATCGCCAGAGGCATAATGATTTTACGCAAAATAGTAAATTCACCTGCCCCTAAATCTTTAGCTGCTTCCAACATTTTCACATCAAATCCACTTAATCGTGAGTACACAGTAACCACAACAAAAGGCAGACAAAATGTAATATGTGAAAATAGAAGCGACCAAAATCCTAATGAAACACCTAGGATCATAAACAGTACAAGCAACGAAATCGCCATAACAATATCTGGCGACATCATCACAACAAACAGCATTCCACCGACAAATTTTTTGCCACGGAAACGGTAGCGATAAAGAGCAACTGCCGCTAACGAGCCAATTAATGTCGCAAATGTCGCAGAAGTGACCGCCATTGTTAATGAATGTCCAGCTGCTTGAAGCAGACTGTCATTATTAAATAAAATGGTGTACCAATCTGTGGTAAATCCTTTCCAATTAATCCCGAAACGTGATGAGTTAAAAGAGTTAACTATCAGAATGATGATCGGGATATAAAGATACGCGTAAATAATGGACATAAATCCACCACGCAATAACCGTCCTATCATTCTATTTCTACCTTCTTATGCAGTAGCTTCACGGCTCGGTAATACACAAACAGCATTAATCCCATCACCAATGTTAAGCAAATACTTGTGGCTGCACCGAAAGGCCAGTCACGAATATTTAAGAATTGGCTCTTAATTACGTTACCAATTAATAAATTTTTCGCACCACCCATTAGATCAGCGACAAAGAATAAGCCCATTGCAGGTAGCATTACGAGTAAACAACCCGCAATAATTCCCGGCATTGTTAATGGAATAATAATACGAATAAAGGTCTGAAATTTATTAGCACCTAGATCACGCGCTGCTTCTAAACAAGGTTTGTCTAACTTTTCAATGCTGGAATATAACGGTAATACCATGAAAGGTAATAAAATATAAACCAGCCCCAGTACAACCGCTTCTGGGGTATAAATAATTCTGAGTGGTTTATCAATAAGTCCAATCCACAACAGGAATTCGTTAAAATAACCTTTGGTACTTAGGAATATCTTTAATCCATAAATACGAATAAGCGAGTTTGTCCAAAAAGGTACAATCAATAAAAACAACATTAGTGGTTGTATTTTTTTAGGCATTTTTGCAAGAAAATAAGCAAAGGGATAACCTAATAATAAACAAGCTAATGTTGCGACTACTGCCATATTAATAGAATGCAGTAACACTTCTGCATACATAGGATCAAATAAGCGATAGTAGTTATCGAGTGTAAAGACCATCTCGACAAGATTGGCATCATCACGTGTTAAAAAACTGGTCGCAATGATCATGATATTCGGCAAGAAGACGAACACCATCAACCAACCCACAACACCGGTAATTACGATGTTTTGAAATAGTTTACGTGTTTTCTTCATCTGCCAGCACGACCTCCCAGCTTTCAACCCAAGTTACTGCAATTTTTTGGTCTAACGAGTGATCAACATCCGGATCATCTTCATTAAAGAACTCACTGACCATTACCACCTTGCCATTTTCCATTTCAACAACAGAATCTAGCGTCATGCCTTTATAGTTACGTTCACGAACATAACCAATTAGCCCAGGAAGGTTTTCGAGATCGTGAATTTCTTCAACACGGAGATCTTCAGGTCGAAGCAATACTTTGAGTTTCTGGTTTTGTGTCACAGGTAATGTGGTGTAAATATCACATTCATGACCTTCAACATCAGCACGAATACGCGTTTCATCAATACGATGGAGAACGCGAGCATCAAAGATATTAATTTCACCTATAAATTGCGCAACAAACAGATTTGTTGGCTCTTCATAAATTTCACGCGGAGTACCATCTTGCTCAATACGCCCTTCACGCATCACCACGATCCGGTCTGACATCGTCAGCGCCTCTTCTTGGTCATGAGTCACGAAAATAAAGGTGATCCCTAATTTACGTTGTAAGGCTTTTAATTCATTTTGCATCTGTTTACGTAATTTGTAATCCAGGGCAGATAATGATTCATCAAGCAATAAGACCTTTGGTTTATTCACAACAGCACGCGCAATCGCGACACGTTGTTGTTGTCCACCAGAAAGGTGTGCAGGACGGCGTTGTGCGAAATCTTCAAGTTGCACCATACGCAAAGCTTCTTCAACGCGAATGTTAATCTCATCAGCAGGTGTTTTCTGCATACGAAGACCAAATGCGACGTTTTCAAAAACAGTCATATGTGGGAAAAGCGCGTAACTTTGAAAAACCGTATTTACAAAACGTTGTTCCGCTGGGATATCCGTAATATCTTGCCCATCAAGGATAATTTGCCCATCGTCAACGTCTTCTAAACCCGCGATTAAACGCAAAACCGTCGTCTTACCACAGCCCGAAGGACCGAGGATGGTTAAAAACTCGCCATGGTTGATAGTGAGATCGAGGCGGGAAATAATTTGTTTTCCGTCGAAACCTTTACTTAAGGATTTTAATTCGACAACAGGTGTCAGAGATGTTTTCTCAGTCATTTAAGGTAATACTCTATCCCGAAGAATAATGCAGATAGAACCGCCACTGGAAAAGACTGTGTGAGCTGCCGGAGCATTATGCTCCACAGAAGCCCAAAACCAGCGACGCCGTATGTATAGTACAAGCGGAAAATGATAAACGCAGTGGCGTGAAATTGAAAGCAAAAAGGTGCATAAACAATGAAAAACTATTCATATTTAAGTTTTTCATAATAAACCACACCCTTCGAGGATCATGATAAAAACCCAATAAAATCAAAATATTATTGATTTATACAAATCGTAAAAAACGACTAAGTTTATGATTAAATAAATTTTCTCTTAGAAGTTGTCTAATCACCTTATTTTCCTATAAAAACTTATTACCACGTTTATTTGCAACGCTATTTTATGATTGTTATTTATACAAAAAAGTGGATTAAATTGTACTTATTTTTAGATCCCTATCTTAATTATGATGATAAAAACTTTATATATCATAGAGATGAACTTTAAATAACACCTCCTAATATTTAGAAGGTGCTAAAAGAATTAATACTATTGTACTTAATGACGTTTTATTAGTTTTTTTAAATACAGAATTGCGTTATTCACATTGGGTAAAGGCCCAATTTTGTCATTTAACAGTGGAAAAGTACCTGTTCTAATTAATAAGTCACGCATTTGTATCGGCGTTAACACACTGTTTGTATGGTCTTTATACCAAGATTGGATCACAGCGGCAGCTCCTGCAACTAAAGCACTGGCTGACGATGTACCACTAAAATTAGCCGTATAAGTATGGTTATCGTCACTTCGAAACAGATCACCATAACCTGCGGTTGCAACATCCTCTCCCCACGCTTGTACATGAATAGGTGAACCATGCGTTGAGAAAGGTAATCGATTTAATGTATAAGGCGAACCAGCACCAACACGTATTGAATTATTATCATAACGTTGTCGATAACTTTCATAAGCAGGCAAATCTAGATCTACCCCTCCATTACCTGCCGCCATAATCACAATAATCCCAGCATCGGTTAAGGCGCGAGTCGCCTCCCAAATATGCATTTCATAATCCGCAGGTACGTAAGCTTGATGCTCGCAGATTGTCTGCATTTCATATAACACGATATCACCAGCATGTAGTATGCGTTTACTCGCGATGATCGCATCAATACGTCCACAAGTTAATTCGGAGATGGCATAAAACATATCTAATTTATAAGCGAGTCCAGTGATCCCTTTACCATCATTTTTCCCCATAATTAAGCCAGCTACTGCCGTTCCATGATCTGCCTGACTGGTTTTTTCATTAAAAGGTAATAATGATGTAATGTTATCCGTTGATAAATCATGATGAGAAAGATTAAAATCCCATTCAATATCAGCAACTTGTATTCCTTGCCCATAGGCTTCTTGTTCCCATGCTTCGCAAATTCCTAGCCCTTTAATTTTATTAATATTCACCGTTTTTTCTGGTGTATTTAGATATTGCTGATATTGAGTAAAGTCAGGCGTAATATTAGGAGGTTCAATAGGCTGTATAGGCACTGTTTGTATATATTCAATATCAGGGTGTTGTTTTAATACTTTAATAATTTCATCGAAAGCATAATGATTATTCTCTGGTAAATTAAGATAATAATATTTATTTAGATCATTAAAGTTTATTGAGATAGAATCAATATGACTTCTAGGTGGTAATTGATGAACAGATGAAATTACTGGAACTAAAGATATATTAGTTAAAAGGGAATGATGCATTTCATGGGAAGTAGGAAATGACAGATTTTTATTATCACAATCAAGATTGTTTAATTTTATAAGTATCTTTCTTTTAATGTTCATATTCAATGCTCCTCTTTTTATTTTTTCGCTTTATAGCGTAAAATATTGAGCAATGACTATTTCCATTTTTAATAGAGATAATATAAATAGGTTATTTTAAAAAAATTAATATTTTTTAACTAAAATCGATATGTAGACGTAGTTTTCCACAACAACAACACTTAAATAAATAACCTTGGCAATGGTCTCCATTGGTTAAATTATTAGGTAAGTCATCCATATTCATACCTATTTCACCAATATCGTCTTCCAAAGAAACAAATTCATCCAATTTATCAGCAATATCTTCCCACCCAACATAACCAACAAATGCACAAAGATCGCCACAATGTGTAAGCCAATGTTCTTGTTGCCATCCTTGATATCCCGGCGTTCTACGGATCAACTCTTCAAGATTTTCTTTAGGTACACCTGATTGATAACCTGAATATTCACCGTTACTGTCATAGGTTGATAATGTTCCTTCAACAGAGGAGAAATCTTGAAAATCACCTTCAAATTTTTCACTGGCAGAGCCATCTGCGATACACCAAGGACAAAGTGCTTCAATATCATCAACACTAAAAAAAGGCCCTTCGTAGTAAATATCAGTTTCCTTTCCACAACAATCACATATAACGGTATCATCTGTGATAAAAGCACCTGTTTTTATCGGTTCAGGGTGATATTTAAAATAAGGTAATGCTCTTTTTTCTATTGGCATTATGTTTTCCTATTTTGTTTTTTGGCTATTCATCTTCGATTTGGTAAAAAAGATGATCTTTATCTAGAAAAACAATATAAAACGTATTCGTATCGAATTGCACTTTATATTTTTCAGTTAAATGATTAAAAGTCGATGGATGGATCACAAAACCAATAAGCCGCACTTTATTGCCTAATCTAAATCTTGCCCAATGAGCATCTTCAGGTACAAATGCGGGATGTTTAAAAACCGTATTTCTAGGAAATTTTCCATAATATTCAAGTATTTTAAGCCCACCGCTACCAACACGCTGGTTCTGCCAATAATTTAATGGTTCCTTTGTATATTCTTTTAGTTTTTCCATTAAATTTTCAAGTGATGAAATACCAATATTATTATTCCAATCAGTAAAGCTTTGTCCCGCTTCCTGATCAGCACCAAAATAAGCAAAATTAAACTTACACTTACTCTCAATACCTGATTTATCAATGGTATAATGAGGAATATCCTTAATAAAGTCTCTGACTAATCTATTATTTTTAAAATTCTTTTTAATCATTTAACATCCTTTTACTTTATTAGATTATTTCATTAAAAAAAAGCTTTAGGAACACCTCCGATTTTCCCTTTATTATAAAAAGGAGATATTGCTCTATCATTTCTTAATAAAGGAATTTCATCTAAACGATAACAATAACTTTCATTATTTTCTTTATTTACTAATAGCGTCTGATATCGTCCTAACTTATCGATTATTTCAGTATTATGTGTAGTAACAATAAGCTGAGCACCTTTAGTATTAATTGATAAATCTGTAAATAAATTAATAATTTCTGGTAATATCATAGCATGTAAATGAAGATCAAATTCATCTACAATTAATAACCCTCCACTCTTCAATATAGCCCAATAGTTAAAAAGAACATTAAATAGTGTTTTTGTGCCCATAGATTCATCTGAATAAATAAGGTTAAATTCCTTATCACCATATTTATGAATAAACAAAGGAAAATCGACATTATTACCAGATGCGTCTTTTACTGTTTCAATGATAATATCACTAATTCCATCATCACTATTTTTTATTATCTTTTTAACAAAATCTAGAGCATCTAAATTATTTTTATAGAAAGAAGCTCTAATATACTTAGTATTTTCTTCAAAATCCTTTTTTAATCCGTCATAGCCGACATTAAAAATAAATAAGTCAAAGAAATTTTTTATATTAAGTAGATCAGTCATTTTTTTATTAAAACTAAAATCCGTGATTAAGCTAATTATAGATTGATCTCCTTTTAATTTTATTCTTTTTAACTCTTGATACTCTGATATACAAGAAACAATTTTATTTTTATATCTTTCAATAAATACAACATCTTTACTTCCATCTTCATTTTTATTTCTAATTAAAATTTCTTTTTTAATTCCTTCTTTTGTTATTTCTAAACCATAATAATAAATCATACCTTCTATTTCCAGTTCGATATAAAATTCTATATTCTCTTTAGAAAAGAAAAATGATTCTATGGGTATACGCACTTCCTCACTGTTTTCTAGTGTATTAAAATACTTTGTAGTCATTCTTTTTGTAACGAAACAAAATAGAAAAGAAAGCGCTTTGAGAATATTTGTTTTACCTGAACCATTAGCACCTTTAATACCGATAACAGTACCAATATGTTTACCATGAGAAATATTGATTGGTGTATTACCATCATATTCAAAGCTAATTTCAGCGCCTTGTTTGAAACTTGAGAAATTTTTAAAACCAAAGCGCCTAATCATTATTTGAATCATCCATTCTCTATCAAACCTTTGAGGATTGTACAATAAATAGACCAGTCAAATATACTTTTTTTGTCATTTTTGTCAAAAGTAGCCAATTGAATTATTTATTCTCTTAACAACCATACTTCTTTAAGTATATATCTAGCATCAGATCCAGCATGTGTAAGCTATCCTCTATGCTATAATACGCGCTCATTTTATCTCCTTAACAATTTAGAGATAATCACCGCCTAAATAGACGAAAGAATTACAACATGTCAGAAAATATAGAACTCAATAAATCAACAGAACATCATGATGTTAATAGCAATTCAAAAGAATATAATTTGAACCGCTTCTCTGTTGCGCCGATGCTCGACTGGACTGATCGTCATTGTCGTTATTTCTTTCGTCAATTAAGTAAAAATACGTTGCTCTATACTGAAATGGTCACAACGGGTGCCATTATTCATGGTAAAGGTGACTATCTAAAATACAGTGAAGAAGAACATCCAGTCTCTTTACAGTTAGGTGGAAGCGATCCTCAAGCGTTAGCGCAATGTGCAAAATTGGCGCAAGAACGTGGCTATGATGAAATTAATTTAAATGTGGGTTGTCCTTCAGATCGCGTACAAAATGGGCGCTTTGGTGCTTGTTTAATGGGAGATGCACAACTCGTCTCTGACTGTGTGAAAGCCATGCACGATGTCGTTGATATTCCTGTTACAGTAAAAACACGTATCGGGATCGACGACCAAGATAGCTATGAATTTCTCTGTGATTTTATTGATACTGTTAGCCGAGATAATAACTGCGATACCTTTATTATTCATGCACGTAAAGCATGGTTATCGGGTTTAAGCCCGAAAGAGAATCGAGAGGTTCCGCCTTTAGATTATCCTCGTGTTTATCAATTAAAACGTGATTTCTCGCATCTTACCATGGCAATTAATGGTGGCATTAAGTCATTAGAAGAAGCAAAGGAGCACTTAAAATATATGGATGGTGTTATGGTTGGTCGTGAGGCTTATCAAAACCCGTCAATTCTAGCACATGTCGATCATGAGCTTTTTGATAATCAGTTACCTATTGCTGATGCAGTCGCAGCAGTAAGAGCAATGTATCCTTATATTGAAAAAGAGCTTTCACAAGGCACTTATTTAGGTCATGTAACTCGTCATATGTTGGGAATTTTTCAAGGTATTCCGGGTGCTAGACAATGGCGTCGTCATTTAAGTGAAAATGCTCACAAACAAGGCGCTGATTTATCTGTTTTAGAAAATGCACTTAAATTTGTGACTGAAAAATAATTGATACATAAGTATTTAAAACCTGTTTAATGGATTTCAAACAGGTTTTAAATCTTACAAACAATGATTAAGGAATAAGTAAGCTTGATCCTTGAGATTGTCTACTTTCAAGATAACGGTGTGCATCTTTCGCATCTGCTAACGCAAATTTCTGATTATCTGGCACACTGACATCAATTTTACCGCTACCAATTAACGCAAATAACGCTTCACTTGCAGCATCTAGCTCTTCACGTGTTGTGATATAACCCGAAATAGATGGACGCGTGACATACAAAGAGCCTTTTTTATTGAGAATACCTAAATCAACACCAGTTACTGCACCTGATGCGTTACCAAAACTCACCATTAAGCCACGATGCTGCAAACAGTCTAATGAATCTAACCAAGTTGCTTTACCAACAGAATCATAAACAACAGGTACTTTTTGGTTATTTGTTAGTGTCAAAACACGTTCTACAATCGACTCAGTCTGGTAATTAATCACTTCCCATGCGCCTGCGGCTTTTGCTTTGGCAACTTTTTCATCACTACCTGCTGTACCAATCATTTTTGCACCAATTGCTTTCGCCCATTGGCTTGCAATTAAACCAACACCACCAGCAGCTGCGTGGAATAAGAAGGTTTCACCTGCTTGTAATTTATAGGTTTCATTGAAGAGATAATAAACCGTTAATCCTTTTAAGAAAGAGGCTGCGGCTTGTTCAAAAGAGATATTATCAGGCAGACGTGCCACTTTATTTTCTGGTACATTATGCGTATCGCTATAAGCCCCTAGCGGAGATTGTGCATACACAACTCTGTCCCCTTCTTTTAGTGAAGTCACTTTAGCACCTGTTTTAATAACAATGCCTGCGGCTTCAGTACCTAATCCACTAGGGAATTGGCTTACAGGGTATAACCCGCTACGTACATAAGTATCAATATAGTTAATACCAATTGCCTTGTTGGCAACCTGAACTTCGTGATCACCAAGAGAAGCTGGTGTGAATGTTGCTAGTTCGAGAACATCAGCACTGCCATGAGCTGCAAATTGAATACGTTTAGCCATTGCTATCTCCTTATAGGATGAGAGGTTAAATAAGCGAGCTCTAAAGACCTTTAGAGATAATGACAAAGGATAGCTATTTCTACAAGGCACAGATAATTGGGTTAGCGTATACTAGAGCGTACTGACACTTTTTCGATTTTTATGCAGGATTTATGGCCAGAAATAAGACCACTGACAAGCTGATGTCTGATATCAAAGACCGACAAATGGAGGGATTAAAGCTACCTCCCCATTCGCTGGAAGCAGAGCAGTCCGTGTTAGGCGGTCTGATGATAGATAATGAACGTTGGGATAATGTTTCTGAACGTGTCACCGCAGAAGACTTTTATAGTCGACCTCATCGTACTATTTTCTCGCAAATGCAACGCTTGCTGGAATTAGGTAAACCTATCGACCTTATTACGCTATCAGAAGCATTAGAACAAAATGCCGAGCTAGACAGTGTGGGTGGTTTTGCTTATTTAGCTGAGCTTTCAAAAAATACGCCAAGTGCAGCAAACATCAATGCTTATGCGGATATCGTCCGAGAGCGTGCAGTGGTTCGCGATATGATAAAAGTCGCCAACGAAATTGCAGATGCCGGTTTTGATCCTCAAGGGCGCACCAGTGAAGATCTACTCGACTTCGCTGAATCAAGAGTGTTCCAAATTGCTGAAACTCGTGCCAATAAAGACGAAGGCCCAAAAGCGATAGAGGCAATTTTAGAAGAGACCGTTGAGAAAATAGAACAGCTCTATCAAAAACCTCATGATGGTGTCACAGGGGTTTCAAGTGGTTATCAAGATCTTGATAAGAAAACCGCAGGATTACAGAAATCCGATTTAATTATTGTCGCCGCACGTCCTTCAATGGGTAAAACCACATTTGCCATGAACTTATGTGAAAATGCGGCAATGACAGAAGAAAAACCTGTACTTATCTTCAGCTTAGAGATGCCCGGCAACCAGATCATGATGCGTATGTTGGCGTCATTATCCCGCGTTGATCAGACAAGAATTCGTACTGGTCAGCTTGATGATGAAGATTGGGCACGTATTTCAAGCACGATGGGTATTTTGCTTGAAAAACGTAATATGTATATCGATGACTCGTCGGGCTTAACACCAACAGAAGTACGCTCTCGTGCTCGTCGAATTTATCGTGAACATGGCGGTTTAAGCCTTATCATGATTGACTACTTGCAGCTAATGAGAGTACCTTCATTATCTGAAAACAGAACACTAGAAATTGCTGAAATTTCTCGTTCTTTAAAAGCGTTAGCTAAAGAATTACAAGTTCCCGTGGTTGCTCTATCACAGTTAAACCGTAGTTTGGAACAACGTGCTGATAAACGCCCTGTTAACTCCGACTTACGTGAATCAGGCTCTATTGAGCAAGATGCTGACCTTATCATGTTTATTTACCGTGACGAGGTTTATCACGAAAGTAGCGATTTAAAAGGTGTTGCAGAAATCATCATCGGTAAACAACGTAACGGCCCAATTGGTACGGTAAGGCTTACCTTTAACGGTCAATGGTCACGCTTTGATAACTATGCTGGCCCTGCTTACGACGATGAATAATCACTAACCTTGACTTAATTAAAGGAAGTATTGGAATAATATGAAAGCGGCAACCGCAGTGATAGATCGCCGCGCTCTGCGTCACAATTTTCAGCATGTGAGAGACTATGCCCCACATAGCCACCTGATAGCTGTCGTGAAAGCAAACGCTTATGGTCATGGGTTATTAGAAACAGCATATACCTTAATGGATAATGCTGATTGTTTTGGTGTTGCACGTATTGGTGAAGCATTAACCTTACGAAGTGGGGGTATTGTAAAACCCATTCTTCTGTTAGAAGGCTTTTTTGATGTCGTTGACCTACCGATTTTAGTCGTCAACCACATTGAAACCGTTGTTCATAGTCAAGAACAATTAGAAGCATTAGAACAGGCTGATTTAGATGAACCCGTTAAAGTATGGATGAAAATCGATACGGGTATGCATCGTTTAGGAGTACGTCCTGAAGACGCACAAGCCTTTTATTTACGGCTTTCCGCCTGTAAAAATGTACAACAACCTGTCAATATTGTGAGCCATTTTAGTCGCGCTGATGAACCTGAGGTTCCTGAAGCGACACAAAAACAAATCTCACTATTTCAAGATTTTATTCAAGATAAAGCCGGTGATAAGTCTATCGCAGCTTCTGCTGGTATTTTATTTTGGCCTCAAGTCCATTATCAGTGGGTTCGCCCCGGCATTATCACTTATGGTATCTCTCCTACTGGTGATGAAAGAACGGGTAAAGACTTTGGTTTAACCCCTGCAATGACGCTAAAAACAAGCCTTATTGCTGTTCGTAAGCATAAAGCTGGTGAGCCTGTTGGTTATGGTGGCACATGGATAAGTGAAAAAGACACTTATCTTGGTGTGATCGCGATTGGCTATGGTGATGGCTATCCTCGTAGCGCACCTTCAGGTACTCCTGTGTGGATCAATGGTCGAAAAGTGCCTATTGTTGGGCGTGTTTCGATGGATATGATCAGCGTCGATTTGGGCACTGAACTGATTGATAGTGTTGGTGATGAAGCTATTTTATGGGGAGATGTGTTGCCCGTAGAAGAAATTGCCAAATATAGTGGTATTAGCGCCTATGAGTTGATTACCAAATTAACCTCGCGCGTCATCATGGAATACCTAGACGAACAATAATACACACGATATTGTATCCCTATGACACACTAAAAGTGATTGGAGAAGAAGCCGTGTTTCAACAGGTTGAAGCGTTTCCGGGAGATCCGATTCTCTCATTGATGGATGTTTATAACAAAGACCCACGTCAGGATAAAATTAATTTAAGCATTGGTCTTTATTATGACGAAGAAGGCAAGACCCCTATTTTAGGAACAGTTTCAGTTGCACGTCAGCAACTCAATGCCATGACACCCACCGCAACACTTTATTTACCAATGGAAGGGCTGGCGCCTTATCGTAGCGAAATTCAAGATCTCCTTTTCGGTGCAGATAATCCTCTAATTGCAGAAAAGAAAATTGCCACAATCCAAACATTAGGTGGATCAGGTGCATTAAAAGTGGGTGCTGATTTTCTGCATCGCTATTTCCCAGGATCAGAAGTGTGGATAAGTGATCCAACTTGGGATAATCATGGTTCTATTTTTGCGGGCTCAGGTTTCAAAGTGAATCACTACCCTTACTTTGATCCTGAAACCAAAGGCGTAAAATTTGAAGCTCTGTTAGATTGCTTTAAAAAACTGCCTGAAAAAAGCATTGTATTGATGCACCCTTGTTGCCATAACCCAACCGGCTCTGATCTGACTAAAGATCAATGGGATCAAGTCACTGAAGTATTAAAAGCTCGCCAAGCAATTCCATTCTTAGATATTGCTTATCAAGGCTTTGCCGAAAATTTAGATGAAGATGCTTATGCTATTCGTACTATGGCAAAAGCAGGACTACCGATACTTATCAGTAACTCTTTTTCAAAAATATTTGGGATCTACGGTGAACGCGCAGGCGGATTATCCATTGTTTGTGAGAATGCCACTGAATGCGAACACGTACTGGGTCAGCTAAAAGCGGGTGTACGCCGTATCTATTCAAGCCCTGCAAACTATGGTGCACAAATTGTCAATAAAGTGCTATCAGACCAAGTTTTAACTGCACAATGGCAAAAAGAAGTCGCACATATGCGTGACCGTATTAAAGAGATGCGCGTGACTTTAGTCGAAGCTTTAAAAGTTGCCCTACCTGAAAAGAATTTTGATCATCTATTAACTCAACGCGGTATGTTTAGCTATACCGGCTTTACACAAGCACAAGTTGATAGATTACGTGACGAATTTGGTATTTATCTTGTCGGTACAGGTCGTGTTTGTATGGCAGGTGTTAATACAGGTAATGTTCAACGCATTGCTCAAGCCTTTGCCGCTGTAAGTATCTAAGCTAATCAACGTGATTTCATGATAAAAAAATACCTGCCTATTCTCATAAGCAGGTATTTCTTTTTACTGCATAACAACATCACTGTCGCTTTAGGTTTTCGCCTTTTATATATTGACAGCTTGCTTCTTTTCCCCAGCATTACGACGCGCTTTTTCTTCCATAATCTCAATGATTTGAATATCTGTATGTTGCATTGCACGGCTGGCTAATGCACAGAGATTCGCTATTGAGCTATCGACATCGTCACTGACAATACCATCAGTACCCGCAACACTTTGATTTTGCATCGCCATTAATACCGCTTTATAAGCACTCGCTGCACTACTTGATACTTTCATTGCACAGCTATTCGATGCACCATCACAGATAATGCCACTGATATCACCAATCATACTGTTGATAGACATACTGACAGTGGTGAAATCTTTTGTGAGTAACCATGCCATTCCTGCGGCTGCCCCCATTGAAGCGGTTGTTGCAGCACAAAGGGCGGAAAGAGGTGGAAAATGGCTATGAACATAGATTGCCATTAAGTGAGATAAAACCAACGCACGCAGTAAGGTTTCATCATCTGCTTTGATAAATTCAGCAACAACCATCACAGGCAATGTTGCGGCAATCCCCTGATTACCTGAGCCTGAATTACTCATTGCAGGTAATACCGCTCCACCCATGCGAGCATCAGATGCAGCGGATGCTCTGATCATGATTTCATTAAGTAAATCTTTACCTAACAAACCCTTCTCTTGTTGCAGAATTAAGGTACGACCAATGGCTAATCCATAGGTGTTTTGTAGCCCCTCTTCTGATAAAGCACCATTTAAACGAGCGGCATTGAGCATAAACTCAATTTCACTCACTGGCACATTAAGTGCAAAGTTGTAAATATCTTCAGCACAAACATCAGTAAAAGGTTTTTCATCAGTACATTCGCAATTATTGGTAAGCGCTGATTTATCTTCCTCAAAAACAACGTTACCGTTACATTCACAACGAACAACGTGTGTATGTTCTCTTGCGATACTGACGATGGCATAACCAGATTGGCTATACACTTTCGCTTCAGAGTAAAGAACATCTTCACAAGGTGCTTTTACACCCACTGTGACTTTACCTTGAGCAACCAGTGTCTTAGCTTGAGCAACTGCATCTGCGGATGCTTTTAACAAGACTTCCAGCCCTGCATCAGGATCTCCTCCTGTCGCACCCAATGCTGCTGCAATAGGTAGCCCAGCCATTCCCGTTCCCGGCACTGTTACGCCCATTCCGTTTTTCATCAAGTTTGGTGAAACCCAAGCTTCGACACGAACAACAGGCTCGCCTAAAAGTGCGGTTGCTTTCGCGGCTGCCAATGCTAATGAAATCGGCTCAGTACAACCTACTGCGGGCTTAACACCTTCACGTAACTGACGAACAAACTGTGACCATAAATGAGAATTTTTGTTCTGGCTCATAATCTAACACCTTGGATTAATTTAGTTTTTAAAAACAACTCCTAACTAGAACCGAAGTTGGCGACTATGAGAATGCCAAGAACGGAGAGATAACGAGCAGTAAACCGGTAAAGATAATCAGGTAAAGTGACGCACCTTTGTATTTATGTAACATCGGTACTTTGTACACTAAGTATGCAGGGATAAGACAACCCACCATACCGAAGATTGGACTACAAATTGAAGTGAAGCTCAGCACTGGCGCATTAAGGATGATTGCACCCCATGCCAGTAACACAGCGAAAATCATGATGCCGTTTTGTACCCATTTTTGGTTGATTTTCTCTGCTGGGATATAACGTTGCAGGATGTTCATCACAATCCCTTGTGTCGCTTCACGGAAACCTAAGTAGACACCAAAGAACGCAGTCATTACGGCGAAGATGTTCAGCATTACGCTTACAACCGTTACCCAACCACCAGGGAAGAATTTCGCAGCAATCGCTAATGCAGAGATATTTTGCTCATACGCTTTAACCGCTTCATCATGACCCATTGCTAATGTGAATGAGATTGCATAGAAGAAAACAGTACAGAACAACACACCGAAAGCGATGTTCATTGCACGTAGCGCTTTATGACGAGCAACTTCACGGTTTTTATTACGACCACGGTAAGAGATAACCATTGGACTTAATGTTTGGATAAACAGAATTGAAGTCAGTGTAAAAGGTAATGTAATGATTGCTTCTTTGATTAAACGTCCAGCTGGTGGTAATGCACCTACGTTATAAAGATGCCACATACCAATCATGGAGATCCCTAACGCTGCAACAACAAACAGTTTAGTCAGTACCATAAAGCTTGATACTTTAAACAGTAATTGTTCACCACGAGAAGAGATAGCCACTAACGCACAAATCAGGATCAAACCATAGAATGGGTTTTCTGACAGTAAACCTTCAGTAACACCAAATGTTTGTAAGTAAGAAGCACTGTCATTAGTGATAGCTGTTGAGTAAACAAACATCCAAATGACTAACATCACAAAGTAGAGCGCACCTAATAAGATACCCCAGTTTTTACCGAGATAACCGGTGATAACGCTTGGGTAGTCTTTACACTCTGGAGATTCAGCCAACGTATTAATAAATAGACGTTGGAAAAGGTACATAGCCGGATAACCAATGATCGAGGATAGTAGGAAAACCCATAATCCCATCAGACCCACCTGCACAGGCAAAAACACAATACCTGCACCGATAGCCATACCGATACTCATGATAACCCAGCCCACATCATTGCCGTCGAATTTAATTGCCGCACGCCATTCTTGTTCAGTCATACCTGCGCGGCGAGCGCCAGCACTAGTTGCGGGATAGCTTGTGGTCTCTGTTTTTGAGGAAGCCGTTTCCATATTAGTACTCACTTTTTATATTGTAATTGTTAATAGCAAAACGAATTTTTGGGGGTAAAAAAGTCTATCTAACATTGCGATGTCGAAATAGCCTTACTCTTTGCAGGTATTATTTATTATGGGGTAAATGATAGGGAATATTACGGAGAAAAAAGTTGTTATAAATCGTGATAGCCCGAAATGATTTGGAAAAAAATTCTATCGTAAGGAGAAAAGTAGGATTATCTGTTCAAAGAGCACAGTAAATAATAACCTTCCCTCTATTGTAACCTTCATAAAGATACAACGTGTTGATTAATAATGAAAAAGACCTATTGTTATACAATAATAGTCAAGTATAACAATTGAAACAAATCACCAAATAAACTGTGCTGTCCATCACGATATACTATGATAATCCTTTCTATTTAGCTTTGTTATCTCGTATTTGGTTAAAATACTGTTACAAAACAGCATAATTAACCATTTAATCTGCTTTTTATCAAAAAGAGCGATTAATAAGATAAAAATAGATAAGGAAGTGTATAACCAAAAGAGAATGCTTTTTTCGATAGAATTAAATTCTATCATCCTCCACAGATTTACTTTTCTTGAAGAAAGCGCGCTACAAACAGTAAAGCGTTTATTGTCTGTAGCGCTTAGATCATAAGGGAATAAGTGATGTAATCTTAATAACCACGCTCTAAGATTGGTTTTAAGAATCTTGCCGTATGTGAGCCTTCAAACTCAGCAACTTGCTCTGGTGTGCCTGATACTAAAATTTGACCACCACCACTTCCGCCTTCAGGACCCAGATCGACAATCCAGTCCGCGGTTTTGATCACATCAAGATTATGCTCAATAACAACAATGGTATTACCTTGGTCACGTAACTGATGAAGAACTTCAAGCAACAATTCAATATCAGCAAAGTGAAGCCCTGTTGTAGGCTCATCGAGAATATAGAGAGTCTGTCCCGTTCCACGTTTTGACAACTCTTTTGCTAACTTAACCCGCTGAGCTTCACCGCCCGATAAAGTCGTAGCTGATTGTCCTAAACGAATATAAGAAAGACCAACATCAATCAATGTTTGTAGTTTACGAGCTAATGCAGGTACGGCATCAAAGAACTCTCTCGCCTCTTCAATGGTCATATCCAACGTTTCGTGAATATTTTTTCCTTTGTATTTAACTTCAAGGGTTTCACGGTTATAACGCTGACCTTTACATTGATCACAAGGTACATACACATCAGGTAAGAAATGCATTTCAACTTTTAAGACACCGTCGCCTTGGCAAGCTTCACAACGACCACCTTTGACGTTGAAACTGAAACGACCCGGCGTATAACCACGAGTACGAGATTCAGGTACACCCGCAAATAACTCACGAATAGGTGTAAAGACACCGGTGTAAGTTGCAGGGTTTGAACGAGGAGTACGACCAATTGGGCTTTGGTTGATATCAATAACTTTATCGAAATACTCTAGCCCTTCAACATCTAAATAAGGCGCCGGTACACTATTTGTAGCCCCATTTAATTGGCGTTGGGCAATAGGGAATAACGTATCGTTGATAAGCGTTGACTTACCTGATCCTGAAACACCTGTAATGCAGGTAAATAAACCTACTGGTAATTTCAGATTTACATTCTTTAAGTTATTGCCTTTTGCGCCAAGGATAGTCAGCATTTTTTCGCGATCAACAGGTACACGTTGCTCTGGAATTGCGATACGCCGCTCACCACTTAAGAATTTCCCCGTTAATGAATTCGGGTTATTAATGATATCTTCAAGAGTCCCTTGAGCGACAATTTCACCACCATGAACACCTGCACCAGGTCCAATATCAATAACATGATCAGCGGCACGGATAGCATCTTCGTCATGCTCAACGACGATCACAGTGTTACCCAAATTACGTAAGTGGATCAGCGTTTCAAGTAAGCGATCGTTATCTCGTTGATGCAAGCCAATTGAAGGTTCATCCAGCACATACATAACACCAACTAATCCCGCACCAATCTGGCTTGCTAAACGAATACGTTGTGCTTCACCACCTGATAATGTTTCAGCTGAACGAGAAAGTGTGAGGTAATTTAATCCCACATTTACCAAGAATTTTAGTCGGTCACTAATCTCTTTTAAGACTTTTTCTGCAATCTTCGCGCGTTGACCGCTCAATTTCAGATTTTGGAAAAAGGTCATTGCATGACCAATGCTGTAATCGGCTATTTCTGGTAATGTTGTATTTTCAACATACACATGACGTGCTTCTCGGCGTAAACGTGTACCACCACAAGAGGCACATGAGCGATTACTAATATATTTAGAAAGTTCTTCACGCACCGCACTAGATTCTGTCTCGCGGTAACGGCGTTCCATATTATTTAATACACCTTCAAAAGGATGATGACGAACAACAACATCGCCACGATCGTTTGTGTATTTAAATTCAATATTCTCTTTGCCTGAACCCGTTAAAATGACTTTCTGGATATTATCTGGTAACGAATCAAATGGCGCTTCAACATCAAAATGATAATGTTCACCCAATGAGCGAAGCATCTGAAAATAGTAGAAATTACGACGATCCCATCCTTTAATTGCGCCACCAGCAAGAGAGATCTCTCTATTTTGGATCACTAATTCAGGATCAAAAAATTGCTGAACACCTAAGCCATCACAAGTTGGACAAGCACCAGCGGGGTTATTAAAGGAGAATAAACGAGGCTCTAGCTCGCTCATGCTGTAACCGCAAATCGGGCAAGCAAAGTTTGCAGAAAAAACAATATCATCTGCATTGCTATCATCCATATCAGAGATAACGGCGGTACCACCAGAAAGCTCTAATGCGGTTTCAAATGATTCAGCTAAACGTTGAGCCAGATCGTCACGAACCTTAAAGCGGTCAATAACCACTTCAATGGTATGTTTTTTCTGTAATTCTAATGTTGGTGGATCAGAGAGATCGCACACTTCACCATCAATACGAGCACGAATATAACCTTGAGCTGCAAGATTATTAAGTAACTTAATATGCTCGCCTTTACGCTCTTTCACCACTGGTGCTAAAAGCATTAAGCGCTTGCCTTCAGGTTGCTCAAGTACATTATCAACCATTTGGCTGACCGTCT
Source organism: Proteus sp. STS61-E (assembly GCF_040932335.1). Lineage (NCBI taxonomy): Bacteria > Pseudomonadati > Pseudomonadota > Gammaproteobacteria > Enterobacterales > Morganellaceae > Proteus > Proteus sp. STS61-E. Next base: position 47,480 of record NZ_JBFQGE010000003.1, on the reverse strand, counting down.
GAGCGGCGAGCGGAATGTCGTGATCAGGACAACGAGGTTCACCAACACGTGCAAATAAGAGACGTAGGTAGTCGTGAATTTCTGTAATCGTTCCCACCGTCGAACGTGGGTTGTGCGACGTAGATTTCTGCTCAATCGAAATAGCGGGAGATAAACCTTCAATATGGTCAACGTCAGGTTTTTCCATCAACGAAAGAAACTGACGAGCATAAGCAGAAAGCGATTCCACATAGCGTCGCTGCCCTTCTGCATAAAGCGTATCAAAGGCTAAAGAAGATTTACCTGAACCAGAAAGCCCCGTAATAACAATCAGTTTATCGCGAGGAATGATCAAGTTGATATTTTTTAGATTATGGGTGCGAGCGCCCCGTACTTCGATTTTATCCATGAATATATCCCGGATTGAGAGAGTCGCCGAAAAAGAAAGAATCGGATAATTATGACACAAAGTTAACTGAATGGATATACAGTATATATAGTGAAATTGAATGGTGATGTAACTCTGTCATTTTGAGACAGAAAAATTTCGACAATGTTCACAATTGAGAAATTCATCACACGTCATATTCAAATTTTAGCGTACGTGATAAACTTATTCGCTTATGATTTCAAAAAATTTACTTTCGCAGGAGTACCTCACATGGCGAGCAGAGGCGTAAACAAAGTTATTCTTATCGGTAATTTAGGGCAGGATCCAGAAATCCGTTATATGCCAAGTGGCGGTGCAGTTGCCAACTTAACACTGGCAACATCAGAAAGCTGGCGCGATAAACAAACCGGTGAAATGAAAGAAAAAACCGAGTGGCACCGTGTGGTAATTTTCGGCAAATTAGCTGAAATTGCAGGCGAATATCTGCGTAAAGGTTCACAAGTGTATATCGAAGGTCAATTACAAACACGTAAATGGCAAGACCAAAGTGGTCAAGACAGATATAGCACTGAAGTTGTCGTTAACATCGGTGGCTCAATGCAGATGTTAGGTGGCCGTGGTGGTCAAGATGGCGCACCTTCTCAAGGCGGTCAAGGCGGTTGGGGTCAACCACAACAGCCACAAGCATCACAACAATTTAGCGGTGGTGCACAATCTCGCCCAGCACAACAACCTGCTGCGGCACCAGCGCCAAATAATGAACCACCAATGGATTTTGATGACGATATCCCGTTCTGAATGATATAAAGAAATTATTGTTAAGTAGCTTTTGAATTTGTTTATTTAGCTAATTGTTTTTTAAGTAAACGAGTGGAATGAAAAGCCCTTTGAGTGTGTAAACATTTAAAGGGCTTTTTTGTTTTCCTCAGCTTTGTTGTTATATAAAATCGTATAAATAATAATCTTGTAAAGATAGAGTTTCGTAGCTATTCTTATTTTGTAAATAAGGGTGGTGTAATGAAAATAGAGCTAATCACACACGAAACGGGCGAACAGATACCAATGATGCTGGATGATTCTGGTATGCCAGTTGTCTTACCTAATGAGTTTATTCTTGCCAGACGCTCACTCAGTACAAATACATTGGTTCGGAATTTGAGAGAGTTGTCAGTGCTCTATCATTGGCTGGATAAATCAAATTGTGACTTGCCTGCGAAATTGCTGGCTCAGAACTCATTCAACGAAGCAGAATTAAAAGGTAGTTTGGTCGAAGCGTTAAGAATCGATCAAGCAAATGGGCGTATAAGTGCAGTAGCGCCTAATACCTTCAATCAACGGTTAACAACTATCCGACAATTTTTCAGTTGGTGCATGGACGTTCTGACTAGTCAGCTGCCCCTATCTTCCTTAGACTATGAGCGTTTAAGGGAGCGAAAGTCATTTTTGCTTAAAATGCTTGATGGTAGCTTTATGTCTGCCACACCAATAAAAAAGAGTTTTCGAAAGGGCCTAAACGAGACAGAAGTTGATTTCTTGTTTGCGGTATTGAACCCCGATGCTGAGCAGGGTTATGGGCAAGATTCTGCTGTAAAATTTAGAAATTATGTATCTGTTGGGCTGATGCTATTTTGTGGTTTAAGGCCAGGTGAGCTGCTTAGCCTCAGGGTAGAAGATGTCCAGGTTGGTGCGATTTCGGCGATAAAGGTTGAACGTAGGCCAGCGGACCCACTAGATGTAAGACGACCGAGACCTCAAATAAAGCGCAATGGCCGAGTCATTCCGATTGAGAATAGGCAGCTTGCATTTGCTTTGAATGAGTACATTGTTACTTGGCGTGAAGTGCTTGAAAGTAAAAGCCAAGAGGAATCAGACTATTTAATCTTGAGTGATAAGGGTTCGCCTTTGTCTCAATCTTCAATTACACAGTTCTTTCAATTGTTGCGCTCGCAATACACTGACCATCTTCCTGAAAACTTAACGGCCAAGTCTCTAAGGCATGCATTCTCATCCCGGCTTGAACGGGTGTTACGTGTTTCAGGAATGGATGAGCAGCGCAGAAGAGAAGCCCTAGCCTTGCTTCGTGGCGATAGTAGTTTGGATTCACAAGATACTTACATAGCTCAGGAAGTGGAGGAGCAGGCAATCAAGTCACTGAAGCGATACCAGGCTGAAATAATGTCAGGGAGGATGCCGGAGTGAACACTAAATTATTGAAACTACAGGCCGTCGAGTGGCCTTGGCCTGAAATAGAGAAACTAATTACCCGTGAAGGAAAGGAAGTTGATATATCCGGTGATACTTGGAGATTGCCGTATTCTGCGAGGGATAATTCAACTCTGAATTTCACAAAGATAATTAACTCCGGAATCAGAGACGCGTTCAAAGAGCATGTTGCCGACCGACTCAAACGAATATCTACCCATGCGGGTTATGCTGCGTATCAGGATGTTTGGAGAGAAGTTCTGAGACATTGGGGGAACGCAGTATTTCAAGTTGATACAGAGTCGCACTTAATTGGTCTGTTTGAAACGGCTATCAATCGCGCCCGCTCACGAAAAAGGTTGTGGGCAATGTACAGGCCCATACAGTGGTACATTTGGAGTGCGGACAACAAGCCAGAATGTGGCTTTTCGGAAATTTATGCGCAAGAACTTGAGGCATTAGAGTTGCCAGGAAATCCGAAAGGTGAGGCTGTTCGGATGGAAGATCCTGAAAGTGGTCCTCTGCACAAGTCTCTTGAGCTACCTCTGTTAATCAATGCACTTAAATCGGATGAGGGGCGATCATTAGAGTATTTGCAACAGAGGGTTGTGGTTGCTCTCTCAATAGCATTTGGACGTAACCCAGCTAACTTAACTTTTCTGCGTGAGTCTGATTTTGAATGTCTGGCTCCTAGAAGTGAGGACCCCTGCTACATAATTCACATGCCGAGAATTAAAAAGCGATTTGTAAATCCGAGAGACGATCTTTTGGATGAATATCTCGATCCGCATTTTGGTGCCATGATTGAGCAGCTGATAGAAATCAGTAAGTTGGTACCGCTGAGCTTTGCAGATAGGACCTTTTTGAATCCGGAAGAGCGACCATTGCTTATTAACAGGAATGGAAACAAATCGGCCATTTTATCCAAAGACATTGATAACGTATTTAATCTGACAAGCAGCGATATAGCACGTTTGCTTAGTGCGTTCGTAAAACGTCACAACATTATCTCGCCGCTTACTGGCGAGTTAATGCGCGTTACGCCAAGGCGGTTGCGCTATACCTTGGCAACTGGTTTAGCAGCTGAGGGAATCAGTAAGCGTGAGCTGGCCAGAATTCTGGATCATACCGATACCCAGCACGTGAATGTCTATTTTGAGATGGCTGGTAGAATAGTTGAGCACCTAGACAAAGCAACCGAGAAAGGCTTCTCGAAGTACCTTAATTTTTTCAAAGGCAGGCTAATCGATAGTGATGAAGATGCCGTCAATGGTGAGCGAGATGACAAGCACCTAACGTTTGTAGATGATCAAAACCCTGCCGATCAAGCAGATATTGGTGTATGTGGTGAATCCAGTGTCTGCCATCTTGATCCCCCTTACTCATGTTATTTGTGCCCCAAGTTTCAGCCATATCGTCATGCCGATCATGAGCATGTCTTGGAGTGCCTGCTGGCCGGTCGCAAAGAGCGTTTAAAAAAGTACGAGAATGCGCGATTAGGCATACAGCTTGACGAGGTGATCGCTGCGGTCGCACAAGTGGCCAAACTCTGTGAGGAAGGGGGTCGCAATGTCTGATGGTCGCTCTAATCGTAAGGCCAAGGTCATCCCTTTCCTCGATCGTCTGGAGTGTGACAGGAATGAAAACCTAAAATCTTTAATCGACAAAGCAAAGCTAATGAAGCTTGAAGGGTTCGAGTCGGTTGTTTGGGATGACCCCGAGTGGCAAGTCAATGCAGGGCGCCTAATCAAGTTGACTGGTAAAAACACGGAATCAGCTTCTTTTGGTTTTTCGCTGTCACCGAGGCTGGGTTCTGAGCCACTAGTCGGTTGCTGGGAACTGGTTGCCAAAGCGTTGTTTGTTCTCAGGTTCCACAGAAAACATCAATCAGCACCGAATCAGCGCAATTTCATAACCACGCTTGGATATGTCTCATTTGCAGCTAAACAGTTAGGGCAGGAGTTAGTTGGGCTTACGCCAGAGGCTCTGGATAATGCGTCCGGTTTAATCTCAAAACACTACAGTGAAACCACCGCCTACAACCTTCACAAACATGTTGCAGAGTTCGCAGCGCATTGTGATTCGAATGGTCTATGTCGGGTTTTATTGCAGTACAAATACGCTAGGATGAGGCGGCCAGCGAGCACGGGAGGGATAAATCACAAAAGGTTGGATGATCCAGAGATTCTGGAGACGAAGTCGGACAAGCTTGTCGATTCCGCTGTGTTTCGAGTCATTGGTGAACTCTACTTAAACGTTCCCCAAGATCATAAGTATCGCTTCTATATTCTGATGTTGACGCTACTTGCTTGCACAGGCAGACGATTCAGTGAGGTTTCACTATTACCCAATCAGCAGCTGTCTCTTGATGAAGAGGGTAACGCCTATATCGAATACTTCCCGCGAAAGGCAAGTCGTGGTGACGTTTTCACACCTAAGCGTAGACTTTATTTGCCGTCAGAAGTGACCCCCATCGTTGGTGATGTGCTCGTTGAGTTAGCGGAAATTACATTTGAAGCGCGTTTAACAGCGGAAGAAATTCACAAAGTTGGTGAGCCTGATCTAAGGTTTCTGGATGGCATACCTGAAGATAAAAAGCTCTACGCGGCTGATTTAACTGAATTGGGGATAAGTCATACTGTTTTGAGCACAACTGGCTGGCTCAGGAAGCAAAACCTCGTTTGGCCAGATCATAGCGCATTAACCAAGCAGGGAATTAAGCCTGCAAACCCCATTTTTTACACTTACAAAAGTGGATTGGTTGAATACTGTTTCCGTGATTTCTCGGGAGCATATTTATCGGCTCTTCATACGGACCAATTTGGTAAAGAATACTACCTAAAAGATCTTTTATTCATTCGTTCTCTTGGACTTTCCAGCGGAAGCTACGCTCATTGGCTGGCCACAAGTTGTAGCCAGTCCATGTTTACTACATTTCTCCGCTATTTCCCTGCGCTCGCCGCCGAATACGCCTCCAGCAGTATCGAGGTAGACTTCACCAGTCATCACTTCCGCCATACGCTCAATACTCTGCTTGATGAGGGCGGGTTAAGTGACCTGCTGCAAACTGAATGGTTTGGTCGAACGAACCCAAGAGACACCAAAGCCTATCAGCATACATCCCGTGAAAAACGAGCACTGATGCTCCGTGAAGACATCAAAAAAGGTTTGGTTGGAGGTCAGTTAGCTGAGCAAATCAAAGTGGTTCCGGTAGAAGTACAGGATGCCATTCTGAAAGCACGAATTCAGGCCGTACATGATGTCGGTACAGGTATCTGCATCCACAATTTCTCTCAAACCCCCTGCGAGCGCCATTTGCAGTGTTCGGCGGACTGTAAAGACTACGTGTGGGCTAAGGATGATAAGGGTCGTCTGGACGAACAAAAACGCCAATATGCGCTTACTGCTCTAGCCCGAAAAAAAGCTGAACAGCAGTTGGATAGCACTAAGCCAAAAAAGAGTGCTGACTGGCTGGCACACAACGATAAAAAACTGAAAACACTGGCTGCCCAACTGGCCGACAACGGGGTGGAGCACTTTGATCCCGAACAATATTTACACGAGGTAGAGCATGGTTAAGCGCTTCAGACGCATGTCCGACAGTGACATCAATACAATCGTTGCCGATTTGGATCGCTGGGCGTTGGGTGAGCTTGGATCAAAACTCACCTGGGCTGTGCTAGAAGAGCGCTTTGGCTTTAGTCGCCAGTCGCTCCAAGCTAAATCTGAGATCAAGGCCGCCTATGACAACGCCAAGCGAGCATTGTCGGGCGGATTGGTGAAAACCAAAGAGCAGGCCACTAAAGAGGCCGAAGAGCTTCAGGTAGAGGTAGATCGCCTCAAAGCGGAGCTAGATGCCTACAAGCGAAAAGAAGAGCTATGGCTGCGCCGCTGGCAGCAAATCGCCTTTCATGTGCGGCAGAAAGGGATACAGATGGCTAGCGTTGATAAGGCCCCACCAGAAGGGGCTGAGCTGCCCTCAAACACTGAAACCGCGCAGATACTCCGGCCGTTTGATAAGGAAGTTCCACCTTCAGGGAGGGTTTAGTAGGCACTAGTCTGGAGATTTTAAACTTGACAAAACTTGACTGCGGCATATACTTCGCGCATGCAAAAAAGACTAAATACAGATAAAGCACAGCAGGCGATCGATAAGGCAGGGTTAACCCAAACTGCCGTCGCGGATGCTCTAGGCGTAACCAAAGAAGCCGTTTCCCAGTGGCTTTTGCACAAGTCTTTTCCCCGACCTAACAAGCTACTTCAGTTAGGCAAGTTGTTAAATCTCTCTTTTGATGATTTGGTCATCAAGGAAGATCCGCACGCCCCGAAAGTGGCATTCCGCAAAATGCGCGGTACCAAAACCAAGGATTACCATATCGAAAAAGCGCAAGAGATTGGTCGCTTTTTGCGTCACCTCGTGCCCTATTTGCCGTTTGACACCTTTGAAATGCCGCCGGTACTCAAGTCGCCGAGCTGTGATTATGACTATCTTCGAACGGTAACAGCAAAAGTCAGAGAAGATATTAATCTTGGCCCGGTGGAGTGTGTGGATTTCACGCATTTGATTCGCCGCTTCAGCGAACTACAGGCCGTTGTGGTCCCAGTTATGTGGGGAGCAAAGCAGCGTCATGAAAATGCAGTACACATACACCTTCCTGACTCGGGCAGCACATGGGTATACCTGAATCTGGATACCAATACCCATGACTTCAAGTTCTGGATGGCACATGAGTTGGGGCACTGTCTTTCGCCAAGCCTTGAGGGTGATGACGCGGAAGACTTCGCCGATGCTTTTGCCGCGAGCTTGCTTTACCCTCATGAATTAGCGGAGCAGGCCTACGAAGTGTTGGTTAAAAAGCCGTCGACTGCTGCAAAGATCAATACGTTAAAGCAGATGGCAGAGCAGCAGGTAATTTCCCCAAATACTATCCTTCAGCAAGTTAACAAGTACGCAAAGCGGCTTGATAGAGCTGAAATTATAATGGGTAATTCCTTCTTTGGTGCGGTAACCAAATTTAACCAGCAATTCCTAAATATCAGCGAAGCCCTGTTCGGTGATAATGAGCTGGACGAATACGGCAAGCCAAGCGCGCGCGACTACATCGAAAAAGTAGAAGGCGCTTTCGAAACTCCTTTCTTCGATATGCTTCGACAATATCTGAAAGAGCACGATAAAGGGCCGGGTTATGTTCAAACTGTGCTGGATATGCCACTCCTCGATGCACGGAGTATCCACGCAGAGTTGACCTGATGCCGCAATCGAAAATCCTCGTTGATACCAACGCCTACCTAAGGTTGGCCAAAACCGTACGCCCCTTACTGTTTGTGCCCTTTGGTGACAACGAGTATTGCCTGTACATTCTGCCTGAACTCAATGAAGAGCTGGCGGGTAGGAAGCTGCAAAGTAAGTTCCCTTGGGTAGATGACGAGGAATTCGCCGAGAATCGCAAACACTTCCCCCAAATCGGCAAAAAACAAAAGAAGTCCATTCAGCAAACCTTCGAATACGTGTGGGATCATGTGCAAACCGAGTTGCCGGGTCCGTTCAAGGTGGATACTTGGTATGTCGCCTATGCATTGGAGTTGGGTGTACCGGTGGTGACGGACGATCAGGATATGACTGATTTGGCCAAAGCCTTCGATGCGCAGGTCATGCCAACCTTAGAGCTGCTCAAAATCATGCTGGACTGTGGCCATACAGACATGAAGACCATCAATGGCCTGGTTGAGTACTGGAAGTACTTTGCAGACATGCCTGCCAACTTCAAGCCCGACTACCAGCGCCTGTTTGGTGATCAATAAGCCTGAAAGCTTTTCTTACTTGATCTCCCTCCCAGATCCTATATATTGACAGTCTTGTACTTTTTCGACACCTCCGACATAGCTGAGATACCTCGTCATGAGTGACCCCATATTGACCATCAAAGACGTGGCCGATTACCTCAAGGTGAATGAACGGACCATATACCGGTTGGCTGCAAGCAGCGAATTACCGGGCTTTAAAGTGGGTAACTCCTGGCGATTCAAACAGAGCGAGCTGGAGCAATACATCGCCGCCCAGCACAACCGCGCCGGTGTCAGCGAAGCAATGAAATCACCAAACAGTAAATCAGAAGATAACTAGGAATCCGGCCCCATGGCACAACTGGAAAACATCGAAGCAATTGAAAAACGCCTGTGGAAATCGGCTGATACCCTACGCGCCAACTCCGAGCTGGCCAGTAACGAATACTTTTTGCCGGTGATGGGGCTGATCTTTCTGCGCCATGCCTACAGCCGCTATCTGGCGGTGAAAGACGAGATTGTCGCAAACCTGCCCAGCCGTGGCGGTAAAACCCGCGAGCTTACAAAAGAAGATTTCTCTAAAAAGAGCGCCATCTATCTCAAGCCAGAAGCACAGTTCGACTACCTCATTGCTCTGACGGATGCTGATAATCGCGCCGAAGCCATTATTCATGCCATGGACTCCATCGAGGCCGATTACACCAACCTGCGCAATCAACTACCAAAACAGGAATACAACAACATTCCCAATGATGTATTAGGTATGTTGCTGCGTACGCTCAACCCAGAAGAGCTTAAAAAAGCCACGGGTGATATCTTTGGCCGTATTTACGAATATTTTCTCACCCAGTTTGCCGATCAAGGTGCGCACGATGGTGGTGAATTTTTCACGCCGGTATCGTTAGTGCAGTTGATTGTGAATGTGTTGGAGCCAGATCACGGCAAAATTTTTGACCCGGCTTGCGGTTCCGGAGGCATGTTTGTACAAAGCGCCCACTTTATGGAGCGTCACGCGCAAGACCCGCATGAACTCACCTTTTACGGCCACGAGAAAAACCGCGTTACAACCCGCTTAGCTAAAATGAACCTGGCCGTACATGGACTCGAAGGCAATGTAGAAGGTGGTGAAGCCGCCATTACCTACTATAACGATCCCCACGAAGGCCTGTTCGGTACAGTCGATTACGTAATGGCCAACCCGCCCTTCAACGTGGATGAAGTCGACGCCGATAAAATCAAAGGCGATAAACGACGCCTGCCGTTCGGCTTGCCGGGGGTTAACAAAAACAAAAAAGTCAGCAACGCTAACTATCTGTGGATTCAATACTTCTATAGCTACCTGAACGACACAGGCCGGGCGGGCTTTGTTATGTCATCCCAGGCTTCCAGTGCTGGGCGGGACGAAGCGAAGGTGCGCGAGCAGTTGGTCAAAACCGGTCATGTGGACATCATGGTCGATATTCGCGGTAACTTTTTCTATACCCGCACCGTGCCCTGCCAGTTGTGGTTTCTGAATAAAAACAAGCCCGCGCACCTGAAAGACAAGGTGTTAATGCTGGATGCCCGCAACGTCTACCGCAAAGTCACCCGCAAGATTTACGACTTCAGCCCAGAGCAGCAACAGAACCTGACTGCCGTGGTCTGGCTATACCGTGGCGAAGGCGAGCGTTTTGTTGAATTAGTTAAACACTACATCGACAAGTCGATTTTTGAGGCTCATAACTGTGAAAAGCAGGGTGAAAAATCTGAAGAGTTAGCCTGCGAGCCAATACCAGACTTTATCACTCAGTTGGGAAAATTCGGCCAAGCCTTTCAACCCTTTATGGACAAACTGGAGCAGGGCGGCGTTAGTGTTGAGCCTTATGTCGATTTTCTGAATGCCAAAGGCTCGGTCGAAGGCGGTTGGTCCGCGTTTCAAATCCTGACCAACGACCTGCAGAAATGGTGGAACGAATACGACTATAACGATGCTGCCAGCCTGCTGGACTTCATCGATAAAGATACCTGCCTAAAAGACCTGGCCGAACAAAGCCGCAACCTGATTAAAGAAATCGACCTGGCTTATAAGTTGGCAACCCGCGTGATTGAACTGGCCGAAGCCAATGGCGCAAAAGACAGCGAACTCTGGGATAACACGCTGTTAAATGGTCGTGGCCGTAGCAATTTAAAGAAAACCGCCGATGAAGCGCGCAAGCTGGCGGTGGAACAACTCAAGCAGGTGCGTTACTTCTACAAGCAAGCCCATTGGTTATTAAGCCGCTTCCCGGAAGGTAAGCTGTGTGATGTAGAAGGCTTGGTCAAACTGGTGGACATCAAAGACATTGAAGCCGCCGACTGGAGCCTAACGCCCGGCCGCTATGTGGGTGTGGCACCGGAAGAAGTGGATGAAGACTTCGATTTTGAAGAAGCACTGCGCGATATTCATATTGAGCTACAAGGTTTAAATGCCGAAGCCGCAGAGCTGGCCGAAAAAATTGCCCGTAACTTTGAGGAGTTGGGGGTATGAGTTGGTCTGAAAAATCATTAGATCAGCTAGGGTTTGTATCCAGAGGTCGATCTAGGCACAGACCAAGAGATGCCGTTCATTTGTATGGTGGTCAGTATCCGTTTGTGCAGACAGGCGATGTTAAGCACGCGGGGCTGTATCTGACAGATTACTCTCAAACTTATAGTGAAGAAGGCCTTGCTCAAAGTAAGTTATGGCCGGTTGGTACTCTGTGTATAACGATTGCTGCAAATATTGCTGATACATCCATTCTGGCTATTGATGCCTGTTTTCCTGATAGCGTAATAGGGTTTATCCCTGATCCAGAGAAAGCAGATGCCCGTTTCGTAAAATATCTTTTTGATGCTGTATTGAAGTTGCAGTATCGACAATTCACGCAAGGAGCCGCACAGGATAATCTGAGTCAGGCAAAGCTACTGGCATTGAAATTCTTGGTGCCAGACGACGTAATAGAGCAGACGAGAATTGCCGATTTTATTGCGACCTACGACGGCCTAATCGAAAACAATCACCGCCGTATTCAGTTGCTGGAAGAATCCGCTCGCCTGCTGTATCAGGAATGGTTTGTTCACCTGCGCTTCCCCGATCATGAGCAAGTTAAAATTAACGATGGTGTGCCTGAGGGATGGTGTCAATCGTCAGTTGGCGAACTCAGTTCTTATCTGAATCGTGGAATAACACCAAAGTATGATGAAGACGGAGAATTCGTTGTAATAAATCAAAAATGTATAAGAAATCGTATTCTTTCTTTGGAGCCAGCCAGAAAACAGTCAAAAGAGTTCAGTGATGAAAAAGAGGTAAGACTTGGTGATATTTTAATTAACTCAACCGGTACGGGTACCTTAGGTCGAGTTGCTCAGGTTTGGGATATATTAGAAAAAACCAGTGTTGATACACATGTGACAATTGTTAGGCCCTCTGATGAGATTCCATACTTGTGGCTGGGTTATACATTGCTTGGCATGGAGAAGCGATTAGAGGATATGGGTGAAGGAGCTACGAATCAAAAAGAATTGAAAAGGCAATATGTATCAGCTGTGCAATTATTAAAGCCTCCACACTCTTTGATGAAACTATTTCATGAAACGGTTCTGGAAAATACTAAGCAAATTCAGAATCTAATAAAAACAAATAAATCATTGGCGGAAGCCCGCGATCTGCTACTACCCAAACTTATGAGCGGCGAGCTAACCGTGTAAATCAAGGAGTGATCATGAACCGTTCCCAAGCCCAACAATTATTACAAACCGCGCTAGCTAATCCCGCCGCTGAGTTCCGAGATGGACAGTGGGAGGCCATTGATGCACTGGTGAATCATCGGCAGAAGCTGTTAGTGGTGCAGCGAACCGGTTGGGGTAAAAGCTCGGTTTACTTTATCAGTACCAAAATTTTCCGCGATCGTGGTATGGGGCCAACCATTATCGTATCGCCTTTGCTGGCCTTGATGCGTAACCAAATTGAATCTGCTGCTCGACTTGGCATAGTCGCCGAGACGATGAATTCAACCAATACTGATGATTGGCGTTCGGTAACTCAGCGGATTCTGAATAATCAAATCGACTGCTTGTTGATTTCCCCTGAGCGCTTGGCTAACGACAATTTTATCGAAACCGTATTACAGCCCATTGCCGATCGCATCGCCCTGATGGTGATTGATGAAGCGCACTGTATTTCCGATTGGGGTCATGACTTCCGCCCCGACTACCGTCGTATTGTGAATATTCTTCGCCAGTTGCCTGCCAATACGCCGGTGCTGGGCACCACCGCGACTGCCAATAATCGCGTAGTCGAAGACATTCAAACCCAGTTAGGAGATATCCAAATCCATCGTGGCCCGTTGATTCGCGAAAGCCTCGCCTTGCAAACCATGGTGTTACCGGATCAGGCATCTCGTTTAGCTTGGTTAGCGCAGGTGATACCCACGCTGCCAGGTACTGGCATTGTCTACACCCTGACGGTGCGAGATGCAGAACAGGTTGCTAAGTGGTTAAGTGCTAATGGCATAGACGCCAGGGCCTATCATGGCAGCGTTGAAGCTGAGGGTTTTGAAAACAGCAACGCCTACCGTCAACATCTGGAAGAATTGCTACTTAACAACCAATTAAAAGTATTGGTGGCCACCACGGCGTTGGGTATGGGGTACGACAAGCCGGATTTAAGCTTTGTAATCCACTATCAAGCGCCAGGCTCTATCGTTGCCTACTACCAACAGGTGGGCCGGGCTGGGCGCGGTATCGATCATGCTGTGGGCGTGCTGATGTCGGGTGTGGAAGATCAGGACATTCACGGTTTTTTTCGAGATTCGGCTTTTCCTTCAGAAGCTCACGTGAATGAGATCTTGTGGGTTCTGGAACAGAGTGATGGCTTGTCGATTCGCAGTATTGAAGAGCAAACCAACCTGCGTCATGGGCAAATAGAAAAAGTATTAAAGCTGCTGAGCGTGGAGAATCCGGCTCCTGTCATCAAAGACGGGAGTCGCTGGGTCAGAACCCCTGTTCGCTACCAGATGGATCATGCCCGAATTGCTCACTTAACCGGACAACGTGTGCAGGAATGGCAAGAGGTTCAAGCTTATCTGGAAGGTGCTGGCTGCAAAATGACCTTTCTGAGGCGTGCGCTGGATGATCTCGATCCTACGCCTTGCGGTAAATGTTCGTCTTGCCTGGGGCGGCCGGTGATCAATGAACCAGTTGATCCTGCATTGGCGCATCGCGCAGGCACCTTCCTCAAACATGCGGAAATGGTAATCGCCCCAAAAGCACAGGTGGCGGCCAATGCGTTTCTGGAATACGGCTTTCGCGGCAATCTACCCCAGCAACTTCGCGCACGGGAGGGCCGTGTTTTATCTCGCTGGGGCGATGCCGGTTGGGGGCGAACGGTTGCTGATAACAAACATGCAGGGCGTTTCAGTGATGAATTGGTCGAAGCCATGGCGGAAATGATTCTGCAGCGTTGGCAACCCAATCCTGCACCGCAGTGGGTGTGCTGCGTGCCATCGCGTAATCATTCTGAACTGGTACCTGATTTTGCTCGCCGGCTGGCTGCACGATTAGATCTACCGTTTGTGGATGCAGTTAGCAAAGTCAAAGATAACCAGCCGCAAAAATGCCAGCAGAATCGCTTCCACCAATGTCGCAATCTGGATGGTGCGTTTGCTGTGACTCAGCTTTATCAGGGGCAACCGGTTTTGTTAGTGGATGACATAGTGGATTCAGGCTGGACGCTGACGGTCATCGCAGCACTCCTACAGCAAGCAGGTAGCGGTGTGGTTTACCCCGTTGCGCTTGCTTCTTCTTCGGTAAAAGACTCATGAATGTATCCCGCTTTTCATCAGCTGATGGCTCTTTACCAGCTAACGGCTCTTTGTCGCCCATGGCGCAAGCGACCTTGCTGCTGACCAGTTACTTTTCGAAAGCCAGCAGCGAAAGCGCCAAGCCGCTTACTAACGCAGAGTGGGGGCGCTTTGCCTTATGGTTAAAAGAAAAGTCCACCACACCGGCCGACTTGTTGGTTGCCGATCCGAAAGCGTTGCTGCAAGGCTGGCATGATGTGCGTATCAGTGCCGAGCGAATCATTGAGTTGCTGAGCCGTGGTCATAGCCTCGCACTGGCCATGGAAAAATGGCAACGGGCTGGCCTCTGGGTGGTCACACGTTCTGACCCTGAATACCCAAGGCGCTTAAAACAGCGGTTAAAAACGGCTTCCCCGCCGGTGTTGTTTGGCTGTGGTAACAAAGCCTTGTTGAATGCAGGCGGGTTGGCGGTTGTTGGCTCGCGCAATGCCAGTGAGTCTGATCTGGCTTTTACCGACCAAGTGGGTGCCAAAGCGGCTTCAGAGGGCGTTGCCATTGTCTCCGGTGGTGCGCGCGGTGTAGATGAAGCGGCAATGCTAGGGGCTATGAAACAAGGCGGTGTGGTGATCGGCGTAATGGCCGATAGCCTGCTAAAAGCAGCGACCAGCAGCAAGTGGCGTAAAGGTCTGATGGATGGCCATGCAGTGCTGGTATCGCCTTTCTACCCCGAGGCGGGGTTTAGTGCGGGTAATGCCATGGCTCGTAATAAATATATCTACTGTCTGGCAGACAGCTCTCTGGTGATTCACTCCGGTAAAAAAGGTGGCACGCTCAACGGAGCAGAAGAAAATCTGAAAAAGGGATGGGTGCCGCTGTGGGTTAAACACACGACGGACAAGGATGCCGCCAATGCCGATTTGGTCACCAAAGGTGGCCGTTGGCTGGAGGCTGATAATACTCAAGCCTTCAAGATTGCGGAATTAATGTGCAATGAAAGGGGGCGTGTAAATCAGGTGAAAGAACAAATGGGCGATCTCTTTTCCATGCCTGCACAGCCCGAATTGTTTGCCGAGACTGAGTCTAATCCTGAGCCAGAAGCTGGGCCTAAAGAAGACGTTATCCAGTCAGTACGCGAGATACTCGTTAGCGAAGGCCAGACAGAGATTGAGGCTGTTCCAGAGCAGGCCACCGAAAGCGAAGCTGCCCCATCAAGCCCTGTCGATTTCTATCAGATGTTCATCTCCGAACTTCAACACTTGGCTGAAAAGCCAGTAACCGTTGATGCGCTGATTGAAAGCACACAGCTTCATAAGTCTCAGTTAACTGAGTGGCTGAAACGTGCTGTTGATGACGGGGTAGTGAAGAAGCTCAATCGCCCTGTACGTTTTCAAGTCAAGAACAAGAAATAGAAGGATTTGCTCATGGCCATGACAGAAGAAACCCTGGTTCAGGAAGTCACTGCAGACTACTTGCTGAATCAGTTGCAGTGGGATGAATCTATCCTGGGCATGTATGAAAAGCTGGGCAAGGAGGGTGATTTAGGGCGGCTTTCAGAGCAAGAAGTCGTGTTAACCCGCTATTTGGGCGAGAAACTGATAGAGCTCAACCCTGGCTTGCCGGATATCGCCTACCAAGAGGCGCTGCGCGTGGTTTGTGAGATGCCAGCATCCACCAATATTGTTGCGGTGAACAAGGAAAAGTATTCGCTGCACAAAAATGGTGTTGAAGTCAGTTTCTATAACGAAAAAGGCGAGCGGGTAAAGAAGCGACTTCGTCTGTTTGACTTCGATAATTACGAAAACAATCACTTCTTGCTGGTCAGAGAGTTTTGGATTAAAGGCGATATTTATCGTCGCAGGGCAGACCTTGTAGGTTTTGTGAACGGCATCCCCCTGTTGTTTATGGAAGTGAAAAGCGTTCATAAGGACATTCGTGCTGCCTACGAACAGAATCTTGCCGACTACAAAGATACGGTACCGCACCTCTTTTACCACAATGCCTTCATTATTCTGGGCAATGGCATTGATGCCAAGATCGGCTCGGTCTCCAGCAAATTTGAACATTTTAATGACTGGAAACGTTTGAACGAAAGTGAGCCTGGTGTGGTGGATATGGAAACCTTGTTGAAAGGTACCTGCTCCAAAGCCAATCTCATGAACATTTTTGAGAACTTCACTCTGTTTGACCAGAGCTCGGGCCGCCTGGTAAAGATTATTGCCCGCAATCACCAATATCTTGGTGTCAGCCGTGCCATTGATGCCGTGATTAATCGTGGCGAGCGGATGGGTAAGTTGGGAGTTTTCTGGCACACTCAGGGGTCTGGCAAGTCTTATTCGATTGTATTTTTCGCTCAGATGGTGCATCGAAAACTGGGTGGGAACTATACCTTTGTGGTGCTGACTGACCGAGAAGATCTCGATACACAGATTTATAAAACCTTTGCAGGCTGTGGCTTGGTCGACAACGATAAAGACCCGTGCCGCGCCGATAGTGGTAAAGACCTGAAAGAGCTGTTCGGCCAGCAAAAGGCGTTTGTATTTACCTTGATTCAAAAATTTAACGAAAAAGTCGACCCTAAAAAGCCTTATTCCGAGCGCGACGACATTATCGTCATCACCGACGAAGCTCACCGCACGCAATATGGCACCTTGTCGTTAAACATGCGCAACGCCTTGCCCAATGCCAGTTTTATCGGCTTCACCGGAACTCCATTATTTAAAGATGATGAGATAACCAAGAAGGTTTTTGGTGATTACATCTCTACCTATGACTTTCAGCGGGCTGTCGAGGATAAAGCGACAGTGCCCTTGTACTACGATGCCCGTGGTGAAGAATTGGTATTTACCGATGAAGATGGCAACGAGCATACGGTTGCGGACCCCAAAGGCATCAATGAGCGCATAGCGGAAAAGCTGGATGAGTTGGAAATTGAGGATGTAGACGTTCAGCAAAGGTTGGAGCGAGAGCTGAAGCGTGATTATCACATTATCACTGCAACCAGCCGACTGGATCAGATAGCACGTGACTTTGTGGCTCATTATGCCAACGCTTGGGAAACCGGCAAGGCGATGTTTGTGTGCCTCGACAAGATCACTTGTGTACGGATGCACAAATTGATCGATTTTTACTGGCAACAGGAAATTAAAACCAAAGAAAAAGCACTTTTGTCGGCTACGGATGAGCAGGATCTAGCTTGGCGAGAGCGGCAATTGGCGTGGATGAAAGAAACGCTGATGGCGGTTGTGGTCAGTGAAGAGCAAGGTGAAGTCGCCAAGTTTGAAAAATGGGGGCTGGATATCAAGCCTCACCGCCAGTTGCTTAAAGCAGGATTTGAACTGGCTGATGGCTCTCGAGTGGACATGGAAGAAGCCTTTAAATCCAGCGAACACCCTTTTAGAGTCGCCGTTGTCTGTGCCATGTGGCTGACCGGATTTGATGTGCCCACACTTTCTACCCTCTATTTAGACAAGCCTTTGAAGGCGCATACGTTGATGCAAGCTATCGCCAGGGCTAACCGAGTAGCGGAAGGCAAGAATAACGGTTTGATCGTGGATTACTGCGGGATACTGAAAAACCTGCGTAAGGCATTGGCAACCTTCGCCGGTGCTGGAGACGAGGGTCATGGCGGAGGTGAGGGCGAAAATGAACCCGCCAAGCCCAATGAAGAGTTGTTGGAAAGTCTGAACGAGTCGATCAGTTTTGTTGCTGAGTTTTTACGAAAGCATGATTTTGAACTAAGCCGGATTATTACAGAAACAGGTTTTGCTAAAAATGCAGCGATTGCTCAAGCCAAGGAAATCATCAATCAAAATGACGAAACACGGAAACGTTTCGAGGTAATGGCACGAGAGGTATTCAATAAGTTTAAAGCCTGCATAAACGTGCCGGGCGTTAATGGTTATCGTGATTTGCGCGATGCCATCAACGTACTTTATAAGAGTTTGCAGGCAGACAAAGAAAAAGCCGACATCTCCGACATCATGAAGGAGCTGTACGAGATTGTTGACGGTAGCATCGATACCACCCATAAAGTCAAAGAACCGAAACCGGATGGTGATCGAATTTACGATATCAGCAAGATCGATTTTGAACGGCTCCGCCAGGAGTTTTCTAGATCAGAGCGAAAGAATACTACAGTGCAATCGCTCAAGCATGCAGTTGAGAAGAAGCTAGCCAGGCTCATGATGCAGAACCCGTTACGTACCGATTATCAAGAGCACTACGAAAAATTGGTTAAGGAATATAACCAGGAAAAGGATCGCGTTGTTATTGAAAAAACCTTTGAGGCACTGTTAAAACTGAATGAAGAGCTTTCTCATGAAGAGAAGCGCGCAATCAGGGAATGCTTGGACGAGGAGTCTTTGGTATTGTTTGATCTCCTTAGTAAGCCGAATTTGCAGCCAAAAGAGATTGCCAAGATCAAACAAGTCGCCACTACGTTGTTGGCAACGCTAAAGGCAGAGCGGCTGAAAGTTGCGAACTGGCAGCAGAAAGAATCGACGCGCGACGCGGTTAAGCAGCAGATATTTGATTTTCTTTATGATGAAAGAACAGGGTTACCCGTTGAGCAATATGAAGAAAATGAGATTTCAGATATCACTGAAAGGGTGTTTCTTCACATATATCGGGCGTACCCCGAACTGCCATCGCCCATTTATGGGTGAAGAATTACGCGGAGTTACGCATGGTTTGCGTAATTACGCATATGATGCATAATTGTGCGTAATTTGAGGCAACTCTATCCCAAACCTCAAATAGGCCGGTTACCTGCCGGATGGTGCCTTGGTCTAATGAGCTCTTAGCCGGTGACGGCTTGAAAGCGGGTGTAAATACCAAGGTTTGACATAGAGTTGATGGCAAGAGCGGGAAATGGATTTTATTTCGCCGAGATCTTGCTAAAATGCGATTCAATGTTCGGTAGAAACAACCAGCCTTCCAATACCCGCCTTTTTGATTTTGGGTGTTGGAGCCGCCTGAGTTGATCAGGTGCTGTCGCTGAAAGTGTCAAGATTCTATCTTTACGCTTGGCGGCTAATACTTCCACAGTACCTGCCCAGGAAGTTGACAATATTGGGCTTAACTTAACAGCTTTGGCTTTCTTTATGATAAAAGCCAATATTTTCAATGGGCTGAATGGTTTGTTTGCTGCTTTATGTGAACTACCGTTCTGATCATATTTCGGAACAATTTATCTAAAATCATCTAAAAAATTAACCCAGCTTAGGCTGGGTTTTTTGTTACTGGTTATCAGTACTTATCATCATGAAAAACCATTTCTCCATATAAAACAATCTGGTTTACATAGAATAAATTCGCTCTACACAATAAACTTTTCATGTGTTTATCTCTCTTTCTAAAGACTCATTCTTTATATTGAAAGAAAACATGTTCTTTTATCTAACAACAGATACTTTTAAAAAAGGACGTAATGCCACAGTTATTTTCATAAAACCCCACTTTACACAAAGGTTTACTCTTGAAAAATATGATAGGATCTGTGTCATTAACAACGTCTGAGAGCATCTTATCCCCATGAATGAAGAGAAATTGCTCGCTCAGGCAGAAAAGATCTGCCAGAAACGAGGTGTTCGCCTGACTTCACAACGTCTGGCAGTATTACGTCTGATTATGCAGCAACCTTCTGCTATCAGCGCATACGATTTATTGGATTTATTACGCCAAGTTGAGCCACAAGCAAAACCACCTACTGTCTATCGCGGGTTAGAGTTTTTACTTGAGCAAGGATTTATCCATAAAATAGAATCCACCAACAGCTATGTGCTTTGCCATCATTTTGATGATGTTGAACATACGTCAGTAATGCTAATTTGTGACCGCTGTTTATCTGTCACAGAAAAGAATAGCCATAAAATCGAAGATGCAATTTCATTACTAGCAAAAGAGAGTGGATTTCATTTACGACATAGTGTCATTGAAATTCATGGATTATGTTCACAGTGCCACGAAGCACAAGAGTGTACACATCCTGAAGGTTGTCATCATGATCACAGTATGGATGATAATCTTAAACAGAAAAAAACCGGCGACTATAAGCCTCGTTGAGCTTATAAAAACAAAAAGCCAGCTAAATGCTGGCTAATACATGTTGTTCTTTTGAATTCTCACTTCAGCTAATGAATAAGCTTTACTCTCTTCACGCTTACCAACAGCAATAACTAAAATCACAACTTAAGAATCAATAACTTGCTAAACCAATCGAAAACCAGATGCTCGTAATTTAATCTTATAGCAACCCGTGAGATCACCTTTTAAGCGAGCTGACGACTCTATGACAGAAACTTCTGAGAAAGGTAATTTTTCATTTTCAGAAACATAACGTAGAAATAATCTTATGGCATCTGAAGGAGACAGGTTCATTTTTTCAAATACTTGATAAGCTTCTTTTTTGAGCTCATCGTCTACTCTAACTTGTATCGTTGTCATAAGCACCTCTGTAATTAAAACACATCATATTGTAATTACATTTGTAGTGCGATGGTGTTTTTTTATACAAATCAGAAATAAAAAATGCAGATGATTTTGTGGTTTTACACATCATCTGCATCTTTTTAAAATAAGTTGTATTGACTTACTTTGGTATAAATTACAGCCATTCGCCGTTACGAATAACCCCTACGGCTAAACCTTCCACAGTAAAGCTTTGTTCGCGTAAATCGACGATAATAGGTGAAAACTCTGGGTTTTCTGCATGAAGCTCAATTTTATTACCGCTTTTCTTAAAGCGCTTTACTGTCACTTCATCTTCAATACGAGCCACAATAACTTGCCCGTTGTGAACATCTTGCGTTTTATGCACAGCAAGTAAATCGCCATCCATAATACCAATATCTTTCATCGACATACCATTAACGCGCAATAAAAAATCTGCACTTGGTTTAAATAGCATTGGGTCAACTTGATAGTGGCTTTCAATATGCTCTTGTGCTAAAAGTGGTTCACCAGCAGCGACTCGCCCAATTAATGGCAGTCCTTCTGGCTCTTCTTCCATTAGCAAACGGATACCTCTGGATGCACCAGAGATAATTTCTATCACGCCTTTACGAGCAAGAGCTTTCAAGTGCTCTTCTGCCGCATTTGGTGAGCGAAACCCAAGTTGGGAAGCTATTTCAGCCCGTGTTGGTGGCATACCCGTTTGCGAAATGTGATCACGAACCAAATCGTAAACCTGCTGCTGCCTTGCAGTTAATGCTTTCATTCCGCCCCCTGTTTGTTTATACAGTCAGACTGTGAGTATATACAGGTATATGACGATTTGAAACCTTAAATGAATATAAAACACGCATCTTTGGATTATTTTTCGACAAAAATCGAATTTTTTAACTTTATGCGAAGAAATGCCCCCAAAGAATGGTTACCCAAGTAAATAATCCCAATATAATAGCAATCAGAACGGCGGCAGAACCCATATCTTTTGCACGTCCGGATAATTCGTGGTATTCAGATCCAATTCGATCGACGACGGCTTCTATTGCACTGTTTACCAGTTCCAAGATCACAACCAATACAACGGAACCAATAAGTAAAATGCGCTCTAGACCACTGACATCGATGAAAAATGAAAGGATAATTGCAACCAAGGTCACAATTGCTTCTTGTCTAAAAGCGGCTTCATTAATCCAAGCGGCACGAATGCCTTTGTATGAATAGCCACCAGCTTTGATGATTCGGGTAAGACCTTTATTTTGATTAGCCATAATAAACTCTATCGAAAACAAACGATTATTTTGCCACTTTTCTCTATTAATATTGTCACAGCACCACAGATCTACGAAAGACTTTCTGTTATGCTTTCGAAGTATTGCTAATAAGAGGCTACAACTATTTATGTCAGCTTGGCGTAAACTATATTATAACACATTGAATTTACCACTAAAATTACTGGTAAAAAGCAAACGAGTTCCGACTGATCCTATCACTGAATTAGGGTTAGATACGTCGCGATCTTTCCTTTACGTTCTGCCTTATCATTCAAAGGCGGACTTACTGACATTACGACAGCAGTGTCTTTCATTAGGGTTGCCTGATCCGCTGCAACCTATTGAGATCGGTGGAACTAAGCTTCCTGCGTATGTCTTTATTGATGACGGCCCAAGAGTATTCCGTTACTACTCGCCTGATCCTCGTAAAGATTCCGTGAAGACATTCCACGCTTATCTTGATGCACATCGTAATAACCCACATCTTGATATCGAGATGTTGCCGGTTTCCGTGATGTTTGGACGCTCTCCAGGTCGTGAAGGCCATAATGGCGTTCCACATTTACGTGTGCTTAACGGTATCCAAAAATTTATCGCTATCCTCTGGTTAGGTCGTGATAGCTTTGTTCGTTTTTCACCCACTGTTTCAATGCGTGAAATGGCGAACGAACACGGTACTGACACCAGTATAGCTCGAAAACTTGCGCGTGTTGCGCGTATCCACTTTTCACGTCAGCGTTTAGCGGCTGTTGGTCCAAAATTGCCAGCACGCCAAGATCTCTTCAATAAATTGCTCTCATCGAAAGCCATTGAAAAAGCGATTGAAGATGAATCAAAAGCGAAGAAAATCTCACTTGATAAAGCGCGTAAAAATGCCACAGATATCATGGAAGAAATTGCAGCTAATTTCTCATATGAAGCGGTGCGTATTAGTGATCGCGTATTAAGTTGGACATGGAATAAGCTCTACCAAGGTATCAACGTTTATAATGCCGAGCGAGTACGTAAACTCGCACAAGATGGGCATGAAATCGTTTATGTTCCTTGTCACCGTAGCCACATGGACTACTTACTGCTTTCCTATGTGCTTTATCATCAAGGTTTAGTACCGCCACATATTGCGGCAGGTATTAACCTCAATTTCTGGCCAGCAGGGCCTATTTTCCGCCGTTTAGGGGCTTTCTTTATCAGAAGAACCTTTAAAGGTAACAAGCTTTACTCCACCATTTTCCGCGAATATTTAGGTGAGCTATTTACACGTGGCTACTCGATTGAATATTTCGTTGAAGGTGGACGCTCTCGTACAGGTCGATTGTTAGATCCTAAAACAGGAACACTTTCAATGACGGTACAAGCCATGTTACGCGGTGAAACACGCCCTATCTCTGTTGTTCCAATTTACATTGGATATGAACACGTTATGGAAGTGGCAACCTATGCCAAAGAATTACGTGGCGCAACAAAAGAGAAAGAAGGCTTTATGCAGATGGTCAGAGGATTACGTAAATTACGTAACCTTGGTCAAGGCTATGTGAACTTTGGTGAACCGATTTCTGTTGTCCAATACTTAAATCAGGCTGTCCCACAATGGCGTGATGATATTGACCCAATTGAGCCACAACGCCCAAGTTGGTTAAACCCAACAGTAAGCACACTGGCAGACAACATTATGGTTCATATTAATAATGCAGCATCTATTAATGCGATTAACCTTGTTTCAACGGCCTTGTTGGCATCTCGCCAGCGTGCTCTCACTAGAGAGCAACTGTTAGAGCAAGTCGATTGTTATCTGCAATTATTACGTAATGTGCCTTATTCGACAGATATGATTGTGTCTGATAAAAATGCTGAAGCCTTATTAGAACACGCGTTGCAATCTGATAAATTCCAAGTCGAAAAAGACAGTCTGGGTGATATTGTGGTGCTCCCTCGTGAAAGTGCGGTATTAATGACTTATTATCGCAACAACACAATCCACTTAATGATTACTCCATCATTAATTGCAAGCATCGTCTTACATCATGAAAAAATTCATCGTGATGATTTAATGAAACAAGTTGAGCTAATCTTCCCTCTGATTAAAGCGGAACTATTTATTCGTTATGAGAAAGAAGAGCTCCCTGAAGTCATTAATACTTTGATTACAGAACTGTGCCGTCAGCGCCTGATTTGTTGTGATAGTGATGGCTTACTGCGTATTAATCCAGCGCGTATTCGTCCATTACAACTGTTAGCTGCCAGTGTCAGAGAAACATTGCAACGCTATGGAATTACGCTTTCCTTACTCAATTTTGCTCCTGAAATTAGCCGTGCATTATTGGAAAAAGAGAGCCGTATCTTGGCACAACGTCTTTCTGTCTTACATGGTATCAACGCACCTGAATTCTTTGATAAAGCGGTATTCTCTACCTTAGTTTCAACACTACGTGAAGAAGGTTATCTCAATGATAATGAAGATATCCTAAAAGCAGATGCATCTGCCCTTTACCAAGTGATTGCAAAATTAATGTCACCAGAAATTCGCTTAACCATTGAAAGCGTGGGGATCACTGAAGATAACAATTCAGTACAAGCTGTTGATGAAAAAAGTAAGTCTGAAGCTGATGAATAATCAGTAAACCGTGTAATTACTGAAATAGAAAAGGGATAAGCTCATTGCTTATCCCTTTTTGTTTCTACTCAATAGTAGAGAATACTTCAGCGTTTACTTATCTTAAAAATAACTAAATAAAATACCCGCAAATAAAACAAAGCCAACATAGTTATTATTCATAAAAGCTTGGAAACACGGTGCTCTTTCACGCTCTGCAATAAGCTTCTGCTGATAAATAAACAGCGCTGTTACTAACAATAGCGACCAGTAGTAGATACCTTTCAGATTCAGCAAAATACCGATACCCACCAATAATGCCAACATCACCAGTTGTAAAATACCGATAATAATTTTGTCATAACGACCGAATAGAATAGCGGTAGATTTAACCCCAATTTTTATATCATCATTACGGTCAACCATTGCATATTGCGTATCGTAAACAACAGACCAGACAATGTTGACAAGAAATAATAGCCAACACACTAACGGTAAGCTTTCAGAAACAGCAGCAAATCCCATAGGGATTGACCAGCCAAAAGCCATACCTAAAATAAGCTGAGGTAGATTACTAAACCGTTTAACGAAAGGATAAAACCATGCCAACGCAAGCCCTGCAACAGAGAGCCAAATAGTCATGGTATTAAGTGTTAGAACTAATGCAAAGGACAAGATTACCAAAACGATAAATAAAATTTTGCTCTCTTTTTCTGTCACAGCCCCACTAGGTAATGGTCGATTTTTAGTTCGTTCAACACTGCCATCAATTTTTCGGTCAGCAAAGTCGTTTATTACACACCCAGCGGCACGCATAGAGAACACGCCAATAGTAAAGACAATCAGAATATGCCAATCAGGAAAGCCTTTAGCAGCAATCCATAAAGCCCAATAAGTTGGCCAAAGTAATAATAGCGCTCCGATAGGTTTATCTATACGCATTAAACGGCTATATGCTTGCCATTTACTTTGCGTCATACTTCCCTCCAATTTTAGCTCCCCCTAATTACTTCTTATACACTGGTGATGCAGGTAGAAACATCTCGGTTAATAATAAAGGTTTATCTGAAAGCTGGAAACGAGAACGGCGTAGCCAATACCCATTTTGTTGCCCGATATGAATAAAATCGCGACTTAAGGTTGTTTCCTGAAACAGATAACGCCCAAGTGGAACGGTTCTTAGATTGACCAGTTTTCTATCTTCGCCTGTCAATGTCTCTTCTGGTACTAACGTTCGCCCTAATAACCAAGGAATATCGTCACCACACAATACCACTTCTCTTAACCAATAACGCTGACTTTTGGGTAAACACGCGCTTTCATCAGCGGATTCAATAAGGTCAATAAATCCTTCTTGATAAGGCATTACAGTGACTTTTTGGCAATGTTGTTCAAATCGCCGTGTCATTGAGCCTAATTCCATTAACCAACTTAATGTACTTTCTTGAATAGTTGCATGTTCCTCACTGGGTAGCCAATGGATAGGTGCAGGGGTAATTATTGATTTTTTGAACATTTATTCATCATCACGCTTTGATGATCCTAGCTTGTGTGAGTCATGATGCATAAGGATATCATGATGTGACTAATGGAAGTTAAAAGCTGATAACATTTCGCATAAATAATCTAAAAAAGCGTTAAAAGAAAATCAGATTGAGCACTAAACAATCAAAAAACAAAGGAGGTTATAAAAACCTCCTTTTTATCTAACCAACTACTTATATTCAGTTTATTCGATTAACGCCATGCTTTGTAACGGTTAATCAGATTATTTGTTGAGCTATCATGGCTATTAACACTTTCCTTACCTTTTAATTCAGGAAGGATACGGTTAGCCAGCTGTTTACCTAATTCAACACCCCATTGGTCAAACGTAAAGATGTTGAAAATAACACCTTGTACAAAGATCTTATGCTCATACATTGCAATCAATGCACCTAATGAATAAGGCGTAATTTCTTTTAACAGAATAGAGTTCGTTGGACGATTACCTTCGAACACTTTGAAAGGTGCAACATACCCCATGGTTTTAGGATCTTTTCCTGCTGCGGCAAATTCAGCATCAACTTGCTCACGTGTTTTACCAAAAGCAAGAGCTTCTGTTTGAGCAAAGAAGTTAGACATCAGTTTTGCATGATGATCTGATAATGGATTATGGCTAATTGCTGGAGCAATAAAATCACAAGGGATGATTTTGGTTCCTTGGTGGATCAGTTGGTAAAACGCATGTTGACCGTTTGTACCCGGCTCTCCCCAAATGATAGGACCCGTTTGATAATTTACTTTGTTTCCATCACGATCAATATACTTACCATTAGATTCCATATTGCCTTGTTGGAAGTAAGCAGCGAAACGATGCATGTATTGATCGTATGGCAGAATCGCTTCAGTTTCTGTGCCAAAAAAATTGTTATACCAAATGCCAATCAGAGCGAGGATCATTGGGATGTTATTTTCAGCATCTGCTGTTCTAAAGTGGTTATCCATAGCATGAGCACCTTCCAGCAATTGCTCAAAGTTGTCATAACCAACAGATAATGCGATAGATAAACCAATTGCTGACCATAATGAATAACGGCCACCAACCCAGTCCCAGAACTCAAACATATTGGCAGTATCAATACCAAATTTTGCCACTTCGGTACTGTTAGTTGATAACGCAACAAAGTGTTTAGCAACAAATGCACTCTCTTTCGCAGAGGCTAAGAACCAATCTCTTGCTGAATGCGCATTTGTCATGGTTTCTTGTGTGGTGAATGTTTTTGATGCGATGAGGAATAACGTTGTTTCAGGATCACATTTTTTCAGCGTTTCTGCGATATGCGTACCATCGACATTAGAAACAAAATGCATAGTAAGATGATTTTTATACGGGCGTAATGCTTCTGTCACCATATAAGGGCCAAGATCAGAACCACCAATACCAATATTTACAACATCAGTAATCGCCTTACCTGTATAACCTTTCCACTCGCCACTAATAATACGTTCACTGAACTTTTTCATTTTATTCAGCACAGCGTTAACTTCTGGCATGACATCCTTGCCATCAACGATTACGGGAGCATTGCTACGATTACGTAATGCAGTATGCAATACAGCACGATCTTCAGTACGGTTGATTTTTTCACCCGTAAACATGCTATTTATCGCACCTTCAACGTCACATTCCTTAGCCAAAGCCTGCAATTTCTCTAATGTTTCTTTCGTAATACGGTTTTTTGAAAAATCCACTAGAATTTGGTCTGAAAACGTCTTTGAAAATTGCTCAAAGCGTGATGGTTCCTGAGCAAACAGTGTTTTCATCTCGGTATCTTTGATAACCGAAAAATGGTTTTCTAATGCCTTCCAGGCTAAGGTTTGGGTTGGGTTTACATTTTTCATTCACAATACTCTCTTAAGATTACAATCCAATATTCTCAGATTGTAGCCTGACATTTAATAGTTACAGTCAATTCTTTCTCATTTGATGATATTGGTCAAAACCATTCAACAAATCTAGTACTAATTACTTACATAGGTAAAACCGATAATGCGGAGCTGATTATTAATTAAATTGATTATTCTTCACTCTGCATTGACTCTCTACTTAATAACCGATATTCCTAATTGTGTCCAACATCTCATTTTTGCCTAAAGGAATACGACAATGACTGATAATACTGCTACGCCTTCATCTTCATCATCACCATACACTATCGCTAAATTTGGTGGCACGAGTGTTGCTAACTATTCAGCAATGGAAAAATGTGCAGATATTATCCTGAAACAAAAGTCAGTTCGTGTCGTCGTCCTTTCCGCATCTGCTGGGATCACTAATCTACTGATTGAACTTGCAGCAGGTACTGATCCCTCACAACGAGAAGCTTTACTCTCACAAGTTCGTGATATTGAGTACGCAATTATCAACCAGCTTTCTCAACCAGAAATTATTTCTCAAGAAATAAATCGTCTGCTTGAAAATATTGAGATGCTTTCTGAAGCTGCTTCACTTGCCACATCAGACGCATTGACAGACGAATTAGTCAGTCACGGTGAATTAATGTCAACCTTGCTTTTTGTTGAATTATTGCGTGAAAAAGGCATACAGGCAGATTGGTTTGATGTTAGAAAGGTGATGAAAACGAATGATCTATTTTGTCATGCTGAACCTGATATGGCACAACTCACTGAACTCACAAAAAGCCTTATTCAACCTCGCCTAGAAGAAACGGTTATTGTCACACAAGGTTTTATTGGTCAAGAGCCAAAAGGCAGAACCACAACACTAGGTCGTGGTGGAAGTGACTATACAGCTGCCTTGATTGGTGAAGCATTGGGAATGTCTCGTGTCGATATCTGGACGGATGTACCCGGCATTTACAGTACCGATCCAAGAATAGTGCCAGAAGCACATCGTATCGATCAGATAGCCTTTAATGAAGCGGCTGAAATGGCAACCTTTGGCGCTAAAATATTACACCCCGCTACATTATTACCTGCTGTTCGTAGTGGCATTCCGGTGTTTGTTGGCTCAAGCAAAGCTCCCAAAGAAGGCGGTACTTTAGTTTGTGCACAAACAGAAAATCCACCTGTATTCCGTGCGATCGCACTGCGTAGAAAGCAAACATTGCTCACGTTACATAGCTTGAAAATGCTTCATGCACGTGGTTTCTTGGCTGAAATTTTCACCATTTTATCGCGCCATCATATTTCGGTTGATGTAATAACAACATCTGAAGTCAGTATTGCTTTAACCCTTGATACAACGGGTACAACAAATTCATCAGGCAGTTTATTAACGAATGCCTTATTAACCGAGCTTTCTGCATTATGCCGTGTTGAAGTAGAAGAAGATCTGGCGTTAGTTGCCGTGATTGGTAACTCTCTTTCACAGGTAAATGGTTTAGGTATTAAGATTTTCGGCACATTAGAAGATTACAATATTCGTATGATTAGCCACGGTGCAAGTACTCATAATTTATGTTTATTAGTTGATGGCAAAGATGCAGATAATATTGTGCGTAAATTACATGATACTTTGTTTTAATTAATAACCAATTATCAATATATAAAAGAGAGATAAATTTTTATCTCTCTTTTATTTTTTAACCTTGGGACTATAAAAGATAAAAGTTTTAAAGTCATTAACCTAGTACTCATTAAAATAAATACCTCATTAAATTAATAAGGTATTAAAAATGAAAATATATAACGATATTAGCCTCCTTAATGTTCTAAAGAATGCAGCAAGTGAAAAATCAATTTCAAAATCTGATTTAGAGAATTTAAGAACGAGCATCACCCATATCTATAATTTAGCAATAAGTATTGGAACATTATCGAAAGAACAAACAACTAATGTAATATATCAAATAGAAACGGGTGGAATAGTAAAAGACTTTATTCCATCTATGATAGATAAAGAGTGCATTAATTCAATAATTAATATTCATAACAAAGTAGATAATAAATCATCAAAAATCAAAGAATACACTATGATATTAAATCGCATTGAGACAGATAGTTATAAAATTAGAAATACAACAAGAGAAAATATAAATAACAATTAAATTAAGAATCATTGAATAAAACTAATAGTATTATAATTTAGAAAAATAGGCTTCTTTTTAGAAGCCTATTTTTTAATAATTTAATAAACCCGATAACCGCCATATTTCTTAGCAAATTGATTAAATTTACCAAAATCAATTAAAGCGATTTCTAAAGAACGATGTGCAAGATGAGACATTTTTGCAAGCTGTTCAACAAATACATGATTTTCTTCAAGTAGCTTTTTTGTCAATGTAGATGCGATTATTTCGCACTCTTTTGGCGTCACTATCCAACCATCATTTGTAGCAAATTTATGAATAGGAAGATTTCCTTCTTTCCCACTCTCTTTGGCTAATAACGCTTCTTCTTCTTTCATCGCCTGCTTAAATAAAATGATTTCTTCTTCAACCGGTTCAGGAGAAGTAGGAATTTTATGATAAATATAGTCACCAACCTCTTCAATTCGTGCTGGTGTCATTTCGGCTTTCAACCAAATTTTATCAAATGCTTTTTCATCTAAAATAGCATCCGTATCTAAGCTTCCTGTGAGTTGCATCAGATTTAAAAAAGCATTAATTAAAACCTCACTTAATAGATAATTTCCCTCGGCTAAAGAAGGAAACGGCACTTCAGCGCCAGCAGGTGGGGTTTTCTGAAGGTACAAAGTATAGTTCATTGTAATGTCCTTTTTTCTGATACAGGTTCACAGCTTAAACATCTTTAATGGGATCGACTAGTGAAAATAACAAGGGGATATTGCTATCCCCTCACTATTTATTACATTATTGAGATCTGAGAATAAAAATAAATTAAGACTCATACCCTAAATTAGGCGCTAACCAACGTTCAACTTCACTTATGCTCATTCCTCGGCGTTTAGCATAATCTTCAACCTGATCTTTTTGAATTTGAGCAACGGCAAAATATTTACTTTCAGGATGGCTAAAATACCAACCCGATACTGAAGCGCCGGGCCACATGGCATAAGCATCTGTCAGCTTCATACCAATGCGATTTTCAACATCGAGTAATTGCCAAATTTTTGCTTTTTCTGTGTGTTCAGGACAAGCAGGATATCCCGGTGCAGGTCGTGTTCCTTGATATTTTTCTCGAATAAGTTCGTCATTAGAGAGGTTTTCATCAGGGCTATAACCCCAAATTTTTGTTCTCACTTGTTGATGAAGGTATTCCGCAAATGCCTCTGCTAGTCTATCTGATAACGCTTTTACCATAATTTTATTGTAATCATCATGGGCATTATCATAAGCATTGGCGAGAGCATCTTCTTCTAATCCGCCTGTGACGGCAAAAGCCCCAAAATAATCAGCAACATCACTTTCAACAGGTGCAATAAAATCGGCTAAACAGTAATTAGGAAACTCATTTTTCTCAGTTTGTTGACGTAAATGACAGCTTTGCAAAAGTACTTGTTGGCGACTTTCATCTTGATAAATCACAATATCATCACCCAGACGATTGGCAGGGAAGATCCCCATAATTCCTTTAGGTGTTAATAATTTTTCACGGCTTAATTTATCCAGCATTGTATTTGCATCAGCAAATACACGTTTCGCTTCTTCACCAACCACGTCATCTTCTAAAATACGAGGATATTTACCCGCTAAAGACCAAGTCATAAAGAAAGGTGTCCAATCGATATATTCACGCAATATTTCGATGCTGGCGGTAATTTCCTGCACGCCTAATTGATTGGGCTTTGGCGGCGTGTAATTTTGCCAATCAATTTGTAGCGCATTATTTCGCGCAACCTCTAAAGAAACAGGAGGAGTACGAGGTTTTTTTCTGGCATATTGTTGCCGTACTACTTCATATTCACGACGCGTTTTAGCAACAAAATCGGTTTTTTGTGTTTCAGATAATAGTGCCGCAACAACACCTACGGTTCTCGATGCATTTTGTACATAAACGGTAGGATGGCTATAATTCGGCTCTATTTTTACTGCGGTATGCGCTTTAGAGGTTGTTGCTCCACCAATCATTAATGGTAAAGAAAAACCACGCCTTTCCATCTCTTTGGCAACATTCACCATCTCATCAAGTGATGGTGTGATCAGTCCAGAAAGGCCAATAATATCGACCTTTTCATCAATCGCGGTTTGTAGGATCTTGTCGCAAGGCACCATCACACCAAGATCGATGATCTCATAGTTATTACACTGCAAAACAACACCCACAATATTTTTACCAATATCGTGAACATCTCCTTTTACCGTAGCCAATAAAATTTTACCTGCCGAAGAACCTGCTTGCTTCGACGCCTGAATATAAGGTTCAAGATAAGCTACGGCTTGTTTCATCACTCTTGCTGATTTCACAACTTGAGGCAAAAACATTTTACCTTCGCCAAACAAGTCACCCACCGTATTCATACCATTCATCAATGGTCCTTCAATCACTTCAATGGGGCTTGATGCTTGTTGGCGACATGCTTCTGTATCTTCAACAATAAATTCAGTGATCCCTTTAACTAACGCGTACTCTAGGCGTTTTTCAACATCCCATTGTCGCCACTCAGCAAGTTGGTGATTTTGTTCATCACTTTTAGTGCCACGATAACGCTCTGCCAATGCCAATAAGTTATCTGTGCTTTCTTCGTGGCGATTTAAAATAACGTCTTCAACTGCATTACGCAGTTCATCAGGTAATGAGTCGTAAATAGCAAGTTGCCCTGCATTTACAATCCCCATATCCATACCATTTTTTACGGCGTAATAAAGAAAAACAGAGTGAATTGCTTCACGAACAGGATCGTTACCCCGAAATGAGAAGGAAACGTTAGATACCCCCCCAGAAATTAAGGCATAAGGTAGTTGAGATTTAATATCTGCACAGACTTCAATAAAATCAACAGCATAATTATTATGTTCTGCAATTCCTGTGGCGACAGCAAAGATATTAGGATCAAAAATAATATCTTCAGGTGGAAAACCTGCTTGCTCTGTTAATAATTGATAAGCTCGACGACAAATTTCAATTTTGCGTTCTCGAGTATCTGCCTGTCCGACTTCATCAAACGCCATAACAACAACAGCCGCACCGTATTTACGCACCAATTTAGCATGTTCAAGAAACGGTATTTCCCCTTCTTTCATCGAAATGGAGTTAACAATTCCTTTGCCTTGAATGCATTTTAAGCCTTCTTCAATCACTTCCCATTTAGAGGAGTCAATCATCACTGGCACTTTAGCAATATCAGGCTCACCAGCAATAAGGTTAAGAAAACGTGTCATGGCTTCAACAGCATCTAACATGCCTTCGTCCATGTTGATATCAATGATTTGGGCACCATTTTCAACTTGCTGACGTGCAACATCTAATGCTTCTTGATAATTACCATCCTTTATCAAGCGCTTAAATTTAGCAGAGCCTGTGACATTGGTTCGTTCTCCCACATTCACAAACAGTGAATTTTCATCAATGACTAACGGTTCAAGACCTGAAAGGCGACAGGCTTTTTTTAAGGAAGCTAATTTTCTTGGTGTAATACCTTCTACCGCTTGTGAAATGGCGAGAATATGCGCAGGTGTTGTTCCGCAGCACCCACCCACAATATTGAGAAAACCAGCTAGTGCCCACTCCTTAATTTGTTCAGCCATTTCTTGGGCATCTAAATCATAGCCTCCAAATGCGTTAGGCAACCCCGCATTAGGGTGAGCACTGACATAAGTTTCAGAAATTTGTGAAAGCGTTTGAATATATTGACGTAATTCTTTAGGACCTAACGCGCAGTTTAAACCAAATGAGAGCGCATCAGCATGACGTAAAGAGTGGTAAAATGCTTCTGTTGTTTGACCTGTTAAGGTTCTTCCTGACGCATCTGTAATGGTGCCAGAGATCATCACAGGCAATTCAATATTGAGCGATTCAAACTCACATTTAATCGCAAAAATAGCCGCTTTCGCATTTAGTGTGTCGAAAATAGTTTCGACCATAATTAAATCAGCACCACCTTTAATTAACCCGCGCGTTGCTTCTCGATAAGCTTCCACCAGCTTATCAAATGAAACATTACGAAAAGCGGGATCATTAACGTCAGGAGATATGGATGCTGTTCTATTTGTTGGTCCCAAAACACCCGCTACATAGCGGGGTTTATCCGGTGTTAAAGCACTCCATTTTTCTGCACAGGCTTTCGCTAATTTTGCTGCCTCTTCGTTCAGCTCAAAACAGAGCGATTCCATGTGATAGTCAGCCATCGCAATGGATGTTGAGTTAAAAGTGTTGGTTTCAACAATATCAGCACCGGCTTGAAAATAAGCATCATGTATATCTGCAATAATCTGAGGTTGTGTTAAGACTAAAAGGTCATTATTCCCTTTAACATCACAATCCCAATCTGCAAAACGCTCACCGCGGTAATCGGCTTCTGTAAGTTGATATTGCTGGATCATCGTACCCATTGCGCCATCAAGTACTAAGATACGTTTTCCTAATGCTTCCACCAGTTGTTGTTTTATGTTTGCCACGTTGTTTCCTCTTAATCGAGAATGCTTTTGTGCTTGTTTTTCTTCATTGTTATTTCGTTGTTTTTTTATCCTACCATATCTTTTTGCAAAGATTTCTAAGACGAAGATGAGAGATTTTCACTCAGTGATAAACGCTTTTAATAAATATTTCTTATCACACATTTTGTTTTGAAAAATGCAGTGATCGGAGGAGTTTTATTACACCAGATAGTTCATAATAGATATTAATATGGATAGCATTTCTGGAGTGTATGCATGACAGTTTCCCCTACAAATAAAAAAGTGCGTAAGACGAAAACAACTGCCACTCAAAGCACCGCACAAGGAGGCCCTGTTCAGTCGTTAAGTCGTGGACTGACATTATTGGAATATATTTCCGAATCTCCGGGTGGTATCGCCCTAACAGATCTTGCCTTTCAAGCCGGATTACCTAATTCCACAACACACCGCCTACTCACCACACTTCAACAGCATGGTTTTGTCCGCCAAGTCGGGGATTTAGGCTTATGGGTTGTGGGTACACACGCCTTTATTGTTGGTAGTAGTTTTCTACAAACTCGTAATCTTTTGGTCATGGTGCATCCTATTTTACGTCAATTGATGGAAGACTCTGGCGAAACCGTTAATCTGGCTATTCTTGACCAAATTGAATTTGATGCAGTGATTGTCGATCAAGTGCAATGTAATGCACTAATGAGAATGTCAGCACCTATTGGTGGTAAATTACCAATGCATGCATCTGGTGCTGGTAAAGCGTTCCTTTCTACTTTGCCAGAAAATAAATTACTGCCTTTGCTCCAGAAAAAAGGCTTAATGGCTTATACACCTCACACCCGAACACTCCCTTCATCTCTAAAAGAAAACTTAGAGCAAGCTCGTAAACAAGGTTTTTCTTTCGATGATGAAGAACATGCTTTAGGCCTACGTTGTATTGGCGCTTGTATTTATGATGAACACCACCAGCCTTTTGCGGCTATTTCACTTTCGGGGCCCGTTTCCAGAATGACAGATTCACGTATCACTGAATTAGGTGCGATGGTTATCAAAGCAGCAAAACAAATTAGCCGTGAATACGGTGGTGTAAAAAGTTAATCCTATTTTTGCCTTCCTTGTCATCAACAACAAGGAAGGTATTTTCCAAAATAAAACGATTCAGCTTTGTAAAAAACCAACTTTTCCCTCTTTATTCCCATCAAATATTAAAAAACTGTTATTTATCACCTGAAAAAATTGATGTCGATCACAGATGTTGTTTAAGACGTATTAAGAGTATTGCAACTCTTCTTGTTACCCGTAACAATGTTACCGGTAACAAATACTATGGCGAATTTAAATATTCTTTTTCTAAAGCTAATAGTAACGCTCATCACCCTTGTGTGAATTAAGGAAGCATCATTATGAACCCTAAAAATCATGACCCAATTCAGAACGACTTTGTCCCTCTTAACGAGACAGTAAAACAGGTGACTGAGCGCATTATTGCTCGTTCACAAGCGACTCGTCGTGCTTATCTGAAAAAAATTGAAACAGCAAAAAGCCAAACCGTGCATCGTGCTCAATTGGCTTGCGGTAATTTGGCTCATGGTTTTGCTGCTTGTCAGGCTGAAGATAAAAATCGCCTGAAAAATATGGTTCATAATGATATTGCCATTATCACTGCTTACAATGATATGTTGTCAGCTCATAAGCCGTATGAAGATTATCCTCAAAAAATTAAAACGGCATTACATGCTGTTGGCGCAGTAGGACAAGTAGCAGGTGGTGTTCCTGCAATGTGCGATGGTGTCACTCAGGGTCAAGATGGTATGGAGTTGTCGCTCCTTAGCCGTGATGTTATTGCAATGTCAGCGGCTGTCGGTTTGTCCCATAATATGTTTGATGGCGCGCTCTATTTAGGGATCTGCGATAAAATTGTTCCTGGGCTGACTATGGCGGCTCTCTCTTTTGGTCATCTTCCTGCTATTTTTGTTCCAGCAGGTCCTATGACTAGCGGTTTACCGAACAAAGAAAAAGTTCGTATTCGCCAACTTTATGCCGAAGGTAAGGTTGATCGTAATGCTTTATTAGAAGCTGAAGCCGCATCTTATCATAGCATTGGAACCTGTACTTTTTACGGTACAGCAAACTCTAATCAAATGGTCATGGAGATGATGGGATTACATTTACCCGGCGCTTCTTTTGTCCATCCAGATACACCACTACGTGATGCATTAACAGATGCGGCAGCAAATCAAATTGTACGCTTAACAGAAAA
Source organism: Proteus sp. STS61-E (assembly GCF_040932335.1). Classification (NCBI taxonomy): domain Bacteria; kingdom Pseudomonadati; phylum Pseudomonadota; class Gammaproteobacteria; order Enterobacterales; family Morganellaceae; genus Proteus; species Proteus sp. STS61-E. The sequence goes on along the minus strand of NZ_JBFQGE010000003.1, from coordinate 10,742 downwards.
CTCAGGTAATTATCTTCCTATCGGCCAATTAGTTGATGAAAAAGTTATTGTTAACGGCATTATTGCGCTGCTAACAACCGGTGGTTCCACTAATCTAACCATGCATTTAGTCGCAATGGCACGAGCAGCGGGTATTATTATTAATTGGGATGATTTTTCTGAACTGTCGCAAGTTGTTCCTCTTATTGCTCGCATTTACCCTAATGGCCCTGCCGATATTAACCAATTTCAAGCAGCCGGTGGTATTGCACTGATTATTCGTGAGCTACTGAAAAAAGGCTTAATTCATCGTGATGTGAACACTGTTGCAGGATTTGGTATTGAGCGTTATACCTTAGAGCCTTGGTTAAATGACGGTAAACTTGATTGGCGTGAAGGCGCTATAAGCTCTTTAGATAAAGATGTGATTGCGGATATTAATACCCCATTCTCATCACATGGTGGCACACAAGTGATGCAAGGTAATTTAGGTAGAGCCGTAATGAAAACCTCTGCAGTACCTGATGATAATAAAATTATCGAAGCCCCAGCTGTTGTGTTTAATAGCCAACATGATATTGCCGCTAAGTTTGAAGCTGGCGAGCTAAATAAAGATTGTGTGGTTGTTGTGCGTTATCAAGGACCACAAGCGAATGGTATGCCTGAATTACATAAACTTATGCCACCTTTAGGTGTATTAATGGATAAAGGCTATAAGGTAGCATTAGTTACAGATGGCCGACTTTCAGGAGCCTCAGGTAAAGTACCCGCTGCAATTCATGTTACTCCAGAAGCTGTAAATGGTGGTTTACTATCCAAAGTGCGTGATGGTGATATCATTCGCGTTAATGGTAAAACAGGTGAGTTAACGTTGCTTGTCGATGAGCTAACATTAAATGCTCGCCAAGATGAAATTCCTGATTTAAGTGCCAATAATACAGGCTGTGGTCGTGAGTTATTCGTTAATTTACGCCGTCATTTATCAGGTGCTGAACAAGGTGCTTGTTGCATTGATTTTTAATGTAGGCAAGTTTTGAGGCTTAACGAGGAGCAGATTAAATTTATTTGCTCACCACTTTCTGATTAGGAAATACAATCATGGATCATTGGAATACTAGTGCAGAGTCTGTACTAAAATCAGGGCCTGTTGTTCCTGTTATTGTTATCAACCATATTGATGATGCTGTCCCTGTTGCAAAAGCTTTAGTCGCCGGTGGTGTAAAAGTTTTAGAAGTGACATTACGTACAGAATGCGCAATTGAGGCGATCCGCCGTATTGCTAAAGAAGTTCCTGAAGCCATTGTGGGTGCAGGTACAGTAATTAATCCTCAACAATTGGCTCAAGTCACTGAAGCAGGTGCTCAATTTGCTATCAGCCCAGGATTAACAGAAGCGTTACTCAAATCAGCCGTTGCAGGAACTATTCCTTTAATTCCGGGTATTTCGACAGTGTCTGAATTAATGCTGGGAATGAGCTACGGGTTAAATGAATTTAAATTTTTCCCAGCTGAAGCTAATGGTGGCGTGAAGGCATTAAAAGCAATTGCAGGACCATTCTCAAAAGTCCGCTTCTGCCCAACAGGCGGTATTTCACCAGACAACTACCGCAATTACCTTGCACTTGAGAGTGTGCTTTGCATTGGTGGCTCTTGGTTAGTGCCTAATGATGCAGTAAAAGCAGGTGATTTCCAACGTATTACTGAATTAGCTAAAGAAGCCGTTGCTGGCACTCAGCGTTAATTATTTCTGTATAAAAATAGATTCTATCCAATAAAGGTAGGTATCCCCTTGTACCTATCTTTATTTTTATCTTTTCTCAGGGCTATTTATTAAATAAATCGCTTCGATTGAGAATAGGCATAAACATCTTCGATATATCCTTCTTTAATTTTTTGCTGTTGCTGTTGCCAATATTCTGGTGATAAAAGCTCATGATGTTGAGCTTCAAAATAGTGGCAAACTCGCTTATCACTACATAGAAAATAGCGAAATTCTTCAGGAAATACATCATTGAGCGCAACGCTATACCAAGGCTCGCTCGATAATTCATCTTCAGGGTAACGAGCTGGCGGGATAGCGCGAAAATTCATATCTGTCATATAACTAATTTCATCGTAGTCATAGAAAATCACACGATGGTGCCGAGTCACTCCAAAGTTTTTAAACAGCATATCGCCGGGAAAAATATTTGCAGCAATAAGCTCTTTCAACGCTTGCCCATAATCTTCAACAACCGCTTGAAGTTCATTTTCATCGCACTGCTCCATATAGATATTTAGCGGTATCATTCTACGTTCCATATAAAGATGGCGGATCAGTATTTTATCACCTAGATCTTCCAACTTATTGGGGATCTCTTGTTTAAGGATCGTCATTAATTCAGGACTAATTCTTTTCTTATCGATCACAAAGTTCTCAAACTCTTGGGTATCTGCCATTCGTCCAACACGATCGTGTTCTTTAACCAACTGATAGCACTCTTTTACTCGCTCTGCAGTGATCGTTTTTTGGGGTGCAAACTTATCTTTGATTACTTTAAAAACACGATCATACGTTGGTAACGTAAATACCAACATCACCATACCTTTTACACCCGGCGCTTCAATAAATTGCTCTGATGAAAAATTCATAAAGGCAAGATATTCACGGTAATATTCTGTTTTTCCGTGCTTTTGGCATCCAATAGACATATAAAGCTCAGCAATAGATTTACCCGGTAATATATCTCTTAGCCAAGCAACTAATGCCGCAGGAAATGGGGCATAAACCATAAAATAAGAACGCGCAAAACCAAAAACAATACTCGCTTCATCCGCAGAGATAAGGCAGGTATCAATCAGTAATTGCTGCTCAATATTATGAATGGGCAATAAGAACGGAATATATTGATCATCAATCACTATTTTGCCTATTAACCAAGCCGCTTTATTACGATAAAAAAGTTCGTTTGCAATATGAAATACCGCATTGTGCAATTGTTCAGAAGAAAACTGAGCAGTAAGTACATTACAAATAGAGTGAATATCGCGTTGTTTATTTTGCCACGGTAGTCGCAAAGGTAAGCGTGACAAAATATCTTGCAGTAATGTCGGTAAATCACTTTGAATAACAAACTGCTTTGATAACGGTCGAGGCGCTTGTGTAAAGCGATAAGCCGGTTGTGATGAGAAAACAAAAAGATTCTTTTTATTCAATTCACGATGGTAAAACAGACGGCAATAAACAGAATTAAAAAAGCTTTCGGCAATCTCAAATCGCGGGTAATTGGGCAATAATTGCGTATAATTCTTTTTCACCTGTTGTAGAAAAAGACTTTCTTTATCAATATCATGTCGAATACATTTAAGTTGCTCAACCACTAATCCAACATGATTGTCGTATAAACGGATGCGCTCTTTCATCGCTATTTGGACACCATGCCAATCTGCTTGCTCAAAACGATATTGTGCCCCTGACGTTATCTCCAGAAAGCGACCATATTGGGCATCAAAGCCTTGTAAAATTGTTTGAGCAATCAAATCTTCTGGCGTCATTAACAACCTCACGAAAAAGAGGAGCATCCTGCTCCTGAATTATCACCACAAAAACAGATAATGATATTTTGGGATCTTAGAATTGTTGCTCTTCAGTTGAGCCTGTTAGTGCTGTTACAGAAGACATACCACCTTGAATGATCGTCGTTACTTTATCGAAATACCCAGTTCCCACCTCTTGTTGATGCGATGAGAAGGTATAGCCTTGATTAAGTGCAGCAAACTCTTTTTCTTGTACTTTCTCAACATAATGTTTCATACCTTCGCCTTTAGCATAATCATGTGCCAGATCGAACATGTTGAACCACATGCTGTGAATGCCAGCCAAAGTAATAAACTGGAATTTATAGCCCATCGCAGAAAGCTCATCTTGGAAATGCGCAATCGTGCGATCATCAAGATTCTTTTTCCAGTTAAAGGAAGGCGAACAGTTATAAGCCAGCATTTTTCCGGGAAATTTATCATGAATAGCTTCTGCAAACTTCGCTGCCATTTTCAGATCTGGGAGTGATGTTTCACACCACACCAAATCAGCATAAGGTGCATAAGCAAGACCACGACTAATAGCTTGATCAATCCCCGCATGAGTACAGAAGAAACCTTCAGGCGTACGTTCTCCAGTTAAGAACGAGCTATCATAAGGATCGCAATCTGAAGTTAAAAGATCGGCAGCATCGGCATCTGTTCTTGCAACCAACAGAGTCGGCACATCAGACACATCAGCCGCTAAACGTGCAGCGACCAGCTTTTGTACTGCTTCTTGGGTTGGAACTAATACTTTTCCTCCCATATGTCCGCATTTTTTTACCGCCGCTAGCTGATCTTCAAAGTGAACACCCGCAGCTCCAGCTTCGATCATCGCTTTCATTAATTCAAAGGCATTTAATACGCCACCAAAACCTGCTTCAGCATCAGCCACAATGGGAAGGAAAAAATCAATATAATCTTTATGTTGAGGACCAATACCATTTGACCACTGAATTTGATCAGCTCGTCTAAACGTATTATTGATACGCTGAACAACATTAGGAACAGAATCGACTGGATATAAAGATTGATCAGGGTACATACTTGCTGCGGTGTTAGCATCAGCTGCCACTTGCCACCCTGAAAGATAAACAGCTTCTAATCCTGCCTTTGCTTGTTGCAACGCTTGTCCACCCGTTAAAGCACCTAATGCATTAACATAACCTTTCTTCGATTTTCCATTTAATGATGACCAAAGCCTTTGAGCGCCACGTCTTGCTAAGGTATGTTCTGGGTTAACCGAACCTCTTAATTTAATGACATCTTCAGCGCTATAAGGACGGGTAATGCCTTTCCAGCGAGGTTGTTCCCACTCTTTCTCTAATTGGGCGATTTGCTCTGATCTACTAATAGTCATAAAAACAGCTCCTATAAATACGGTAGTAGTGATGATGTTTGCAGTTTATAAATACGTTTTGACGTATCTTTTTTAATTTAAAAGTTGGTAACCCGGTAAAGTCAGAAAATCGACTAATTCATCTTGGGTTGTGATCTTATCCATCAAAGAAGCCGCTTCTTTAAAACGACCTTCTTCAAAACGGGTGTCACCGACTTCTTGGCGTATGACTTCAAGCTCTTCTTTCAGCATGTTACGAAAGAGATCTTTCGTCACGACTTGCCCATCAGACAGTGTTTTTTGATGGCGAATCCATTGCCAAATAGAGGTACGCGATATTTCTGCTGTTGCAGCATCTTCCATTAATCCATAGATAGGTACGCAACCATTACCCGAAATCCAAGCTTCGATATATTGCACAGCAACGCGGATATTAGCTCTCATGCCCTTTTCTGTACGTTCACCTGTACAAGGTGCTAATAACATTTCTGCTGTTATTTTTTCATTACGTTGTACATCGAGTTGATTTGAGCGAGCCCCTAATACGGCATCAAAAGCAGACAATACTGTTTCAGCAAGACCAGGATGAGCAATCCAAGTACCATCATGGCCATTTGTTGCTTCAAGCTCTTTATCATCAAATACTTTTTTCAAAATAATGCCGTTTTGCTCTGGATCTCGACTTGGAATAAACGCAGACATTCCACCCATCGCAAAAGCACCACGTTTATGGCAAGTCTGGATCAGTAAACGCGAATAAGCACTTAAGAAAGGTTGAGTCATCGTGATCCCTTGTCTATCGGGTAATACACGATCAGGATAATTTTTTAGTGTCTTGATATAACTAAAAATATAATCCCAACGACCACAGTTAAGTCCAACAATATGCTCTTTCATATGGAATAGAATTTCTTCCATTTGGAAAACAGCAGGTAAAGTTTCAATTAATACCGTGGCTTTAATGGTTCCTACTGCTAAACCAAAGCGCTTTTCAGTGAAATGAAAAACATCACTCCACCATTTAGCCTCTTGCCATGTTTGCAATTTAGGAATGTAAAAATAAGGACCACTCCCTTTTTCTAATAAGGCTTTGTGGTTATGGTAAAAATACAGAGCAAAATCAAATAATCCCCCTGCTATAGGTTTGCCTTGCCATAACACATGTTTTTCAGGAAGGTGGAGTCCTCTTACTCTTGCAATCAATACAGCAGGTGACGCTTTAAGCTGATAACATTTACCTTGTTCATTGGTATAAGAAATGGTGCCTTTTACGGCATCACGCAAATTGATTTGGCCATCAATCACTTTGTCCCATGTAGGCGCTAAGGAATCTTCAAAATCTGCCATGAAGACTTTTACATTGGCATTTAATGCATTGATAACCATTTTGCGATCTACTGGTCCTGTTATTTCAACACGACGGTCTTGAAGATCTTTTGGTATAGGATTAACTTTCCATTCCGATTTTATAATGGAATCTGATTCCGAAATAAAATTAGGAAGCTCGCCATTATCAACTCGGTGTTTCCAACTATCCCTTTCAGCTAATAAAGTATGGCATCTATCTGAAAAGTGATTTACCAAATCAGTTAAAAACGATTTAACATCATGATTTAATACCTCTTTTTCCTGATCACCAAAAGATTGCGTAAAATTTAATTCTTCTGTAGTTAACGATTGTGACATTCTGCATTCCCCTAAAAGCTTTTGCACACCTGATTAAGACTAATGCAGTTTTTACAAAAATCAAAAATGAATTCCATTTTTATTTAAATAAATTTTAACAATGTGATTACATCGGTGTTTTTTTATTGTACAAAAATCAAAATTTCAAAAATAACTCGAGGGATCTGGAAGAGATCGATAATAAACAGAGAAAAGGAATGTTAATGCTTGATGATTTTGGCTATATAGCTTTTTCTTATATGAATATTCTTCATACACAACATGAAGACCTCGACATTCAAAAGGTTATTAGCTAAATTTAGGCTTCTAGATGTCTAGATGTTTTTTAGAGGTTATTGAAATGCCAATTAGAGTACCCGATGAGCTACCCGCAGTCAGTTGTTTACAAAAAGAGAATGTCTTTGTTATGACATCCAGTAGAGCGAGTATTCAAGACATTCGCCCTTTAAAAGTGCTTATCCTTAATTTAATGCCAAAGAAAATAGAAACAGAAAATCAATTTCTGCGATTGCTTTCGAATAGCCCTCTTCAAATTGATATTCAATTATTGCGTATTGACTCGCGTATTCCTAAAAATACGCCTGTAGAGCATCTCGATACTTTCTATTGTGATTTTGACCAAATTAAAGAGCAAAATTTCGATGGTCTTATTGTCACTGGCGCACCTTTAGGATTAGTTGAATTTGAAGATGTGGCTTATTGGGATGAAATAAAAGAAGTGATCACATGGGCTAAAGAGCATGTTACTTCTACACTCTTTATTTGTTGGGCGGCTCAAGCAGGATTGAATATCTTATATGACCTACCTAAATACACGCTCGAACAAAAAATTTCAGGCGTATATAGTCATAACACTTGCTCACCATTATCACTGTTAACACGCGGATTTGATGAGACTTTCTTTGCTCCACATTCTCGTTATGCTGGTTTTCCTATCGACTTTATTCAAAATAATACTGATTTGGAGATCCTTGCAACTTCAGAAGAAGCAGGCGCTTATTTATTTGCATCAAAAGATAAGCGAGTTGTCTTTGCAACGGGGCACCCTGAATACGATCCCAATACACTAGCAGATGAATATCATCGTGATGTTAAAGCAGGACTAGATCCTCAATTACCAGAAAACTATTTTCCTAATAATGATCCGAGTAAAAAACCTATCGCTTCTTGGCGTAGTCATGGGCATTTATTGTTTGCTAATTGGTTGAACTACTATGTTTATCAGATAACACCGTTCGATCTTACCCAAATGAATCCAACATTAGATTAAAGAAAAACCCCAAAATCTATTTGGGGTTTTAAGATAATTATTTGCCAAGCTAAGAATTATTTATAACGATGAGCCAATGCGTTAGCTGCAATCATTGCATTATAAACATCTTCTTCAGTCACTTTCATTGGCATATTGCCCATAGTGTCACCTTCAGCACAGGCAATTTTAGCAACAGTGCGCCATTCGTTTTCAATGAATTCTTTCATGCCCATATCTTCAAGTGTCAGTGGTAATTCTGCCGCTTTAATAATACGGATCACTTCATCAATCTCTTCTTGTGGTGCATTTTCTAACACTAATTGAGTTAATAAGCCAAATACGACTTTTTCACCATGTTGGACACGGTGTAAAGACTCAACTGCAGACATGCCATTATTTACTGCGTGAGCTGCTGCTAAGCCACCTGCTTCAGCACCAACACCACTAAGGTAGATTGTTGCTTCAATAGTTTGCTCTAATGCAGGAGTGGTAATTTTATGGCGAATAGCATCCATTGCTTTATCAATATTTTCACTTAGCATTTCAAAGCAAAGTTCTGCTAAACCAAGACCTGTACGTGATGGACGTTGATTGACTAAATTTAAGCCATCAGCTTGATAACAAGCGCGAGCTTCAAAGTAAGTTGCTAGTGCATCACCAACACCCGCTGAGAAAAAGCGTTGTGGAGCTGATGCGATAATAGCGGTATCTGCGATAACAACATCGGGGTTTTGTGGTAAGAATAAATATTTATCAAACTCACCATTTTCTTTATATAGTACAGACAATGCAGTACAAGGTGCATCAGTTGAAGCGATAGTTGGAAATAAAATAACAGGAATGTGCTGATAATAAGCAACAGCTTTAGACACATCTAATGTCTTACCGCCCCCAATACCAATAATAACATTCGCTTTATTTTCAACGGCAATTTTACCTAGGCGATTAACTTCTGCCTCAGTACATTCATAATTAAATTTTTCAACCAGTGAGACAATGCCATTTTCTTTTAGAGAAGGAACTGCTTCTTTAGTTACTTTTTCTAAAAAAAACTCATCACTAATAATAAATGCGTTATCACCAAAATCTTTTACATATTTACCGACAGAAGACAGTAATTGGCTACCAATAAAGAATTTTTTTGGCGAAGTTACAGAGCGAGGTAATATAGATGACATAACTAAATTCCTTTATTTTAGATTTTGCTACAAACAGTAGCAGAATTAGTATTTCATCTTACCTCTCATCATAATATGAATCTAGTAAACTCTCTGATAGTCATTACCTAAATCATTTTCGTTCATTATATTTAATTCATATAAAACAAATGGTTATTTTTAAATAATTTTAAAAAAGCAGATTATCTACGTATTTATTACTATAATAAAGGCATCATTTTACAACTAAAATAATATTATTTAGGATCATCTATGACTCTTATACGAGAAAAGCTCATATTACCTGCAAATGCAAATAAGCTTTTACTACACTCTTGCTGTGCTCCTTGTTCTGGTGAAGTCATGGAAGCATTACAAGCTTCAGGTATTGATTACACTATTTTTTTCTATAATCCCAATATTCATCCCCAAAAAGAGTATTTAATTCGTAAGGAAGAGAATATTCGTTTTGCTAAAAAACATAATATTCCTTTTGTTGATGCTGATTATGATACTGATAATTGGTTTGAAAGAGCTAAAGGAATGGAAAAAGAGCCTGAACGTGGCATTCGATGCACAATGTGTTTTGATATGCGCTTTGAAAGAACTGCACTTTATGCCGCTGAAAATGGTTTTTCCGTCATTTCCAGTTCGCTTGGGATCTCACGCTGGAAAGATATGAAACAGATAAATGGCTGTGGTGAAAGAGCCGTAGCGCCTTATTCTAATATGGTTTATTGGGATTATAATTGGCGTAAAAAAGGGGGCTCTGCCAGAATGATCGAAATAAGTAAACGCGAACAATTTTACCAACAAGAATATTGCGGCTGTATTTATTCATTAAGAGATACAAATAAGCATCGCAAATCACAAGGTAGAGAACTTATTAAGATTGGTGTTCAATATTATACCCCTTAGATCTTCCTTTCCTTTTATTCTAGGCATCATTCCTGTGATGCCATAAAAAGAACAACACAATAAATCGTTATTTGATATACAGTCATGTTATATTCACGCTATAACAATATATTATTTTATTAAGGTGATTTTTTGTGGAAGACGCTGTCATTCTCGTAGATAAAAATGATAATGAGCTGGGAACAATGCCAAAGCTTGAAGCTCATATTGTAGGCGCCTTACATCGAGCCTTTTCAATATTTATTTTTAATTCAAAACAGCAATTACTTATTCAGCAACGTGCAATATCTAAATATCACTCTGGTGGTTTATGGGCAAATACATGTTGTAGTCACCCGCTTCCAAACGAATTACTTTCTGATGCCATTCATCGTCGTTTAGATGAAGAATTAGGTATGAAATGTGATATGCAATCTATTGGAACCATTCTGTATAACGAAAAAGTGACAGATGATCTGATAGAGCATGAATTTGATCACCTATTTCTTGGGTTTAGTAACGAATTACCACATAGCAATCCAGATGAAGTGATGAATTATCGCTGGATCTCTCTCGATTCTCTTTATCAAGATATTGAAGAGAATGCACAAAATTACAGTGTTTGGTTTCGTTATATATTAAATCGAATGGGAATTGAGCAATTTTCTCGTTGGAGCCAAGGTATTATTTAGCAATTATCTTATTAATAGCCTAAATATAAAACAAGCGACTTATATTTTTGGACTTTTAAGCTATAAAAAACCCCAAACGCAAAAAAGCCAACCCATTGGGTTGGCTTTCTCGTCTTATTTAATGCCTGGCAGTTCCCTACTCTCACATGGGGAGACCCCACACTACCATCGGCGCTACAACGT
>NZ_JBFQGE010000002.1:0-560800 GCF_040932335.1 Proteus sp. STS61-E | reverse complement strand
AGTGAAACGTTGTAGCGCCGATGGTAGTGTGGGGTCTCCCCATGTGAGAGTAGGGAACTGCCAGGCATTAAATAAGACGAGAAAGCCAACCCAATGGGTTGGCTTTTTTGCGTTTGGAAGTTTAGGTACTCTGAATAAAAAACTATTTTAATTGCTGATAAAGCAATGAACCCGCAACTGCTCCTGCAACATCGTAAGCAAAATCATGCCAACTCCAGCCAGTGCCTTCTGGACGACTATCATAAAGCTCTTTCGCTGCACCTAAACTAATCGAAAATGAGAGCCCTATTAATAATCCCTCTCTATGACCATAATTTTGATGATCTGCATACGCATTTGCACCCGCGGATGCTGCCATTGAAAATAAGAAATGCTGAGCTTTATCTTTGCCTTTCCAATTATCATTGGAAAAATGAAATGACTGGCAACCATTTAAAGTCATTATTGAGAATAAAATAATCAGAGAGTGACATTTGAGCTTTAGTTTCATAAAAATAAAAGCCTTTTCACTGATAACAATGTTTTTAATATAGAAGATTATTAAAGATAAGGGATGATTTGAGAAAATAATTTTATTAAACAAAAAAGCCTTGCTGTAATTTAGCAAGGCTTATCAAATGAAGCGTCAATTAAAGTATGCGGCTGATTAATCTATCAACACGAATACGGCGTAATCGCTTAATTAATTTCTTCACTTTTAGAGGATAAAGCTTAATACTTTCTAGATCTTGGTAATGTTTCACGACAATAGTATGTTGGCGAATGCATTCTAACTCTTTGTGTCGTTGCTCATGTAATTCATGTTTAGGATCATGAATTAATATGGCATTCTCTAAATCTAATCCCCATGCACGTGGATTAAGATTATTACCAGTAATTAATTGCCAGCTATCATCTACCCACATACCTTTTAAGTGATATGTATTATCGCTATCTTTCCAAAGTCTTACTGTTAATTGGTTGCTATCAATAAATCGTTGGAAACGTTGGGTAAATTTACGCAAATTCATTTCATAGAGATAAGGTAGAGCACCAATAATTTTAAATGGTTCTTCTGGTGGAATATAGAAGTCATTTGCTGTTTTATCACCAATAATAATTTCAACTTGCTTGCCATTTCTTAATAAATGACTGATTTGGCGTACAAGGATTGCAGGTAAATTAAAATAAGGTGTACAAATAACAAGTTTCTCTTCAGTAGAAGCCATAAGGTGAGAAATTGTCTTATTTAAGATATTTTTCTTACCTAAACCCATTAAAGGTGTTACTGCTAGCTCGTTGTTAGAAGCATTGGCTTTAATATCATAGCCATCACGAGTACGTAAATTGAAACGAAATTGACGAATACAATTTTTAATTTCGGCACAACGAACTCTATCTTTGATATCCAGTCGTTGAATCGCTTCTGATTGCAAAAGATCAGACACGATAAATTGCTTCATTGTGGAAGCTAATTCGCTATTTTGGATAATGTGATATCTGTCATAACGATACTTATCAAGCTTGTGCAAATAAACATTATTAATACTTGCACCACTATAGATAATCGTATCATCAAAGATAAAGCCTTTAAGGTGTAATACACCTAATGCTTCGCGAGTGTTTACGGGAATACCGTAAATAGGGATCTCGATATCAGGGTGTTGCTGTGCAACATGGTAGTACCAATCTGCATTTGTTGCATCAGCAGAGACACCAATACGCCCACGTTGAGCACGGTGCCAGTCAACAATAACGGTAATGGATAATTCAGGACGTTGTTGTTTTGCGGTGTAAAGCGCATCAAGGATCTCTTCACCAGCCTCATCGTGCTCTAGGTAAAGAGCTGTAATAAAGATCTCTTTTTTTGCTTGAGCAATGTATTTCAATAAGGTGCTGCGAAACGCGGACGTCTGATAAAGCGTTTCAACATCAGCAACTGACTGAGCTAATTTAGGCAGTTGTGCAAGGTGTTGTTGATGCTTAGCAAGTTTTAGTTTAGACAACATCACAGTGCTTAATTCTCTTGTTTATGATGGCAGATGGAGCCATCGTCCATGTAGATTTTCTTTAACCGATCTTCTGATCATAACATTAGTTATATGGGATGTACGCATAAAATCATCATATATAGCTAATTTATCAAAGGATGCGTGAACAATCACATAAAGAAACTTTCTCTAATGATTATAGCGTTGGGTTATCTTTTGAAGGTCCAAGCTGTAAATCAAGATTGACTATTCCTTCATCAAATTGTACTTCAACAGAAAATCCCAGTTTTTTCGCTAAACTTATCATGTTGCGATTTTCAGGCATTGTAATCGCGGTTAAACGTTTAATGCCATGTTCTCTAGTATAGTTGATAAGTTTAGTCATAAGTTGATGACCTAGAGTATTTCCTTTTAAATCAGAACGCACAAGAATAGCAAATTCTGCATGCTGATTATCGGGATCTGCCATTGCACGGGCAACACCAATGATTTCAGGCCTTTCTTCTCGATTTCGGATCGCGACAAAAGCCATTTCTCGATCGTAGTCAATTTGCGTCATATTCGCGAGATCGTCATGTGTAAACTCACTGATCTCACTAAAATAGCGATAATAAAGATCTTCTTTTGTTACTTGGTTTATAAACGTTTTCAGTAACGGTTCATCTTCCGGCAAAATAGGGCGGATAAAGCAAGGATTGTTATCTCTTAGGAAAAAGGTTTCTTCTAATTCATTGGGATAAGGGCGAATAGAGAGTCTCTGATGAGGATCGCCTTGCAGTGGCGCTAACTCCATCGCGACATCGAGTAATGTAAAATCATTACCTGAAGCTAATAGGGGATGAATATCTAATCTGACAATTTGTGGGCAATCTAAAAGTAAGTGAGAAACCTGCACTAAAAAATGACTTAGGCTTAAGATATTTAGAGGTTGTAAAGCACTTCTTGGCTGTATCTTTCCACTTTTTATCGCATTAATAACCAGATAACGGGCAAGTGCCATATTGAGTGGTGGCAGAGCAACAGCAGCTTTAGTTTCTATTTGCCACTCAACCCCCCCTTCACCCAACACAATTAATGGGCCAAAAATAGGATCTTGTTCTATGGCGACGCGTAGTTCTTGAGAGCCAGCGCGATTTGCCATACTTTGCACCAATAAACCCTGAATTTGTGCTTGAGGGTAGAGTTCTGTAACGCGCTCTATAATGGCATGTGCTGCTGATGATACTTCTGTGCTATCTCGAAGATAAAGCATAACACCTTGTACTTCGGACTTATGAGGGATATCAGGAGAACGCAATTTTAGTGCAACAGGATAACCAATCTTTTCAGCGATATTGACAGCTTCTTGTGCATTATGAGCAATCCAAGTCGGAAGTGTATTAAAACCGTAAGCTTCCATAATTGGCTGAACTTGGTGTGTGTCTAATCGATATTGCTTATTTTTTAATGCCTCTTCAATGCAATGGTGCGCTTGTTGCGTATTCATTTTGACATCTAAAGGCAATGCTGGTGTTTCTTTTAGCTGCTTCTGATTTCGACGATATTCCACCATATGCATAAATGCGGTGACAGCACCTTCAGGTGTTCGATAGGTTGGAATTCCAGCTTCACTAAATAATTTACGCGATTGTTGAGATGAATATTCTCCGCCCCAGTTAGTGAAAACGGTAAGCCATTTACGTCGAGGGTGTTTATTGATGGCTTCTATAACTCGTTGTGCCGTTTCAATGCTAGGGGCTATGGCACTAGGTGTGTGAATAAGAAGTAATGCATCATGATCATGGCTATCTAACAAACAATTCAATGCCAAAATATAACGATCAACCGTTGTATCATCACCTAAATTTAGCGGATTACGAATGGCATTTTCTTCTTGAATAATACTTTGTAGCTTTTGTTTTGTTTCATCCGTAAGTTGTGCAAGCTTTCCTGAATGCAAAAATAGCTCATCAACGGCCATTGCAGCAGGTGCCGAGCCATTACTTATAATCATCAATCTTTCGCCTTTTAAAGGCGTCATATAGCTAAGTGTTTCAACGGCAGAAAACATTTCATGGGTATCTTGTACTCGTAATAAACCTGCACGTTGAAAAGCTGCATCATAGGCTACGTCATAACTCGGTGTATCTCCCAATAGCAGTTGAGCTTTTTGGGTACGACCACTTTTTATCACCAGAATCGGTTTGTTGCGCGAAGCACTACGAGATGCTGACATAAAACGCCGAGCATCTTTTATATGCTCAAGATGCAATAAAATTGCACTGGTTTTACTGTCTCTTGCTAGAAAATCTAGTAAATCATCGACTTGGATATCTTGATTGTCACCTAACGCAATAAAATAGGAAAAGCCAATATTGCGATAATAAGCCCAATCTAAAATCGTATTGGCGACAGCCGCTGATTGCGAAATAAAAGCGAGCTTTCCTTTTTTAACTGGAAGAGGTGAAAAGCTGGCATTTAAACCTTGCCATGGTGCTAAAAGCCCCAAACTATTTGGGCCAAGTAAACGGATGTGATATTGCTGGCAAAGTAATTTTATTGGCTGAAATTGTTCAGGTTGTGCAGAAAGTACAATTACGGCTTTGCAGCCAGACTCACCTAATTGTTTCAGTAGTTCAAGGTTGCGACGATGGTGTGTACAAATAATCGCGAGATCAGGTACTTGAGGTAATTTATCAATAGAGGGATAAGTAAAAACACCAGAGACAGAGCCACGAGCGGGATTAATCGGAAACACTGGACCATTAAATCCACCACTGAGCAAATTTTTCATCATGGTGGTTCCTGCTCGACCTAATTTTTCAGAGGCACCAATCACCGCA
Organism: Proteus sp. STS61-E; assembly: GCF_040932335.1. NCBI lineage: Bacteria > Pseudomonadati > Pseudomonadota > Gammaproteobacteria > Enterobacterales > Morganellaceae > Proteus > Proteus sp. STS61-E. Next base: position 556,008 of record NZ_JBFQGE010000002.1, on the reverse strand, counting down.
ATAGATTTAGGACGTAATAGTGCTTCAAGACCTCGTTGGCTCATATCTACTCCAGAGTTTCATTATCAACTGCTATTCAATGTAGCTGATTTGATCTTCTTTTGCCTGACTCCGGTCTGGTTTTCCAAGTAAATATTGTTGACGAAAGTAACTAAAATGAGAAAAAAGTTGTTGTGAGGCTTGAATATCGCCGACATTTTCTAAAATAGAAGCTGCAACTTCTGCTGTACAATGTTGATCTTCTCTTGCTGCTTGGCGAAGCACATACTCACATTTAATTGCTTCATTTAAAGAAAAAAGAGGCAATGAATCGAGATAAGGGCTTTTGCGAAACATCTTACGAGCTTCACTCCAAGTACCATCGAGGAGGATAAACAAAGGCGGTTTGCTATTGGTTGGAAGTTGGTTGTATACAACACGTTCATTTGATGCATAGCTTTCAGGGAAGACAACATAAGCTTGTCTATCAGGTGTATTGATTAGATCAAGCAAAGCTTGTTCAGGCTCGGTTCTAGACCATAAAAATGCCTGCGTATCTGGTAATACATCGGCAATTAATTTTCCTGTATTACTTGGCTTCATCACTTCAGTATCATACATCAATAAACAAAATTGGCTTTTTGCTGGTTGATTGATAATCGTGTCACAAAGGCACTGTTTTTCAGGTAATAAGCAAAAAGAGCAACGTTTTGTACGAAAACCACGCGCTTTAAAAGGGCGAGTTGAAATCGAAAGTCGATATTGACGAAGTCGAGAGACTGCATTGTCATGCATAACAGATTGACCAATACTCATAAAAAAGAATCGAATATTATCATGTTCAAAACAAACAAACTATTCAGTGTGTTTTTATCATAAAAATCATACTGATATATTAGTTATCTATGAGATGAAGTTAATTATCAATTGATCCTGATTAGTTTATCGATTCCTGTGCGTGATTCTCTCGGTGACAGTTGCTAAACTATCATGTAATCTGCGCCCCTATTGCAGTTGGAGAGACAAATGAACGATTCTTATGAAGGTAAAAACGGCAAAGTAAAAGTGATGTATGTCCGTAGTGAGGACAATGCCGATAATAAACCTAAAAAACCATCCCGCCGTCCTGAAAATAGTCGTGGTGATAGCCGTGATAACAAACGCGGTGACAACCGTGACGACAAAAATCGTGATAATAGACGTGGTGACAACCGCGATGATAAAAATCGCGATAACAGACGTGGTGATAACAAATTTTCTCGTCGTGATGACCGCGGTGCAGGTAAGCCTTCAGGGCGTGGCGCATCACGTAATGAATCAAAACCTTCTCGCGATAGCGAAGGCGGAAATTTTTCTCCGTGGAAAACGGTTTCTCGCCCAGCTGGTGAAGAGGCAATTAAAGAGCACGATGGCATTACAGGTAAGAGCCAAATCGATCCTGAACAGCTACGTCGCCAGCGTTTAGAAGAAACGCGTATTTATGGTGAAAATGCCTGCCAAGCAATGTTTAAGAATCGTCCTGATGCGATTGTTCGTGCTTGGTTTTTACAAGATGTGACACCACGTTTTCGTGATGCATTGAAATGGATGGCAGCAAACCGTAAAGCTTATCACGTTGTTGAAGAAGAAGAGATGGTGAAAGCCGCTCGTACCGATCACCACGGTGGCGTGTGCTTCTTAATTAAAAAACGTATGGGTCATGATGCAGAAACTTATCTGAAAGATGCACCTGAACATGATTGCGTATTAGCACTTGAAGATGTGGGTAATCCACATAACGTAGGTGCAATTATGCGTAGCTGTGCGCACTTTGGTGTGAAAGGGGTTATTTCTCCTGATTCTGCTGTATTAGAATCTGGTGCTGCTGTTCGTACCGCAGAAGGTGGTGCAGAATATATCCAAGGTATTGATGCTGATAATTTTGCTGAAACTTTAGATAAATTTAAAAAAGCGGGTTATACGCTGGTGGCAACATCAAGCCATAAAGGCAGCGTGCCATTATCAAAAGCACAATTACCGGCGAAAATGGTTCTTATCTTAGGTCAAGAGAAAGATGGCTTAAGTGAAAGCACTTTAAATCAAGGTGATATGAGCATTTACATCGGTGGTACAGGTCACGTTGAAAGCTTAAACGTCTCTGTGGCTTCTGGTGTGTTATTAGCTGAATGGTGGCGTCAGCACCAAGGCTAATTGCTTTAAAAAATACTTGCTTTTTTAAAGCAGAGTACAAAAAATCCCGCTTAGTCATTATGATTTAAGCGGGATTTTTATTTATACAGCTATGCTAATTGTATTATTTTCCTGGTGAGAAAGGCGGTTTAGCAAACCAAACCACGATCATCATGATAAGGAAAATACCGGCTGCTAACCAAAAAATCTCATTGGCTGAAATAATTAATCCTTGTTCTGTAATAGTTTTCGCTAAATATGCAGACGCTTGTTCATTTGAAAAACCAAGATCATTCATTTGTTGGTACGCCATTTGCGAATCAGGATCGAGTGGATTAATTTTTTCTACAAAGGTTTCATGGTGAAGTGATTCTCTTTGTGTCCAAATTGTTGTGGTTAACGATGCACCAATTGCCCCTGCCAATGTTCTTAAAAAGTTTGAAAGACTTGAGGCTGATGCCATTTTTTCTGGGGGTAATCCAGATAATGTCATTGTCGTTAATGGCATAAAGAAACACGCAACCGCTAAACCTTGCCAGAATTGAGGCCATGCCACAGTGGCAAAATCCATTCCTGGCTCGAAGGTATAAGCTCGCCAATAAAAACACACAGAAAACATAATAAAGCTAAAGCTGATGATATAGCGTAAATCCACTTTACCACCAAACTTACCTATAATCGGTGTGATAATTAAAGGTAATAAACCTATTGACGCTGATGCTAATCCAGCCCATGTTGCTGTATAACCAAAGACTTCTTGTAAAAGCAGTGGTAGTAAAACAATGGTGCCAAAATAGATCATATAAGCGAGGCTGAGCGTGACACAACCAATGGTAAAGTTTCGACTCTTAAAGAGTGAAAGGTCTATCACTGGATGATCGTCCGTTAACTCCCAAACAATTAAGAAGCTAAGCGCAACCACGGCAATAATAGTGAGGACTATAATTTCTGTCGAATTAAACCAATCTAGCTCTTTACCCTGATCGAGCATGATTTGTAACGCACCAATACCCACGACAAGTAAAACAAGGCCGATAGTATCTATTGGTTTAATTTCAGTTTTTGTTTCGCGTCCAGCTAAGGTGTTTGATATACACATAATAATCAACACACCAAATGGAACGTTAATAAAAAATATCCATCCCCAATGATAGTTATCGCTGATGTAGCCACCTAAAATAGGTCCTAAAATAGGTGCTACAACAATGGTTACTGACCATAGCGCAAGCGCCATATTTCGTTTGGCAGGTGGATAGTTATTCAATAACAAACTTTGTGATAAAGGAATTAGTGGCCCTGCAACTAAACCTTGAAGCACACGAAAGAAAATAAGCATTTCAAGGCTTTGTGAAATACCACAAAGCCAAGACGTTAACGCAAAAAGCGCTGTTGACCACATAAAGAGTCGAACTTCACCAATGCGTTTTGCTAACCAACCTGTAATTGGGATAGAAATAGCATTTGCCACACCAAATGAGGTAATAACCCAAGTCCCCTGTGAGTTAGAGGCACCTAAGTTTCCTGCAATAGTTGGAATGGCTACGTTAGCGATTGTAGAATCGAGAACTTGCATAAAGGTTGCCAACGCAAGGGCGATGGTCATTAAGGCAAGTCTTCCTCCTTGTAATGGCTCTTTGATCACCTTTACACCTCGCCTTTATTGTCCTGCATTTTGTTCAATGATTTCATTGATCAGTTTATTAATCTCTGACATATCAATTGTTAAAGCATCAGTATGATAAGCAGGTGCTTGGCGTTCGCTGTGTGATAATACTTTTCCATCAAGGTTAATCGTATCGACAGTCACTTCAGAAGAAAGACCAATACGCAAAGGTTTTTCTGCTAATTCTTTTTCATCTAATGAAATACGAACGGGTAAGCGTTGAACCACTTTTATCCAGTTACCACTAGCATTTTGCGCAGGTAATAATGAGAAAGCACTACCTGTTCCCATGTCTAAACCTAACACAGTGCCGTGATAAATGACTTTTTTACCGTAAAAGTCAGTTGTTATCTTTGCAGGTTGACCAATTCGCATATTCGCGAGTTGGGTTTCTTTAAAGTTGGCATCAATCCACATACCTGTTACAGGAACAACGGCCATTAAAGGTTTACCCGGTGAGACTTGTGCACCAACTTGAACGCTACGACGTGAAACATAGCCATCTGTTGGGCTTAAAATTTTAGTACGTTCTAAGGCAAGCCATGCATTACGAACATCAGTTGATGCTTGTAAAACAGAAGGTTGTTTTGCAATTGGTGTATTTAAGATAATGGCTTGATTAGCATTATATTGCTCTCTTGCAACTTCTAAAGCCGCTCTTGCGGTAGAAACAGCTTCTCTGGCGTGTTGAAGTTCTTCTTTACCAATGACATTGCGTTCACCTAAAACTTCACGGCGGCGAAGATCATTTTGTAATTTAGTGAGCTCAGTTTCGCGTAAAACGATGTTTGCTTTTAATTGACGACCATTGATGATTTGCTGATGCATTTGACGAACACTATTAGCTAATGCTGTTTTTGCTTTTTCTAATGCGAGTTTTTCATCACTTGAATCTAATAAAACTAAGGGTTCACCTGCTTTTACAAAATCGGTGTTATCCACATAAACAGTGGTAACAGAACCAGAAATCTGTGGCATTACCATGATCTGATTGCCAGTCACATAAGCGTTATCTGTTGTTTCATGATGTCTTAACACCATAAACCAATAAGCTGTGTAAGCTGCACCAGCAACAATAAATAGGATAGTTAGCAACAGTAGAACGTTTCGGCGAGTTCGTTTTTTATTGCGAATGGGAGCCTGAGGGGGGGTAGTTTCCTCATTAACACTCATTTAGAAGATCTCCATAAAACCAGAAAAACATCATTAGATATGTTTCCAGTATTAAAACTGGAAACATAATTATAAAGTCAATCTTAGAATAATTATTAGCGTGAAGGTAAATTATAAATGCTAATGGGTAAGTATGTTTGCCGATTTATGGCGTAAATAGGATTAGATCAATAAAACTATTTATTATGCTACTTATTCACAACCTTTTTCAGCCAAAGTATCTAATTGTAATAATAACTTACGCATTAGCGTTTCAAGCTGTCTTTGTTCTGATTGATCTAATACAGACCAGATTTGTTTTAAACACTGATGTTGCGGTGGTAATAAGCTATTTAAAAACTCTTCACCTGCATCAGTTAAATGGAGATGTAAACAACGGCGGTCATTATGACTTTCACGACGTTCAATCCAACCTTGCTTTTCAAGCTCATCAGCAATACGTGTTGCGTTTGTTCTTGAAGAGCCTAAAGCTGCACTTAATTCTGATGGTTGAATACTACGATTTTCTGTCGTATCTAAAATCATTAGTGCCATAAATAATGTCTCGTTAATACCCTGAGACTTCAACATATTATTACGACTTTCAAGAAGTTTGCTTTGAACATGCATAGAAAGGCGAGTTAACAAAATTTCTTGATAAGGAATATCTTTGTTAAGCGATTTCTGTTGTGTAGCGCGAGTGTTTAGTAATTCTTCTGTTGGCGTAAATGAGCTTTCCATTTTTAGACACCTTGTTAGTTTCGAAAATTAGGATAATGCTGTTATCAACATGTTAAATGGTATATTAAACACACAATTTAGCAATTTTTATTATTTATAGTCACTATGTTTTTTTGATTATGTTACCTGATTCATAAATTTTCTGAATGATAACACAAAAAAAAGAATAGGTACTTATCTCTTTACAATAAGTTAATAAAATCAATTTATCACTTATCTGACAATGAATAGTAGTCTATTTGCGAAAAAAGGGATCATTTTTTACGATAAAACACGTAATAAATTTATTATCACTGCCAATGGTTGTTATGCAGATAATACCGAAGTGAAATTATTTATATAATGCTTTATTGATGAGATTGATATAATTTTCTTAATAAAGAATGGGATGATGATATACATTAATAGTAATCACGCTGTTAAAACATTCACATTTTATTCTGATTAGAGTGGGATTGAAGAAATAATGTAACCCATCCTTGGGTCTAAAAATTATTCAGCGTGGATTATTGGATCATTTTTATAACCTAAAAACCAAACAATAAGACCGATAACGCCAATGACTAATCCAGCGATGGAAACACCAGTCCATCCATATTGATGATAAGCATAGCCTGATAGTAAAGATCCTAATGCACCACCAATAAAATAGCTTGTCATATAAGCGGCAGTTAGGCGGTTTCTAGCATCAGGTAAAATACGGTATATGGTGCTCTGATTAGTGACATGAACACCCTGAACAGCTAAGTCTAGCAGGACAACGCCAATAATAAAGCTGATGAGTCCAATCCAGTGATAATAAGGCGCAATAATGATAAAACCCCAAGAAAGAAAGAGGATGATTAATCCTACAGTGGTGGTTTTCTTGCCTTTTCCTTTATCCACTAATACGCCAGCTTTACCCGCCATTAATGCACCTGCGGCACCCACAAGACCAAATAAACCAATAACAGCGTCAGAATAATTAAAAGGATCAGAAGCCAATAAAAAAGCCATTGAGGTCCACAATAAACCAAAGTGAGCAAAAATAAGTGCGCCAACTAATGAACGAGTTCTTAAGACAGGAGTTGTTGCAAATAATTTGAAAATAGAACCTAGCAATTGGAAATAATTTAAGTTTGTTTCACTTTTATAAGTAGGTAAACAGCGCCATAAAGTGATAGCTAAAATCGCCAGAAAAATACTTGCTACCCAAAAAATACCCTGCCAATTAGTAAATGACGCCATTAACCCAGATGCAGTTCTTGCCAGTAAAATTCCGAGTAAAAGACCACTCATAATCGTGCCGACTGCTTTGCCTCGTTGATGAGGTGCGGCAAGGGTTGCAGCAAAAGGAACAAGAATTTGAGCCACAACGGAGAACATCCCTGAGAGCGCAGTTCCTATTAACATCACCCAAATATTGGATGCCATAGCGGTAATTAATAGGCCACTCGCTGAAATTAATGTCATGGTAATAATCAGTGAGCGACGTTCAAAAATATCGCCAAGAGGCACTAATAACATTAACCCTACGGCATAACTTAATTGCGCAGTGGTAACAATAAATCCAGCCAACGTCGCAGATATGTGGAAGTAGTTTGCGATTGAATCTAGTAGCGGTTGTGCGTAGTAGTTACTGGCAACAACCATACCTGTGGCAACCGCCATAAGTAAAATAAGACCTTTGCTTAGCGATGTTTGTGGTGCGGTGTTTTCCATAATACTCATAACAAATCATTTATAAGGTAAATGATAGTAACATGAGTCATTTTTTTGAGAAAAGAATTACTGTGATAGAGATGTTCAATTAATTTGAGATAAACACTTAGATTTTATTCTTATAACATATTGTTTTATATAATAAATAAACGTTAGCCTTAGCCTGTTAATAACTAAAAAGTGTAAAAAAGAGCATAACCAGACACCATATCCATTGAACTGAAACACCAATCACGGCAAAAGAAAATAGGCGCTTAGTCCCTAGCCAGCGAGCTTCTATCGTCTGTTTTTTGGGGCGTTTAGGGAATAATATAGAGAGACTTTCATCAAAGCTAACATCATCTTGATAGCGATAAAGTGCTTGAAAAAAATGACTATCAAGCCATAAACGAAAAAGGTGATATTGCGTAAATAAAAATAAAATAGAAGCTACGAAGAATGCCAGCTTATTATGAAAATGAAGGCTAAATACAGGCGATGTACTTATATAAGGTAATAGTGATAAAAGCAGTAAATAGCGCCAACTTTGTGTTAAAGACACAATCACTTTACCGCTTGTTTTTGTTGTCAGCATCGTTATCTCGTCATCTATTTTGTTGGAAATGCGAATACCAAATTTGTAATGCCTCTTGTGTTTCTGGATTTAAAATCACTTGAGGACGAACTTGATACACCTGTTTTATTGCGTCTTCCAAAGTATCTACTGTGCCACTGTAAACTAACCATGCAACTACAATGGTTGCACTGCGCGAATAGCCTAATTTGCAATGAATATAAACAGTTCCTACTTGGCTAAGTTGTTCCATAGACAACATGGCTTTGCTGATATCATCAGGAGATAATGGTAATAAATCGATTTGAGGTTGCGCTAAATAAAGCTGATTTTGGCTAAATTTGTTTCTTGGCCACTCACAGGTTAAATCAAAGACGGCGTTCGCTTTTAATTTATAAAGAGGGCGTCCGCCTAATAAAATACCTTCAGCTACTAAACTGGGTGTTTGGCAACGTGTTAAATAATAGCGATAAGTACACCAAGCAAAAAAGCGATATGGTAATAGGATTATCTGTGCGGAAAGGGGAATTTCACCCTGTGCATTTTTTTGAAAAATAGAGGCTCCTGCGCCTAAATAACCTAAAGTCACAAAAGTTAATGTGATTGCAGGCCAGAGAAAAATCCAAAAGAAACCTTGTAAGCCAAAAGATAACAGATAAAACACCATTGCTGATAACGCATAGTTTTTACCAATACGTAAACTGCGTTTACTGCCAGTAAAATGCCATTTCCAACGAGAGTTTATTGGTAATAAATAACAAATAAACACGCCGACACCAAAACCCGTAATAATATCGATAAAGTGATGTTGCCACGTTGTCAGTACAGAAACAGCAATAAGCAATGACCATAAATTTAAAAACCATTGCCATGATTTTGGAGTATGTGCGCGAAAACGTAACCAAAGTATCCACAATAAGATTATGTGCAAAGAAGGAGCTTGGTTATAAGGTAAATCGAAACCTTCTAATTGGGTAAATAACCAACCAGAAAACCCTTCTGTTGTTGGGCGAATAAAACTAAATTTTAAAGGGAATAATAAAAAACCAATACAAGCAATAAGAGAGGCAACAATTAAACGTAGTCCATGTATAAATTGTTCTCTTAACGTTGTACAAATAATCAGTGAAATACCATAGGCAATATTCACACTCCAATAAGGAATGATTGTCCAAGGTAAAAAGGGGATCGCTTTTTCCCAGGAGTAAACAAAAGAAGGAACATCAGATAAAGTGGAAGTATAAGTGTTAACTTGCATATAAGTTAAATAGAAAAATGGGGCAAGAAACAACAGCCATACAATACCAGCAAGCCAGATACTTTTTCTTGATGATGTTATTTGAGTGTGTTGGGTTCCACCCATACTAAAATTCCTTTCTTTATTTATGTTTATATTTTTACAATGACTTAAAACTATCGCTATGTGTTGCTATATAGCGATAGTTTGATTATTTATGGCGCATTCCGTTAGCGACGTTTTGCTATCGATACACTAAAAATACCCCAATGATCAATTTGTTGATCTAACTTTTCAAAACCTGCTTCATTGACTAAAGCATCCATTTCACCTTGACTACGGCAACGCATGATCCAAGGTTGTCCGTTTTGGTGACTAGGTAATACACGTGCAATCATTTCAAGCTGAGGGTGCCAAGGTTGGCAGGTATAAATCAATAAACCGCCACTTGGGATGGCTTGCGATAGTCCTTTTAAAGACTCTTTTAGCAGATGATTTTCAGGGAATAATTCATAAAGTCCGCTGACAATACCTAAAGTTGGTGACGGAGAAACAGCACTCAAGCTTTCTGCATCAAAGGCGTTACCTTCTTCAAAACGTACTTTGTCTTCTAAGTGGCGCTCTTTAATCGCAATGTTGCCTTGTTCAACGTTAATGGCGCTATAATCACGCATTAAAATTGAATCGACCTTACCATAATCGTTAATTGCATCAAAAAGATAGCGTCCTTGTCCTGCTGCGATATCCATAATATGCACCGGCATATTATTTTGTATTAATTGGCGAATTGCGTAGCGGATTGTATTTTCAATATTGATTTTACGTTGGCGAATACCTTGCCAACCAATGCTATTTAAATATTGTCTATCGACAATACGACCAAATAATCCTTTCCCTTGAGGCTGATTACGGTAGACATAATCCAGCGTCGATCCGGAATCAAAACCTTTATCATAACCCAGAGCAACACCTTCAGATGCCTTTCCTAAAGTGCTCATAGAGCGACTAAGTACTTTGTAATAAAGTCTTTTTGGACAATATTTAGGAAGTGGCGTTTGTAATGCGCGATAAACATCAGCACTATGACTCCAAGTATCTTCATATTGGTAATCATGTTGATAAAGTGGTTGTGCAAATAAGGTTTCAATAAAACTGCGCATTTTATTGATAGGAATAACTCTGTCTTTCTCACCTAAAGTATCGTGATAAAAGCCCGGTAATACATGCTTTTCTTTGATAGATGTGTTTAAACGTTCATAGAAAAGATGTTGAGGTTTGGCGTGAACCACATGATCATTGCCTGAAATAAATAACTGTGTTGGTAAAGTAATTGCACTTGCATCTTCAACAACACGATCAGCCGTTTTATAAAGCTCTAATAAAATATTGACGGCAATAGGGCGAGTGATCAGCGAGTCTTGATTAAAAGAATCGATGCGGCTTTGGTCATGGGTTAAGTATTTTGCTTTTACGTATGAATTGACATAGAAAAGCCCACGAATTTTTTGCATCAAGGCAAGACCTGTGCGTGCAAAAGGAACATATAACTTCACTTTAAATGCAGGAGAAGCCAACACCATGCCGCGGATCTTAGGGGCATAATCATGTACCCAACCGGTAACTAAAACGGCACCTACACTTTGACCAACAACCAGAATATTCTCCATTGGAATATTATAGTTGGATGAAATGTAATGAACGAATTCGTCTATATCTTTTATTGAAGTTCCCATTGATGGGCTATAACCGCGAGCACCTTCATTTTTACCATGTCCACGAGCATCCCAAGCAAACATTGAAAAATCAGGAAGATCTAACTCATCCACTAGATGAGAAACACGACCTGAGTGTTCATGACCTCGGTGAAATAAAATAATTGCTTTTGGTTCAGTGGTAATTTGAGCAGGCCAATGGCGATAATACAAAGGTGTTTTATCGCTGGTGGTAAATTCAGACTCAATCATATTCCTTTGAGTTTGATATTGCGGTTGTTGATTCATAACGATGTATCCTTATCTTTATCTGTCATCGTTGCTTCTTTTAGTGCGCGATGAATTCGGTGATAACAAGTCAACAAAAGTAATAAATTAATAATAATAAAAAGATAATGCGTGTTTTCTGATAATGTCAGTGAGGGGAATAATCCGATAAAAAAGGCGATTGCACCGAAAATAAAGGCTCTATCACTTTTTCCCATCGGGCCATCATAACGACGAGAAGCATGTATAGTTTGGGCAAGCACACCTAAGAACTCAGTCATTATCATTAAAAAGAGTGCCAGCATGATCCACCAATAGGCTTGTGGAAAAATAAAAGCAAAGGGTAGATAGAGTGCAATGTCTGAAATAACATCGCTGGCTTCATTTAATATCGCTCCAAGCGCACTTTTTTGATTATGTTCTCGTGCAAGCATGCCATCTATGGCATTAAGTGCCATACGAAAAAAGAGAACAAAAGGGAGCAATAAAAATAAACGAGGGTAAGGATAGAGCAAAAGTAACCCACCAACAGCAATGGATAACAGTAAGGCAAAAAGCGTGATCTGATTTGCTGTGATCCCTTTTGTGAATAACTGTTCTACATAAGGGCGTAATAGAGCTTGGAATTTGGGTTTTAGGTCATAAATTGTCATGACGCATCCTTGTGTTCAAAAGTGCGTATATACCTCATAATTATAATTTTATTATTAGCTGATTTTTATCTCATTGAATATCTTTATTTCAATGCTTTAATTTATTTACGATTTAAACATAAAACTAAGACTTAAAATTTACTTGAGTTAATAATTATTTAGCTCTCAAAATAAAGAGAAAATAAGATCCGCAAAACTGTAATTATCAGACTGTTCCGTGTCTGCTCTATTCTTTTTATTTTAAAAATCATTAAATTTTCTTTAGTAATATGTACGTAATTATAATTAGTAAATTAAATGAGGAAAATAAAAATAAGAGATATTAAATACCTTATAATAACTAATGAAATTAGTTTAATTTATAATAAATATTATTTTAGATAAAATTTAAATCTAACAAGAGTGTATCGATAGTGTAGTTATCTGTATTGAGTGATAAGTGCAAAAAAACTAGATAATGATAATTATTATCATTATCATAATTGGCGCTGTTAGTTACAGCTCTAATCATCTATCAAACTAATAACCATACAAAAAGATACTACTATTATGATCCATTTCTTAGCAAAAAATGATGCTTATCGTCAGGGAATTGGGATATTTTCATTTTCGTCATCAGCGATAGCATTATTATTGACTTCACTCACTTCGTTAAATAGCTATGCAACTGAAAGTGTAAAACCAGAAATAACGACATCTACAAAGTCGGAAAGTCCTGCACAACTAAAATCGCGTGAAAAGATTATTATTGAACCTATCTATGTATCAGGTGAACTCAACTCGAGTGTTGATGCGGGAAGTACCGTTCTGACATTAAAAGATATCGATAGAATTCAGCCTAATAATATTGCAGAGCTGGTGGATAAATTACCCGGAATTTCATCATCGGGTTCACCAAGACCAGGCGGTCAAACATTAAATATCTGGGGGATGGGCAATCCTGAAGATATTAAAATTACCCTTGATGGTACGCCTAAAACCTTTGAGAAATATCGCCAAGGTTCAATTTTTATTGATCCTGAATTAATCCGTCGTATAGATGTTGATAAAGGGCCTCATAATATTACTCAAGGAAATGGCGGTTTTGGTGGTTCGGTGAGAATTGAAACCAAAGATCCCGATGACTTATTACTACCCGATCAGAATATTGGGATGTTTTTAAAATATGGGCATCATACCAACGATAGACAAAACCGTTATAGTGGCGCGGTATACGGTAAATTACTGGATGGGCAAGCAGACGGATTGTTCTATTTTAACCGTCGTGAAAGTGACGATCTGCGTCGCCCTGATGGGACTAAATTTGGCTATTCACAATCAGATCAAGATTCTTTTTTAATTAAAACTAATATCTATTTAACTGAAGCACAAACATTAACGTTATCAGCATCACGATCAGAAAGTGATGGTTGGACGCCTTGGGCGGCTAAACGTGATGAATTAGCTAAACCTAGCCAAGCTGAAGTGGATAAATATGGTTTTGATGCGGCGATGAAACGCAAATTAGTTTATCGTGATCAAAAAGATGACACCTTCAGTGTGAAATGGAATCTTCAGCCAATTGATTCTGATTTAATTAATCTAACGCTTACCTACGGTTATTCAAAAACCAAACAAAATGATAGTCGCCCAGAGACTGCTAGCTCCTATTTTAGTGGCAGTATGGGCAATCAAAGCTGGGTAGATTATCGAAATCATCAAATTGAAATTAAAAATGAAAGCACAGTTATGCAAGGTGCTTTAGAGCATAAGGTATTAGTAGGAACACGTTGGCATCGTAATGATCGTGATGTCTTAATGTTTACTCGCGATAAAGCTAAAAATCCAAATTATAACTATGGATATTATGCGCCTCCTTATATGCCAGAAGGTACGCAAACGACAACCAGTTTTTATCTTCAAGATTCGATGAGTTATAGAAATCTGACGATAACACCGGGCGTTCGCTACGATATCGTTAAAAATCAAGGCAAGGGAAGTCGGGCTATTACCTATCAAGATCCAGATCCCTATTATGGTCATGATTACTCTGATGTGACTTATAGCGGGGCAACACCTCATTTAGGTTTATTATGGAAAATGAATCAGAATTTCAGATTCTTTGGTGATTTAACCTATACATGGCGCGCTCCATTGATTGATGAGCAGTATGAAGTACAAGGAAGTATTTCTAGCTTAACAGGAACGAGTCGTCATCTAGACAAAGAAACTGTAAGGGCTGCACGAATTGGTGCAATTGCGGATTTTGAAAGTGTTATTCAGCAAGAAGACCAACTGCAATTAAGAACAACACTGTTTGATACTCGTGGTAAAGACGAAATTTTCCGTCGCCGTGGTGTCTATTGTGAAAGTCAAAAGGTGGATGGACATAATGGAAATTGTCCACCTTCGATTGGTAATTACCGTAATTTACCGGGCTATCATATCCAAGGGTTGGAAATCGAAGCCTTTTATAATAGCCCTAATGTATTCGGCCGTTTAGCATATTCAACAATGAAAGGAAAACGTGACCAATCACCGCGTGACCCGTGGTTTGGTCAAAAAACATGGATTGCTGAGATACAACCTGACGCTTTACATGCCACTCTTGGCGTAAAAGTACCCAGTATTAATGTCAATATGGGATGGACAGGTGATTTTATTGGTGCTCAACGCCGTTCACCAATGGATGCCGATCCTGATGCAGGATATTGGTCACTACCAAAAAGTAAAGGTTATGCAATTCACGGTTTATTTGCGAATTGGGAACCCTCTTTTATAGATAATACAGAAGTTCGTTTTACGGTCGCAAATTTATTTAACCGAGATTATTACCCTTATTTAGGTGAATCAGTTTCGGGTGTAGGGCGTGATTATCGATTTACTGTGGTAAAACGTTTCTAATATTACTGAAAATAAAAACAGATAAACCCCATAGATATTATGGGGTTTATTGTAATTAAGAATTCAATATTCGATATATTGCATTAATAACCATGTGATGCAGAAGTTGCAATCATCGCCATCATAGTCGTGAAGAAGAAAATAAAGAAAAGAACAGCCATAACAATACTAATAATAAAGTAAACAAAGCCAGCTCTGTTCCATGTTTCTTGCACTTTCATAAAGGTTTCAACAGAATCATAATCACCACTTTTCCAAGCCCACTCATTTCCTTTAATACCACAGACAAAAATCCAAACAAGATTAAGTAAAGGAACAAGCGCTAATAATGGAAGATAGGATTTATTACCAAAACCCCAAATAATATTAAACATGAAAGCACCCCAGTTCCAACGTTTAATTTCTTCAGGTACAGGCTTGTTAGTGTAAGACACAGTTTATTCCTTATCTAAAATAATAAATATAAAAATGAGAATGCCAAAATGGCAACTGGAGAAAAGGATAATCATAATTGAAGAAATGAGAGAATGAAAGGTGGGTATGTCTCTGCCATTAATAAAAAGAATAATCTTAATAATAAAATAGTATTAAGATGACTTTTAATTTTTATATAAACTTATTTTATCTAATTACATGTAAATTTAGTTTTTTATAAATAAAAACAGGCCACAATAATGTGACCTGTTTTGTGACAATCTTAAATGAAGATTATTTATTGATTATTTTGCAGCAGCTTGAGCTTGTTCAATCCAACCATCAAAGGTTTTTTGATGTGCTTTGATCCATGCATTAGCATGACGTTCAATATCTGCCTGTGATTTTTGACCATTATGCATACGTAAGTTTTGCGCATTAATATCGGCAACAGACACTTTCATAACTTCAAAGAGTTTTGCCGCAGCGGGATTTTCTTCAGCCCATTTTTTATTTGCTGCAATATGCATGGTACTTGGCGGGAAGCCATAGTTTTTACCATTTGCTAATGTGGTATCGGTTTTATCATCACCCGGTAATGAAGAGAAAGGCACTTGTAACCAAACAACATCTTTACCCGGTTTTAATACATCACTTATCCAGTAAGGTGTCCATGTGTAATAAAAAATGGGTTTGCCTTCTTTATAGCGAGTAATGGTATCTGCCATCATTGCCGCATAGTTACCTTGGTTATGTGTAACAGATTTTTCTAATCCATAGGCTTTTAAGTGATTGTTAATCGCTTCTTCACAACCCCATCCCGGATTACAACCCGTTAAATCGGCTTTACCATCACCATTGGCATCAAATAATTTGGCAATTTTAGGATCTTTTAATTGCTCAATATTCGTAATGTTATATTTCTCTGCCGTTTTCTTATCAATCAAGTAACCTTGAGCGGCATTAACGACATAATCCCCTTTACGATAAAAGGTATTATCACCTCCTGCCGCTGCATATTGTGAATTATGAAGAGGAACCCAACTGACTGCCATAAAAGTGGCATCACCATTGGCGATAGAGGAATAAGCAACGTTATAGTCAACTTCTTTAATTGGCTGAACGGTGTAACCTAATTGTTCTAGTGCTTTATTAACGATTAAAGTTTGAAATGTTTCTTCAGAAATCGTACTTTGCACGGGTTGAACCGAAATCCCTTTTCCAGGTAAATCAGCAGCGGATAACTGGGTGCTTATCAGTGTGGCGGACAATACTGTTGCCCAGAGAACTGGATTACGCATAGTTTTTCCTTCTGTTGTTATGGTAAGAGATAAATAGCGACAGCGAACTGTCGCCTCTATTTCTTATATTGATTGAACGTGATGTTCTTTATTGATTTTTAATTAATAGTAAAAATATTTATTACGATGCTTTTTTGCCAAAGAGTCGATAAATTAAACCGATAGGCCCTGTCATATACCAGCATCGATTGCCTTTATGACGGCTGTTTTGACCTAAAGATTGTGTTAATCGGTCAAGGATAATGGCAAGAATAACAATACCTGCACCCCCTACGGCAGCCAGTCCCATATCAAGACGACCTATACCGCGTAATACCATTTGACCTAATCCACCAACGGCAATCATTGAGGCAATAACAACCATTGAAAGCGCTAACATTAGCGTTTGGTTTACACCTGCCATAATCGTTGGCATGGCGAGAGGTAATTGCACTTTAAACAGCATTTGACGAGGATTTGCACCAAATGATTGTGCTGCTTCGATTAAATCTTCAGGGACTTGTTTGATCCCCAAAATGGTCAATCTCACAATTGGAGGTAAGGCAAAAATAATAGTGACCACAACGCCGGGTACGTTACCAATACCAAATAACATGACGATAGGAACTAAGTAGACAAACGCAGGTGTTGTCTGCATCGCATCGAGTAAAGGCCGAACAATTTTGGATGCTCTATCACTGTTAGCCAGCCATATTCCTAATGGAAGCCCGATAATAAGACAAAACAGTAACGAGGTTAGTACCAATGCAAGGGTAACCATGGCTTCAGACCAAGCACCAATCGCCCCAATTAATATTAATGAGATAAAAGAAGTGACACCCATGACTTTGCCTGAAAGCTGCCATGCAATCAGAGAAAACAGAATAATGGCGATAGGTGCTGGCATTGAAGTTAAGGAATTTTCAAAACCACTTAAGACCAAATCAACCGGTACACGGATACCTTGGAAAACAGGGCGAAAGTGCAACACAATCCAGTCAATCGCATCAGTAACCCATGAATCTAAGGGGATCAGCGTATTATGAAACGGCTCCATTAGATTGAATGAATCGGGTGCTACATCTGTTGGTGTTGCATCTAACCAATCACTGCCAGTGGATGAGGTATCAATATTTTCAGTACCACTGCCAGCACCCCAAGGATCAGCATCTGTTGATGAACTGTCGGCACTACTCCAAGGATCACTTTCTGTTGTAGTGGTATCAGTTGTTGCCCAAGGATCATCATTTACGTTATTGGTTGTCTCTGGTGCCGTTTTGTTTGTTGTGGTTTCTTGGATATTTGTATCCAAAGCCACATCTTTATCTGTTGTATTACTCATTTGGCGTCTCCTTATCCAGTGCTTGTAGTAACATTCCTTTAGAAATTAAGCCGATATAACGGTTTTTTTCATCAATAACAGGAATTGCACAGGGAGATTGTGCAACAGTTGAAATCAGCTCGTTTAACGGTGTATCACCATTAATGGCACAAGGCTCAGATAAAATAGCTGACTCTATAGGTTGTTTATTTTTCAGCGCCTCTTCAAGAGATGTGACAGAAACGATGCCAACAAATTTTCTTCCTCGTTCAATGAGATAGCCAAAGTTTCTATCTTCATCTTCGAGTACTTTTAAGGCAGATCGAGGACCAAAACCGGGCGCAACATGCAGTAAGGTTTCAGGGCGACGTTTGGCTATATCTTTTGCACTAAATACGTGGCTAATATCAACACCACGGAAAAAAGTACGCACATAATCATTTGCTGGATTGTTAAGTATTTCATCTGGTGTACCCGTTTGAACAACAACGCCACCTTGCATAATGGCAATTCGGTCGCCAATACGCATAGCTTCATCCAGATCATGGGAGATAAACACAATGGTGCGCTGTTTATCACCTTGTAAGCTTAATAACTCATCCTGCATTTCTGTACGAATTAATGGATCGAGTGCTGAAAAGGCTTCATCCATCAATAAAATATCGGGATCATTAGCTAGTGCACGCGCAAGACCGATACGTTGACGCATCCCACCAGAAAGCTCATCAGGCCAAGAGTTTGCGTAACTGCCCAAGTTGACTTGCTCTAAGGCATCCATCGCTTTTTTATAACGCTCATCTTTGCTTAATCCCGCGAGATCCATTCCAAATGCAGTGTTATCAAGCACGTTCATATGGGGCATTAATGCGAATGACTGAAACACCATACTGATTTTTTTACGGCGCACTTGTCGTAATTCTTTATCCGACATAGTGGCAATATTTTCACCATCAATAAGCACCTCTCCCTTTGTTGGAGAGATCAGACGATTGAGAAGGCGGACTAGTGTGGATTTACCTGAACCAGATAATCCCATGATGACAAATATTTCGCCTTCTTCAATTGCCAGATTTGCATTTTGAACGCCCACTGTAAGCCCTGTTTTATCAAAAATCTGATCTTTATTCATACCAGATCTTAATAATTCAAAAGCGCGTTTAGGGTGCTCGCCAAATACCTTGTAGAGATTTTTTACTTCGAGTTTAATTGCCATGCAATATATAGTTTCCTATTTAAATATTGAAAGGAATAAATTAGATATTAATTAATAAGTGTTGTTATTTTTCCTAAATAAGATTTTTAGTAAGGGAAATACCCTACCACAATGATTGAGTCTGACAACCCTATGTTAATTATAATTAACTAAATAATTCAGCTGTATTTTCTTTGTTTTTAATATGATTAATAATTAAATAAAGTGAAATAAATAAAATTTATTAAAAGATATATTTACCGCTAACTGACTGAAATAACTTTATTTTTAGAGATATTGCAAATTTGATTAGGATCTCAATAAAAATGAAGACTCAATATCAAAATAGAAGGGAAATAGAGAGATAAATTAAATGAAAAAAAATCCGAATTCATTAGATAAACTAATATTTAATATCTTGTGATAAGGTTTATATACTAGAAATAGGCTGAAATAATTCGAAAAAAGTTGATTTTTTGACAATATTGAACGGCAAAAATCAATCAATTAGATCGTTTAGTGAACAAATAAAAATACACCAAAAAATAATCTATATTTTTCAGTGTATTATGCTTTATATGGAATACATAATTAAATTGAATGTATTGTGTGGTTTCTTTTACCTTCAATTAGGTTAATAAACCTTAAAAATCCCAATCGTCATCTTCAGTGTTAATGGTTTTTCCAATAACATAAGATGAACCTGAACCAGAGAAGAAATCGTGATTTTCATTTGCATCTGGTGATAATGAAGAAAGAATAGCAGGGCTTACATCAGTTATTTCATCAGGGAATAAAGCTTCATACCCTAAATTCATTAATGCTTTATTTGCATTATAATGAAGAAATTTTTTGACATCTTCTGTCCAACCTACCGTGTCGTAAAGATCTTCGGTATATTTCACTTCATTGTCATATAAATCTAATAATAATGAGAAAGCAAAATCTTTAATATCTTGCTTCTCTAATTCGGATTTATTTAATAACTGATTTTGAAATTTATAGCCAATATAATAACCATGAACGGCTTCATCTCGAATAATAAGACGAATTAAATCGGCTGTATTGGTTAATTTTCCTCGGCTTGACCAATACATTGGTAAATAGAATCCTGAATAAAATAAAAAGGATTCTAAAAAGACGCTGGCGATTTTTTTCTTTAAAGGATCTTCATCTTGATAATAACGCAAAATAATTTCTGCTTTCTTTTGTAAGTAAGGATTTTCCTCACTCCAACGGTATGCTTCATCGACATCGGTTGTTAAACAGAGTGTAGAAAATATCGAGCTGTAAGAGCGAGCATGAACCGCTTCCATAAAACAGATATTAGATAACACGGCTTCTTCATGAGGCGTGAGTGCATCAGGCATCAAAGTCGGTGCGCCTACGGTATTTTGGATCGTATCAAGCAAAGTTAACCCTGTAAAAACACGGATTGTGAGTTGTTTTTCAGCTTGGTTCAGGGTGTTCCATGAAGGAATATCATTAGAGAGTGGAATTTTTTCAGGTAACCAAAAATTCATGGTTAAGCGATTCCAAACTTCTAAATCTTTTTCATCTTCAATGCGATTCCAATTAATCGCATTAACGTGACTTAATAAAGGTGATGACATGCTATGTTCTCCTTATTGTTATTATTAAAGTGCGCACGAAACACAGCCTTTGATTTCAGTACCTGCTAATGCAGATTGTCGGATACGAATGTAATACAAGGTTTTAATACCTTTACGCCATGCATATATTTGCGCTTTGTTAATATCACGGGTTGTTGCTTCATCAGAAAAGAATAATGTGAGCGATAAACCTTGGTCGATATGTTGAGAAGCCTCAGCATAGGTATCAATAATTTTCTCAGCCCCAATTTCATATGCATCTTGATAATACTGACGGTTTTCATTGGTCATAAAGGGGGCTGGGTAATAAACTCGCCCAATCTTACCTTCTTTTCTAATTTCTATTGGTGCGGCAATAGGATGAATACTCGATGTAGAGTGGTTGATATAGGAAATAGATCCTGTTGGTGGTATCGCCTGTAAGTTTTGGTTATAGATCCCATGCGTCATAATAGATTGCTTGAGAGCCTGCCAATCTTCCTGTGTTGGAATATGAACATTAGATTGACTAAATAGCTGGTGGACTTTTTGTGTTTTAGGCAACCATTGTTGTGATACATATTTATTAAAATATTCACCCGTTGCGTATTTCGAATTTTCAAAGCCTTTAAACTGCTGTTTTTTTTCAATAGCTAATTGATTTGAAGCTAACAACGCATAGTAAGTGACGGTATAAAAATAGATATTAGTGAAATCTAATGCTTCTTCAGAGCCGTAATAAATCCCTTCACGCGCTAAGTAGCCATGTAAATTCATTTGTCCTAAACCAATGGCATGAGAAGCGAGATTACCTTTTTCAATAGAAGGAACGGACTCAATTTTCGTCATTTCAGAGACATTGCTTAATGCTCTAATTGCCGTGCTGACGGTATGTGCAAAATTAGGTGAATCCATTGCCATAGCAATATTCATAGAACCTAAGTTACAACTGATGTCATGACCAATATGGCGATAGCTTAAGTCTGGGTGATACTCACTGGCGCTGTTTACTTGTAAAATTTCAGAGCAAAGATTGCTCATATTAATTCTACCAGCGATAGGATTGGCACGATTTACCGCATCTTCAAACATGATATAAGGATAGCCAGACTCAAATTGAATTTCGGCAAGTGTTTGGAAAAACTCTCTCGCTTTAATTTTCTTCTTACGAATTTGCGCGTTATTCACCATCTCACTGTATTTTTCACTCACACTGATTTCCGACATAGGTACGCCATAAACACGCTCTACATCATAAGGTGAGAAGAGATACATATCTTCATTGCGTTTCGCTAATTCAAACGTGATATCAGGGATAACAACGCCTAAAGAGAGCGTTTTTATTCGCACTTTTTCATCTGCATTTTCTCTTTTTGTATCAAGAAAATGGTAAATATCTGGATGATGAGCATGAAGATAAACAGCGCCAGCTCCTTGTCTTGCACCTAACTGATTAGCATAAGAAAAAGCATCTTCAAGCATTTTCATAACAGGAACAACGCCAGAAGATTGATTTTCTATACGTTTAATCGGTGCACCTGCTTCACGTAAATTAGTGAGCAAAAATGCAACACCACCGCCACGTTTAGAAAGCTGTAACGCGGAATTTACCGATCGACCGATAGATTCCATATTATCTTCTATACGCAATAAAAAGCAGGAAACCAACTCACCGCGTTGTTGTTTTCCGCAATTTAAAAAAGTCGGTGTAGCGGGTTGAAAACGACCACTAATAATTTCATCTACAAGATGAATAGCAAGATCAGTATCGCCTTGTGCAAGCGTGAGAGCCACCATACAAACGCGATCTTCATAGCGTTCAAGATAGCGCTCTCCATCAAAGGTTTTTAAGGTATAACTGGTGTAGTACTTAAAAGCGCCAAGGAAAGATTGAAAGCGAAATTTTTTACTATAAGCATGTTTGAATAGCTGTTTGATAAAGGCAAATTCATACTGTTCTAACACTTGCGCTTCGTAATAGTGTTGTTGTACTAAGAACTCGAGTTTTTCTTTTAGATCATGAAAAAATACAGTGTTTTGATTGACATGTTGACGAAAAAAATGGTGTGTCGCTAATTTATCTTTATCAAACTGAATATTACCTTGCTCATCATAGAGATTTAGCATGGCATTCAATGCATGGTAATCCAGTTGTTCTGTTGATTGTGTCATGTTAATTATCTCGTGACGCATTGGTCAGTAAGACTTGACCAAAATGTACTTAAACCTGTTTTTACGCGATTCACATCTTCTGGCGTACCTAATAATTCAAATCGATACAAAAAAGGGATTTGGCATTTTTGTGCAATAATATCGCCAGCTAATCCGTAAGCTGCACCAAAGTTAGTATTTCCAGAAGCAATGACTCCACGTATTAATTGGCGGTTTTCAGGAATATTTAAAAACTGAATAACTGCTTTAGGAACTGCACCTTTAGTACCACCACCACCATAAGTTGGGCAAAGCAACACAAAGGGTTGTGTTGCAAGCAATGTTTCATCTTCAATAATTCTGGTCGCATTTAAATTGAGCTTTTGTACAAAGCGATGGCAGTTTTCAGAGCGACTTGAAAAATAGATCAAAGGTGCAGTTTGCATGAGATGCTCCTTTAGAGCGTGATCTGTCTGATTTTATCAGGACAGAAACCTGACCAATGCTGTTCACCATGAACCACAACAGGTACTTGGCGATATCCCATAGAAACGATACGGGCGAGAGCTTGTGTATCTTTGGTGAGATCGACTGCAACAAACGGAATATTTTTCTGTTTTAAAGCGCGTTCTGTGGCACTGCATTGAACGCAATTCGGTTTGGTATAGAGGATAACAGACATAAAAATAACCCTTATAAAAATATGGATGCGTCTGTTTTCACATCCATAATGAGAAGTACTTAAATACTATATATAGAGTTATTTATTTTCAACCACACAATATATGGTGATTTTCATTTTTGATAATGATTATCATTAAAATTAAACAGTTAGTGAACTAATTTTATTTTTAGATCGCTCGATTGATCAATTTTTATTAGATATACGAGTAATTAGATGATTGCTTTATCAATCAAGCATGATTTAATCTGATTGCTAAAGACAAATCAGCAGAGAAAACATTATGTACCAAGACTATCTCGATGCACCTAAAGGCTTCCCAAAACCTTATATCTCTATCACTGCAAATGAAAAAGGGATCACGAGTCTCTATTTTGTGAATGACAAAGAGGCTGCCGTAAGTTCGAGCCCTGTTATTAACCAATGTATAAAACAATTAAAAGAGTATTTTGCAGGTAAACGCACGACATTTTCGGTGCCATTAGCGCCAGAAGGAACGGAATTTCAAAGCCGTGTTTGGAAAACATTACAAACCATCCCTTATGGTGAAATTTGGAGTTATAAAAAATTGGCGCTTACATTAGGTTCGGTCAATTATTGCAGAGCGGTCGGAATGGCAAACTCACGCAACCCAATATCTTTAATTATTCCTTGTCATCGAGTTATTGGTCATAACGGTAAGTTAGTCGGCTATACCGGTGGATTAGATATTAAGCGTTGGCTACTTCAATATGAAAAGGTAGAAGTCGATGAATAGTTCAGATTGTAAGTATTAAGTATTGTTTCTTAAGTGAACTATGTGTTAAGGCATGGGATTTGTCTGAATATTAATCATTTGGCAGAAAAAAAATGTGAGTTTCGTGATCTAGACTGTGGACAGGGAATCATCATTTTTGTTTTACTATAGCCAACGCAAAACGCTTGCGTTTATTTTCTATTTTAAAGGTAAACTTGATGTCTAAATTAAAAGGTAACGTTAAGTGGTTTAACGAAACTAAAGGTTTTGGTTTTATCACTCCAGAAGATGGCAGCAAAGATGTATTTGTACACTTTTCCGCTATTACATCAGAAGGCTTTAAAACCCTTGCTGAAGGTCAAAAAGTAGAGTTTGAAGTTACTGACGGCGCGAAAGGGCCATCTGCTGCAAACGTTGTCGCTATCTAATTAACGACTTCTTTGAGACAAGTAAAAACCCGTTGAATAACGGGTTTTTATGTATCTAGAGCAAAGCCCGTTGAATAACGGGTTTTTATGTATCTAGAGCAAAGCCCGTTGAATAACGGGTTTTTATGTATCTAGAGCAAAACCCGCTGAATAACGGGTTTTTATGTATCTAAAGCAAAACCCGTTTTATAACAGGTTTTTATATTCCAAGCATTACATCTCGCGTAGTAACCAAAACGCAAAAGCGGTCATTAAAAATGAACCTACCAAGTTAGCGCCCATCGTACTTAATGCCCATCCTATCTTCCCCTCAGTTAAGAGTGCGACAACTTCGACAGAAAAGGTTGAAAACGTTGTCAAACCGCCACAAAAGCCCGTAGTTAGCATAATTTTCCAAATAGGATCAATATGTGGTGCTTTGCTAAACCAAGCGATACCAAAGGCAATAATAAAAGCACCAATACAGTTAGCAATAAAGGTGCCTGTGGCAAAATGAGGAAAAATAGAATTTAGGCGGTAGCTAATTAGCCAGCGTAATACGCTACCTAAACCACCACCTATAAATACAGCAATTGCAATATTAAGCATGAGAGATTAATTGTTATTTAACCTCAATCCCCTGAGCTTGAAGATCAGCATGATAAGACGAGCGAACAAACGGCCCACAAGCTGCATGGGTAAAGCCCATCGCAAGTGCTTGCTCTTTCATATATTCAAACTCGTCAGGACTGACGTAGCGTTGAACAGGAAGATGGTGACGGCTTGGCTGTAAATATTGCCCTAATGTCAGCATCGTTACCCCATGTTTACGCAGATCACGCATAACGTCAATAATTTCTTCGTTGGTTTCCCCAAGACCGACCATCAAACCTGATTTTGTTGGAATATCAGGGTGAGCTTGCTTAAAACGCTCTAACAATGTCAGCGACCATTGATAGTTAGCACCTGGGCGTACTTGACGATAAACGCGAGGAACATTCTCTAAGTTATGGTTAAAGACATCTGGTGGAGTGTCAGTGAGGATCTCAAGCGCTTTATCCATACGACCACGGAAATCAGGAACTAATGTTTCAATACGGATCGTTGGATTTTTTGCACGAATTGCAGCAATACAATCAGCAAAATGTTGAGCACCACCATCACGGAGATCATCACGGTCTACGGACGTAATTACGACGTAGCGTAATCCCATATCTTTAATAGTTTGAGCAAGTTTTTCTGGCTCTTGAGGATCGGGAGCATTAGGACGGCCATGAGCGACATCGCAAAATGGGCAACGGCGTGTACAAATTGCACCCAAGATCATAAAGGTTGCCGTTCCGTGGTTAAAACACTCAGCAAGGTTAGGGCAAGAGGCTTCTTCACAGACGGAATGAAGGCCATTTTTACGCATTGCTGCTTTGATACCCTGAATTTTACTTGAGTCAGCGGGTAGCTTTATTTTCATCCAATCAGGTTTGCGTAGCAGTTGTTCACGTTCTGTAGCGACTGTTTTAACAGGAATAAGTGCCATTTTATCGGCGTCGCGATATTTAACTCCGCGTTCCATCTGAATAGGTTTACTCATAATTGTGCCAGTTCCAGTTATCTAGAGTGATTAACACGATGTGACTGAGGTAATCAGGGTTTTAAAAAAATATGACAAATGTTAAAAAAATTATAGCATTTTTATTGCTGTGGTTGAAATCCTAGTTGTGTACAAAAATGCTTAACTAATAACGGTGCTACCTGTGTCGTTGTCGTATTCGGTGCAAAATCAATTAACTGCGTCATTTTTAGATCAGAATAACCGCAAGGATTTATTCGTGCAAAAGGGGATAAATCCATATCGATATTGAGCGCAAGTCCGTGAAAGGAACAACCTTTACGAATGCGTAATCCTAAAGAGCAAATTTTATCACCTTTTACGTAAACGCCGGGTGCATCAGCGCGGGCATAAGCTTCTACATTAAACTCTGCTAGCGTGTCTATAACGGTGTTTTCAAGAGCGGTGACTAATTGACGAACACCTACATGATTGCGTTTTAAATCAATTAAAACATACATCACTTGTTGACCGGGGCCATGATAAGTTACTTGACCACCACGATCGGATTGAATAACCGGGATAGTTCCCGTATTTAATAAGTGTTCAGCTTTACCTGCTTGGCCTTGGGTAAAAACCTGTTCATGTTGAACGAGCCATATTTCATCAGGTGTGTGACTTTCCCGTTTTTCCGTAAACTGATGCATAGAATCAGAAACCGGTAAATAGGGTTTCACACCTAATTGGCGAATAATGATTGTCTTGTCTTGCACCGTGAAAATCTTCATTTGTAGCGTAATTGTGAAGAGCAGTATAACGCTCCAGTAAATGAACTACCAGATTGAGATGTTTTTTTTCCGAGGTAGGGTGAAAAATGAGGAAATGCAGAATAAGAAAAAGCGCCTTGATGAAAGGCGCTTTTAAAAAGTCATTTGCTAAAAGAAGAGATTACAGAACCATACGTACTAGTTCAAGTTCACCTAATTCTTTATACAACGTTTCTACTTGATCAATATGAGTTGCGTTGATGGTAATAGAAACAGAGTGGTAATTACCTTTGCTACTTGGTTTAACCGATGGTGTGTAATCACCAGGCGCATGGCGTTGAATAACTTCAACAACTTGATCCACTAATTCTGGTTTTGCATGGCCCATCACTTTATAAGTGAAAGAACATGGAAACTCTAACAGTTCATTTAATTTTGTTTTCATCATAATGTAATTCCTTAAGACAACAGGTGCTGTTGTTTTAATAATTTATTTCTACACCTAATCTTAGCAAATAAAAAGCGCATTCCTTACATAATAAGGAATGCGATACTGGTAATTAGGGTAAATATGGGAATGGTAAATGTGTTTCTGCCAATATCTGTATAAAAGTTATATGTGGTCACATTTACCTTTTTCAAGTCTTAGCCAAACCAGTGTGAGAATAATAATTTGATATAGTCAATAATACGGCTAAAGAAACCGCCTTCTTTTACTTCATGCATCACAACTAGCGGACGCTGTTCGATAACTTGACCATCAAGTTGAAAATTAATTGTTCCTACAACTTGGTTTTTAGTCACTGGTGCATGTAATTCTACATTATCAAGAACATAGCTTGCTTTTAAATCTTTTAAACGACCACGAGGAATAGTTAAATAAACATCTTTATCTACCCCTAATTGTACTTTATCTGTCTCGCCATACCAGATAGGCTCAGCAGCAAATTCTTTACCCACTTGTAATGGTTTTACGGTTTCAAAAAAACGAAAACCCCAAGTAAGTAGCTTTTTACTTTCGGCATCACGACCTTTAGATGAGTGACCACCCATAACTGCAGAAATTAAACGCATATCGCCTTCAGTTGCAGACGCAACAAGGTTATAACCTGCTGATGCAGTATGGCCTGTTTTAATACCATCAACATTTAAACTGGTATCCCACAACAAACCATTTCGGTTTGTTTGGCGGATATTGTTGTAGGTGTACTCTTTTTCTTTATAGATGGCGTATTCATCAGGCACATCGCGAATTAATGCAGCACCAATTAGTGCCATATCGCGAGCCGAGCTATATTGTCCCGGAGCATCAAGACCATGAACGGTTTGGAACTGTGTGTTTTTTAAACCAAGACGTTTAACGTAGTCGTTCATCATGGTCACAAATGTATCTTGGCTTCCTGCAACATAAGAGGCCATTGCGACACAAGCATCATTCCCTGATTGTAAGTTAATACCACGGGTTAACTGCGCAACAGTAACTTGATCACCCGGTTTTAAGAACATTAAAGATGAGCCGCGAAAAACAGGATTACCCGTCGCCCACGCTTCTTCACCAATCGGTACGATATCGCTATTAGAGATTTTACCAGCACGAATGGATTGACCGATAACATAGCTGGTCATCATTTTGGTTAAACTTGCAGGATCACGACGAACGTCGGCATTCATTTCAGCCAGTACTTTCCCAGAATTATAATCAATAAGAATATAAGATTCGGCTTCGATACTAGGAACAGCCGGTATCATTGTTTTTAGGGAATCTTCCGCAATACCTTGATGGCTTACTGTGAGTAAAGCGAAAGTGGCGCTTAATAGGCTTGTTCTTAGTAATTTTGCTGGGAGTATTTGTTTCATTCTGTTTGTTTAATCCGAAAATTCAGGGAAAAATAGGGACTGATAAATAAAATATCAGCAAATCCAGACGATTCTACGCTTGAATTTGCTGATATAAAAAGGATTTTACGTAAATTATCCTTTATTGGGTAATAATAAACCCAGTAATATCTTTAACTTGTTTTAGCTTGTTTTTTATCGTTTCGGCTTGATCTTTAGATGAATAAGGGCCGAGTTGTACTTTATATAATCCATCTGTTTTGTTGATCACACCTTGAGTGTTAAATAACGACGATAAATCATTGAGCCAAAATTGTGCATTATTTTCGTTACTGAGAGCACCAACTTGGACATAAAAGCCTTGTGCTATGGAATTTGAGGATAAAACGGGTTTGGGGGCTTCTGCCTTCGCCGGAGCCGGCGTTGGAACTGGTGCCGGAACTGGAGTAGGTGCTTTTACTTGCACAGGAGCCGATGGTTCAACAGGCATATTGTTGTTGATAGGTGTTGATGTCGTTAATGGCGCAGGTGTTGCTGGTTGAGCATTAAAATTAGGACGCTCTGGTAATGCGGTCGTTTTCTTCTCTATTTGCGCACCATGTGTACCGATACCGCTCATATGGCCACTTTGGTCAACAACAATTCCTTCAATAAGCAAGGGTGTTGTCGGCATTAAACGTAAGCTATCAGAAACCGCTGGAGTGACTTGGATCTGTTTTCCATTGACGTAAGGGCCACGGTCGTTAATACGTACAACCATTGTGCGCCCATTGAGCAAGTTTGTGATTTTTGCATAGCTTGGGATCGGTAATGTAGGATGAGCAACAGCAAACTCATAAGGATTAACGCGTTCACCAATGGTAGTTAAACGACTCATCGCTAAACTATCATAGACAATCGCTTCTCCTCGCTCACTAAAGTTTGCAGGATCAGTCACAATACGGTAAACCACCCCATTTTTTCGATAATCTTGATTTGCCGTAGGATGATAAGGCTCGTAACGTGGCTCTGCACCGAGAACACGTTGAGCTGGCACATTGGGTAATGGTGCTGGCGGTTTATTGGTATTCGTTTTATCAACAACACACCCCGACAGTAGCAATGCACTGATACCAATCAAAACCCATTGCAGACGCATAAAAACCTCATTATAAACTTTTCGATAGTAGTTTTCGGTGTGTATGAATCGACATCACGATACCAAACCCTGCCATTAATACAATCAGGGCCGAGCCTCCATAACTCATCAGCGGTAACGGAACACCGACAACAGGAAGAATGCCACTCACCATTCCTATGTTGACAAAGACATAGACAAAGAAAATTAGCATTAATCCGCCAATCATTACTCTACCAAATGTATTTTGTGCTTTCGTTGCAAGGTAAAGGCCTCGCGCGATTAAGAGTATATAAAGAGTCAGTAGTATCAAAACACCAATTAATCCGAGTTCTTCCGCCAATACAGCAAAAATAAAGTCTGTATGGCGCTCTGGTAAGAATTCTAATTGAGATTGAGTGCCTTGTAACCATCCTTTTCCATGTAATCCACCAGAACCAATGGCAATTTTAGATTGGATGATATGATATCCTGCCCCAAGCGGGTCTGATTCAGGGTCGAGAAGCATCATTACTCGTGCTTGCTGGTAATCATGCATGAGGAAAAACCAGAGTATGGGGATAAAGGCGGCAACAAGAATAATAGCCACAGTGATAAGTCGCCAGCTCATTCCTGCAAGGAAAAGGACGAATAATCCAGAAGCTGCAACAAGAATAGATGTTCCTAAATCTGGCTGTGCGGCGACTAATAAAGTTGGCACAAAAATAAGTACCAGAGCAATGGCCGTATTACGTAATGTAGGAGGGCATACATCGCGATTCATAAATCGAGCGACCATTAAAGGCACAGCTATTTTAGCAATTTCTGAAGGCTGAAAACGCACAATACCTAAATCTAGCCAACGTTGTGCTCCTTTACTGATTTGCCCAAAGACATCAACAAGAATAAGTAAAATAATACAGAAGAAATAGAGATGAGGAGCCCAGCTTTCATAGACTCTTGGTGGGATTTGCGCCATGACTATCATGATCATGAAACCCATAGCAATCTGTCCTAACTTACGTTGCATCATTTCTGGATCTTGCCCGCTGGCACTCCACATAATAAATGCGCTGTATCCTAATAACGCAATAATACAAAGTAAGAATAATGGATCGATATGTATCCGTGTCCAGAAGGATTTTTTCTTATTATTTTCAGTCATGAGTATTATTCCTCTGAACCACGCGGTGCTGGTGGAGACGCTGGCAATACAGTGTTGTTATCACCAAGGAGAATGTGGTCAAGGATTTGTCTTGTAATATCACCGACAGAAGGGCCTGCACCACCATTTTCTAAGATAATAGAGATAGCTACAGTTGGATTATCATAAGGCGCAAAGGCAATCATCAACTTGTGATCACGAAGATGTTCTGCCAATTGGCTCGCATTGTAGGTTTCGTAACTAAACACCTGTGCCGTTCCCGATTTTGCTGCCGCTTTATAAGGTGCATCAGCAAAACTTCGGCGACCTGTACCATTTGGGAAGTTAGCCACACCATACATACCGTATTTTGCGAGTTCCCAATAACCTGAGTGGATATCGCCAATTTGGCGAGTTTCAGTATCAACATAAGGCAGCATTTCATTGCCTAGTTTTGTACCGTAAAGTAGGTGAGGAGTTTTAACTTGACCGTCATTAATCAATGTCATTAAAGCTTTCGCCATTTGAATTGGCGTTGCTGTCCAATAACCTTGTCCAATACCTACTGGGATCGTGTCACCTTGATACCAAGGTTTTTTATAACGTTGCTGTTTCCACTCACGTGTTGGCATGATGCCATTGCGCTCTTCAGAGAGATCAATACCTGTATATTCGCCATAGCCAAAGCGACCCATCCAAGTTGATATACGATCAATTCCCATATCATAAGCAACTTGGTAGAAGAAGGTATCCGCTGATTCTACGATAGATTTTGTGACATTAAGTTTTCCATGTCCCCAACGCTTCCAGTCTCGATAACGTTTTTCTGAGCCAGGAAGTTGCCACCAGCCGGGATCATGAATGGTTGTATTGGCTGTGATCACACCTTCGCTTAATGCCGCAACAGACATAAAGGGTTTCACGGTTGATGCTGGTGGGTAAAGACCTTGAGTTGTTCGGTTGATCAGCGGTCTATCTGGGTTATTTAGTAACCCTTGATATTCTGTGTTCGATATTCCACCGACAAATAAGTTAGGATCGTAACTAGGGTTTGATACCAGTGCTAAAATTTCACCGTTGCGAGGATCGGTTACTACAACCGCGGCTCGGCTTGTAGTGAGCAATGTTTCAATGTAAGTTTGCAGTTCAAGGTCGATGGTAAGATAAATATCTTTACCTGCTTGTGGCGGCTGTTCGTGTAATTGGCGAATAACTCGACCACGGCTATTAACTTCAACCTCTTCATAGCCTGTTGTGCCGTGCAATGTAGACTCATAATAACGTTCGATGCCTAACTTACCGATATCATGAGTTGCAGCATAGTTAGGTGATAAACCTTCTTTATCTAGACGTTCAACATCTTTATCATTAATTTTTGCGACGTAACCAATCACATGCGTTAATGCTGAGCCATAAGGATAATAACGACGTTGATAGCCTTTGATTTCTAAGCCGGGATAGCGGTATTGGTTGATAGCGAAACGCGCGACTTGTACTTGGCTTAATGTTGTTTTTAAGGCGATAGAGCTAAATCGACGTGAGCGCTTGCGCTCTTTTTCAAATGCCGCAATATCTTCGTCAGTTAAGTCAACAACATCCCTTAAACTTTCCAGCGTTTCTTGTAAGTTTGCTACTTTTTCAGGCACAACTTCTAATTGGTAGATAGTACGATTAAGCGCAAGAGGGATGCCTTTGCGATCGTAAATAATACCTCTGCTAGGAGCAATCGGTACTAATTTAATTCGGTTATCATTTGAACGTGTCTGATAATCATCATGGCGAGCGATCTGTAAGTGATTGAGGTTAAAAACCAAAACACCACTCAATATAATAATTACTGAAAATGCGACAATCACACGACGGATAAATAGCTTTGATTCCGCAGTATAATCTCGAAACGGGGTACGTTTTTTTCTTTTCATCCCATTTGACTTCACTTACTGACCCGCCAATTTATTGATTATTCACGATGATAAGGATGGTTTGTGGTAATGCTCCATGCTCGATAAAGGCTTTCTGCAACCACGACACGAACAAGGGGATGTGGCATTGTTAAAGGAGATAAAGACCAGCTTTGTTCAGCCGCAGCTTTACAAGCGGGTGCTAATCCTTCCGGGCCACCAATGAGTAAGCTGACATTTCTACCATCGAGCTTCCATCGATCAAGCTGTTCTGCAAGTTTTGGCGTATCCCAGCGAGCGCCAGGAATATCGAGAGTGACGATACGATTTCCTTTACCTACTGCAGCTAACATCTGTTCACCTTCTTTTTCGAGAATACGTTTAATATCCGCATTCTTTCCTCGCTTGCCTGCGGGGATCTCGATAAGTTCTAAAGGCATGTCTTTGGGGAATCGATTAAGATAATCCATAAAGCCGGTCTGTATCCAGTCCGGCATTTTTGTACCAACGGCAATGAGCTGTAATTTCAAACTCAGCTCCAGAGTTTTTCAAGTTCGTACATACGGCGACTATCTTCTTGCATAACGTGTACCATGGCTTCGCCAAGATCAACGACAATCCAGTCAGAAACGCCTTGTCCTTCAACACCTAAAGGTTGTAATCCCGCTTCGCGGCAATCATCAACGAGATTATCTGCAACTGACATGAGGTGTCTGCTTGATGTACCCGTACAAATAATCATGTAATCAGTTACACTTGATTTTCCACGGACATCTAATGCAATAATGTCTTGAGCTTTAGAATCTTCAAGTTTATCAATAATAAATTGCTGTAATTCAGAACCTTGCAAAAGGATCACCTTTAATCTAATGGGTTGATTCAGTCGAAAAAATAATAAGCGCTATTTTAAAGGAATTTATACCAATAAATCTATTTTACTGGATGATTAATTCTAGTTAGCAATAACAAGAACATAAACCTCATTTTCTTGTTTTTCGACGTTTGATTTAGAAAAATTCATATATGCCCATAAACTGCGTCATAATAAATAACAAAAAGAAGGCAAATAAGAACTTTTCCGTTTAGACGACAGTTTTACCTTACAGTTCCCTTAAGGGAGCAGAGGGTGAGAATAACAGCTAAACCTCGTCTGTCAATGCTCATGAAACACCTAATTAGCGTGTTTTCACTTTGTTAAGTTTAGATTATACAGACTAATACTCATACTTTTTAGTTAGAGAGAAAAAGAATGGAAAGAAAAGAAAATTATCTCGGGTTATCTTCAGAAATTGTGAGTAACACTAATCACCAATTGCAAGAAAAGTTAGCATTGCTTTGCGATACTGTTCAGGCGGAAAAGATAGGTATTATGCAGATAGAGGCTCAAAATAGGGATAACCTGTTGCCGCTTTATGGTTATGTTGGAAAAAGAGGAGACAGCCTTTCCTCACCTCCGAATTTTACTTTACCTCAATTAAATATTGATCAATTTTTACAGCCTATTGCTCTTGACCATTTTCTTACCCAATTTTTCACACTGTTTGATTACCAACAACAGGTTAATCAGTCATTAACTAAAGGGGCTTTAGTTAAATTTCATAGTCGATACAAATATTTAATTATGGCTTATTCACAAGCAGCTTATCGAGAGTTGGGGCATGATATTGCTAATTTTTCTGATACCATTCCCCTTGAAGATGTTGCATCGAAATATCAGGAAAAGCTAATGAAAGCATTTAGTGTTGCAGCAAATAGAGAAGGGCAAACTAATGCGTTAATGCATATGGCTGGATATTTTAAGCGAAATCTAAGTTCACAACAAAAACAAGAAATGACACAGACAATTTTACAATATCGTCAAGGTATTGTGCCTTTATCTAAACCTTATGATTTACTCAAATATTGGTTAGCTGTTTATCCTGATGAATATTTGAGCCATCAACGCTATTTTTCGCCTTATCCGCTCGCTTTTAATTATTTAAGAGAGCAACTTTAGTCTTAATTATTTATAGAGTTGTTGCTGGCGAATATAGTCTTCAACAGAACTTGGTAGTAAATCGTGACAATCTAATCCTGCTTTATGGCGAGCACGAATGTCAGTCGCTGAAATATTATAAAGTGGTGTGTCAGCGAGGAATATTTTACCCGCAGGTAAACAATGAATATCTTCTTGCTGATGAGTTTGATGTTTGGTCAGCCATGTTTGCATTTGCGCTGAGCCAAAATGTGTTTGATAACCAGGACGGGCACAAACTAGTAAATGGCATACGTTCAATAGTTGATCCCACTGATGCCATGTATTAATTGATAGCAATGAGTCTTGACCAATTATAAAAGCCAAAGGTTGCTTATCGCCGATTTCTTTTCTGAAGTCTCTTAATGTCTCAATAGTATAAGAAGGGGTTGGCTTCTCAAGTTCACGAGTGTCGACTTTAAATGAAGAATATGGCTCAAGAGCCAGACGTACCATCTCAAGACGTTGTTGAGAAGACGCCTCTGGTTGAGGGCGATGAGGAGGAATATTGTTAGGTAACCAAATCACTTCTTTTAAACCAATTAATCCGGAAAGGGCTTCAACAGGACGTAAATGCCCATAATGAATAGGATCAAATGTACCACCATATAAAGCAATGGCTTGGTTAATTAAAGGTGTTGAGTGATTGGTTTTAGGCATGATTTACAAATCCTTCTGGCAATGCTTTTCCACAAAGTAATAAGCCCAGAGCACTAAGAGAGGGCCAAACAGTCTGTCCATAATCTTGCTTAATCGTAATTTCAATTGTTGCGAGTAATCGTATGGCTGTCAGCAATTGATGTTCAGATAAACGTTGTAGTGCTGCTGTGAATATTGGGCGTCGGTTTTGCCAAACTCGATGCTTATCGAAAATTGTTTTTAACGAAGCCGTTTTAGATTCTCGATGCAGCGTAATCAACTGCATTAACTCACGTTGTAAAGTTCTGAGTAAAATAACAGGTTCAGAGTCTTCTCTTTTGAGTTGTTGCAAGATATGCCATGCACGTTGTGTTTTCCCTGCAAGTAATGCATCAACCCAGTGATAAGGGGTAAAATGTGACGCATCATTGACCGCCGCTTCTACTCTTGGGAGCGTTAGCTTACCGTCAGGGTACAACAGAGAAAGACGCTCAATGGCTTGTGCTAGTGCCAATAAATTCCCTTCATAACAGTAGCAAAGTAATTGATTACCTTGTTCATCCAGCGCTAATCCTTTTTGTTTTGCTCGTCGCGCAACCCAATTAGGTAATTTATCAAGTTCAGGTGTTAGACAAGAAATATAGGTTCCGTGTTGGCTTAATGTTTTAAACCATTCACTGTTTTCTTGTGCTTTTGTGAGTTTATTGCCACGTAAAATCAACAATAAGTCTTGATGTAATTCTTGCGATAGGCGAGTAAGTTTCTCTGACATCCCTGCATTGGGGCCATTTTCAGGTAAATGCAGTAAAAGAGATTGCCTTTGAGAAAAAAGGCTTAGCGATTGACAAAGCGAGTAAATTTCATTCCAGTCCGTATTATTATCAAGGGTAAATTGATAATGCTCGACAAATCCTTGGGATTTAGCAGCGGATTGAATAGCATCTTGAGACTCTTGGAGTAACAGAGGTTCGTTACCCCAGAGTAGGTAACTTTGGCGCAGCCCCTCTTGGAGCTGCGCATTCAGTTGTTCTGGATATAAGCGGATCATTTGGCGGGTGAGATTATCTGTTTTGCCTGCTCAGCTTGTGCGGCTTTTTGGCGTTCAGCATTGTGAACAACCAATAATTTACGCACTAATATTGCTGTCGCTTGTTCACGCATCTCTTGCTTGATAATGTCATTTTCAGCATCTTTCGCTAATGCTTCTAATGGGTTATCGAAGAATGGGCGTGAAACCTGTGATGAAATTGGGTAAATCGTACCATCAGGCATAATCACTTGTGCATCAAGCACAAATGTTAACTGACGTTCTGCTGATTTACCGTCTTGATACACAGAAACGGTCTCTTTACTTTCAGATGAGCCGACAATTTTAAGAATAGGGATATTTGCTGTTGGATTTTCAACAAGCTGAACACCACTCAATCTAAGTTGCTGACGCATTACACGAGATAATGGGCCATAAGGGTCACCAGAGCTAAGATAAAGCGTTTTTAATTCTGCTGGAACCTGAGTTTTACCTTGAAGGTGAAAACCACAGCCAGCGGTGATTAACACCGCTAAACCGAAAAATAGCGAAAGTAGATATCGCACTAGGCCTCCTTATCAGCCAACAACGATGTTCAGTAATTTTCCTGGAACATAGATGACTTTACGAACAGTCACATCTTCCAAGTATTTAGCAACACTGTACTCTTTTGTCGCCATTTCCTGAACATATTCTTTTTCTGAATTAGCCGGAACAGTGACTCGACCACGCACTTTACCATTCACTTGAACGATGATCAGCTTGGTGTCATCGACCATTGCTTCTTCATCAGCAACAGGCCATGGTGCAACATCAACATCCTCTTTCCCACCTAATGCCTGCCACATAACAAAACAAGCATGAGGGATGATTGGAGAAAGCATACGAACAATGGCTTCTAATGCTTCTTGCATTAAAGCGCGATCTTGTTCTGTTTCTTGTGTTGCACGAGTTAATTTATTCATTAACTCCATAATGGCTGCAATCGCTGTGTTAAAGGCTAAACGACGACCTACGTCATCAGATACTTTCGCGATCGTTTTATGTAAGTCACGACGTAAATCTTTTTGTTCTTCTGTCAGTGCAGAAAGGTCAAGAGACTGTGTCGCTCCTTTTTGAGAATGTTCGTGGACTAAACGCCATAAACGACGTAAGAAGCGGTTTGCACCTTCGACGCTAGATTCCTGCCATTCCAGTGTTAACTCTGGTGGAGCAGCAAACATCATAAATAAACGAACGGTATCTGCACCATAACGTTCAACCATCGTTTGTGGGTCGATACCGTTATTTTTAGATTTAGACATTTTGCTCATGCCAGCATAAGTCAGTTCATGACCTTCACTGTCAGTCGCTTTTATGATGCGGTTTTTCTCATCACGTTCAACGATAGCTTCAGCAGGAGATACCCAATGACGAGCACCATCTTCACCAGTGTGATAGAACGCATCAGCTAATACCATGCCTTGGCACAGTAAGCGTTTTGCCGGTTCATCAGAGTTCACTAAACCTGCATCACGCATCAGTTTATGGAAGAAACGGAAATACATTAAGTGCATGATGGCGTGTTCAATACCACCAATATACCAGTCAACAGGTAACCAATAGTTAGCTGCTTTCGGATCTAACATGCCTTTATCGTAATCTGGGCAGGTATAACGAGCGTAATACCAAGAAGACTCCATAAAGGTGTCAAAAGTATCAGTTTCACGCAGCGCTGGCTGGCCATTGATCGTAGTTTTTGCCCACTCAGGATCTGCTTTGATTGGGCTGGTGATCCCATCCATTGTTACATCTTCTGGCAGGATCACTGGTAGTTGATCTTCAGGAACAGGAACAACAGTACCATCTTCTAAGGTTGCCATTGGAATTGGCGCACCCCAGTAACGTTGACGAGAAACACCCCAGTCACGTAAACGGTAGTTAACTTTACGCTCACCAACACCCATTTGCGCCAGTTTATCTGCAATTGCGTTAAAGCCAGCTTGGTTGTCTAACCCAGAGAATTCACCAGAGTTAATCAGGCTATTTTTCTCGGTTAATGCACCTTCAGATAAGTCAGGTTGATTACCTTCAGCATCTGCAATAACAGCCTTGATTGGTAAGTTGTATTTGGTTGCAAATTCCCAGTCACGTTCATCGTGACCTGGAACTGCCATTACAGCACCTGTGCCGTATTCCATTAATACAAAGTTAGCCACCCAAATAGCGACTTTCTCTTTAGTTAATGGATGAATAGCATACAGACCTGTTGCAATCCCTTTTTTCTCCATTGTTGCCATATCGGCTTCTGCCATTTTCATATTACGGCATTCATCAATGAAGTGTTGAACTTCAGGGTTATTTTGAGCAGCTTTTTGCGCTAATGGGTGACCTGCTGCAACTGCAACATAAGTGACACCCATAAATGTATCTGGACGCGTTGTATAAACGGTCATGGTGTCGTCGCTGTCAGCAACATCAAATTTAATTTCGACACCTTCAGAGCGACCAATCCAGTTACGTTGCATGGTCTTAACTTGTTCTGGCCACTCATCTAACGTATCTAAATCGTTTAACAGCTCTTCAGCATACTCGGTAATTTTGATAAACCACTGTGGAATTTCTTTACGTTCAACAGGGGTATCACAACGCCAGCAACAGCCATCAATAACTTGTTCGTTGGCTAAAACGGTTAAGTCGTGTGGGCACCAGTTAACAGCAGAGGTCTTTTTATAAACTAAGCCTTTTTCATATAACTTAGTAAAGAACCACTGTTCCCAGCGATAATATTCTGGAGTACAAGTAGTGACTTCACGATCCCAATCGTAACCAAAACCCAGTTTTTTTAACTGGTTTTTCATGTAATTGATGTTTTCGTAAGTCCATGGTGCTGGAGCTGTTTTATTTTTTACTGCGGCACCTTCTGCTGGTAAACCGAACGCATCCCAACCAATAGGTTGTAAGACGTTTTTACCTAGCATACGTTGATAACGGGAAATCACGTCACCAATGGTGTAGTTACGGACGTGTCCCATGTGAAGTCGGCCAGAAGGATAAGGTAGCATTGACAGGCAGTAATATTTTTCTTTGTTATTATCTTCTGTCACTTTAAATGTATTGTTCTTTTCCCAGTGTTCCTGGATAGTTTGCTCTATATCTTCGGGACGATATTGTTCTTGCATGGCACCGATAATCCTATGGTGAATTAATGGCTACCGGAGGGTAACCGCT
Organism: Proteus sp. STS61-E; assembly: GCF_040932335.1. Classification (NCBI taxonomy): domain Bacteria; kingdom Pseudomonadati; phylum Pseudomonadota; class Gammaproteobacteria; order Enterobacterales; family Morganellaceae; genus Proteus; species Proteus sp. STS61-E. The sequence continues at coordinate 516,343 of NZ_JBFQGE010000002.1, read as the reverse complement.
ATTATGAAATTAAGACTTGCATAGCATAGCTGATTTTGTCTAATAGCCACAACTATTGATCTCAATGAAAGCCACTGTTTGCATAACTTTTTCAAGACAATTGCGAGATATCTTGGAAAGAGTTAAAGCAAAAAGACAATAAATGCGTATTTTGTGAAAAAATAATAGTGATGTTGCGAGAAAAGAAGATTACTTGATATTTAATTGCGAGGTTAATCGAAATTATTATTTTAGGCTGACGTGCTAAAAAAGCACGTCAGCAGGAGGGATGTGGAGATTAGTGCAGAATTTTAGCGAGGAAATCTTTTGCCCGCGCTGATTTTGGATTATCAAAAAAGTCATTTTTAGGTCTATCTTCTACAATTCGACCTTCATCCATAAAAATAATACGGTCGGCAACTTTTTTAGCAAAACCCATTTCATGGGTTACTACCATCATCGTCATACCCTCATTTGCCAGTTCTACCATTACATCAAGTACTTCATTAATCATTTCAGGATCAAGTGCTGATGTGGGTTCATCAAACAACATTGCAATCGGGTCCATACATAATGCGCGAGCAATGGCGACACGTTGTTGTTGACCACCTGAAAGTTGAGCAGGGTATTTGTTAGCATGACTTGCTAATCCCACACGTTCTAATAGCTTTAATCCTTTCTCTTTTGCGGTAGCTTTCTCTCTATTAAGCACTTTAACTTGTGCCAAGGTAAGATTTTCAATAATAGAGAGGTGAGGGAAGAGTTCAAAATGTTGGAATACCATACCCACTTTTGCTCGTAATTTAGCAAGATCAGTATGTTTATCATTTACTTTGATTTCATTAACAAGGATCTCGCCTTGTTGTATAGGCTCTAAGCCATTCACTGTTTTGATCAGTGTTGATTTACCTGATCCAGAAGGCCCACAGACAACAACAACTTCCCCCTTTTTAACTTCAGTGGAACATTCAGTCAGTACTTGGAACTGACCATACCATTTGGATACGTCTTTTAGGGAAATCATCTAGGTAGTCCTTTTTTTAAGAAAGTTCACTAACATCGAAGCGGCGAAGCTAATGACAAAATAAACAAAACCAGCAAAGAGGATCATCTCAACTTGTGTACCATCTCGCTCTCCAATATTTGCCGCTGTTCTGAAAAAGTCAGTAAGACTTAAAACGTAAACTAAGGAGGTATCTTGGAATAATACAATTCCTTGAGTCAGTAAAAGCGGGATCATGGCTCGAAAGGCTTGAGGTAAGATCACTAAACGCATTGTTTGTGACTTGGTCATACCTAACGCGAGTGAGGCTGAAAATTGCCCTTTGCTAACACTTTGAATGCCTGCTCTTATAATTTCAGAGTAATAAGCCGCTTCAAATAAAGAGAACGCTATCATTGCTGAAATTAAACGGATATCACTTTTCGGTGAAAGTCCTAGAACATTTTGTAATATGTTAGGCACAATTAAATAAAACCACAGTAATACCATGACTAATGGGATAGAACGGAAGGTATTAACATAAGCGGCTGCAAACCAGCTAATAGGTTTAAAGGTAGATAGGCGCATAACAGCAAGCACCGTTCCCCATAAAATACCGACTACAATAGCGGTGATAGTAATTTTTAGCGTGATTGCCATTCCATCGACTAAAAATGGTAGGCTTGGAACAACAGAACTCCAGTCAAATTCGTACATTATTGACCTCCCGTTGTGCCGGGTAAGCGAACGCGTTTTTCAAGCCAATGCATTATTAGCATAATGATGACATTGATAAATACATAGGCAAGTGTGATTGCTGTGAATGATTCATACGCTTTTGCTGAATAGTCGAGCAGTTTATTCGCTTGTGCCGCCATATCAATAAGTCCGATAGTAGAAGCAATCGCTGAGTTTTTTACGAGATTGAGCATTTCGGATGTCATTGGTGGAATAATGACGCGGTATGCATTAGGTAATAAAACATAACGATAGGTTTGGGGTAAAGTTAAGCCCAATGCTAAGCCTGCGGCTTTTTGACCACGAGGTAATGAGTTTATTGCGGCTCTAACTTGCTCACACATACGCGCTGCGGTAAACAAACCTAAGCAGAGTGCTGATGAGACAAAAAATTGCACATTTGGCGCTAAGTCCATTTTAAACCAGTCGCCAATAGATTGAGGCAATAATTCAGGAATGACGAGATACCACGTAAAGAATTGAACAATAAGTGGTACGTTACGGAATAACTCAACATAAACAGTGCCTAAGCTTGAAAGCCACCGATTAGGTACTGTGCGTAAAATTCCGAATAAAGAACCGACAAGAAAAGCGATAACCCAAGCGCATAGAGATAAGGCAATGGTGACTTGGAAGCCAGAAATCAGCCATCCTAAGTATGTGGTGTTTCCGAATGGGGCTTCTTGGAAGAATATCCCCCAATCCCAATCAATCGACATGATTTCACCTCCGGTGAAAAAGAGGGGCAGGGAACGACTGCCCCAAACTTCACTGATCTGTCTGTCCAACAGATACTTTATAATTATTTATTTTGCATCAACTGCTTATGTGTTTTTAGTTCAATGCTTTATCATTTGGTGATGCAAATAATGCTTTCATTTCATCAGAGATGGTGAATTCTAAGTTAAGATTTTTAGGTGGGATTGGTGCATTAAACCAGCGACTGAACGATTTTTCTGCTTCACCTGATTTTTGTGCTTTAGCGATAGTTTCATCAATTAACGCTTTGAATTGAGTGTCATCTTTACGCAACATACAACCATATGCTTCTTCAGATTGTGGGGTTCCTACAATTTCCCACTCACCCGGTTTTTTCGCTTTAGCACGTTCACCAGCCAGTAATGCATCATCCATCATAAAGGCAACAGCACGACCTGATTCAAGTGTACGGAATGAGTCTCCATGATCTTTTGCGCTGATAATGCGCATATTCATCTTTTTCTCATCATTTAACTTGTTGAGTAACATTTCAGATGTTGTTCCTGATGTTACAACAACGTTTTTACCGGACAGGTCAGCGAAATCTTTAATTCCACTGTCTTTTTTCGCCAGTAAACGTGTACCTACGATGAAAATAGTATTAGAGAAACTAGCTTGTTGCTGACGAGCTTCATTGTTGGTTGTTGAGCCACACTCAAAATCAAATGTGCCATTTTGTAATAATGGAATACGATTCTGAGAAGTAATAGGAATGAGGCGAACTTGTAAGTTTGGTTTGCCTATTTTGTCTTTCACAGCCTGTACAATGAGGTTGGAATAGTCTTGAGAATAGCCAACCACTTTTTGTTGATTATCATAGTAAGAGAAAGGAACAGAGGATTCTCTGTGTCCAACGATGATAATATCGTTGTCATTGATTTTCTTTAAGGTTCCAGTGAGTTCTTCTGCCTGCACAGCTCCTGCAGCCCCTAAGATCATTAATGATAATGCTAGTTTACGCATGCGCATAATAACTCCTGTCGTGGTGATAAGTGATATTTATGTTTTGCTTTGTGTTGCTTTTTTGTTTTAATTTGTTTTGATAATGTTAATAGATAGAACAAATAACATACTGTTGGGAAGTACAATTTGTGAAATACGAGAGGTATCTCCCAATAAAAGAATGAAATCAAATGTAGTTGATTATTTTTTTGGAAGTTGTTTTCAATATTTAAAATTATTGTAGTAGAAACCTTATAGAAATAAAGGTTAAAGATGAAAAATGGAGATAATACGAAAAATAAACTCAGTAGGGATTTGTAAAGTTTGTCTTAAGGAGTTGTTTGTCTGTGGATTACCGTTAAGATAGCGGGTCATATTGATGAGGAACATCTATGAGTAATTGGCGGTCAGGTCGCTGGCTAGTGGTGATAACAGTTTTGCTGATCTTGTGTTGTATTGTTCAGCGTTCATTAGGTGCCCACATCATTAGTGAGCGCTTAGCAACGGCTGTCTCTCAAACACAATACCCACTATCAACACCGATTGCCGATGAGAATAGCGCAACAGAGCACACCTATTCACTGTCTACCTGTGAATTGAGCGCCAAATCATTATTATCTGTTCCTCCATTAACAATAGAGCCATTTTTCCATTCATGGGCAGTATTGCTATTGTTAAGCATGGCTGCCATCTATGTGTCGCGTCAGCGTAATCAGAAAAAACATCATCATCCACCTCCTCCAATCAGACTTCACCTTCATTATTGTATTTTGAGGGATTAGAAATTTCCTTTTAGCTAAAAGATTGCGCGTCTATTTTGGGCGTGGCTCTATGTGTAGCGTTGTAGGAATTTTTAGGGAGTTGTTATGTTTCGTTCTTTTGCTATGGCGTTGATATTAACGCTATTTACTTTATCTACCTCTCAAGCAGCAGATACAGGCTGGCTAACCATGCCTGATAATTCTCATGCACAAGTTAGGGCGACAGCACAAAAGTCCCCAACAGGTGACGTGAAAGTTTTACTTGAGGTACAGCTTGAGTCTGGATGGAAAACGTATTGGCGTTCTCCTGGAGAAGGCGGCGTTGCCCCTGAAATTAATTGGTCGCAAGATGTAAGTGCAATAACTTGGCATTGGCCATCACCTTCAGCTTTTGATGTGGCGGGTATTCACACTCAAGGCTATGACAAACAAGTTGTTTTTCCTATTGAACTATCCTCTGTTCAGGCTGATCGTTTAACGGGAGTTTTAACTTTATCGACATGTAGTAATGTCTGTATTTTGACTGACTACACTTTAGATTTGGATCTTACTGAACCTGTGCCTGCTGATTTTGAATGGCAATATAATCAGGCAATGGCAAAAATTCCTGTTGGAACAGGATTAGTATCATCAGTTTCTTCTGGTTATAACAATAGCCAACTCACTATCTCTTTACAAAAAGAGCAAGGTGCTTGGGTTAAACCTAATATTTACCTCGATCCCCCTGAAGGTATGCTTTATGGCATTCCAAAATTAAATCATCAAGATAAAAATCTATTTGTCACCGTTGATGTGACTGATGATTGGGGAGATGCTGCTGGTGATATCTCAGGTAAGGTGCTTTCTTTTGTTATTACTGACCAAGATTTTTCTCGTCAAGTTAATGACACGATAGGGCATGGCGGAGCGGAGATTGCTCCTACTTCCAATTCAGGTGTTGGGCTTTGGAGTATTCTTGCTTTTGCGCTATTAGGTGGCTTAATTCTGAATTTGATGCCTTGTGTATTACCTGTACTTGCGATGAAAATGGGATCAATTCTACATCTTGAAAATCGCGATAAAGGGGTTATTCGCAAGCAATTTTCTGTTTCTGTTCTAGGCATCTTAGTTTCATTTTGGGCGCTAGCTCTGTTTATGACAGGCTTACGTTATAGCCAAGAAGCCTTAGGCTGGGGAATTCAATTCCAAAGTCCTTGGTTTATTGGTTTTATGGTATTAGTTACTGCTATTTTTACTGCGAATCTCTTTGGATTATTTGAACTGCGTTTAAGTAGCAATATAAATACTAAAATGGCAACAGCAGGTGGGCAAGGATATAGCCGACATTTTTGGGAAGGTGCATTTGCGACGCTACTCGCAACACCTTGTTCAGCACCATTTTTAGGAACAGCGGTTGCTTATGCACTTATTGCGCCACTAAATGAACTATGGCTTATTTTTACCGCTCTAGGGATTGGAATGAGTTTGCCTTGGATCTTAGTGGCTATATTCCCATCTATCGCTAAAGCGCTACCAAAACCGGGCAAATGGATGAATCGCCTAAGAGTGGTTTTAGGTTTTATGATGTTATTGTCCAGTATTTGGCTAATTACATTACTTATTCCGCATCTAGGATTGCCAATCGTTATGGCTATTTTTATTGCCATTACTCTGCTGTTATTGTTTGCGATAGCACGGCATTATGGCAAAAAAACGGTATTTATTTCAGCCGTTATTGCTCTATTTTTAGGTACGGGTACTTACTTGTTTGTGGAACAACCAGCAAGCCAAACACTCGCAGGTCAAGATTCGATAAATTGGCAACCTTTATCAGAAGAAGCGATACACCAAGCATTAGCAGATAATAAACGTGTATTTGTCGATGTAACAGCAGATTGGTGTGTAACCTGCAAAGCAAACAAATACAATGTATTATTGCGAGAAGAGATCCAGGCTGCACTTTCAGCGCCAGATGTTGTCGCATTAAGAGGGGATTGGACTAAACCCTCTGATAAAATCACTCAGTTTTTAAAACAACGTGGTCAAGTTGCAGTACCTTTTAACCAAGTTTATGGACCTTGCCATAAAGATGGCGTGGTTTTACCTCCTATTTTAAATAAAGATTCAACATTGACAGTTCTTTCAGAGGCTAAAGGAGCCCAATAATGAAAAAAACACTTTCTGCACTGGTTATCTCTTCGTTACTTTTTGGTGCAAATGTGCAAGCTGCGGCATTAAGTGCTGATCAGGAAAAAGAAGTTCGCGCGCTGGTTCGTGATACGTTGATCAAAAATCCAGAAATTCTGGAAGAAGCTATCACTGCATTACAAGCACAAAAAGCAGATGAGCAACAAGCTCAATTCCGTACGGCATTAAATGCAGAGCATGACGCATTATATAACGATGCAGCAAGTCCTCGAATTGGTGCAAAAGACGCTAAGTTAGTGTTGGTTTCTTTTACTGATTATAACTGCCCTTACTGCAAACGCTTCGATCCATTATTAGAACAAATCACAAAAGATTATCCTGAAGTTGCCGTGGTGATTAAGCCTCTGCCATTTAAAGGTGAAAGTTCTGCAAAAGCTTCTCAAGCTGTACTTTCAGTTTGGAAAGAAGATCCAAAAGCATTCTTAGCATTACACCAACGTTTAATGCAGAAGAAAACAATGCTAGATAATGCAAGTATTGATGATGCAATGAAAACAACCAATACAAGCAAAGTGAAATTAACGGATGAAAGCTTAAAAGCGTTACAAAATAACTTAGATCTTTCTCGTAAATTAGGTATTCAAGGTACACCTGCAACTGTTGTTGGCGATATGGTTATCCCGGGTGCCGTTGATTACGCTCAGTTAGAAGTGATTGTAAAAGAGCAACTGGCTAAAGTGAAAAAATAATGCGTAGTCGCTTACGAAAGTGGAGTAAAGAACTGATTGTTCTGGTTGTCATTTTCGTTATAGCTTCTTTTGCAATGGATTGGTGGCGACAACCTACGCCACCCTCCTTAACGAATTTACCTGAACTTTATACTGTTGATAATAAAGTTGTTTCATTGACTGAATTGAGTGCTGAAAAGCCCTTGTTAATCTATTTTTGGGCAACTTGGTGTGGGGTTTGTAAACTAACAACACCCGCAGTAAATTCGTTAGCGCAAGATGGTTATAACGTGACATCTGTTGCGATCCGTTCTGGTGATAACGCGAAATTAGAGCGCGGTATCCAATCTAAAGGACTGGTTTTTCCTGTAATAAATGATAGTCGAGGGGATATTTCTCAACAGTGGGAAATTAGTGCAACACCTTCATTTGTTATTGTTTATAAAGGTGAAATGGTCGGCTTTACCAGTGGTTGGTCATCTTCGTGGGGATTAAAACTACGTTTATGGTGGGCTTCTATCTAAATCAGCCATCAGAATTTTAGTAAAGAAAAAAGGGTACCGGGTAAGCTGACAATAAAATAGATTATTTCATAAATAATATTTTTACGTCTGCGTTCAATTTTTGCTTCTTCGGTATTTTGGGCAATTAATGCCTTTTCATCGGCAATGCGTTTTGCAGTATTAATATGTATTGGCACAATATTAATAGGAATAACGGTTTGGTTATTTTTATTAGCGGAGGTTAATTGAGCTAATGTCCAGCCATATTGATGTTGTTTATTCCCAAACGCATTTTGCTGAATAACATAACCGTAATGATCTTTACGAAAACCTTTTTCTTCGTTATCGCTGGAAATTTTATGTGCATATTGCCAATAAGATTGAATATTTACAGGTGACTGAATTAATTGGGATAGAGCTGGTGGTTCAAGTGGAGTGACATTAACGCGTTTAGACTCGGCCTCTTGTTTTTGTTGATCGGTAACCGCTGTTTTCCAATGCACAGGTACAATGGTTTTATCTTCAATAAGTTGGCTAATTGACTCTGGTTGTTTTGATAATACCCAACCAAATTCATGTTCTTGTTGATTGAACATTTGGCGTTGGAGCCATTTATTTTCTTTATCCGTACGAAAGCCCTTTGTTTCATTATCTGCTGATATTTCTTTAGCTCTTTGCCAAATGACATCAAGAATATGTTCAGGATAATTTTCCATAAAAAAGCTCTCTTATTAGAAAAAGCCCAACCTAATTAATATTAACTTAATAGGGTTGGGCTTTATTCATCTTAATTACGGCGTTTAATAAATGCGATGGTAAAAAATAATCCAACCAATATCCACAATGGTGTATTACCCCATTTGTAATAAGGGGTTAACCCAGTTGTTGGTGTAATTTTTTCCGCTAAAGCACCTTCTTCAAATTGAGGAAGTTGAGAGATTACATCACCATTGGCAGCAATAAATGCGGTGATACCGTTATTTGTCGAGCGTAATAATGGTCTTCCTAACTCTAGAGAACGCATTCTTGCCATTTGGAAGTGTTGCCAAGGACCAATTGAATTACCAAACCACGCATCATTAGAAATCGTTAATAAGAACCGTGTATCTGGTTTGAAATTAGCGCGAACTTGCTCACCTAAAATAATTTCGTAGCAAATAGCTGCGGTTATTTTGGCATCATTAACAGTAAGCTGAGGTTGTACATATTCACCTTGGCTTAATGATGACATCGGCAAATTAAAGAAAGGCGCAAGTGGGCGTAAGAGTGATTCTAATGGTACATATTCGCCAAAAGGAACAAGGTGATGCTTATTATAGCGATCTGTTGCTGGATATTGATAAGCATAGTGTTCACCTAATGTGATGACACTATTGTAGAAACGATAGCCTTCTAATGTCGGTCGAGCATCAATAATCCCTGTCATTAAATGGGTATCTTGCTCTCTTAATTGTTTATCTAATTCTGCTAAAAAGTTTTGCTGTTGAATTTCAACATCAGGGATCGCAGATTCAGGCCAAATAATGAGATTTGCATTACCAATAAAAGGGCGACTCAAGGTGAGATAGGTTTTTAATGTGCTCTCTAATGTACCCGGTTCCCATTTTAAAGATTGTGCGATATTACCTTGGATTAATGCAATTTCTTGCGTTTCATCAGGCAAAGGTTGATACCACTGATAGGATTTAAAGCTAATAGGTAATATTAATAAAAGCAGTGCAACCACAAGGCTGTAAATTGATTTACGATAGATTGTAAATGCAATTAATCCACTAATAACGGTTAAAAGCAGCGTTATCATGGTGACACCAAAAATAGGTGCAATACCTTTTAATGGGCCATCAATCTGGCTATAACCAAACTGTAACCATGGAAAGCCTGATAATACCCAACCTCTTAAAAATTCGGTAATTTGCCATAGCGCAGGGGCTGCAAATACAAACCGCCAGAGTGTTGGTTTGGGAAAAAACTTATTCAGTGATCCTGCAAATAACAGTGTGTAGAGTGATAAATAGAGTGCTAATAAAATCACTAAAAAGATATTTATCGCAAACGGCATACCACCAAAATCAGCGATACTGACGTAAACCCAATTTACACCGCTACCAAATAACCCAAATCCCCAAGCAAAACCAAGGAATGCACCTTGGCGAGTTGTGCGGTGAGTGATTATCAGTAATAAGCCGAGTAGTGAAATTAACGCCGCAGGCCAAAAATCAAATGGGGAAAATGCTAATGTGCCAATGGCACCGAAAAAAACCGCCAGAAGGGCGCGAACCCACTGGCGGTTTAAGAAAGAGATCTTATTCATTGATATCCTATGCATCATTACCTAGTTCAGGAATTGGCGCATCATCGGGGATATGCACATAAACCTGAATGATCTTACGGCTATCTGCCATAACAACTTTAAATTGGTAATTATCAATGGTAATAGTTTCACCACGAGCAGGAAGGTGACCAAAGGCTTGCATAACTAAACCGCCAATTGTATCAACTTCTTCATCGCTGAAATGTGTACCGAACGCTTCATTGAAATCTTCTATCTGGGTTAAAGCTCGAACTGAGTAAGCGTGACGACTTAACGGACGAATATCAATGTCATCCTCATCATCATACTCATCTTCAATTTCGCCTACGATAAGCTCAAGAATATCCTCAATTGTGACGAGCCCAGATACGCCTCCGAATTCATCGATCACAATCGCCATATGATAGCGTTGAGAGCGGAACTCTTTTAATAGGCGATCAACCCGTTTGCTTTCAGGCACAACGACAGCAGAGCGTAAGACTTTATCCATACTAAATGGCTCTGCGTCAGTACGCATAAATGGCAGTAGATCTTTCGCCATTAATAAGCCTTCAATATGATCTTTGTCTTCGCTAATGACTGGGAAACGGGAATGTGCTGAGTCAATAATCACATCTAAACATTCATCAAGGGTTTGATTGCGTTTTAGTGTGACGATTTGAGAGCGAGGGATCATAATGTCCCGAACGCGTTGTTCAGCAATATCCATTACCCCTTCAAGCATGTCGCGGGTGTCAGGATCAATTAATTCTTTCTGTTCAGAATCGCGGATAAGCTCCATCAGATCATCACGGTTTTTAGGTTCACCGTGGAACCACTGATTAAGCAGTGTGAGAAACCCTTTCTTAGGACCAGGGTTATCGTTACTCGAAGATTGGTCGTCGCTCATGGCGTTTTAACTATTTTTCCTCATTGAATGGTTAATTAGATATAGTATTTATCATAAAAATAAGAGAACTGTTACTCTTTTTCAATCAAATAGGGATCTGCATAACCTAAATTTTGTAAGATTTCTGTCTCTAAACCTTCCATTTCTTCGGCTTCATCATCTTCAATATGATCATAGCCCAAAAGATGCAGACATCCATGAATAACCATGTGTGCCCAATGCTCTTCAACAGTCTTACTTTGTTCAACCGCCTCTTTTTCTACTACTTGACGGCAAATAATCAAATCACCTAATAGAGGCAATTCAATTTCAGGCGGAGCCTCAAAGGGAAAAGAAAGCACGTTAGTCGGTCTGTCTTTTCCACGATAAGTGAGATTCAGTTCGTGACTTTCTGCTTCATCAACAATGCGAATAGTCACTTCACTTACAGGTTGAAACTGCGGTAATACCGCTTCCAACCATGTCATAAATTGGGCTTCAGTAGGAAGCCCTTGCGTATTTTCACTTGCTACTTGTAAATCAAGGATAACTTCACTCATGATTTTCTCTCTGAAGCTTCTCTTTTTCTGCTTTGATAGCTTGGCGGCGTTTTTGATCTTCCGTTTCCCAAGCTTCATAGGCGATAACAATTTTGGCAACCACAGGATGGCGAACAACGTCTTCACTGTGGAAAAAGTTAAAACTTAAGTCATTGACATCAGATAAAACTTCAATGGCATGACGTAAGCCTGATTTATTGCCTCTTGGCAGGTCAATCTGGGTAATATCCCCAGTAACAACCGCTTTAGAGTTAAAGCCAATACGCGTTAAGAACATTTTCATCTGTTCGATGGTGGTGTTTTGGCTTTCATCAAGAATGATAAAGGCGTCATTTAATGTGCGCCCACGCATATAGGCGAGAGGCGCGACTTCAATGACATTACGCTCTATTAGTTTCTCAACTTTTTCAAAACCTAACATCTCAAATAACGCATCATAAAGTGGTCGTAAATAGGGATCGACTTTTTGACTTAAATCGCCCGGTAAAAAGCCCAGTTTTTCACCGGCTTCAACCGCAGGACGTGTTAATAAAATACGACGTACTTCTTGACGTTCTAGAGCATCAACAGCGGCAGCAACAGCCAGATAAGTTTTCCCTGTACCGGCAGGCCCAATACCAAAAGTAATATCATGGGTCTGGATATTGGCAATATATTGTGCCTGATTTGGTGTACGAGGTTTTATCACACCTCGCTTAGTTCGAATATTGGTCGATTTCCCAAATTCAGGAACATGCTCATCACTTTGCTCAAGCACACGGCTTTCTTTGATTGCTAGGTGAATTTGTTCAGGGTCGATATCGGGGATCACGCCTTTAATTGGCGAGGTTTCCACATACAGGCGACGTAAAATACCTGTGGCTGCATTGACACACAATGATTTTCCCGTGAGTTTAAAACGGTTATCACGATGATTAATCTCGATACCTAAACGGCGCTCAAGTTGCTTAATATTATCGTCAAATGGACCACATAGGCTCATTAAACGGGCATTGTCAGCTGGCTCTAAGAAGATTTCTTGGGTCGCTACCTGTGCATGTGCTATTACTGTCACTGATTATCCTTTTATTAAATCTGATCAATTAAGGTTGGTAAACACCTACCCCTAATTCATCTTCTTTACGTGTACGTGCAATGACGGATTCTGGAGATTCGTGAATACGTAAATCCATTTGATCTTCCGTTCTAATGACTTTACCACGTAGTGAGTTGGCATAAACGTCAACAATCTCAACATCAACGAATTTACCAATCATATCCGGTGTACCTTCAAAGTTAACCACGCGGTTATTCTCAGTACGGCCAGAAAGCTCCATCACATTTTTACGTGAAGGGCCTTCTACTAGAATACGCTGTACAGTGTTTAACATTGCACGGCTAAAGTTCATCGCTTGCTGATTGATGCGCTGTTGTAGCAGATATAAACGCTGTTTCTTCTCATCTTCACTGACATCATCCGGTAAATCAGCAGCTGGTGTGCCAGGGCGTGCTGAATAGATGAAACTAAAGCTCATATCGAAATTAACATCTGCAATTAATTGCATGGTTTTTTCAAAGTCATCTTGAGTTTCACCCGGGAAACCAATGATAAAGTCTGAACTTATCAGAATACCTGGACGTGCTTTGCGTAGTTTGCGAATGATGCTCTTATATTCAAGTGCAGTATGGTTACGCTTCATTAATGTTAGAATACGGTCAGAACCACTTTGCACTGGCAAGTGTAAATAGCTGACTAATTCTGGTGTATCTTCATAAACGGCAACAATATCGTCAGTAAATTCGATAGGGTGGCTGGTAGTAAAGCGAACACGGTCAATACCGTCAATTGCAGCGACTAAGCGAATTAATTCAGCAAAACTACAGATTTGACCATCAAAAGTGGCACCACGATAGGCGTTAACGTTTTGACCTAACAAGTTTACTTCGCGCACACCTTGTGCCGCTAATTGAGCAATTTCAAATAGCACATCATCACAAGGACGGCTAACTTCTTCACCGCGTGTATAAGGAACTACGCAGAAAGAGCAGTATTTATTACAGCCTTCCATGATAGAAACGAAAGCAGAAGGGCCTTCAGCGCGAGGCTCTGGTAAACGGTCAAATTTTTCGATTTCAGGGAAGCTGATATCGACAACTGGGCTTTTAGTCCCTTTAACCTGATTAATCATTTCAGGCAAACGGTGTAAAGTCTGTGGTCCGAAGATAATATCGACACACTGCGCACGTTGACGGATGTATTCACCTTCTTGAGAAGCAACACAACCACCGACGCCAATGATAATATCGGGTTTATTATCTTTAAAATATTTCCAACGTCCTAACTGATGAAAGACTTTTTCTTGTGCTTTCTCACGGATAGAACAGGTATTTAGCAGTAGAATGTCCGCATCTTCGGCGACATCGGTTAACTGATAACCGTGGGTGCTTTCGAGTAGGTCTGCCATTTTGGATGAATCGTACTCATTCATCTGACAGCCCCAAGTTTTAATGTACAGTTTTTTTATCGTCGACATTGTGTAAATCCGGTATTTTCAGTGAGACAATAGCTAATCATTGGAAAACGTTGCGTGTAATAAGCCAATAAGGCGGTTATTGTAGTCATTTGTGTGGTCAGTGACTAGAGCAAGTCGGCGCTAATTCTCTATGGCGTTTAGTTTAATAGAAATAAACTGAAACAGCGCTTACCTATTATTTAAAGTAATGAGTTATGGCATAACAATGATGAGTAATGTAAAAAACGATTTTGATGCAATCATCGCTGGTGGCGGGATGATTGGCGCTGCTGTTGCAATTGGGCTGGCGCAAGAAGGATTGCGTGTTGCAATGATTGAACGACAGTCTCCAGCACCTTTTGATGCGTCATCTCATCCTGATATCCGTATTTCTGCGATTAGTTGCGCGTCCGTTAGTCTATTAAAACAATTAGGTGCATGGCAACATGTTTTAGCTATGCGTTCTGCGCCTTATCTTACCTTAGAAACATGGGAAGAAGAAAATGCCCATGTAATTTTTGATGCTAAAAGCCTAGGTTTACCTGAATTAGGGTATATGGTTGAAAACCGAATTTTGCAATTAGCGCTTTGGCAAGAGGCTGAACGTTATAGCAATATCACCTTATTATGTCCAAATAGTCTAAGTAAAATGACTTATTTAGATGATAAATGGAAAGTAACGCTTTCTGATGGCAGTGAAGTCACTACAAATTTAGTGGTAGGTGCGGATGGTGCAAATTCTCAAGTGCGCCAATTTGCGGGTATTGGTAGCAATGGCTGGCAATATCGCCAATCTTGTATGTTGATCACGGTGAAAACAGAATTACCCCCAGAAAAGGGCACATGGCAACGCTTTTACCCTTCAGGACCTCGTGCTTATTTACCGCTTTTTGATAATTGGGCTTGTTTGGTTTGGTATGACTCGCCTGACCGAATTAGAAAACTGCAAAACATGCCGATGGCGCAGTTAGAAAAAGAAATTCAACACGCTTTCCCAGAGCGATTAGGCAAAGCGACACCTATTGCAGCTGGTTCATTCCCATTAACTCGTCAGCATGCAAGTCGTTATGTTGATAAAGGAATTGTTTTGTTGGGAGATGCGGCTCACACCATTAATCCATTAGCAGGACAGGGCGTTAACTTAGGTTACCGTGATGTAGATTGTTTCTTGGACTTAGTGGCTGAGGCTAAAAAACATTTCGAGCCTTGGGATTCAATGGCGTTATTGAAAAAATATCAGCGTCGTCGTATGCCTGATAATCTAGTTATGCAAGCGGGTATGGACGTATTTTATCACGCCTTTAGTCACCAATTACCGGGTTTAAAAGTTGTTAGAAATATTGGCCTTTTAGCAGCTCAACATGCAGGAAAAGCGAAAGAAGCGGCATTGCGTTATGCGTTAGGTATTAAATAATTAGAAATGCGATGATCTGCGTTGGATATCAACAATAAGATCATCGCATAATTGTTACGCTTTTAAATGCTTGGCATGAAAAGCAATATGCTCACCAATAAAACTCGCCACAAAATAGTAACTGTGATCGTACCCTTGATGTAAATTCAATTGATAAGGGAACTGTTTTGTATCGCAAGCTTGAGCAAATAATTCAGGCTTCAGTTGCTCTTGATAGAAAGGATCATCGAGTCCGACATCAATACGCATAGGTAACACACTTTCTGCTTGGTTAATTAATTCAACCGCATCATATTGTTGCCACTGTGTCGTATCATCGCCTAAATAAGCGCTAAACGCTTTTTTACCCCAAGGAACAACTGATGGTGCCACAATTGGAGAAAACGCTGAGACACTGCTGTAGCGTGCTGAATTTCGCAATGCAATCGTTAATGCACCATGACCACCCATTGAATGGCCACTAATAGCACGTTGATGAGTTACAGGAAAATGCGTTTCTATTAGTGCAGGAAGTTCATCAACAATGTAGTCATACATATTGTAATGAGTATTCCACGGCGATTGTGTCGCATTAAGGTAAAAACCAGCACCTTGCCCTAAATCATAAGCACTATCATCAGCAACATTCTCACCGCGAGGGCTAGTATCAGGTACCACTAAAACAATACCGTGTTGTGCTGCAAATTGTTGAGCACCTGATTTAGTAATAAAATTTTGCTCGTTGCAGGTTAAGCCTGATAACCAATATAAAACAGGGTATTTTTGCTCTTCTTCCATAGGAGGAAGATAGATAGCAAATTTCATCTCACAATTTAACGCCTTTGATGTATGTTGATAAACTTCTTGCCAACCACCAAAACAGGCGTGACGTTCAATCCTTTCCATTTTGACTCCTTTAAAAACAAAGACAAACCTATGAGACATAGGCTTGAGAATGATTAATCGAAATGAATAACAGTTCGGATTGATTTACCTTCATGCATTAAATCAAAAGCTTCATTAATTTTATCTAACGGTAGTTTATGGGTAACAAAAGGCTTAAGTTCGATATTACCTTTCATTGCATCCTCGACCATACCGGGTAATTGACTACGACCTTTAACACCGCCAAAAGCAGTACCTTTCCATGAGCGCCCTGTAACTAATTGGAATGGACGGGTTGAGATCTCTTGTCCTGCACCAGCTACACCAATAATAATGGATTGACCCCAACCACGATGCGCACTTTCTAATGCAGCTCTCATGACATTGACGTTTCCGATACATTCAAAAGTATGGTCAATACCCCATTGTGTCATTTCAACAAGGACTTGCTGAATAGGCTTGTCGTAGTCATTAGGGTTTAAGCAGTCAGTTGCACCAAACTGGCGCGCTAATGCAAATTTTTCAGGATTTGTATCGATAGCAAAAATACGACCTGCTTTGGCTTGTCTTGCACCTTGAAGAACGGCAAGACCAATACCGCCTAAACCAAACACAGCAACAGAGTCACCTTCTTGTACTTTTGCCGTATTGTGAACTGCACCAATACCAGTTGTTACGCCACAACCTAATAAGCAAACTTCTTCGTGATTGGCTTCTGGATTGATTTTTGCCAGAGAAACTTCAGCCACCACAGTGTATTCGCTAAAAGTAGAGCATCCCATATAGTGATAAATAGGTTGTCCGTTGTAAGAAAAACGTGTTGTCCCATCTGGCATTAAACCCTTACCTTGCGTTGCTCTGACTGCAACACATAAGTTTGTTTTGCCTGATTTGCAAAATAGACATTCGCCACATTCGGCAGTGTATAGAGGAATAACGTGATCGCCCGGTTTAACACTGGTGACACCTTCACCGACCTCGACAACCACACCAGCGCCTTCATGACCAAGAATAGCAGGGAATACACCTTCAGGATCATCACCTGAGAGCGTAAAAGCGTCTGTATGGCAAACACCTGTATGGCTGATTTTTATGAGTACTTCACCTGCTTTTGGTGGCATCACATCAACTTCAACGATTTTTAAAGGTTCTCCTGGTCCAAATGCGACCGCTGCACGAGATTTCATGGTGTATCCTTTTTTGTTATTAACGCAGGTAAGTGCGGATAAGTGAAATGGCATCATCAACGGAATTTTTTTGATCTTCAGGAGAAGCGACAGCATCCATAAGACCTTCACGTAAATGACTTTCGAGCACACCTGCCATCAGACCGTTGATAGCACCTCTGATGGCGGCAATTTGTTGTAATACCTGACCGCATTCATTTTCATTTTCAAGGGCAGTTTCTAATGCAAGAAGTTGCCCTTTAATTTTTCTTACGCGAGTTAACGCGGCTTTTTTTTCTGCTGGTGAGTGTGGCATACATAATCCTTAAATATACTATGGGGGAGTATAGTATCTAGGGAGATATATGTACAGAGAGATCAAGAAAGTGTGAAATGATGAGAATAAAAATGATGGTGTGGAGAATGTTAGCTTTTGAGAGCAGAGGTGTAAGAAGATAAAGGGGTGATGAAGTTGAGAGAAAAGACCGAGACAAGAAAAACGTAAGAGACAAAAACAAAAAAGACCCGCAATGCGAGTCTTATCTGTTGATTTCGTGATTAACACGTTAGTAATCAATGGTGCGGGAGGCGAGACTTGAACTCGCACACCTTGCGGCGCCAGAACCTAAATCTGGTGCGTCTACCAATTTCGCCACTCCCGCAACAACTTGGAGAAAAAAAGACTCGCTCAGCGAGTCTCTCTTTCAAAATATGGCTGGGATACCAGGATTCGAACCTGGGAATGCCAGGATCAAAACCTGGTGCCTTACCGCTTGGCGATATCCCAAAAAATGGTGGCTATGACGGGATTCGAACCTGTGACCCCAACATTATGAGTGTTGTGCTCTAACCAGCTGAGCTACATAGCCGTATTGAATCTAGCTGTCTTTCTTTTGAAAGATGGCTGGGGTACCAGGATTCGAACCTGGGAATGCCAGGATCAAAACCTGGTGCCTTACCGCTTGGCGATACCCCATCCGCTAATTCAATTGTCAACACACTTATTTATCAGAAATATGGCTGGGATACCAGGATTCGAACCTGGGAATGCCAGGATCAAAACCTGGTGCCTTACCGCTTGGCGATATCCCAACTGATAAATTCTTGACGAGGTTAAAATGGTGCGGGAGGCGAGACTTGAACTCGCACACCTTGCGGCGCCAGAACCTAAATCTGGTGCGTCTACCAATTTCGCCACTCCCGCAAAAAGATGGTGGCTATGACGGGATTCGAACCTGTGACCCCAACATTATGAGTGTTGTGCTCTAACCAGCTGAGCTACATAGCCATCTTTTTTTTGCATAACCTTCGTCGGCGTTGCGGGGCGCATTATGCGTATTACAGACAAATCCGTCAACTGCTTTTTGCATTAATTTTCGAGAAACGTGTCCGTTTGCTCGATGGTTAATCATTTTGTCGAAAAAAGATCCAAAAAACAACCTTATTGATGAAAAATATCTCAAAGAATAAGGCGCAATAGTGTGTGAATAAAAAGAAAAAACAAAGCAGTAAGAGAAATGATATTAAGTCAAAGAGGGAAAGGATGGGAAATAATGAGTATAAAAAAAAGAAATGAGGTGAGAAACTCACGCTACATTTCTTTTTCTTTGAATATTACTGATTGAATTTTAGACTTATTTCACAATGAAAATCAGAAAAGTATACATTCAACGCAAAAAGTGTAATTTATCAACAATAAATTACTTTTCTAATAGCTGTTGAAGCAATTCTCCGTTAAGCATTGCGCGTTTAGTCAAGGCAAAAGCCCCTATGGCAGAACGATGATCAAGCTCTGATGTGACGACAGGAAGCTCTTCTCTGAATTCTTTTAATACTTGTGTATTAATGCAACTTTGAATTGAGGGAAGTAAAACTTCAGCTGCTTCAGTCAATTCACCCGCTAAAACCACTTTTTGTGGGTTAAATAGGTTAATGGCAATCGCAATAGCTTTACCTAAGTGTAAACCCACTTGTTTGATGGTTTCGACTGCTAGCGGGTCATTTTTAACAGCGGCTCGACAAATATCTTGGATTTGGCACTGTGTTGGCGATAAATACTGGCTTGGATAGCCTTGCTCTAATTGATAGCGTACTTTCGCCTCGATTGCTGTATTGGATGCAATCGTTTCTAAACAACCAAAGTTACCACAATGGCAACGTTCACCTAGAGGGTCGATTTGAATATGACCAATCTCTCCTAAGTTACCACGTTGGTTGAGCAGAATTTTATTATTAATAATAACACCAGCACCTGCACCCCGATGGATACGGACGAGTAATGAGTCTTCACAATCTCTTGTAGCACCAAAATAGTTTTCAGCTAAAGCTAGGCTTCGAATATCATGTCCTGCATAACAAGGCAGACTAAAGCGTTTTTCTAAGCTATTTACTAAAGCCCAATTATCCACTTTCATATGAGGCATATAACGAACAATGCCTTTATTTGGATCAACAAGACCGGGGAGGATCACAGAAATTGAAATAAGCTCACGAATACGACGCTGATTTTGTTTAATAAAATCATCAATTGCATTGATAAGCAGAGCTTCAACTTCATTTTGAGTACTTTGTTCTAAAGGGTAGTGTTGCTCAATGATGACTTTTCCACTTAGATCATAAAGAGCAACAGTGGCATCATTACGCCCCAATCGCACACTAACTGTATTAAAATTGCGGTGTTCAACAATAATAGAAATTGCGCGACGTCCACCTGTTGATGCTTGTTGATCAACTTCTTTAATTAAGCCTCGTTCAAGCAACTGACGAGTAATTTTAGTCACACTGGCTGGCGCTAGCTGGCTTTGTTCGGCTATTTGGATACGGGAAATTGGCCCGTGTTGATCAATCAGTCGATACACAATCGCACTGTTAAGTTGTTTAACAAGATCGATATTGCCAATTTGCGTTTCAGTGTTGTTATGACTCATCAGCATATACATCCATTAGTTATTCAGTTATTTCGATACCATTGACAAACGTTGTACAAAGGTTGAAGTCCTTATCAAAAGAAGCGAGGTTAGCAATTTTTCCAGCTTCAATTGTTCCCAATTCTTTTTCCATTCCAATTGCACGAGCAGGATAAAGTGTTGCCATCCGCAATGTTTCATCTAATGGAATACCTACATGGATCACGCTATTTTTAATTGCACCAATCATGGTTAGTGATGATCCACTTAATGTACCATCTGCATCGACACAAAGACCATTACGATAATATATGGTTTTACCGGCAAAAACGAAGCTATCCATCTCATTTTTGCTAGGATCAAGCCCCGCTGGCGCAGTTGCGTCTGTGACTAAAAGTAATTTTTCACCTT
The DNA here is from genome assembly GCF_040932335.1 of Proteus sp. STS61-E. Classification (NCBI taxonomy): domain Bacteria; kingdom Pseudomonadati; phylum Pseudomonadota; class Gammaproteobacteria; order Enterobacterales; family Morganellaceae; genus Proteus; species Proteus sp. STS61-E. The sequence continues at coordinate 495,832 of NZ_JBFQGE010000002.1, read as the reverse complement.
TCAAACGCTTACTGTTACGAATATTTGCCCATGAAACATGCAACCCATCAGCAATGATACCAGCATAAACTTCAGGTGTATCATAAATGGCACCTACAAGCCCTGGGCCTCTGCCTGTAATATAAGGCATTGCGTTGTAAAGGTGAGTCGATAATGAGATACCATTACGGAATCCTTTACGTGCTTCTTCATAAGTCGAATTAGAATGACCCGCAGAAACAATGATACCTGCTTTGATTAATTGACGAACATACTTTTCATCAACCATTTCTGGCGCGAGGGTGATTTTGGCGATGACATCAGCATTATCGCACAAATAGCTAATCATCTGAGCACTTGGTTGACGAATAAATTGTGGATCGTGAGTCCCTTTTTTAATCACATTGATATATGGGCCTTCTAAATGTAATCCCAATACTTTATTTTCATGTTTCTTCATATAAGCACGAGTTGCTTCAATGCCTATTTTCATCAATTCATCAGAACAGGTAATTAGCGTTGGCAAATAGCTAGTGCAACCTAAGCGTTCATTCGCTTTTTGCATAATTTCTAACGTTTCAACGGTGACATTTTCAGGAGTGTCATTAAATTGCACACCGCCACAACCATTAACCTGTAAATCAATAAAACCAGGAGAGACAATTGCACCTTTCATATCACGAACAGTGATATCTTTTGGCAGTTGATCCTGTGGGCAAACCTGCTCAATACGGGAGCCGTTAATAATAATGGCGTGGTTTTCTAAACGGTCGTAACCTGTATAAATAACAGCATTTGTTAAGGCAAACATACCTTTGTCTCCTGATAAGGGAAGTCAATCTAAAAAGCCGATATCAGCCAGCAAATTCTGGCTGATAAGTAAGAGAGCTTAGCCTTTTCCGCTACTTAATCAGTAGGTACTTATTTTACTAAACTTAGTCTTGGTATTTCTGACACTCTTGCGCTTCAATTTGTTGGAAATAACGCAATGTTTTTACACGTAATTCCATTGTTGCAGGATCATCACACACTAAAATTGCTTTAGGGTGAAGTTGAACACAGGAAATCGTCCATAAATGGTTAACAGCGCCTTCTGTTGCTGCATGTACTGCTTGTGCTTTATTAAAATCGGTCGCCAAAATCATTAATTCTTCAGCATCTAATAATGTGCCTACACCGACTGTCAGTGCATATTTAGGAACATGATTAACATTATTGTCGAAGAAACGTGAATTTGCTAAGCGTGTATCTTCAGTTAGCGTTTTCATTCGAGTGCGTGAAGAGAGTGAAGACGCTGGTTCATTAAATGCAATGTGACCGTCGTTACCTACACCGCCCATAAACAGATTGATTTTGCCATAAGACTTGATTTTAGCTTCATAGCGTTCGCATTCTGCTTGTGGATCTTCAGCATTACCATTTAATAAATTGATATTTTCATCTTTAATATCAATATGATTAAAGAAGTTTTCATACATAAAAGTACGATAACTTTGTGAATGATCTGATGGAATACCAACATATTCATCCATATTGAACGTCACAACGTGTTGGAAGCTGACTTTTCCTGCACGATGCAATTCAATTAATTCTTTATATGTCGCCAATGGCGTGCCACCAGTCGGTAAACCAAGTACGAAAGGGCGCTCTGCGGTTGGATTAAACGCATTGATTTTCTCAACGATATAATTTGCAGACCACTTACCAACTTGTTTTGCCGTGGATAGGGGGATTAACCTCATAGTAACCTCATAGAAAAAAGACAAATCTGATAACTCAGTAACGTGTTATTTCATCGTGTGATTATCAGTGGCTCATCTATAACACGAATTTCTTTTCATTTTTAGCTGATGATCGAAATGTCCCGCCAAAAGATATTTTTAATCATAAAATAAGCTTTCTGACTTAGCCAGCATTTCAGCTAAAAATTATACGATATTAGTGACTTTAATCACAAATTATGACTAATTAATTTGCGATACGAAATAATTTTTTTAGACTAAAAATGGAATTAAATAATTAGCTCATCAATTTTATTATAAAATATGAATGAGTATGAATAAGATCCCGCATAGGGGCTATCCAAGGGGGAGTTTGTGAATATTTTAAGTTATCTGCAGAAGATAGGACGGGCGCTGATGGTGCCTGTTGCTACATTACCTGCAGCAGCAATTCTGATGGGGATTGGCTACTGGATCGACCCAGTAGGCTGGGGTGGCGATAACGCGCTTGCTGCCTTACTTATCAAATCTGGTGCTGCCATCATCGACAATATGTCAGTCTTGTTTGCCATTGGTGTTGCTTATGGTATGTCGAAAGACAAAGACGGTGCTGCCGCTTTAACAGGATTTGTTGGGTTCTTAGTCGTGACAACACTTTGCTCTCCAGCAGCGGTGTCAATGATCAAAGGCCTGCCTTTAGAAGAGGTTCCTGTTGCTTTTGGTAAAATAAATAACCAGTTTGTTGGGATCTTGGTTGGTGTACTCTCTGCCGAGCTTTATAACCGCTTTAGTAGCGTTGAACTGCCTCGCGCACTGTCATTCTTTAGTGGCCGCCGTTTAGTTCCTATCCTAACCTCATTTTTAATGATCATCGTCGCCTTTATTCTGATGTATATCTGGCCTGTGATTTATGGCGGATTAGTCAGCTTTGGTGAAAGCATTAAAGATATGGGCGCATTAGGTGCGGGTATCTACGCATTCTTTAACCGTTTATTAATTCCAGTTGGCTTACACCATGCGTTGAACTCCGTATTCTGGTTTGACGTTGCCGGTATTAACGATATTCCTAACTTCCTAGCAGGTCAGCAAGCTATCGATTCTGGCTTAGCAACTGTGGGTGTAACAGGTCGTTATCAAGCAGGTTTCTTCCCAGTAATGATGTTTGGTTTACCGGGCGCGGCGCTTGCTATCTATCACTGCGCACGTAAAGAGAACAAAGCAAAAGTTGCGGGTATCATGATTGCAGGTGCATTTGCTGCCTTCTTCACAGGTATTACTGAACCACTTGAATTCTCCTTTATGTTTGTGGCGCCTGTGCTCTATGTTATTCACGCATTCTTAATGGCGATTTCTGTTTATATCGCAGCAAGCATGGAGTGGATTTCAGGATTCGGCTTTAGTGCGGGCTTAGTGGATATGTTCTTATCTTCACGTAACCCACTGGCTGTTCATTGGTACATGCTGATTGTTCAAGGTATTGTTTTCTTCTTTATCTATTACGGTATTTTCCGTTTCACTATCACCAAATTTAACCTGAAAACTCCGGGTCGTGAAGATGATGTGATGGGTGATGAAACTGCTGATGGCTATGATGAAGATATCAAAACAGCGCCAGCAAATAGTAAAGAAGGTATTCAACAAGAAGCTCGTCAATATATCGCAGCTATCGGTGGTACTGATAACTTAACGGGTATTGATGCTTGTATTACCCGTTTACGCTTAAATGTAAAAGATGCCACTGTTGTTAATGATGCCTATGCAAAACGCTTAGGTGCATCAGGTGTTATTCGCTTAAACAAACAAAGTGTTCAAGTGATTGTAGGTACACGTGCTGAATTAGTCGCTAACGCTATGCGTGATGTATTGACTCAAGGTCCTGTGCCAGCTTATGAAGCGCCAGCTACCTCTACAGTATCTACTGAAAAAGCACCTGTAAAACAAGCCAACACAAATGCAAAAGTGTTACTTGAAATGATTGCGCCTTTTGATGGTGAAGTCGTGGCATTGAAAGATGTGCCTGATGAAGCGTTCTCTAGTGGTGTTGTTGGGGATGGTGTAGCAATAAAACCAACCTCTAATATCGTGATGGCACCTGCAACAGGTACTGTTGTTAAGATTTTTGATACTAATCATGCATTTTGTATCGAGACTGACAATGGGGTTGAAATCATCGTACATATGGGAATTGATACCGTTGCATTAGGTGGCAAAGGCTTCAAGCGTTTAGTTGAAGAAGGTGCGGACGTTAAAGTCGGTCAACCTATCTTAGAATTAGATCTTGAATATCTGAACGCTAATGCCAAATCGATGATAAGCCCTGTCATTGTTAGCAATATCGATGATTTTGATAAGATTGCTGAACAAGTTGCAGGTGTTGTGGTCGGAAATAAAACGGTTATCTACAACGTGTTAAAATAAATTCTATCTAGATATTTAATCCTCTATAAAGAGATGGTTAAATAAGACGATAAAACGGGGAGTCTTTCAAACTTCCCGTTTTTTTATCTCTATTTTGATAAATATCTCAGGGGTGTATTTAGCTAAGGTATTTATGAAACCTGCTTATTGGATTATAGTGGGTTAATTATGCGTTTTGCTTTGAGGAAAAAATGACCATGAATGAGGCAGATGCCCGCCCAACGAACTTTATTCGTCAAATTATTGACGAAGATCTGGCTACTGGGAAACATAATAGCGTTCAAACGCGTTTCCCACCTGAACCTAATGGCTATCTTCATATCGGCCATGCGAAATCAATTTGCCTGAATTTTGGTATTGCTAAAGATTATCAGGGAAAATGTAATCTACGTTTTGATGATACCAATCCAGTAAAAGAAGATATTGAGTACATCAACTCAATTCAAAAAGATGTTCAGTGGTTAGGTTTCCAATGGGAAGGTAGCATTCATTACTCCTCAGATTATTTTGATCAACTTTATCAATATGCGATTGAGCTGATTAATAAAGGCTTAGCTTACGTTGATGAGTTAAGCGCTGAAGAAATTCGTGAATACCGCGGTACATTAAAAGAGCCAGGTAAAAACAGCCCTTATCGCTCACGTAGCGTAGAAGAGAACTTAGCGCTGTTTGAAAAAATGCGTGCTGGTGGCTTTGAAGAAGGTAAAGCGTGCTTACGTGCGAAAATTGATATGGCATCACCATTTATTGTTATGCGTGATCCTGTGCTTTATCGTATTAAATTCGCTGAACATCACCAAACTGGAAATAAATGGTGCATTTATCCAATGTATGATTTTACCCACTGTATCTCTGATGCACTGGAAAATATCACACATTCTTTATGTACTTTAGAATTCCAAGATAACCGCCGTTTATATGATTGGGTGCTGGATAATATCACTATCCCTTGTCATCCTCGTCAATATGAATTCTCACGTCTTAACCTTGAATACACAGTGATGTCAAAACGTAAGCTGAATCAGCTTGTGACAGAAAACATTGTGAATGGTTGGGATGATCCTCGTATGCCAACAATTTCAGGCTTACGTCGCCGTGGTTATACCGCAGAATCTATTCGTGAATTCTGTCTACGTATTGGTGTGACGAAACAAGAAAACAACGTCGAAATGGCAGCTCTGGAATCTTGTATTCGTGATGACTTAAACGAAAATGCACCACGCGCAATGGCTGTTATCGATCCTGTTCGTTTAGTGATTGAAAATATGCCAGAAGGTGAAGAAATTCTTGTTGCACCAAATCACCCAAATAAACCAGAAATGGGAACGCGAGAAGTGCCATTTAGCCGTGAAATCTATATTGATCGCGCTGACTTCAAAGAAGAAGCAAACCGTCAATATAAACGTCTGGTGCTAGGTAAAGAAGTACGTTTACGTAATGCTTATGTTATTAAAGCAGAACGTGTTGAGAAAGATGAACAAGGCGAAATTACGACTATTTACTGTACCTATGATGCAGAGACTTTAAATAAAGATCCTGCTGATGGACGTAAAGTAAAAGGCGTTATTCACTGGGTAAGCATTCCACATGCGATCCCAGCTGAAATCCGTCTTTATGACCGTTTATTTAGCGTACCAAACCCAGCGGCAGAAGATGATTTCTTATCAACAATTAACCCAGAATCATTAGTTATTCGTGAAGGTTTTGTTGAACGTAGCTTAAAAGATGCGGTTATCGAGAAAGCGTATCAATTTGAGCGTGAAGGCTACTTCTGTGCTGATAAGCTTTCAACAGCGGATAAACTTGTGTTTAACCGTACTGTGGGCTTACGTGATACTTGGGCGAAGATTTCTCAACAAGGTTAATTTGACGTTCCTTAAGTCACATTAATGTCTTAATGAATAAAATGCTCGGTAATTTATTTATCGAGCATTTTTTTATCTGTTTTACAGCTTATTTTGCCTAATTTTTCATCTATTGATATTAAATATTTACTATTCTTAATTTGATTAGCCTCTCGTTTTGTCTTTTTTAGGTGATTAGTTTTCATTTATTTCGTTTGAAATAGTTTATTCACTATCACTTTATTCTTTTGTTTTTTCATATCATCACGCTAAATAAAACTGTAATAAGAAAAGTGTGATTCACACCACATATTTTACATCATTAAAAAAGATTATTTATAAATACTATTTATTATTCCTTTCTATAAAAACGAAATTTTATATCATTTAAAGATTGGTTTATAAAACACAATTAAATCAAGTGATTATATTTATTTTGAATCAATCCTTATAAAAGCAAGAAAATGAAACGATCATTTAGTTATGTGCCCTTTGTCATATTTTGATAAAAATTCTTTTTTTTGGGTTGATAATTCGCGTCGCGAAAAATATGCTGTTTATAACCTAATTTAGGTTTTTTCCCCACTTGGGGTTTTATATTTGGAAATAGGCATTGTGCTTATTTCTTTTTTAGTCAAAGTCAAAGAGGAAACAATGCTATGGTTATGCAAAATGCTAAACCAGGCAGGGTGGCACTTGCCGTTATGGGCGCATTGCTTGTAACTGCACTACCTGCAAAAATGTCTCATGCTGAAGGGTTTATTGATGACTCAACCTTAACAGGCGGTCTTTTTTATTGGCAACGTGACCGTGATAGAAAAGAGTTAACACCAAATAGCCCAGATTACGGCAAATACAAAGCTAACTTACACCATTCTACTTTCAACGCTAATCTCGATTTCTCATCAGGTTACCTTGGTGATTTTATTGGTATTGATTTAGCTGCCTTTGGTGCGGCTGAATTGAATAACAGTGGCCCTGCTGCACCTAACGAAATCGGTTTTAGTGATGCAAAAAGTCGCTGGGATGAAAAATGGACTGGCGATCGCAGTGGCATGAGTGTTTATAAAGCGGCTGCGAAATTCAAATTAGGCAACTTTTGGGCTCAAGGTGGATATATTCAACCTAAAGGCCAAAGCTTATTGCGCCCACACTGGAGCTTCTTACCGGGAACTTACCGCGGTGCTGAAGCGGGTGCTGTCTTTGATTTCGATAAAAGTGGTGAATTATCTTTCTCCTATATGTGGACAGATGAATACAAAGCACCATGGTATCGGAATATGTACAATTTCCGTAAAGCTGATCTAGAAACCAATATCAGCTATCTTCACTCTTTCGGCGCCAAATATGATTTTAAAAACAGCCTAGTGTTAGAAGCTGCATTTGGTCAGGCTGATGGTTATATCGATCAGTATTTTGGTAAAGTTTCTTATGATTTCCCAATTGCTGACAATGCATTAAGAACGTCTTACCAATTCTACGGTGCTAAAGATAAAGTTACCGGTGGTGGCGTTAATGATGTTTATGATGGGCTGGCATGGTTACAAGCACTGACTTTTGGTTATACCTACAATGTATTTGACTTCAAAGTAGAAGGAACGTGGGTTAAAGCTGAAGGTAATCAAGGTTATTTCTTACAACGTATGACTCCGGGCTGGGCAACATCTAATGGTCGTCTTGATGTCTGGTGGGATGGTCGTTCTGACTTTAACGCCAATGGTGAAAAAGCACTTTATGCTGGCGTTATGTATGATCTGAAAAACTGGGATCTGTCAGGCTGGGCAGTAGGTACTTCTTATGTTTACGCATGGGATGCTAAGCCAAGTGGTAAAGCTATTTATGACCAAGGTCAGCGTATCAGAGAAAGTGCATGGAATGCGGATATTATGTATACGGTTCAAGAAGGTCGCGCTAAAGGCACTCTCTTTAAGCTTCACTATACCCGTTATGATAACCACTCCGATATTCCAAGTTATGAAGGTGGTTTTGGTAATATTTTCCAAGATGAAAAAGACGTTAAGTTTAACGTGATAATGCCATTTACTATTTTCTAATATCAGCATAAGGATAAAGTGTATTAATTGCACTTTATCCTGAATAAAACTAAAAAAGTTAAATACGATTACGATAAGTAAAAATAAGTAGTAGAAAGGTAGGGATGCGGTAATTAAGAAGAGCCTTACAAATAAGCCTCGTTAATAAAGTGAAATTGTCAGCAGTAGTAAGAAGTGGAAGTAAGAAGTAAAAGAGTAGAAGCAAAAAGTAGTAAAGAGTCGTTTTAAAATCGCAGTATGTAGTAAAAGTAATGAAGTAAAGTCGTCATGTCATGTCGTCTGAGATAAATGTGAGTGGGTTATGTTTATCTCCTGTGCTTCAGTTATTTCGCAAAATTTGCGTAAGGTATTTACCCTAAGTAAAGGCAGTCAGAGTGGGTATCGTAGTGGGGGGTAAATACCTTTATTTTTTAATTCCTTTCTTTTTCGTCCTTTTCATCCTTGTAGGTTTTTTTATTCTATGGCAAATTTCTTGCCATTCATTTTATCTCACCTTATTTATTATTCTGCATTGAATGCTGTTCGATAATGCGAGTTTTCAGGAAGAAGCATGTTAAAGCGATTGGATGATTTTTTATTAGAACCACCATTGAAGCCCTTTAAAGGTATAAAGCGATTTATTGTTGAATTTCTTTTCTTTGGTGTGAAAGAAGCACGTTCCTGTTTATTTGCCGGATTTTTCTTTTTTATTTTATTTGCAACACCAAGTAAAGGTATCTTTGGTATACCTCGTTATGATGTGCTTCTTATTCTCGCTATCGCTTTTCAATTATGGATGGTGTGGGGAAAGCTAGAAACATGGGATGAATTAAAAGCGATCTGTTTTTTCCATATTGTTGGTTTTGTGATGGAATTATTTAAAACATCAGCGGCAATTGGTTCATGGAAATATCCTGATTTTGCTTACACGAAATTGTGGGAAGTCCCTTTGTTTACAGGGTTTATGTACTCTGCGGTAGGAAGTTATTTAATTCAAGCATGGCGTTTTTTAAAAGTACGAATTGAACATTATCCGCCTTATTGGATGGCTACTTTGGTTGCGCTCGCTATCTATATTAATTTCTTCTCTCATCACTTTATTGGTGATTATCGCTGGTACTTAACGGCCTTTATTTTAGGTCTTTATGCTCGTAGTGTGGTTTATTTTACGGCTTATGATACAGAGCGAAAAATGCCCTTATTACTTGCTTTTGTTCTGATAGGTTTCTTTATTTGGCTTGCAGAGAATTTCGGTACATTTTTTGGTGTTTGGCAATATCCTAACCAAATTGGTGCTTGGTCTGCTGTACATGCAGGCAAATGGGGCTCTTGGTCACTGTTAGTCATTGTTACATTTACTATCGTGGTTCATTTAAAACACATTAAACACAGTATCAGTGTGGCTAAGTAGAGTTATCCTCGGATTTTAGGCAATAAAAAAGGAACTGTGAACAGTTCCTTTTTTTTACTGAGAGATTATCCAGAATGAATTATTTCTCATCATGTGCGTGGCTATCTTCTTTGCAATTGCCTTCAGCGCAGTGGCCATATAAGTAAAGGCTATGATTGGAAAGCTTGATACCATGACGTTCAGCGATGTTTCTTTGGCGTAATTCAATTGCATCGTCTGTAAACTCGATAACTTTACCACAATCAAGACAAATTAAATGGTCATGATGGTGTTGTTGAGTTAATTCAAATACTGATTTACCACCTTCAAAATTATGTCGGGTAACAATACCAGCATCATCAAATTGGTTTAAGACGCGATACACTGTTGCCAGACCAATCTCTTCACCGATATCGATGAGTTTTTTGTAGAGATCTTCAGCACTGACATGATGGCACTCAGGATCCTGGAGCACTTCCAAGATCTTTAAGCGAGGAAGTGTAACTTTTAACCCAGCATTTTTTAACGCTTTATTATTGTCGGTCATGCGGATTTAATCCTGTTGCTAATGGTGAATTTAATTTTTGTGCTCACAAATAGGTTTTATTCATTAATACTCGGGTGAATAAATAACCTCATTGATTATAGGCATGATATTTAAAAATAAACACCCCACCTATCACACTATCTTAGCACACCATTGAATAATTATCATTCTCAATATTGAGTATTTATTTTATCCCAGAATTTCGTCTAGGCTCATTTCTTCTTTGATTTGAGCAACCCAAGCGTCAACACGCTCTTCGGTTAATTCTGGTTGACGATCTTCATCAATCGCAAGACCGATAAAATGATTATCATCTGCAAGCCCTTTAGAAGCTTCGAAATGGTAACCTTCTGTTGGCCAATGTCCTACGATAACTGCACCACGAGGCTCAATAATATCGCGGATAGTACCCATTGCATCACAGAAATATTCTGCGTAGTCCTCTTGGTCACCACAACCAAATAGTGCAACAAGCTTACCATTGAAATCAATATCTTCTAGTGTTGGGAAAAAATCATCCCAATCACATTGTGCTTCACCATAATACCAAGTAGGAATACCTAGTAACAGAATATCGAACGCTTCGATGTCTTCTTGACTGGATTTTGCAATATCATGAACTTCGGCATTATCAGCGCCCAGTCTTTCTTGAAGCATTTTGGCAATATTTTCAGTGTTGCCAGTATCACTGCCGAAGAATATTCCTATGATTGCCATAAAGTGAGATAACCTCTTTTATTCTAAATTCGTTATATTTCAAATTGTAGCGTTATTGACTACGTATATTTTCACAAGTTACATACTTTCTTGTATGTTTCCAGTGACTCATTCACTTGTCACCTAGCTACACTTCAAAATATTTAGAGTATATTTGTCTGTGTTTGAACAATTACTAGTGAAAGATAAGCATTGTGTTTTCATAATAGAAAACTAAAAACGTATTTTGACGAAAATAGCAGGCTAATTCTGTCGAATTTGTGTGGTTTATCTGCTAGCTATTTTTGTTTTGATGCATTTTTAAGGCGTGATTTTGCGCCAATTGCTCTAGTAATATTTCTTCAATAAGCTCACTACGACTGACGTTTCTTTCTGTCGCCAACTCATTGAGAGCATTCACAGCATCTTCATTTAATTTTAACTCAACTCGACGTAAGCCATTAACTCTGTCACGTCTTAATTGATTGCGTTTATTAATTCTAAGCTGTTCATCCCGAGAAAGCGGGTTTGTTTTAGGTCGCCCAGGTCTGCGTTCATCTGCGAACAAATCCAGTGTGGTGCGATCAGTTTGTTCTTTTGCCATAAATTTTGCTGTGAAAGGGCGTATACCAATGACTAAATTGCGAAACGCCCAATAATACCCCACATAGTGATGTCTCGCCACTGCTTCCTGACTTTAACCTATTGTGATTTGGTCTTTTTATCAACAGATACTGTTTTTAAGTACAATAATTATACATTCTATTAAGTTATCATTTTTTCAGTGGCGTTATTTTAAGCAGTTAAGTTTATTCGCTAAGCTTTCTCTAAAAAGCGACGAATTGCCTTAATGACGGTATCTGGTTTTTCTGAATGCACCCAATGCCCCGTGTTTGCAACAACAAAGGCGGTTGCGAGAGGGAATTGACGAGCTATGTTTTCACGATACTCATCCAAAATATAAGGTGATAAACCTCCCCGAATAAATAATACAGGGTGATGCCAAGCTGGTACTTCTTGCCAGCCAATAATGTCTGAATAGGCATTTTTTATTGCAGGTAAATTAAATAGCCACTCACCATTTTTGAATGATTTAAGTAAAAATTGGATCACACCGTCTTCTTTAATAAAAGGACGCATGATTTCCACCGCATCTTGACGGCGCGTGACTTGGGCTTCAGTTACAGCTTCAAGTGCAGCAAAGATTTTGTCATGACGGCGAACATTATAGGCAACAGGTGACATATCAATCACAACAATATTTGCGATACGCTCAGGGGCTAATGCTGTCATCGCCATCGCAATTTTGCCTCCCATTGAGTGACCAATAATAATGGCTTTTGGGATATTTAAACTATCAAGCAATGTAAGCACATCTTGCGCCATATCTTGATAATTCATACTTTCACTATGAGGAGAATGCCCATGATTACGCACATCAATTTGTATCACGGTATTATCTTGGCGAAGTGCGCGACCTAAAACGCCTAAATTATTCAGATCACCAAAAAGGCCGTGGATCAAGACGATAGGTAAACTGGATGCAGGTGTCGTTTCAGGTTGGTGTAATTGATAATTTAATAATGTATTGAGTTTCATATTAATGACCAAAATAATTACGATTTTCTTCTATGATGACATGCGCAAGGTGCTAAGCCAACTTATCGCAATAATATGAAAGAGTGATGAAGTTCAGAAATAATTAATAAGAGAAATTTATAAAAAACCATAAAAATACCATTATCTAGATATATATTCTAAACTTATTTAAAAAGTTGAAATCTTGACATTGCTCAAAAATAAATAATTAGAATTTTATATTATTTGGGGGCTGGGTGGTGTGATATGGCGGAATTTAAAGCTGGCTTTGTGCGAATAAGTTCAAAGAATAGAAGATGATACCGAGATAAACAATAGGATAAATACCGAGCTTAGCCTTTAAAACGGTAGGATCTTGAATAGATCCTCTTTAAGTTATTGAAATTTTACCTATTTTGTTTTTAAAGATTATATCTTATAATCCTAATTACTTTTTTTTGAAAATAGTACTGGGTAGCAATGAAAAAGATAGAAATTGATGACGAACTTTACCGCTATATTGCTAGCGAAACTAGACATATCGGTGAAAGCGCTTCAGATATTTTAAGGCGTCTACTGAAGCTCGATGCCAAACAGCCCGTACAGCCAGTCGTTGTCACTGAGTCAGTACAAGCACCTGTTATTAAACAGGAAGCTGAACCTACACCTATTACACCAGCAAAAAATCCGATCCGTGAAATGCGAGAACTGCTGTTATCTGACAGTTATGCAGAAAAAACAAAATCAGTTGATCGCTTTTTACAGATCCTTTCTACGTTATATAGCCTAGATAGCGCTACTTTTACTCAATCTGCTGAAACAGTACATGGACGAACACGTATCTATTTTGCTGGTGATGAACAAACATTACTCGATAGTGGACGTCATACAAAACCGCGCCATATTTCAGGCACGCCGTTTTGGGTTATTACTAACTCGAACACAGAGCGTAAGAGAACAATGGTACAAAGCATCATGCAGGATATGCAATTTCCTGCAAATGAGATTGATAAGGTGTGTGGAACTATCTAACCACTATTGTTAATTGATGCATTGCAAAGGCTTTTGTTTAAAGCGTGATTGTGATGTCAAATAGGAGAAGATTTGTGGCAATTCATCCAAGAGCAGGGCAGCATACTCGTCAAAGTGATCTGATTAATGTGGCGCAATTAACGTCTCAATATTATTCACTTAAACCACAAGCTAGCAATAACGCTCATCGTGTGAAATTTGGTACATCTGGTCATCGCGGAAGTGCAAATCGCCATAGCTTCAATGAAGCGCATATTTTGGCAATTGCACAAGCTATTGCTGAAGTACGTGCTAAAAATGGAGTAACAGGGCCATGCTACGTGGGTAAAGATACTCATGGACTGTCAGAGCCTGCATTTATTTCTGTTTTAGAAGTACTTGCTGCCAATAAAGTTAAGGTGATTATTCAAGAAAATAATGGCTATACACCAACACCGGCAGTTTCTTTTTCTATTTTGACATACAACGAAGCACATCAAGATATTGCTGATGGTATCGTGATAACACCATCTCATAATCCACCTGAAGATGGCGGTATTAAATATAATCCATCAAATGGTGGACCTGCGGATACAGATTTAACTTCAGTTATTGAGAAACGTGCCAATGAACTGCTTGAAAACAATTTAGCGGGCATCAAACGTCTTTCTTATGATGAAGCATTAGCAAGTGGTTATATTGAAGCTCAAGACTTAATTATGCCTTATGTCAAAGCGTTAGGTGACGTTGTTGATATGGAAGCTATTAAGAAAGCAGGCTTAAAATTAGGTGTTGATCCATTAGGTGGTTCCGGTATCGAGTACTGGAAACGTATTGGTGAGTATTATGGTCTTGATCTTGAATTAGTTAACGATCAAGTTGATCAGACATTCCGTTTTATGACGCTTGATCATGATGGCGTTATTCGTATGGACTGTTCGTCACCATGGGCAATGGAAGGTTTATTACAACTGCGTGATAAATTTGACTTAGCTTTTGCCAATGATCCTGATTATGACCGTCATGGTATTGTGACACCGTCTGGTTTAATGAACCCAAACCACTATTTAGCGGCTGCAATTAACTATCTTTTCCGTCATCGTCCACAATGGGCTAAAGATGTAAAAGTGGGTAAAACACTGGTTTCAAGTGCAATGATTGACCGTGTTGTCGCTGACTTAGGTCGTGAACTTGTTGAAGTGCCAGTTGGTTTTAAATGGTTTGTTCAAGGCTTATTTAGTGGTGAATTTGGCTTTGGTGGTGAAGAGAGTGCAGGTGCATCTTTCTTACGCTTTAATGGCAAACCATGGTCAACCGATAAAGACGGCATCATTTTATGTCTGTTAGCTGCTGAAATGAAAGCCGTCACAGGTAAAGATCCGCAAGAGCATTACAACGAATTGGCACAACGCTTTGGTTCACCAAGCTATAACCGTATTCAAGCATCAGCAACTCATGAACAAAAAGCGCTGTTGTCTCGCTTATCACCAGAAATGGTAACCGCAAGCACATTAGCTGGCGACCCGATTACTGCACGTTTAACACATGCATCAGGTAATGGCGCATCTATTGGTGGCTTAAAAGTGATGACCGATTACGGTTGGTTTGCGGCTCGTCCTTCTGGCACTGAAGAAGCATATAAGATTTACTGTGAAAGCTTCCGGGGCCCTGAGCATCGTGAATTAATTGAAAAAGAAGCGATTGAAATAGTAAATAATGTTTTTGCTAACAAATAAGTTAGTGCAATAAACTATTTATATAGAATACACTCTACCCAAAGGTAGAGTGTATTTTTTTAATTATTGAATATTTTTAGATCACAGCATTGATATCCATCATTGAGGTTGATTTAGAATTAAAAATAGAGTGGATAATCAATACAATGCAAAATAATTTTGTTTTACGAAGTGTACGTTACATGCTGGATCTAAGTGATGCGCATGTTGTTGAAATCATGAAACTGGCTGATTACACAGTTACAAAAGAGTTAGTAAATAGCTGGCTGAAAAAAGACGATGAACCTGAATTTGTCGAGTGTGACGATAATGCAATGGGGCATTTTTTAAATGGTTTAATTTTTTATCGTCGCGGAAAAGATGAAAACTTCCCAGCACCTGAAGTTGAAAAGCGTATTACAAATAACATTATCTTAAAAAAACTGCGTGTCGCTTTTGAATTAAAAGATGTGGATATTCTAAAGATTTATGAGCTTGCGGACTTCCGTGTTTCTAAGCCTGAATTAAGTGCTGTATTTCGTAAACCAGGACATAAAAACTACCGTAATTGTGGCGATCAGCTTGTAAGATACTTCCTGAAAGGATTAACCGAAACCCTACGCGGTAAAGGTAAAGCAGTTAAGAAATAAGTTCAGGGTATTTTAAGCTATAAAATTCTCTATTTACTGTGACACCCCCAAAATTGGTTTTCAATATTGGGGTGTTTTTTTATGGTATTAGCTGGCAAATTAATAAATTTATTGCTACTGTTGTATTACTAAGTAATACAATGTGGGAAGGATTTATGGCACGAGTAACTAGCGTAACTTTGGGTGAACATTTTAATGGTTTTGTTGGTGAAATGATTAATTCAGGACGTTATGGAAATACCTCTGAGGTAATCAGAGATGCTTTACGTATGATGGAAATCAGAGAAAAACGGCTCCAAATAGTTCGCAAAATGGTACTAGATGGTGTGAATTCACCAGAGAGTGAAAACAACATGGATGATATTTTTTCAAGAGCTGAAAAGGACTTAAATGTATAAACTCTCTAAATTAGCAGAAGAAGATATTTATCAAATTGCACGTTATACCATTCAGCAATTTGGTGTAACTCAGGCAAAAAAATATCATAATGAGTTACAACAGACTTTTGAGCTACTTGCTCGAGCACCTTGGATTGGGCGAGAGTGTAATTGGGTATGTGACGGTATGAGTCGATTTGAGTTTAAAAAACACTCAATTTATTATCTACCAAAAAATGATACCTTATTTATCGCTCGCCTTATCCATCATTCAATGGATGTGGATTTTCTTGATTTCCCTGAATAAGTATTTCATTACTCACTGCTAAATGTATTATTCAGTTGTATATTATTTAGCAGTAGATCTATATTATTATACTAAAACCCGCATTCTTGAATACTCTACTTCTCCTCTCTATTTGATTTTTTCTTTTTTGATAATTTATCCTCGAAATTATTTACTACCACTTTTATTAAGTAAAAATACCGATCTGGTTTTGTTAATAAATATGTCATTTATGTTTCATTTTTGTTTCTGTTCTGAAATTTAATTACATATCAAGCAAAATAAAGGTGATTTTTCGCACGAATTAAGTGGTCTGATCAGTAGTAAAATTTCATCAAATGAGGTAAAATTTCAGTCATCAAATTAATCTCTATACAGGAGAGCACTATGCCAGCTTATAACGAATATACAAAAAAACATGTTTTAGCCCGTCGTACTGGTGCTGTTGCGCTAGGTGTTGTGGCATTTCCTGTTATGATTTTCCATCCTAAACGCGCACAATTTTATAGCTATATACATCGTGTATGGTCTAAAACAAGTGATAAACCAGTTTGGCTGGCAAAATCAGAAGTGGCACTAAATAGTCACAAATAACAGAATATTAAGATAACGCCTGCAAAAGTAGGCGTTATTTTTATCTCTTTTTAAGCACTTTTCTGGTGCGGCCTTCTTGTTTTTTCTTATCCTCAAATAATCTTCAATTTTTACGTTACAATAAACAATAATGAGTCATTTAAACGAATGCCATTAGTCTATTGCTATTTGTACTATTGTTATATAAATAGTGGCATTCGTGATAACAGGGAAATAAATGAAATGAAGAATACTGATCTGGAATTAGTGATTAATGAGAAGTTAAGCATTGAGAACTTTCAAGATTATGCGCCTAATGGACTTCAAGTCGAAGGACGCCCTCATATTCAAAAAATAGTAACGGGTGTGACTGCAAGCCAAGCATTACTTGATGAAGCAGTACGATTAAACGCTGATGCAATTTTAGTACACCATGGTTACTTTTGGAAAAATGAGCCTGTTGTTATTCGTTCAATGAAGCGTAATCGCTTAAAGACATTGCTTTGTAATGACATTAATCTTTTTGGTTATCACCTGCCGTTAGATGCCCACCCAATCTTAGGAAACAATGCTCAATTAGCGTTAAAAATGGGCGTTAAAGTTGAAGGTGAAATATTACCTTTAGTGCCTAAAGGTGTATTTGATTTGCCTTTAACGCCTCTTGAATTAAAAGAACGTTTAGAAAAAGCATTACAACGCAATGTATTACATTGTGGTGATAATGCACCTGAAACTATTCGTAATATTGCTTGGTGTACGGGGGGCGGACAGGGCTTTATTCAAGATGCAGCTGAGCAGGGTGTGGATGCTTTTGTAACGGGTGAAGTTTCGGAACAGACTATTCATATCGCCAGAGAAATGGGCGTTCATTTTTTTGCAGCGGGACACCATGCGACAGAGCGTTATGGTATTAAAGCATTAGGTGAATGGCTTGCTCAAACACATCACTTTGATGTGACGTTTGTTGATATTGATAATCCAGCATAAGCCTACTTATTCTTATTTTATCAGCTATCTCTCTAATTAAAGAGAGATAGCTTTTTTGTATATAGAAAACCCCGGCAATACCGGAGATATTTATTACTCGTTAAGCTGAATGGGTAATGGACTTTGTAATTGTTGCAGATTATCGCATAGCCAAATTAACTGTAATAAAGCCTGAGAGTCACGTGTAGTTAATGCCAGATAACGAGCCAATTGGTTGGCAATTAATGTCATTCCTAAATCATCAGCAGTATGCTTGCTTATTTCTAACTGCTCTTTTTGCATTTCAGAAAGCAATTCTCGTCCGGTACATGCTTGGGCTTCTAATACAGACAAAATAGGGCGACAAAATTTTTGTGCTAATGTCGGTTCACTGTGATGCATTGCCGTTTGTTGCTTACGTTTAGCCATATATTCTTGAATACGACTAATAAACCCCGATTGTTTTTTCTTACGTGGAAATTGGTCAAAATCGAGATAAAACATTTCAATGCCTTTTTCGGTTTTGAGCCAAATAGTCGTTGGCAATAAATCCATATTTAAATCACGTCGAACAGGTTGCACGGTGACTGCAACTATCTCTAATTCTCGCTTAGTGAGATAACGTAATTCTTCCAGATTATTTTGCATTGTTCCTTCCCAATAAAGACGTAAGAAGGCTGAATTATCATGATTATCTGAAACATCCCAAATAACACATTGCTCTATTTCATACCAAATTAAAGGCTTATAGCTTTTGATATGTAAGACGAGAGGGGAAAGAAATCCATCAGGTTGATTAGCAAAATAGTCTGGTAACTCTTGCCAATTGTTGATCCCTAATTCAGTTTGTAGATTGTGATAATCGGTAATATCAAGAAAATCCGTTTGGTTTTGTGCGAAGCTTTCGCCAATAGTTGCCAGTTTTCCTTCATCAGAAATACGAGGCTCTTGTAATAAAAAAGGGCGACGCATTAATTTATCGGATGTTTGTTTCCATAAGGATAAACTATTCCAAACACTATAACGATTAAACAGAGTATCAAGTTGATTAGGGCGAGCTTGAGTCGCTTGTAAGAGCTGTTTCTCTTCTTTATCCCAAAAGGTAAAGGTTGCGCCTAATGCACCACTTTGCGCTGTCCACCAATTTGCGCCAACAGGGATAAGAGAGAGGCTGGTTTTTTTATCGTCATATTGACGACGAAGTTGTCCTCGTAACACTTTTAGCTGTTCTGGCGTCGCACTGGATAATTGAAATAGATAGGCTGAAATATGCGCCAGCAAGCGCAAGACATTACTTTCATCCATAGTGAAATGTCTTTCTGCCAACAGTTTGACTTGAGTGCTCAATGTTCGTAAATAAGATGCCAAACGAGGTAAACCTTCTGCTCGAGCAGACATATTCAATAAGTGCAATTGTGTGGCACTGCTCAAGCTGATATGTGATAGCCCTTGGCGCAATAAATCATAAATAAATTGTTCAACCGTCGTAATTAACGCTGCTTCTTCTTCATTGAGAGGGCGCTTTGAAGATTGCACAATGATTAAATCTTCAGGCCAACTCCATGGTTGAGCATGTTGTTCAAATATTTTAGCCACAATAGCAAGGTGGAATGCTTTTTTCTGTGAGTCAGAAAATGGCGATAACATGCCATCGTAACCACTACCTTGTAAGAAAATAACAGGCTCATCAACATCAGGGAGTTGAATTTTTAACTGTGTCCCTGTGTCTTCTAAATCCAATGTTATTGTTTCCCACTGCTCAACTAATTTAATCGCCACACGACAGGCTGGTTTTCCTGCTTTTTTGATTAAGGTTTCCGGATCAAGCGTGAATAGCGCGGGTAACAGTGGAGAAATTTCAACAGGCTCCGCAATAGCTTCTGATGAAGTTTCATCACTATTATCGTTACTTGAATTATCAGCACTATTATTAGCTTGTAGCCATAAAACAGCGGCTAAAATATGTTTGCAACAACCAGATGCAGAACAATCGCAACTGGCTTGTTGAATTCCCGCTTCGTGTAAAACAACATTTTGTCCATCACTGCTAAATTGCCCAGTATTGGCATCAGTGAGAGAAACTTTTTCGTTATCAACATCTTTTCTTGCGCGTCTTAATAATCCTGCATTAGCAAATACAGTGAGCGCATCTTCATCGTAATGAAAGTAAACAGTTTGCCAACTCATTGCATTACCTCTGCCAACCATTGTGCGAAATGTTCAGGTGTTAACGCTGCAACTTGCATGCCTCTATCTGCAAGCTTTTGTGCAATAGCAGAGTCATAAGCAGGTTGAGCCTCATCATCAAGTGCTGCAAGACCCAATAATTTAACTTGTTGGCTATTAAGACGTTGCGTGCAATCTAATAAACGGTTTAATGAGCCACCTTCTTCAAAGTCACTGATAAGTGAAATAACTGTGCGTTTAGGGTTTTTGACCAAACTTTCACAGTATTGCATTGCACCTGCAATATCAGTACCGCCACCCAATTGTACCGTCATTAAAACTTCAACGGGATCGTCTGCTAAATGCGATAAATCGACAACTTGGGTATCAAAAACCACTAAAGAGACATTAACAGCAGGTAAAGAGGCTAAAATACTGGCACAAACAGCCGCATACATAATTGAGCTAGACATTGACGCACTTTGGTCAACGCAAAGAATGACATCCCACGGAAAATGTTGTTGCATCCGTGAGTTAAAGTAAGGAGTTTCAATCACTAAACGGCGATTTTGAGTATCGTAATGTTTTAAGTTTGCAGCGATGGTGGCACGCCAATCAAAGTTACGGCTATTAGGCACTAAAGAGCGTCTAAAACGATTACGGCGACCTGTTAATGATTGGCGAAAGTTATTGCGAATTTGACGCAAAATATCATCGACCACTTTACGAATAATCGTTTTAACTGCATCTCGCGTTTCTTCACTCATACGTCCACGTAAACTTAATAATGTTTTCGCTAACGCTTTTGTTGGCTCCATCGCTTTTAACGTATTGGGATCTTTAAGAAAACTACTGATTTGATAACGTTCAATAGCCTGTGATTGCATACGTTCAAAGGTGCTATTAGGGAATAGCTTACGTGCTTGATTTAGCCAGTTTACCGCAGTAAGTTGCGATGCATCGAGTGATCCATGACGTCCTCGCTCTTGGCGAAGACCTCGGCGCTGATATTCTCGGCGGTAGAGAAAGTCGAGTGTACGCTCCACTTTTAAATCATCAGCATTAAAAGTCGCTTGCCCAAGGGCATCATCAGCATATTGACCTAAAATCAGACGCCAACGTTTTGCTTGTTTTATTTTATCTTCAGGCACATCGTCATTATGCTGACTCATAAGTCGTATCTCCTTTCTCTATTTTCTTAGCGTCAAACCAAGAAATCATGCCTTGTTCCATTATTCGCTGTTGTAATTTTTGATTGAGTTTAGTGGCTTCAAGCATCTGTTTAGCACTAAATTCTGACTGCCATAAAGATAACGCTTGGGTATCTAAACCAATATCGTTGGCAATATATTGCGCCAGCTCTGCATTTTGTTTGGGATTAAGTTGGCTAAAGGCAAAACGCAGATCAGGTAAGATCTGAATAAATCGCTCTTCATCCCATTGCTGTAGCAAGGTATTTAAGTGATCGACCAATAACGGAAGGCGAATAACTAACTCTGGTGCTGTTCGCATCATACCAACGAAATAACCAATGGCATGTTCAGGAGAACTGCCTGTACTGAAGGTCGTATTTAGCGCGGTGACCAACGTATTTTCATCAATATATGAACCTAAATAACGTAAGGCATCTACTGCACCTTTTAATAAAGGCACTGTATCTAATTGACCATCAAGGCGATTGAGTTGCTGATAGAAATCACTTTTATAATCATGCTGATTATTGAGCGATGGCATAAATTCAATCAATTCACGTAAAGAGAGTAGAGCTTGTAAATTGCTTTCTTGTTGTTGCTCATCACCTTGAGCCAATTGCTCTAAACAAAAGAAAGCTTGAGGAATAACTTGATGTAGGCGATTTTCAAGTGAAAGCTCATCGGTAATATCAAGATATTGGCGACCTCGCCATAAATGGATCAGTTTATGTCCACACTGGGTCAGTGATTCAAGCCGGAAATCTTGCTGAATATAGCTATCTAACAGTTTAAAGAGTGAAGGAATGCGCTGGTGGAGCCCAATTAATGCTGCTTGGATTAATAATGTAACCGCACTCTGGCTTGAACGACTTTGCCCTTGTTCTTCAAGCTGTTTTTCCATTGATAACAGCTTATTTAAGGCGATAGCTTCAAGTTGAGAGCCTTTCTCTGATAATGAAATTAGCTCGCCTTCTACATTGGGTGTCCAAGCGTATTGCCACTCTTCAAATAACAGATCTAATTGATGACCAGAAAGAAAATCAGGACCATTTACACGGTGTGCAAAATGGATCTCTAAGAAAGCCAACAAATGTAGAAAACGGCTTCTTAAGCGATGTTGTGGGTTACGATAAACATCACATTTAGTTGTTTTTGCTAAAGTATCGTCAAGTTTGAAACGAAACGCTCTAGCTCGCTCATAAGTCTCATTAACTAAAGGAGGTGTTGCCGTACCTAATGGAATTTTACCTAAGAGATAGCCTGAGAAACAGGTTTTGATTTCAGCCCATAATTCGCTTTGGCTATCATCTAAACTGCCCTTAATAAAGGCACTTTGTAAACCATCAAGCAAATCATAGCGACCTGTACCTGCGTGATCTCTTAATAAAGCGAGGCGTAAGCTCTGTTCGGCTGCGAGTTTTACAGCTAAATAACTCGGTGGATTATCAAACTGTTTTTCTCTAATCGCTTGGGCAACAGAGCTTAGAAAAGCAATCCCCATTTTATTGCGATAAACTTGGGTTGGTTGCTTTGCAATATCATTATTTTCTAATTTATCATGGTGTTGTTGCATCAAACTTTGCCAAGCTTGTTGATAAAATGCAGGAGAAGGCATTCCTGAAGCATAACCATTAAGCGCATCTAGTCTGTCAAAACTGTAGCGAATAAGCCAAGCTTGCTCATTTTCGCCCATTTTTTGCATTTTAGTGAATTGCTTTTGTTCTGTGCTAGAAATGGCGAAAGATTGAGATTGTGAGTTAGCTAGACCTTCAATTAATGCAAGGGTATGGAATCCCCCTGTGACGATTAAAATTTTAGCATTAGGCTCTTGCTGTTTGATGGTTTGAATATGAGCGAGCATATGTGCTTCACGCTGTGAAGAGCCCTCAGATTCAAGCACTTCAGGTTCATAATCAAGACGTGCAAGTGCGCACCAAATAAAGGTGTCATTAAAAAGTGTTTGCCAATCAGCCAAGGCTTCAATACTACGTAATTCAAAAAGATGCTCCCAAACATCATCATGATCACGACAGTGGCATTTTTTAGCTAGTTGCGCGATAAACTGGCTATGTGCTAAATAACGTTCTTTTTGTAAGCTCCGACTTTGCGAGTCGCTATACTCTTCGTTATTAACTTGTGCAGCCCAAGGTAAATCAATAAAACGTGTTTTGGCATTGATGCGCAAACCACCTCGCAAAGCTTGCCATTCAGGCGAATATTCACAAAATGGAAAATAAGCAGAGTGCAGTGATTTCTCACGCTCTTCTTGGTTTCCATCGTTATGCAAATACTCCGCTTGCCCCATAATCGCAACGGGAGGTAGGGTATCTTTATCTGTTAGGCTAGGAATAAGTGAATTAAAGGTATCTGGGCCTTCAATTAAAATATAGTCAGGTTTTACAGAATCAATTAATGATAAAACCGCATAAGCACAAGCAGGGCTATGGTGGCGTACAGGGGCAAAATAGATATGTTGTTGCTGTAACGACGTCCATTTCAGTCGTGCTTGGTCAATTCTTTCTGGCAAAGGTATTGAAGGTAGCGTCACCGTGTCGATCCCTTTTCTGGGTGAAAAGGCAGAGTAAGTTAACTCTGCCTTTAATAGATAAATAACGTATTTTAATGTGTAGCTACAAGCTTTAGCGTTTTATTGCCAAAACTCTTTTGATGCATCAAAGAAAGCTTTCCACTCTTTACTGTTTCTTGCTCTCTCTCTAGCGACGTTGTCCATGTAATAACGAATACGTTTGATATCATCAGCATTGTCTTTTAATACAACACCGATTAATTGGCGGGCAATTGCGCCTGCATTCATCACTCCATCACCTAAATAATGCGCTTCTAAGGCACAAGCATAAGCGATGTTCACGGCTTCTGCGGTTGACATAACCGCATCAGGTGTTTTGATATTACCGCCATCTTTCGTATTACCTGAGCGCAACTCTTGGAATGTTGTGACCAGTAATTCCACAACATCCGCCGGTACAGTGACTTCATTGGCTAAGGAGCCTAATTCGTTCTCAAGCTGTGATTGGATCAGGCTGATTTCAAATGCAGGATCACGAATAGGTTTCACAGTTTCAAAGTTAAA
Source organism: Proteus sp. STS61-E (assembly GCF_040932335.1). Taxonomy (NCBI): domain Bacteria; kingdom Pseudomonadati; phylum Pseudomonadota; class Gammaproteobacteria; order Enterobacterales; family Morganellaceae; genus Proteus; species Proteus sp. STS61-E. The sequence goes on along the minus strand of NZ_JBFQGE010000002.1, from coordinate 471,598 downwards.
ACGGCGCTTTAATGCAGCCGACATTTCATGAACACCGCGATCACGTAAGTTTGCTGTACCGATAAGGTTAAATCCCGGTCTTGCACTAATACGCGCACCATCACCCATTTCAGGGATCATCAATTGTTTCTCTGACATTAAGGAAACTAGCACATCCTGAATTTCAGGAGGGCAACGAGTTATCTCTTCAAAGCGAACAATTTTACCTTGTAACATACCTTGATAAAGCGGCGAACCCACTAAAGCGCGTTCTGTTGGGCCTTCTGCTAATAGCAATGCATAGTTCCAAGAATACTTAATATGATCTTCTGTTGTACCCGCTGTTCCTTGGATGGTTAAACCTGAATCACCACTGATGGCAGCAGCAAAAAGCTCTGAGAGCATTGATTTTGCCGTACCCGGTTCACCGACCAACATTAAACCTTGTTTACCCAATAATGTGACAATTGCACGATCAACCAATGCATCATCGCCGAAAAACTTAGGTGTGATGCCTAATGCATCATCACCTAAAATAAATTGGCGTACAGCACGGGGTGAGCGAAGCCATCCTTGTGGTTTAGGATTATTAGCATCAGCTTTTGTTAAACGCTCTAACTCTTGAGCAAATCGAACCTCAGCACTTTCCCTAATTGCTTGTTGATCTGCGGGTGCTTTTTTAGCCATATTCTTTCCTAATTATCCCTATCTTTTACCAAGGTGTTTTCTTTTCCCATTCAGGATCAAATCCTGCACAAGCTTCAGCGACTTTTAGATAATCCGCATAGCTTTCTGCTAATAGAATAGGTGGTACATCTTTTAGCTCAACATTATTGCGATCCCAGTAATCTTGCTGATTTTTCTCAAAGCTTAAATCAAATAAGACAGCTGGAATGTTTTCTTCTGGAACATAGCTACCACTGAAACCGATATTCACGTAGTAGTTTAAACTAGAGAAGAATTTATAATAGTGAGAGAACGAGCCACCATCTTCTGCTGGGCCTCGTTGATAACCCATTTTGGTTAAAATACCACGTAGAGTGAAGGTGTCTGTGATCCAGCCTTTTCTGTCTTCCACTTCTGTTTGTTTCAGATCTAATTCTGGGATTTTATGCTCCATTTGAGAGAACAAGAATTTCACTTTGTAATCTTTAAAGTGAGCAATCCATGCCTTACGCTCATCTTCATTAACCAATGCTGCGTGAGCAAGTTGGATCAACGAATCGTTTTGTAAAGTCACTTCATCATCTTCAAGATTGAGCAATGCACCGTCATCAGAAGGGCGGAATGTATTGATAACCTTGCCATCTTTCACTTCTTGCCAAACCAATTGTTCAATCAGTTTATGCATGATTGGGTGAGCTAAGATATATTCTTGCCAATCCGCGCTTAACCACTGACGTTGAGCACACATGGCTTCATATAAACGTACACTTTGCAGCTCAATAACTTGTTTAAGTTCTTTTTTACTCGAAGTGAAGAGCTTTTTCGCTTCTTTGATAAGCTCAGCATCGTCATTTTTACGCGCAGCAGGTAAGGCTTTAACTTCTTTACCTTCCGGATTAAACAAGACCAGTTTTTGTTTTGCATCCATCTTCGCAGTAAAGATACGCTCACCATATTCCAGTACTAATGTACCCGTATCATCAAAGCCAGCAGTCGGAATAGTTCTGTCTGCTAATTCATCTGAGCTCCAACCATTACGTTCAGCAATTTGCGTGACTAAATTACGGGCTTTTTCTTGAACCGATGCGGTGCGATAACGGCGTGATAATGAAAGAAGAAGCTGAATGATAATTGGATCATTGCTTGATGCTACTGCATCAATCATGGCTTCAATTTGAGCACGGCGCTGATAGTGATCACGCATATAGTTACGTAATACAGATACTGCAACATGGCCTTCAATACCGCAGATAAGCGCTAACATACCTTTATCGCTGATTGCAGAGCCTAAATAACGACGTAACACCTCGTTTTTAATTTCTTCAACCACTTGCTCTAACGTATAGTTTTCATATTTAGCGTAATATTCAGGATAACGCTTCGCCCAGTTTTGATAGTTGCTTAAACGCCCCGGAGCTTCACGTTGTGCTTCGACCATTGCTTCTTCAAGTGATGGACCTTTAATATCCTGAGCAACAAAGGTATGCAGAATAAAGCTTGAAAGTTTATGCTGGCTATCAGTAGAGAGCAGACCGATATAACGTTGTAATAACGCGTTTCCTCCTGGCATTTTTAATTTCACTGCCAGAATAATCCACCAACGAATAATCGCCGGATCAACCGCTTTCTTGTTTTCCCATGTTAATGCAGGAATAGCATCAAAGTTAAACCAAGCAAGGCTTGCAGGAGCTTTGGCTTTAAGGCCTTTTTCAGCTTCAGCTAATAAAGTTTTTGGTGATAAGTAACTTGAGATATCTTCACCCAGTTGCTCTAACGCCGTTAATAAAGAGGCGCGTACAACTTCGCGTTTCTCTTTTTTCAATAAGGCATTCAGTGCAGGCAATGATTCTGGATTTTTTAAACGTGCCAACCACTCAATAGCGGTAACGCGAATTTCTTGTTTCGCAGAAGATAAACCTTCTTGAGCACTTGTATGAATATTTGGCAGTGTCTCAAGTAAATTCTGCGCTGAAACACGGTGCATTTTATTTTCACCTAATGCCAGTTCCATAATTCGAGGCACGAATTGTGCTGGAATGGTAGGGAAACGACCTAATACTTTAATACCTTGTGAAATCTCAAACTGGCGATAGCGACGCTCACTTTGACTTGGCATTAAATTCAGGGCTTCAGCGATATAATCGGTATGTTGAGAGAAGAAAGGCCAAACTTGCTCCGGTCTACGGAAGCGTTTTAAACCATCTTCATAAGATTCTAAACATAATGCAGCAGTCAGGCGGGCTGCATTTTTAAAGTTGCAACGTTGCAATACATCTTCAAGGTGACGTAATTCAATATCACTAAATAAGCGTTCAGGAATTTCGCCATTAAAATAGTGAGAAGAGAAGTGATCGGCATGTTGGCGATTATTAACTATCACACGCACAGCGTGGAATAGCGTATATTCAGGCAAGTTTAAAACACGATTTTTATGTTTAATGATTTGAATTTCATTTGATTGGATCGAACCTTGTCCGCTATTGAGTTTATCAACTAATGCACGACACTGTTTTTCATCAATTTTACCTAAATCTTTTAAATGGCGCTGTGCCCAATTATAAGTGTGTTTAGCCGTTTTATTTTCTTCAATTTCACGTTCAGCATTTTCTTTGGCTTTGACCAAGATCTCATTGAAGTTATTGACCATCATATCGCGAACGCTATCAGGCAATGGAGTGTCTTCTAATGGCGTGAAATCAGGAGCCTCAATAGCCTCTACGGTATTGGCATCATCTGCAACATTAAAACGTAGTAGGGCGCTTTCAATACTTTTCATGACCGCTTTTGAAGTTTCATGTTTTAACGCTTCTTCAAGTACCTCACGGTTTTCACCTTGGCGTGCAAATAAATCGGCTGCTTGAGTACGTTGTTTTGGCGTACCATTCATTAAAACATGAGTAAGATTTTCTTTAACAATTTCAGGCGGTAAGGTGACTAAAATAGGCTCTGCGGCTTTTTTAACAGTTTTTAAGCTGCTGGTGGCAAGTAACACGATAATGTCAGCAAAATTGTCACGTAACACAGTGTTTTTATTAAGATAATTAATTAACTCAACTAAGCCATTTGCTGACAGTTTTTCAATTAATTCTGTTCTAACAAACTCTTGATGTGAAAGTAGGTAGTCTTTTAAATCACTTAATTCATAAATACGCTTCAGATTAGATGCATAGTATTCAGAAACATCTTTTCTATCAAACACCGCGAATAAGGCATTTTCACCCGCAATATTGGCCTCTTTTTCGACCATATTAGCGATAAATTCCATATTCCAATGTTTGCGATGCTCTAAATTGAGATTACGCGCATTTTCATAAGTGTTGTAAAACACATCAATTAAAAGATAAAGCACCCAAGTTGGTACTTCTTTTGTAATAACTTTAATATTGATATCTTGGCAAGCAGCCGCAAGGACTTTACCGAAACGCGCTACTTGTTCTGATGAAAAGCCATCGCCGACTTTAGAATAGAGTTTGTGTCGTGCGTTCAGCCCTTGAGTGATCACTTTGCTATATTGGCCAGTATTCACATTATTGTGTGCATACCACCACTCTAGAGTACCTGGTTTATCAAAATAAACCGCCGCTTTTGAAGCATCCAGCTTGTTTAATTCGAAAAGGATCTCCGGATTTTCACCTGTAAGTACATAATTTAATGTACGTTTAGGTAAGCTCTCATCAAATACTGCAAGCAATACCAGTGATTCTTGGAGATGTTTTTCGGTAATTGCGACGTCTTTTTTCCCAAAAAGAGGGAAAATGTCTAAGATTTTTTTTATCACGCCAGTTCCTTAAGCTATGTATGGATAAACAGTTTTTTTTACCATGAAACGGCGTAACGAACAATTTGATTATTACTGGTGAAAATAAAATCAACGCATACCATTTATCAAATTTATAGAGATAAACGCTAAAAAAGTTAACTGAACTTTATTAATATTCAATTTGGCTTTATATAAAGAGGTATATCAGGAAAAAGTGCTAAAAATGAATAAATGATAATAAAGGCATTTTTTGTGGCATTTAAAAAGTTTAAGAATTGTCTGCTAAGCAAAATAAGCGTTAACACTTAGCTAGATTGATTAAAAAATTAACAACAAAAAATAGGCTTAATATTGTAAGAAAAAATCCCATACTTTTAATGGAGTACGGGATAAGAAAATCATCAGTGAATAGTGCCTACCAAGGTAATTTCTTTTCCCAATCAGGAGAAAAACCAGCACAGGCAGCTGCAATTTTTAGGTATTCAGCGTAGCTTTCTGCCAATAAAATCGGTGGGATATTTTTAATAGCTAATTTATGTCTATCTAATCCACTTTGGCGACCTTTTTCAAAAACTAACTCTAATAGCGCGACAGTAACATTGTCTTCTGGCACACAATTACCACTGAAGTTGATAATGACACTGAGATCTAAGCCAGAAAAATATTTGTAATAACAGTTATAAAATCCAGCATCTTCTACCGAACCACGTTGATAGCCTAATTTTGTCATGGCACCCCTCAAGGTATAGGCATCCGTTAACCAACCTTTTTTCTCTGCGATCTGAGTTTGCTTGTCTTCTAAGATTGGTGTGTCATGCTCTATCTGGGAAAATAAAAACGCCATTTTGTAATCTTTAAAATGTGCTAACCAAGCATGTTTTTCATCTTCATTTAAAAGTACGCGGTGTGCTAAGCGAAGAGATGAATTACTTTGTAAGGTAATTTCTTCATCTTCGATATTTAATAAAGCACCATCATTTGAAGGGCGAAATGTATTAATGACTTTGTCATCTTTAATTTCTTGCCAAATTAATCGCTCCATTAATTTATGCATAATCGGATTAGTTTGAAGAAATTCTTGCCAGTCAGCACTTAACCATTGGCGTTGAACACACATCGCTTCGTACAAGCGTAATGTCTGAGATTCAATAATCTGCTTTAACTCTTTTTTACTTGATGTGAAGTATTTTTTGGTCTCTTTAATCAGTGTGCTGTCATCATTAACACGAGGTGCTGGTAATGCTTTTATTACTTTGCCCTCGGTATTAAATAAGACAAATTGCAGTTTATCGTTAATTTTTGCAGTGAATGAGCGTTCACCATAATCTAAAGTCAGTACGCCTGAATCATCAAGTCCTGCTGTTGGTATGGTTCTATCTGCCAGTTCATCTTCAGTCCAATTATTACGTTGCGCTATCTGGGTAATTAATTGTCGAGCTTTAGCTTGAATAGATGCGGCACGATAACGACGTGAAATAGAGAGTAAAAATTGAATAATAAGTGGGTCATTACTTCCACCAATAGCATCAATCATTGCTTCTATTTGTGCTCGGCGCTCGTAGTGGTCTCGCATATAATTTCGCAATAAAGGTACAGCAATATAACCTTCAATAGCAAAAATAAGCCCTAACATACCTTTTTCTTTAATGGCTGACATAGGAGCAGAATAAGATAATCCTGAACTTAGATAAACTTTGTCTTCTGATGGTGTATCAACATCTTGAGTAATAAATTTAATTAACAAAAATTGGGCAAGATCTTGTTGGCTTTTTAGAGAAAGCAAACTGATATAACGATGTAATAGTGTGTTACCTGCCGGAAGTTTTAATTTTACCGCTAACACTATCCACCATTGAATAATTCTGGGTTCAACGACTTTATCATTTTTCCAAGTGAGTTGAGGAACGGCATTAAAATCAAACCAAGATAAATTATCAGGGATCTTATTTTTTAAGCCAATTTCAGCTTCTGCAAATAAGGTAAGAGGATCGAGAAAGTCTGAAATATCTTCACCAAAATGTTCTAGAGCAGTAATTAAAAGTGTGCGAACAACTTCGTCATTTTCTGTTTTTAATAAGGTGATTAGTGCTGGAACAGCATCATGATTATTGAGTTCAGTTAGCCAATTTATTGCAATCACTCGAGCATTCTTTTTCTTTGATGTCAGACCTTCTTGAATAAATAAGTGAGGCTCAGGAAGTTTTTCAATAAGCTCTTGTGCATCAAAGCGATAAATTTGTATATCACCTAAAGCGAGTTGTAATATTTTAGGAATAAATTGTGATGGAATAACAGGGTAGGTTTTTAATACACGAATTGCATTATCAAGGCTAAAAAAGTCATTATTAGTATTACTTTGACTAGGAATAAGTTGTAAGGCTTCTGCGAGATATTCGGGATGTTGGTAATAAAAAGGCCAGATTTGCTCTGGTTTTGATAAATCCTCAATACCATATTGTCCAAGAAAAAAACTAGCGATAATGCGTGCTGGATCAGAATAATTTCGCTGAATTAAGATCTCTTCAATATGACGTAATTCAATATGCTCGAAAATATGCTTGGTGTTATAGTGATTAATCGCATAACTCGACATATATTGAGGTTTAAGATAATCATCTATTGAGCGAATAAGATGAAAAATCGTGAATTCAGGTAAGTTTGTAATAATATTTTCATACTTAATAATTTCACGATCTAATTCATTGAGTGAGCCTTTAGGCGAATTAAGCTGATTTAAAATATTTTTCAGGCTGATTTCATTGTATTGAGACAATTCTTCATAAGACTCTTGTGCTTTTTTATGAACAAATGAAGAGTGCTTATTCCAATTTTTCTCATTAATTGCCTTTTGCTTCATCTCTTTTAATAATTCTTTATATGAGTGAACAATGTGCTCATAAATATTATCAGGTAAGAGAGTGTCTTTAAGTTGAGTTAATTTAGGCAATTCAAGTGGATAATGATTATTTTCGTTATTATATAGGGCTAATTTTTTTTCAAGATTTTTTTGAGCAACACTTATTCCATTTGACATATTTTATCCTTATTTATTTTTCATTTTTAACTCTACACCTCCTGATTTTATATAAAAAGAGCAAAATAAAAAGAGCTCACATTAAATATAAGGAGCTCTTTTAGGTTTATTATTTTGTCGTTTGACGAGAAAAAGAGAGCAGCAATGAACTTAGACTACAAATCAGTAAAGTAATTGCTAAGCTTTGTCCCCATCCTGCAAGTGCAAGCCCACCACCAATTAACAAATAGTAGAACAAGCCTAATAATGCACCCGCAGTACCTAATCTGTCTTTATATTGTGCTAATGCTGTGGCTAAGATATTTGGAATAGCAATGCCATAAGCAACAACACTCGTCATCATTGGAATAATAAAGCTAATGTGGTTACGTAATAAATAAACACCTACGGCGCTAACTAATGCAATAAAACTCGCGAGTAAAACTAGTTTTCCACATTGCCAATGATGGTTTAATAGTGCTTTATTAATATAAGAGCCAATACCGACACCTATTGCTAATACAATACCGCTATAACCAAAGATACTTGCACTATAACCTTGTTTATCAAACATAAAAGGTGCTAACTGATAATAGGCAAAAAGGCTGATATTAAAAAAGGCTATTAATAATACTGTTTTGGCAATTTGCTTATCCTTAAGCATTTTTATTGCAGTTTCTCCTAATGGTGCTGTTTTTATTGTTTCAGGGCGACTTTCAGGTAAAGCAAAAGTACTCCATAACAGTAAAATTACAGCAAGAAGGGCAAGACCACTAAACACACCTTGGTAACCAGCATAACTCACTAATAATGAGCCACTTAACATACCAATTGCTGGGCTTAGGGCGATTGCCGCTCCCATCACTGAGAAAACTTTAGCCAGTTCATCGCCACTATATACATCACGCATAATGGTTTGTGTGCCTACTGAGCCTACCGCCGCACCAAAAGCAGAAAGCATACGCAATCCAAGTAATACTGAAAAATCTTGTGTCATAAAAACGCCAAGACAAGCAACAGCATAAATAAGCAATCCAGCTAACATTGTCGGACGACGGCCAATGACATCACATAATCGACCCCATATAATGACGCCCAATGCAAACGCAAAGAAATAGAGCGAAAGTGTTTGCCCAGCTTTATTTGCACTGACATGAAAGCCATTTGCAATATCAGTAAGTGCTGGGCTATAAATGGTTTCTGCAATTTGTGGAAACATCATTAACGCAATTGCTAACCATAAAGAGAGTTTTTTGTTCATCTTTTTTTCCTACATCCTTAAATCTTGATGAACAGAATACAGAGATAATGAGTGTCTCGTTATAAACATAAAGACATATTATTTTTCAAATAGGACAAGTGATGGCTTGGCTTAATCAATACGACCACTTTGTGCCAGAAGAGCATCTTGCATCAGTCGTTGGTATTGCAGCAGAAATGGGAAAGCACGACTCAGGGCTTCATTCTCATGATAGAGGGCAGTTATTATTTACGCAGTCAGGGTGTATGCGAATTACTTTGGCTTCTCGTGTTTCTGTATTACCTCCCATGAGGATTGCGTGGATACCTCCAAGACTTGAACATCGAGTCGAAATGTATGCCTCTGTTGGATATCGTTCTGTTTATATTAGTGATAAATTCCATGATAATTTTCCAAGTGAGAGCGAGATCTTAACGATTTCACCTCTTTTACGAGAAATATTAGAACGAATTTCTATTGCTGATTTTGATACTCAATGGGATGAAGGGCGCTACGCAAATTTATTGGCCGTTTTTTTTGATGAAATCGCCCAAGCACCGCGGCAAACCAATCATTTATTTATGCCTAAAGATAGACGGTTAAGTCGTTTATCCTTTGATGATTTACCGCCAGCATTACAAGAAATGGCAAAGTATGTAGGGGCGAGTGAAAAAACGATCACACGCTTATTTTACAAAGAGACGGGGCTGAGTTATCAACAATGGCGTCAACAGTGGCGATTAATGAAAGCCATTGAATTATTAGCTACCCATCATCGCTATATTGATATTAGCCAGATATTAGGATTTGCCAGTGACAGTGCCTTTATTACCTTTTTCAAAAAAATGACAGGGCAAACACCACAAGAATATTTGAAAAGCTGATTGAATTTTATCGATAATTTTAAAACATAAAGCCCCGACTTAAACGGGGCTTAGCAAGATAAATAATTAATAAAAATCAATTATTTCTTTTTAATTTCACTTTTAAAATCACGCGCATCATAACCGGTATAAAGCTGACGAGGACGCGCAATTTTTAGACCATCTTCGTGCATTTCATTCCAGTGAGCAATCCAGCCAATTGTACGTGCAATAGCAAAAATAACAGTAAACATATTGGACGGAATACCTAACGCTTTCAGGATAATACCAGAGTAGAAGTCAACGTTAGGGTACAGTTTTTTCTCAATAAAGTACGGGTCATTTAGAGCAATACGTTCTAATTCCATTGCCACTTCAAGCAGGCTGTCATTGAGGTTTAATTCTTTTAACACTTCATGACAGGTTTCACGCATTACCGTTGCACGAGGATCGTAGTTTTTGTAAACACGGTGACCAAAGCCCATTAAACGGAAGGAATCATTTTTATCTTTTGCACGTTTAATAAATTCCGGAATGTGTTCAACCGTTTTGATCTCTTCCAGCATACGTAGACAAGCTTCGTTAGCACCACCGTGAGCTGGTCCCCAAAGTGACGCGATACCTGCTGCGATACAGGCAAATGGGTTTGCACCAGAAGAGCCCGCAGTACGCACCGTTGAGGTTGACGCATTTTGTTCGTGATCAGCATGAAGGATGAAAATTCTATCCATTGCGCGTTCAAGTACTGGGTTAACGACATACTCTTCACATGGTGTTGCAAACATCATATGCAAGAAGTTACCTGCATAGGAGAGGTCATTTCTTGGGTAAACGAAAGGTTGACCAATCGAGTATTTGTAACACATCGCTGCCACTGTTGGCATTTTTGATAGTAGGCGATATGCCGTGATATCGCGGTGAACAGGATTACTAACATCCAATGCATCGTGATAGAACGCAGCTAAAGCCCCTGTAACACCACACAGTACTGCCATTGGGTGTGAGTCACGACGGAAGCCATTGAACAGTCGGGTAATTTGTTCATGGATCATGGTGTGACGAGTTACTGTGGTTTTAAAATTGTCGTATTGTTCTTGGGTCGGTGCTTCACCGTACAGCAGGATATAACAGACTTCCAAGTATGTTGATTCAGTCGCTAATTGCCCGATAGGGAAACCACGGTGAAGTAAGATACCGTTATCACCATCAATAAAAGTGATTTTTGACTCACAAGAGGCGGTTGAGGTAAAGCCGGGATCATAGGTGTAATAACCTTTGGAGCCGAGAGTACGAATATCAATAACTTTGGAACCGAGTGTAGGGGATAGAACGTCCAAGTCTACAGATGTTTCAGCAATCGTTAGCTTAGCTTTGTTATCAGCCATTTATAATCTCCTTAGCGCTTATATGTCTCCTAACAAAGTCGAGGGTATCTTCATAAAGATGCACTTCGATAGTGAAACTATAGTTGATGTAAGGTACCCAGCCGAGTTTTATTTAATGCCCGTAATGTCTAGGTCTATAGTGTGTCACTTATGTTAAGGAGCTTTTGATGTTATGTTTTTTTAGGTGCTTTTTTATGCAATGCACTTAGAATTAGTACTGCTATCACTTTTACATAAGTTTGAGGTTTCTGGAAGCGTGTTTGCGCACAAAAAAAACATAAACATTAAAATAATGCAGTAAATGTAATAAAAATGTTGTGTATGTGTCAAAAATGATAATCATTTTTGCATCAGATGTATTAAATAGTGATCCCTCTCACTGTTCGAGGCAAATGTCGGGCACACAAGTTGTGTGGTAATTGTAATAAGTTTGTGAAGCACTTATACTGCGCGCAGGTCTCCGGAACCGTTGTTGTATGGAGAACCAGCGTAACGAATCCACACTTTTTGTAAAATAGACGGATTTAACATTTTACTTAAAATGTGCCTTTGTACCCCATTCGCTGTTTGATTTCCATCCAGGTCCGGAGGAAGGAAAAATTATAAAAGCTGTGTGGGCATAAATTGTGAAAAAACAAAGACCTGTCAATCTGGATTTACAGACGATACAGTTTCCACTCCCTGCTATCGCATCGATCTTGCATCGTGTCTCTGGGGTTATCATGTTAGTCGCAGTTGGCATCTTACTGTGGTTACTTGGCACCTCTCTCTCCTCTCCTGAAGGATTTCAGCAAGCTGCTGAAATTATGACTGGCTTCTTCGCAAAATTTATTTTGTGGGGCATCCTAACGGCATTGGCGTATCACATTTGTGGTGGTATTCGTCATATGTTAATGGACTTCGGCTTTATTGATGAAACCTTGATTGTAGGTCGCAATTCAGCGGCAGCATCAATGGTTATTACAGTGATTTTATCAATATTGGCGGGGGTATTAGTATGGTAAGTAATTCTTCTACTTTAGGTCGTACTGGCATACAGGATTGGTTATTCCTTCGTGCCTCAGCCATTATTATCGTTTTATATGTTCTTTATCTTGTGGGATTTATTGCTACAACAGAAATAACCTATGAGGTATGGCGCGGATTCTTTAGCTCATCCTTAACCAAAGTGTTCACCATCTTGACCTTGCTTTCGATTCTTATTCACGCGTGGATCGGAATGTGGCAAGTGTTAACGGATTATATTAAACCGCTGGCATTACGCCTGACTTTACAACTGATTATTGTTGTTGCGCTGTTGGTTTATCTTATTTATGGAACAATTGTGGTGTGGGGTGTGTAATGAATCTGCCAGTAAGAGAGTTTGATGCTGTTGTTATTGGTGCGGGTGGTGCAGGTATGCGTGCCGCTTTACAGATTTCTCAAATGGGTCTGTCTTGTGCACTGATTTCTAAAGTTTTTCCTACTCGTTCTCATACTGTTTCCGCTCAAGGTGGTATTACTGTTGCACTAGGTAATACCCATGAGGATAACTGGGAATGGCACATGTACGATACGGTAAAAGGTTCCGACTATATTGGTGACCAAGACGCTATCGAATATATGTGTAAAACCGGCCCTGAAGCAATTTTAGAGCTGGAACATATGGGACTTCCATTTTCTCGTCTAGATGATGGCCGTATTTATCAACGTCCATTTGGTGGTCAGTCAAAAAACTTTGGTGGTGAACAAGCTGCACGTACAGCTGCCGCCGCTGACCGTACTGGGCATGCATTATTACATACCCTCTACCAGCAAAATTTAAAAAATCACACAACCATCTTTTCAGAGTGGTATTCACTGGATCTAGTGAAAAATCAAGATGGCGATATTGTCGGTTGTACTGCAATTTGCATCGAAACGGGTGAAGTCGTTTATTTCAAAGCAAACGCGACAATTTTAGCGACTGGTGGTGCAGGTCGTATTTACCAGTCAACCACAAATGCGCATATCAACACCGGTGATGGTGTAGGTATGGCGGTTCGCGCAGGTGTTCCTCTGCAAGATATGGAAATGTGGCAATTCCACCCAACTGGTATTGCAGGTGCGGGTGTGTTGGTGACAGAAGGTTGTCGTGGTGAAGGCGGATATCTGTTGAATAAAGACGGTGAGCGCTTTATGGAACGTTATGCACCAAACGCCAAAGACCTTGCTGGTCGTGATGTGGTTGCACGTTCAATCATGATTGAAATTCGTGAAGGTCGTGGTTGTGATGGCCCTTGGGGTCCTCATGCGAAATTGAAACTAGACCATCTGGGTAAAGAGGTTCTTGAGTCTCGTTTACCGGGTATTCTTGATCTTTCCCGTACTTTCGCACACGTTGACCCAGTTAAAGAACCAATTCCTGTTATACCTACTTGTCACTATATGATGGGGGGTATTCCAACAAAAGTAACGGGTCAAGCTATTCGTGTGAACGAGAAAGGCGAAGATGTTGTTATTCCTGGATTGTTCGCAGTCGGTGAAATTGCTTGTGTATCTGTTCATGGTGCAAACCGCTTAGGTGGTAACTCATTGTTAGACCTCGTTGTATTTGGTCGTTCAGCAGGGGTTCACTTAAAAGAGTCACTGATGGAACAAGGCACTATGCGTGATGCGAGCGGTTCTGATGTTGAAGCAGCATTGACACGCTTAAATCGCTGGGAAAACAACCGTTCTGGTGAAGATCCAGTTGAAATCCGTAAAGCTCTGCAATCTTGTATGCAACATAACTTCTCGGTATTCCGTGAAGGCGATGCAATGGCAAAAGGCTTAGAAGAACTGAAAGTTATTCGTGAGCGCTTACAAAATGCACGACTAGATGATAATTCAAGTGAGTTTAATACACAGCGTATTGAATGCTTAGAATTAGACAACCTGATGGAAACTGCTTATGCCACTGCGGTGTCTGCTAACTTCCGTACAGAAAGTCGTGGAGCTCATAGCCGTTTCGATTTCCCAGAGCGTGATGATGCGAACTGGTTATGCCATACATTATATCAACCGCAAACCGAAACAATGACACGACGTGAAGTCAATATGCAGCCGAAACTGCGTGAAGCCTTCCCACCAAAAGTGCGTACATATTAATTAGCGGTGTTATTGAAGTTGCGGAGACTTAAATATGAAACTTGAATTTTCGATTTATCGTTACAATCCCGACGTTGATAATGCGCCGCATATGCAAGATTACACCCTCGAAGTTCCTGAAGGGCGTGACATGATGCTATTGGATGCATTAATTCAATTAAAGGAAAAAGATCCTACCTTATCGTTCCGTCGTTCTTGTCGTGAAGGTGTTTGCGGCTCTGATGGCGTGAACATGAATGGTAAAAATGGTTTGGCTTGTATCACACCTATTTCATCTTTACAGAAAGGAAGTAAGAAAATTGTGATCAGACCGTTACCCGGTTTACCAGTAATTCGTGATTTAATAGTGGATATGACTCAGTTCTATACACAGTATGAGAAAATTCGTCCGTATTTAATTAATAATGGCAAAAATCCTCCTGCTCGTGAGAACTTACAGTCACCAGAACAGCGTGAAAAGCTTGATGGACTTTACGATTGTATCCTTTGTGCTTGTTGTTCAACCTCTTGCCCGTCATTCTGGTGGAATCCAGATAAGTTTATCGGGCCAGCTGGATTGTTAGCGGCTTATCGTTTCTTGATTGATAGTCGTGATACAGAGACTGAATCTCGTCTTGATGATCTTAACGATGCGTTCAGTGTGTTCCGTTGTCATGGCATCATGAACTGTGTCAGCGTATGTCCTAAAGGACTCAATCCGACAAAAGCGATTGGTCATATTAAGTCAATGTTGTTAAAACGTAGTGCATAAAATAATAACCGCCCTAAAATAGTTAGGGCGGTTAATGGAAAAACTAAGTTAGACGTTTGCGGTAAAAATAGTAAGGCACCTTTAAACACTGTAAGACAGTGCTTAAAGGTTCCTTGAGAGCTAAAGCTCCATATTTAAAGAACCTGCGAGATAGCGGGTCATAAGAGAACCTTGCAATCGACACCGTTTAATCACGGTATTAGTTATCCACGGCGAACTAAAGCTGTATAGCTTAAGGGATCATAATGCAGAACGGCGCAATGAAGGACTGGCTAGAATCAACTTTTCTAGCAGGAGAGAATCAGTCTTACATAGAAGATATCTATGAAGATTACCTAACTGACCCAAACTCTGTTGACGAAAGTTGGAGAGAGATTTTTCAACAACTGCCCGCAAGTCAAGGCATAGAACAGTCGCATTCTCAAACCCGCGACTACTTCAGACGCCTCGCAAAAGAATCCACTCGATATCATACCTCGGTAAGCGATCCGGCAATGGACTCAAAACAAGTTAAAGTTTTGCAGCTCATCAATGCCTTCCGTTTTCGTGGTCATCAAAATGCTAATCTCGACCCGCTTGGTTTATGGAAACAAGAATCTGTTCCAGATTTAGATCCTGCTTTCCATAATCTAACTAAAGAAGACTTTGAAGAAACCTTCAACGTCGGTTCTTTTGCTATCGGCAAAGAAACGATGAAATTAGGTGAGTTATATGAAGCACTGAAACGCATTTACTGTGGTTCAATCGGTGCTGAATATATGCATATCACTAATACTGAAGAAAAACGCTGGCTACAACAACGTTTAGAATCAGTAAATGTTGCAGATCAATTTACTAAAGAAGAAAAGTTACGCTTCCTGACAGAGCTAACAGCAGCTGAAGGTTTAGAGCGCTATTTAGGTGCGAAATTCCCGGGTGCAAAACGCTTCTCTTTAGAAGGTGGTGATGCATTAGTTCCGATGTTAAAAGATTTAATTCGCCATGCAGGTAAACAAGACACTCGTGAAGTGGTTCTTGGTATGGCGCACCGCGGACGTTTAAACGTTCTAGTTAATATCCTAGGTAAAAAACCGGCTGATTTATTTGATGAATTTGCGGGTATTCACAAAGAACATTTGGGAACCGGTGACGTTAAATATCACCAAGGCTTCTCATCTGATTTTGCGACTGAAGGGGCTCAAGTCCATCTCGCATTAGCCTTTAACCCATCTCACCTAGAGATTGTTAGCCCAGTTGTAATTGGTTCTGTTCGTGCTCGTCGTGATCGCTTAGATGAAGCGCGTAGCAATATGGTTCTTCCTATCACTATTCATGGTGATGCGGCAGTGACAGGTCAAGGTGTAGTACAAGAAACCTTGAACATGTCTCAAGCGCGTGGTTATGAAGTAGGTGGTACAGTTCGTATTGTTATCAATAACCAAGTTGGTTTTACGACTTCAAATCCAAAAGATGCCCGTTCAACACAATATTGTACTGATATTGTGAAAATGGTTCAGGCACCAATTTTCCACGTTAATGCAGATGATCCTGAAGCGGTAGCTTTTGTGACTCGCTTAGCATTGGATTTCCGTAATACCTTTAAACGCGATGTTATGATTGATCTCGTTTGTTACCGTCGTCATGGTCACAACGAAGCGGATGAGCCAAATGCGACTCAGCCTCTGATGTATCAAAAAATCAAAAAACATCCAACACCACGTAAAATTTATGCGGATAAACTGGTTGCTCAATCACTACTTGATGCCAATGATGTGACTGAACTGGTTAATCTTTATCGTGATGCGCTGGATCGTGGTGATTGTGTTGTTGAAGAATACCGCCCTATGGGTCTGAATTCTTACACATGGGAACCGTATTTGAATCATGAATGGAATGAAGAGTACCCACATAAAGTAGAAAAAGCGCGTTTACAAGATTTAGCGCGTCGTGTGAGTACCGTTCCTTCAGAAATCGTGATGCAATCTCGTGTTGAGAAAATTTATGCTGACCGTGCTGTTATGGCTGAAGGTGAGAAACTACTCGATTGGGGGGCGGCAGAAACATTAGCGTATGCGACTTTAGTTGACCAAGGTATCACCATTCGTCTTTCTGGTGAAGATGCGGGACGTGGTACATTCTTCCATCGTCATGCTGTTATTCATAACCAAACAAATGGTTCTGTTTATGTACCATTAGCCAATATTCATAATGCTCAAGGACAATTTAATGTCTGGGATTCTGTATTAACAGAAGAAGCCGTACTTGCATTTGAATATGGTTATGCCACAACGGAACCTCGTGGGTTAACAATTTGGGAAGCACAATTTGGTGACTTCGCAAACGTAGCTCAAGTCGTTATCGACCAATTTATTAGCTCTGGTGAGCAAAAATGGGGTCGTATGTGTGGTTTAGTTATGCTGTTACCACACGGTTATGAAGGTCAAGGCCCAGAGCACTCCTCTGCACGTTTAGAACGTTATCTGCAACTGTGTGCAGAACAAAATATGCAGGTTTGTGTGCCATCAACTCCGGCTCAGGTTTACCATATGTTACGCCGTCAAGCGTTACGTGGTATGCGTCGCCCACTTATCGTAATGTCACCGAAGTCACTGTTACGTCATCCATTAGCGGTTTCTGAATTGGATGAATTAGCAAATGGTAAATTCTTACCTGTCATTGGTGAAATGGATGATTTAAAACCTGCTGATGTGAAACGTGTTGTGATGTGTTCCGGTAAGGTTTACTACGATTTATTAGAACAGCGTCGTGCTAATGAGCAAAACAACGTTGCCATTATTCGTATTGAACAACTGTATCCATTCCCACACGAAGATATTGCGCAAATTCTCGCACCTTATGCTCATGTAAAAGAGTTTATTTGGTGTCAAGAAGAGCCTCTGAATCAAGGTGCTTGGTATTGTAGTCAGCATAACTTCCGTGATGCTATTCCAGCTGGCGCAACATTACGTTATGCAGGACGCCCTGCATCAGCCTCTCCAGCAGTTGGTTATACCTCTGTTCATCAGGAGCAACAAAAAGCTCTGGTTGAAGACGCACTGAAAGTTGAATAAATAAGGATAGAAAATGAGTAGTGTAGATATTCTAGTACCGGATCTCCCTGAATCAGTTGCTGACGCATCGGTCGCAACTTGGCATAAAAAACCTGGTGATAGCATTCAACGCGATGAAGTGCTGGTTGAAATCGAAACAGATAAAGTTGTTTTAGAAGTACCTGCAAGTGAAGCAGGTGTTTTAGAAAGTATTCTTGAAGAAGAAGGCGCTACTGTTGGTTCACGCCAATTACTAGGTCGTATTCGTTTAGGTGATAGCACAGGCATTCCTGCCGATGTGAAACCTGCTCAAGATAGCACTCCAGCACAGCGTCAAAGTGCTGATATTGCTGAAAAAGGCAATAACGATGCATTAAGTCCAACTGCGCGTCGCTTAGTGGCTGAACACGATATTAACCCTGCGGATGTGAAAGGCAGTGGTGTAGGCGGACGTTTAACTCGCCAAGATATCGAAGGCCATGTTGCGAATAAATCAACTACACAACCGGTAGCAGAAGTTCCTCAAGCTCTGTTATCGCACCGTAGCGAAAAACGTGTACCAATGACACGTTTACGTAAACGTGTAGCAGAGCGCTTACTAGAAGCGAAAAACACCACTGCAATGTTGACAACGTTTAACGAAATTAACATGCAGCCAATCAAAGATTTACGTGCTCAGTATGGCGAAGCATTCGAAAAACGCCACGGTGTACGTTTAGGCTTTATGTCTTTCTACATTAAAGCGGTTGTTGAAGCACTGAAACGCTATCCAGAAGTGAATGCTTCTATTGATGGCACTGATGTGGTTTATCACAACTACTTCGATATCAGTATTGCAGTATCAACACCTCGTGGTCTGGTAACGCCAGTATTACGTGATGCAGATGCAATGAGCATGGCGGATATTGAGAAAAACATCAAAGCGTTAGCTGTAAAAGGTCGTGATGGTAAGTTAACTGTTGAAGACTTAACTGGCGGTAACTTCACTATCACAAACGGCGGTGTTTTCGGTTCATTAATGTCAACTCCGATTATCAACCCACCACAAAGTGCCATTTTAGGGATGCATGCAATTAAAGATCGCCCAATGGCAGTAGACGGTCAGGTTGTTATTCTACCAATGATGTATCTGGCTCTGTCTTATGACCACCGTTTAATTGATGGTCGTGAGTCTGTCGGTTTCTTAGTAACCGTTAAAGAGATGCTAGAAGATCCAGCTCGTTTATTACTGGATGTATAGGTAATAAATATCGCTTTTAGGCAGGAGATGCTCCTCCTGCCTACTTAGCAACAGACACAAGCATCAAAGAAGTACAGTGTGTTCGTGAAGCCAGATTTCTCTGGCTTATAGTCAAAAAAATAAGAAAGCCCGACTTTCAACAAGATTATGGATAGAACATCATGAATTTACACGAGTATCAGGCAAAACAGCTTTTCACACGGTATGGATTACCAGCACCTGCTGGTTTCGCCTGCTCCACACCGCGCGAGGCAGAAGAAGCTGCATCAAAAATCGGTCAAGGCCCTTGGGTCGTGAAATGTCAGGTTCACGCGGGTGGACGTGGTAAAGCGGGCGGCGTAAAAGTCGTTAAATCTAAAGAAGAGATCCGCGCATTTGCTGAACAATGGTTAGGCAAACGTTTAGTCACTTATCAAACAGACGCTAACGGTCAGCCTGTTACACAGATTTTGGTTGAAGCAGCAACCGATATCGCTAAAGAGCTTTATCTTGGTGCGGTTGTTGACCGTGGTACCCGTCGTGTTGTCTTTATGGCATCAACAGAAGGCGGCGTTGAAATTGAGAAAGTAGCTGAAGAAACGCCAGAACTTATTCATCGCGCAATTATTGATCCACTGACAGGCCCAATGCCTTATCAGGGAAGAGAATTAGCATTTAAACTGGGTTTAAAAGGCAAGCAAGTTAGTCAATTCGCTAAAATCTTTATGGGATTAGCCACTATTTTCTTAGAGCGTGATCTCGCTTTAATCGAAATTAACCCACTGGTTATTACTAAAGAAGACGATCTAATTTGTCTTGATGGCAAATTAGGCGTAGATAGCAACGCGTTGTATCGTCAGCCAGAAATGCGTGAAATGCACGATCCATCACAAGAAGATCCTCGTGAAGCACAAGCGGCACAATGGGAACTGAACTACGTTGCATTAGATGGCAACATTGGCTGTATGGTTAATGGTGCAGGTTTAGCGATGGGTACAATGGATATCGTTAAACTTCACGGTGGCGAGCCTGCAAACTTCCTCGATGTAGGTGGTGGTGCAACAAAAGAGCGCGTAACTGAAGCATTTAAGATTATTTTGTCAGATGAAAATGTCAGTGCTGTATTAGTCAACATTTTCGGCGGTATTGTTCGTTGTGACTTAATCGCAGACGGTATTATTGGCGCAGTTGAAGAAGTTGGCGTTAATGTTCCTGTGGTTGTTCGTCTTGAAGGAAACAATGCAGAGTTAGGCACCAAAAAATTAGCAGATAGTGGATTAAATATTATTGCTGCTAAAAGCTTAACGGATGCCGCGAAACAAGTTGTTGCAGCAGCGGAGGCAAAATAATGTCTATTTTAATCGATAAAAACACCAAAGTAATTTGCCAAGGCTTTACTGGTAGCCAAGGAACATTCCACTCTGAGCAAGCTATTGCTTACGGTACGCAAATGGTTGGTGGTGTTACGCCGGGTAAAGGCGGTACTACGCACTTAGGTTTACCTGTATTCAATACAGTACGTGAAGCCGTTGAAGCAACAGGTGCAACGGCGACAGTTATCTATGTACCTGCACCATTTTGTAAAGATTCAATCTTAGAAGCGATTGATG
This sequence comes from Proteus sp. STS61-E, assembly GCF_040932335.1. Classification (NCBI taxonomy): domain Bacteria; kingdom Pseudomonadati; phylum Pseudomonadota; class Gammaproteobacteria; order Enterobacterales; family Morganellaceae; genus Proteus; species Proteus sp. STS61-E. The sequence continues at coordinate 450,975 of NZ_JBFQGE010000002.1, read as the reverse complement.
CAGGCATTAAACTAATTATTACTATTACAGAAGGTATTCCTACACTGGATATGCTGACTGTTAAAGTTAAATTAGATGAAGCTGGCGTACGTATGATTGGTCCTAACTGTCCAGGTGTTATCACTCCGGGTGAATGTAAGATTGGTATTATGCCTGGTCATATTCACTTACCGGGTAAAGTAGGCATTGTATCTCGTTCAGGTACATTAACTTATGAAGCTGTTAAGCAAACAACAGATGTTGGTTTAGGTCAATCAACCTGTGTTGGTATTGGTGGTGACCCAATTCCGGGTTCTAACTTTATTGATATTCTGAAGTTATTCCAAGAAGATCCACAAACAGAAGCGATTGTGATGATCGGTGAAATTGGTGGCACAGCAGAAGAAGAAGCGGCCGCTTATATCAAAGATCATGTCACTAAGCCTGTAGTCGGCTATATCGCTGGTGTAACAGCGCCTAAAGGCAAACGTATGGGACATGCGGGTGCAATTATTGCTGGTGGTAAAGGTACAGCGGATGAGAAATTCGCTGCCCTTGAAGCTGCAGGTGTTAAAACAGTCCGTAGCTTAGCAGATATCGGTGAAGCGATTAAATCGCTGATCAAGTAAGTAACAATTCTGTTAATAATTTCAGATTGATACTATCTAGAATGCCAGTTTCTAAAAAAGAGCTGGCATTTTTTATTTCTAGTTTCATTTAAAAGGCTATATCAATAGCTATTATTGTCATTAACGCATTAATATCCCACCTGAATTTATTCTAATAAGCTGTTTTATATTGTCTTTTTTGAAAATTGATCTGTATGCGAAACATCATTTCTCTATTTATTAACTTTCTTGTGGCGTCTAAAAGTAATGATATAAGCTATGAATAGATACCCTGAATTGTTAAAAATAATATTTTAAATGCATGTTTTTAGTAAAAAAGAGTGTTAACAAGAAAAAATGAACACTTATTTTGTGCTGTTCTCAATATAGGTACTTCTATAAATATCGTAATAATTAGCTTTAAATTTATACAAGGATCACGCTGTAACACTGATTTTTACTAAGGAGATAGACTTTTAAACATGTTAATGGATGCGTTAAAAAGAGGGGAGGGAAGCGCTTTGATAGTAAAATATATCTTTTTATTATGTTAGAACATCAAAATGACGATTAAAGGGGAATAATGATCTCCTTATCACTGTAAGAATTGATAATAAGAAGTTGGGTAGTATCTTGAAAAACACTTTGTTTAAATGCAAAAATTCAATAAAAAATTTTGTTACTTTTTCTTGCTGTGTTCAATAAATGACTTATTCATTTTTTGCTATCTCATTGAATTTAATGGTAATATATTTTTTATATTAATAATGGGTTTACGTTTTATTTGTTAAATACAGATTTATTGCACTTCATTTATCTAGAATAAAAAAGAAATAAAAAAATAAATAATATTAGAAGTTGATAATCAAGATTAGACTTTTAATGTATCTTTATTGGATAAAATAATTAAGAGTGTTTTTTTATATTTACATTTTTGTAAATTTCAACTTATTAATTAATAGATTATTTTTTTAAAATATTTATTATTTACCTGCAAAAGAATGGAATTAATATTAAAATTAATAAAACACAATTAAAAGTGTTTATTTTTAAGTCTTTTATGAAAATAAAAAGTTAATTTTATTATGGAAAATATAAGGAGGTAAATTACACTTAAAAATAAAAACAACATTGCATTAACACAATGGTAACTATTGGGTAATTTATTCGCAACTAGTTAACATTAAAGTGTTTTTTTGATGTGGGTCAAGTTATTAATTGTGGCAAAAATTTCTGAATATGCTTAAATTGGCACACGATCAAATATGCTGTTACAAACCTAAAAGTCGTATTGTTGACCTAAGCTCAGAATTCAAATCTGGGTCACGCAAAATATATTTATTATATGTAAATATAAGCGTACTATTTGTAAGGTATTGTGTTTTTGGTCTTTAATATTCGTTGTTGTTTTTAGAGGCATTTATTGCTGGTAGTTATGAGGCTTTATAATTTAATAAAGTCGGGTTGCCGCAAGTCGGTGTCTTCCTGCTAGGAGCAAGGAGTCAAGATGTTTGATATTGTCGAACTGTCACGGTTACAGTTTGCCTTAACAGCGATGTATCACTTCCTGTTTGTCCCGTTAACGTTAGGTATGGCGTTTATGCTGGCAATCATGGAAACGATATATGTTCTGTCGGGTAAACAAGTTTACAAAGATATGACAAAGTTCTGGGGTAAGTTATTCGGTATTAACTTTGCTCTGGGTGTCGCAACTGGGTTGACCATGGAGTTCCAATTTGGTACTAACTGGTCATATTTCTCTCATTACGTCGGTGATATCTTCGGTGCGCCTTTAGCAATCGAAGGTCTGATGGCGTTCTTCTTAGAATCAACTTTCGTCGGATTGTTCTTCTTTGGCTGGGATCGCTTAGGTAAGAAGCAGCACTTGATGGTAACTTGGTTAGTTGCTTTCGGTTCTAACTTCTCTGCACTGTGGATACTTGTTGCGAATGGTTGGATGCAAAACCCTGTCGCTGCAGACTTCAACTTTGAAACCATGCGAATGGAAATGTTGAGTTTTGCTGATCTGGTTTTAAACCCTGTCGCTCAAGTTAAATTTGTTCACACCGTCGCTGCTGGTTACTGTACTGGTGCATTCTTTGTTCTGGGTATCAGCTCTTACTACCTGCTCAAAGGTCGTGACATCGGTTTTGCAAAACGTTCTTTCGCAGTTGCCGCTACTTTTGGTATCGCAGCTGTATTATCTGTTATCGTGCTGGGTGATGAATCTGGTTACGAAATGGGTGACGTACAAAAAACCAAACTGGCTGCAATTGAAGGTGAATGGCATACAGAAGCGGCTCCAGCTGCATTTAATCTGATTGCATTCCCTAATCAAGAAAAAATGGAAAACTCGTTTGCATTACAAATTCCTTATGTGATGGGGATTATTGCAACGCGTTCTTTCGATACGCCTGTATTAGGTCTTAATGATCTGATGAGTCAGCATGAAGTTCGTATTCGTAACGGTATGAAAGCTTACGAATTATTAAGCGAACTGCGTTCAGGTAATACTGATCCTGCTATTCGTGCTGCATTTAATGACGCTAAACAAGATTTAGGCTATGGCTTATTACTGAAGCGTTATACTGATAAGGTTGTTGATGCAACAGAAGAGCAAATCAAATCTGCTGCAAAAGATACTATTCCTAATGTCGCGCCACTGTTCTGGTCATTCCGTATCATGGTTGCCGCTGGCTTCTTGATGTTACTGGTTGTTGCGATTTCCTTCTGGACTGTTCTGTCTAACCGTATTGGTAACTACAAATGGTTACTGCGTGCTGCACTGTTTAGTATTCCATTACCATGGATCGCAGTTGAAGCAGGTTGGTTTGTTGCAGAATATGGACGTCAACCATGGGCGATTGGTGAAATCCTGCCTACGGCTGTAGCAACTTCTTCACTGACACAGGCTGATATCCTAGTATCTATGGGTCTTATCTGTGGTCTGTATACTCTGTTCTTAGTTGCCGAAATGTTCCTGATGTTCAAATTTGGTCGCCTTGGGCCTAGTAGCCTGAAGACGGGTCGCTATCACTTTGAACAGAAGAACGCTTCTTCTGCACAAAGTAAGTAACACAGGAGTCCACTATGTTTGATTATGAAGTATTGCGATTTGTTTGGTGGCTACTGATTGGTATCTTACTGATTGGCTTTGCAGTCACTGACGGTTTTGATATGGGTGTCGGTGTGTTATTGCGCGTTATCGCGAAAGATGACACTGAACGCCGTATTTTGATTAACTCTGTTGCACCTCACTGGGATGGTAACCAAGTCTGGTTAATCACAGCAGGTGGTGCATTATTCGCTGCATGGCCAATGGTTTATGCTGCGGCATTCTCTGGTTTCTATTTTGGTATGATCTTCGTATTGGCGGCATTATTCTTCCGTCCAGTCGGTTTTGACTACCGTTCTAAACTAGAATCTCCAAAATGGCGTGGTATGTGGGATTGGGGTATCTTTATTGGTAGCTTCGTTCCACCATTAGTTATCGGTGTTGCTTTTGGTAACCTGTTACAAGGTGTTCCATTAGAAGTCGATAGCATGCAACGTGTATCTTATAACGGCACGACTAATGCGCTGATTAACCTGTTAAGTCTGTTAAACCCATATGGTTTACTAGCAGGTGTGGTTAGCTTAATGATGATTGTTGCACATGGTGCAAGTTATCTTCAAATGCGTACTACTGGTGAATTACATGAGCGTACTCGTAAAACAACTTACATTACCTCATTAATTACTTTCATCGCATTCGCATTAGCAGGTGTGTGGTTAATCTATGGTATCGATGGCTTTATTATTACAAGCGCTATTGATACAGCAGGTCCATCATCTCCACTACTGAAAACCGTTTCTCATGAAGCGGGTGCTTGGATGACTAATTACAACAACTATCCAGTATTATGGGCATTGCCGGCCTTAGGCCTGTTATCTCCATTACTAGCGATTGTTGCTACTAAAGCAAATAAAGGTGGTTGGGCATTCCTGTTCACTTCACTGACAATTGCTTGTGTCATCTTAACTTGTGGTGTGACTATGTTCCCATTTGTGATGCCTTCAAGCACTTTCCCAGATGTGAGCTTAACAATGTGGGATGCAACTTCTAGCCTGTTTACTCTTCAGGTAATGACAGTTGTTGCGATTATCTTCGTACCTATCGTTCTCCTTTACACTATCTGGTGTTACTGGAAAATGCATGGTCGCCTCGATAAGAAATTTATCGAAGGCAATAATCATACTCTGTACTAAGGAGCATAGAGAATGTGGTATTTTGCATGGCTTCTCGGAACGCTCTTCGCTTGTAGTATTGCGGTGATCGCAGGACTGGCTTTCGAGCACGCTGAAGCGAAAAAAACTTCAGCAAGTGAAGAATAATGTTGGATAAAAGCTACCAACTACTAGACAAGGGCCCTATTAGGGCTCTTGTTTTAATCATGGCGTTGGTAATGGCATTTTGTGTCATGTGGGACCCTAGCCGATTTGCAGCGAACACTAGTTCACTTGCAATTTGGCAAGGCATCCTTCTTATTTGGTCTGTGTGTGCTGGCGCAACTTTTGGTCTAGCATTTCGCCCTAAACATGTTGTAGCAAAATGTTTATTACATCCAATCCCTGCAATTATTATTTTAGTTGTTGGGCTAAGTTACTTTTTCTTCTAAGAAAATACCTTATTTCTGCTCAGTGCATGAGAAAGAAATAAGGTATTTTATCTTCTAACTATTTCTTCTAAATTTTTCTTCTAAATTCCCTCACACATCTAGCGTTATAGCTGGATATTTTCTTTTAAGTAATCAATAAAAAGACGTGTTTTTCTTGGGATATATTCGCTATAAGGGAAAATAATATTAACGGATTGCGTTAACAGGGAAACTTCAGGGAATAGCACAACTAATTTTTTTTCTAATAACTCTTGCTGAATGTACCAATGAGGCAAAATAGTCATCCCAGAGTGCGCGAGTACCATTTTTTTTAATGCCGCAATGGTATTGGTTTCAAAATAAGCATCTTGAGCTAACTGAGAGAGTAGGGTATTAAATTCTGAAGATGATGAAAGTTTACTTTGACGTAAATTACTATTTGCTAAATAAGGAATAGCACTCAAGTCATCGATAGCTTTTATTGAGAACTTCTGCAATAAATCAGGAGAGATAACTAAACTTATCTCATAATCAGCCAGCTTTGTAGATCGGTAATTACTGTCTTTCAATGTGCCGAGGCGGATCGCGAGATCAAGTTTATGATTTATTAAATCTTCAATAGAAGAATTAAACGCATACTGTACTTTTAGCTTTGGGTGTAATTGCATAAATTGATTAAGTAACGGCAAAATATAGTGTTCACCAAATTCCGCAGTCGAACTTAATCGCAACGATCCCTGTAATTCTTGTTGTCCTAATCGTGCCTTATCTAATGTTTGTTCTAACTGACTTAACACGAGGCGGAAATCTTGATAAAGCATTTCACCTGTTTCAGTGAGTGAGAATCGTCTAGTATTACGATTGAGTAATGACACATCCAATTCTGTTTCTAACGCTTTGATATGAATACTTACCATCGATTTACTAAGGCGTAAATATTTTGCGGCTTGAGTAAATGATCCAGTATCAACAACAGCAATAAAAGAGCGAATTCGATCAATTTGGTTTTGCATGATTGTTTACTCTGATTAAACAATAAATTCTATTTTGTCAGATAGACGAAATTCGTCAATCTTCCGTACTCTATGCGCGGAGGATTTTTATGACTTACCGCTATCGAATTGCATCTATATTTTTGCTGGGTTTCTTTATAGATTGTATTAATATTTTTATGTCAGCCATTGCATTACCTGCAATTGCCGATGATATGCAGATCTCTATCGTTTCTGTTACATGGGTTTCAAATAGTTATATTTTGGGATTAACGTTAATTATTCCATTGAGCCACTGGTTATCTCAACGTTTTGGAATTAAAGCATTGATGGTAACGTCAATGTTGATGTTTAGCTTATCCGTTGCATTAGTTGGATACTCTCACTCTTTTAGTGAGCTTATTTTTTGGCGCTTTATTCAAGGCGTGAGTGGTGGATTGTTAATCCCAATTGGGCAAGCATTAACTTTTCAATATTTTCAAGGACATGAGAGAAGCAAAATCTCTACGCTAATTATGGCAATAGCCTTAATTGCACCTGCAATATCGCCGACATTAGGTGGATTTATTGTTGATGTTGTTTCGTGGCGTTGGGTTTTTTATAGCAATATTCCATTCTCATTATTAACCGCATTTCTAGCTTTTATCTGGGTAAAAGAGCCTTTACCTAAAGAAAACGCTATGCCTGATATTAAAGGTATCATTCTTATTAGTCTGATCATTGTATCTGGGTTATTCGCGTTATCTGCTTATGGCGAATACCACTCAACATTACTCGCTTTAGCGATTGCCGTATTCTCAATAATTTTTGCTGTACTTTACTATTACCATTATCGACACCATTCATCACCAGTTATTAATTTAGCATTATTAAAAAATAGAAATCTATCACTCTCTATTTTTATTTATTACTGTATTCCCGGTGTTTTTACTGGAATAAATATTCTCGCTATTTTCTATTTACAACAATATTTAAAATTTACAGGTCAAGGTACAGGTATTTTTATGTTGTTGTATGCACTAGGTGCTTTTATTTCAATGACAATAAGTGGTGCGCTTTATAATAAATTAGGGATGAAACGTTTATTTATTATTGCATTGCTATTACACAGTATTGGTATTTCTTTATTAACATTTGTAAATAGCAGTAGCGATATTCCATTACTTATTATTGCTTATCTAATTATCGGCGTAGGTGGCGGGATTGGCGCTAACACCGCACAAACCACGGCGTTGTATGATTTCGGTGCACAAAAATTAGTTCAAGCAAGTGTTATTTGGAATATTAATAGACAAGTTGTTTTTAGTGTCGGGGCAACTATGGTTGCTATGTTATTTAATATTCTTTCTCTTTTTTGTTTACCACAAACAGCTTATAGCATGACTTTTTTAATATGTGCGTTGATAGGCATATTACCTCTTACTTTATTATTTACACTAAAGAAAAAAGTTATTACACAGGAAATACAAGATGAATTTTAATACTGACTCAATTATAGAAAGCATTAAATCTTTGCATGATGAGATTGAAACGGTTTTTACGCAATATCCCTTATCAGTCGATGCCATTACAAAAATAGAAAATCTTTTATCTCAAGAGTTTTCAATGGTAGGGATCAGTGGAAAAGCAGTGAGTTATGATGACGTTATCGCGATGTTCAGACAAAATGCAGGAAAAAGAAGTAGTCTGAAAATAAAAACGGACGATTATAAAATAATTTATCAGTCTGATTGTTTGGCGCTTGTCAGATATCAAGAAACACACAGTGAAAATAAGAAAATTCTTATGCGTGAATCTGTGGTGTTATTGAGACGCAATTCTCATGATGAGTGTTGGCAGTGGCACTATCTTCATGAAACCCCAATCTCAAATAATTGATTGATTTATATGAAAAACCAGTTTTTTAACTGGTTTTTTTCTGTCATTAAAAATAATACTACTAAATAAGACAATCTATGAATTTCTAATTAGCAAGCATTTTTATGCTGTCTTAATAAAAATATTTTTTCTATTCAGAGCACAAAGCATATTGCGTGTTGCAAAGAAGAGTTTATGATTGGCGGCTGAAAACTGCGTTTTCTATTCTTTACGTTACTACGATTCCCTTAGAGCGACCTCTTAAGTATAGTTAGGTAACTTATAACTACATTATTTATGGACTTAACTCGGGAAATGTAAGGGAGGTAATATGCAGTTTCTTTGGCCTGTTCGTGTTTATTATGAAGATACTGATGCCGGTGGTGTTGTTTATCACGCCAGTTATCTGAAATATTTTGAACGCGCTAGAACTGAACTACTCAGAGAAAAAGGTTTTCATCAGCATGATTTACGGGAGTATGATCATGTTGTATTTGTTGTACGTAAATTATCAATAGAATATATTGCGCCAGCTCGACTTGATAATCTTTTGCAAGTAGAAAGTGAAATTACCACATTGCGTGGTGCTTCAATGACATTTTCTCAAAAGATTATTAATGAAGATGGTTGTGTATTGTGTAGCGCAGAAGTGCTCGTTGTCTGCGTAGATTCATCAAAAATGAAGCCAGTAGCGCTTCCTAAGTCCATTATCGCGGAGTTTAAGTAGTGGCTGACATGAATGTTATCGATCTCTTCCTAAAAGCGGGGCTTTTAGTCAAGTTGATCATGTTGCTTTTAATCGGATTTTCTATTGCATCTTGGGCGATTATTATTCAGCGAACTAAAGTTCTGAATGCCGCCGATCGTGAAGCTGCAGATTTTGAAGATAAATTCTGGTCAGGTACTGATTTGGCACGTTTATATAAAGATAGCCAAGCTCGTCGTGATGAGTTATCTGGCTCAGAGCAGATTTTTCATTCTGGCTTTAAAGAGTTTGCACGTTTGCATCAAGCAAGCGTTCATGCGCCTGATGCAGTTGTTAATGGTGCATCAAGGGCAATGCGTGTCTCTTTCAATCGTGAATTAGAATCTCTAGAAAATCATATTCCTTTCCTTGGTACTGTCGGTTCTATCAGCCCATATATTGGTCTGTTCGGTACAGTCTGGGGGATCATGCACGCATTTATTGCATTAGGTAGTGTTAAACAAGCAACATTACAAATGGTCGCACCCGGCATTGCTGAAGCTCTGATTGCAACAGCTATCGGTTTATTTGCGGCAATCCCCGCAGTTATGGCTTATAACCGGTTTACGCAGCGTGTAAATAAACTGGAACAAAGTTACGATAACTTTATGGAAGAGTTCCTGACGATTTTACATCGCCAAGCTTTTGCCTCCGCAGAAAAGAAATAGTTAACGCAGAAGGAGAGAGCTGATGGCACGGGGTCGCAGTAGCCGCCGAGGCGTAAAATCAGAGATTAACATTGTTCCTTTGCTAGACGTATTATTAGTGTTGTTACTTATTTTTATGGCAACGGCACCTATTATCTCGCAAAGTGTTGAGGTTGATCTTCCTGAAGCAACAGAGACACAAACTGTTTCAAGTAGCGATAACCCTCCTGTGATTGTCGAAGTTGCAGGTGTTGGGCAATACAACATTCGTGTTGATCAGGAAGTATTAGAATTATTACCACAAGAACAGATTATGGCTGAAGCCAAACGACAATTGGAAAAAAATCCGAAAGTTGTATTTCTTATTGGCGGTGCTAAAGATGTTCCTTATGATGAGATAATTAAAGCGCTCAACATGTTACGTCAAGCAGGTGTTAAATCTGTAGGTTTAATGACTCAACCTATGTAATTAGGTTGAAATAAGTTTGGATGATAGCGTGGGAAAGAAGACGAAACCAATCCGAAGTAAATTGAGCGGTTCAGTTATCTTGTCTACCGCCTTGCATTTACTCGTTATCGCATTGCTTATCTGGGGGTCATTAACTCAGAAATGGGATTTAGGTGGTGGCGGTGGAGAAGACGGGCAAGTTATTGATGCTATTATGGTCGATCCTAATGCTGTGGTGCAACAGTATAACCAGCAGAAAGCGCAACAAGCTAATGTCCAAAAAGCCGAGCAAGTGCGTAAAGAGCGTGCAGAGCAACAAGAAGAAGAGTTGCGTCAGCAACAAATGAAAGAACAAGAACGTTTGAAAACGTTAGAAGTTGAACGTTTACAAGCGAAAGAGGCGGCAGAAGCTCAAAAACGTGAAGCTGCATTAGCTGCTGCGAAAGCAAAAGAAGAACAAAAAGTTGCAGAAGAAGCGGCCGCGCAAGCGAAAGCAGAGCGTGATCGCATCTTAAAAGAACAAGCTGACGCTAAACAACAAGCTGAAGCCGAAGCAAAAAAACAAGCCGATTTAGCAGCGAAACAAAAAGCGGAAGAGGCGAAAGCTAAAGCTGAAGCAGATGCTAAAGCCAAAGCAGAGGCCGATGCAAAAGCGAAAGCTGAAGCGGATGCTAAAGCAAAAGCAGCTGCAGAGGCAAAAGCCAAAGCCGCAGCAGAGGCTAAAGCAAAAGCCGCAGCACAACAGCAAAGTAAAGCAGTAGATAGTTTACTTGATGGTTTAATGGCTGATGGTAACAAACAAAGCGGTGCAGCTGCAGCTGGTCAAGGCGGTGGAAATCGCACTGGTGCCAATAATGCAGGTGTTGCTACTTATATTGGACAAGTGAAAACGGCTATTGAACAGAAGTTTATTGACCCTGAGTTGTATAAAGGGCGAACTTGTGAACTAAAAGTCAGTATTGCACCTGATGGCTTGTTAATCAGTGCGAAGGTTGTAGGAGGCGATCCTTCTTTATGTCAAGTGGCATTAAGAGCAGCGAATACCGCTAAATTACCTAAGCCACCGAAAGATGTTTACGAGCAAGTAAAATCATCAGTAATTGAGTTTAAACCATAAAACTGTCTGATTGTAGGAAAACATACACTAATTTATAGCTATTTTAGAATGTTATTGATGCGTTGTATGGTGTTGTTGAAAAGCGTTTGTTACTATTCTGTGCGTTATTGCGTAATAACCGCAATAATAAAAGGGAGACATGATGAAGCAGGCATTAAATGTTATTTTCGGACTTTTAATTTTATGCGTAACCACTCTGGCTAACGCTGAAGTTCGAATTGAAATTACTCAAGGGGTGAATACTGCACGCCCTATCGGTGTCGTTCCTTTTAAATGGGAAGGTACTGGTCAAATGCCAGAAGATGTTGCTGGTATCATTGCAGCTGATTTACGAAATAGCGGAAAATTCAATCCGATTGATGTATCTCGTATACCTCAACAACCGGTTACTGCTTCTGAAGTCCAACCTGCACTTTGGACTGCATTAGGGATTGACTCTGTTGTTGTGGGACGTGTGCAACCATCAGCGGATGGTCAATATTTAGTTAGCTATCAGTTAGTGGATGTTGCTGGCTCACCGGGGGCAGTTTTATCTCAAAGTGAGTTTAAAGTGCCATCTAAATGGTTACGTTACTCTGCTCATACCGCTAGTGATGAAGTTTTTGAAAAACTGACGGGTATTCGTGGTGCATTCCGTACACGTATTGCTTATGTTGTTGTGACAAATGGTGGCGCATATCCTTATGAATTGCGCGTTTCAGATTATGATGGATTTAACCAAGATCGTGTTTATCGTTCATCACAGCCATTAATGTCACCAGCATGGTCGCCAGATGGTGCTAAACTAGCATATGTAACTTTTGAAAGTGGTCAATCTGCTTTAGTAGTACAAACATTAGCAACAGGTGAAATTCGTCAAATTGCATCATTCCCAAGACATAATGGTGCACCTTCGTTTTCACCTGATGGTTCTAAACTTGCATTTGCTCTTTCTAAGAGCGGTAGCTTAAATCTGTATGTTATGGATTTAGCGAGTGGGAATATGACACAGGTAACCAATGGCAGAAGTAATAATACCGAGCCAACTTGGATGCCAGATGGACAAACTTTGGTCTATACTTCAGATCAAGGTGGACGTCCACAAATTTACAAGGTTAATATTAACGGTGGAACACCAGAGCGTATTACTTGGGAAGGTAAACAAAACCAAAACCCAGCAGTAAGCCCAGATGGTAGTTTCTTAGTCATGGTGAGTTCTGAAAGCGGTAGGCAACATATCGCTAAGCAGGATCTGGAAACGAATTCCGTACAATATCTAACAGATACGTTTCTGGATGAAACGCCAAGCATCGCGCCTAACGGCACAATGGTTATTTACAGCTCTACACAAGGCTTAGGCACCATTTTGCAGCTAGTATCGACTGATGGACGTTTCAAAGCGCGTCTTCCGGCGACTGATGGTCAGGTTAAATCACCTGCCTGGTCACCGTTTATGTGATGCATAAAAATTATGTATGGCAAACAAATAAAGGAACAAATAGAGATGCAATTAAACAAAGTGTTTAAAGGGTTGATGTTAGCATTACCACTCGTTGCTGTTGCAGCATGTAGCTCAAACAAAAACGACGATCAAGCTGATACAAACAATGTACCAGTTGTTGAACAAGGTCCTACTGCTGAAGAATTAGCACGTCAGCAATTAGAACAACTGAAACAACAAAACATCGTTTACTTCGGTTTTGACAAATATGACATTAGCTCAGACTACGCTAACCTGTTAGACGCACACGCTGCATTCCTGCGTGCAAATCCATCAGTACGTATCACTGTAGAAGGTCATGCTGACGAACGCGGTACTCCAGAATACAACATCGCTCTGGGCGAACGTCGTGCTAACGCTGTGAAAATGTACCTGCAAGGTAAAGGCGTATCAGCTGATCAACTGTCAATCGTTTCTTACGGTAAAGAAAAACCAGCTGTACTGGGTCATGACGAAGCCGCTTACGCGAAAAACCGTCGTGCAGTACTGGATTACTAAGAGAACGGCATGAACAACAGTAACTTCAGACCTTTCTTGATGAGTCTGTTGTTACTGGTTGGCGTAGCGGCTCCAGTAGCCGCTATTGCCCAAGCGCCAATCAGTAATATCGGTTCAGGTTCGACCGATGAACGACTCGCCCAACTTGAGCGTTTTTCAAATGCTCACAGCCAGCTTTTGACCCAATTACAGCAACAACTCGCTGATTCTCAGCGTGATATTGATATGTTACGTGGTCAAATTCAGGAAAATCAATATCAGTTAAATCAAGTTGTTGAACGCCAACGTAATATCTATCAACAGTTAGATAGCCTTGGTGGCGGAGCTTCAACATCAACAGAAGCCACTCAACCTGATAATACTGCTTCTTCAACACCACCTGCTGCAACTAGCTCAGGACAAGGTGATGAGAAGGCCGATTATAATGCAGCAATTGATATCGTATTGAATTCTAAAGATTACGATAAGGCAATTGTTGAATTAAACAACTTTATCAATAACTATCCAAAGTCTAGCTATCAATCAAATGCACAATTTTGGTTGGGTCAGATGTATTATCTAAAAGGTAATAAGGATCAGGCTGCAAGCACATTTGCTATCGTTGTTAAAAACTATCCAAAATCTCAAAAAGCAAGTGAAGCCTTTTATAAAATTGGTTTGATCATGCAAGAGAAAGGGCAAAAAGATAATGCTAAAGCTGTTTACCAACAAGTGATTAAGCAATATCCAAATAGCGCTGGCGCTAAATTAGCGCAAAAGCAGCTAGGAACACTCTAATTATTGACCCCGTAATGTAAAATGTTGCATTTTCGGGGTTAAATGATTGTTTTTTCAACGGTTGAACTTTTTTTTGAAAAAAAACGTTGCACAAAAACATTAAATCAGTATTATTACCCGCCGTTGCCACAGAGAATGTGGCGAGTTCGAAAAAGGGTCGTTAGCTCAGTCGGTAGAGCAGTTGACTTTTAATCAATTGGTCGGGCGTTCGAATCGCCCACGACCCACCATTTTCGAATACCAATCCGTTTTTATTGAAATGGGTCGTTAGCTCAGTCGGTAGAGCAGTTGACTTTTAATCAATTGGTCGGGCGTTCGAATCGCCCACGACCCACCATTTCAAACCTCTCCCTGCATATCTACCATCCTTTAAACAATAAATAAATTCTTAGTAACCTTTCTCCTCTTTTGATAGTGAAATTCATTGCTTTATTAAACAATGAAGATAGTTTTCTCAAAATTGAAAAAACTACCTAGCCCTAATCTAAAATGACATTCAGATCAGTAATGACAAATAATTGATGACGTGATTTGGGTGTATTCATTTTCAGTCAAAAATTCATTATCGATTAACCAATCACTGACTAATTCTTGCGTTTTTATTGCTACATCAATAGGGTGATTGAGGCGTTTCGATGCATCAAGAAAAAATGCCATCATAATTGAAAGTGTTGCTGCCGCTTCATAGGGAGTACTCATTGCAAGAGTACTTTCCAATAAACGCAATGAATAAAATTTAGGTAGCCATTCTTTTAAGTTTTTCCCTTGATACCAAACATCTTGTGTTGGGGTATCGAGCAGCGCAACTTGTTCAAGTAATGCTATCAGCCATTCACGCATATCATTCATACGATAATTAGCAGACCAAAATTCATGACGTAGAATGGCTATAGCGACTTGTGTCGCCTCAAACCAGAATTCTTGAGCATTGTTACATGCCTGCTCTTTTGAAAGCGTAGGAGGCGTTATAGTGCTAATTTCAGGAAGCCCGTCACATAAACTCGTTTTATCAAGTAAGATTTGATATCCACGCTGGTAAACTGGGCTAAGTCCTTCTGTTTTCATATTAAAAATACGCTCAGGCTCTGCCATCATAATATCCATTTTGCGACCTTGAGCTAAAACATGTAAATAAATAGGCCAAAACTTACTTTTGGGATCTTCACACTCCAACTGTAAGCTGACAAGAGCATCACCGAATTGTGATAACCAATGTTGGTTTTTTGCGAGCTCTGTCGCACCATAACCGATAAGCTCTATATCAATATCAGAATAACTGTCTATCTTTCTATTGCGTCCTAACGATCCTGTTAGTACTACAGCCTCAATTCTAGGATCGAGGAGAGCAAAAGATAGCATGCGATCGATTAAACGTGTTGTTGGCTCCATATTTCTCTCTAATAAGTAAAATGTAATAAAGTTATTTGTCGTTTTTATTGTTTAAAAAGTAAAATTAGAATAATTTGTTTAGTAAATAAAACATTTGTTTGTTATTTTTCTAGATCAGAAACATAATGTTTAATATTAAAAACTAAGTACCATTATAAATATGAATTTATAATATATCTTTACTACTTTGCAAAGATGTCGCAATAACCCATATTTTCTTTGTTTTTTCTATGATTAAGTCGGGGTTGTAAAAATGGATGTGATGAGTTGGTTTAGTATCAATAATATTTTAGTCAATATCCCACTCGGAGACGGTGGATATCCACTCTCATGGATTGAAGCTGTTGGCACCATCGCTGGTCTATTGTGTATTTGGCTTGCAAGCCAGGAAAAAATTATCAACTATTTATTTGGACTTATTAATGTCACCTTGTTTGCCATTATTTTTTTCCAAATTCAGCTATACGCAAGCTTACTCCTTCAAATATTTTTCTTTGCCGCTAATATTTATGGATGGTATGCATGGAGCAGAGTGAATGACTTTGAACAAGCTACGCTGAGAATACGTTGGTTGAAATCGAGTCATCGTCTCTTCTTAATCGTTGTTTCGATAGCGGCTATTGCTGCTCTTACTTTTAATATTGATACTGTATTTGGTTATTTAGCCGTTGTTGCTGTTGATATATTAAATGTCTTTGGCGCAAGTTTGGCCACACCAGTTCTTGAACCTGATGCTTACCCATTCTGGGACTCTACAATGACGGTTCTTTCTATTGTAGCGATGATCTTAATGACGCGAAAATTAGTTGAAAACTGGCTAGTTTGGTCAGTCATTAATGTGATTAGTATTGTTATATTCTACAAACAAGGCGTTTATGCAATGTCTGTTGAATATATTATCTTACTGGCTATCGCTATTAATGGTTCTCGTTTGTGGATCAAAACAGCAAAACGCTCTAGCAGAAATAATTATCTCTCCTAATAAAAAAGGCTGGCAGAGTTATCTTTCTCTCCAGCCTTACTATTCATTATTTTTATTCTTATCCTTAACGCAATTTTGAATCATTATTTTGCTTAAGTGCGCTATTTCCCTTTATGTTGAAATTTTTAGAAAGATGACTATAGGTGCTTTAGGTTGAAAGGGTGTTTACAGATAGAAAATGAATGGTTAGATTGGAAAAGCAATAATAACATTGACTAGATAACATAGAGTGGATACACGGGAATGAATTATCAAAATGATGACCTTAAAATAACACAAATTAATGAACTCTTACCGCCAGTTGCTTTATTGGAAAAGTTTCCAGCAACTGATAATGCGGCTTTTACAGTTCGTCATGCCCGTGAAGCTATTCATCAAATCCTAGCAGGAAAAGATGATCGTCTATTAGTGGTAATTGGACCTTGTTCTATTCATGATCCAAAAGCTGCGTTGGAGTATGCGCAACGTTTAAGTCTTATTAGAGAAGAGCTTAAAGATAAACTTGAAATTGTTATGCGTGTTTATTTTGAAAAACCACGTACAACAGTAGGCTGGAAAGGTTTAATTAATGATCCTCATATGGATCATACCTTTGATATTAATGAAGGTTTACGTATTGCTCGTAATCTTTTATTAACTATCAACGATAGTGGCTTGCCAACAGCTGGCGAGTTTTTAGATATGATAACGCCTCAATATGTTGCTGATTTAATGAGTTGGGGTGCAATTGGTGCTCGTACTACAGAATCTCAAGTACACCGTGAGCTTTCGTCTGGTTTGTCTTGTCCTGTTGGTTTTAAAAATGGCACAGATGGAACCATTAAAGTTGCTATTGATGCAATCAATGCTGCGGGATCGCCACACTGTTTTCTTTCTGTCACTAAATGGGGCCATTCAGCCATTGTGCGCACAGCAGGTAATGGTGATTGCCACATTATTTTACGTGGTGGTAAAGAACCAAATTACAGCGCTGAACATGTAGCAGCGGTAAAAGAAGGGCTTAAAAAAGCAGGTTTACCACAAAACGTGATGGTTGACTTCAGTCACGCCAATAGTTGCAAGAAATTTGAGAAACAAATGGAAGTTGGTGCTGATATTTGCCAACAAATTAGCTCAGGTGAAAAAGCATTAATCGGCGTTATGATTGAGAGTCATTTAGTGGAAGGTAGCCAATCATTAGAAAGCAGTGAACCTTTGGTTTACGGTAAAAGTATCACCGATGCTTGTATTGGTTGGGATGATACTGAAATACTGCTACGCCAACTAGCAGATGCGGTTGTTACTCGTCGCGGTTAACTGATATTATCTTAATACATAAACTGTAATACCGTTGATAATTAATCAACGGTATTTTTTTATGAAAAAGAAAATAAGTTAGTCATGTATCTTTAATAGATCAAGTCTGAATTTAGCGGGTTTAAACCCAAGCTCATATGACTTTTGATACCATTCACATGCTTTTTCTTTGTCAGCAATGACACCCAATCCTTTTTCATATAAATAACCGATATTATAAATAGCTGAGGGATCATTATCTTCAGCCGCCTTTAAATAGAAGGTCATTGCCTTCTGATAATCCTGATCAACTCCTAAGCCATGTTGATATGAATAAGCAATATTATTGTTTGCTTTAATGTATCCATTACTAGTTGCTTTTAAATACCATTCCATTGCTTGTTGATAATCTTGAATAACATCATTTCCTTCAAAATATAGAACACCAAGATTATTTTGAGCCATCCCAAATCCTTGAGCTGCAGATTTTAAATACCAGCTCATAGATATTTTAATGTTTTTTTCTACACCAAGACCTTTACTATACAGATAAGCAATATATGTTTGTGCTCGAGGGTTATTTTTATCTGCTGATTTTAATAACCATTCTATTGCTATTTCATAATCTTTTGGAAAAAAAAGATCTCCTTTCATGTAGAAAAAACCTATTTTTGCTTGAGCCTCCGCATTCTCGTTATAAGCAGATAATAAATAAAATTTGCGGGCTTTGTTTTTATCATTCTTATCAAAATAAATATCGCCTAAGTAAAGCTGATAATGTGAAAGGCTTTGTTTAAATAGAGATGGAGAAGGATCATTTATTTTATCCTCCTTAAACGGAAATAAAACAAACATTATTATAAACATAATAATAATAAATAGAATGGTAACTATTTTTAATTTCATATTAATATCCCTATTTTAATATGCGTTTGTTATAAGCGTTTTATATTTATAAATAATTAAATGACTTAAAATCCAATGGTGACAATATATTTAATAACTGTAAGTGATAATTTAATATTTTTTAATTAATACTATCGAGTTAAATATTATATTTTTTATATAAAATAAAAAGTAATATGAAAAAATTGAAATTTAGAAATTTAATATAAAAAATACCGCTATTTCTAGCGGTATTTATCATATAAACCTAAATTAATAGATTTAAAGCAAAATTACTTCGCTTTACCTTGGTTAGCAACAGCGGCTGCTTTTGCTGCGATTTCGTCAGCATTACCTAAGTAGTAACGTTTGATTGGTTTCATGTTTTCATCAAATTCGTAAACTAAAGGTACAGCTGTTGGGATATTCAGCTCAAGAATTTCGTCTTCGCTCATGTTGTCTAGGTATTTAACCAGAGCACGCAGTGAGTTACCGTGAGCTGCAATAATAACTTTCTCACCAGAAGCAACACGTGGTTTGATAACTTCTTCCCAGTATGGTGTTACACGGTCGATAGTTAATGCTAGGCTTTCTGTTAATGGCAGTTCTGCCGCAGTTAAAGATGCATAACGAGGATCTTTACCTGGGAAACGTTCATCGTCTTTAGTTAATTCTGGTGGAGTGATAGCAAAACCACGACGCCATTGTTTAACTTGCTCGTCACCGTATTTTTCAGCAGTTTCAGCTTTGTTTAAGCCTTGCAGAGCACCGTAATGACGTTCGTTTAATTTCCAGCATTTTTCAACTGGCAGCCATTGTTGATCAACTTGATCAAGAATGTTCCACAGGGTGTGAATTGCGCGTTTCAGAACAGAAGTATATGCATAGTCAAAAACGAAACCTTCAGCTTTCAGCAGTTTACCTGCTTCTTGCGCTTCATTACGGCCTTTTTCGGACAGCTCAACGTCAGTCCAGCCTGTAAAACGGTTTTCTTTGTTCCATACACTTTCACCGTGTCGAACTAGCACAAGCTTAGTTACTGCCATAGTTTAGACTCCTATAATTACTTTCTTAATATAAGTTTAAAATTAGCACTTCAATCATTATATGGATCATCGACAAGAACGCCAAACATAAGTGACAAAACAAGGGGGATTAAGTCAAAAATGTCGTTTGTTCGATGAATTATTGCACAGTTGTCACACCTTTTGCTTAATCGTTCAAGCTATTAATCTAGCGGGATCGGCGTAAAAAAACAAAATATCCGTTTTGTATAAAAAATAGACGAAAATAGCGCCTGTAAAAACGACACATTCTTTATTTATTATTGTTCAAATAATAAGCAAGAAAATGTCGATTTAAATAAAAATTCAGACCTAAGTTTAGCGTTAATTTCTAAAATCATTGCCCTGATTATGACAGTAAAAATAAACATTTAACAAATTTCTTGCTGGTAACGATAAATTTCGCCTTCTTTAATAAAAGTCAATCGATGAGTAATACATGATGGCGCATCTTCTTGATGGTGGCTCACAAACAAAAGTTGCGTATTGCTGTGGCTTATCATGATATCAATAAAACGCTGTACTAAGAGCCGGTTCGTTGTGTCTAATCCTTGCAACGGCTCATCAAGAATAAGTAAGGTAGGGTGTTTAACTAATGCTCTAACAATTAACACTAAGCGTTGCTGACCCCAAGATAAGGCATGAAATGGATGATTAGCATGTGCAGTTAAACCAATTAACGCTAACCATTCATCAGCAAGTTTTAGCTGTTTATCTGTAATCGCTTGATAAATGCCAATAGAGTCATGAAAACCTGAAATAATGACATTTTTTACCGTTGAAGAAACACGGTAACTCTGATGTAAGGCATTACTGACATAACCAATATGGCGTTTAATTTCCCATACTGTTTCACCACTTCCTCTTTTACGACCAAATAGCGTTAAGTCATTGCTGTAGCCCTGAGGGTGATCGCCCGTAATTAAACTTAATAATGTCGATTTTCCTGCACCATTAGGGCCTAAAATCTGCCAATGTTGCTGAGGTTTTACCTCCCAGCTTAAATGGTGAAGAACAGGTTTATCGTTATAGCTCACTACTCCATCTTTTAGCACGATAGGGGAAAGTGTCGGTGATAATTGAGGAATGGCATCAGGCGAATCTTGTTCAGGTAATGTGAGATTTTCAAGAGTTTCACTGTGAGATAATTGCCCAATAACAGAGTCAGATAAAACCTGTTCTTTCTCACCGTTGGCGACTAATTCGCAATTAATGAGTAGACCTGCATACTGAATAAAATCAGGAATATCATTAAAACGATTTAGAATGAGTACGATAGTCAGATTTTGTTGATGTAATAGTGTTAACAATTCATTTAAAGCACGGCGAGAATCAACATCTAACCCATCAAAAGGCTCATCTAAAATGATTAAATCAGGTTTATTCATTAAAAGTTGAATAAGCAATATTTTTCGAGATTCACCTGTAGATAGATATTTAAAACGTCTTGATAAAAGGTATTCAACACCAAATTGCTTTGCTAGTAAAAAGCATCTGTCATCATCTTTAACCTGCATTTGAATAACTTGAGCAACGGTTAGGCCAGTATCTTCTTCACCTTCACTTAATAAATCTGTGTTATTCCGACGCCATTCTTCTTCAATCATTTTTTGCAGTTTTTCAAAAGAGAGACTAATTGGACGAGAAAATGTGCTGATAAACTCACCAGAGAGCAAAATACCTTCTTGGCATAATGCGTTTGCTAAGGCGGTTTTGCCACTTCCATTGCTGCCTACAAATGCCCAACTTTCGCCTTCATTTATGGCTAAATTGTCAATTTGTAAACAGAGTTTATCGCTTAAGCGAAATTGTGTTTTGTTGAGTTGTAAGTGTTTCATTATTATTAGCCTTATTTTTTAATGTAAGCTAAGTGCAAGTTAAGTATCTAGCAATATAGGGTTAATAGAAACTTGTCAATATTTGCTGAAAGAACTTTTTCCAAAAGTCTTATACACCTACTATTTAATGATAACCTTTAAAATGCGTTTCCTATGTAAATATATAAACATCTCTTTAAGGATGACTTATATATGCATAAATTTAAAAAAACAAACCTATTATTATTTATATTTTTACTCATTAGTAAAAATAGTTTTTCTTCGAATGATGGAAATGTAAACAATAAATGCTTTCTTATTGATAAAGTTGATCTTACAGGAAATACCCTATTAGATTATAGACAGAAATCTAAAGTAATTTCGCCGTATCTACAACAATGTCTAACATTAAATGATATGCAAGAGATCGCTAAATCAATTACTAATAATTATATTAAAAAAGGTTATGTTACCTCTCAAGCTATTATTCCAGAGCAAGATCTTTCTAATCATAAGTTAGTAATAAAGATTATTGAAGGTAGAATAAAAGATATTTCTATCAATGGTGTTTCATCTAGATTAATTGATATTATTTTTCCTTCCTTCAAAGAGAAAATTTTAAATCTACGAGATTTAGAACATGGATTAGAACAGCTTAATCGATTAACAACAACGCAATATACCTTGGATATTCAACCAAGCGATAGTGTGGGATATTCATCTGTAACCATTAATCGAAAAGCTAAAAAACTTCCTTTAAAGAATCGATTAACAATTGATAATTCGGGAACAGAAACAACAGGAAAGATCTTACTTACTAATACAACAACAATAGATTCTTTGTTTGGCTTGGGTGAGCAGTGGATTTTTTCACTAAAAACAAATACAGATTTCCCTTATACTCATTATTCTCGTGCTTATACTGCAAGTGTGAATATCCCTTATGGTTACTGGTTTTATCAATACCAGTTATCTCATAGTAGTTCATCTTATTCTTTCCAAGATAATCAAAAGTATATTTATAAAAACAAAAATAAAGATCAGCAATTTGATATTAGTCGTTTAGTCTATCGAGATAATAAACAACGAGTAACACTAAAGGGAGCGTTAAAGCATAAGAAAGCAAAAACGCAGTTAGCACAACAAAAATTATTAATAAATAGTCCCACATTGACTTCTTTATCATTTAGCCCTGAATATACTTTAAGTTTACATAATGGATATTTAATTATTAATCCAACTGCTGAGTTTGGGATCTCTCTTTTGGGTGCGACACCTGATTATATTGCTGATAATTCACCTCGAAGTCATTATCGAAAATTGAGTTTAAATTTAAGCTATCAATATTTATTGACTGAGCAGTTTTCTTATCTCACTTCATTTCATAGTCAATATACGCCTGATAATCTTTATGGCTCGGAAAAAATAGCAATAGATGGAATAAAGGCTGTTCGTGGGTATAAAGAAACAAATTTTAATGCTAATAATGGGTTTTATTGGCGCAATGAAATAAATATATCACCAATAACTTCGTTTTTAAGTAAATGGAATTTTATTTTTGCACTTGATTATGGTGTCGCCCATTCAGATCAATATGAAACAGAAAAGAATAAAATAATTGGAAGTGCTATAGGTGCTTCTTTCTATCATTCCACTTTTTCTTCCCAGATATTAATTAATAAACCTATGTTTTATCCAAAATCATTAAAGCCAGATTGCTGGTCTTTTTATTGGTCTATTTCTCTTTCTATTTAAATGTTAGGAGTTTTTATGTGTGAAAAGGATATTTCTTGGAAACAACGTTTAATAAGTTATAGCATCGCTTATGTAATTGCTATTTATCCATTACATCCAGCTTGGAGCTCAGCAATTACACCCTCCGATAAAACGATTAAAGTTAATCAGCAAAATACTGTTCCAATTATTAATATTTCAACACCGAATAATCTTGGTATTTCTCATAATAAGTTTCATTCGTTCAATGTTAGCAAGCAAGGTGTTGTAATTAATAATGCGACAACTTCTGTTAATACACAATTAGCCAAACAAGTGAATGCCAATACTAATTTAAAAGGAAGTGCTGCTCATTTAATTATTAATGAAGTGGTGGGAAATGGGCGCTCACAATTACAAGGAAAATTGGAAGTTGCAGGAGAACAAGCGAAAGTTGTTATTGCTAATCCAAATGGTATTACGTGTGATGGTTGTTCGTTTATAAATACCCCAGCAATTACACTCACAACAGGAAAACCTCTTTTTAATCCTCAAGGCGCCTATTCGGCAATAGAAGTGAAAAAAGGCGGTGTTGTTATTGGCACGCAAGGTATAGATCTCCAAGCTCAGGATTATGCTGACATTATCAGCCGTAGTATTGAGTTAAATGGAAAAATTAACGCTAAAAACCTTTCTTTAATGCAAGGAAATAACCGTATCGATTTTGATAAAGGTACAGTAAATAGCATTAATGGTGAAGGTGTTAAACCCATACTTTCTATTGATACGAAAGCGCTAGGTGGAATGTATGCCAATCAAATCCGTCTAGTCAGTACAGAAAAAGGTATTGGTGTTAATTTAAGTAATATTCAGACAAATCAAAACAGTGTGAATATAACTGTTGATGGAAAAATTACCTTTAATGGCAATATTCAATCTGAACAAGATATTAATGTTAGTAGTAAAGAACTACAAATTAATAGTAATACAAAGTTAAAAGCAAAAAGAGATATTACTTTAGCAACTAATACGCTGATTAATCATAGTGAAGTTATCTCAGAGAAAGATATGCGTTTATTTGCAGATAAACTCACTAACAAAGGTGAAAAGGCACTTATTCAAGCGAAAGATAATTTATGGATACAGAGAAATGCGCAGGGTGATCCAAGCACTTTAATTGAAAATCAATCAGCCACGATAAAAACAGAAAAGGGTGATTTGATTATTAGAACTAAGAAATTGGTTAATACATCTTTAAATGAATTACCAACTTTTTTAAATGTCGAAGCAAACTCTACTGCTAGAAAAAGTTTTGTTGCATCATATTGGGGAAATAGCCAAGGCGTTGTTTCTATAAATACATATTATCCTGTGTTGGAAAATTTTCCATATGAAAAATGGTTTGGTTACCTAGATTTAACAAGTACAGATATTATTAATACAGAAAGATATAAATATAATTATAGTGATTTTATAGGACATATTGATTCAGGAAAAAACATTTACATTAATGCTAATGAATTGATTAATAACCTAGGTGTGATACATAGTAATGAAAATACTATTTTGACAGGAAGTAATGCTGTTATTTCAAATTTAATGCCTGGAGAGTTAAATTTATGGTATAGGTATAAGACTTCATATAAAGATCTCGGTGTATATGTAGATGAAGAGGATGACGATGGTAATTATGATATTCTTTATGTAAGGGAGCCGTTGAAATTTGAACTACTTAATAAGTTTTATTCTTGGTCACCTGATAGAAAAAGTTTTTCTACGATATTATCGAAAGGTAATTTGGTTTTAGATTTTAAAAATAGTATCAATATAGAAGCAAATCCCCCATCTAAGTATTTACCAATAAAAAAATCAATAAACAAGTTACACTCAGGTTATAATTTTTTAGCTAATAACATATTGATTAATTCTAATTCTATTAATATATCGTCAAATATAAATTCAAATAATGAACTATCTGTTATCTCTAGTGGAGATATTATTGTAAAAGATTCACACCTCTCATCTAAAAAATCATTAAGCTTAATTTCAAATAAAAATATAGAGCTTAACCAAGTAGATCTAACAGCAAAAGACGGTGTTGTTCTTGCTAAGAATGGAAACATTGATTATACATTAAATCCCATTTCTGCATTTAATGAAAATAATGTTCTAACTCCACCGGCTATTAATGTCTCTGATTCTATTTTATTTCAATCTGGAAAAGATATAACTTTTAATAATATTGAAATTAATAATGCTAACTTCTTAAGCTTAATTTCACAAGGTGATATAAAAATTCAGAGAAATGAATCGGAACTTTTTAAGATATTACCATATTTTCATTTGTATAATAAAGAGTCTGCATTATCAAAAACGGAAAGCTGGAAAACGCGAGGTGATATTACATTTACGGCTGGTAAAGATATTATTAGTCAAGGAATAAAATATCACAGCGATAAAGCTATAACCTTTAATGCAGGGCAGGATATTTTCCTTGCCTCAAAATCAATAAAAGAAGCCGATCCTTTCTTTAGTGATATTTATTATCCTCAATTACAATCTAAATTATTTTCAGACAATAACCTTATCTTAAATGCAGCGCGTGATATTGATTTAAGTTCAACAGTATTAAATTCAAAAGATAAAGTCATTGTATTAGCTGGTAGGAATATAAAACTGGGTGCAAATGCTTATTCTGCCATCAAAGATCCCCACGAAGATGCTCAAGATATTCAGTATAGTACAGCGGCTATTACAGGAAATAAAGGCATTTCTATTGCGTCATCAGGTGCGTTAATAACAGAAGGAAGCTCACTCAAATCAGATGGTGACATTACGATATCCAGTGGTGGTAATATTCAATTGGGATCAGTAAAAACACATTTTCGTAAAGAGTCGGGCTCTAAGTTAGAAGAAAATCACAAACAAGTCAGTACTGAAATTAATAGTGGCAATAATTTAACTCTATTATCTGAAGGCAGTATTTTATTTCAGGCATCAAATTTGACTGCCAATAAAAAGATAGATATTGCAGCTAAAGGTGGATTTCTTTACGCACAAGCGATGGAGGAATCGAGTTATTACGAAGAAGAGAATAAAAAATGTAATCGATGGACTTTATGTATTACCAAAAAGAAATACACGAAAAAACGTCATAATACAAATAATAAAGTTACCGAGTTTATCGCTAATGGCGATATTAATTTATTTGCTAAAGATGATATTACCTTAGAAGCGAGCAAACTAGAAACAGCGAAGAATGCAAAATTAACCAATAAAACAGGAAAAATTAATTTTAAAGCAGTTAAAAATACAGCATTTAAGCAAGTTATTACTAATTCAAAAGATATTTATATTACTCAGCGCAATCAGGGATATATCAAAGAGAGTTGGGCATTACCGACACTTTATATTGGTGGAAAACTGACTATTGATGCGCCTAAAGGAATATCTGCTGATATTAAAGCTCAAAAAGGACAATCACTAGAACAAGCATTAACAGTTTTAGGTAACACTCCAGAATATGCATGGCTTAAAGATCTTCAACATCATCAAAACGTCAATTGGAATTTAGTTAAGGATACCTATTCTGATTGGGATGATAAAACAAAACAATTAAATCCTGTTGTTGGTGCGGTTATCGCTATTGCAGTGGGAGTTGCCACTTACGGTACAGCAACCGCAGCAACTATTGGTGGAATGGCAAGTAAAGCAACCATTGCGGCGGGTGCTTCAGCAAGCGTGGCTTCAACGGCATCGGTTGCAGCACAAGCAGGTTTTGCCTCTTTAGTTTCGCAAGCGGCGGTCTCTTTAGCTGAAAACCAAGGCAACATCTCTAAAACACTTGAATCACTGGGGCGTAGCGACACGGTCAAGTCTGTGGTGACGAGTATGGTGGTTGCGGGGGCACTTCAGGGTCTTGACCAATTTATGGGTTGGGATCAGGCAATCCAAGGTGGAACATTACCTTCAACAGGCAAGTTACTTGCGACCGATAGCGCAACATGGAATCAAGTTGCACAACGCGTTGCCTCTCATTCAGTTGTCAGTTCAACATTGGGCACTGCCATTCAAGGTGGCAGTTTTATTGATAATTTTAAAACCGCGCTATTAAGCAATATCGGTAGTCAGCTTCATGCCGAAGGTGCCAATTTAATTGGTGATAATGGCGCGGTATTAGGTCATGCAGGAAAGGTTTTAAGCCATTCGGTAGTAGCAGGTGTTAGTGCAGAAATTGCAGGAGGTAGTGTTACAGGTGCAGTTGCTGGTGCATTGGCGGCAGAGATAGCGGCGATATCGCTCAACGATAATTTAGTTAAGACAGAGCAGTGGAGAGAACAGCAAGCTCAAAGAAGTCGTCTAGTTGGTGCTTTTGCTGGCTTACTAGCAACAGGTAAAGCGGAGGGGGTTATTAGTGCGGCTAATTCAGCAGAGTTAGTAGAACGTTATAATCGACAACTTCATTTAGAAGAAACAAAAGCAATTAATAAATTAGCAAATGGAGATAAAAATAAATTAGAGCGCTTATTAGCTTCTTCTTGCCGAAAAGTTTATTGCATTGCTCAGGAATCATTAGATTCATCTGAAAGGAATTATTATGAATCATTAATGAAAAAATACCCATATACACATGTAGAAGATTCATTACTTTCAGATTATTGGATTACAAAAGAGAGAACAAGAATAGGTGGGAACTACCCACTATTTAGTGGTTATGAAAAAATTAAATTATTTACTTACACTGAAGCCGATAAATTAACAGATAGTGAAACATTTTCAAGAAATCAATGGATTGAAAATGCGAGTAAGTTTACTGGATGGGATAAAAAAACACTTGAAAACTTAACTTCAGTAATTGCAATAGGTGCGTCAATAACTAGGCGTAATGGTAATAGAATTTATGGTCCTATAAGTTTTAATGCCAATAAAACGCAGTTTATACCAATAAATGATATTTATTTTATTGACAAATCAGGAAATAAAATAACAATGAAATGGATGTATCAAGGTACAATAGTAGAGCAAGGAATGACATTTGAGAATTACATTGGTCTATCAAATAAACGGCTTACACGATTACATCTTAATGCTAAAACTTTCGACTATTATGATGATAGGACAGATGAATATATTAGTGTAAAGACATTAAATACCCAAACAGCCTCAAGGATTAAAAATCCAAAATCAATAGAAAACACATTAAATACATATATTTCAACTATAGATAAATATTCGGGAGAAAGAAAGGGAAGAGCTGAGATTTTACCAAGTGATGTTAAATCAAAAACTCTAGAACTAGGTGTTCCTGCAAGAACAACCAAAGAACAATGGGATGCAATAAATAATTCTATCAAAAATGCATCTTCAAAAAATATTAAGATTAATATTACAATAGTTGAGGAGTAAATAGTGTCTATATCAAAAAGAAATAATTCAAGAGCAAATGTCTATTTTAACAATGATTATTATATTATAATAACCCTTTCAAAAAGTGGTATTTATTTGATGGATTTTAAAAAAGGTTATAAGGTTTTATCCAAAGATCCACTTGATGCTGATTTGGGTTTTTTTACAAGAAACGCATTAATCCAAAGCGAAATATTAGATGCTAATTCATCTGAATATCATGAAATGCGTAATGATGAAAAATCATATTCTGAATGGATAAAGAAAATAATTAAAGAGTATGATTATAAAAATAAAACGACACTATTCAAAAATATGAACTTATGTAGTGTAAATGTGACTGATGGTATCATATCTATTATTCCTTATGATCACTTACGATTGGATAATTGGATTGGTAAAAGCATACCTAACAACGCAATTATTACGTTAAAAAGCAATTGTAGTGATGAGGTTTTAGGTGCCTCAATAAAAGAAGCTTTTACGCGTTGTATTAGTCGTAAAATTTAAATGGATACTAAATAAAATTACCTTATGCTAATTATGGGTAAGGTGATTTTTTTATTATATGAATTTTTCTATGAAAAATAATCAATTAATAAATGATTTACACGCTATATATCCAGAGTTCCCTATAAATAAAATAAAGGGATATTCTGATAATGAGATAAAAAAAATTGAACGTCTTTATGATATTAAAGTAACTGATCAACTTTATGATTTTTTGAATTGTATTGGGCGTTGTAGTGGTGGCTTTTTTGGGGATGATCCTCTCATTTTTTACAAAGAATGGTTTATACGAGGGCATGTTCTATTCCAATACGGCTTAAGAGAGGAGTTATATAATCTGGAGTTGTGGGATATGTTAGAGCAAAAACCATTTTTTATTTCAATAGAATCAGAAACTCAATATTATTTTCTATTAACGTACTCAGAACAGCCTAACTTAGTTTATCATTATGATGAAAATGAAGATAAGGTAAGAGCATTAGATAAAAATTTTAATGAATATCTAGGACATATAATTAGCTCTTATAACGAGAGCTTTATAACTCCTACACCAGTTTATTTTTCAGGTGATTTGTTGAGACTATAAAAAATTAGCTTTGATATTGAGTGTAAACCACAAATAACATCTTACGTATGGATCATTGGGTCGGCGAAGGAATACCTGATAGTGCAATTATTATATTAAAAAGCAATTGTAGTGATGAGGTTTTAGGTACCTCAATAAAAGAAGCATTTACACGTTGTATTAGTCGAAAAGTTTAAATGGATGCTAAATAAAATTACCTTATGCTAATTATGTGTAAGGTGATTTTTCATTATATGAATTTATCTATGAAAAAAATCAATTAATAAATTATTTACATACTGTCTATCCAGAGCTTCCTATCAATATTCATAAAATAAAGGGGTATTCTGATGATGAGATAAAAAAAATTGAACGTTTATATCGTATTAACGTAACAGAACAACTATATGATTTTCTAAGTTGTATGGGGCGTTGCAGTGGCGGTTTCTTTGGTGATTCTTCTTTGTTATTTTACCGTAATAGTTTTTCTGTCAGAGATCATGTGCAGTTTCAAATAGGTAGTTGTTCTGAACTTTGTGGCATACAAAAACACGATTTATTAAATAAGAAACCTTTCTTTTTTTCGATAGAGTCAGAAACGCAACATCTATTTTTATTAACTTATTCAGATAATCCAAATAAAGTCTATCAGTATGATGAAAATGAAGAAGTGATAAAAAATACTCATTGGGATTTTAATGGTTATCTAAAATATTTAATTGATAAATCAACAAAAAAGAATATAAATAACATTTTAAAATATGATTTTATTGGTGAATTGATTGAAATTTAATGATATGAAATTATATGGTTTAAATGGGTGCTAAATAAAATCACCTTATTCTAATTGTGGGTAAGGTGATTTTTTATCATATGTCTAAATAAAAATATAATTATATTATCTGGTTTTATTTTTAATAAAACTAATTATGTTAATAATTAATAAAGGATAGTAGTAATTACCTGAACTTTATATTGGCGGAAAATTAAAAATTAATCCTCCTAAAAGGAATATTTGCTGATATTAAAGCTCAAAAAGGACAATCACTAGAACAAGCATTAACAGTTTTAAGTAACACTCCAGAATATGCATGGCTTAAAGATCTTCAACATCATCAAAACGTCAATTGGAATTTAGTCAAGGATACCTATTCTGATTGGGATGATAAAACAAAACAATTAAATCCTGTTGTTGGTGCGGTTATCGCTATTGCTGTGGGAGTTGCCACTTATGGTACAGCAACCGCGGCGACTATTGGTGGAATGGCAAGTAAAGCAACCATTGCGGCGGGCGCTTCAGCAAGCGTGGCTTCAACAGCATCGGTTGCAGCACAAGCAGATTTTGCCTCTTTAGTTTCGCAAGCGGCGGTCTCTTTAGCTGAAAACCAAGGCAATATCTCTAAAACACTTGAATCACTGGGGCGTAGCGACACGGTCAAGTCTGTGGTGACGAGTATGGTGGTTGCAGGGGCACTTCAGGGTCTTGACCAATTTATGGGTTGGGATCAGGCAATCCAAGGTGGAACATTACCTTCAACAGGCAAGTTACTTGCGACCGATAGCGCAACATGGAATCAAGTTGCACAACGCGTAGCCTCTCATTCAGTCGTTAGTTCAACATTGGGCACTGCCATTCAAGGTGGCAGTTTTATTGATAATTTTAAAACCGCACTATTAAGCAATATCGGTAGTCAGCTTCATGCCGAAGGCGCCAATTTAATTGGTGATAATGGCGCGGTATTAGGGCATGCAGGAAAGGTTTTAAGTCATGCAACATTATCTGGTTTATCTGCCCAAATTAGTGGAGGAAATATTAATGGTGCAGTTATAGGTAGCTTAGCTGCTGAAATTGCGGCTATTTCATTGGGTGATAACACTATTAAGGCTGAGGAATGGCAGAGAAAATCAGAATCACAAGCGCAATTTGTTAGATTATTTGGTGGTATTGCCGGTGGTGTTTTTACTGGTGAGCCAGGTGGTGTATATAGTGGTGCTAGTTCAGCTGAGAATATATTCCGTTTCAACCATTTATTTCATGATATTTCGATGGATTTCGATCGAGAAATACATAAATGTGGGTCTAATGCTGAATGCCTATCAAAGATAATCGACAAATATACAGTTTTTAGCAATGAAAATAGTTTAAAACTAGATGTTGAATTAAATACTAATCCGTTAGCAGTTATAGAGATCAAGAAAAAAAGAATTGAAAATGCACTTGAATTAACTAAAAGACCATATTGGGCTAGCTATCTTGGTGCTGATACAATGCAAACTGAGATAGCTAAACAATATGTTCAATATTGGAATTCGCAAGATTTAGATAAAATAGATGTAAACACTCCTTCTTGGTTAAAGTTTTCATCGTGGATCTCAGAGCCAGATAACCAGTTTTTTCTTGTTAGTGCTGGTTTTTTAGTTAAAGAATTAAGCGATTTTGCTATTAGATATTTTGGTAGAAATTCAGCAAGTAAAACAATTTCTGCTTCTGAAATTGGTATGAAATGGTCTTCTGGGGGAGGAAATATAAATACACAAGGAATGTCATGGGAAAACTCTATTGCGAAAAGCTTACCTGTTCACACTAGATTGCCAAAAAATTTTAAAACATTTGATTTTTATATTGCTAAAGATAAAGTAGCAATAAGTGCAAAAAGCCTAGATACTCAAACGATGAGTAAACTTAATCGACCAAAACAAATTTATAATACAATTAAAAGTAATATAGATGATGCTGCAAAATTTGAAGGTTATAGATTGTCAGGAGTTAATTTACATTCAGAAATGATAGCAAAACGAGAAATTTGGCTTGCTGTACCACAATCGACAACAAAGGCCCAATGGATTGAAATTAATCGTGCGGTAGCTTATGGAGAAAGTATGAATATTGAAGTAAAAATAACGCAGGTAAAATGATGACGTTTATTAACGATAATGAGTATTGTGCTTTGATAGTAATGACAGATAAATTTTTTTGCTTAAATACGGAATCTGGCTATGGGCTAATGACACTCGATCCTAATTTTTCATCAATTATACTTTCTTTAACATGTTCAAATAAGGAGCTTGGCGAAAGTTTAATTAAAGTTTTAGAGAATAGTCGAACTCAGCTCAAAGATGAGGAATATGACAAACTCTTTAAAAAGGAAAATATTAAAAAAAACTGGGATTCATGGCTAGAATTATTACAGTATAAATATAACTATCGCTCAAAACGTCAACTTTTAGCTAATATGCTAAATTGTTCTGTTTATCTTTCTAATAACAAAATATTAATTTCACCTTCTCACCATTCAAGTCTTGAAGGATGGGAAGGAATAGGGGCATCCCATAAGGTTATTTTATCGCTAGATAGCTCATCTGATGAGATAGGTTTGGGTATTCGGCTTGCATTTAGTCGGTGTACTACGAAGAGATTTTAACTTAATGAAAGTGAGTATTTTTGTATAATTGAAATATAATATATATGTGAATTATTAGGCAATAAATAATTAAATGTTTTTAATTTGATTTTTAATTGAATTGATAGGGATTTTTCTTTTTTGAGTTTTTAATGAATTATATGAGTACCGCCCAGTAGGGTATGAAGGAGAAAATAAAATTGGTGATTATTTTCGTTTTATTGTCCCTAGTATTTATGCTTCGATTGAAGATATTCCTGAAGATTTAAGAAAATATGTTGTAGTCTCTGATAATATTGATTTTACTAAAGATAGATTACTCGATAATAATAAGATTAATGATTATTTTACTCGTATGTACTCAAAATAATTTTAGTTACTAAATTTTAATGAGAAAATTATTTAATCCAAAAACTATTGCTTAATATGACAATTAGGTGATGGTTTTTTATTTAACGATAATTATCTAAGTTGTTTATAAAAAGGGAAGTAAAGATGATTATAAACTACTGAATGACAGGAATTAATCAATGGAAAATAATTAGCTATTCAATTAAAAATGCATCTTCAAAAAATATAAAAGTTAATATTACGATTATTGAGGAATAATTAATGTTTAAATTAAAAAATAATAAATTAAGAGCAAGTGTTTATTATAATGACGCTCATTATATTTTATTAACTTTTTCTGGTCATTCTATCTATATAATGGATCTAAAAAAAGGCTATAAAGTTTTACCTAATGATATTCTTGATGAAGAATTAGGTTGTTATGCAAAACTCGCTCTGATTAAAAGTGAACAAATTAAAGGAAGTTCAGATAAGTTTAATCAAATGTATAATGATAAAAAACCTTATCAAGACTGGATAAAAAAAATAATTAAAGAGTATGATTATAAAAATAAAACAGCACTTTTTAATAATATGAATCGATGTAGCTTAGAGCTTACAGATGATGAAATTACTATTAGTCCTCTAAACCATTTACGTATGGATCATTGGGTCGGCGAGGGAATACCTGATAGCGCAATTATTACGTTAAAAAGCAATTGTAGTGACGAGGTTTTAGGTGCCTCAATAAAAGAAGCATTTACGCGTTGTATTAATCGGAAAGTTTAATTATTCGGGATTAAATTCGTAATTATTTAAATACTAATGGATTGATTGTTAATGAATAAAAATGAAATATATATAGATATGATGTATTGGATTTTACCTCAATTAAGAAATATTCAATCTAGAGGAATGATAGCAAAAGCAAAAGATAAATCTTGTTATTATGAATTACAGTTAATTCATAATTTACCTAAAAAAATACTTAATCAAGACTTTGATGAAAGTGATATTTCATTTTTAAATTTTCAAGCTAAAACATATACTGAGAAATGTAGTTCAAAAATAAGTATATTGTATGATGGCAATGTAAAGTATATCAAAATGTTATTTGATTTGGTTCCTAATGAATTACGTAACCAATTACGATGGGATGGGCCTATCAATTAAGTTGAGGATATATGGTTTTACCTCTAAATCCAGAATGGGTACCAGGTTCATCTTATACGTATGCGTGGGTTGCCATGGATAATCAAGGGCATCTAGCTAAAATGTATAATAATAATAGTGGATGGCTACCTGAAGTATTATTATCGTTGAAAGATATTAAATTATATTTGGATCAACTATCTGAATATATTGATGGTGAATCAGAAGAATATCATAATTATATAAATAAGCATGGTAATTATACTATTGATTTATATTCAAGTTATATTTATAGAAATTACTATAAATCAAAAATAATAAAAGAGTTTGATTTGGAATTGAAAAAATGGAATGGAAATCATTGTGATGCTGGAGTTGGAGCTAAAATGGGGATGTTTCTTTTTGAAGCCCTAAATGAATTATATGAAGATTATCCCATTGGTTATGACGGTGAAACGAAAATGGGTGATTATTTTCGTTTTATTGTCCCTAGTATTTATGCTTCGATTGAAGATATTCCTGAAGATTTAAGAAAATATGTTGTAGTCTCTGATAATATTGATTTTACTAAAGATAGATTACTCGATAATAATAAGATTAATGATTATTTTACTCGTATGTACTCAAAATAATTTTAGTTACTAAATTTTAATGAGAAAATTATTTAATCCAAAAACTATTGCTTAATATGACAATTAGGTGATGGTTTTTTATTTAACGATAATTATCTAAGTTGTTTATAAAAAGGGAAGTAAAGATGATTATAAACTACTGAATGACAGGAATTAATCAATGGAAAATAATTAGCTATTCAATTAAAAATGCATCTTCAAAGAATATTAGGTTTAATATTACTGTAATTGAGGAATGGTTAATGATTATATCGAAGGGCTATAATTTATATGCAGATATTTACTTTAATTATGATTACTATATTATAGTAACTATCTCGGGGTGCTATATCCATTTTATGGATTTGAAAAATGGATATAACGTTTTATCTAAGAATATCACTGATGATAAGTTAGGCCATTATTCAAAAATTTCTTTAAGTAATAGTAGAAAAATAGAAAGTAACTCACAAGAATTTAATGAGATATATAATAATAAAAAATCTTATTCAGAGTGGGTGAAAAAAATAATTAAAGAATATAGTTATAAAAATAAAACAGCTCTATTTGAAAATATGAACTTATGTGGTTTAAGCTTTATAGGTAATGAAATTATTATTAAGCCTCAAAACCATTTACGTATGGATCATTGGGTTGGTGAAGGAATACCTGATAGTGCAATTATTACGTTAAAAAGCAATTGTAGTGATGAGGTTTTAGGTGCCTCAATAAAAGAGGCATTTACGCGTTGTGTTAGTCGAAAAGTTTAAATGGATATTAAAATCATCTCATATCAACCAAGTGTAAGGTAACTTTTTATAATTTTATCAATTAAAAACCATCACTTAATATTATTGTTAAAATAATAACTAAGTGATGGTTTTATTTTTTATTTAAAAGTAATCATATTAATGATTAACACAGTGTTGCGACAATCACCTGATCAGCATTAAATAAAGCGGTTACGCTGTCATTAATATGCAGTTTTTGCTCTTTAACATGCTGATTAGAACATGTGGCACAAACTTCTTGTCCACCTTCTAATGTCACCACTAATTCGCTGTTTTCACTACCCGTCTCAATCTGAGTGAGTGTGCCTGAAAGCGCATTGTCATATTGCTGTGTTAAAGAAGTTCCTTTTTCAATATTGACCCAAGGTGCCTTAATTAAAATCAGTACTTCTTTACCTTTTTTAAGCCCTAGGCGATCAGCGCTTTTCTCTGTTAAAGCAGCACGAATGATCGTTTTTCTATCTGCAAGTTGCACATTAACATGTTGTTGAACTTGCAGGTTGTCACGCTCAATAATCGTACCAAAAAATTGGTTTCTAGCACTGGTCTGTAATGAAAAACGAGAGATAGCGGCTAAAAGACTATCCAGAGGGAGTGAATCATCTTTCAATACATCAAAGGCTTTTTGCTGAATTTGACCGAGCAGATCGTAAAGTTGAAGTAAGCGCTCACAATAATGTGTGAGAGTTGCTCCACCGCCACCTTTACCACCTGTTGCTCTATCAACAAGAAGTTCGTCCGCGAGTTGATTCATTTCATTAATGGCATCCCAAGCACTTTTATAACTAATGCCCGCCATTTTTGCCCCTTGACTAATTGAACCCGTCGCTTTGATTTGTTTTAACAGCGCAACGCGGCGAGGATCGGCAAAGAGCTTATCTTGAAGTTTAAGAGTTAATAATATTTCTGCTTGCATAATGATAGGCTTCTTCTTTTTTTGTGTGTTTATCGCATTTTTTGTGCCGACACAAAGCGATAATTCTCTAGAATATATACATCTATAGCGTTATTATTCGTCATTCGTGAAGAAATGCCAACTCTGGCTTTCCGAATATACCATGATAAAGAGGTTATCATGCTTGAATTATTGAAAAGTTTAGGGTTTGCTCTCTTGATGGTACCTGTTGTAATGGTACTGATTATGGGCATCATTTATGGTTTAGGTGAAGTGTTTAACTTGATTTCACCAAGTCAGCCAAAAGCAGACAAAAAATCATAATTTCTCCCTCCCTGATTTAGAACAGCCCTTTATTTTGTAGAGGGCTGTTTTTTTATACTCATCATACTCGTCATACTTCAAGCCACAGCGTTGTTGACTGTGTTCTCATTCGCACTAGCCACATACTCATGATACTCGTCATACTTCAAGCCACAGCGTTGCTGACTGCGTTCATTCGCACTAGTCACATACTTGTGTATGCTCCTAGCGACTCATTCACTTGTCGCCTAGCTGTGACTTGAATTATTTAGAGTATATAAGTTTATCTATCTTCATTTTCTGTTTCTTTTTAATGGTTATATTTATTGATATATAACCTGTTTCTAACATCTAATCCTTTCATTTTACGCTGTATCTTGGTATATACAGCGTGTCATCCTTTAATTTAAGTGGAATTAGAACATGAAAAAATTATCAGGCAAGTTACTTGCTGGCGCAGTTATCTCTTTTGCTTTAGTAAGCCAAAGTTTTGCATCGGAAAAAGTAACGGTATTTGCTGCCGCTTCTCTTACCAATGCTCTTAATGAAATTTCGGCACAATATAAGCAAGAAAAGCAAACTGAAGTTGTTGCATCTTATGCATCTTCTTCAACGCTGGCTCGCCAAATTGAACAAGGCGCACCTGCAAATCTGTTTATTTCAGCAGATCAGCAGTGGATGGACTACGCAATCGATAAAAATTTAATGGTTGCAGATTCACGTCATACACTATTAGGGAATGATTTAGTACTCATTGCCCCTAAAGATAGTAAATTAAATGACGTTGTTATTAATAAGGAAACTAAATGGAAATCCTTA
Organism: Proteus sp. STS61-E; assembly: GCF_040932335.1. Lineage (NCBI taxonomy): Bacteria > Pseudomonadati > Pseudomonadota > Gammaproteobacteria > Enterobacterales > Morganellaceae > Proteus > Proteus sp. STS61-E. The sequence goes on along the minus strand of NZ_JBFQGE010000002.1, from coordinate 413,282 downwards.
CTTAATGGCGGAAAACTAGCTGTTGGCGATCCTGACCATGTGCCTGTTGGTATCTATGCAAAAGAATCATTAGAATATTTAGGTGCATGGGATACAGTAAGCCCAGATATGGCGCGTACTAATAACGTGCGTAGCGGTATGGCGCTGGTTGAACGTGATGAAGCACCATTAGGTATCGTATACGGTTCTGACGCGGTTGCGAGTGATAAAGTGAAAGTGGTCGGCGTATTCCCAGCTGATAGCCACAAACCTGTTGAGTATCCAATGGCAGTTGTAAAAGGTCAGGACAATAAAGCAGTTCGTGATTTTTATGACTATCTGAAAACACCTCAAGCCGCAGAAATCTTTAAGAAATACGGCTTTAGCCCACTGTAGGAATTATACTTTTGGAGATGTTAAGTGAATACGAATGGCAAGCTATCATACTAAGCCTTAAGGTATCGACTGTTGCAGTTATTATCAGTCTACCTTTTGGTATTTTTATGGCTTGGCTTTTAGTTAGGGTACGTTTTCCCGGTAAATCATTGCTTGATAGCATTATTCATTTACCTTTAGTTCTACCTCCTGTTGTGGTCGGTTATCTTTTACTGATCAGTATGGGAAGACGTGGATTTATTGGTGAATGGTTATATGACTGGTTTGGTTTTAGCTTTACCTTTAGTTGGCGAGGCGCAGCACTTGCATCCGCAGTCGTTGCATTTCCACTGATGGTAAGAGCGATCAGATTAGCATTAGAAGCTGTCGATCAACGTATGGAACAAGCGGCGAGAACCTTAGGGGCTTCACCGATACGCGTCTTTTTTACCATAACGTTACCTTTGTCTATGCCAGGGATCATCGCAGGGATTGTGTTGGCATTTGCGCGCTCATTGGGAGAATTTGGCGCAACAATCACTTTCGTCTCCAATATTCCGGGGGAAACAAGAACTATTCCTCTGGCAATGTATACCTTGATTGAAACACCGGGAGCGGAAATGGATGCCGCCCGTTTATGTGTTATTGCAATTATTTTGGCGCTCGTCTCTTTAATGGCTTCAGAGTGGCTAACTCGTTGGGGTCGTAAAAGATTGGGGGGCGTATGCTAGAGATGAATTTTAAACAGACGCTAGGATCACTGCGTCTGGAAGTCAATACTGAGCTACCAACAGAAAGTATTACCGCCGTCTTTGGTTTATCCGGAGCGGGCAAAACCTCATTGATTAATGTGATTGGCGGTTTAACCAAGCCAGATTCAGGACGGATTGTATTAAATAATCACACACTGGTTGATACTGAAAAGAAAATTTATCTACCACCTGAAAAACGTAAAGTGGGTTATGTATTCCAAGATGCGCGACTGTTTCCTCATTACACCGTAAAAGGAAACTTGCTTTACGGTATGTCGCCGACAATGAAAGTACAGTTTGATCGCATTATTCATTTGTTAGGGATTGGTCATTTACTCTCTCGTTTTCCGATCACCTTATCGGGTGGTGAAAAACAGCGTGTTGCCATAGGGCGAGCGTTGTTAACAGCACCTGATATTATGCTAATGGATGAGCCTTTAGCATCGCTTGATTTACCGCGCAAACGTGAGTTACTGCCGTATTTAGAAAAGCTCTCACAAGATGTACAAATTCCTATTTTGTATGTGAGCCATAGTCTTGATGAAATTATTCGACTTGCAGATAACGTCATTGTGATGGATGCAGGAAAAATTAAGGCGACAGGCAAGCTGGAAGATGTATGGGCAAGTAGTGCACTACGTCCGTGGTTACAAAAAGAGACACTCAGCAGTATCGCGAATGTGATGGTGGTAGAACATCATAGCCATTACGATATGACAGCAACAGCTTTTGGTAACCAAGTACTGTGGTTGCCTCAAATCGAGACTAAAATTGGTCGTGATGTGCGTGTCCGTATTGATGCTTCTGATGTGTCATTAACAACGACTCGTCCATCAAATAGCAGTATTCGTAATATTTTGCATATGAAAGTGGTTGAAACCATTAAAAATGATGGCCAAGTTGATGTGAAACTTGTCAATGATGGTAATTATTTATGGGCGAGGATCACGCCTTGGGCAAAAGATGAATTGAATATTCAAGAAGGGCAGTGGCTTTATGCGCAAATAAAGAGTATTTCGCTAAGTCGTCATCTTTGATTTATTAGTTGTCTTTGTTGATAAAAAACCTCATCTTTGATGAGGTTTTGTCTTTTGGGAAAGGTGAAAATAGGACTAAGACAGAATATATTTATGAATAGTCTCAGCAATACCCGGCTGTGAATTCACCTTTGTGACCATTTTAGCGCGAGCTTTCACTTCATCTGAAGCATTACCCATTGCAACACCTAAGCCCACATGTTCTAACATGCTAAGGTCATTAAAGTTATCACCAAAAGCAATAACATCACTCATATTCATGCCATTTGCTTCAACCCAGCGTTGTAAACGGCGGCCTTTACTGTTGCCTTTTTTAGCGATATCGACTTGATCAACCCAAGACCATTCGCATTCTAAACCGACTTGCTGCTCAATTTTTTCAACTAAAGCGCGTAATTCATCATGATCAGGCGTTGTTGTCGCAATTTTCCAAATAGCATTAACATCATGCATAGCTTTATAAAAATCATCGACTTTGATTAAATTTGGACGCTGTGCGGTAGGCAATGTTTCTGACCATTTTAAAGTACGTTGTACTGGGGCTGATAGTTGGTCATACATCATTGCATCATCAGCATAAACTAAGTGATGTACATCTGTTTGTTTAACGAGATCTAATACTGCGCTGGTTTCTTGGGTAGTTAATGGATCGGATTCCAGTACCTTTTTACCAATATAGTCATAAAGATAAGTTCCATTACAGCAGATCGCAGGGGTATCAAGATCGAGTGCTTGATAGAATGGATGAATAGCAACATGATGACGACCTGTTACAATTAAGACTTTAACACCTGCTTTTCTTGCAAGATTGAGTGCTTCTAAAGATTCTGGCAGGATACGTTTTTGGTCATCAAGCAGTGTGCCATCAAGATCCAAAGCAATAACGCGATATGACATAAATAAGCCCCTTGATAGTATTAAGATGCAATGTCGTTGATGGTACACGTTAACCAATAAAAGATAAACTAGCTTAATCGTGACAGGTTATCGTTAGTTGTTCTATTATTCTTTATAAATCAATGGGTAATCTGTTTTAAGGAGAAGGGATGAAACAGGTAGTCTACGTAGCAAGTCCAGAGAGTCAGCAAATCCATGTTTATGCATTAAACACCGAAGGTGAAATGGATTTATTGCAGGTTGTTGAGGTTGCAGGGCAAGTACAACCGATGATTGCAAGTGCAGATGGAAAATACCTTTATGTAGGTATTCGTCCTCATTTTAGTGTGGTGACATTTGCGATTGCTGTCGATGGTCAATTAGAACAAAAGGCTATCACTTCCATTCCAAGTACTCCTGTTCATTTATGTTTAGATAAAACAGGGCGTTTCTTATTTGTTCCTTCTTATCATCAAGGCAATTTGGCTGTTTTACCTATTAATGAGATGGGGGTCCCTCAATCGCCTATTCAAATTATTGAAGGATTAAATAAGCCTCATTCATCTAATATCGATTGGAATAATAAGCAACTGATTGTTCCTTGCTTAGGTGAAGATCATATTCGTTTATTTAATTTATCAGAAGACGGCCGTTTAACAGAGGCGGGAACTGAAGAGCTGACAACCGTACAAAACGCAGGCCCTCGTCATATGGCATTTCATCCTAATGGGGATGTGTTTTATTGCCTTAATGAATTAGATGCGACAATCAATGTATATCGTCGTATGGGGGATTTATATCGTTTAATGCAAACTGTTGATATTGTCCCTGAAACATTTAACAGTACCCGTTGGGCGTCAGATATTCATATCACACCAGATGGCCGTTTTCTTTATGCGAGCGAGCGCTCAGAAAGCTTTATTTGTGCAATGGCAATTTCAGAGGCGGGCGATTATCTGCAACCTGTGGGTTATTACCCAACGCAAACACAGCCTCGTGGTTTTAATCTTGATAACACAGGTAATTACCTGATTTCTTGTGGTCAAAAATCAGATTTTGCTTCTGTTTCTCGTATTGATAAACACACTGGCGCATTAACTGAATTAGCCTGTTACCCAGTAGGTAAAGGCGCAATGTGGGTTACCGTTGTGACGAAATAACCGTCACAGTATAAAAATTACTGTAAACCTCTAGCAGAATATTGCCTTGCTAGAGGTTTATTTTTTATGAAAGGTTTATGAGAGATTAACCACTTTTTCAATAGCTTGAGTGAGTTTAGTGAGGCTTGCCAGTGGCATAATAAATGGTGGCATAATATAAATCAGTTTGCCAAAAGGTCTGATCCAAACCCCTTCATCCACAAAGATTTTTTGTAATTTTGCCATATTGACGGGCTCGTTCATTTCGACCACACCAATCGCACCTAAAACGCGTACATCTTTGACACTTTTAGCCTGTTTTAACGGCAATAGCTCACGTTTTAGTTGTTTTTCAATTTCTGCAACTTGGTTTATCCAATCGCCTTTTGCTAATAGAGATAAACTGGCATCAGCAACAGCGCAAGCTAAAGGATTTCCCATATAAGTAGGGCCATGCATAAAGCATCCCGCATCACCTTGGCTGATAGTTTCTGCAATATGGCGTGTAGTTAAAGTGGCTGATAAAGTCATATATCCACCTGTTAATGCTTTACCTACACACATTATATCTGGCGATATTTCAGCATGTTCACAGGCAAACAGCTTACCTGTTCGACCAAAACCAGTGGCTATTTCATCTGCAATTAATAACACATCAAATTCATTACACAGGGCTCTTGCGTGTTTTAAATATTCAGGATGATAAATTCGCATTCCGCCCGCACCTTGAACAATAGGTTCAAGCATAACGGCAGCAATTTCTTGATGATGTTGCTCTAACGTTGAGCGTAATGAGTTGATGTCAGCCGGCTCCCATTCTTCATAAAAACCTGTTTTTGGTGCATCCACAAAGAGATGATTAGGTAAGTAACCTTTGTACAGACTGTGCATGGAGTTATCAGGATCACACACTGACATAGCACCAAAGGTATCGCCATGATAACCCTGTTTTAACGCCACAATACGTTGACGTTTTTCGCCTTTAGCCTGCCAATATTGCAATGCCATTTTCAGCGCGACTTCAACGGCAACTGAACCAGAATCCGCCAGAAATATGCATTCGAGAGGTTCTGGTGTTATCGCTAATAATTTTCGACAAAGTGATACTGCTGGTGGATGAGTAATGCCGCCAAACATCACATGAGACATATTGCTTAGCTGTGTGGTGACGGCATTATTGAGTTCTGGGTGATTATATCCATGAATTGCAGCCCACCATGAAGACATTCCATCAATCAATTTTCTACCATCAGCCAAGACTAATTCAACGCCTTTTGCACTGACGATAGGGTAAGCAGGCAACGGATTACTCATCGAAGTGTATGGATGCCAAATGTGGCGTAAATCGAAAGCGATATCTTCAGGTGTCATTATATTTTTCACTTAATCATGTAAACCAATGGTGATCAATTTTAGTTGACATGATAACCCTATTATTTAAACTGGCAATCACTTTTAAAAAGGAGATTGTATTGTGAGCGCACTAAAACGTTGGACACTAAAAGAAGCCAGAGCACTGTTTGATATGCCATTTTTAGATTTGGTTTTTCAGGCACAACAAGTTCATCGTCAACATTTTGACCCTTCCCAAATCCAAGTGAGTACGTTGCTTTCTATTAAAACAGGGGCTTGTCCTGAAGATTGTAAATATTGTGCTCAAAGCGCGCGGTATAAAACGGGATTAGAAAAAGAGCGCTTAATGGAAGTGCAGCAAGTGATTGAATCTGCGAAAAAAGCTAAAGCAGCAGGTTCAACGCGTTTTTGTATGGGAGCCGCATGGAAAAATCCTCATGAACGCGATATGCCTTACCTTGAGCAAATGGTAAAAGAAGTTAAAGCGCTGGGTATGGAAACCTGCATGACACTTGGCAAATTAGATGATTCACAAGCTAACCGCTTAGCAGATGCTGGGTTGGATTTTTATAATCACAACCTTGATACCTCACCTGAATTTTACGGCAGTATCGTGACAACACGTACCTATCAAGATCGCTTAGATACGCTTGATAAAGTACGTAATGCCGGTATTAAAGTGTGTTCTGGCGGAATTTTAGGGCTAGGCGAGGAAGTTAAAGATAGAGCTGCAATGTTGGTGCAATTAGCTAATTTGCCACAGCCTCCTGAAAGTGTGCCGATCAATATGCTTGCCAAGATAAAAGGAACACCACTTGCAGATAACGAAGATGTCGATCCTTTTGATTTTATTCGCACTATCGCCGTTGCCCGTATCATGATGCCACGCTCTTACGTGCGTCTTTCGGCAGGGCGTGAGCAAATGAGCGAACAAACGCAAGCATTTTGCTTTATGGCTGGGGCTAATTCTATTTTTTATGGTTGTAAATTATTAACGACAACGAATCCAACCGAAGATAAAGATCACCAGTTATTCCGTAAATTAGGCTTAAACCCTGAACGATTAGCAGTATCTATGGGTGATAATCAGCAAGAAGAAGCTTTGATGCAAGCTGTTGCCAATAAAGACACAGAACAATTTTATAACGCGGCACTGTAATGAGCTGGCAAACCTATTTAGATGAACAACTTAATGCGCGTAGAAATACGCCATTATGGCGAAAACGCAAAGTGATCAAACAAGCGGATGGGCGTTTTTTGATCACCATTTCAGATGAAAAATACCTTAATTTTTCAGGCAATGATTATTTAGGCATCAGCCAGCATGCAGACGTTATTAAAGCATGGCAACAAGGTGCTGATGAATATGGTGTAGGTAGCGGTGGATCAGGGCATATCACAGGATTTACACAAGCTCATAAGCAATTAGAACAGCATCTTGCAGATTGGTTAGGTTACGATAATGCACTGTTATTTTCATCCGGTTACAGTGCTAATCAAGGTGTCATTTCGGCATTACTTGAAAAAGACGATGTAATTATTGCAGATAAACTTTGTCATGCTTCGCTAATGGAAGCCGCAGTATTATCACCTGCTACATTATGGCGATTTTTACATAACTCTCCTGATTCTTTATCTCAACGACTTAATAAAACATCAGCTAATAAAACCTTTGTGGTAACAGAAGGGGTATTTAGTATGGATGGAGATAAAGCACCATTAAGAGAAATAGCAACAATAAGCAAAAAACATCATGCATGGTTAATGGTCGATGATGCGCATGGTATTGGTGTTTTAGGTAAAGAAGGGCGAGGCAGTTGCGATGATGCAGAAATTAAACCTGAAATATTGGTAGTCACTTTTGGTAAAGCGTTTGGTGTTAGTGGGGCTGCCGTGCTTTGTAATAAGCCAACCGCAGAGTTTTTTGAACAATATGCTCGTCATCTTATTTACAGTACATCAATGCCACCGGCACAAGCCATAGCCTTAAACTCTGCTCTGAATGTTATTAAGCAAGCGGATAATGAGCGAGAATATCTTCAACAATTAATTGATACCTTCCGCCAAGGTGTAATTTCACTTCCGGTTAAATTATTACCTTCAAAAACCGCTATTCAGCCATTAGTTATTGGTGATGAACAATTGTGCCAAACACTTTCAGATTATCTGCAATCTAAAGGACTTTGGGTAAAAGCAATTTTCCCACCTACCGTACCTCCTCAAAGTGCACGTTTACGAATAACGTTAACTACTCGCCATCATCTTTCAGATATTAAGCTGTTAATCGAGACGCTTCATGCTTTCTTCAGTCAAAACAGATAAACAACGTATAGCTCAAACCTTTGGTAAAGCCGCTGTTCATTACGATAATCACGCTAATATTCAGCGCTACAGTGGTAATAAATTAATGGATTTAGCACGTCATGATAGTGGCAATATTGTGTTAGATGCAGGATGTGGAACAGGATATTTCAGCCAAAAATGGAAACAGCAAGGCAAGTTTGTTATTGCACTTGATTTGTCATACTCCATGCTACAGGTGGCAAAACAACAACAGCGAGCTGATGGTTACTTACAAAGTGATATCGAACATTGCGCGATTGCACCACAAAGTGTGGACATTGTATTTAGTAATTTAGCGATGCAATGGTGTGAGGATTTATCTGGTGCTATTAAAACATTAATGAATACAGTCAATGTAAAAGGTGCACTTTATTTCTCAACACTCACTACATTGACACTACAAGAAGTCAGAGATGCTTGGCAATCTCTTGATAAACACCCTCATGTAAATCCTTTTTTATCGCTTCACGATATTGAGAAAGCGTGTCGTGGTTTTCATTGTCAATTTTCTACTGAAACTGTCACAGAACAATACGACTCATTACATGCGCTCTTTGCTTCTTTGAAGGGAGTTGGTGCCAATTTTGTGCAGGGTGATCGACAAAAAGGGTTAATGACACGACAGAAATTTCGTGCACTAGAAAATGTGTGGAAAACAGAATCAGGTAAATATTTGCTTACCTATCAAATTGTTATAGGAAAAATATCACATGGCTAAGACATGGTTTTTAACAGGTACAGATACAGAAGTAGGGAAAACCGTGGTAAGTAGCGCTCTATTACAATGTGCGGCGCATCAAGGATATCAAACTGCGGGCTATAAACCTGTTGCTTCGGGAAGTGAGTGGCTAAATGAAGGTTTACGTAATTCAGATGCACTGACACTGCAAAAATTCAGTTCGGTAAAATTAGATTATCAGCGTGTTAATCCTTACTGTTTTGAAACGCCTACATCGCCCCATATTGTTAGCCAAGAAATGAATCAGCCTATTGATTTTGATGTGATGTCAGAAGGGTTGTCTTACTTAAAGCAGCAAGCTGATTGGGTTTTAGTCGAAGGGGCTGGTGGCTGGTTTACACCATTATCAGAAAACCAATTTTTCTCTGACTGGGTTATCAATGAAAAGCTACCTGTTATTTTGACTGTAGGTGTTAAATTGGGTTGCATTAATCATGCGTTATTAACGCAACAAGCAATTATTCAGTCTGGTTTAACATTGGCGGGTTGGGTTGCGAATGAGGTTGAGCCAGCAGGGCGATATCAGAAAGAGTATCTGGCAACATTAAAACAGCATATTAAAGCGCCATTCTTAGGCAAAATACCCTATTTAAATGAAGTAAAAGAGCATGATTTTACTCCTTACCTCGATCTTTCCTGTTTAAAACTAAGTTGATAGGTCGTTATTGAGTAAATTATAAAAGTCTATTTTTTATACCAATAAAAAAATAAAAAAAATAAATTTCGCCAATTTTGAGGGATATTTTAAGGTAGAAAAAAAGACGTAACCTACCGAGAGATAACAACTTTGTGTAGTTATCCACTATTCCTGTGGATAACCTTGTGAATTACCATTATAAAAATACTCTGAATAGAGAGAATACAAGGCATTGCTAAAGATTGGCGTTATTCTCAACTTTTATTTTTAATTCTTATATATCAATTAATTAAATAAAATCAATAGAGCGAATGATGTCAGTGTGTCTCTTTGAATGATTCACAAAAAAGGGGTTGCTTTTTGGAAAAAATCCCAGTTCCAAAACTGGGGATAACTTATGCTAATTATTCATACAAATTTTATGAGATAGAGATTGAAGCTGGATTTTTATCCAGTATCATAAGGAGTGTCAGCGAGGAGAAGAAAATATGAGCAAAGATTTTAAACTGCATTCTGAATTTAAACCGGGTGGCGACCAACCTGCCGCTATTACCTCACTTTGTGAAGGATTAGATGATGGTCTTGCTCATCAAACTCTTTTAGGGGTAACTGGTTCAGGTAAAACCTTTACGATTGCCAATGTGATTGCCAATCTAAATCGTCCGACTATGGTGCTTGCGCCAAATAAAACATTGGCAGCACAGCTTTATAGTGAAATGAAAGAATTCTTCCCTGAAAATGCAGTGGAATACTTTGTTTCTTATTATGATTATTATCAGCCTGAAGCGTATGTTCCAAGCTCTGATACCTTTATTGAAAAAGATGCTTCTGTTAACGAACATATCGAACAAATGCGTCTATCAGCCACTAAAGCCTTGCTAGAACGTAAAGACGTTATTGTTGTGTCATCAGTTTCTGCTATCTACGGTTTGGGTGATCCTGATAGCTATTTAAAAATGATGCTTCATTTGACTAACGGCATGATAATCGACCAACGTGCCATTTTACGTCGCCTCGCTGATTTACAATATACACGCAATGATCAAGCCTTCCAGCGCGGTACATTTCGAGTTCGTGGTGAAGTGATTGATATCTTTCCTGCTGAATCTGATGATTATGCATTACGTGTTGAGCTCTTTGATGAAGAAGTTGAACGTCTTTCACTGTTTGATCCTTTAACTGGGCAAATTCACTACAATGTGCCTCGTTTTACTGTTTACCCCAAAACGCACTATGTCACCCCGCGTGAGCGTATTCTTGAAGCGATGGAAGAAATTAAAAAAGAACTCGCAGATAGACGCAAAGTACTTTTAGCTAACGATAAACTTGTAGAAGAGCAACGTGTGACACAGCGTACTCAATTTGATCTCGAAATGATGAACGAATTGGGATATTGCTCCGGTATCGAAAACTATTCCCGCTATTTGTCAGGTAGAGGTCCTGGTGAGCCACCTCCAACCCTGTTTGATTACCTTCCTGCTAACGGTTTATTAGTGATTGATGAATCACACGTTACTATTCCTCAAATTGGTGGAATGTATAAAGGCGACCGCTCGCGTAAAGAAACCCTAGTTGAATATGGCTTCCGTTTACCTTCTGCTCTTGATAATCGCCCATTACGTTTTGAAGAGTTTGAGGCGTTAGCACCACAAACTATTTATGTTTCGGCAACGCCGGGTAAATATGAGCTTGAAAAATCAGGTGATGAAATTGTCGAGCAAGTTGTAAGACCAACAGGTTTACTTGACCCCATTGTCGAAGTGCGACCAGTTGGAACGCAAGTTGATGATTTACTTTCTGAAATTCGTATTCGTGCGGCAAAAAATGAACGTGTACTGGTCACAACACTGACAAAACGAATGGCTGAAGACTTAACAGAATATCTTGAAGAGCATGGCGAGCGTGTTCGCTACTTACACTCTGATATTGATACTGTTGAACGTGTCGAAATTATTCGTGATTTGCGCCTAGGTGAGTTTGATGTCTTAGTGGGTATCAACTTACTTCGAGAAGGTTTGGATATGCCTGAAGTCTCTTTGGTGGCGATTTTAGACGCTGATAAAGAGGGCTTCTTACGTTCAGAGCGCTCATTGATTCAGACAATTGGTCGTGCAGCACGTAACCTAGAAGGTAAAGCGATTTTATATGGCGATAAAATTACTGATTCAATGGCGAGAGCCATAAGTGAAACAGAACGCCGTCGTGAGAAACAGCAACAATTTAACCTTGAGCATGGCATTGTGCCTAAAGGGTTAAATAAGAAAGTGGGCGATATCCTTAAGATTGGTCAGCCTTCTCAAGGACGTAATAAGAAAGGGCATAAAGCAGCGGATATTCATGAAAATTATCCGTTGTTGTCAACGGCTGAATTGGAGAAAGAGATCCAACGCTTAGAAGCTGAAATGTATCAATATGCAAAGGATCTTGAATTTGAGAAAGCGGCGAGTACTCGTGATAAGTTGCAAGCATTACGGGCTCAATTTATTGCTAACTCTTAATCAGAGAAATTAATCTCACAAATTGATAAAGGGATATCCGTATTTTTACAGGGATTATCCCTTTTTATCTTCTATCTTCCATTTTTTGCCTTGTTTGATATTCCCTTAATGGCGTTCAACTGTTTAAATACCACAACAAACAAAGCGTCAATTATTTACAAAGATAAAAAAGACATTAAGGACAGTGAATGAGTGGTTATGTTTATGCAGGGTTTCCCAGCTCTGCAGGGGTAATTCTTGGTGTTATTCTTCTTATTATGCTTTTTAAATGGCTACGCAGATTTGCTGTACAAGATAGTGAGTTGCAAAAACCATCAACAGCAGGGCAGGAGCCCATTTTATCTGAAGCAGAAAATACGTCAGGTCAGTTGTTGCCCAATGAATGGGGTTTATATGTTGCAGCACCTTATGCCGCAATGAATGAGTGGGCATATAACGAATACGATCAAGGTAAAGATGATGGTGGATTATCAGCAGGTTGGGGAATTAACGACCGTTGGGATTTAGTCTATCAACTATTTTGGTTGCTCACTCAAGGTCACACTAATGATTTTTATCAGCTACGTGACCAAATTTTGGACGGCAAAGAAGACGATGTTCAGTCATTAAAAAATGACATTTTGCTTTCTGAGTTAACTGAACATGATAAAAATGAGCGTTTATGGCAAATCGATATGATGAGCACAAATCGCATGAATATCCAAAATGTGAAATATCTTATTTGGGATCTCTGCCGTTTTAACAAGCTCTGTTTAGAAGGTTGCCAGCAAGGTTATATTACTCAACAAGAAGCCCAAACATGGTCATTAATGAGCGCATCAATGTTGCGTCGAATTTATGATGGTTGGGAAGATATGTGGAGAAACTTTATTGCAGCTCGTTGGTTTTGGGCAAGTGGTGATCAAGATTGGGTATCTTCTCATCAAGCGTTTACGGATGTTATACAAAATATTCTAAATGCTGAAGATACACTGGCAACAGAAGAGAATTGGATCATGGATTTACCGCCATTAGATTTAATGTCGTTTTCTCGTACTGTGGCGGGTCTTGGTCTGATGAAAAATGATGTACCAATGACACTTGATGAAATTGAAGAAGCGATTAGCCAGCGTATTACATTAAAACAGCTTAATAGCTAATAACGTATTGAAAACCAATAGTGATATTGTGTTTTTATCGACAAAAAACCGCACTCGCTGTTTATTGCAGATGCGGTTTTTTTAATGGAAATAGGTAGTTAAATTCTATTTAACGGCTTGAGCTGATGCATTACGTTGCCCTAATTGTTGCAATGTTAACTCAATAGCTTTACCTAATAGATGGCGGTCGTGACGATACGGAATATCTTTGGCTTCCAATTGCGCTTGTACAATTAATCGACCTTTCATCGATTCATATTGAGTTTCAGGGCTAATAATCACTGCATCTATTGTTTGTAAACCAATATAATTCTCCATCATGGCGATTTTATCAGACATCGTCATACTGGCAGCCGCAGGGCTTAGCTCTTTGCCTAAATTACCAATATAAATCGTTGTTGCACTGCTACGGCGCAATGCTTGTGCCAGTTCTGGCAGTAATAACAGAGGCATTAAGCTGGTAAAAAAGCTACCCGGACCAATTAAGATCAAATCTGCTTGTTCGATTGCTTCAATGGCTTCTCGAGTAGTCGGAACTTTAGGGTAGAGATCAAGCTTTTGGGGGATCTTAGGTAAAATATCAACATTGACCTCACCATAAATCTCATTTCCTTGGTCGTCTATAGCCATAAGATCAACGGCTTGTTCAGACATAGGAATAAGGTGAGCATTCACTCTTAATAATCCACGAATAAGATTAATGGCTTCCAAAGGGCGAACACTTAAGTTATCTAGGGCTTTAAGCATTAGATTACCTAAATTATGTCCAGCCAGCTCACCTGTACCAGAAAAACGGTATTCGAACATCGCAGAAGCAACAGAAGGCTCAGTAATTAACTGATTAATACAATTGCGCATATCTCCCCACGCAATCCCTCCTTCTTCTTGGCGAATACGGCCAGTAGAACCGCCATTGTCTGTTGTTGTAACAATACCAGTAAGACGAGAGCCTAAGTAGGAGAGTGCTGAAAGCACACGTCCAAGGCCATGACCACCACCAAGGGCAACAACACGATCTAAATCACTTAGCGTGCGATTTCGCATATTTGTTCTACTCATCTTTAAAAATTTGCCGCTAATTTATCACAATTAAATTTTAAGCCTATGATCACGACGTGATTTCATCACATTCCTAGTTTAATTTTACTTTTGATAGCCTAATATTTAATCAATGAAAGTGTTTTTACTTATGTTATTAGAGTGACTAAAGTGTCGTAAGTCGTTGTATTATAAATTATATAGCGAAAACATTATTCGCTTTTTGAAAAATTAGCAGGTAGAATCCACAATAAATATATAGGTATTAGAAACCTGTGAAAAACAGGTAAAGATTAACTCCTAGCCTTAACGTCTAAGTCGTGTGTTTACAAGATATGATGTTCTGGCCGTGACGAAACAAGTCACCAGGGTGCAAGGTAGAAATGCCAGCATCTCCCGATTTGGAAAGGTGTTACTATGCAACAACTCGTTGATGCGTTTTCCCGCAAATTTTTCTATTTACGTCTTTCAATTACAGACGTGTGTAATTTCCGTTGTACTTATTGCCTACCTAATGGTTATAAGCCTAACGGTCATAAATCATTTCTTTCGTTAGATGAAATCAGCAGACTGACACAATCTTTTGCCGCATTAGGGACAGAAAAAATTCGCCTAACAGGTGGTGAGCCTACAATGCGTCGTGACTTTACTGATATTATCGCAACCATTAAAGACAATGCGGCTATCAAAAAAATCGCAGTAACAACCAATGGCTATCGTTTATCTCGAGATGTTGCCCAATGGCGTGATGCCGGTTTAAGCGCAATTAATGTGAGTGTTGATAGCCTCGATCCTCGTCAATTCCATGCTATTACTGGGCAAGATAAATTTAGCCAAGTGATGGAAGGGATTGATGCTGCATTTACTGCGGGTTTCGAAAAAGTAAAAGTTAACGTTGTGCTAATGCGCAATGTGAATGATAAAAACCTCCCTGATTTTCTTAATTGGATCAAAGACAGACCTATCCAACTGCGCTTTATCGAATTAATGGAAACTGGCGACGGTAGTGATATTTTCAACCGCTTTCATTTATCTGGTGAAGTTATTCGCCAACGCTTACTCAATGAAGGTTGGTTACAAACTCCTCGCGCTCGTAGTGACGGGCCAGCTCAAGTATTTACCCATCCTGATTATCAAGGTGAAATTGGTCTTATCATGCCTTATGAAAAAGACTTTTGTTTAACTTGTAACCGTTTACGCGTTTCCGCTATTGGTAATCTCCATCTTTGCCTATTTGGTGAAAATGGTATTCCTCTACGCGACTTACTTGCTGATGATAGTCAACAAGAAGCATTACAACAGCGTATTCAGGGTGGTCTTCTTCATAAACGAGAAACCCATTTTCTTCATCAAGGCGATAGCGGTATTACACCGAACTTATCTGTTATTGGTGGGTAGTTTTTCGCTCTGTTATTTCGTTAATTTCAGGAGTTGTGCATGTCTCAACTAACTCATATTAATGCTGCCGGTGAAGCTCACATGGTGGATGTTAGCGCTAAAGCTGAAACAGTGCGAGAAGCGCGTGCTGAAGCCTTTGTTGAAATGTCAGCAGAAACATTAAGCATGATCACCGAAGGCAAACATCATAAAGGTGATGTATTTGCGACTGCAAGAATCGCAGGTATTCAAGCAGCAAAAAGAACATGGGAATTAATCCCGTTATGCCATCCGCTGTTATTAACTAAAGTTGAAGTACGTTTAGAAGCACTCACTGAATCTAACCGTGTACGCATTGAATCTGTTTGTCGTTTAACGGGTAAAACAGGCGTTGAAATGGAAGCATTAACTGCGGCATCAGTAGCAGCATTGACCATTTATGATATGTGCAAAGCTGTTCAAAAAGATATGGTGATTGGGCCTGTACGTTTATTAGAAAAAACAGGTGGCAAATCTGGTCACTTTAAGGTGGAAGCATGATTAAAGTTCTTTTTTTTGCTCAAGTCCGTGAATTAGTTGGCGTTGATTCTCTTGAATTAGATTGTGAATACCACACAGTAGATGATTTACGTAAAGCATTAATCACCAAAGGTGAACGTTGGTCACTCGCGTTAGAAGATGGCAAGTTACTCTCTGCGGTAAACCAATCCTTTGTTCAAGGCTCTCACGTTATTAATGATGGTGATGAAATCGCTTTTTTCCCACCTGTTACAGGAGGATAAGATGAGCGCATCAACTCGTATTTCAGTACAAACCGAAAATTTTAGCGTTGGTGATGAATACCAATGGCTTTCAGAGTGCGACAGCGATGGCGCTGTTGTGACCTTCACCGGTAAAGTTCGTAATCATAATCTCGGTGATAAAGTGAGTACGCTCACACTTGAACACTATCCGGGAATGACTGAAAAAGCACTGACAGATATTGTAAACGAAGCCCGCTCTCGCTGGCCTTTACAGCGTGTCAGTGTTATTCACCGCGTAGGAACTTTGCATATTGGTGAAGAGATAGTGTTTGTCGGTGTAACCAGTTCTCATCGTAATAGCGCCTTTGAATCCGCCGAATTTATTATGGATTTCTTAAAAACACGCGCGCCATTTTGGAAAAAAGAAGGGCTTTCTGAAAATAACGATAGATGGGTTGATGCACGTCAAAGTGATTATGACTCGGCTGAGCGCTGGGAATAAATCACCACACTCAATTAAACACTACATTACTTTACCTAAATTTATTTTATGGTGACATTTCATACAGTTTATTTCATGGAAATGTAAAATCAGTGTGATAAAATTAAATTCTAATGAGCCCATAATGGGCTCTTTACTGAAATAAACGTTATCGTTAAACCTAACGTTATCACTATGATTAAAGGGTAATCATCATGGATCGATTTTCACGTTCAAATGATTCAATCGTACAGCGCACAGGTTCTGGCCTACAAACCTTTATGGCTCAGGTTTATGGTTGGATGACTGTAGGTCTGTTATTAACTGCATTTGTTGCACTCTACGTTGCATCAAGCTATGAATTACAAGAAATGATTTTTTCTAGCAAGGTCGTCTTCTTTGGTCTGATCATTGCTCAATTAGGGTTAGTTTTCGTGTTATCCGGTATGGTTCATAAAATGAGTGGTGCAATGGCAACCTCATTATTTATGCTCTATTCCGTGTTAACGGGTGTGACTATCTCGAGCGTATTACTGCTTTACACCAAATCTTCAATTGCGAGCACATTCTTTATTTGTGCGGCAATGTTCGGCGCATTAAGCATTTACGGTTATACGACTAAGCGTAGCTTAACGGGTATGGGTAGCTTCCTGTTTATGGGGCTTATCGGTATCATTATCGCTTCTATCGTTAATATCTTTATGCAAAGCTCAATGATGAGCATGGTTATCTCTTACGCAGGTGTGTTAATTTTTGCAGGTTTAACTGCTTATGACACACAAAAATTAAAAGATATGGGTAATGAGATTAACCAAGAAGATAAAGAAAATATGCGCCGTTACTCAATTATGGGTGCATTAACGCTTTATTTAGATTTCATCAACCTGTTCTTAATGTTACTGCGTATTTTAGGCGACCGTCGTTAATTTTAACGATATTTGCGGATAAACGTAGTTTAAAAACAGCATAAAAAATAAATCCCATAACTTTATAAGTTGTGGGATTTTTTTATGTGAAATAACATTAAGAATACTATTCTTGAGAATTTATTTTTCTAATATGCTTATAAATTGTCGCAGAGCTTATTCCTAATTCTGTTGATACAATTTTATGTGCAGCTGAAAATTCAAACATACCGCTATCATGCAACTCTTTGATTATTTCGTAATTTTTATTCTTGCTAGGTATGTTTTTATTAGAATAAATCGTATTTTTGATAGGCTCTAAGTG
Source organism: Proteus sp. STS61-E (assembly GCF_040932335.1). NCBI lineage: Bacteria > Pseudomonadati > Pseudomonadota > Gammaproteobacteria > Enterobacterales > Morganellaceae > Proteus > Proteus sp. STS61-E. Next base: position 395,546 of record NZ_JBFQGE010000002.1, on the reverse strand, counting down.
ATCTAATATGAGTTTATTAACATCTTGAGAGAAGTTTTCATTTTTGGAATTATTATTTGAATTCATTAATTCCACCATCGCATTTAAAGGCATGTCCACTGCCAAATTCATACATACCATACCGATAGGCTTATCATCTAGGTTTGTAATTAGCGTTGATGAAGAGCGGAAAGGGCGAATATTTTTCATATTAAAATAAACTTCCCAAGATGAATGTTTCTTTTTAAATCCCGCTAATTTTTCTAGCGCAATATTGGTAACAGGGGCTCCTATGGTTCTCCCTGTAATATGCCCATTAGCAATATGAATAACAGAACTGTGTAAATCTTCAAAGCTATGTAAAACAACTTCACAGTAAGGACCAAAAAACTCCCCTAAACAATCGATCATAGGGATATAAGATCGTAAAATTTTACGGTCATCTTCTGTAAATACATGATTTATATTCATATCCATATCAAATTACCAGTTTGAATTTTTTATAATTCTATAAAAAACGGTCAATTTATTCAATACTAAGATTATAAAAACACTATTGAGTAAAGTATTTTTTTACTAAATCAAAAAATTGACGCCAATCACAGATGTTAAGTAATGACTATGGTTTAATGCATTCCAATGAAAACACATACAGAAGGTTCAAAAATGATTATCTCAACAGAAAATGCACCAAAAGCGATTGGCCCTTATTCACAAGCAAGAAAAGTTGGCTCAACACTGTATATATCAGGTTGTTGTCCTTTTTCTCCAACTGATGGTTCTGTAGTTGGTGAAAACATTGTTGAGCAAGCTCATCAAGTGATGATGAATTTACAAGCGATTGTGGTTGCTGCGGGTTATTCGATGAATGATGTTGTTAAGACAACCTGTTTTATTAGTGACATGAGTAACTTTGTCTCTTTCAACGAAACATATAAATCTTACTTTAATGAAGGTGTTTACCCAGCACGCTCTTGTGTAGAAGTTTCTCGGTTACCAAAAGATGTATTAATCGAAGTCGAAGCTGTTGTTGCAAATTAATAGGGTAGCCTTATGAACAAGTGGATAAAACTCAGTTTTCTAATTTTAGGTGGCGGAACAATTTTTAAATTGTCTAGTATGAAAGACGTTTTTTATGTTCCGATGCAGCAAGATTGGGGGCTGACAAATGCTCAAATTGGTTTTGGTTTTACCGTTTACACCATAGTCCAAACTATAGGTCTTTTTTCATCACTCTATATTGCGGATAGATTTTCTAAAAAGATCTTGCTACCCGTTGGCCTTATCGGGGTTGGATTATGTGGAGCATATTTATCCACTCTTCCTTCCTTTACGGGGTATCTTATCAGTTTTGCCGTAATGGCACTTTTCGCTGATGTCATATATTGGCCAGTGTTATTGAAGGCAGTTAGACTATTAGGCAATAAAGAGGAACAAGGGCGCTTATTTGGCTTTTTAGAAGCAGGGCGCGGTATTGTCGATGTTATTATTGCCTCTGGTGCTCTCTATGTTTTCGTCTTATTTGGCGAAGGTAAAGAAGGGATGCAAGCAGGTCTTATCTTCTATACGGTAATAACGATTGTTATTGGTATTATTACTTATTTTATTGTTGATGATGATAAAAAAGTGTCTGATAACACGGCTGATGCTAATAAAAAAGTCTTAGAAGGGATTAAAAGTGTAATTAAATGCCCTAATTTATGGCTTGCATCAATGACCATATTTTTCATTTACTCAGCATATTGCGGTTTAACTTACTTTATTCCATTCCTCAAAGATATTTATGCATTACCAATCGCGTTAGTTGGTGCGTACGGAATTATTAACCAGTATGCATTGAAAATGGTCGGCGGACCAGTGGGTGGATTTTTATCAGATAAAGTATTTAAATCACCCACTAAGTTTTTACAGTTCACATCATTACTTGCCGCTGTTGCAATGGGTGTCTTCATGTTCTTACCACATGAAACCATGAATGTTTATTTAGGTATGGCAGCAACATTAGGATTTGGGGCAATTATTTTCTCACAAAGAGCAATATTCTTTGCACCAATGGAAGAGATTGGAACTAAACGTGAATATGCAGGTTCTGCAATGGCATTCGCTTGTATTTTAGGTTATATGCCAGCAATGTTTGCTTATGCTATTTACGGTTCATTCTTAGATAACTATCCGGGAATTAAAGGCTATAACTTTGTTTTTAGTATGATGATCATGTTTAGCTTATTAGCATATACAACAGCAAAAATATTATCTAAACGAATTAAAGTAAGAAATGAAATTCAGTCATAATAAAAAATAACGACGAATTAAAGTAAAAATATTTGAGGTAAATACCATGACACCGATTGAAGCAAAAAAAATAATTGAACGAGCAGACACTATACCTTTATATTTACACGCTTATGCTTTTCATTTAAATATGAGAAAAGAACGTGTTTTACCTAATGATTTATTAGAGATTGCTAAACAAAATTCACTTACAGGTGTAAAAATTCATGTTGAAGATGGCGAAACTCAATCTTTATGCATGATGAATGATGAACAGCTAAATGCTTTTGGTGAGAAAGCCCAAAAATACGGTTTAGATCTTAAAATTGAAACCAGTTCTTCAGAAGCAAAAGCAATAGATAAAGCAGTTGATATCGCATTAAAAACAAAAGCAAGTTCCATTCGTTTTTATCCACGATATGAAGGGTACTTGAAAGATGTTTTAGCAAAAGTGAGCTCAGATATTCAGTATATTAAAAAACAATATGAAAAAACGGGATTAAAATTTGTTATTGAACAACATGAAGATTTAAAAAGTTATGAATTAAATCAACTTGTTGAGGAAGCTAATTTCCCTAATTTTTCATTGTTATTTGATTTCGGTAATATGTTTAATGCGAATGAACTGCCTTTAGAAGCATTTGATAATATGAAAAATAATATCACTCAAGTGCATATGAAAGATGCGGTGCAAGTACCTGAAGGAAAAGGTTTTGGACATAAAGCAAGCCTTTCTGGAGAAGGGGATGTTCCTGTTAAAAAGTTACTACAACAATTAATTTGTTTAGGTGAAGATAAACCTCAAGTTGAATCATTTGGTTTAGAAGAAGAAGTTGATTATTACGCACCTGCATTTCGTTTTGATGATGAAGGCGATAATCCGTGGATACCTTACCGCGGTGCGAGCGAAACACCAATGCCAGTAGAAGGTTTAGATGCTCGTTTAGAAAAAGAAATTAAAGACGCAATGAATCAAATTAGTTTTATTCGAAATATTGTAAAAGAATTAAAAGCTGAGGCTAAAAACGAATTAAATATGTAATTTTTCACTTTTAATTTTAGAGATGAGTTAAATCTGTAGTATCGTTTTTCACTTTATTGAAATAATTCTATTCTATATATAATTGTTTCTTCTGGCTGTTATTTTGCACTATCAATATATCGTACTCACTATATTGATAGTGCTTTTTTATTATTAAGATAAATCAACATGTAATTTATTTTAATAAATATTTATCGCAGCCAAGGTGTAATAGTTAAACCGACTAAAGCGCCTTCTGGACTTAATAAACGAGTGACTGTTTGCCCCCAAGGTTCAACGCGATTATCAACCAGCATTTGATAGCCTTTTTGCTTTAGAGCCTCAGTCGCACTATCAATATCTTCCACTTCAAACTCAACCCAATATTGTGGCACAGGTAGAGTGTCAGTCCATTTATTGCTACCGAAGCAAGACATTGCCGCTTGATCTAAAGGCCATAGTGCAAAATGTTTAACACCTTTTAACTCACCTTCTGATATTGATAAATAATCACTATTACCTTCCATTGGTTTTAACGGCAGATTAAGTGCATCTTTATAAAATAGCTGGCTTTGTGCATTATCATGCGTAATCGGACCAAAGCCAGCAACAAAGAGAATGTTAATACCAGAAATAAAAGGAGTCATAAAAATACCCTTATCATTAAGTTAACCACTGTTTCAATATATTGATAATAATGGGTGAAAAGCTTTCTAGTTTTCCATCATCATTAGGCTTTGCTAGCTCTACAATTAAATCATTAAGTAAATCGTCATCTTCTAACCCTTCACTAGGATTAATTCCATTAATAAAGAGGATTTGCTCAATAGCGTTTTTTCTTTTATTGATTAATAAGTTATTGGGATGAGTGCTAGAGCCTAAATTTAATATTTCAATTGCCTTTTCAGCACGGGAAGTTACACCGTTAACTCTACCACTAATTGAAAACTTTAATTCAGTCTCACATTCATCCATAAGTGGAGTGAGTGGAAGAGAGTGATGTTTATGAGAATCACCGCACTGTTTCTTAGCATTACAACTGGCGATAAGATTAGTAAAATCAAGCGTTCTTTTTTGTGCTAATTGTTGTGGTTCAATATGTTCATTGTGACAGTCATGAACTGATTTTATTTGCTGGCAACAATGACCACATAAATAGAACTGCTCTTCTAGCAACTCTTCTCTTATTTCTGTTCGAATTTCTGAGGTTAAATCAGCGTATTTTTTATGTTTATTTTGCCTTTTCCATTGAGTTAAACTTGCGGGTTCATAATCATTTCTTTTGCTGATCCTTCTCAAGCTGAACTTCCTTTTTCTTTAGTAATAATCGTGCTTTAACTAGCTCAATATTATTTGTTGAAACATCTTGTTCTAATTCAGCTAATAAATTTTTTGCTGTTGCAATATCGGCATTTTGAATCGCATCAAGAATATCGCCGATTTGGCTTTGCACTTTTTGATTGATAAAGTCAGTATCCATAATTTCTGACAGTACGCTATTGATATCTTGCCCATAAAGTGAAGAGACTTCTTCAACCTGACCTTTTTCAATGCTATAGACCAAAATATCTTTATGATCACTGATTAATAATGGTGAGTGTGTTGTTAATACAAATTGGCAATTTGGAAAAGTTTTATCCAATAAGGTGATTAATCGACGTTGCCATTGGGGATGTAAATGTACATCAGGTTCATCAATTAAGATAATACCTTTGCCTTCTAAAGGATTATTCAACGTTGGATTTAAAAGCGTTAAACGGCGCGCTATATCTCCAATCATTGCTAGCAACGACTTTTCACCATAAGAGAGTTGATCAATAGAGAAATGTATGCCGTCTTTTACCACTTTCATGGAAAGATCGGGTGTACGCTCAATATAGATATTTTCAATCGCAGAACTATCATCAGATAAGAAAATTTTAATGGCTTCACGTACAGCAGTTAGTGCTTTATCTTGCAGTTTTTTCTGCTCAGCCAACATACTTTGATAGATTTCACTGTTTACATCGGTGTGTTTTTCTAGCAACTTCATAATGCTAGTGTGAGGAGCCGTTTCATTCTCTACATCTTCCCGATAACGAAACCAAGCAAAGAAATCAGCATAATCTGTTTTAGCCTCTAAAGCCCCTTTATAGGCGGATAAAATGTCAAATTGATGGCTATTATTAGGCTGAATTGCACTATTGATTGTTGAGTCATAAGTATGGCGAGTTGCACCATAGTAGGCAGCAATAGGAAAATTTTTTTTAGATTTTGATATTGGCGTTATAGCGCCACGAAAAGGTATGGTAAAAGAGATTATATCTGAGTCTTCGCATTTATTATGATTCTTATCATCTTTAATAGCATTACGTATAGTTTTTAGTTCTAAAGATAAATCATCTGGATACATCGATATAAAAGATGTATTCATCATAATAGGTTCGAGGTTTCTTTTTTCAAAAGAAATAGAACAGTAATTTGCTGATAAATTTATTTTAGATTTGTTTGCAAAATTACCTTTAGCCTCTTTATCTTCCAACTTTGCTACAAACCAACTCAAACCTGTTGCGATCGCATCTAAAATACTGGTTTTACCTGAACCATTATTACCAATAAACACTGTAATATTAGAACCGTCCTCTCTACCATCCTTTGTGGCTAACGTGAATTCAGCATCAGTAAAAACACCATAATTTTCAAGTCGTAGTTTGCTGATTTGCATATTGCATGCCTATTGATTTTTTCTTTGGGATCAGTCTATTAGAGTTAGTTATCAAAGTACAGATTTTAAGCAATTTTCCTTTGAAAAAGATAATATGCAAAAGTACCAGTACCTGCGGCAATCACCAATAAAGGCCATAAACTGTGCCATATAACGGTGATATCAGCATTTTTAAGGTAAATCTGTTTTGTGATATCAGTGAAATGACGAATTGGGTTTATCCATGTGGCATGTTGTAGCCAAACGGGCATATTTTCTACCGGTGAAATATAACCTGATAATAAAACCGCTGGCATCATAAATACGAAGACACCAATAAAAGCCTGCTGTTGGGTCGAACTTAATGCCGATATTAATAAGCCAAAACCCACCAGCGATAAGCCATAAATAAGCATGGTAAAGTAAAATAGGACTAATGAACCTGAAAATGGAATTTGATAACCGAATATCCCAATAATTAATACGATGGTACCTTGAACAGCGGCAACAACCATTGCTGGAATCGCCTTGCCGACAAAAATTTGCCATGTTGATAGTGGCGAAACTAACAGTTGATCTAATGTGCCTTGTTCGCGCTCTCTAGCAACAGAAAGTGAAGTGACTATCATCACGCCAATGGTAATAATCAACGCCACTAAAGAAGGCACAATAAACCATTTGTAATTTAAATTCGGGTTATACCAATTACGAACAACAAGTTCTGTTTTATTCAGTAAAGAAGGTGTATTACCTACTAATTCAGTTTGATAGTTTTGTACGATTTGTTGCACATAATTAGCGGCAATTTGAGCACTATTAGAATTTCGACCATCTAGGATTATTTGCAATTTAACAGGAACCTGGCTTTCTAGATCAGCACTAAAATTCTGCGGAAAACGAACTAATAAAAGCGCTTTGCGGTTATCAATCGTCTCTTTTATTTCATGTTCATTTTTAAGTAAAAGAGTTTGAGAGAATGCACTCGCTTTGGCGATACGTTGGGTTAACTCAATAGATTGTTTACCATTATCCTCATCAAAAATGGCAATAGAAGCATTGGTAACATCTAACGTCGCGGCAAAAGGGAATAAGATCATCTGAAAGATAACCGGCATTATTAAAATAATACGCGTTTGAGGCTCTTGTAATAATGACTGTAACTCTTTCATTATCAGGGTGAGAAGGCGATAAAACATGAAGACTCTCCCTTTAATCTAATCGACGACGTGTTGCTAACGCCGTTAATCCAATAAAAAATATTGCCGATACAATTAATAGCCACATATCTAGCATCAATATCAACGGAATATCGCCAGCTAAAAATAGCGTTTGCAAACTACTCACAAAATAACGCGCAGGAATAAAATAGGTCACCACTTGAATAAAGATGGGCATACTATCAATTTCAAAAACAAAGCCTGATAACATAATTGCGGGTAAAAATGCGGCATTTAACGAAATCATCGCGGCATTAAATTGATTACGTGTTAGCGTGGAAATAAGTAATCCCATCCCTAAAGCAGTAGCTAAAAAGAGCGATGTGATCCCGCCTAAAATCCACAACGAACCTCGATAAGGCACGCCAAGCACAAACACGGTGACGACCATACATAACACCATGACAAAACTACCTAACACTTGGTAAGGAATAAGCTTTGAAAGTAAGAGTTCTGTGCGTGTTATTTGGGTGGAAAGTAGGGCTTCCATAGTGCCTCTTTCCCATTCGCGAGCAATCACTAACGAGGTAAGAATAGCGCCCACTACCGTAATAATAATAGTGACAGCACCCGGAATAATATAATGCTGGCTAATTGCTGCTGGGTTAAACCAATAGCGAGGCTCTATTTCAATTAATGGTGTAGTATCAATCCCTTTACTGATAGCTTGCTGTTGCAACCAAATTTGCCAAACTCCTTTGGTATAAGCTTGAACAAAGTTTGCAGTATTGGGCTCGCTGCCATCGGTGATCACTTGAATGGGGGCTTTAGTATCTTGCCGAGCGAGTAATTCGGCAAAATTAACAGGAATAACCACAATGCCTCGAATTTGTCCTGCCTGCATTTTATCAATGAGTAATTGTCGATTATCGCTAATAGTTGCATTGATATACGGTGAATTAGTGAAGGTATAAACCAGCTCTTGCGCAGGTTGGCTTTGTTGATTAGTTAAAATACCAATATTTAATTTGCTTGAGTCTAAATTAATGCCATAACCAAAGATAAACAGCAAAGTAAGTGGGATAACAATAGCAATTAAGGCACTACTGGGATCACGAGTAATCTGCTTTGTTTCTTTTAAGCATAGGGCATATAAACGTCGCCAAGAAAAGCGAGCATGAGATGATTGAGCTGAATTACGCATGTTTTTCGCTCCCTTTATCATTTTCACTTTCAAGTTTTTTATCGTAATCCAGCACTAAACCAATAAAGGCATCTTCCATTGAAGGGGTTGGATTATCGTTACTAGCAACCATTTTTTTGAGAGAATCAGGCTCGCCAGCCGCAATGATTTTTCCGCGATAAACCAAACCAATACGATCACAATATTCTGCTTCATCCATAAAGTGAGTGGTAACCATCACGGTCACTCCTTTATCAACCATGCCATTAATATGTAGCCAAAATTCTCGTCGGGTTAGTGGATCAACCCCTGATGTGGGTTCATCTAAAAAGAGAATATCAGGCTCGTGCATTAATGAGCACGCAAGGGCAAGGCGCTGTTTATAACCTAAAGGCAAGGTTTCAGTGATTTGGTTTACCATCGGCTCTAAGCCAAAGGCAGTTATCATATCGTTGATTTTATCTCGCTGTTGTTTGCCATGTAAGCCATAGACACCAGAGAAGAATTTCAAGTTTTGTCCCACTTTTAAATTGCCATAAAGTGAGAACTTTTGTGCCATATAACCTAAATGTTGACGTGCTTTACCTGAGCTCTCTTTTAAATCCATACCTAACACAAGTGCTTTGCCACTAGTGGGGACTAATAAACCACACATCATTTTGAAGGTTGTCGACTTGCCTGCACCATTAGGGCCCAGCAAACCGAAAATTTCACCACGCTTAACTTGGAAATCAACATGATCGGTTGCTGCAAATTGACCAAACATTTTGGTTAATTGTTGTGCTTCAATTACCGTTTCATTAGGTGCAGGAGGGATCTGCGGCATAATTTCAGCTAATTCAGATTTATGAGAAGGACCGCCTCCTAATAAATCTATAAAAGCATCTTCAAAGCGTGGTGTTGCGGGAATAAGCTTCGCATCAGGTTTACCCAAAGCGTTCAGTAATTCAGTTTGATTACTCTGTTTTTTCAAGATCAAACGAACGGATTGCCCTTGAATAACGCCATCAGTAACTTGAGGTTGAATAATTGCTTGTTGCAATACTTTTCTACGTTGATGACCTTCAACATTGAGCAAAAAAGAACGACCTTCCATTTTTGCTGTTAAATCTTGAGGAATACCACTGTAAAGCAGCTCTCCTTTGTTAAGTAAGAGAATGTTTTTACATTGTTCTGCTTCATCAAGATAAGAGGTGCTCCACAGTATCAACATACCATCGCTGGCTAAAGCATGTACCATTTGCCAAAGTTCACGGCGTGCAATGGGATCGACCCCTACGCCGGGCTCGTCAAGAAGCAGAACTTTAGGGTTACCTAATAAAGTACAAGCAAGACCCAGCTTTTGTTTCATCCCTCCGGAAAGGTTTCCTGCAAGGCGAGAGGTAAAGCGAGTGAGATCGGTAAAGGTGAGCAGTTGGTGATAAACTTTTTTGCGCTCATCTCCGATGACATTTTTTAAGTCAGCATAAAGATTGAGGTTTTCTAATACCGTTAAATCTTCATAAAGACCAAATTTTTGTGGCATATAGCCAAGAATAGCTCTGACATCAATACTCTGCTTTTGCGGGTCCATTCCTAAAATATGAATATCACCCGCATCAGGCTTTAATAAACCTGCAAGCATACGGATTAGGGTTGTTTTTCCTGCACCATCAGGGCCAACTAACCCCGTCACAGAGCCACCGGTAATGGTGGCTGTTAATGACGAAACTGCGGGGCTTTCCAGTCCTGCAAAGCATTTCTCAACACCTTGAAGCTCAATAGTGTAATTAGTGTGTTCCATTTTTCCCCCACACTTAATGAGAGGAGGCAAATTTTAAGGTGACAGGCATACCTTGGCGCAGAGCGTCATCAGCATCCGTTACAACTACTCTGAGACGATAAACTAAATCCGTTCTTAACTCCGGTGTTTCAACACTTTTTGGGGTAAATTCGGCTGTTGGTGAAACAAATCCAATCGTACCGTGATAAGGCTTATCTTTACGCCCATCGGTGTATAGATAAACTTCTCGATTAGGAACGGCTTCGCTTAAATGAGTTTCGCTGATATAAGCTCTGACCCAAACAGGGTTAGTTAATGACACCGTAAATACAGGGCTTCCAGCGGATAATATCGTCCCTGGCTCTACTGCTCGAGTTAATACAGTACCTTGTGATGGAGAGATTAATTGCGTGTCTTGGAGGTTTAATTCAGCTTGAGCAACAGCGGCTTTAGCTTGCATAACTTGTCCTCTCGCTGCATCAATGTCTTCTTTCCGATAACCATTTTGATACTGATTTAGCTTATCTTGCGCCGCTTTCAATGCCGCTGCCGCTTGATTGCGATTATTTCTTGCGCTATCTAACTCATTGGCTGAAATGACTTTTCGGTTAGCAAGATCTTGCTGGCGTTTATAAAAGCTATCTGCGTATTGCCAAGCGGCTTGCTTTAATGACACATCAGATTGCGCTTGCGCGATTTCCTCAGCGCGGTATCCCGCTTCCATTAAAGATAGCGAGGCAATGGCACTATCACGCTCACCATAAGCTTTATTTAGTGCATTGCGATAGGGCGCATCATCAAGCTTGCCTAATAATTGCCCTTTTTGGACAGGAGCACCTTCATCAACTTGTAATGTGTCTAATCTTCCAGCAACACGAAAACTAAGGTTGACTGTACGTATATCGACATTGCCATAGAGTACTAATTCAGACTCTTTGTTTTCTTCGTAATAATAGATACCTGCAACAATACCGATAATAATCATTAAGATAATAAAGAAACTGACTTTTTTAGTTTTCATAATAACTCTATTTATGCGTGATGAGTGTTAGTGTAAATCTCTCTTAATCCATTGAGTAATAAAGTAATATGAGTTTTTAAGGTGTTGGAGATAATCTGATACTCATTTTTACCAATTCTATCCCATCCAGTTTGTCTTAGGATAGTTTCCCTAACTAAACGAAATGATAACACTTCTCCCAATATAGCGTGAGTATGTAACATTGTTGTAGGTAGTGTGGCATCTAAGCCAATATAGATAGCTAATAGTTTGTTTACACGCGTTAAAAGAGGCGATAACGCTTGCTGGTGGATCAAGGAATATGCTTCGGTTGGAACAAGCTGTTCTCTTGCCATAATGCGGCTAAGATGAATATTGGCTTTATCAAGTACCAGTTGAGCATATTGTAAAAAGCTATCTGTGATCAGCGTTTGTAGCAATGGTAGATGCTCTGTGGGATTGGGCCGCTCAAGAAATTCGTCAAGAATGGCAACGGTAGGCTCAAAATCAAGGCGAATAAGATCAGCAATATGTTGTGCAACGGCGAGATATAACCCTTCTTTGGAACCAAAATAATAAGCGATAGCGGCAATATTTTGTTGAGCAGCTTGTGCAATTTGGCGTGTTGTGGCGGCATCTGGCCCATTTTTACCAAAGATCTCACATGCCGCTTCCAATAATTGTCGTTTTGCTAGTTCACCGCGCGTCGTCTTCTGTTGGGTGTCTGACATAATAGAAGATACCTTACTTAAGTAAAATGTAACAAAACCAATGATATTAAAAACAGCGATAACAAGGCGTATTATATTAGATGATATTGAACAATAGGGAAAATTTGTGATAAATAATCGAATAAAGGTGATGTGTAATAAAAAAAGTGCAATCTATTATTGAAAATTATTTTTGTATTCTGAATACAGCAAAAACTGTTAGAATAGGGGTTATTAGGTTAACCTAACAAGGTTCATTCTCTTTCATCACTGTCTATATCGAGAAATGATAGTACCTATAGAGTAATATTACCTATAGATTGACAGTATGAAAGCCCGTCATTTTAATTTCAATCACCGTGTTATACGTTCTGGTTGTAGGAGACTACTGTTTTGACCGATTTTACATCGCTTGGTTTAAGTGAGGCGCTTCTCCGCGCTATTGATGAACAAGGGTATAAAACCCCAACCCCTATTCAACAACAGGCGATTGAGCCGATTTTGGCGGGTAAAGACGTATTAGCGAGTGCACAAACGGGCACAGGTAAAACAGCAGCTTTTACATTACCAATATTGGAAAAGTTGTCTCAATCAGCAGAAAAAACAAAAGGTCGTCAACCGGTTAAAGCGCTGATTTTGACACCAACACGTGAGTTAGCAGCTCAAATTGCTGAAAACGTAAAAGCGTATAGCCGTTATATTCCAATTCGTTCGTTAGTCGTTTTTGGTGGAGTAAGCATTAATCCACAAATGATGAAATTACGCGGCGGTGTTGATGTACTGATTGCAACACCGGGACGTTTACTCGATCTTGAACACCAAAATGCGGTTGATCTTTCTCGCGTTGAAGTTTTAGTGCTTGATGAAGCTGATCGCATGTTAGATATGGGCTTTATCCACGATATTCGCCGTGTAATTAATAAATTACCGAAAAAACGTCAAAATTTACTATTTTCAGCGACATTCTCTAAAGAGATCACTGGTCTTGCCAATTCGCTATTAAATGATCCTGTGAGTATTTCTGTTGCACCAAGAAATTCAGCTGCTGAATCTGTTGATCAACATGTGCATTTAGTTGATAAAAAGCGTAAAACCGAGCTGTTATCACATTTAATTGGTTTAGAAAATTGGTCCCAAGTACTGATTTTCACTCGTACTAAACATGGTGCGAATAAACTTGCTGAACATTTAAATGCAGATGGTATTAAATCAGCTGCTATTCACGGCAATAAAAGCCAAGGTGCGAGAACTCGCGCATTAGCTGATTTTAAAGATGGCAAATTAAAAGCATTGGTTGCAACAGATATTGCTGCTCGTGGTCTTGATATCGACCAACTGCCATATGTCGTCAATTTTGAATTACCGCAGGTCGCAGAAGATTATGTTCACCGTATTGGTAGAACGGGTCGTGCTGCCGCAACGGGTAAGGCTATTTCACTTGTTTGTGTTGATGAACATGGTTTATTAGCTGATATTGAACGTTTATTAAAACGCGAGATCCCACGTTTAGCGTTAGAAGGTTACGATCCTGATCCTTCAATTAAAGCAGCACCTTTGCATAAAAAACCAAAGAATAATGCACCGCGTAGAAGTGGTGGTCGTGCAGATATTCGTGGTAAAGACAATCGCAACGACAGTCGTAAAGACGGCGATAGCGAAGGTAAAGAGTCTGGACGTAATAAAAGCAAAGAAAACTACCGTAATAAAGATGGTTCTCGTACCGGAAAATTAGGGCCTCGCCGTTCACGTAAAAGTGATGAAGGTAGTGATAATCAAAGCCCTTGGTCGAAAGCTAGAAAAGAGTTTTGAGGTTAAAAAGTGCGAGTTCTATTAGCGCCAATGGAGGGGGTTTTAGACCCCCTAGTGAGAGAATTACTCACCTCGATTAACGATTACGATCTCTGTATTACAGAGTTTGTACGAGTTGTAGATTCATTGCTGCCCACGAAAGCCTTTTACCGCTTATGTCCTGAATTGCAGACAGAAAGCCGTACTAAAAGTGGAACACTGGTGCGAGTGCAATTATTAGGACAACACCCACAATGGTTGGCTGAAAATGCTTTTAGAGCCGTATCTTTAGGCTCTTGGGGTGTTGATTTAAATTGTGGTTGCCCTTCAAAAACAGTCAATGGTAGTGGTGGTGGTGCTTCTCTTTTAAAACAGCCAGAAACGATTTATCAAGCAACAAAAGCAATGCGTGATGCCGTGCCTTTAGAGTTGCCTGTATCTGTTAAAGTGAGACTTGGCTGGGATTCTTCTGCGTATAGCCATGAGATTGCAGATGCTGTGGTACAAGGTGGTGCTACGGAAATCACCGTACATGGCAGAACAAAAGAAGATGGCTACAATGCTGAAAAAATTAATTGGCAGGCGATTGGAGATATTCGCCAAAGACTTTCAATACCAGTGATTGCTAATGGCGAAATTTGGGATCGTGAAGATGCATTAGCCTGCTTAGCCACAACAGGTTGTGATGCGATAATGATTGGTCGCGGTGCAATGAATACCCCTAATTTAAGCCGTGTTGTGAAAGGCATAGAAGCTAGAATGCCTTGGCAAGAGGTTATTGAATTATTAAAGCGTTATGTTCGATTAGAAAAGCGTGGAGATACGACGATTTATCATGCATCACGTATTAAGCAGTGGTTTAGCTATTTACGAAAAGAATATCCAGAGGCAGATGAGTTATTTAGGCAAATTAGAACATTAAAAACCTCGCCAGAAATTGCTGTGGCAATAGAAGCGTTATAGTTTAAAAATAATCTTATCCGATAAAAAATAGCGCTAATTAATCAGCGCTATTTTTGTTTATTAAGAAATAATCCATCTATTTATCCTAAATATTATGTAATTCATTCCTAATAATTGGAAAAAATCACTCTTTCGACTTACACTCAATAAGTGACATTTTTGGATATGTTGTTTATATCATGACTATTTTTAGGGGGAAATATGGGGATTATTGCTTGGATCATCTTTGGTCTGATCGCAGGTATTTTGGCGAAATTCTTAATGCCAGGCTCTTATGATATTGGTCTGATATGGACTTGTATTCTGGGTATTGTGGGTGCTGTTGTTGGTGGTGCGATTAGTAACTTTTTTGGCAAAGGTAAAGTTGATGGGTTTAACTTTGGTAGCTTTGTGGTTGCTATCATCGGTGCCATTGTCGTGCTCTATCTTGCAAAAATCTTCGCAAGTTAATACCTTCACACCCAATAGATATTGATAATAAACCCGCATTATGCGGGTTTACTTTTTTAAAGCATCAACAGATTAATTAGCATTCACAAGGAAGGGCACTTTCAGCACCCCATTGCGCCCAAGAGCCGTCATAGAGTGCAATAGATTGGCAACCCAATACAGTTAACGCTAAAAATAAAATTGCCGCAGTCATACCTGAGCCACAGGTAACAATAATAGACTGTGATAAATCAACACCTGCTTGTTCAAATATCTGCTTTAATTCAATTTTTTGTTTTAATTGCCCATTAATAACTAACTCATTCCACGGAACGTTTTTACTGCCGGGAATATGCCCACTGCGCAAGCCCGGGCGAGGCTCCGGCGCTCTACCATAAAAACGATCAGCAGAGCGAGCATCGATCATCTGTTTTTGCTTAGTCTCTAAATTATCAAGAAGTTGCTGTTTATTGGCATAACGTTGTGCGTGACGTTCAACCACAAAAGGAGACTGAGCAGGTACTTTTATTGCCTCACCTTGTTCTGTTGTAAATCCAGCATCAACCCATGCTTGTAAACCACCAGCAAGAATACGCACATTACGACAACCTAGTGTTGTTAATGTCCACCAACCTCTTGGTGCTGAAAATAAGTTACCTTGATCGTAAATAATTACGGTCGAAGTATTGGAGATCCCTAATTGCGTCAGTGTTTCTGAAAACAGTGCATCAGAAGGGAGCATATGTGGTAGTGGCGTGGTTTTATCTGCGACTTCATCAAGATCAAAAAAATGGGCATGTGGAATATGACGTTCAAGGTAAAGCGCTTGATAGTCAATCTGTTGAGTTGGCATTGGTGCGCTTACATCAAGGATCACAAGATCAGCATCATTTTGATGTTCAAATAACCATTGGGGAGTAACAAAGTAATCGTATTCCACGGTGCGACCTCATTTATTTAGCAGAAGGTGAGCTGTCTGGGATAGCCGGAAATTGCTGTGTAGGTGATGTTTCAGGTTGAGTCTGCTCTGTTTCTATTGGTGTCGTGGAGCGTGTATAGATATTTAAGCCCGCAAGGAAAACACCACCGATAGAACCAAAGGCAAGTAGCGCGATAATCACAATAATTATTTTTTTCATAATGTTCATTTGCAGATGAATGTTGCGCAAAAGTATATCGAGATATGAAGTTGAAACAAGTACTAAGTCGGTTTAATCAGCAAATGATAGTAGCTAAAACGTCTTATTTTTAGGCAAAAAAAGGAGTGGATAGATAAATAAACAGGCTATTTACTTTTTATAAATAGCCTGAGTAGAGTTAATGTTGACGTTAATTATTTCAATCAAAGGTTACAGTCAATGATAAGAAAAAATCCCTTAAACTCAGGAGTAAATGAGTTTAAGGGCAAGGGTAACGCAACTTAATTAGGAATATAAAAACCAGAATGTCATTGCTAAGTTCACAATAGCCGCGACAGCCATAGGAATGGCGGTACGTTTAACTATTTGGAAAGGTGAGACATTCGCAATACCTGCAATGGCGACAATGGCTGCGGTAATGGGTGAAACAGTACGGCCAAAGCTGGTCATAATTTGCATTGGTAAAATCAAAGTAATGACATCGACTTTTAAGAAAGCGGCAATTTTGGGTGTTAAGGCGGCAAATGAGAAGAATGCTGCATTACCTGAACCCATTAAAAATGCCGCTAATGCAAGAATGGCACTCATTACAATGATCATCGCTGCAATACCAAAACCTGCGTCTTGAGCGGAGCTAATTAGCGTATCGACGGCACCACTTTTAAGTAAACCATTGGCAAAGAACTCACCAGATACAATTAACGATACCACTAAGACAAATTGCTTACCCATTCCTTCAAAGAACAACATAAAGCTATTCATTACGGCTTTTGCATCGCGTAAGCGAACATATTCAAAAAGAAGTGCAATCACGGTACTAATAATCATTGCTGTGGTGACTTCTAATTTAATATACGGGTGTAGCAAAGGGCTGAAGCCAATAATCAGAATTAAAGGGATCACCGGTAATAAGGCATAAGACAGTGGAATTTTATTGCCTTCTTCTTTTACGGCATCGATGGTTGTTGGGTCAAAAACAAATCCTTCACGTTTATCCCACCAGCGTTGAATAAAGAAATGAGTGATCGCAACAGCAATAATAATAGGAATAGTGATCGGTAGCTGGTGCTGAACAAAATAGACTGCCGGTTCAATATCTGCTGTTTTTGCCGCCATAATCACGTTACCAGAGCCGGGACCATGGTCGATAAATTGGCAGCATCCAATGACGGCTAAAGCAGAAAGTGGACTAATACCAGAACGAATTAATATCGGATACATGGTGACCATTAACAGCATACCTAAACCTGCATGGCTAGGAATAAAGATAACCAAGATTTGAGTAACTAGAAATGAAATCACTAATAATAAGTAAGGCGATTTTATCGCTTTTAATGGTCTTTCAAAAATAGCGAATAAAGCACGGCTTGCGCCAACGTGTTCCATATAACGAGAGAAACCCGCAATTGCCATTAATGTTAAACCAAGACCCGCTAGGCGAGAACTCATAATATCCGTAAAGATTTGGAAAATATCAAAATATTTAAATTGAGTAGATTTATTTTCTGGCAATAACGGATTAAGGTCGAGAGATGCTGTTAAGAGCAATAGCAATAATCCGCCGAGTAATAATACTGGCTGAGGTTTATAACCTCGCGCCAGTAAATAAACCACCAACGCTGTTACCAGCGCGGCAATGATTAAACCTGTCATAGTGAATTCCCCGGTAATGATGCAATATTTTTTGTTATTGGTTTAATGCTGAAAAAGCTTGTGTAATATCTGCAATAAGATCATCCGTTGCTTCAAGACCAACATGTAAACGGACAAAAGGACCATGACCTTCACGCCAATCAGATGCTGTTCTCGCACCGACAACATTGGCAGGTAAAGCGAGGCTTTCAAATCCACCCCAAGAAGCACCGATACCAAAAAGTTCAAGCGCATCAATAAATTGCTCTGATTGTTTAGTGGTGTATTCTTGTTTAAATTCAATGGTTAATAGACCGTTACTGCCTTTGCAGTCACGTTTCCATAAATCATGACGAGGGTGATTAGGTAATTCAGGGAACCAGACTTTTTCAACTTCAGGGCGAGTCTCTAACCACTGTGCAATGGCGAGTGCTGATTTACCATGTGCTGCGATGCGTTGACCTAAGGTTCTCATACCACGAAGAACTAATGCTGCATCATCTGGGCTACTGGCTTGACCTAATGCTTCAGGTAAAGCACCAATTTTTTTCCATGCTTTTTCATTCGCAACCATAATGCCCATCATCACATCAGAGTGACCGCATAAATATTTAGTTGCCGCGATAACAGAGACATCTGCGCCTAATTCCAGCGGGTTATAAAGCCATGCAGAGCCCCAAGTATTATCAACACCAACAGGTATATCTCTCTCATGAGCAATACGGCAAATTTCAGGTAAATCGAGCATTTCATACAGTAATGAACCCGGTGATTCGACAAAAATAAGCTGTGTATTTTCTTGAATTTTTTGTTCAAAATCAGAACCATCGGTTTTAAAGAAACTATAAGCGATATTATTAGGTTCAAGAAAAGCCGATGCAATTTTACGAACAGGCTCATAAACAGAATCAGCAAATAAAACATGTCCACCACTGCGGGCATATCCCATAATAGTGACCGCAATAGCCGCTAATCCGGTAGGGAATAACTGCGCACGATGACCGCCTTCTAATTCGGTTACTAAAGCTTCAAGGGCAAATGCGGTTTCTGTACCACGTGCGCCGTAGCTTAAAACACGCTCTGTTGCACGACGATCACGAACATCACGCCAGCTTTTAATAGAATCAAAAACGATGGTGCTGGCTCTCATTACGGGTGGATTAATGGGACCTGACGTTTTGATTTCTTGGCGTCCACTGTGTATCAGTTTTGTTTGTTTATTTTGTTTCATTATTAATATCTCCAAATATAGAAATAGAGTTCCCCGGTAATTAAATAAAAGGATTAATTACTGTTTGCGCTTATTTTGTTTCTATTATTTATAACAAACTTATTTATTTTTAAAATAGCTATTTTCTAAAAATGATGATCTTCCTCTAACTTTTTAGCATTAATTATTCTAATTAAATCTTAAATGTTATTTAAGATTCAAAAGTTATAACTAATAAATAAAGAGTTATTTATAACGTATTGAATTAATGTTATTTTTTAATTGATTAGAAATATTTGAAATTAGATTAAAATTATCAAAGTGTTTTTTTTGAGATTATATTGCATAAATAAAATAACAATCTAACAAGTCGTTTGATTAAGAAAACGATTTTTTTATTATTTTTTTAACAGGGGAAATAATTATGGGAACCAGCGTTTTTGATTCGGTTTTATTAAAGAATTTATGGTCAACAGAAGAAATGAGAACTATTTTTTCTGATAAAACCAGAATGCAAAATTGGCTTGATTATGAAGCGGCATTAGCGATTGAACAAGCCGAATTAGGTTTGATCCCAAAAGAGGCTGCAAAAGTGATTGCAGATACTGCGAAACTTGAAAAGCTCGATATGGATTATGTATTAGAACAAGTGCGTCTTACTCGCCATCCATTAGTGCCAACAATTCGTGGCTTAGAGCATGCTTGCCCAGAACACTATGGGGAATATGTTCACTTTGGTCCAACAACACAAGATGTTATTGATACAGGCCTCGTACTGCAACTAAAAGATGCCCATCATACTTTTTTACGTGATATCAAAGTATTAGGTCGTGCATTGCTTTCATTAAGTGAACAACATCGCAACACACCAATGGTTGGACGTACATTAGCCTTACAAGCTCTGCCAATTACATTTGGTCATAAAACCGCAATTTGGCTAACTGAGTTAGCGCGTCATTATCAACGTCTTAAAGAGATTGAACCTCGCTTATTTGTGGGTAGTGTTGTTGGTGCTGTGGGGACAAAAGCCTCTTTAAGTGATAAAGCTGATGAATTAGAAGCTCGAGTATTAAAACGCTTAGGCTTAGGTGTACCTGAAATTTCATGGCAACCTGCGCGTGATAGATTCAGTGAGTATGGCATGCTAATGGGCTTAATTAGTGGAACTTTAGGTAAAATTGCCAATGAAATCCTACTGTTAGCGCATAACGAAATTGATGAGCTATCTGAGCCTTTCAGCAAAGGACAAGTAGGCTCTTCGACCATGCCACATAAGCGTAACCCTGCCATTGTTGAAAATGCGGCCTGTGTGAGTAATACACTAAAAGCGAATCTTTCTGTTTTAACAGATATGATGAAACACCAACATGAGCGCGATGGTGCAATCTGGAAAATGGAATGGAAGATCATGCCAGAAATGTGCCTGATGTTGTCTGTTATCTTCGACAATATGAAAACAGTAATAGGCGGGCTAAATGTGCATGTTGAGAAAATGCGCAAAAATATGGATATTCTTGGTGGCTTTATGCTGGCAGAGCGTGTGATGTTTGCATTATCTGATAAAGCAGGTAAACAAACCGCGCATGAAATTGTGTATGAAGCATCAATGTCTGGACAAGAAGAAGGTATAACCTTCGTTGAAGCGATTAACCGTGATACCCGTATTCGTGATCACATTACTCAAGAAGAGCTTGATGCACTTTTAGATCCAACGACATATGTCGGTAATGCACCTGCCCAAGTTGATCGTGTTGTCGCACAAACCAAAGCCTCTGGCTGGTTAAATGACTAAGTGACTTAATTACATCCAACCTTCTTATTATCTAAAAGCCGGTGATATTACTGGCTTTTTCTTATCTATTTCGAGGTGTTTATGACATTGAGTCAGCAGTTAGCCCAATTTATTACGACAACCACTTTCTCTGATTTACCTGCTCAAGTTGTTAGCCGAGCCAAAATTCATTTATTAGATACATTAGGTGTCGCACTTGCTGGAAGTGTGCAACAAAGTGCTATTCAAAGCCGTCAAGGTGTGGCTTTTTTACCTGATAGCCAAGGCAACATTCCGATTTGGGGAAGTTCGCTAACAGTAAGTACTACGGTGGCTGCACTTACAAATGGTATTGCATCACATGCCTTAGATTTTGATGATACACACACTGATTCGATTGCACATGGTAGCGCGGTATTAACGCCGATTGCTTTTGCATTGGGGGAGTCAATTGGTGCGTCATCAAAAGATATTCTAACGGCGTGGGTGATTGGCTGGGAAGTTGCTGCTAGAGTCGGCTTAGCAAGCCATAGTGGATTTCATCAGCGAGGTTTTCACGCTACAGCAATTGCAGGAATTTTTGGCGCTACGGCTTGTGCCGCTTCACTATTAAAGTTAACGCCAGAACAAACTGTGAATGCAATTGGCCTAACAGGAAGCCAAGCAGGAGGCGTAGCAGAATATCTTACTAACAGTTCATCTTCTAAATGCTTTCATGCGGGATGGGCTGCACAATCAGGTATCATCGCAGCATCATTAGCAAAAGGCGGAATGACAGGCCCTGAAACAATATTTGAAGGTCGTTATAGCCTTTATCAAACACATGGTATTAAAGAGCAAGCACAACCAGAACAAGTGGCATTAGGATTAGGTGATGTATGGGAATTTTTAAATGTTTCCATTAAGCCTTATCCGGTGTGCCATTTTGCTCATGCGACTGTGGATTGTGGGCGTAATTTGCTGAAAAAAGGGATCACGGCTGATGATATCGATAGTGTTGAGTGCGTTGTTGATCCAGTCGCGGCAGCCTTGATTTGTGAGCCTCCTGAAACAAAATGGGCACCTCAAACAGCCTATGGCGCTAAATTTAGTTTGCCATGGTTATTTGCTGCAGGTTTTTTAGATAACGCTTTAACGCTCTCTTCATTATTACCTGAAAACCTACAACGGGAAGATATCCAATCATTAGCAAAGCGTGTAAGTTATCGTTATCCCGAAAAAGGGGAGATCCCATTTCCTACCTATTTCCCCGGATTAATTTTCGTGACATTAAAAAATGGCGAGAAGATCACAGAGAGATTAGATATTCAATATGGTAATCCGAAAAATCCAATGACAGATAAAGATGTGATCAGTAAGTTTTACGATAATGCATCTTTGGCGATAGAAGCAGAACAAGTAGCACAATTAGTTGAAAAAATACTGCATTTCGACAATGCCACTATTTCAGAAATAACACAATTATTACGTATTAAAGAAATAGAAGGTTAGGCAGAAATAAAATAGACAAGATGATTATGTAAAAGCTTGATGTGAAAGGGCAGTGTAAAAGATGAGTGTAAAGGATTGGTTTTAGCTACCAATCCTTTACTTATTGTCTCGCACACATAAATTCAGATGTACAAACTATCTTCTCACCAATTCTCACCGTACCTGAAAAGCTAACAATGGTACGTCGCTGTCGGCGAAATCGGATCTCAATATGTAGCTGATCGCCCGCTTTTACCACATCATAAAAACGCGCGTTTTTTATACTGGCAAAATAACATTGCTGATCTTCACCCATTGGTGAAAGGTAGTAATGTGCAAGAACACCAGAAGCTTGAGCCATGCTTTCAAGTAGTAATAAAGGTGGATAGAACTCACCAAAAACAACCGTATCATTGGTTGTGATATTTTTAATCGCTATTAATTTGCCACTGGCAAGTTCATCTGGCTCAGAAATAACGCGATCAATTAATAAGAATGGATAACGATGAGGCAATATTTCCATTATTTCACTGACGGAAATGGGCATATATTTTCTCCTCGTTATGGTGATAGGGCAAACTTGTTTTACAACAACGGTGGTTATTATTTCATTCTTATTCAAGATCGTACAGCATTGACCTGTATTTTAGATGAGAAAATTGAGTTAAACAGATAACAAAGACCAGAATAGGAAAAATCTAGCCTTTGTTATTTCTAAATAAGAATCGTTTATTAATCAAGGCGAGCAATAATTTGGCGTAGATCGTTCATTGCTGCTTCATTTAGAGGCTCTTGCGGTAAAATAGGAGAGCCCACTTCGAAGCCTTGAATATTTAGGGATGCTTTAATACATGATGCGAGCGAGTATTTTGTAAATGCTTCATTGATTTGCCACATCTCTTTTTGTTTTGCTAAAGCTGTATCAAAATCGCCTTTTGTTGCTAGCTCATACAGTTCAACACATTGCTTTGGCAACACACATGCAGGACCTGCCATCCAACCTACACCACCAAGTTTTAGCACTAACAATGGAATATGAGCTGAAGCACTAAAGATTTTAACGCGCTCACCAAACGTATTGATCATGGTGAGTAGGCGACCTGTATTGCTTGAGGCATCTTTAATATATTCAATATTCGGGATATAGCTAAGTTCATTGAATAAAGAGATAGGAAGAACATCGCCCAAAAGCCCCGGATTGGTATAAATTGTCATGGATTTTTCAGGAAACGCTTCGGCGATAGTTTGGAAATAACCAGCTTGTGCGGTTTCGCTTAACGGGTACATTTTTTGTGAAATTAAGACCATGCCATCGACGCCTAATTGAGCATATTGTTCAGCTTGATGGCAGGCATCTGCGGTTGAAAACCCTGCAACACCCGCAATAACGGGAACCCGACCTGCGGTTTGATCAACGGTAATACGCACAATTTCATTGCGTTGCGCTTGAGAGAGATAAGCGTATTCACCTGTGCTACCTAATGGACTTAAACCATGAACTCCACACGAAATTAAATGTTCGACTAATCGACGTAATGAAGCTTCAAGGATAGTACCTTTAGTTTGATCAACAGGGGAAACAAGGTAAGGAAAAATGCCATGAAATTGGGTCATAATCGGTGTCCTGTTTTATGGTTTTAATCTTTTATTACTTTGGTTATCTACACGATTTAAGGGTTTTAAAATCTCTACTCTTGTTGAAGTGTTATGTCGGCATGATTAATCACTTCATTTTGTTCATTTTTTAATGAATCAAACAGTATTTGGGCTGCTTTTCCAGGGCTGTTGGCATTGAGATATAGGTTATAACTAATAGCAGGTAAAGCCGGTAAGCCTTCTTTTTCGCCTAAAATACGCAAATCATCACCTGAAAGCTCAATTGAACGCGCCATAATGCCTAAGCCTGCTCGTACTGCGGCTCTAGCGCCTGAAAGTGTTGTAGCAACATAAGCGATTCGCCAACGAATACCTTGTTGATCAAGGTGATTTATCATCATATCGCGGTATGTGCTGGGTTCATCTAATACAACTAATGGTAAGGGTTCATCAAGATCAAATCTGAAGTGTTTTCCGCAATACCATAAAGAGGGAGAAACACGTAATACAATTTTGGGATAACCCACATGTTCTTCAGTGGAAATGGCTAAATCAAGCTCGTTATTCTCTAACATAGACATTAAAAACGGACTACGTTTAACAATAATTTCCATGATAAGGCGAGGATAGGCTCCAGAAAAACGCGCGAGAAGATCAGGTAAAATCGTGTTTGCCGTATCATCTGGAGAGCCAATTTTTAAGATCCCATCAATTTCTTCATGCATCAATGAAAGACAGGCTTCATCATTCAGACGCAAAATACGGCGAGCATAATTAAGCAGTTGTGTACCCGCTTCTGTCAGTGTTTTGTTTCGCCCTTGGCGAGCAAACAGCTCTTTGCCTATCAACGATTCAAGTCGTTGCATTTGCTGGCTTACGGCAGATTGTGTACGACAAACAGATTCAGCTGCCGCTGCAAAGGTATTTCCATCGACAACAGCAACAAAGGTTCGGAGCAAATCAAGTTCTAAGTTAAAAATAGGGCGTTTTGCGGAGGTCATTATAGATATCTCTTAACTGGTGTTGTGTTTAATAAAACCAATAAATCATATTTTTTATAAGACTATTTTAGATGTTACGTAATGAATACTCATACTATGAAGAGTTGAATTAATAATCTATAACAAAGCTCAATAATTTCGAGGTGTTATCCATTCTTTGATGAAAAAGGAGAGCAAATGAAGGTAACTACTGATTTTTATACAGTGTTATGAGACAATAGCGCCTTTCTTAAAATCAGTTACAGAGTGGTTATGTCCCTTTCTCAATCAGTTAAAAATCAAATAAGTCAGTGGTATAAAGCCCTACCAGAGCATATCGAAGGGTTTATTCCGCGTGCGCCACAGCGTGAAATGATAGCTGAGGTGGCTAAGACTTTTTCTGATGAAATGGGACGTCATTTAGTGATAGAAGCCCCGACTGGCGTGGGTAAAACACTCTCTTATCTTATTCCGGGTATTGCTATTAGCCGCGATGAGAAAAAACCACTGATAATCAGTACAGCCAATGTGGCACTGCAAGATCAAATTTATAGCAAAGATCTTCCATTACTTAAAAAAATCATTCCTGATCTCACGTTTACAGGCGCTTTTGGTCGTGGACGTTATTTATGCCCCCGCAATTTAGATGCGATTTGTGCAACAGAAGGTGAGCAGATTGACTTAATGTTTTTGCTTGAAGATAAAGTTGATGTGGCGACGAGTGCAGAAAGAGAAATTTGCCAAGAGCTTAAAAATGATTTCACTAGTTTTGGCTGGGATGGTTTGCGTGATCACCATAAACGTGCACTAACCGATAGTTTATGGCGCAAGATCAGCACGGATAAAATGAACTGTTTAGGGAGAAATTGCCAATATTATCATCGCTGTCCTTTCTTTATTGCTCGTCGTGAAATTGATGAAGTGGATGTGGTTATTACCAATCACGCTTTAGTGATGGCGGCAATGGAAAGTGAATCTGTATTGCCTGACGCTAAAAATCTACTTTTGGTACTTGATGAAGGGCACCATATTCCTGATGTTGCGCGAGATGCCCTTGAAGTTGAAGGAGAAATAACCTTAGTTGCTCTCAATAATCAGCTTGATAATATCACTCGTCATGTTAGCCAGTATTTAGCGCAATTTATTCCAGTAAGGCCGCCTAAATTGGCTGATCCTATTCGTTTTGATGCACATATCGCTAAGTTACGTGAAGCTTATCAAGAAGTTGATACATTCACGCGCGCACTATTACCAGAACGTAGTGAACAAGATGAATATCTCTTCCCATTAGGTGAACTGCCTGAACAACTTCTATTAAGTTGCCAGACATTATTTAAGCTAACAGATGGTTTAAAAATGTTGGGCGAAGCTATTTTAAATGATTTAACAGAGCGTACGGCAAAAGAAGATGTTGTGCGTTTACATCGTGCTATTTTAACGACCAGTAGAATGGTGGGGTATTTAGAAAACATGGCGAAATTGTGGCGCTTGGCAACATTAGAGCAAACCTCAAAAGCGCCTGTATCCAAATGGCTAACGCGTCGTTACGATAAAAAGCAATCTCATCTCTATTTTCATTGCGCTGGTATTCGTGTTAGCGAACAGCTGACGCAATTGTTATGGAAAAATATCCCGCATGTGGTTATCACATCAGCGACATTACGATCATTAAATAGCTATTCTCGTATTCAAGAATTAACGGGGTTAAGTGAGCATTTTGATGATCGCTTTATTACGTTGTCTTCGCCTTTTGAACATAAAGAGCAGGGTAGATTAGTTATTCCTAAAATGCGTTATGAACCGACCATGAGTCATGAACGTGAACATTTGAAAGAGATGGCGCGTTATTTTCGACACTGCATGGAAGAGAATAACCACAGAGGTCAATTGGTTTTATTTAGTAGCCAACGGGCAATGGAAGGTTTTTTAGAAGAAGTGAAAGATTTGCGTTTGTGTTTATTAGTGCAGGGCGATCAGCCACGCTATAGATTAGTCGAAACACATTGTAAGCGTATTGATGCTGGTGATAATAGTGTGTTGATAGGTTTGCAATCTTTTGCAGAAGGGCTCGATTTAAAAGGCGATTATTTAACGCAGGTGCATATTCATAAAATTGCTTTTCCACCTGTGACAGATCCGGTGATTGTGACAGAGGGCGAGTGGCTTAAATCGCTAAAGCGCTATCCTTTTGAAGTACAAAGCTTGCCAAGCGCATCATTTAATTTAATTCAGCAAGTTGGACGTCTTATTCGTAGTCATCATTGTCACGGTGAAATAGTGATTTATGACAGACGCTTGCTAACAAAAAATTATGGTTCGCGTTTATTAACTGCGTTACCTATTTTCCCTATTTATCAACCTGAGATGCCTAAAGAAAAAGATAAATAAAAAAGACTACCTAGAGAAAGAAAGGTAGCCTTTTAGCATCATAATTGTAATTTTTTATAAGAATTAATTCTCAATATTGGCTTCAATAAACCATAAGAATTTATCAAGATCACGCGATGCGGCAGTAAACATATCTGCGGTATCTTCGTCTTCAACTTCGTCAATGGCTTTACGAATATCATTGGCAACAACTGCATAACGATCAGCCAGTGCTTTTAAGTGATCTTGCACATCATGAATATCCAGAGGATAAGCTTTTAATGGTGTTTTCTTACTCACCACTTGTGCGGTGCCTAATACAGTGCCACCTAATTGAACAACACGCTCTGCAAACTCATCGGTATGCTGATTAATGGTATCGCGGAAGCCGTCAACCATCTCATGGACAGAAATAAAGTTTCTGCCACGCATATTCCAGTGCGCTTGTTTTGTGATGAGAGATAAGTCGATAAACTGCGTCACCATCTGTTGCAATAATTCGATAGCATGTAGTTTTACGCTGTCATCAAGGTTATTACGGGTATAAAGCAGAGTTGAAGGTGTGGATTTGACTAATTTAGCAGTACTCATAATCGTTCTCCCTAAATAATTAATAACTCAATATCTTAATTTCTGTTAATTATGATAGTAAATTATTAATGGTTAGTCTTATCGATTGATACTATTAAATTGATAGGTCATCTATTAAAAAAATCTAATCTATCGAAATAACCTATTTAGGGTAAGACAAAGTGTGCAAAATAGCAATGATAGGCAAGTAAAGTTATTATTTAATAAGTAAAAAGGATCATAAGACCCTTTTTAAATAAATATTTATTTCTTATGAATAAATACGGTTAAATAATTATTTAACCTCTTCAATTTTGGTTTTGCTTTTTATGGTTGCCGTTGAACCAATAGAGGCTAAAACAATAAAGGCTAAGGCAACCCATTGAATTAAAGTCAAATGTTCATGCAAGAAAATAATACCAATAAAAGCACCCATACAAGGCTCTAAGCTCATTAAAGTCCCGAAGGTTTTAGCCGGTAAACGTGTGAGAGCAATCATTTCTAAAGTATAGGGGAAAGCGGTTGATAGAATCGCAATAGCTAATGCAACAGGTAAGATTGACCAGCTAAACATGATATCTGGGCTACTCTGTAACATACCAATAGGAACGAAAATAAAGGCAGCAACTAATGAGCCAATTGAAACCGTTGCCGCGCCGTAGCCTTTACCTGCACGTTGTCCGAATACAATATATAATGCCCAACCTACACCAGCACCCAGTGCATAAAGGATACCTAGAGGATCTAATCCATGAATATTATCGCCAATAGGTAGCAATAATCCTAAACCAGCAATGACTAAAATTATCCATAAGAAGTCGATGGCTCTGCGCGATGAAAACATAGCAACAGCTAAAGGGCCTGTAAATTCAAGGGCAACAGCAATGCCTAAAGGAATGGTTTCAAGGGCGAGGTAGAAAAGGTAATTCATCATCCCTAAAGATAAACCATACAAAAACAGTGGCATAATCGATTCTCGAGTAAACTTAAGTCGCCACGGTTTAAAAATAAAAAAGAGGATCAAAGTACCCAATAGCAGGCGTAACGCCGTTACAGCGGGGGCACCAATAACAGGAAATAGGCTTTTAGCAAGGGATGCGCCGCTTTGAATTGAAAGCATGGAGAGAAGCAAAAGAAGCACAGGGTAAAACACCTGTAATTTAGCTGAGTGTCTGGCTGACAACATCCTATAAAACCTCGTCAATAATCAATCGTATGTGTTCTCTGTTAGCAGATAACAAAGGATCGCATAATATAAAATAAAATCACCTGCTTTAATATAGTTATTCCTTAATAAATATTTTTATTTTAATTTGATTGAGCTAAATTAGCTTAAATATAAATTAGTTTATTTTTAATAAAATAAAAAATAGCCTCTTATAAATATAAGAGTTAATAATGATTAAATATATATGTGCGATAAAAAGCGTAAAAACACTTTTTTTAACCTTTTTTATTAAAAGTACCTTCAGTATAATTCCAAGCTCGTTTTAACTAGCTAAAAGAGAATAAAAAATGAGTAAAATAAAATCTATCGCAGTGTATTGTGGTTCTAGTTTAGGGGCTTCACCTATTTATAAAGAACAAGCAATTATTTTTGCCAAAGAGCTGGTTAAACGTAATATTACCTTAATTTATGGTGGTGCAAGTGTCGGTATTATGGGAACACTCGCCGATACTGTCTTAGCCGAAGGTGGAAAGGTAATTGGTGTTATTCCTACGCTATTAGAAGGGCGTGAAATTTCACATAAAAATCTGACTGAACTACATGTTGTTGAAACAATGCATCAGCGTAAAAGCAAAATGATTGAATTAGCTGAAGGTTTTGTCGCTTTACCCGGTGGCTTTGGTACATTAGAGGAGTTTAGTGAAGTCTTTACATGGAGCCAAATTGGGTTACATCAAAAACCACTAGGCTTACTTAATATCAATCAGTTCTATTCTCCATTATTAATGATGATTGATAAAATGGCTGATGAACAATTCTTACATGAAAAATACCGGAATATGGCGATTGTGGAACAATGTCCTATTCAACTTTTAGATAAATTTGAAACGTACACCGCACCTCCTGTAAAAACCTACAACAAATAAAGGTAAAAAATGATAATAATAAGAAAAGCAATTTTGTCTGATGTAGAAGAAATTAATACGCTTTACACTTATTTATTTAATGAAATGGCGAATTTACAACCCGATCGATTAAAGCCGGGTAAGCAAGATGAAGCTTTTATTATTAATGGAATAAAAAATAATAAGTTTCATCTTTTAGTGGCAGATTTAGACGGTAAAGTAGTTGGATTTAGCATGGCGCAAATCCAAGAAACACCAATGTTTAACTGCTTAGTTCAGCGTAAATATGCTTATATTTATGATATTGTTGTTGACCCTTCAGTACGTAGCCAAGGCGTAGGAAGTTTATTATTAACAGCAATGAAAGAGTGGGCTAAATTAGAGAAAATGACTCATCTTGAGTTATCTGTATTAGCTGAAAATGGTGCTGCTAAACGTTTTTACGAGCGTGAAGGATTAAAAGAAGTGAGCACAGTAATGGCGATTGCTTTATAGCATGCTGAATTTACGTTAATTCTCATAGGATTAAGTGCATAGATAAAAATAAACCCGCTCAACGCGGGTTTATTAATTATATTATTCAGCTAAATTGTGGGTTTCCCCGCAATGATCGTACACAATACCCTGACATTTTCAACATCTTCTGCCGATATTTCAAACAGGTTTCTATCTAATACAATAAAATCGGCAAATTTTCCGACTTCTAATGATCCAATTTGTCTATCCATATCCAATGCTTGAGCAGCATTAATAGTGGCTGCGCGTAGGACTTCAATTAACGTTAGGTTACGATCATTATCAAGACGAGGGCTTTTTGCATCTTTTTGACGAGTCATTGCGACTTTAAAATCGTACCATTCATTAAGTGGATCAATCGGCCAATCGCTACCAAAAGCAACAGTAACGCCCGCATCAATAAACTTGCCAGCAGTTTCTAAATAATCACAGCGAGATTTACCCAGCATTTCAATATCTTTTTCGATATTGCTCTGTTCTGCTGCCGCCCATTGG
Organism: Proteus sp. STS61-E; assembly: GCF_040932335.1. NCBI lineage: Bacteria > Pseudomonadati > Pseudomonadota > Gammaproteobacteria > Enterobacterales > Morganellaceae > Proteus > Proteus sp. STS61-E. The sequence continues at coordinate 364,781 of NZ_JBFQGE010000002.1, read as the reverse complement.
AAGGAGAGAAAAGGGTAGGTTTTTAGTTGTGCAAAACGCACATAATCTTTTTCACACATCAATTCATTATGTGCAAGCCCCGGTCTTATGTCTTTTTCAGGTAGGGCTTCACGCATCGCACTAATAGCATCAAGTGCCGTGCTAATTGCACCTTCAGCAACAGTATGAATATGAGGATGATAACCCGCACGGGCAATTTCTGTGACTAACGGCGTTAAAATTTCAGGTGAGAAATAGAGATCGCCAATATGTTCAGAGTCTTGCCAGTGTGGCGTGTCATCGGTGCCAACATTGATACGATAAGGCGAGTGTAAACGGGCTGTCATAATCGGCGCTTGTAATACACCATCAAGGAAAAGTTTGATATGGCGGATCGCAACACTAGGTTGCGCTCCATCGCTGATTTGATGCCACTGTGAAAAACGAGTAGCAGCATGATGTACAGCATTTGGAATATCTTCAATACAAGGTACATCATCCGGCGTGATTTCAACGGCATTCTCTACGCGAAGAGTCAGTTCGCCAGCTCTTCTTAACGTATTAAAGGCGCGTAATTGAGGCTCGCCTACACGCGCATCCATTATGGTGGTTACGCCTTGCTCATTTAATAATTTTTGAACATGACGGGCGATTTGTAGGTTTTGTGCTTCAGTCAGTGGAGGTAGGCTGTCAATGGCTTGCATTGCTGGTGCATCTTCAAGAATACCAATAGGGGTTCTATCACCATCACGTTCAATGTTTCCATCCGGCGGATCAGGTGTTTCAGCGGTGATATTTAACAACTCTAAAGCACGAGAATTGGCAAGAACGCTATGACAATCGCTAGAAAAGAGCAAAATAGGGCGAGTCGTATTTAAGGTATCAAGGTGATAACGTGTCATTTGCACGCCTTCAGGTTGCATACCTTCACGATACCATGCGGAGACTTTTAGCCATTCGGTATCACTATCAATAAAGTTTTCATCAAGGTATTTCTGAATACGCAATAAAATGTCATCGATAGAGAGCGATTGATAATCAAGATGGCAGCCCGCTAATGTTGCGCCTCCCCAAAATGGATGCATATGTGCATCAATAATGCCCGGCATGACCATTCTTCCCTGTAAATCAATTTGTTCAGTATTTTCATTACAGTAAGAAAGTAACACCTCTTTTTTACCTGAAGCAATAATTACACCTTGGCTGATCGCGATAGCATCAACAATATTGTTATTATGATCAGCGGTATAAATAAGTCCGTTGTAATAGAGAGTGTCTGCAATTTGAAATGTCATTCTTCTACCTTGTATTGCTTTTTTAGCACATAAAACGCGTGCTTAAATGATTATTCTGCTTATAGGGCATCCTGTTGCGTTTTGACGCGGGCGGTCATAGTAGAATTAAATTAGAGTGAATACTACAAGCTTGTTACATCAACTTAACGAAAAATACGACTTAGAGGGTAATTAAAATGCTTAAAAAACAGATTAATACCTCTCTCTTCGAAAGGTGATAAGGTAAGTTTAAAGAAGTTAGACTTACCTTATCTAGGATAGAAAGCGGTTAGTTATCGGGTGAATTGGCAGAACACACTTCACAATGTGGATTTTTAGGTAATTTGAATTCACGAAATTGCATTCTCATTGCATCAAACATTAATACCTTACCATGTAAATTTTCACCATAGCCGGTGAGTAATTTAATGGCTTCAACTGCTTGTAATGTGCCAATGGTACCGACTACAGGTGCCATTACACCCGCTTCAACACAACTTAACGCATTATCACCAAAAAGATGGCTTAAACAGCGGTAGCAAGGCTCATCATCTTGGTAGGTGAATACACTGATTTGACCTTCCATCCGAATAGCGGCACCAGAAACGAGAGGCTTTTTCTGATGAAAGCAGAGACGATTAAGTTGCTCACGTACTGTCACATTATCAGTACAATCCATAACAATATTATGTTGGCTAATAAGCTCTGCTAAAGCCTCATTTTCAAGTAATGCATCGACGGTTTCTATCGTGACATGGGGATTAATTGCTTCTAATGTCGCTTTTGCAGATAGCACTTTAGGTTGACCAATCGTGGCGTCACGATGAAGAATTTGGCGCTGAAGATTAGAAAGAGAAACTGTATCAAAATCTAATAACGTGAGTTTTCCCACACCTGCGGCTGTAAGATATTGCGAGGCACTACACCCTAACCCACCTGCGCCAACAATCAATACAGAAGCACTTTTCAGTGCCTCTTGACCATCAAAATCAAAACCTCTTAATACAATCTGGCGATTGTAGCGCAGCATTTCTTCATCGGTTAATTCAATACTCATAAAGGCTATTCACTTTTTAATAGAGAATTAAATAGCTCAATAGTCACAGTTTCGCCAGCTGCGACTTTACCGCGTTCACGCTCTAAAACGATAAAGCAATTAGCGACACTAAAGGAGCTATAAACGTGTGAGCCTTGATGACCACTTGTGTCTACTTGCCATACACCTTCGGCATTAATACTTGCAATACCACGTTGAAAATCAAGGCGACCTGCTGATTTTTTCAATGATGATTGAGCAATGGCTTGAAAACGTTGCGGTGCTTTCCAATGACTAAAACCTGATAGACGAGCAATTAAAGGCTGAACCAATTGATAGAATGTCACGGTTGCTGACACTGGGTTACCTGGCAAACCGCAGAACCATGCATTATGTAATCGACCAAAGGCAAAAGGTTTTCCCGGTTTAATGGCAAGTTTCCAAAAACCAATTTCACCAATTTCATCAAGAATTTGTTTGGTGTAATCGGCTTCACCCACAGAAACACCACCACTGCTGATCACTAAATCTGCTTCTTGATCCGCCTTTTTAAAGGTTTCACGTAGTTTTTCTGGTGAATCAGGAATAACGCCTAAATCTAAGACTTCACATCCTAGTTTTTCAAGCATTAAACGTACCGCAAAGCGGTTGGTATCATAAATTTGACCCGCTTTTAATGGCTGTCCAATGGTTTGTAATTCATCACCCGTAGAGAAAACAGCTACTTTTAAACGACGATAAACTTGTACCGTTGCCACACCTAAAGAGGCGATTAAAGGTAATTGTGCTGTTGAAAGTTTAGTGCCAGCAGGTAATACAATATCGTTTTTTTTAATATCTTCACCAATACGGCGAATGTTCTGGCCTTTCTTAGCTGGGTGTGGAAAACGAACACCATTTTCAGTCACTTCAGCTTCTTCTTGCATTATGACAGTATCAACACCAGCAGGAACCATTGCCCCTGTCATAATGCGTACACATTGCCCAGCAGGAAGTTCTCCCTCAAAAGGAATACCGGCGAACGATTTACCTGCAACAGGAAGTGGAGTTTGAGCTTCTAAGTCAGCGTAACGAAGTCCATAACCATCCATTGCCGAATTATCAAAAGGCGGAACATTCAGTGGAGATGTAATGTCTTCACTTAGAATATAATCTGCGGCGTTATTTAATGGAATGTTAAGGGTATTGGTAATTGCCAGCGGTTTTTCAAGTAGTTTTTCTAGCGCTTCATCAAGAGATAATAAACCGCTAACGTGACATTGACTCATCATATACTCCAAGATCTATCGAAATGTTCTGTTTTATTTCATGATACTAATCTATCACGATGAACATCATCATGTCAGAGATCATCTTGTGAATAGAAAGAAATGAAACTTCTTATTGCAAAAATGTTAACTGTCTGAGGTTAATGTGTTACTTGTTCTGTTATTAATGGACAGCACATTAAAATGATAAAACAAAATAATGGATATCCATGAATACTTCAAATCACCAAAGTCATTCAGCACAAGCTTTTCATATTGCTTTTAGTGGGTTTCTTGCTTTAGTGGTTGCAATGGGGATAGGGCGCTTTACATTTACACCTCAAGTGCCGTTGATGATTGCAGAATATCAATTAACGCTAACAAGCGCGGGTATTGTTGCTGCATTTAATTACCTTGGTTATCTCGCGGGATCTTATGATGCGATGAAAGCCGTTAAAGGTGTGGGATATCGTTTATGGGCGGGTCTTTGGGGTGCGGTGATAATCACTCTGTTGTCTGCTTTTTTAAATGATGCTTTTACACATAGTATTGCGCGCTTTTTTATTGGCTGGGCAAGTGGTTGGACGTTAGTGCTGGTGGCTTCATGGGCTAATGAGTTACTGGCTCGTCTTAATCGACCTGCATTAAGTGTGGCTGTTTATGCAGGAACAGGTGCTGGTATATTTATTAGCGGTATTCTTGCCGTGCTAATTATGAAATGGCAAATGAGTGCGACGATGGGATGGTTAATTTACGGCTCTCTTGCTTTTATTTGTGCCATATATGTGAGCTACCATCTTCCAAAACCGTGGAAAATGAGCAGAGAAGAAGTAAAAGTTGCACCTTTAACGCTCACGCCAGCGATGAAAAAGTTGATTTGGGGTTATACCTTCGCCGGATTTGGCTATATTTTACCTGCCACATTTCTTTCTCAAATGGCGGCAGAACGCTTTCCGGGTAGCTTGATCGCGCAGTTTGTTTGGCCTGTTTTTGGTGCTTCAGCTGCATTGTGTATTGGGATCGCTATTTTAACGCGTAACATACTAAACACGCAGTTACGCCTAGCCATTACGCTTTGGTTACAAGCATTAGGTATTTTGATTGCAGAATGGGTCCCAACGATAACAGGGCTTGCGATTGGCGCTTTCTTAATTGGTGGCGGTCTTATGTGCGCTGTACAACTTGCTTTTTTACGAGGCAGAGAACTAGCACCGGATCATGGGCGTTATATGGCGGGTTTACTTACCACTTTTTATGCCATCGGACAATTAGTTGGTCCCGTAATTTCTTCACTTTCAACCGCATTAACAGGGAAATTAGAACCTGCACTTTATGTTGCTTTTATTGTGTTGATAATCGGTGGTTTTCTAGTGTGCTTAAAAGAAAAAGAACATCAGTAAACTAAAAGTAGCTCATACAAAAATGCAATAATTTCATAACGAAAAATGCGGTATCGCTGGATAATGTGATTGAGGTCATCTAAAGTGTAGGTTGTTGTTGCTAAGTGCGATAACAGCTACTTAATTAATGTGTTTATCGGAGAGTCCAATGTCATCATTAAGTAAAGAGGCGCAATGGGTGCATGCTGCGTTAGTTGAACGCGGTTTGGAAACGCCTCTTCGTGAACCAAAACTCTCTCCAAGTGAGAGTAAACAGCAAATTGAACATCATATGACAGAAGTGATGAAGCTGTTAAATCTGGATTTAAGTGACGATAGTTTAGCTGAAACACCTCGTCGTATCGCAAAAATGTATGTTGATGAAATTTTCTCAGGGCTGGATTACCACAACTTCCCAAAAATCACGCTAATTGAAAATAAAATGCAAGTTGATGAAATGGTGACAGTGCGAGATATCACATTAACAAGTACTTGCGAACATCACTTTGTTACTATTGATGGTAAAGCGATTGTGGCTTATATCCCGAAAGATAAAGTGATTGGGCTATCTAAAATCAATCGTATTGTGCAATTCTTCGCTCAACGCCCTCAAGTTCAAGAACGCTTAACACAGCAAATTCTTATCGCATTACAAACGTTACTAGGCACAAAAAATGTGGCTGTTTCTATTGATGCGGTTCACTATTGTGTTAAAGCTCGTGGTATTCGTGATGCAACTAGTGCAACCACCACCACTTCATTAGGTGGGTTATTTAAATCTAGTCAAAATACGCGTCAGGAGTTTTTGCGCGCTGTTCGTCATCTTTGAGATTTTTAAATAAAAATGAATGAATCGTCTCGTCAACGTATCGAAGCTCTCGATGCGTTGAGAGGAATGGCGATCCTTGGCATTTTATTGCTCAATATTTCAGGTTTTGCATTATTAAGAGTGGCTTCATTTAACCCATTACATTCGGGAGAAGCCTCTTTTGGTGATCGTATAACATGGATGGCATTAAATCTGTTTGCTCAAGGAAAATTCCTCTTTATTTTTGCGTTGCTATTTGGTGGTACGCTTTATCTCCTTTTATATAAAGGAACGCGTTTTAATATATCGCGGTTAGTTGTGCTGGCATTGATTGGCCTTATTCACACATTATTTATTTGGGAAGGTGATATTTTATTTCCATATAGTATATGTGGTTTATTTGTTTTTGCGTTTATTAAATCAATAGCGACAAAACACCAGCTTATATTGGGAGCAATACTCTATTTTTGTGGCGCATTTATTTTAGGTGCGTTGTTTTACTATTATCGTGACTTTATTGATACCGTTTGGTACAGCACGCCATACTCTCAATTGGCTGAATCAGATTGGAAAACAGGACCTTATTTAAATAGTGTTTATTATCGTTTGAATGAGCTAAGTCTTTTTGTTTTTAATCTAGTACGTCAATACAGCTGGTTTTTGTTCGGTGCGATGTTGATGGGCTCTGCGTTAATGGCGTCAGGTTGGTTGCAGCAAAAATTTAGCCGTACTCATTATGGCTATGTGGCGCTTTATTTTCTTTTAATTAGTTTAAGCTTACAAACAGTTATTGTGCTGGTGGATTATTACCTTGATTGGGATTATCGCTGGGCGGCTATTTGGGCACAACCTTTAACCATGTTGATCCAAGTAATGCAAAGTTTGGGGTATATTGCGCTGTTTTATTGGAGTTGGGATATTATCCAACACTCTTATCTTGCTTATGCTTTACGCTGTGTTGGTAAAATGGCGTTAACAACCTATTTAATACAAAGCCTTATCGGTATTTATTTATTTCAGCGTATGGGGCTATTTAATCAATTTACTCTACCTGAATTGATGCCTTTTGTTGTCGCTATTTGGGCAATCAATATTGCTTTTGCAATGATTTGGTTACGTTATTTTCCACAAGGGCCAATAGAATGGATTTGGCGTAAATCAGCCTCAAAATTAGCACAATTCTTTTAGGTTTTTTCATGATTATTTTCATTCAGAGGAAGCGATTCGACTTCCTCTGGTGAAACCGCAGGGTAACCTTTAATGCCTTCAGGAATAGATTGCATTGCAGGAATAGTTTCTGGTGGTCCTAAAAAGCGTGGTTCACGGTTTAGAATATATACATCAATCATTGCACCTGCTCTGGCAAATACTTCGCGTACACGTACTTTAAACATGCTTTTAGGGGATGCAACCGCAAAGCATTGTGCGTCAATTCCTTTTTCTAATGCGATAAAAACGGCACGTTCACAGTGAAAACGCTGAGTGATAATGGTAAATCCGTCTGTACCAAAGACCTCTTTTGTCCGTACTACTGAATCAAGTGTTCTGAAGCCTGCAAAATCCATCACAATTCGAGATGCTGGAATACCTGCTTTAATGAGATCTTTACGCATGGTATTGGGCTCATTGTAGCTATGTTTTGCATTATCACCGCTGAGTAATAAATACTGAATTTTGCCACTATTATAAGCATTAACAGCGCCTTGGATGCGGTATTGATAAAACTGATTTATATAACCGCTGGTATAGTACTTCGATGTGCCTAACACCATGCCCACTTTTTTAGCTGGTAACGTATCTACATCTTCAAAGATATAAGGATTGGTTTTCCAGCCGATCCAGCGATCGCAGGCAATCAAAGTGACAGCAAGCAGAATAAAAAGTGTGAGAAAGAGATAAATGAGGCGTTTTAGCATTTCCTTGCCTTAATGACGCAAATAACGAATGACTTTCATAATGCTTAAGGCTACTTGAGCAGAGATAGGGAAGCAAGAAAAAAGCGCCTCATATTAAGTAATGACGCGCTTTTCAGAATGGTACTTAGTGTTTCAAGCTACTTAGAACGAGGTTCTTTTGTAAATACGGTACTCTGGTGACCAATAGTTACGTTCAATCGCTTCTTCTAATGCTGAATCAGAAGTTACGGTAGCAACACCTTGTACTTGAGCTTCTTTTGCAACTTGTTTTGCGATATAACGCGAAACTTGCTGAATATCAGCCAGTAAAGGTAATAGTGAACCATCACCATCTTTTGCCATTGGTGAGCAATCTGCTAATGCGCGACTTGCAACCATTAACATGGCATCAGTAACACGTTTTGCACCACATGCGATAACACCTAGTCCAATACCTGGGAAGATATAAGAGTTGTTGCATTGTGCAATTGGATATTCTTTATCTTTGTATTTAACTGGTGCAAATGGGCTACCTGTTGCGACTAAAGCTTGTCCATCAGTCCAGTTGATAATATCTTCAGGACGCGCTTCTACACGAGAAGTTGGGTTAGATAATGGCATTACGATAGGGCGTTCACAGTGTTTGTGCATTTCACGAATAATTTCTTCAGTGAATAAACCTGCTTGTCCTGAAACACCAATCAAAATTGTTGGTTTTGCATTCTTAACCACTTCTAACAGTGAAATTGCATCGCTTTCAGTTTCCCAATCAGCAATGGTTTCACTTTTTTGGATAAGTTTGCTTTGGAAATCAAGTAGATTTGGCAGTTTGTCTGTTAATAAGCCAAAACGGTCAACCATAAAGATACGTTCACGCGCTTGCTCATCACTTAAACCTTCAGATTTCATCTGGGCAATGATTTGCTCAGCAATACCACAACCTGCAGAGCCTGCACCTAAGAAAGTGACAGTTTGGTCTTTTAATTGGCGACCAGCAGCACGACTTGCTGCAATTAGGCTACCTAAAGTAACAGACGCTGTACCTTGAATATCATCGTTAAAGCAACATAGCTCATCACGATAACGGTTTAATAAAGGCATCGCATTTTTTTGTGCGAAATCTTCAAATTGCAGTAAAACATTTGGCCAGCGACGCTTAACAGCTTGAATAAACTCATCAACAAACTCGTTATATTCATCACCTGTAATACGAGGATGACGCCATCCCATATACAGAGGATCGTTTAAACGTTGTGGGTTGTTAGTACCAACATCAAGTACAACAGGCAGTGTGTACGCTGGGCTAATACCACCACACGCGGTATATAAAGAGAGTTTACCGATAGGAATACCCATACCACCGATACCTTGGTCACCTAGACCAAGAATACGCTCGCCATCTGTTACAACAATAACTTTTACGTTCTGTTTAGTGGCGTTTTGTAGCATATCGTCGATATTGGCGCGGTTAGGGTAAGAGATAAATAAACCACGAGCACGACGATAAATATCAGAGAAATGTTCACAAGCTTCACCCACTGTTGGTGTGTAAATGATTGGCATCATTTCAGTTAGGTGAGATTCCAATAGACGGTAAAACAGGGTTTCATTGGTATCTTGGATATTTCGTAGGTAAATATGTTTATCGTTATCGTTTTTGAAATCAAGATATTGGCGATAAGCGCGTTCAACCTGCTCTTCGATGGTTTCAACTGCTTCAGGCAGTAAACCATGTAAGTTAAAGGTGCTGCGTTCTTCTTCGCTGAAAGCACTACCTTTATTTAACAGGGGAAATTCAAGCAGGATTGGACCTGCATACGGGATGTAGAGAGGGCGTTTACTTTCGTGTTCCAGTTCCATGAAAAATACTCTTGTAAGGCAGTTAGTCACATGACAATTGTAGATCCTACAAAATAATAAAAATATGTACAGCTTATGTTATTTTTTTATGATTTTTATGCTTAGAAATGAGAGATAGATACGGTTGTTACAACTTTTTCTGGTAAGCATCAGCAAAATTTACATGCTGATGCTTTTTTAGGAGAGATTTTTAGAGGAATAAGTTAAAACTTTTTACAAAGTGATGCGCTGCATTTGGCGACAACCTAAAGCAGTTAATGTTGCTTGTGTTGCATCCCATTGCGTTAAAATTGTCTCTGCTTTTTCAATTAAGACAGCAGATTCAATATCCATCACACTCTCACCTGCCATATTTAATAAAATTAATGCGGCTTGTAATGGCGGTAAACTTGGATTGAATGCGGCGTTTTCTGCGTAACTACCTTGGAAAATTTTGCCATCTTTCATTTGAACAGCAATACCACTGTGTGACTCACTATAAGGAGCATGGCTACGGTTAGCGGCTTGTAGCGCCTGTTGTGCTAATTCACTAGGGTTATCAATTTTGTAACCGTGATTAACTTTGTCCATTAATAAAGAGGTGATATTGAGATCTTTCGGGCCAAAGCTATCAGGTAAATAATCACCTAATGTTGCCATTTTTCTACCCGGTAACTGAATTTGAATATGGGTGCCACTGTTCAATTCGTTCATAAACTGGCGACAATGACCACAAGGTGTATAGTTAACGGTGACGGAGATCAAGCGAGATTCACCACGTAACCATGCATGAGTCACTGCACTTTGTTCAGCGTGAACAGTTTGTTGTAGTGGTGCGCCAGCAAATTCCATATTGGCACCGAAGTAGAGATTACCACTTTCACCACGCGCAACTGCACCAACTTTAAAATTAGAGATTGGTGCAACAGCACAAGCGGCAGCAACGGGTAAAAGTGCTAGGGCTAAGGCATCATCATTACATTGTAACTGTGTTTTTATGGCATTGACCTGCTCTGCCGTAAACATTGCAGGGAATTCATCCTGCTCAAGATAAGGAGCAAGTGCTTGTTGTAACTGAGGGGATAAATCTGACCAAACTGCCTGAAAACGAGTATGCATACATGAGTCTCCCATTAATCTTTCTGTATTATAAGATTCTAGGCATCTTTACCCATTCTTATATGTGATGAAAATCATATTTTCAATGAAACAATTGCAACAAATTCATTAATTGAGAGATGTATCTCAAATTTATAGCAAAAATCCCCGAAGTAAAATTAATTAAATCGGGGATTTGAAAGGTAGAGTATAAAAAATATTAACTATAAAGATGCAAAATAATAGGGAAGATAAATGGTGCAGTAAGGGATGTAATAATCCCGCATGTCATTAATGCCAATGAACTGTAAGCACCTTCTATATAATCAACTTCTGCAGCTCTTGCTGTGCCGACTGCGTGAGAAACCGTACCCATTGCTAAACCACGAGAGGCGTGAGTAGGAATACGTAGTATTTTAAATAACGAGTGACCAAAAATAGCCCCTAAAATACCCACGGCAATAACACATGCCGCACTGATAGCAGGAATGCCCCCAATAGAGTCTGCCACAGCCATCGCAATAGGTGTTGTCACTGATTTAGGTAAGATTGATGCAGCAATCTCAGGTGTTGCTCCTGCCCATAATGCAATGGCAGTGCCACTAACCATCGCAGCAATACTACCAATAAAGCAAATACTGATTAATGATTTCCACTGTGCGCGAATTTGGTGTAATTGCTGATAAAGCGGTATAGCTAAAGCGACAACGGCAGGTTGTAATAAGTCATTTAAAATACGACTACCTGCAAAATAATTTTCGTAAGGTATTTTGGCTATCAATAAAATAGGGATAATCACCACAATCGCAATTAAAAGCGGATTTAAAATAGGTAATTTAAATCGAGCTGCAAGTTTACGAGCTAAGTAAAAAATAAAAATACTTAAAGGAAGTGACCACCAAATATTCATCAACATGGCTAACATTTTTTCTTCTCACTTAACGCTTTATCGTCGTCTTTCTCTTTTGTTTCCACAATATCTTCAACTTGGTCTGGTTTCGAACCCACGATAACGCGCTCACGATGAACGTAGTGTGAGCAATATGCAACGAGTGCCATAACACCAAAGGTACTCACTACGCAGGCTAAAACGATGGGGAAAAGTTGCTGACTTAACAAATCATAATAGTTCATTACACCAACACCGATAGGGATAAAGAGTAATGACATATTTTTTAAGAGGATATTGGCACCGGGTTTAACCCAACGCAAAGGGATAAGCTGGAAAGCAAGTAAACCAAAAAGGATCAGTAAGCCAACAATACTGCCTGGAACCGCAAAGGGTAGAAGGGCTGAAATAAGATTACCAGCAAAGAGACAAAGATAAAGTACCAAAAAAGATCGTAGATAATGCCAAAGTGTAATCTGCAATCGTGCCCGTTTAGATTTCATAAGTAAGTGTCCCAAATCAACTAACAGAATTATCATACACCGATTTTGAAAGTGTGCTATGGATCACAATAAAAAAAGAGCGGGGTTCTAATAGAACCCCGCCATTTATTTACTTGGCAAATGAATCTTGGTTGTTATTTCACTTGCTGACCCGGTTTTGCACCAGAATCTGGGCTGAGTAAGAAGATATCTTTATCGCCAGGGCCTGCTGCCATTACCATGCCTTCTGAAATACCAAAACGCATTTTACGAGGTGCTAAGTTTGCCACCATTACCGTTAAGCGACCTTCTAACACTTTAGGATCTGGGTATGCAGTACGAATACCTGAGAATACTTGGCGAGTTTCGCCACCTAAGTCCAAAATTAATTTCAGCAGTTTGTCTGAACCTTCAACAAAATCGGCTTGTTTAATTTCAGCGATACGCATGTCGATTTTCGCAAAATCATCAAAGTTGATGGTTTCTTGGATCGGTGAATCTGCTAATGGACCCGTCACTTCTTTTACCGGTGCAATGGTGCTTTTTGAGGCTTCAACCATTGCATTGGCTTTATCCATCTCAATACGGTTAAACAACGCTTTGAATTTAGTGATCTCTTGGCCTAACAGCGGTTGCTCAAGTGCATCCCATGTTAATTGGGTTTGTAAAAATGCTTCTGAGCGCTCTGTCAGTGAAGGTAATACAGGTTTCAGATAAGTCATCAGTACGCGGAATAAGTTGATCCCCATCGTACAGATTGCTTGTAACTGAGCATCTTGACCTTCTTGTTTTGCCACTACCCAAGGCGCTTTTTCGTCGATATAGCGGTTAGCTTCGTCTGCTAATGCCATAATTTCACGAACAGCTTTACCAAACTCACGATTTTCAAATGACTGGGCGATGGTTTCTTTCATATCAACAAAGTGTTGATAAAGCTTAGCATCATCTAAAGAATTAGCTAATTTGCCATCAAAACGCTTGCTGATAAAACCAGCTGTACGTGATGCAAGGTTAACCACTTTATTAACAATGTCGCTGTTTACACGTTGAACAAAGTCTTCTAAGTTTAGGTCAATATCATCAATGCGTGATGAAAGTTTTGCTGCATAGTAATAACGCAGGCAATCCGCATCAAAATGGTCAAGATAAGCGCGAGCAGTAATAAAGGTGCCACGAGATTTTGACATCTTCGCACCATTTACTGTGACATAACCATGAACAAATAAGTTTGTTGGTTTGCGATATTCGCTGCCTTCTAACATTGCTGGCCAGAATAAGCTGTGGAAATAGACGATATCTTTACCAATAAAGTGATACAGCTCAGTTTTGCTGTCTTTATTCCAGAACTCATCAAAACTTAAATCACCACGTTTTTCACATAAGTTTAAGAAAGAGCTCATGTAGCCAATTGGTGCATCTAACCATACATAGAAATACTTACCCGGTGCATCTGGAATTTCGAAACCGAAATAAGGCGCGTCACGAGTGATATCCCACTGTTGTAAACCGCTGTCGAACCACTCTTGCATTTTATTCGCAACTTGCTCTTGCAGTGCACCAGAGCGTATCCACTCTTGCAACATGTTGCTAAATGCAGGTAAGTCGAAGAAATAGTGTTCAGTTTCACGCATAACAGGCGTTGAACCTGATACGACGGAGCGTGGATTAATTAATTCTGTTGGGCTGTAAGTTGAGCCACAAACTTCACAGTTATCACCATATTGGTCTTGCGCTTTACATTTAGGGCAAGTGCCTTTTACAAAGCGGTCAGGCAAAAACATGCCTTTTTCTTCATCATAAAGCTGAGAAATAGTTTTGCTTTTGATGTGACCATTCTTTTTCAGTGCAAGATAAATTTTAGTCGATAATTGGCGACTTTCTTCACTGTGTGTAGAGTGATAATTGTCATAACTGATATTGAAGCCAGCAAAATCCTGCTGATGCTCTTTGCTCATTTCTTCAATCATTGCTTCTGGCGTAATACCCAGTTGTTGAGCTTTCAGCATAATTGGGGTGCCGTGAGCATCGTCAGCGCAGATGAAATGAACTTCTTTGCCGCGCATTCGTTGGTAACGGACCCAGATATCTGCCTGAATGTGCTCAAGGATATGACCGAGATGAATTGAACCGTTAGCATAAGGTAACGCGCAGGTTACCAGTAATTTATTCGCGACGTGAGACATAGTAAGGATCTTACTTCCATAAAATTAATAAAAGGGACTTTGATGTTAACCGATCCGTCATGATGTCGCTAGGGCAATAATCGAGTTTTTGCAAGAGAAATTTCAGTTGGCAAATTGAGGTAAGGCATTATCGTAGTCATCTACTATCTGATATGATAGATGCACTCATATATTTAATAAATAATGAAAACGAGAGGAGCCGGGATGAGTGATAAATCCCCCGAGCAGACCACCCCTGAGATTCTGAACGAAAAAGTTTCAGGTGTCTTGTCTACTTTTGAACACCCGACATTGAAACGTAATCTGCTTTCTCTAAAAGCATTACATCAATGTGCGATGATTGATGATGTTCTTCATATCGAATTAGTGATGCCATTTGTTTGGAAAAAACCTTTCCAAGTCCTAATCGAAGAAAAAACAGCTGAACTTCGCAACATCACTGGCGCGAAAGCCATTGAATGGAAACTCAAGCACAATATTTCAACCTTACGTCGCGCAAATGATCTGCCTGGTGTTAATGGTGTTCGTAATATTCTTGCAGTGAGCTCTGGTAAAGGTGGCGTAGGTAAATCAAGTACAGCAGTGAACCTTGCATTAGCACTTGCACAAGAAGGCGCTAAAGTAGGTATTCTTGATGCTGATATTTATGGCCCGTCTATTCCTAATATGTTGGGTACCACAATGGAGCGTCCAACGTCTCCTGATGGACAACATATGGCGCCAATTATGGCTTATGGTTTAGCGTCTAACTCTATCGGTTATTTAGTCACTGATGATAATGCGATGGTATGGCGTGGTCCTATGGCGAGCAAAGCATTAATGCAAATGCTCCAAGATACGCTGTGGCCTGACTTGGATTATCTGGTTATCGATATGCCGCCGGGAACAGGTGATATTCAATTAACCTTATCTCAAAACATCCCAGTAACCGCTGCTGTTGTAGTAACAACACCACAAGATATTGCTCTGGTAGATGCGATGAAAGGGATCGTCATGTTTAAGAAAGTCAATGTGCCTGTATTAGGTATTATTGAAAACATGAGCGCACATATTTGTAGCAACTGTGGTCACCTTGAACCTATCTTTGGTACAGGTGGTGCGGCGAAATTGGCTGAGAAGTATCATTGCGAACTATTGGGTCAAGTTCCTCTTCATATCTCTTTACGTGAAGACTTAGACCGCGGACAACCAACAGTGATGCGTGATCCTGAAGGCGAGTTTGCTGATATTTATCGCGAAATCGCGTCAACAGTTTCAGCTCAAATGTATTGGGATGGCGATGCAATCCCAACGGAAATTTCTTTCCGCGCAGTGTAATTGCAGTAAAATAATACGTTGAATTATTTGCTGATTTAAATGGAGAGTCATTTGGCTTTCCATTTTTTACATGCGATTTCCGACTGTTTTTGATAAAAAACAAATAGATTTCTGGTTTTACGCTGGAACCAGAGTGATTTCAAAACTATAATCTGCGCTAGCGTAATATTTACATATTATTACGTTATCCCTCTTTTTATTTCAAACCAGGTTTTTGATTATGGCTGACACAGCACATCAGTGCACAATTGTAGGTATCGCTGGAGCCTCTGCTTCGGGTAAAAGTCTTATTGCAAGTACACTTTACCGCGAATTAAGAGCGCAAGTAGGTGATCATAATATCGGGGTGATACCAGAAGATTGTTATTATCGTGACCAAAGTGATTTAACGATGGAAGAACGATATAAGGTCAATTATGACCACCCAAATTCGATGGATCACGCACTTTTATATCAGCATTTGTGTGAACTTAAAGCAGGAAAAACCATCGAACTCCCTCAATATGACTACGTTGCTCACACTCGCAAAGCAGAATCCATTCCTTTTCAACCCAAAAAAGTTATTATCATTGAAGGCATCTTATTATTAACAGATAAACGCCTGCGTGAAGAGATGGATTTCTCTATCTTTGTTGATACGCCGTTAGATATTTGCTTAATGCGTAGAATTAAGCGTGATGTGAATGAACGTGGACGTAGCTTAGACTCAGTCATTGAACAATATAATAAAACCGTTCGTCCTATGTTCTTCCAGTTTATTGAACCTTCTAAACAATATGCCGATATTATTGTCCCTAGAGGGGGTAAAAACCGCGTTGCGATTGATATTCTGAAAGCAAAAATTGGTCAGTTCTGCGAATAATAGGTTCATTTGTGGGCAGCTTTCATGCATGATGAAACTGCCTGTTTAATTTGAAGAAGGAAATAAAATGCGATTATGCGACCGTGATATTATTCAGTGGCTGGATGAAGGTAAATTAGTCATTGAACCCCGCCCGCCCGTCGAGCGAATTAACGGCGCAACAGCAGATGTTTGCTTAGGAAACCAATTTCGTGTTTTCCAAGGCCATACTGCAGCTTATATTGATTTAAGTGGTCCTAAGGCTGAAGTGAACGCTGCGCTAGAGCGTGTAATGAGTGATGAAATTGTTTTACCTGAAGGTGAGGCATTTTTCTTACATCCTGGTGAATTAGCGTTGGCTGTAACACTTGAATCAGTCACCTTGCCTGATAATGTTGTTGGATGGTTAGATGGACGCTCATCATTAGCTCGTTTAGGTTTAATGGTGCATGTTACCGCTCATCGTATTGATCCCGGCTGGCATGGACAAATCGTATTAGAATTTTTTAATTCAGGTAAACTCCCTCTTGCATTAAGACCGGGTATGGTTATTGGTGCATTAAGCTTTGAACCGATGTCTGGTTCTGCTGATAGACCTTATAACCGTCGTCAAGATGCAAAATATAAAAATCAACAAGGTGCGGTTGGTAGTCGGATTAGTGAAGATTAACTATCTTTATAATCATCATTATCATGTTCACTAAGCGGGTAATTATATGAAAAGGTTTTTGACAACACTGGCTATTTTGCTTGTGGTTATTTTGGCAGGTTTAACAGCACTAGTTTTACTCATTAACCCAAATGATTTCCGTGGATACCTTGTTGAAAGAGTAGAAAAACAAAGCGGTTATAAACTCACATTACAAGATGATATGCGTTGGCATGTATGGCCAAAGTTAAGCATTATTAGTGGTAAAATGTCATTGACAGCTCCCGGTGCTGAAATGCCTTTAATTACAGCCGATAATATGCGTCTTGATGTTGAGTTATTACCGCTACTTTCTCATCAACTTGAAGTAAAAGAAGTCATGCTTAAAGGTGCCGTAGTTCGCCAAACACCTGAAAGTAAAGCTATCCCTAAAATATCACCACCTTCTACACCTCGAGATATTTCTCGACCAGTCATCGAGCCTAGAGCCAATAATTGGCAATTGAATATCGCCAAAGTAAAAATTTCAGACAGCTTAATTATTTGGCAAATGAAAGATGGCGAGCAGCTTAATTTACGCGATATTAATTTATCGTTGAAAACAGACGAGAAAAAACAAGTTAGTCTTGAGATGAGCACGAAAGTGAATCGTGACCGTCGTGAGATCACACTAAATGTTGCCGCTAATGCGGATATGAACAGCTATCCTTACCGAATTGCAGGTAATATCACACAGTTAGATTATGCTTTATCAGGAATAGGTATCCCTGAAAATGGCATAGCAGGAAGTTTAACTTCAGATTTTACTATCCAAAATGAGGGCGTGAGAAAAGTTTCACTTGATAACTTAAATCTCACTGCTAATGATAGCCAACTGCAAGGTAATATCAGTGCGGAATTTTCAGGTAAAACACGTTATCAAGTTGACTTAAAAGGTGAACAATTAAATTTAAATACGTTGTTACCAGAGTTAGCCGAGGCTAAAACAACTGAAACCGCATTATTGACCCCTAAAGATAATAAGACGCCATCATCGTTTTCATTATTTAATACTGCACATGCAGCACCAGCGCCAAATGCCACAATTATGGCAAAGCCAGTTATTACTTCAGTGACTATTGAAAATAAAGAATATGATTTAACGCATTGGGGTGATATTGAATTTACGCTGAAATTGGCATTGAATAAGCTGCTTTATAAAGAGTTAGAGATTAATAATTTTAAACTTGATGCTCTAAATAATCCTAATTCGCTAAATATTCAAACCTTGACAGGACAAGTCCTTCAAGGTGATTTCTCACTTCCAACAGTTATCTCTACAAGCATTGTGCCAGCACATATCAGCATGGATGTCACAATGAATAATATTCCATTACAGCCACTATTGCGTGTGTTTAATCAACCTGAAAATTTCAGTGGATTAATTTCGGCAAAAGGGAATTTAGAAGGTGCAGGATATAACCGAAAAGCCTTTTATAATTATTGGCAAGGTACGCTCAATACATCTGTTAGCCAATTTAAAATGCAGGGATTAAATGTACCGCAGGTTATTCAGCAATCAGTTGCTCAAGCTACTGATAAAGTAATTTACCCTGAAGATATCGAAAGTTACACCCAAGCAGATAATGTAATTGCTCAATTCAAGTTAGCGCCAAAAGGGAAAGTCGCCGTTAATTCACTTGATGCTCAAGCAGAGGCCTATCAAATTAAAGGGCAGGGCAAAGTGGATCTTCAACGCCATGATCTTGATGTGATGTTACTTGTTAATATCAAAAAAGGTTGGGGTAAAGAAAACGAATTTATCCGTCAATTAGCTAAAATTGAAATTCCATTAAGGCTTTATGGTGATTGGAATGCGATTCAATATGAACTTAATATTGAAAAATTACTGCGTGATCAATTACAGCAAAAAGCCAAGCAAGCTATCGATAATTGGTTAAATAAACAAGATGCTGAAAGCCCAGAAGTAAAAGCACTTAATCAGCTATTGAAGAAAATCTAATTTCACGATTTTTAACTTCATCACATTCTTAATAAAAGCACACTATTTTGATAATTGTGTGCTTTTTGCTTTATATCTATCATTTAATTTATGTTTTGAATGAAAAGTAAGCATTCGTGCTATGTATATGTAAAAAAATAGTCGTTTTTTTTGATATATGTCATACACTGCAACGTTGCCTTTGGGCAGAGTGTGTCAATCGCACTAAACGCAAAAATGATGATAAAAATAAAAAACTTCATTTTATAAATGACTACTTTAGACAGGATAAATAAATGATTGAAATTCTTATCGGCGCCTTCGTTGCTGTAGGTGTTGGACGTTATATTGTAAAAGGCTATTCACCAACAGGTGTCTTAATGACTGGTGGTCTGTTATTACTGATCATCAGCGTTATTATGGGAAGAGCAGTTTTACCTGCAAGCGCAACTGCGACAGGTTATGGTTTAATTGATATTGTTGAGTATGTGAAAAATCTACTAATGAGCCGTGGTGGCGATTTAGGTATGATGATCATGATACTTTGTGGTTTTGCTGCTTATATGACACACATCGGTGCTAATGATGTTGTTGTTAAATTAGCATCACGCCCACTAAAAATGATTAACTCACCCTATCTTCTGATGGTTGCGGCTTACATTGTTGCATGTTTGATGTCACTGGCTGTTTCATCGGCAACAGGTTTAGGTGTGTTATTAATGGCAACGCTGTTCCCTGTCATGGTCAATATGGGTATTAGTCGCGGTGCTGCTGCTGCAATTTGTGCGTCTCCAGCCTCAATTATTTTAGCGCCAACATCAGGTGATGTTATTTTAGCCGCTGAAGCGTCTCAAATGCCGCTGATTGATTTCGCATTTAAAACCACATTACCTATCTCTATTGCTGCAATTATTGGTATGTGTATTGCTCACTTCTTCTGGCAACGTTATCTTGACCGTAAAGAACACATTGAAACTGAAATGTTAGACGTGAATGAAATCAAAACTCACGCACCAAGTTTCTATGCAATTTTACCTTTTACACCAATTATCGGTGTTCTCGTTTTTGATGGTAAATGGTTACCAGAGCTTCATATTGTTGCCATTATTATTATCTGTATGATTTTAGCAGCTGTGATCGAATTTATTCGTAGCTTTAGCGCAAAACAAGTTTTTGAAGGTTTAGAAGTTGCTTACCGCGGTATGGCAGATGCATTTGCTCAAGTTGTTATGTTATTAGTCGCAGCAGGGGTATTTGCTCAAGGTTTAACAACAGTTGGCTTTATTAATGCATTAATCGAAGGTGCTCAGTCATTAGGTTCAGGTGCGATTGTGATGATGATTGCACTGGTATTAATTACCATGTTAGCGGCGATGACAACAGGCTCTGGTAACGCGCCATTCTATGCTTTCGTTGAATTAATTCCTCGTTTAGCAAGCAATATGGGTGTTAACCCAGCTTATTTAACTATTCCAATGCTACAAGCTTCAAACTTAGGCCGTACATTATCACCGGTTTCTGGTGTTGTGGTTGCGGTATCAGGTATGGCAAAAATTTCACCATTTGAAGTGATGAAACGTGTTTCTGTTCCTGTATTAGTTGGTCTTGTTATTGTTATTGTTGCTACTGAAATTCTTGTACCAAGCACATTGGGTTAATTTTTATTGTACTTAATTAATCTAGAATTATTGTTTTAAATTTTATTGGCGGGCTTTGTGATAAAACAAAGCCCGTTTTTTTATTTGTTTAAGAAAAATCGTATAAAAAATAATTAGTTAAACTGAATAAAAACATCAGCGACTTTTTTAGCGCCTTCATAAATTTCAAATTTTTCTAATTCTTCTAATAAATGATGAGGGGCATGTTCAACTAAAAACTGCATATTACCCTCACTTACCCAATGTTCTGACTCTTTCTGTGTGTGAGTGATTTCAATTGCAAGGCTCCAACTATTTGGTTCATAAGGTAGTTGAATGGTTGGATAATAAAAACCACTCAAAGGAGGTGGTGATTGCCTTCCTCCTTCAATAGAGGTTAACCAAACGATTTTAACGCTGACATTGGTATGCATATTATTTTCCAGTAGACACAATCTTCAGATAAAAAATATCCGCCATAAAGGCGGATATTTTGCTATTTGACAGAGATTACGCTTCGTCAACGTTTTCTTCGTCTTCAGGTGTCGGTTCTACAATACGTACTTTATTAATTCGATGGTTATTCACTTCTAATGGCTCAAACTCAATACCATCAATCAAGATTTTTTCACCAACGGTTGGTACGCGTTGTAAGTGTTCCATTAATAAGCCCGCTAAGGTTTCATACTCACGTTTTTCATCCAATTTGATTGGAATATAAAGCACTAAGTCTTCAAGTGGTGTAAAGCCGTTAACTGTCCATGAACCATCTTCATTTTGAACCAAGTCGTGACGAGAATCGTTTTCTTCAGAACTGACTGGTAAGTTACCTGCGATGGTTTCCATAACGTCAGTCAGTGTCACGACACCTTCTACTGAACCAAATTCATCTACAACAAAGGCGAAGTGAGTGTGAGCACTACGGAACTGTTCTAACGCTTGTAGTAAAGATAAACCTTCAGGGAAGATCAACGGTTGTGTGACCAGTAAACGTAAGTTTAGAGGTTCATTACGCAATTGTTGATTCAACAATTGAATAATATTAACCACACCAACAGGTTCATCACTGTGTTGTTCATCAGTAATCACTAAGCGAGAGTGGGGGTCCTTTTCCAACAATTGGCGGATATCATCTTGTGTTGAATTTAAGTCTACATATTCAACATCATGGCGAGACGTCATGATACTGTTCACATTACGTTGGCTTAAACCAAGCACACGCACAATCATTTGGCGCTCTTGTGGATCAAATACCTCTTCAGCATTAGAGACTAAATCAGATGTGTGATGATCTAATTCGGATGATTCAGGCTTACCATTAATAATACGTAACACCGCTTCTGCTGTTCGTTCACGTAAAGAACGAGAAGCTGATAAGAATCGGCGACGGTTAAATTGTGCTAACTGATTAAAGACTTCTATCATGATAGAGAAGCCAATCGCTGCATACAGGTAACCTTTTGGAATGGCGTAACCAAAGCCTTCGGCAACTAATGCAAAACCAATCATCAGCAAGAAGCTTAAACACAAGATAACAATGGTTGGGTGGTTATTGACGAAGTTTGTTAAAGGCTTACTTGCAAGGATCATCAAGAACATTGCAATAGTGACAGCCGCAATCATAACGCCTAAATGATCAACCATACCCACAGCGGTTATCACTGAGTCAAGCGAGAATACCGCATCCAGTACGATAATTTGTGCAACGACAGACCAAAAGCTGGTCGTTTTACGTTGTTTCCCTTCGTTGTGATCTTTACCTTCTAGCCGTTCATTAAGCTCCATAGTGGCTTTGAACAGCAAGAATATCCCTCCGAGCAGCATAATTAAGTCTCTTGCACTGAAAGGATGATCAAACAGTGTAATAAGAGGTTTTGTCAGAGTGATAAGCCAAGAGAGGCTAAATAACAACACAACTCGCATAACAAGGGCACACAATAAGCCAGTTATACGTGCTTTATCTCTTAGTTTCGCTGGGAGTTTATCTGCCAGAATAGCAATGAAAACAAGGTTATCAATACCAAGTACGATTTCGAGAACAATTAGGGTGGAAAGTCCTACCCAGATCGTCGGATCTAAGATCCATTCCATACAGTTTGTTTTACCTTCTATAAAGACGGCATATGCCGACTTGGGAATAATGAGCAATTTGAAGGAAATTTTCAATAATTTATTATCGATCGCAGGGGAATAATTTCATTTTGTCTAAAAGATTGTGATACCAATTACATCAATAACTACCACCAAGTGAGAGAGTGAGTTACTATGTGATCAGGTTAACAAATTGTCAGTACATTGATACTGGCAGGTTTATTTTCAGACGGGAGTTATTTTCATGTCAAAACAGCAAATCGGCGTGGTTGGTATGGCAGTTATGGGACGTAACCTTGCGCTAAATATTGAAAGCCGTGGTTATTCTGTATCCATCTACAACCGCTCAAGCGATAAAACCAACGAAGTTATCGCTGAAAATCCAGGTAAAAAACTGGTTCCGAATTATTCTATTGAAGAGTTTGTTGATTCGTTAGAAAAACCGCGCCGTATTTTATTAATGGTAAAAGCGGGTGAAGCAACGGATAAAACAATTGCTGCATTGACACCGCATTTAGATAAAGGCGATATCCTTATCGATGGCGGAAATACTTTCTTTAAAGATACTATTCGTCGTAACCGTGAATTGTCAGCACAAGGTTTTAACTTTATTGGTACTGGTGTTTCTGGTGGTGAAGAAGGTGCGTTAAAAGGTCCTTCAATCATGCCGGGTGGACAAAAAGAAGCTTACGAATTAGTTGCTCCAATCCTTGAGAAAATTGCAGCTGTTGCTGAAGGTGAACCTTGTGTGACTTATATCGGTGCTGATGGTGCGGGTCACTATGTAAAAATGGTTCACAACGGTATCGAATATGGCGATATGCAACTGATTGCAGAAGCGTATTCAGTATTAAAACACTCTTTAGGTCTAACTAATGAAGAATTAGCAGAAACCTTTACCGAGTGGAATAAAGGCGAATTAAGTAGCTACCTGATTGAAATTACCGCTGATATTTTCCGTAAAAAAGATGACGAAGGTAAATACCTTGTTGATGTTATTCTTGATGAAGCAGCAAATAAAGGTACAGGTAAATGGACTAGCCAAAGCTCTTTAGACTTAGGTGTACCAGTTACTCTTATCACTGAGTCTGTATTTGCACGTTATATCTCTTCATTAAAAGATCAACGTGTTGCTGCATCTAAAGTGTTATCAGGTCCAACACCTAAAGCATTCTCTGGCGATAAAAAAGCCTTTATTGAAAATGTTCGTCGCGCACTGTATTTAGGTAAAATTGTCTCTTACGCTCAAGGTTTCCAACAACTGAAAGCCGCATCAGACGAATATAACTGGGATTTAAACTACGGTGAAATCGCGAAGATTTTCCGTGCGGGTTGTATCATTCGCGCTCAATTCCTGCAAAAAATCACAGATGCCTATAACGAAGATGCAAGCATTGCAAATCTGCTGTTAGCACCATACTTCAAACAAATCGCTGATGATTACCAACAAGCTCTGCGTGATGTTGTTTGTTATGGCGTACAAGCAGGTATTCCAACTCCAACATTCTCTGCGGCTATTTCTTATTACGATAGCTATCGTGCAGAAGTGTTACCAGCAAACTTAATCCAAGCTCAACGTGACTATTTTGGTGCGCATACTTATAAACGTACTGATAAAGATGGCGTATTCCATACAGAGTGGATGGAATAAAGCTTTAAAAAAATAAGTTAAAATCTTTTGAGGTGCTGGTAATACAGCACCTTTTTTTATTTAATAAAAACAAATATTCAATTATTTATATTGCAGAGTATAAATAGCACTACTAGTAACTTTACCAGCAGTTGTTGTGCTCGTTGCATAATATTCAATAGCATAAGGTAATGTTGTTGAAAAAGTGTCGACATCACTCTCTAATGTTATTTTCTATTGGCAGATCTTTCTAATAGGGGGATTGCTCTTTCCTCTCCCCAGCTTTGTAGTGCCGCTAAAACGTGAGAAAGTGATTCTCCATCTTCGCTTAGTTTATATTCAACTTTAGGCGGAATTTCAGCATACACTTTGCGCTCAATAAGCCCATCAGATTCAAGTTCACGTAACTGTTTAGTCAGCATTCTAGGTGTTATTGAAATAAGTTTTCTTTTTAGCTCATTAAATCTCAGTATTTTTCCCTGTAAATGGTAAAGGATCATGCCTTTTCCTTTACCTCCCATCAGCTCTAAAGACGCTTCAACAGGGCATCCATCATAGGTATAGTCGTTATATCTATTCTTTTTGACAGTATCCATTTGTATCCTATATACATAAATTGTACGTACTTGCCAGATGGTAAATTATAATTAAAATGATCCCGATACAAGTGTCTTATTTGGAATAGGTGTAATAAATGAATTTATTAAAGATATTGAAAACACGTTATGCGACAAAACATTTTGATAAAAACAAAGTGATCCCTGAGCAAGAATTAGAACAAATTAAAGCATTATTACAACTAAGCCCATCAAGTGTGAACACTCAACCATGGCATTTTATCATCGCGAAAACTGATGATGCTAAGCAGAAAATTGCTGGCTCAACAGAGGGTGGATATGAGTTCAATAAAGAGAAAATATTAAGTGCTTCACATGTTGTGGTTATGTGTGCAAGAAATACATTGTCTGAAGAATATCTCTCTCATTTGCTTGAATTAGAAGATAAAGCAGGACGATATCCAGCAGCCGAATTTAAAGAGCAAAATAATCTCGCAAGATCATTTTTTGTTAATCTACATGAAAAACAACTTGGTGATTTATCTCATTGGATAGAGAAGCAGGTTTATTTAAATATGGGATCACTATTACTAGGCGCAGCAACGTTAGGAATAGATGCTCTTCCAATGGAAGGTTTTGATTTATCCAAAATAGATTCAACATTTTCTTTAAATGATAAAGGTCTTCATGCCGTGACAATTGTTGCATTAGGTTATAGAGAAGAAGATGATTTCAATTACAATTTACCAAAATCAAGATTGCCACAAAGTGAAATTATCACAGATATTTAGATTTTAAGTTTTTGATTTAAACCTCACTTTATTGAGTGAGGTTTTTTCATTATGGTTTTTATTTTATCTAATGACTATCGTTGTTTAATAAGCTTAGTAATTAAATACTCTCTTTTTATTTGTTTTTTATTAAAAAATATAAAAACTACTGTTCAGATGCTTTTATATAATGTGTTTTTTCATTTATTTTATCTGATGTAAAATCAATATCTAAGTGAGCCTCTTCGGATATTTTTCCACTAAAAACATCATTCATTCTTTGTTTATCTAATGCATTTTCCCAGCGAGCGACAACAATACAGGCGCAAGCATTACCGACAAGATTGGTTAATGCGCGACATTCTGACATAAAACGGTCGATACCTAGGATTAGCGCCATACCTGCGACAGGAACGCTAGGCACAACCGATAATGTTGCCGCTAGAGTAATAAAACCAGCACCAGTGACACCTGCTGCGCCTTTTGAGCTAATCATGGCAACAAAGAGTAATGTAATTTGTTCTGTTAATGACAAATCAACGCCCGTTGCTTGTGCAATAAACAGGGCTGCCATGGTCATATAAATATTAGTACCGTCTAAATTAAAGGAATAACCAGTAGGAATAACTAAACCGACGACGGATTTTTTACAGCCCAATTTCTCCATTTTACTCATTAATGTAGGTAGTGCGGCTTCAGATGAAGAAGTACCTAACACTAACCAAAGTTCATCTTTTATGTATTTAATTAAAGAGAGAATAGAAAAGCCATTATATTTAGCAACCGCGCCCAAAACGACCAATACGAAAAGTAATGCTGTTAAATAAAAAGTAATTACCAACAACATTAAATTTCCAATGGAAGAAATACCATATTTACCTATCGTAAAAGCCATTGCACCAAAGGCACCAATAGGCGCTAACTTCATTAGCATACCAACCATCTTAAAGACAGGTTCACAAAGATGCTGTAAGAATTTTAATACAGGCTCGCCTCGTGAACCTATTGATGCTAACGCCAGACCAAAAACGACAGAAACAAACAGCACTTGTAAGATATTACCGTTAACTAATGGGCTAACGATAGTATCAGGGATGATATTCATAAAGAAATCAACAAGAGAAGAGCTGTGCGCCTGAGTGACATACATTTCTACTCGGCTACTGTCTAATGATTCAGGAGAGATATTTAAACCATCACCAGGGCGAATGATATTGGCAGTGATTAATCCAATAACCAATGCAATTGTAGAAAATGTAAGAAAGTAAATCATTGATTTACCAGCTACTTTTCCGACGGCCTTCATGTTGCTCATACCAGCAATACCTGTTACTACAGTTAGAAAGATAACAGGTGCGATGATCATTTTTACTATTTTGATAAATCCATCACCCAAAGGTTTGAATGACTCACCAATATCAGGGTAAAAATGCCCTAATAGAATACCGAAAATGATAGCAATAATAACTTGGATATATAACACACGATAAAAGGGGAGCTTGCGGGATGAAGTCTGCATAAAAATTCCCTGTAACTGAAAGATATTGACTAAATAAAAGAGAAGTTATGATGTAAATTATTATTTACATTTATTTTGTTGTGACAGGTAACTTAAAGGTATGCGCAAATCAGGTCAATAAAATAAAGTTGATTTTATCAAATATTGTGCTCTTCATCTAAAAAATTAGATTTAATTTCAATTTATCGATATTTGTGGAATTTATTTTTCTTAAATCAATAAGTTAATGAAATTATAATTTGTTTTAATTTATTGTATTTCTTTAAAATCATGTGTATTTGGTTTTGATTTTTGGTAAATAAAATAATTTAAATGTAAAAAACATGGATAATGAGAAGGAGAGGGTGAATTGAGTTTCAATTATTTGTTTTTATTATATTTATTGTTAAGGAAAAAATGAACCACTGATAAACCCTTCAATATAAATAAACTCTAACCAACAAACAAATAAGCATTCAGAAAGAACAATAATAAAGGCGAGTATTGTAGGAAACTCGGAAGTATCTCTTATCGATGAATTGGATAAATCATAGAAGTAAGTAAAGGACAATCAATGAGAAAAAGACACGATAATAACTATCATGATAACAATTACCCTTAGCTGACTTATGACTAGGGTAATTGTTAAAAATGAATCAGTTGTTTTTATTACTCGCTTTCTTCATCTCGAATAAAAGAGATTAATTCAGGTTGTGCAATACGTTTGTAATCTTGCGTATTAAGAATAATTGAACGCTCTAATGTACCTGCATTAAAAGCTAATTCATCAAAACGTTCAAAAAGTAGCGGGTCAGCGACAAGCTTCAGTGCAGGATGAAAACTAAAAGGGGGGATTGCACCAAAGACGCATTGAGTAAGATCATCCACTTCTTTAGGGCTTGCTAGAGATGCTCTTGTTCCACCAATTTGGTGAGCGAGTTTTGATAGATCAGCTTGTTTATCGGCGGGTAGTATTGCAAGAACATGTTGTTTAATGCCGTTACCTTTTATATGACAAACAAGTCCTTTTGCTCCCTGTCCTAATTGTGTTCCTCTGATTTTTGCAACTTCTTCAGAACGACCTGCGGTAGGGTGTTCCATAACACGGTAAGTAGCGTGGTTATTATCTAATAAAGCAGTAAGTTGCTCAAAAATAGTCAAAGACATCAATGACTCCTGATTTAATAAGTTATTTCTTTGAGGTCATTATACGACTTTAAAAAAAATATTCTGCTGTGATGTTTACGGCTGGTTTTGATTATTTTGATAAGCTTTTCAAATTATTTTGTTACAAATGATAATATGTTAATAGTATTATCCTATTGAATTAATAGGGTAATTGGGCTTCTTTATTTAATTACCTGTAATAAAATGATAAACAAATTGATATTTATTCATTATTTTGATGATGATCAATTTAAGAACAAAAAGAATAGAACATATTAAAACGTAGATTTAATTACTAAAAAGGAAGTCAATAATGGCAGTTTCAACATTCTATATCCCTTCTGTAAATAAAATTGGTGCTGGTTGCCTTGCTGATGCTGTAAGTTCAATGAAAGACTTCGGTTTTCATAAAGCGTTGATCGTCACTGATAGCATTTTAAATCAACTGGGTGTTGTTGATAAAGTCAGTAAGTTACTGACAGAAGCTGGTATTTCTAGCGTAACTTATGATGGTACTGCACCTAACCCTACAGTTGAAAACGTAGAAGCGGGTTTAGCTCTGCTGAAAGAAAATCAATGTGACTGTGTAATTTCTTTAGGTGGTGGTTCTCCACATGACTGCGCGAAAGGCATCGCGTTAGTAGCTTCGAATGGTGGAAAAATTGCAGATTATGAAGGTGTTGATCGTTCGGCAAAACCTCAATTACCACTGATTTCAATTAATACCACAGCAGGTACAGCTTCAGAAATGACACGTTTTTGTATCATCACAGATACTGCGCGTCATATCAAAATGGCTATCGTTGATAAAAACGTCACCCCAATCTTATCTGTAAATGATTCAGAATTAATGATTGGTATGCCAAAAGGTTTAACCGCTGCAACAGGTATGGATGCATTAACTCATGCTGTTGAAGCATATGTTTCAATCGCTGCAAACCCAATCACTGATGCGTGTGCATTAAAAGCAGTTACTATGATCAGCGAATCTTTACGTAAAGTTGTTGATAATGGTGGTGATGCACAAGCTCGTGAAAATATGGCTTACGCTCAGTTCTTAGCCGGTATGGCATTTAATAATGCTTCTTTAGGTTATGTACATGCTATGGCTCACCAATTAGGTGGTTTCTATAACTTACCTCATGGTGTGTGTAATGCGGTTTTATTACCACATGTTCAAGCTTATAACATTCAAGCAGCTGCGGGTCGTTTAAAAGATATCGCACAAGCAATGGGTGTTGATGTTTCTGCAATGAGCGATGAGCAAGGTGCTAAAGCATGTATCGAAGAAATTCGTAAAATGGCTAAAGATGTTGGTATTCCAGCAGGTCTGAAAGAATTAGGTGTGAAAGAAGAAGACTTTAAAACATTAGCTGAAAATGCGCTGAAAGATGCTTGTGCGATCACTAACCCAGTTCAGGGTTCTGAAAGTGATGTTATCGAGTTATTCCGCCAAGCAATGTAATGTGTAAGGAATAAATGACAACTAATACTTGTTATTTTATCTCTTAATAAAGTAATAAAAAAGCACCTCAAAATTTATGATTGAGGTGCTTTTTTATCTATATATTTATTTTTACGTATATGTTTTTTATATATGTATTGTTTGTAGTACATTGATTATGCTGGGTTGTTTTTCAATAAGGTAAAGTATTTTTAGTGCAATGCCTGAGGGCGTTCTGCGTTTTTGTTCCCAACTACGAATTAGGTCAACACTTAATCCAATAGCATCCGCAAATTCTTGTTGTTTCATTCCACTATGTTTTCGTATCGCTTTCACATCTGGTAGTTCTATGCGATGGACATTTTCATTGGCAGGGGATATTTCACCATTTTCAATGGCAACCATCTCTTCCATGCTGCTAACGAGATCATCAAATAGTTTTTTATCCATTATATGTTTCCATTAAAGGTAATAAATTATTTAATTATTATTTTAATTTATCACTTAAAGATTTTAGAATGTTTTTTTCTTGAGCACTTAGGTCGTCTTTACTATTTTTAGGATAGATAAGAAGCAAATATAATCTTCCTGTGATCGTTCTTGTATAATAAATAATCCTAACTCCACCACTTTTCCCGCTCCCCGCTCGATACCAGCGTATCTTTTTGCAACCACCAGTATGGGCAATGGTGTCTCCATTTTCATAATTTTCTAACATATAAGTTTGAAGTGATCTAAATTCATCATCATCCATGAGCTTTTTTCTGTCTCTGCTGAAAACCATTGTTTCAATAAACTCTAAATAGTTCATCTAGGTTCCATCCATTGATCCTATCATAATAGTACTCAGTACTAAAAACAAACTTAGATTAGTACTATGTACTAAATTTAATGTATAAAAAAAGACTAAGGTTAAGAATAAAACTCAGTCTTTAGAGTGTGTTAATTACCTAGAAATCACTCTGCTTTTTTATGGCGCTCTTGAAGGCAACCTATTACATCAGAGAGTGATAATGATTGATCTTGTAATAGCACCATTAAGTGATAGAGCAAATCAGAGGCTTCATTTTTTAGCTCTTCTCTGTCATTAACAGTGGCAGCTAACGCGGTTTCTACACCTTCTTCACCCACTTTTTGAGCTATACGCTTTGTACCACTGGCATAAAGGCGGGCAGTATAAGAGCTATCTGGTGAGGCATTTTTGCGTTCACGTAATAAATTCTCAAGCTCATAGAGAAATCCCCATTGGCTCTGTGCTGGAGCAAAACAACTTTCAGTGCCGTTATGGCAAGTTGGGCCAATAGGATTAGCTAAAATAAGTAAAGTATCGTTATCACAGTCAGGATAAATATTGACTAATTTTAGGAAGTTGCCTGAGGTTTCGCCTTTTGTCCATAAACGCTGTTTAGTGCGTGAATAGAAGGTAACATTCCCACTTTCTAGAGTGACATTTAATGCTTCTTTGTTCATATAGCCTAGCATTAATACATCACCTGAAATGGCATTTTGGATAACCACAGGCATGAGATTATCGACTTTTTCCCAATCTAATTGCGCGACTTTTGCACTATTCATTATATTCTTACCTTAACGTCATTCTTTGCAAGATACTGTTTTAGTTCGTTGATATTAATTATTTGTTTATGAAAAACAGAGGCTGCAAGAGCGCCATCAACATTGGCTAATTTAAATGCATCAAGAAAGTGTGACATTTCGCCTGCTCCTCCTGATGCGATAATAGGAACATCTGCAACTTGACGTACTAGAGCAAGTTGTTTTAGGTCATAGCCTTGTCTCACGCCGTCTTGGTTCATCATATTTAAAACAATTTCACCGGCACCAAGTTGCTGAACTTCGCGTACCCAATCAAGGGTTTTCCAGTGCGTTTGTTGTGTACGTTTTTCATCGCCTGTGAATTGATAAACTAAATATTCTCTTGTTTTTTCATCGAACCAAGTGTCAATACCCACAACAACACACTGTACACCGTAGCGATCTGCTAAACGAGATATCAGTGAAGGATCGGAAAGTGCAGGGGAGTTAATCGAAATTTTATCTGCACCAAATGAGAGAATTTTCCCCGCATCTTCAACAGAGCGAATACCACCCGCAACACAAAAAGGAATATCAATCACTTCAGCGACACGCGATACCCAGCTTTTATCAACAACACGACCGTCAGAAGATGCTGTAATATCATAAAATACCAGTTCATCAGCGCCTTCTTTGGCATAGCGTTCAGCGAGAGGAACAATATCACCAATGATTTCATGATTACGAAATTGAACACCTTTAACAACTTGTCCATCTCGAACATCAAGACAAGGAATTATGCGTTTTGCCAACATGATATCGCCTCTTTTAATGTAAATTTGCCTTCTAATAATGCTCTACCAACAATAATACCGGCAACACCTGATGCTGGAAGATCTGCGATATCTTGTAAATCACCAATACCGCCCGACGCTTGGAATAAAATATCGGGGAAACGCTGGCTAATTTCTTTATATAGTTCGACGTTAGAACCCGCTAATGTGCCGTCACGAGAAATATCAGTACACAGCACATGCTTTAAACCCACACTTTGATAAAGCTCGATGATATCTTCAAGTGTATAGGATGAGTTTTCTTGCCAACCGCTGACAGCTACCCATTTTTTACCTTGTTTATCAATACGAACATCGAGGGCTAACACAATGGCATCTGCGCCATAGCGCTCAAACCATGTTTTTACCATTTCAGGTTGGCTGACTGCGGTTGAGCCAATAACAACTCGGCTTGCTCCTGCATCGAGTAGCGATTTCACATCATCTTCTGTGCGAATGCCTCCACCCACTTGTACTGGTACATTGACACAAGCAACAAGCTCTTTTAGTAGTGAAATTTGGCGAGCAGAAGGATCTTTTGCACCTGTTAAATCCACTAAGTGAAGTAATTTTGCGCCATCTTTTTCATATTGTTGGTAGCGAGTCAGCGGATTATCATCATAATCACGCTGTTTTGCATAATCACCCTGATGTAAACGAACTACTTTTCCATCAATTAAATCTAATGCTGGAATAATCATAATGGGTTACATCTCCAAAAAGTTCTTGATAAGTTGAGCACCTGCTTTCCCGGAACGCTCTGGGTGAAATTGCACACCATAAAAATTATCTTTTTGAATTGCGCTACTAAAACGCGAGCCGTATTCAGTTTCAGCAATCGTCGATTCATTGAGCGCTAAAGCGTAGCTATGAACAAAATAGAACCAAGCATCATCACCAAGATCACGAAAAAGAGGATGTCCTGGTTTTGCTAATACTTGGTTCCAACCCATGTGAGGTAGTGGTAATCCTGCCGTATCAAGCTTATCTATGGTGCCATCAACTAAACCTAATAAAGGAATATCTTTGCCTTCTTCGCTTAGTGAAGCCAATATTTGCATGCCTAAACAAATACCTAAAACAGGTTGTGTTAATGCTTTAATTAAAGGAATTAGCTCACGTGCTTTGAGTTGTTCCATTGCTGCTCTAGCAGTTCCTACACCGGGCAAAAAGAGCTTATCCGCAGATAACACAACGTTTTTTTCATAGGAAACAATGGGATCATAACCAAGTCGCTTAACGGCGTAAGCGACAGAGGCTAAATTGGCACAACCTGTATCAAGAATAACCACTTTCATCACAAAACACCTTTTGAGCTGGGTAAAGTATTGCCTTCGACACGAATGGCTTGGCGTAATGTACGGCCAAAGACTTTAAATAAGCTTTCAGCTTTGTGGTGATCGTTTTTGCCTTTCGATTTCAGGTGTAATGTGCAACCCATCGTATAAGAGAGTGAACGGAAAAAGTGTTCAATCATCTCTGTACTTAAATCACCGACACGCTGGTATTTAAATTCGGCTTTGTATTCAAGGTGTGGACGACCAGAAATATCTAACGCACAACTTGCAAGGCATTCATCCATTGGTAATGTAAAGCCGAAACGAGCAATACCTCGTTTATCGCCTAGTGCTTCACGTAATGCTTCACCCAAAGCAAGACCGGTATCTTCCACCGTGTGGTGATCATCAATAACTAAGTCACCTTTAACATTGATGTTCATACGAAAGCCGCCGTGTGTGGCAATTTGATCAAGCATGTGATCAAAAAAACCGACACCTGTGCTGATCTGGCTATTGCCTTCACGATCAAGCCAAACATCGATCGCAATTTGTGTTTCTTTGGTTTTTCGCTCAACGTGGGCATAGCGATCTTTTTTCGTTAGTTGCTCTGTGATAATCGCCCAATTGAGCTTATCGGTATTATAAAGCAGGCCTTTGATACCCATATTTTCAGCTAACTGAATATCAGTTTGTCTATCACCAATGACATAGCTGTTATCTTTATCTAGTGCACCATCAACTAAATACTGGGTGACAAGCCCTGTTTCTGGTTTGCGACAAGGGCAGTTGTCTTCAGGTTTATGAGGACAAATTAACACATCATCAAATGAGATCCCTTGAGATGAAAAAACTTGCATCATTAAATTATGAGGAGGATCGAAATCTGCTTGAGGAAAACTTTCTGTGCCTAATCCGTCCTGATTTGTGATCATAATGAGTTTATAACCCGCTTTTTGCAGAGCAGTAAGTGCGGGGATCACGCCATTTTCAAAGGCTAGTTTATCAAGTCTATCAACTTGGTAATCTGTTGGTGGCTCAGTGATTAAAGTACCATCACGGTCAATAAAAAGAATTTTTTGGCTCATGGTTGAGATCCCTCAGTTGCGATTTTTTGTTGTTATCGTTTTTAATGTTTTATACGTTTGCAGTTTGAATATTTTTTATGGCATTAATCACGCTATCACATTCTTCTGCGGTACCGATAGAAATACGCAAACAGCCATTAAGCCCATATTGACGCTGTTGATCGCGCAAAATAATCCCTTGTTCCCATAATGTACGGAAAACTAGAGTTGCATCAGTGAATTTCACTAAAATATAGTTGGTTTCACTGTTATAAACCTGTTCAACATTAGGCAGTTTTTTTAACGAATCAGATAAAATGGCTCTGTTGCGTGAAATTTCTGCTACTCGTTTTTTCATTATCTCAATACCTGCTTCTGTTAATGCTTGCGCAGCAATATCTGCAACAGGTGTTGAAAGCGGGTACGGAGCGATCACTTTTAGTAATAATTCAATGACTGGTGGGTTGGCAAGCGTAAATCCACAACGAAGCCCTGCTAAAGCGAAAGCTTTCGATAAGGTTCGCAAAATAACTAAATTCGGATAATCTTCAAGCCATGAAACAATTGATGCTTGTGGGCAAAATTCAATATAGGCTTCATCTACTGCAACAATGGCTTTATCTTTAGCCAACGCTAATACATCACGAATAAGCGAAGGATCAACAAGATTTCCTGTCGGGTTGTTAGGGCTGCACAGATAGATAAGTTTTACATTATCAAGCTGTGATGCGATGGCTTTGACATCTGGACTCCAATCAGCAAGTGCAGGGACAACACGCTGTTCTATACCGAAAGTTTCAGCACTAACGCTATACATTCCATATGTCGGTGGGCAATAAAGTACGGCGTCTTTACCCGGCTCGCAAAACGCACGAATAAGAAGCTCAATCGCCTCATCTGCGCCACGGCTCACTAAGACTTGATTAGTCTCTACACCGGCATATTTTGCGTAACGGTTAATGACGTTAACAGGTTGACATTCAGGGTAACGGTTTAAGTTTTTTTCATTAAAAGTAAAGTCAGGTGCGATAGGGTATTCATTGGCATTTAACCAAACAGAACCATTTCCTCCTAAGCGCCGAGCAGACTGATAAGGTGTTAATTCACGTACATTTTTTCTTGCAAGTGTATTGATATCAAATTCAGTTTTCATCACTCTTTTTTCCCCTGAGCTAAAGCGTTAACGCGAAGTGTGACAGCATTTTTGTGTGCAGTGAGTTGTTCTGCTTGCGCTAATGTTTCAATGGTCTGTGCTAAATCAGATAAACCCTGTGCGGTGAGTTTCTGCACTGTCATACGTTTCATAAAATCAGCTAAGCCTAAGCTTGAGTAGGTTGCTGTATAGCCATAAGTCGGTAGAACGTGATTCGTACCAGAAGCATAATCCCCCGCAGATTCAGGTGACCAAGCACCAAGAAAAACAGAGCCGGCGCTGGTAATGCTATCAACACGGGTATCAGCATCATTGGTTTGAATAATTAAGTGTTCTGGACCATAACTGTTACTGATTTCAATACACTGGTCGAGATCACGAGTAATAATGACACGGCTTTCTGCAAGTGCTTGTTTCGCGATTTCAGCACGGCTTAATAGTGCTAGTTGTGTTTCAGTTTCAGCAATAACAGCTTTAGCAAGTGTTTCATCCGGTGTTAATAATACAACCTGTGAATCAGGGCCGTGCTCAGCTTGCGACAGTAAGTCAGCGGCAATAAATGCAGGATTTGCGTCCGCATCAGCAATCACTAGTACTTCAGAGGGACCTGCTGGCATGTCAATTGCGGCACCTTGTAGCGATTGACTTGCTTGGCGTTTTGCTTCAGTCACATAAGCATTACCGGGTCCAAAAATTTTATCAACTTTAGGTATAGATTCAGTACCAAACGCCATAGCTGCAATTGCCTGCGCGCCACCGACTTGAAAGACTTCATCAATACCAATTTGTTGAGCAATATATAAAATTTCATCAGCAATAGGGGGCGGTGAGCAAAGAATAACTTTGCGACAGCCAGCAATACGGGCTGGAATACCTAACATCATTACCGTTGATAGTAATGGTGCTGAACCTCCAGGAATATAAAGACCTACTGCATCAATGGGTCTGCTGACTTGCTGACAAAATACACCGGGCTGTGTTTCCACGTTGATAGTGTTAGGAATTTGCGCTTCATGAAAGCGACGAATATTATTCATCGCTTGTGCTATTGCCTGTTTTATTTTGCTATCAAGTCTTGATGAGGCTTCATCGATTTGCGATTTTGACACCAAAACACTTTCCGGCGCTGCCTTATCGAATTTTTGGCTAAGTGCTTTAAGCGCTTTATCCCCATCATTGCGTACCTGTGAAATGATGCTAGCAACTTGTTCTGTAATTGAACCTGATGCAGAAATAGCAGGGCGAGTTAATAGCACTTGTTGCTGTTCTTTAGTGCATTTATTCCAGTAAGTTAATGTATTAAAACCCGTTTTCATCATTTCACCTTATTCCATCATTTTTTCAATTGGTAAAACAAGAATTGAACTTGCACCTAATGCTTTAAGCTTTTCCATTGTTTCCCAGAATAGAGTCTCGCTACTTACCATGTGCATTGCGACGCGATTTTGGTCACCTGCCAGAGGTAAAATAGTCGGTCGTTCAGCCCCCGGAAGTAATGCAATTACATCTTCAAGGCAATCACTTGGCGCGTGTAACATAATATATTTTGATTCTCGAGCTTGAATAACACCTTGGATACGTGTCAGTAAGCGGTCGATGAGTGCTTGTTTATCGGCTTCCATTTCACCGTCACGTTGGATCAAGCATGCTTTTGAGCGATAAATCACTTCAACTTCTTTTAATCCATTCGCTTCTAATGTTGCACC
Source organism: Proteus sp. STS61-E (assembly GCF_040932335.1). Classification (NCBI taxonomy): domain Bacteria; kingdom Pseudomonadati; phylum Pseudomonadota; class Gammaproteobacteria; order Enterobacterales; family Morganellaceae; genus Proteus; species Proteus sp. STS61-E. The sequence goes on along the minus strand of NZ_JBFQGE010000002.1, from coordinate 327,521 downwards.
AGTAGAAACTAAGTCACAGATGGAGTCAGCAAGGCCCGCACGAGGGGCGACTTCAACAGAGCCATTTAATAAACACGATTTAAATTTGATATCTTTTTGGTCTAAATAACGTTTGAGCAGGTTTGGATAGGAGGTTGCGATACGAGTATTATTTAAGCATTCCACACCTTGATAATCGAAATCGACAGGTGTTGCGAGAGATAAACGACAGCCACCGAAATCAAGACGACGTAGCGTCAGATAACTTGGGTTTTCACCTTGAGAACGACGTTTTAATAACTCTTCTTCTAAAACGTTTTCACCGATGATCCCTAAATCAACAACGCCATCCATTACTAACCCCGGAATATCGTCATCTCTAACACGCAAAATATCGATTGGCATATTTTCAGCGTAAGCAATCAGGCGCTGTTGATTTAAGTTAATTTTGATGCCACAACGCGCTAAAAGGGCGCGAGACTCATCACTTAAACGACCCGATTTTTGCATCGCAATTCTTAATCTTGCTTTATCTAACATAATATTACCCTATCATTGTCCATATTTTTGTGATGAAAATTAGCTATAAAAAAACCCCGGAAGTTGCCTTCCGGGGTTTTAGTTGTTATCTGCATTCAGACCACCGGAAGCGTTTCTTAAACGTCTTCCAGCACTCATCGCCTGAAAGACTAGTCAGGGTGATGGTGATGATGGTGGTTTAGTTGAATGCTATACATAATTATTTTCCTAGCTAATAACACTATTTGTTATTTAATAATGCCCGTTACTGTTAATCTGTATTTAGTAACCTGCATTTAGAATTTGTCTGCCTTTCAACCTACATGATTTACAAAGCAGAAAGCAACCTATTTTTTAATAATAATTTAATTATTTTGTAACCTTTTGTTTTTAATGTAATTTTAATATTTCTCTTATTTACTTAATGGGACAAGTAGGCGAGTATATAGGGATATGCTAAACGTTCACGAAATATAAGTAGTATTTATAAGTAATGGCGAAACGAAAATTTTATAGCATACTTTGACTAAGCCATTTAAGTAGGGGAGCAAAATGAAACGAATAACCATCGTAGGATTAGGTTGGTTAGGTTTACCACTTGCCGCTGCGTTGCGTGATGCAGGCTATCAAGTTAAAGGGACTAAAACCACCGAAGATGGCGTAGAAGCAGCAAGAATGAGTGGCGTTGACTGCTGTTTAGTGAATTTAACACCCGCAATTGAATGTGATAGAGATGATTTTGATTACTTAATGGAAACGGACGTCCTCATTATCACGTTACCGCCAAGTGCGGCTGGTGGTGGTTATGATTATGTTGAAGCCATTCAAACGCTGGTGGATAGCGCAATGTCTCGCCATGTTACGAGAGTCATTTACATTAGTTCTACTTCTGTATATGGCAATCAAACAGGCAATATCACGGAAGAAATGGATATTCGACCAGAAACACAATCAGCAAAAATGTTAGCAGAAGTTGAGAACTGGCTACATCGTTTACCATTAACTACGGTTGATATTCTTCGATTAGCTGGATTAGTCGGGCCGGGTCGTCATGCAGGACGTTTTTTATCAGGTAAAAAACAGGTCAAAGGCGCTCATCAATGCGTTAATTTAGTCCACTTAGATGATGTGATTTTTGCTGTCGAGCAACTTCTTGCGCAGAATGAAGGTGGCCATTTATATAATTTATGTGCCCCAATTCATCCTAAAAAGAAAGATTTTTACTCAAGAGTGTCAAATCAACTCGAACTTATTCCGCCGGAATTTGCTGAGGAAGAGAAACCTTTAATACGAGAGATTGATGGTCAGGAGATCTGTCGAGATCTTGGATTTCATTACCATTATCCAGATCCCGACAAAATGCCAATGAATTAACTTAATTTACAGGCAGTAACACGATATCACGGAAAATAGATCTTTCACTTAATTGTGCAAACCAACGCTCAATGTGAGGGAAGTCTGGTCTATCTTTGCAAACTTCTAGCCATGGATAGACCAATGGTGCGATCGCTATATCAGCAAGAGAGAATTCATCTCCTGCAAAATAAGTTGTTTTTGCAAGTTGGTCGTCAGCAATTTTAATTAATTTATTAAGCTTCTCTTTCAATGCGTTAACAATCTCAGGGTTTTGCTGCTCTTTAGGTGTGCGAACAATCATGATCATCATTTGTTGAATGGGCGCAAATAGGCTGCCATTTGACCAATCCATCCATTTTTCTACATTTGCTCGTTGTTTAGGATCAATGGGATAGAGTGTGTTATTTTCATATTTCGCACATAAATAACGAATAATGGTATTAGACTCCCATAAAGCAAAGTCATCATCTTGTAAGGTTGGAATTGAAGCGTTGGGATTCATAGTTAAATAATTTGCTTCATTGAGTCCACCAAAAGGGCCTCCAACATCGATTTGTTCATAAGGAACATTTAATTCCTTTAAGCACCAAAGAACTTTTTTAACGTTAGATGAGTTTTTTCTACCCCAGACTTTTAACATAAAGGTCTCCTAAACCACGATAAGTAATAAAATTTCCCTCTATAGGGCGCTAAATATGAATATAAGATAAATCTCTATATATCAATGTTGGCGTCTTATTCCAGAAAGCCATATAGTAGGAAAGCTTTAACAAATTGATATAAAAGGGTGATCGGTAATGAAAAAAAATATTCCATCTGTTCTGGGTAAGGTTACCGCGGGAATGGGTTTACTGCTAATTATTTCTAGTCCTTCATTTGCGGTAAATAATCCGGTACCTCCTCAAATAGAGGCAAAATCTTATGTATTAATGGATTACAACAGCGGAAAAATTCTGGCATCAGAAAAACTTGATGAGCGTTTAGATCCCGCCAGTCTTACAAAAATCATGAGTAGCTATGTTGTTGGACAAGCTATCAAAGAAGGTCGTATGTCACCTGACGATATGGTTATTGTTGGGCGTAATGCATGGGCAACGGGAAATCCGGTATTGAAGGGATCATCATTGATGTTCTTGAAACCGGGTGATCAGGTTAAAGTGATTGATTTAAATCGCGGTATGGTTATTCAATCTGGTAATGATGCCAGTATTGCATTAGCAGAACATGTTGCGGGCAGTCAAGAAACCTTTGTTGATTTAATGAATTCCTATGCTAAGAATCTCGGTTTAAAAAACACACACTTTAAAACCGTTCATGGGTTAGATTCTGATGGACAATATACCACTGCACAAGATATGGCATTACTTACGGCTGCCATGATCCGCGATGTACCTTCAGAGTATGAAATTCATAAAGAAAAAGAATTTACCTTCAACAATATTCGTCAGCCAAACCGCAACCGTTTATTGTGGAATAAAAATATGAATGTCGATGGTGTGAAAACAGGTCACACCAATGGAGCAGGATACAATCTTGTTTCTTCGGCAACTGAAGGTGATATGCGCTTAATTGCTGTTGTTTTAGGAACACCATCAGATAAAGTGCGTTTTGCTGAAAGTGAAAAATTATTAGGTTGGGGTTTCCGCTTTTTTGAAACGGTAACACCAGTAAAAGCAGCTACACCACTGACAACTCAAAAAGTGTGGTACGGCGATAAAGGCGAAGTGGCGTTGGGGGTTGCTAATGATGCCTCAATTACTATTCCTAAAGGTGAATTGAAAAACCTTAAAGCCTCTTTTACTTTAACCAATCCTGTATTAGAAGCGCCGTTAACTCAAAATCAGATTGTCGGTACAGTTAACTTTTTATTAAATGATGAAGTGATTGAACAGCGCCCATTGGTTGTAAAAGAAGCGGTTGAAGAAGGTGGGGTCTTTAGTCGTATCTGGGATTTTGTTGTTAAAACAGTATCTGGTTGGTTTAATGCTATTTTTGGTTAATACACTAATAATGGTTCTATCAAAGCGTTACTGAGTTTTTCACCCAAAAAGAAAGACTAGCTATTATTTTTATAGAGAAAATCCGTAATTATTTAATGATTACGGATTTTTTATATTCAATAAAGTAAGGGAATATCTCTAGTTTAGAACTTAAATAAGCCCATCGATTTTACCTTGATTATCAACATTCACAGCGATAGCGGCAGGGGTTTTCGGTAATCCAGGCATTGTTGTGATAGAACCCGTTAAAGCGACAACAAAACCAGCACCCGCAGAAACATATACTTCACGAACGCTGATTGTAAAATCAGTAGGGCGGCCTAATAAGGTGGGATCATCGGAGAGTGAATATTGAGTTTTTGCCATACAGACAGGGAAATGAGCAAAACCCATACTTTCTATCTTTTCCAACATTTTGCTAGCGTGTTGGCTGTAGGTCACACCATTTGCTCCATAGATCTCTTTTGCGACAGTATTAATTTTTTCACTAAGTGAGGCATTATCAGGATAAATTAATTGGAATTGGCTCTGTTCATTTTCAAGTGTATCAATCACTTGATTCGCTAATTCAATACCGCCTTCGCCTCCTTTCTCCCACACTTTGGTAATTGCAAATCGGCAAGCTCTATCTTGGCAAAATTGTTCGATAAACTGGTGCTCTGCAATACTATCAGTGACATAAGCATTAAGAGAGACAATCACCGGTAAGCCATATTTTTTAAGGTTTTCAATGTGTTTTTCAAGATTTACAATCCCTTTTTCAAGGGCAACTAAATCTTCATTGTTCCATTCACCTTTGCCTAAACCACCGTTATATTTTAGCGCTTTAGTGGTTACAACAATGACAGCACAATCTGGGCGTAATCCACTGATCCGACATTTTATATCAAAGAATTTCTCAGCACCTAAGTCAGCACCAAAACCGGCTTCTGTCACGGTAATGTCTGCAAGTTGAAGTGCCAATTTTGTTGCTCTTACACTATTGCATCCATGAGCAATATTAGCGAAAGGGCCTCCATGAATAATGGCTGGCGTATTTTCGAGTGTTTGTACTAAATTAGGATTAATTGCATCTTTTAATAAACTTGCCATTGCTCCAACAGCTTGCAGATCGCTAGCTGTAATAGGATCACCATTATAAGAATAGGCAACAATGATACGAGAAAGTCGCTGTTTTAAATCATCAATATCCATTGCCAAACAAAGGATAGACATAATTTCAGAAGCAACAGTAATAACAAAGTTATCTTCTCTTGTAATACCGTCTTTTTCGCCACCTAATCCCACAACAATATTACGTAAAGCGCGATCGTTCATATCCATACAACGTTTAAACACGATTTTTTTAGGATCGATATTTAAAGGATTACCCTGATAAATTGAATTATCAAGCATGGCTGCAAGTAAGTTATTGGCAGAAGTAATAGCATGAAAATCGCCAGTAAAATGAAGATTGAGATCTTCCATTGGAACGACTTGCGAATACCCACCACCTGTGGCTCCACCTTTAATACCAAAGCAAGGGCCTAAAGAGGGTTCTCGCAATGCAATAATGGCATTTTTTCCAAGATGATTAAGAGCTTGCCCTAATCCAACAGTGACCGTTGTTTTACCTTCACCAGCAGGTGTTGGATTAATTGCTGTAACTAAAACTAACTTTCCGGGCTTTTTTGTCGCAATTTTTGACCAAATGCTGTGGCTAAATTTGGCTTTGTATTTGCCATAAAACTCGATATCGTCTTGATCAATATTTAAATTTTTAGCAATGTCCTGAATAGGTAAGAGGTGTGCTTCTTGGGAGATTTGAATATCTGATTTCATTTTAGTTCTCTTTTTATCCCGCTTATGATGCTCTAGTGATCTTTACTTATCAACTTTAGACAATAATCTAAATATCGCCAATAGATTGATTAATTTATAGTTATTTACTTTAGATAACATGTTCATCGTCTCGCCATTTTAATAATTTTTGTTGTTAGCTCCTACTTTTTCTTTAAATTATCACTATTGAGTGATGCTTTGCTTTTTTGAAAAAACATATTTTAACTAAGGATGATAATTTAATCTCATACAAAAAAGATGACATTAAAAAAAGAAGGGTATTGAGATTGATGTTAATAAATAAAAAAGGCGCTGATATCAGCGCCTTATCTATCATAAATATCTGTATTGAGACTCTCTGGTTTAGTCACAAGAAATTTTAATGGCTAATCCGCCTTGAGAGGTTTCACGATATTTAGCGTTAATGTCTTTACCTGTTTCGTACATTGTTTCAATGACTTTATCTAAACAAATACGAGGATCACTGACACGACGTAAAGCCATACGAGATGAGTTTACGGCCTGTACGGCTGCGATAGCATTACGTTCAATACAAGGAACTTGTACTTGTCCTGCCACTGGGTCGCAGGTAAGTCCTAAGTTATGCTCCATCGCAATTTCTGCCGCAATACAAACTTGTTCTGGGCTACCGCCTAAAAGTTCAGTTAATGCGCCAGCTGCCATTGAACAAGCAACCCCGACCTCGCCTTGGCAACCCACTTCAGCACCCGAGATAGATGCATTCATTTTGTAAAGTGAACCAATAACACCAGCAACTAAGAAAAAGCGAGTGTAAGAGTTTTCATTTACAGGACGAATAAATTTATCATAGTAAGACAATACGGCTGGAATAATGCCACAGGCACCGTTTGTTGGTGCTGTTACAACACGTCCACCAGCCGCATTTTCTTCATTTACGGCAAGGGCAAACATGTTAATCCAATCAACAACTGTCATTGGATCGGTTGTGGTTTTATCTTCGGTTACTAACATACGGCGTAATGCAGAGGCACGGCGAGGTACACGTAAAGGCCCCGGTAATAAGCCTTCAGTATTTACACCGCGCTCAATACCTGACTTCATCACTTCCCAAACAGCCGCAAAATGAGCTGAAATCTCTTCTTTACTGCGTAATGCTAATTCGTTTTGCATCACTAATGCAGATAAAGAAAGCCCAGTTTCTTTGCAATGGCGACGTAAGTCAGCCGCATATTGATAAGGATAAGGAACTTGAACCGCATTTTCTTCAGGTTGACCAAAATGCTCTTCATCAACAATAAAACCGCCACCAATTGAATAATAGGTTTTCTTCAATAAAACCTGTTCACCGTTATAAGCGGTAATGGTCATGCCATTTTCATGGAGAGGTAGATTGGTTTTATGAAAATTCATACCGCCTTCAACCGGAAAATCGACTTCTTTTATGCCATTTGCCAGCATTAAGCGACCGGTTGTTTCTACTTGTTTGATAAACGGGGCGATAGAATCAATATCGACAGTATCAGGTAAATTTCCTGCGAGTCCCATAATAATAGCAATATCAGTTGCGTGACCTTTACCTGTTAAAGATAAAGAGCCATAAACATCAACGATAACGCGGGAAACAGAAGAAAGGAGATTTTTTTCAGCAAGTAAATCAACGAATTCTTTACCTGCTTTCATTGGACCTACAGTGTGTGAGCTAGAAGGACCGATACCAATTTTAAAAATATCAAAGACGCTAACCATAATATTCGCCTCCCTAATTAATTTAAAGGCGCAACTGTGTGATTATTAGAGTGTTAAGTGTCAGTTTTGAAACCTAAAGCTGCAGTGGCTACTTCCGGTTAAGAAAGTAGCCACGAGATGTCTTATTAGCTCATGAAAGAGTTAGCTAAGCTATAGAAAACAGCTGAGATTGCGATAAGACCCATAATTACAACAAATACGTTGCTGATATGGCCTTCATATTTCTTCATCGCTGGTACTTTACGGATTGCATACATTGGCATCAGGAACAGTAACATTGCGATAACTGGGCCACCTAATGTTTCAATCATACCTAAAATGCTTGGGTTTAATGTTGCAACAATCCAAGTTGTAACCAGCATAAACAGTGCAGTGATTTTGTTTAAACGATCTTTCTCGATTGTTTTACCTTTTTCACGCAGTGATTTGATGATTAAACCGTTGAAACCTTCACGAGCACCTAAGTAGTGACCTAAGAAAGATTTAGTAATTGCAACGAAAGCAATAAATGGAGCGATATAAGCGATAATAGGTGCTTCAAAATGGTTAGCAAGGTAAGACAGGATACTGATGTTCTGTGCTTTTGCTTCAGCTAAGTTTTCTGGTGTTAAGCTAAATACACAGCTAAACACGAAGAACATTACAGTGATAACCATCATGATGTGCGCATAAGCTAAAATGCGTGAACATTTTTTCTCAGCGTTTTCGCCGTATTCTTCACGTTTTGCAACAGCAAACGCAGAGATGATTGGAGAGTGGTTAAAAGAGAACACCATTACAGGGATAGCTAACCATAAGGTTACTAATAGGCCTTGACCCATGCCTGATGTTGTTGCGTGATCAAAAGAGAGAGTATCAAGAACCGCACCATTCCACTCAGGGATAAGATACAGAGCTAAAACCATTAGAACTGCAACAAACGGGAATACTAATACGCTCATTGCTTTAACGATAGCTTGTTCACCAAAGCGAATAATCGACATGATACCGACAATCAGTATCAGCGATAAAATTGCGCGAGGTGGTGCAGCCATGTGCATTTGGTTCACAATAAAGCTTTCTACTGTATTGGTGATAGCAACACTATAAACCAATAGAATAGGATAAATTGCGAAGAAATAGAGCAGGGTGATTAATTTACCTGCTGTTTTACCAAAGTGTTCTTCAACAACTTCAGTGATATCTTCACCTGGGTTTTTACCTGATAACACAAAGCGGCACATACCACGGTGTGCAAAGAAGGTCATTGGGAATGCAAGTACTAACATGATCAACAGAGGAATTAAACCACCAATCCCTGCGTTGATAGGTAAAAATAGGACGCCAGCACCGATAGCTGTACCGTATAAACCTAACATCCATACTGTATCTGACTTACGCCATGCTTTGTAATCACCTTGGGTGTTACCCGACGCGATAGAACCAACTTTGGTTGTATCCATAATACTCTCCGAAATAACGCGGTAAAAAAAATAATGAATAAAAAATAAGAGCGTGATTGTATTTCTTTTTAGAAATAATCACGGCATAAATTTAATTATGAATAAATGAGTGCATTGAGTACCTGGTGTTATCTCAATATCTTCAATTACCACAGATAAAAATCTTTAAATTTCAAAAGAATTAAGCTCTTTCAAAATTTGAAAAAATATTCAATAAGTTTATATCCAGACTTAAGAGGTGCAGAATATAGTGTTTTTCAGGATAAACTACCGTGATCACCATCTCAAATGCTAAATATAACTGAAAAACCTGAAAATGTAACATTTTTTATATTTTGTGTTTTTAGAGGGGGTTTTTAAAACATTTTGAAATAACTTTCCAGTTTTAAAGTAAGTATAAAATAAAGCTAAATACTTAAATATTCATATGTTAATGATTATTTTTAGGTATTTTTATTATCTAGAAAATAAATGATTAAAATCAATTAGGTTATTTTTATTTACAATTAAAACATTGTGTTAACCATGTATCTTATTGAAATAAAACAATAAATAAATTTCTTTAATTAATGTTTAAAACTAGACAAAAGAATATAAAAACGATGCAATATGATTATTTATTAATGAATTTCTTTTATTTTATGAAATGAATATAGCTATATTTCGTTTATAAGTAGAATATTGTTTATAAATACGACAGTGAATTTGTTAATAAATGAGTTTGGTAGGTCGTTATATAACGAATATAAAAGTTTTATTTTGATTAAAATAACAACATATTTATTTTTGGACAAATAATATAATAATAGAGAATATTTTTATTTATATATTAATATATTGAAGGGCGATGTTACTTAAGCTAAATATAAAAAAAAGACCACAATAAATGTGGTCTTTTTCGGCATTAGAAAGGTTAGGCTTTTGTCCAACCTTTACGAATAGGATAGGCAAAACAGAGCTGATAGAGCCTCTGTACCCATTTTTGGAGTATATCGCCACCTTTAGACCAAAAGATCTGGCAAAGGCCACAAGAAAGTAGAGCAACGATAAAGGCACCAATCATATCGATTGGCCAATGCACGCCAAGATAGATACGCGCCCAAGCAATCGCAAGTCCTAAACCAAGCATAATATAGCCAATACGTTTGCTGTTATGCCAAAAGAGATAAGCTAAAGCAATGGTGAAAACAAACGTACCATGGTTACTTGGGAATGAAGGTGTCGCATCATGGTCGAGAAAGTTGTAGCCAATGTTAGCTGCAAAAGGGCGTTCATGAGGCGCAATTGCTCCAATCATCCAAGAGATAGAAAGTGCAATACCTAAAGAGACGGCAGCTTTGCACACTAATGTTCTTTGCTGACTAAGATGTTTTTCATTACCCCATAACCAATAGAACACTAAAGATAACGGAAAAAGATAGACAAGGTACTTAGCAATAATTATCGCCGTACCGATTTCTAAAGGAGATGCCGCAGGTGTTGCATTCATCATTGAAAATACGGCTAAATTGAATTGTTCCAGCAAAGTAGGCTCCATACATGTCGTACTGATAAGCGATGTTTATGATACATAATACGCAAGTTTTTAAGGGTAAATGAGTGAGTAATAGGGGTAAAGTGTTTTTTTCTTATTTAATTGTGCTTTTTTAAAAGATTTGTCAGTTTCATATCAAACTGAGCTAAAGCACTCTTAAAAAGAGTATTGCGCTTATGTTATTGCTCTCACATCGTTCTTTTTCTTATCTTCAACGAGGTATAACTTTATGTGGTTCCAGAAAAATATTGTCCTTAATGAAAGGCCAAGAGGATTTCACTTAATTACACAAGCATTGATTCAAGAATTACCAGAGCTAAGACAATATAAAATCGGAATTGCTCATTTTTTTATTCAACATACATCGGCATCATTAACAATTAATGAAAATGCGGACCCGACAGTTCGAAGTGATTTTGAAAGCTTCTTTAATCAAAGCGTAAAAGAAGATGAAGATTACTATCTTCACACCTATGAAGGCAGCGACGATATGCCAGCGCATATTAAAAGTAGCTTACTTGGACAAAGTGTTACGGTTCCTATTAGTCAAGGTGAGTTGAATTTAGGGATTTGGCAGGGAATTTATCTTGGTGAACATCGAAATCATGGCGGTAGTCGTCGTATTATCGTGACCTTGCAAGGTGAGTGTTACTAAATTCCAGGCAATAAAAAACCCGACAGTTATTTCACCAAAAGGGTTGAAACTATCGGGCTCCTCAATATTTGGGGACATCAAAGAAAAGCAGTGGCACTAATTCAGACTCCGAGTTAGAAAGAAAGTTCGCTGACTAATGAAAATAAATAGAATTTTTTTTTAAAAAGAAAGGAAAGATAAAGAAAATATGAGGGATAAAAAAAGAGAAAGCGCTAAAACATATTGATAAATAAACTGTTTTAGCGCTTTTGAATTAGTTGTAGATGCCTAAGTTTTCTTTAGCATAAGCTTCAAAATCTGTGCAACCACCAATGTGTTTTTCATCAATAAAAATTTGTGGCACAGTTTCAACTTCTTTTCCGACAGTTTTAGATAAATCAGCTTTTGTAATTCCTTCAGCTTGAATATCTACATAGCGGAAATCGAAATCGTCACGTTTTTCAGATAAAGTTTCAGCCAGTTGTTTCGCACGAACACAATATGGGCAACCAGGGCGACCAAAAATGACAACAAACATACGACACTCCTTATTGAGGAAATAAAATTCAGGCATAATAGTTTCTATTGGTTGTTACTATGCCCTTTTATTAGGCTAAACAAAAACAGTTATTGCCTTTTAGTGTGATAAATTATACCAATTTGCCGAATAATGAGATAGGACTGTGACACAGCATTTAGCGGAGAAATAATGGAAAAGCCTTCAAATCGAGATATGAAATCACTGTCGGATATGCCAAAACCCATTATCATCATTGAGATAATCGGTATTATTTTATTAGTGGTTGCTTATCTTTATATCAATCAATATATGACCTCTCCGCAGTGGCTAGGAACATATACAGGACAATTAACGCTAGTTGTTTTGGGCGTTATCTGCATGATCCCGCCTGCTATCCATATTGTATGGCGTGCTATTTATCGATTAACTTTTTTAGGGATTGATCATAAATCCACAAAGAGTAAAAAGAAAAACGAGAATAACGAAGAATAGTTGACTGTTTTTTCTCAAAAATGCATTAGAAACTAAGAAAAACCAATATGTAAATTGGCTTAATTTTCTTAGTTTTTCTATTTATTAGTGCCTTCAAGATAGAAAAAGTGGCAAAATAGCATCAATGCCAACAGGCACTCTTTTTTTTGCGCGTAAAGGTTATTTGAATGAACGCTGTTGTGACTACCGATCTGGAGCAGCTAAAGTCTTGGCTTGATGAACTACAGATTGCTTACTATGAATGTGACTCTTGTCAGGCGTTACATTTACCGCATCTTCAATATATCAGTGGTATTTTTGATGCCAAAATTGATATTCTTGAAGATGTACTTGTATTTACCGCTATCGCTGAGCTAAAGCCGTCAGCAATAGTGCCATTAATGGCAAATCTAAGCCAAATTAATGCAAGCTCTTTATTTATTAAAACATTTCTAGAAATTAGTGATGAGAATTTACCAAAATTAGTTTTCTGCCAATCATTCCCGGTTGCAGCTGGTATTTCACTGAATCAATTCGACCTGTTCTTACAAAAAGCAGAAGAGCAATCTGCTGAAGTCGTTAGCGAAATTTTTAATAACGGTTTCTTGTATGGTGAAAAACAAGAAAGTGAAAATGAAGAAGAAGATGAAGACGAAGATGTTGAGATAAATAGCGCATCAACCGACTCCTCCTATACTGTACATTAATATTAATCTCCATAACGGTCACAAAATCTTATGCAATGCGCACGATTTAGTGCGGGTGAATGTCATTCTTGTGAATGGCTTTCTCTTGCTTATCCTGAACAAATCAAGAAAAAACAGCACAGCTTATTAGCATTACTTCCAGAAGATTATGCTTTTGATAAATTAGCGCCTGTTGAAAGCGAACAAGCGCAGTTTCGTAATAAAGCAAAAATGGTAGTCAGCGGGAGTGTTGAAAGACCCGTCTTGGGCTTAAAAACCAAAGAAGGTGTTGCTGTCGATTTATGCGAATGTCCACTGTATCCAGTTTCTTTTGCACCCGTGTTTTCTATTTTGAAAACATTTATTGCAAAAGCAGGGCTAGTACCTTACGACATCGAACGCCGTCGTGGTGAACTCAAGTTTATCTTATTAACTGAGAGCCGAAGTAATAACACCATGATGTTGCGCTTTGTTTTGCGTTCAGAAAAAAAACTAGAACAACTTCGTAAAGCACTTCCTTGGTTACAAGAACAGTTGCCTCAATTAGCGGTTATCTCCGTTAATATTCAACCTGTGCATATGGCTATTTTGGAAGGTGACCAAGAAATTATTCTGACAGAAAAAACGTTCTTGGATGAATCATTTAACCAAATTCCATTACATATTCGCCCTAGAGGTTTTTTTCAAACTAATCCAGCGGTGGCTTCATCACTTTATGCCACAGCAGGTCGTTGGGTAAGAGAATTAAAAATCACGCATTTATGGGATATGTTTTGTGGATCAGGGGGTTTTGGGTTGCATTGTGCAGACAAACTAACCCAATTAACAGGTATTGAAATTAGTCCTGAAGCTATTGAATGTGCACGATTATCAGCTCAGGAATTAGGGTTAGAGCATGTCGAGTTTCAAGCATTAGATTCAACAGGTTATGCATTAGCTAAAGGATCTGTTCCTGAATTAGTGCTTGTTAATCCACCAAGGCGAGGTATTGGTGAAGCATTGTGCGGTTATCTCAATAAAATGAAACCTCGCTTTATCCTTTACTCAAGTTGTAATGCTCAAACGATGGCAAAAGATATTCAGCAACTTTCTCATTATCGAATAGATAGAGTGCAGTTGTTTGATATGTTTCCTCATACTTCTCACTATGAAGTCCTTACGTTATTGGTATTACAAGACAGCTAAGATATTTATTACAAAATAGTGATTGAGTGTTAGTATAAATCAGCATTTAACGCTCGATGGATAACATCGGGCGTTTTCTTTTTTATTAGATGGGCATTCTATTTTATGCAGAATTTAAAAGCGTTGTTATTAGTGATGGTGTTATTGGGGCCTTTGGGAATCGATCTCTATTTACCGACGATACCTACAATTGCTCAAGATTTAGGAAGTAGCGTATCCCTTATTCAATCTACTATCGCTTTATTTATTCTAGTCCTAGGTGTAGGGCAACTTATATCGGGGCCTTTGGTGGATAAGTTCGGTCGTAAACCAATCGCTATCGCTGGGATACTTATCTATATTGTGGGTTCTGTCATTGCAACCATTTCGACAGATTCAACGCTTTTTATTATTTCACGATTATTACAAGCTTCAGCGGTGTGCTGTACTTCTGTTGTAGCTTTTACCTGCGTTCGTGACTGTTTTAATGGTAATGAAGCCGCCCGCGTTTTCGGTTTTTTAAATGGCACGTTAAATATTATTCCTGCATTAGCGCCACTATTAGGTGGATTATTGGCTGAATATTGGGGATGGCGTGCACCTTTTGGGTTCTTGATTTTCTATTCAGTGCTTGTATTAATCTTGATCACTCGTTTTTTACCAGAAACAAAGCCTGAAAATACAGCTCAATCAAAACAAAAATTAGGTAAAACATACCTTGAGATTTTATGTAGTAAACGTTTTTTAACTTTTGCATTAGTGAATGCGGGCACTATGGGAATGGCATTAACCTATGTGTCATTTGCCCCAATTGTATTAATGAATGATGCAAAATTATCAGCGCTGATTTTTTCTATTGTTTTTGGTGTAAATGGTTTTTGGATAATGTTTGTCAGTTTTTATGCAAACCGTGTTATTCACCGTGTTGGTAGACCTATTTGTTTGATCTTAGGAAGCGGGTTAATGGGGTTAGGCTGTGTGAGTTTGTTAGGTAGCTTGATATTTATCCCTGCTGAAATACAAAATCATTGGCTGATTTATATGCTGCCTGTGGCAAGTGCTTGCGCGGGTCTTGCTTTTATTATGGGACCAGCGACAAGTTATGCTCTTGAGCCTTATTCACAAACAGCAGGTATTGCCTCTGCATTAGTGGGTTTTATTCAAATGGCGGGTGGTGCAGCCTTTGGTTTAACGGCACTGGCTTCACCAGTACAACCTAAATTAGCGTTAGCTATTGTGATGTTACTGGGTAGTTTATTAGCGTTAAATGCTTATCGAGTGAGCTATAAAGAATCATTAATAGAAAAACAGGCTACACAAGAATAGAACATGTATTTGTTGTTTATTCAAACATAAAAAACACCCCAGAGCGAAAACTACTGGGGTGTTTTTTTATTGATAGCTTGGCTTGCTCGTTTGGCTTGCTTGTTTTGCTTGCTTGTTTTTAATTACGATGCTCAAACTCTAAGGCTTTCTTCTCAATTAATCGCATTAAGAGTGTCAGTATTCCGTTGATACACAGATAAATAATACCTGCTGCAACAAAAACCATCACATCATAGCTTTGACCAAAGACTTGTCGGCTATAACCTGTTAATTCAAGTAAGGTGATAGTACTGGCAAGTGAGGTACTTTTGAATATCAAAACTACTTCGTTTGAATATGATGAAAGCGCACGCTTAAATGCGTAAGGTAATATCACTCTTGCTGTTTGTACTGGTGACATTCCTAATGCTTGGCAAGATTGCCATTGTCCAGAAGGGATCGCCCTTACAGCACCATAGAAAAGTAAGGTTGAATAAGCTGCACTATTTAATGCTAATGTGACCATTGCACAGAACCACGGCGTTGATAATAACTCCCACATTGTTGGGAAATTTTTCAACACAGGAAATTGCCCTGGACCATAATAGATTAAGAAGAACTGCACCAATAAAGGCGTACCCGTAAATAAGGTAATATAGGCTTTGACTATTTGGCTAATGACAGGTGTTTTGAGTGCCAAAACAAAAGTCATTAAAACCGAAAGTGTAAATGCAACCAATAGAGCCACGACTGTTAAAGACAGGCTTGTTGGTAATCCCGGTAAAATATCAACAATATAATCCCACATTATGAGGCACTCCGTTCAAATCGAGTCGTTCTCATTTCTAACCATTTCAGGATATATTGACTGACCAAAGTAATTGCCAAATAAATCAATGCAACAATGCTATACCAAGTAAAAGGCTCTTGAGTTCGGTTAGCGATACTTTGTGTTTGTAACATTAAATCATTAACACTGATTAATGAGACTAAAGCGGTATCTTTTAATAGAACTAACCATTGATTACCTAAACCCGGTAAAGCATGACGCCACATTTGAGGCATGATAAAGCGGAAGAAAATAGTAATACGACCCATGCCTAATGCTTGGCCGGCTTCCCATTGTCCTGTTGGTACTGCTTTTAATGCGCCACGTAAAGTTTGTGAAGCATAAGATGCATAAAGAAGTGAAAGGGCGATAACACCGCAATAGAAAGGTAATGATTCAGTATCACCAAAATCAACTTGTAAGGTGAAAGCACCGAGATCAATTCCATCCATTAGCATCATGACACCTTGTAGGGTGCCATAATAGACAAAAAGAACCACCAGCATTTCTGGTAGTCCTCTAATTAGTGTTACCCAGCATGTTCCTAAGAAAGCAAAGGCTTTCCATCTCGCGGATTCCCAAGCTGTAAACAGCATGGCTAGAACTAATCCGATGATAAGAGCAGAAATAGCAAGTGAGACCGTTGTAACGGCCGCACCTGCTAGAGTTGTTATTTCATTCATTTATTAAGCTATTATTGTTATTCAAACCATTTTTTATAAATGACATCATAGGTGCCATCAGCTTTTACTTCAGCTAATGCTTTGTTTAATTTATCTTGTAAATCAGCATTACCTTTTCTTACCGCGATCGCAAGACCTGTACCAAAGTAGTTAGGATCTGCAACTTTGTCGCCTACAATACCTAATTCAGGATTCTTTTTCAGCCATTCATTAACAACAGCAGTATCACCAAAGATAGCTTCGATACGACCATTTTTAAGATCTAATACCGCATTTTGATAACTATCATAAGGAACAGTTTTCATCTCTTTGTGTTGTTCATTGATGAATTTCTGATGGGTTGTCCCATTTTGTACACCAATTTGTTTGCCTTTTAGGCTTGCTACATCAGAGATTTTACCCGTTACTGTGATAAATACTGCTGAGTTATCATAGTAAGAATCGGTGAAATCAACTTGTTTTTGACGTTCTGGCGTAATATCAATACCCGCCATTAACGCTTCAAAACGACGGAATTTCAGACTAGGAATTAAACTATCAAATGACTGATTGGTAAAGGTACAATCAGCATTAATTTTTGCACACATTGCATTGGCTAAATCAACATCAAATCCCACAATTTGATTATTCGCATCGATCATTTCAAATGGAGGATACGTTGCTTCAGTTGCAAAACGAATTGTCTCTTTCTCAGCCGCAGTTGCAGAAAGTGTAATACTGGTCAGAAGTGCTGCAAATAATATTTTTTTCATTGTCTGATCCTGATTTAGTGTGACAAGTAATTAGCAAAAGCTTCCGTTTGTGGAGCAGTGAAATGATAGTTATCACCTTGCTCTATAATACGGCCGTTTTCCATATATACAACTTTGCTCGCGGCTTTGCGTGCAATTTCAACTTCATGGGTCACAATGACTTGTGTAATACCCGTTTCAGATAGCTCTTTAATAATATCAACAACTTGAGCTGTAATTTCAGGATCTAATGCTGCTGTAGGTTCATCAAATAAGAGAACTTGAGGCTCCATCATTAATGCTCTTGCAATAGCAACACGTTGTTGTTGTCCTCCAGATAAATGCAGAGGAAAACGTCCTGCATAATCACTTAAACGTAAACGCTCAAGCAATTTCATCGCTTTTTCTTTGGCTTGTGGTTTTGATAAACCTAATACACGACAAGGCGCTTCAATTAAATTATCAAGAACCGTTAAATGTGGCCATAAATTGTATTGTTGAAATACCATGCCCACATTTTGGCGTAATGAACGAATTGCCTTTGCATTAGGCTGTTGGCTAAAGTCAAAATGTAGACCCGCAATTTCTAATTCGCCTGAACGTGGCATTTCTAATAAATTAAGAACTCTCATTAGTGAGCTCTTACCTGCACCACTTGGTCCTAATAGAACCATTGTTTCACCGGCAGAGCATTCTAGATTAATATCATAGAGTGCTTGGTGCGAACCGTAGAAACAATTTATATTTTTTAATTGAATACTCATGCGTTTTTTCTGAATAGTCATTAACTGGTTCAAATAATAAAACGGTAAGAATAATTATGCAACTAAAACTGCATAATAAAGTGGTTTTTTTACGTAAAAATGGGTAATTTGGCTATTTTTTTTCACCGCTAGGTGAATTTTTATCCAGTTTGTAAGCGTTAGTACTTATGGTTTTAGCCATACCTTTGAAAATAAATAAGTGCGCAGGCATCATGGCGAACCAATAAAGTAATCCACTAAAACCTGCTGGGTGCCACCAAGCGCGAACATCTATTGAGCGAAGATTGCCACTGTCGTGGATCGTGAAAGAGAGTCTGCCTAAACCGGGAGCTTTCATTCCAAATAATAGAGTAAGCTGTTTTTCAGGCTCTAGTTTGATTACTCGCCAGCCATCAATCATATCGCCAAGTTCTAACGTTTCTCTAGAAGGGCGTCCGTAAGTGACCTTATTTCCAGCAATATCATCCATAATGGCGCGAGTTTTCCATAGCGCATTGCCATAAAAATAGCCTTGCTTTCCGCCGATTTGTTGCACTGTATGCCAAAGTGATGCTGCGCTTGCCGGTGTAGATACTGTACAACCTGCATTTTTAGGGTAATAGCCATAACCGGGTTTCCAGCGACTACGAACAGCCGGAGAGTAACCCCAGTCTTGGTTATCTAAAGCGGCTTCTTCATCTGCGAGTGTTTCTTTTACCGCATCATCAAATTTAATGAGAGTCTGAGGAATAAGTTTGCGTAACGGCTCATCGTTGGCAGGGAGATCGTATTTAAGCCCTTGAATAAGCTCTTTAGCAATTGAGGTTGGTACAGAGGTTATCATACTGATAAAGCCCGCAGAAATAAGACTTCCCGGCATAGGTAGCGGGATCAGCACTCGCTTTTTACCTGAGATTTTAATAAAGCGCTCAAAAAGAGTTTGATAGCTAATGTATTCCGGACCACCAGCATCAAAAATACGATGTTGATGAGTGGGGTGATGAATAATTTCAGTTAAATAGTGAATTAAATTTGTGAGAGCAATAGGGGAGGATTTAGAACGAACCCAACGTGGTGGCGTAAGAATAGGAAGGTTATAAACCATATCACGCATAATCTCAAAGGCAGCAGAGCCGGGTCCTACAATCATTGAGGTGCGGATTTCAGTCACAGGAACAGCGCTGGTTCTTAACACTTCACCCGTAAGTTTTCGGGCAATAAGATGAGGTGAATATTGTTGATCTTCATGCTGTAAGGCACTTAAAAAGATAATTTGTTTAACATCGGTGCCTTCTAACGCTTCTACAACGTTAATTGCCGCTTTACGCTCTTGTTCAACTAAATTATGTGCATCACCCATGCTATGAACAAGGTAATAAACGATATCTGTATCATGCATTACTTTGTTTAAGGTTTCTGGATCATGTAAATCAACAAAGATACAGCGTGTATTTTCCCAACCTTGAGACATCATCCAGTCAACTCTACGGGCACCTGCGGTGACCTGATGACCTTGTTTTATCAGAGCTGGAATAAGATTTTGACCAATATGTCCACTTGCACCAAGTACTAATACACGCTGTTGATTCATTGTTAATCCATTGTAAAAAGAGAACGTTATCGCTCTATTGTTACTGATTTTTCTATGAAGTAAAGAACGCCATCAAGATTGGTGTGATTAAACTTAAAACGAATCCATGCACAATAGCTGCGGGAACGATGGATACACCGCCACTTCTTTGTAATACAGGTAAGGTAAAGTCCATGGATGTTGAACCACAAATCCCTAATGCCGTATTTCTATAACGATTGACAATGATAGGAATAAGCATGATTGCTGCTAATTCACGCATTAAATCATTGAAAAATGCAGTACTACCAATAACGGGGCCAAATGCATCGGTAAGTACAATACCCGATAATGAATACCAACCATAACCGGATGCAATGGCTAATCCCATTTTCATCGGTAATCCTAGTAAGTAAGCCGCTAATGCTCCTCCAGCAAGTGCGCTAACACCCATAACGACGGCAACAGTTGTTCCACGACGGTTGATAAGAATTTGCTTTGGGCTCATTCCGCTATTGCGTAATTGTAAACCGACTAACCAAAGTAAGAAGATAAGTGCGCCTTGGCTGGCATGAGAGGCATAGTGGAAAATTGACCAGCCTGTTAAACCGACAAAGAAACCTACAACAACAACACCGCATAATTGCAGTGATTCAAGTACCATTTTTATGCGTGAAGGGGGCTTGGACTGTTTATGGGCAGGGACATGCCAAGGATCTTTTTTATCCAGTAGCCATAAAAACAGTAAATTAGCGCCAAAGGTACATAAAAAGAAAACACTGGCATAAGAAAGAATTGAGACTAAGTTTTCACCAATATTATCTAGCATGGCTAAACTTACGCCCATTAGAAATAGGATAACGTAAACCATCGCGCTAAGTAGGCGGTTTGCCAGATGAAGTAATGGGCGATTGTTTAACTTAATCAAATACCCTACAAAAAGCGGAAGTAGGATAATCAATAACCCTGATAGCATTTCTATTCCTTACTGAGTGTGCTCAAATTATAAAATAAACTAATAACGTGAATCGGATTATAACATTTACTTATGATGTTGTGGATACAGAAATTAAGATAAATATAAAATATTTATTGAAGGTAACGAGCCTACCACGTTTAGGTGTAAGAGGCTTTAATTGATTGAAAAGCGAACAAAATGGGTATATATCGAATAGTTGAGTAAATTTTATTACGGCTATCTTGAACTATGATTTAATGAAAATATCCATTAAGTGAAATTATTAGCTGATTAAGCATAAAATGAAGATAGGAAGAATAAAATAAAACCATAGCTTAGTCGTAACTAACGAGGGAATTTATGTATTTAGAAAGAGTGGAAATAGTTGGATTCCGTGGACTTAATCGTCTCTCATTACCTCTTGATATGAATACAGTCTTAGTGGGTGAAAATGCGTGGGGTAAAAGCTCATTACTTGATGCGTTAACACTCAGTTTGGGTATTGAAACCTACCAATATGCATTTACACCTGATGATTTCCATCGTTTGCCGAATGAGCCGGAAGAAAATGGCAAAAAAAGCCTACAAATTATTTTAACGTTTACCGAGTCTCGCCCCGGACGTCATCGATCTTACCGTTTCCATAAAATAGCGCCTGTGTGGGTTGAAAATGGTGATGATCTTAAACATATTTATTACCGAATTAGCGCTGAATTAGATGAGCAGAAAAATGTAAAAACATTCCGCTATTTTCTTGATAAAGAAGGAAAGCAAATTCGCTTACCTAATGGACAAACTCAAGAAATTATTGCAGAGATTGTTAGGCTTTATCCGGTTCTTCGCTTACAAGATGCGCGTTTTGTTCGTGATCTTGCCTCTGACGTTATCGATTCTCATAATAATCCTCATCGAGAAGCGTTTAATAATAAAATGAGCGAGCTAACCAAAGCGTTAGTCAAAAATCCTGACGAGTTGTCAGATGATGATTTACGTGAAGGTCTTGATGCAATGCAACAACTGCTAGGGCACTATTTTGCCGATCACGGTTCGTTGCTGTTTAAATCTCGCTCTCGTCATCGAAAAGTCAATGAGCCTCATGTACGTGGCTGGCATGCCTTAGAAAATATTAATAAAGTGTTGGCAAAACCCAATCAGAGAAGTATTCGATTAATTATCTTGGGAATGTTTTCTTCTATCTTGCAGTCTCGTGGTAGTGTCGCGCTTGATCCTTATGCAAGACCTATCGTGATTGTTGAAAACCCAGAAACACGTTTGCATCCTATTATGCTTTCGGTGGCTTGGGGATTACTCAATCTTTTCTCATTACAACGGATCACAACCACAAACTCGGGAGAGTTACTGTCACTTGCTCCATTAGAGAGTGTTTGCCGTTTAGTGCGTGATACCGATAAAGTTGCCGCTTATCGCGTTGGGGATCAGCAACTGCATTCTGATGAAGAGCGACGTATCTCTTTTCATATTCGTTATAACCGACCCTCTGCACTTTTTGCTCGTTGCTGGTTATTGGTTGAAGGTGAAACGGAAATTTGGCTAATGAACGAGTTGGCAAGGCAATGTAATTATTTCTTTGAAGCTGAAGGAATAAAAGTCATTGAGTTTGCTCAATGTGGACTTAAGCCATTATTAAAGTACGCAACCTATATGGGCATAGAATGGCATACCTTAGTGGATGGTGATGAAGCGGGTAAAAAATATGCCGCAACCGTTAAAGATTTTGCATCAAAAAGTAATGATGCAGAGCGTGATAGATTAACAAAGCTTCCAGCCTTAGATATGGAACATTTTTTATATAAAGAAGGCTTTCGCAATGTATATCATGATGTTGCAGGTGTGCCAGATAATGAAAAATGGCCAACTCGACGCGTGATCATTAAAGCTATTCAACGTTCATCCAAGCCTGATCTAGCACTAACGGTGGCTAACAATGCGGCTCAACGAGGAGTAGACTCCATCCCTTCCATACTGAAAAGTATGTTTTCTCGTGTGGCATGGCTTGCAAGAGGTAAAGCGAATTAATTCGCAACACTTGTATAAGCAAGATAAATCCACGAGACCTACACTTATTTTATTTAGCTATGAGAATAAAACCTCATGGCTAATGCTTTGTATGATTTATTGCATCTTTATGTTTAAGAAGGAAATTTTATGGCTTTTTTATCTTTAAAAAAGCGAGGGAAAGTTCTCACCCTTATTTTAATTATTGTAGCAATTGCTACGTACTTTTTTTTGCCAAAAGAGAAAGCGCCAATATATCAAACTCAGCAGATCACAAGAGGTGATCTGTCAAAAGAAGTCACTGCAACGGGTAAGCTTGATGCTGTGCGTAAAGTTGATGTGGGTGCGCAGGTCAGTGGTCAGTTACAAACTTTGTTTGTGAAAGAGGGCGATGTGGTTAAAAAGGGGGATTTACTCGCCATTATTGATCCTAAGAAAGCGCAAAACGAAGTCACTGAATCGCAGGAAACCAATAATGAGCTTAAAGCCAATCTTCAACAAGCACAGGCGGAATTGCGCTTAGCTCAATTAACTTATCAACGCCAATTAAAGCTCATTGGAACTCATGCGATTGCACAAGATGAACTTGATCGTACTAAAACTGATGTTGAAGTAAAAAAAGCACGCATCATCACTTATCAAGCACAAATTAAAAAGAACCAAGCTACGCTAGATACGGCGAGAACCAACCTGCAATATACGCGGATAACCGCACCTATGGATGGGGTTGTCACTTTTATTAAAACCCTTGAAGGCCAAACGGTAATTGCCGCGCAAGAAGCACCGACTATTTTAACGTTAGCTGATTTAGATACGATGCTGGTAAAAGCAGAAGTATCAGAAGCTGATGTCATTTATTTAAAGCCTGAGCTTAGTGCCTCTTTTACGGTTTTAGGTGCGCCAGATAAAGCGTTCAGCGGTAAGTTGAAAGATATCCTACCTACCCCCGAAAAGATTAATGACGCTATTTTTTACTATGCCCGTTTTGAAGTACCTAATGAACAGCATTTACTACGTTTACAAATGACAGCACAAGTTAAAATTCTTATCGAAAATAAGAAAGATGTGCTTCTCGTTCCGCTTTCTGTATTAGGCGATGATGCAGGAATTAATGAATATTATGTTGATGTATTAGTTAATGGTCAGCCAGAAAAACGCACAGTAAAAATAGGTATGCGTACTGATGTTTATGCAGAAGTTCTCAGCGGATTAAAAGAAAACGATGAGGTTATTCTGGGTGAAACTTCAGGAGACGCATGATGCCTGCATTATTAGAGCTCAATGAGGTTAGCCGTTTATATACCAATGGTGAAGAAGAAACTGTTGTTCTCAATAAAGTCTCATTAACAATTAATGCTGGCGAAATGGTGGCGATTATAGGGGCTTCAGGCTCCGGTAAATCGACTTTAATGAATATTTTAGGCTGCTTAGATAAACCAAGTAGTGGTGAATATAAAGTTGCTGGTCAAAGTGTTGCGAAAATGGAAAGCGACCAACTTGCTGCATTACGCCGTGAGCATTTTGGTTTTATCTTCCAGCGCTACCATTTAATGTCGCATTTAACTGCAGAGCAGAATGTTGAAATTCCTGCGATTTACGCAGATAAAAATGCTACCCAAAGAAAAGAGAGGGCACGCGAATTATTAGCACGCTTAGGATTAGGTGATCGTGTTGATTATCGTCCTAATCAGCTCTCTGGTGGTCAGCAACAGCGTGTAAGTATCGCTAGAGCATTAATGAATGGCGGTGAAGTCATTCTTGCTGATGAGCCAACAGGTGCATTGGATAGCCATTCTGGCAAAGAAGTTATGTCTATTCTTAAGCAACTCAATGAGCAAGGGCATACGGTGATTATCGTAACCCATGATCCTTTAATTGCGGCACAGGCTGAACGAATTATAGAGATAAAAGACGGTAAAATTATTAATGATAATTGCCATCAAACAACGGCAAATAAAGTTAAAAAAGAGACAACAACCGTCTTAGCTTCTTCTTATTTGGGGCAAATATTTGGGCGTTTTACACAAGCATTAGATATGGCTTGGCGTGCAATGGTGGTGAACAAAGTACGCACTTTGCTAACGATGCTTGGCATTATTATTGGTATTGCCTCTGTCGTTACGATTATTGTGATTGGTGATGCAGCTAAAAGCATGGTGTTGGCGGATATAAAAGCGATTGGCTCTAATACTATTGATATCTATCCCGGGAAAGATTTTGGGAGTGATTCACCAGAAGATAGACAAGCATTGACGCTGCAAGATGTCTTCGCTTTAAAGCAGCAGTCATATGTACAAGCTGTTACACCACAAGTTCAATTTAGTACTCGATTACGTCGTGGAAACCAAGATTCACCAGCATCTGTTGCGGGAGTTAGTGACGATTATTTCACAGTGTATGCCATGAAGTTTTCGCAAGGTCGCTCGTTTACATCTGATATGATCCAACGCCAAGCTCAAGTTGTTGTTATTGATGAAAATACGCGTCAGCGGTTCTTTCCTACCAAAAAAGAGGTTATTGGTGAACAAATCATTATTCGCAATATTCCCTCTACGATTGTTGGTGTCATTGCTGAGAAAAAATCGGCTTTTGGTAATGGTCAATCTCTCAAAGTATGGGTGCCTTACAGTACACTAAATAGCCGCATTTTAAATCGAAGCTATCTTGATAGTATTACAGTAAGAGCAACTGAAGGTTATGACGCCAGTGTTGCAGAACAACAAATTATCCGTTTATTAACGATTAGGCACGGTAAAAAAGATATTTTTACTTATAACCTTGATAGCTTTATTAAGGCAGCCGAAAGTACCACTCAAACCATGCAACTGTTTCTCACTTTAGTGGCCGTTATTTCATTAGTGGTAGGTGGGATTGGTGTAATGAATATTATGCTGGTTTCAGTAACAGAAAGAACGAGAGAAATTGGTATTAGAATGGCGGTTGGTGCCAGAGCGAGTGATGTGATGCAGCAATTCCTTATAGAGTCGGTATTAGTTTGTTTAGTCGGCGGATTATTGGGAATTGGTCTTTCATTTGGTATTGCTATGGTAGCAAGTATTATGTTGCCTGATTGGCATTTTGTATTCCAGCCTATCGCATTAGTGAGTGCTTTTATTTGTTCGACTGCCATTGGGGTTATTTTTGGATTTTTACCAGCAAGAAGTGCGGCAAAAATGAATCCAATAGATGCCCTAGCGAGAGAATAATCCAAACTATAAGATAAAAGCCCTTAGAATATAAAGGGCTTTTATTTGAATGAATTAGGCATTCTATTTAACTAAAAATACCCAACTATTGAGAGTAAAAGGTATTTTTATCGGGTTTATCTATACTGTAAATTATCTTCTATTCAATGATAGGAATGATAAGGTCAGCATGATCACCTTTAGGCCCTTTTATCGTGCTATAATTAACTTTCTGCCCCGCTTTAAGTGTGCGGTAACCTTCCATTCTGATTGTTGAATAGTGGGCAAAAATATCATCGCCACCTTTTGCAGGGGTAATAAAACCAAAGCCCTTAGCATTATTGAACCACTTTACTGTACCTGTCTCCATACTTAGCTTCTCTCATATACTTGTATTTATTTGTTTAACATCACTTTCAGTATATTTACTGAGCTGTTCATAAAACATACTCTATTTTATTGTTTCAATCGTCAAGAGGTGAGGGGGATAGAAAGTGTTTCGAGTAGGTGAAATTTTGATGTAGCTAACGCTTTGTAATTTTTTGAATGTAAAAAGTAGGAATAAAAAAGCGTTGATAGGCAGACTTTCCTGTGAGATGGTAAACTAAATGTCATAATTGAAAGTGGCGTTTAACAAAACTATGAGTAATACAAAACAATGGGTCAGTTTGATTTTTTAACAGAAACCACGTTAAGGGAAGATGTTCATCAGAAAAATGAGCCACCAGCAATGTATAAGGTGATCTTGAATAATGATGATTACACCCCCATGGATTTTGTTGTAGAAGTGCTTACGATGTATTTTTTCCTTAGCGAGGAAAAAGCAACACAAATTATGTTGGACGTTCATCATAAAGGAAAAGGAGTTTGTGGGGTTTATAGTGCGGATATTGCCGAAACAAAAGTGGCTCAAGTTAATCTGTATGCGAGAGAAAACGAATACCCACTTTTGTGTACTCTTGAACAGGCATGATCCGGTTAGTCTTTTAAGGAGGAGGTGCTTATGCTTAATCACGAATTAGAGCTGAGTCTTAATGTTGCATTCGCGAAAGCCCGTGATAACAGACACGAATTTATGACTGTAGAGCACCTGTTGTTGGCGCTATTAAGTAATAAATCGGCACGCGAAGCATTGGAAGCTTGTAAAGTCGATCTGGCAGTCTTACGCGAAGAACTTGAAGTCTTTATTCGTAAAACAACCCCAATTTTGCCTGAAAATGTGGACAGAGAAACACAGCCAACGCTGAGTTTTCAGCGTGTATTACAGCGCGCTGTTTTTCACGTTCAATCATCAGGCAAAAATGAAGTCTCTGGCGCTAATGTGTTGGTGGCTATTTTTAGTGAACAAGAATCTCACGCAGCTTACTTATTACGTAAACACGACGTTAGTCGCCTTGATGTCGTTAATTTTATTTCTCATGGCATTTCGAAAGAAGATCAACAAAACGAAGATCTTTCTGACATGAATGATATGAATGCGCAATCTCAACAAGAGATGCCGCAAGGCGACGATCATATGGATAATTTTACCACTAACCTTAATCAGTTAGCACGCCAAGGTAAAATTGATCCCCTAATTGGGCGTCAAGCTGAATTAGAAAGAACAATCCAAGTGTTATGCCGTCGTCGCAAAAATAACCCATTATTAGTGGGTGAATCTGGTGTCGGTAAAACAGCTATCGCAGAAGGGCTTGCATGGCGTATTGAGCAAGATGATGTGCCTGATGTGATGAAAGGCTATACCATTTACTCACTTGATATTGGTTCGCTCTTAGCGGGAACTAAATACCGTGGTGATTTCGAAAAACGTTTTAAAGCATTACTGAAAACCCTGGAAAAAGATGAAAAAAGCATCTTATTTATTGATGAGATCCACACCATTATTGGTGCGGGAGCAGCATCGGGTGGACAAGTTGATGCGGCAAACTTAATTAAGCCATTATTATCTGGTGGTCGAATTCGCGTTATAGGCTCTACGACCTATCAAGAATTTAGCAATATCTTTGAAAAGGACAGAGCGCTTGCGCGTCGTTTCCAAAAAATTGATGTGACTGAACCCTCTCCAGATGAAACGGTCTTGATCATCAAAGGATTGCGCCAAAAATACGAAGCGCACCACGATGTACGTTATACCAATAAAGCCATTCAGGCAGCGGTGGACTTATCAGTTAAGTACATCACAGATAGACATCTACCTGATAAAGCTATTGATGTTATTGACGAAGCGGGTGCAAAAACACGTTTAGTTGCACCAAGCAAACGTAAAAAAACCATTAATGTCTCAGATATTGAATCTGTTGTGGCTAAAATTGCACGTATTCCTGAAAAAACAGTTTCTAGCAGCGATAAATCAATGCTGAAAAACCTCGATAACCAATTAAAAATGTTGGTATTCGGTCAGGATCAAGCGATCCACGCCTTGTCTGAATCGATAAAGATGAGTCGTGCAGGATTAAGCCAAGATAATAAACCTGTGGGTTCATTCTTATTTGCAGGCCCTACTGGGGTAGGTAAAACGGAAGTCACTGTACAGCTAGCGAAAGCGTTGAATGTGAAGTTGCTACGCTTTGATATGTCTGAATATATGGAAAGACATACGGTCAGCCGTTTAATTGGTGCTCCTCCTGGTTATGTTGGTTTTGATCAAGGTGGATTATTAACAGATGCTGTTATTAAAAATCCATATTCCGTAGTGTTACTTGATGAAATTGAGAAAGCACATCCTGATGTGTTCAATATTCTGTTACAGGTAATGGATAACGGTACATTGACGGATAACAACGGTCGTAAAGCAGATTTCCGTAATGTTATTTTAGTGATGACAACCAATGCGGGTGTACGTGAAACACAACGTAAATCAATTGGGTTTACAGAGCAAGATAACAGCACTGATGCGATGGTTGAAATCAAAAAGGCCTTCTCACCTGAATTCCGTAACCGTTTAGATAGTATTATTTGGTTTAATGCATTATCACCAGAAATTATCTCTATGGTCGTGGATAAATTTATTGTCGAACTACAAGTGCAGTTAGATGATAAAGGGGTATCGCTAGAAGTTAGCCAAGAAGCACGCCAATGGTTGTGTGATAAAGGCTATGACAGAGCGATGGGCGCAAGACCAATGGCGCGTGTCATTCAAGAAAACTTGAAAAAACCATTAGCTAACGAAATTTTATTTGGTTCTCTTGTCAATGGTGGCTCGGTTTCTGTGACACTAGATAAACTGGCAGGCAAATTGAATTATGAGTTTGTTAGCCAAGAAAAACTGGCGAAGAATGAAGATACCGTTATCTAAAGATAGCGGTTAATTTCACTAAGCTATAAAAGCATACACCACAGGTGAGCATCAATAAATGCCTTGCCTGTGGTGTTTTTTTCACCCGTTATATGACAATAACGGGAGAGAACAGATTGGGATCAACGGCTACGGAAGATGATACGGCCTTTGCTCAGGTCATATGGGGTCAGCTCAACGGTAACCTTGTCGCCTGTCAGGATACGAATATAGTTTTTACGCATTTTTCCTGAGATATGAGCGGTAACGACGTGTCCGTTTTCTAATTCTACGCGGAACATCGTGTTTGGCAGAGTATCCAGTACAGTGCCTTGCATTTCAATGTTGTCTTCTTTGGCCATCTAATCCTCTAAGTTTTAATAACCATATTTTTTAAACGGCAAGATAATGCCGAAAATATTGTCCTATGTAAAGGAATGTTATTGGATAGCAATGGTGTCCACCTTGCTATTGCACTTAACATCCTTACCGCAACTTGCGTTTTACTTTGCTAAAGTAAAAGTAATAACAGAAGTCGTAATTCTTTATTTTGTGGTATTTGTAGCAATAAAATAACAGCACCCCAACCACATAATGGGTGTGTAAGATAAAATTTTTGTATAAACCTTTTTGCATAAATAACAGAATATCATTCTTAATTCTGTCTTAAATAAGAAGGGCTTTACAAAAACAAGCAGTGATTATAATTCCAACGATTGCTGATACCAACACTTTTTATCAATAATCACTTTTTTCCAACGAGATAACGCAACTAAATAATGTTCACGTGAGATCTCAGAGGCACCTAACGAGGCAGTATGAGAGTTTAGCACCTGACAATCAAATAGTTGACCCCCATAACGAAGAAAATGGTTATAAAAAGCAATAAAGGCACATTTAGAAGCGTTATCTCTGCGACTAAACATCGATTCACCACAAAAAACCGCACCGATATTGACTCCGTATAAGCCACCTACGAGTTCATCGCCTTCCCAAACCTCAACAGAATGAGCTTCACCTTGTTGATGGAGAGCTTCATAACCTGCTTTTATATCAGGACCTATCCATGTTCCTTCTTCACGTACAGAACATGCCTCAATTACTGAAGCAAAGGCATGATTGAGTGTGATTTTATAAGGCTGGTGGCGAATAAATTTACGCAAACTACGCCCAATATGCAAATCACCAGCGGGTAAAACGGCTCTTGGATCGGGTGACCACCATAGTGGTTCTTCATTAGGGAAGTACCAAGGAAAAATACCCGATTGATACGCAACACGTAATCGCGAAAGGGAGATTTCTCCCCCTATCGCTAATAAGCCGTTGGGCTCTTTTAAGGCTAAATGAGGCTCAGGAAAATCCAAATCACAATCATCTAATTGAAACAACGGCATATTATGCCTCGTGAGTTGGTGTTAATAGAGCCTGTCTTTGATGAAATTTAGCATAATGCCCCTGTTGTTGTAATAACGAAGCATGAGTGCCTGTTTCAACGATTTTTCCGCCATCCATAACGCAGATTTTATCCATTTTATCTAAACCGTGAAGTCTGTGAGTTATCATTAATACAGCTTTACCTTGGCAATGCTGATGCAAGAGTGCAAGGATCTGCTGTTCTGTATCGGCGTCAAGGCCTTCTGTTGGCTCATCAAGCAATACAAGAGGTGCATTGTGGAGTAGGGCTCTTGCAAGTCCTAAACGTCGCTGCTCGCCACCAGAGAGCTGTCTACCACCATCGCCCATCCATGCATTTAAGCCTTCATCATTTTCAAGTAGTTGCCCAAGGCCAACCTGTTGAAGAACATGTTTTAATTCTTCATCTGTTGCCTGTTCTTTTGCCATCAATAGATTTTCTCTTAATGTGTGGCTAAAGACATGAACACGTTGAGGGACAACGGACATCATTGAACGTAATGTTGCTTCATCATAATCAGCAATAGGTAAATTATTTAAGCGGATAGTGCCGTGAGTCGGATCAAAAGCGCGATTAATCAACTGCAATAGTGTCGATTTACCACAACCCGTTTTTCCTAGTAAGGCAATGTGTTGTCCTGCTTCAATCGTTAAATCTACGTGATTGATGACTTGCATTGGTTGGGTTGGATAAGTAAAGCAAATATTGTGCATTGTAAGCGTGGCACTATTGTTTGTTTCGCCCCCTTTTTCAGGAAAAGTGACATCAGGTTTTTGCTCAATTAAATGAGAAATACGTGTTGCTGATGTCATTACTTGCCCTAAATGCTGGAAAGCGACAGTAACAGGGGCTAAAGCCTCAAAGGCTGCTAATGCACAAAATGTAAATAAGGCAATTAACGCTTCAGGCATAAAGCTATTGTCTATACCGCCAGCGGCTAACCACAAAATTAATGTTGCTGTTAGCCCTGATGCAAGGATCATCAATGATTGCGATAAACCAGTTAAATTTGCCTGTTGTGCTTGTCTGTGTAGCCATTTAGCTTCAAGTTGCGCTAAATTTTGTCTAAAGCGAGGTAATGCGCCAAAAACAGTTAGCTCAGCTTGTCCTTGTAACATGCTAGTTAACACGGTGCGATATTGACCTCGTAAATCAGTAAGATCACGGCCAATAGGTTTACCTGCATAATAGAATACGAAAGGTAAAACAATCAGCAAGGTAAGCATAATGCCGCCTAGCGTATTGGCTAAACGTGCATCAATTAAACCAAGGCCAAACATAATTGCCATAATGACAACAAAAGCGGCAATGATAGGAGAGATAACGCGAATATAGAGGTGATCTAGCGTTTCAACATCAGCAACTAAGCGGTTAAGCAACTCACCTTGACGAAAACGTGCAATTCCACCCGGTGAAAGAGGAAGGATCTTTTTAAAGGTGAATACACGTAAGTGCGACAATACGCGAAACGTAGCGTCATGACTGACAAGCCTTTCAAAATAACGACCTGCGGTACGAAAAATTGCTGCACCTCGAACACCGGCTGCAGGTAGCATATAGTTAAAGCTATAAATACCAGCAAAACCTGCAAGAGATGTACCCGCTAAAAACCAGCCTGATAGTGTTAAAAGACCAATACTCGCCAGTAAAGTCAGAATAGCAAGAATAATCCCCAGCAATAACATAAACCAGTGACGGCGATAGAGCGCAAGAAAAGGAAGCAATACTCTCATGATTAAAGTTCCTCTTTACGATGAGCAAGAAGGCGAGCAAAAGTGCCGTTCTGTTGGCTTAACGATGCATAAGTGCCTGTTTCAATAATTTGACCTTTTTCCATCACCCAAATTTGGTCATAACCCAAAGTCTCTTCGAGTAGATGAGTAATAAGCAAGGTCGTTTGATTTAATGAGGCGTTATTAAGCGCATGCATCACACGTTGTTCGCTATGAGAATCAAGGCTTGCTGCGGGTTCATCTAATAACAAAAATTGACAAGGTGATAATAAAGCTCGAGCAACAGCAACACGTTGAGCCTGACCAACAGAAAGGCGTGCGGCACTATCGCCAATAATCGTATCTAAGCCGTCAGGTAATTCATTAATAAAATCGCTGACATAGGCTTTTTCAATAGCAAGATTGATTTGTTCATCGCTGGCATTAGGATTGCTTAAGCGAATATTATCTAGCAAGCTTTGTTCGGGTAAATTAGGATTTTGACCAACCCAGCTTAAACATTGACGCCATGCTTCAGGTGAGAGCTGTGTTAATTCAATACCATTAACTTTTAATGAGCCACGATAAGGTAAAAAACCGAGTAGCGCATTTAATAACGAGCTTTTGCCAGCACCACTTTGACCCACAATCGCAATCCGCTGATTAGGGGTAATGGTAAAGTTTAATGGTCCTGCTAGTTTGACACCTTGATGAGATAGAATTTCTAGCTCATGAGCTGTTATCTCAATACTGTCCGTTGTATTGATACGCTCATTGCCTGTGAATTGCGGTTTTTCACCTTCAGCTTCTAAAAATTCAACCAGAGACTCAGCCGCACCAATCGCTTGTGCTTTTGCATGATAGTAAGTTCCTAAATCACGCAACGGTTGGAAAAATTCAGGGGCTAAGATCAATGCTAAAAAGCCTGAGAAAAGAGTGACGCCTAAACCATAACTACCAAAATTAAGTTCGCCTAAGTAAGAAAAACCAAAGTAAACAGCCACAACAGCGATAGAAACAGCAGTAAAGAATTCCAATACGCCTGATGAAAGGAATGCCATTCTTAGCACTTCCATTGTCCGTTTGCGGAAATCTTCTGTTGCTTCAGTAATCTGTTTAACTTCTGCATTACCACGGTTAAATAACCGTAATGTATCTAATCCTCTTAATCTATCGAGGAAGTTACCACTTAAACGACCTAATGCAAGGAAGTTTCTACGGTTAGCATCTGCTGCACCTAATCCAACTAATGCCATAAATAGCGGGATCAGTGGAGCCGTGAAAAATAGGATCAAGCCAGCAGCCCAGTTAACAGGGAAGATGGTGATAAGGATAAGAATAGGCACAATAGTGGAAAGATACATTTGCGGAATATAACGCGCATAGTAATCTTGCATATCTTCTATTTGTTCTAGAATAATTGTTGCCCAACTTCCTGCGGGTTTACCTTTAACCCAAACAGGGCCTAGCTCTTCAAGTCTATCAAGAACAATTTTACGAATTTGTTGCCTGACCGCCATACCACAGCGATAACCTACACGCTCTCGTATTGCCATCACCACAGCGCGTAAGATAAAAATACCAATAAGGGTGAGAAAGGTAGGTATATGCGTATCACGACTTAGACTGTCCATGATAAATGCTTGAAGTAAAACAGCTAATAACCATGCTTGCGCGATAATTAATAGACCGCTTACAACACCTAGGATCATTGATAGCCGCAGCCATCGACGGGCTGGAGCACTTTGCTGTTTCAGCCATCGAACCAATTCACTTTGTTTAGTTTTATCCAT
The DNA here is from genome assembly GCF_040932335.1 of Proteus sp. STS61-E. NCBI lineage: Bacteria > Pseudomonadati > Pseudomonadota > Gammaproteobacteria > Enterobacterales > Morganellaceae > Proteus > Proteus sp. STS61-E. Next base: position 293,454 of record NZ_JBFQGE010000002.1, on the reverse strand, counting down.
AAGAAAAGATTCAAATCTGCAGGTGAGATACAAAGTATCAGAAAGGCCAAGGGTAAGTAGTTATACGCTTTGGCAACCAGACTGTATGTTACATGGTAAAAGGCGCTACTGAAATAGCGCCTTGAAAGGAAGTGATGATTTTAGTTGGATTTTAGTGCGTCTAAGTAACGTTCTGCATCTAAAGCAGCCATACAGCCTGTGCCAGCGGAGGTAATTGCTTGACGATAAATGTGATCCATTACGTCACCAGCTGCAAAAACACCCTCGATAGAGGTTTGTGTTGCATTACCTTGAGTACCTGATTGTACTTTGATGTAACCGTTGTCTAATTCTAATTGACCATCAAAAATAGCGGTATTAGGGCTATGTCCAATCGCAATAAAGACGCCCATAACATCTAATTCTTCGGTTTTATCACTCTTAGTGTCTTTTAAGCGAACTTTCGTTACACCCATATCGTCGCCAAGAACTTCGTCTAAGGTGCGATCAGTATGCAAAATAATATTGCCACTGTTTACTTTATCCATTAAACGGTTAATTAAGATCTTTTCAGAACGGAAAGAATCACGACGGTGGATCAAATGAACTTCAGATGCAATATTAGCTAAATAAAGAGCTTCTTCTACCGCAGTATTTCCGCCACCGACAACAGCGACTTTTTGGTTACGATAGAAAAATCCGTCACAGGTTGCACAAGCAGAAACGCCTCGACCTTTAAACGATTCTTCTGAAGGTAAACCGATATAGCGTGCAGAAGCACCTGTTGCGATAATTAATGCGTCACAAGTATATTCTTGTTCATCGCCAAATAGGCGGAATGGGCGGTTTTTCAGATCGACTTTATTAATATGGTCAGAGATAATCTCTGTATTAAATTTTTCAGCGTGCTGAAACATGCGGTCCATTAAGCCAGGACCTGTTAGCCCCTCAGGGTCTCCGGGCCAGTTTTCGACTTCTGTTGTTGTTGTCAGCTGACCGCCTTTTTCAACACCCGTAATCAGTACTGGTTCTAAGTTTGCTCTTGCAGCATAAACGGCGGCGGTATAACCCGCAGGACCTGAACCTAAAATAATAAGTTTGCTATGTTTGATGGTGCTCATGTATACCTCATCTCTGATTAGGCGTGATGCGAATTGAGGGATTGTAGGAGAAATAAGACGTTAAAAAAAGCCAATGACGAGAAATAGACATAATATTTTAGCTATTTTAGCAATAGTTAATACTAATATAGTTTAATAATTATAGAGTTATATTGGGCTAACATCATCGAATTAACCTGAAACATTTTGCTTTACAATTGATGTTTATCTTGCGTATATAGAGAATAACATAGCGCCTTGTTCTGATTTTTACTCATTTGCTTTGACAATCCGCTGTACATTTGCGAAAACATGATTGTTAAAGATAATTATCCTCGGATGTTATACGTAATATTTTTAGACAGACAGGGTATAGGATAGTTACTTTACGATATTTGCTAATGAGTATTTGGATAAAATAGAACTTTTATCTGGCATTAAAAGAAAATAGATTGGTAGTTTGCTCTGACCGTTTGATACCGAAGTTTCGACAGTGATGCTGATGGTGTACAGGTATGGGTATAGGAAAATAAAGTAAGAGAAAAAGAGAAAGAGAGTATAGAGATGATTGATAATAAAAAACGTCCGGGTAAAGATCTTGATAGAATAGACCGGAATATTCTAAATGAGCTTCAAAAAGATGGTCGTATTTCAAACGTTGAGCTATCTAAGCGTGTAGGTTTATCACCAACGCCTTGTTTAGAGCGTGTACGTCGTTTAGAGCGCCAAGGATTTATTTCTGGTTATACAGCACTGTTAAACCCACATTACTTAGATGCATCATTATTAGTATTTGTGGAAATCACACTAAACCGTGGTGCACCAGATGTTTTTGAACAATTCAATATGGCTGTTCAGAAACTTGAAGAAATCCAAGAATGTCATTTAGTTTCTGGTGATTTTGACTATCTGTTGAAAACTCGTGTACCTGATATGTCCGCTTACCGTAAATTACTAGGCGAAACACTGTTACGTCTTCCGGGTGTTAATGACACACGTACATACGTGGTTATGGAAGAAGTTAAACAAAGCAACCGCCTTGTAATTAAAACTCGCTAAGCCAACTTAATAGGTTGGTGCAAAGCAGGAAAAAGTTAGGTACACTCCTGTTTATGCATACAGTTTCAACGCTGGGATATCTCAGCGTTGTTCCGTTTTAATTCACCCTAAGTTAAACCTGGAGAGCCCTCTTTGAGCCAGGAATATACAGAAGATAAAAATATTCGTTTAACAAAGATAAGCAACCGTCGCCGTATTTGGGAGGCTATTCTCATCCTTATCGGTATTGGCGCTGTCTTTTTAATGGTTTCATTACTTAGCTTTCATCCCTCTGATCCTAGCTGGTCACAAACCACTTGGAATGAGCCTATCCAGAATTTAGGCGGCAGTATCGGAGCATGGTTAGCTGATATTCTATTTTCTGCATTTGGTTTACTTGCCTATGCAATTCCTGTCGTTGTGGTTTTTGGGTGCTGGAATTCTCTACGCTACCAACAAAACCGTGAATATACCGACTTCTTTTCCCTTGCACTTCGCACGATTGGTGCCTTGGCTCTGATCTTTACCTCTTGTGCATTAGCTGATCTTAATTTTGATGATATCTATAATTTCAGCTCTGGTGGTGTTATTGGAAGCTTGTTTAGCAAAGCTCTATTGCCGTGGTTTAATGTTTTAGGTGCTACTCTTGCCCTGTTATCTGTTTGGGCAATTGGCTTTACTCTGTTTACTGGTTGGTCTTGGTTAACAATCACAGAAAAAATTGGTGCCGTTATTTTGGGAGGTGTTGGTTTTATTACCAACAGAGGCCAAAATGAAGCTGATTACGAAGATGAAGAAGAGGAAGATGACACTCAAGATGTTGTTACAGAAATAGCTGAAAATTCAAATCAAAAAGAAAATCAGCAATCTGAATTAGCAACAGAAGAGAGTGATGATATTCTATTTTCTGCGCCTTCAGCGCTTGAACTTGCTCGTCAGCAAGAGCAAGAGATAGATATGTTGCAATCTAAAGCAGAACAAGAAGATGATTTGCCGTCTTTCTCTGCAACAAATGACATAACAGATGAACATGCGCAAACATTGGCACAAACAGCTCCTCTTGTGTCAGCACCAGTTTCGCAACCAACTCATACAGAAGAACCAGAACATTATCGTTTTGATATTCCAGAAGCATTCTTGAAAAAAGAAGCTCAATCAGAAGCCAATGCTTCTCAATGTTCTACTGATCCCTCAATATCAGAAGAGAGTACACCTTCTGTAATGCCATATGTTGAAAATGAACCTATGGCACAGCCATCGTCCTTATCAACATCAACAGATAGTTTTATGCCTGCTGGCAGAGCGGAGCCTACATTCTCGCTAGCACCTGATACAGACTCTTTAACGCAAGCAGCTACGGTGGCAGCAGGAGTGGCAACGAGTGCTCTTGTTAGTCATGGCTCTCAAGTTAAACAAGGATTAGGTCCTGAATTACCGCGCCCAAATCCAGTGCGATTACCAACACGTCGTGAGCTTTATGGTATTCATATTCCTTCACAACGCGAAGCTGAATTACGTCGTCGTGAAGAAGCTGTTCAATCTGAGCCTGAAGATGAGTTAGCTGATATTCAAGAACAAGCGAATTTTGAACAAGAGTTGCGCCAGCAATTTCTCGAACAGCAACGTGAACGTTATGGTGAGAACGATAGTACTGATCCTGAAGATATTATTGAGCCTCATCAGCCAAGTATCACAACACCAATATCTTCATTTAGTCATCAACAAGATGATTATCGTGATGAGCCAACAGTTACGGCGAATACATTCTCTTCTACAGAAGAGAATAACAACGATATTGATGAAGATGAGCAATATCAGCAACAGTTGGCAGCACAATTTAAGCAACAATTGCAGGATCGTTATGGTGATGATGTTTCGTTAGATGATGACGAAGATGAGGTTTTGCCTCAACTGTCAACACCTGCTCCTTCATTGCAAGCAACAACGGGTTATCAACCTCATATTCAACATTCGTTTGCCTCACAATCAGCACAACCGACACAAACTATTGAGAAAAAAGTTGAATACCCAGCCAGCAATGCATTCCTACAAATTTCACCTCGTGATGAAGAAGAGGAAGAGTACAGCCCTAAAATTGAGCTAGAAAGAGAGCTAACTGCATTAGAGGCATTCTCGCCAATTGATGATCTATTGGATGAAGATCCGATAGAGCCAGTATTTACACCGATTGTTTCTGAACCTGTTACACCACAAGTTGCACCTCAATCACGTATTGAGCCACAGCCTAATATGGCGCAGCATTTTGCACAGCAACAGCAACAGCAACAGCAACAGCAACAGCAACAGCAACAGCAACAGCAGCAATCTTTAATTCATCCATTGTTGATGCGTAATGATAGGCCGTTGCAAAAGCCAACAACACCAATGCCTTCTCTGGATTTACTAACAACACCGCCAGTAGAAGATGAGCCTGTTGATATGTTTGAGCTTGAACGTATTGGTACACTTATTGAAGCGCGTCTTAATGATTATCGTGTTAAAGCCAAGGTTGTTGGTATTTCACCGGGGCCTGTTATCACTCGTTTTGAACTTGAACTTGCTCCGGGTGTAAAAGCTGCACGTATATCAAATTTATCCCGCGACTTAGCGCGTTCATTATCTGCTATTGCAGTACGTATTGTTGAAGTTATTCCAGGAAAACCTTATGTAGGACTGGAATTACCTAACAAAAAACGCCAAACCGTATATATGCGTGAGTTACTTGATAGTGATGCATTCCGAGATAGCCGTTCTCCACTAACCGTTGTTTTAGGTAAAGATATTGGCGGTCAGCCAGTTGTTGCCAATCTAGCTAAAATGCCTCACTTACTTGTTGCTGGTACAACAGGTTCAGGTAAATCTGTCGGTGTGAATGCGATGATCATCAGCATTCTCTATAAAGCGAAACCAGAAGATGTTCGCTTTATTATGATTGACCCTAAAATGCTTGAGCTTTCGGTTTATGAAGGTATTCCACATCTTCTAACAGAAGTTGTTACCGATATGAAAGATGCCGCAAGTGCTCTGCGTTGGAGCGTGGCTGAAATGGAACGTCGTTATAAACTAATGTCAGCATTAGGTGTGCGTAATCTTGCAGGTTATAACGAAAAAATTAAAGAAGCTGAAGCAATGGCGCGTCCTATTCCTGATCCTTTCTGGAAGCCAAGCGACAGTATGGCAACAGAAATACCGACGTTAGGAAAAGAACCTTATATTGTTGTTGTCGTTGATGAATTTGCTGATTTGATGATGACGGCGGGTAAAAAAGTTGAAGAGCTGATTGCTCGCTTAGCGCAAAAAGCACGTGCTGCGGGTATTCACCTTGTGCTTGCGACACAAAGACCTTCTGTTGATATTATTACAGGCTTAATTAAAGCCAATATTCCGAGCCGTATCGCATTTACTGTATCGAGTAAAATCGACTCTCGAACTATTTTAGACCAAGGTGGTGCAGAGTCATTACTAGGTATGGGTGATATGCTTTATGCACCGAATGGTTTTGTGCCTGAACGTGTTCACGGTGCTTTTGTTAGTGATGATGAAGTCCATGCCGTGGCAACTGACTGGAAAGCTCGAGGTCGTCCTCAATATATTGAAGCCATCACAAAATGTGGCGAAGAAGGTGAAGGTAATAGTGGCGGTGGATATGATGATGGTGAAGAGCTTGATCCGTTATTTGACCAAGCCGTAGAATTTGTGGTTGAAAAACAGCGTGTTTCTATTTCTGGTGTACAACGCCAATTTAGAATTGGTTATAACCGCGCGGCAAGAATTGTGGAACAGATGGAAATGCAAGGTATTGTGAGTGCGCCAAACCACAACAATACACGTGATGTACTTTCACCACCACCTTCAGATATGTAATATCTTGAAAACACAGTTATCAGCTAATGAGATAGCGTGATAATCTGCATAACATCATCAATAATTTATACGCCGACATTATGTCGGCGTTATCTCATGCCGAGGCTTGTAGAATGAAAAAAGTATTATTTGCAGTGTGTGCGATGACATTAATAAGTAGCCAAGCCGCTTGGGCTGATGCACGTCAGGATTTGCAACAACGATTAAATAAAGTAAATAGTTTTCAAGCGAACTTTAGTCAAACCGTGACCAGTAATGAAGGCTCACTTATTCAAAAAGGGGAAGGAAGTTTAAAAGTACAACGCCCTGATTTGTTTAATTGGCAAATGACAGCACCGGATGAGAGTACACTTATCTCTGATGGCAAAACATTGTGGTTTTACAATCCTTTTGTCGAGCAAGTCACTGCAACTTGGCTTGAGCGTTCTACAACCAATACGCCTTTTATGCTGATCGCCCGTAATGACAGCAAAGAGTGGCAAAATTATGATGTAAAACAGTCTGGTGATCGTTTTGAGTTAACACCTAAAGTAGAAAATAACTTAAAACATTTCACAATAACTGTATTACCTAACGGACAAATTCAGCAATTTGCCGCCACAGAACAAGACGGTCAAGTAAGCAATTATCAATTGACTGCACAGACTGCTGCGCCAATCGATGCATCCGTGTTTCGTTTTACACCTCCTGCGGGTGTGACTGTGGACGACCAACGTCAGTGAGGATATTTTGAGTAATTTATCACTCGATTTTTCACGCAATGAGTTCCAACCTTTAGCCGCAAGAATGCGACCTGAAACGTTGGAACAATATATCGGACAAACGCATTTACTTGCTGAAGGTAAGCCATTACCTCGAGCAATTAAAGCGGGTCAATTGCATTCCATGATCTTATGGGGACCTCCTGGCACGGGTAAAACTACCCTTGCCGAGATCATTGGTCGCTATGCGCAAGCCGATATAGAACGCTTATCTGCGGTGACTTCGGGTATTAAAGAAATCAGAGAATCTATTGAAATTGCGCGCCAAAATCGCAATGCAGGGCGTAGAACGATCCTGTTTGTTGATGAAGTTCACCGCTTTAATAAGAGTCAACAAGATGCATTTTTGCCCCATATTGAAGACGGTACGATCACTTTTATTGGTGCAACAACCGAAAATCCCTCTTTTGAATTAAATTCCGCGTTGCTATCCAGAGCAAGAGTTTATCTATTACGTTCGTTAACTGAAGCTGATATTGAGCAAGTGCTACAACAAGCGCTAGACGATCCAGAGCGAGGTTTAGGCGGACGCAATATTATCCTGCCAGATGATACGCGCAAAATGATTGCACAACTGGTTAATGGTGATGCCCGTCGTTCACTAAATTTGCTTGAAATGATGGCGGATATTGCTGAGGTCGATAATCAAGGAAAACGAGTATTAACGCCGGCATTACTGACAGAAATCAGTGGTGAGCGTAGTGCTCGTTTTGATAATAAAGGTGATCGCTTTTACGATCTAATCTCTGCATTACATAAGTCTGTAAGGGGATCTGCACCTGATGCCGCTCTTTATTGGTATGCACGGATCATAACAACAGGTGGCGATCCACTTTATGTGGCTCGTCGCTTATTGGCGATTGCGTCAGAAGATGTGGGGAATGCCGATCCTCGCGCCATGCAAGTGGCAATTGCTGCATGGGATTGCTTTACTCGTGTTGGTCCCGCAGAAGGTGAGCGCGCTATTGCTCAAGCAATTGTGTATCTGGCTTGCGCACCAAAAAGTAATGCTGTTTATACTGCATTTAAAGCAGCCATTGCTGATGCCAAAAGTAAGCCTGATTATGATGTACCTGAGCATTTGCGTAATGCACCAACAAAATTAATGAAAGAAATGGGACTGGGTGCTGAATATCGTTATGCTCATGATGAGCCTAATGCTTACGCGGCTGGAGAGGTCTATTTCCCTAAAGAAATGGCAAATACGCAGTACTATTACCCAGTAAAAAGAGGGTTAGAGATCAAGGTTGCAGAGAAATTAGACTGGCTTTCTCAACAAGATCAAAATAGTGTTACAAAACGCTATCGCAAAATGTAAAGATGCGGTAAGGTTATTAAATTATCATTAATTTCTTAACTATGCCTTGTCTCAGATATCTTTTTTATAAGATAGGAGAGAAGGTTTTTATTAATCTATCAATAAGCACAGGATAAGCATGCTCGATCCAAATCTACTGCGTAATGAGCTAGACGCGGTCGCCGAAAAACTGGCTCGCAGGGGGTTCACCCTCGATGTGGAAAAAATCCGTCAACAAGAAGAACGCCGTAAGGTGTTACAAGTTGAAACTGAATCCCTGCAAGCAGAACGTAATTCTCGATCGAAGTCCATTGGTGCGGCAAAAGCGCGTGGTGAAGATATTGAGCCACTTCGTCAAGAAGTTAACCTGTTAGGTGAAAAACTTGAAGCTGCAAAAGCCGAACTTGAAGTGCTTCAAGCGGAAATTCGTGATTACGTTTTAACGATCCCTAACATGCCAGATGATGCTGTTCCAAATGGCAAAGATGACAGTGAAAACGTTGAAGTTTCTCGTTGGGGCACACCAAAGACTTATGATTTTGAATTAAAAGATCATGTGACTTTAGGTGAACTAACAGATGGTTTAGATTTTGCTTCTGCGGTGAAAATCACTGGTTCACGTTTTGTTGTGATGAAAGGTCAAGTTGCACGTTTACATCGTGCTATCACACAATTTATGCTGAATTTGCATACAGAAGAGCACGGCTACCAAGAAATGTATGTTCCTTACTTGGTCAACCACGCAACTCTGTACGGTACAGGTCAGTTACCTAAATTTAGTGAAGACTTATTCCACACTAAACCGTTAGAAGAAGAAGCAGAAAGCCAATACGCGCTTATTCCAACAGCAGAAGTGCCTGTGACAAATATGGTAAGAGACGTTATTCTTGAAGAAGACGACTTACCATTGAAAATGACGGCTCATACACCATGTTTCCGTTCAGAAGCAGGCTCTTATGGTCGTGATACTCGTGGCCTTATTCGTATGCACCAATTTGATAAAGTTGAGCTGGTTCAAATTGCTCATCCTGAAAAATCAATGGAAGCATTAGAAGAGCTAACGGGTCATGCTGAAAAAGTACTGCAATTACTGAATCTGCCATATCGCAAAGTTGTGCTTTGCACCGGTGATATCGGTTTTGGTTCACGCAAAACTTATGACTTAGAAGTTTGGGTTCCGGCTCAAAATACTTACCGTGAAATTTCTTCATGCTCAAATATGTGGGATTTCCAAGCACGTCGTATGCAAGCACGCTTCCGTTCTAAAGGTGACAAGAAAATTCAACTTGTTCATACCTTAAATGGCTCTGGTTTAGCAGTAGGTCGTACTTTAGTTGCAATTATGGAAAACTATCAAATGGCTGATGGCCGTATTGAAATTCCAGAAGTGTTACGTCCATACATGAACGGTTTAGAATATATCGGTTAATTATTCTCTAATTAATTGAGTATTAATAATTTAACCCTCTGTTTAGGCAGAGGGTTTTTTATTATCTGTAGTAAATATATATCACCATTAATTTATCTTATATTGGAGATTAAATTCATAAAATAAATTATTTCCAAAGTAAAAATTCAATAATAGAAGCAATAGAAATAATTTAATTCTAAGGTATGTCATTTTTGTTTATCGCATTTTCATTCCCTGCTTGACAATTCCTCTCATTAACATTAATTTGGATTTCTAGATGTTTAGCCGTCTAGATTTCCATTTAATAAGTGAGTTGATTAAAATGATAACACTAAAAAATGTCAGCAAAATTTATCAGCGAGGGAAAAAGCAAACTGTTGCTGTTGATGATATTAATTTGAATATTGAGCAGGGAGATATCTTTGGCATCATTGGTTATAGTGGTGCTGGGAAAAGTAGCTTAATTCGTTTATTGAATCGCTTAGAGCCTGTAACAAAAGGGGAAGTGATTGTTGGTAAATACAATATTACCACTAGTAGTGAACGTGAGATCCGTAAAATCCGTCACTCAATTGGTATGATCTTTCAACATTTCAATTTACTGTGGTCACGCACTGTTAGAGCGAATATTGAATTTCCGCTCGAAATTTCAGGGTTAGATAAGAAACAACGTTTTCAACGTGCGGGCGAATTAATGGAGTTAGTTGGGCTTGCTGATAAAGCCGATGAATATCCATCAACATTAAGTGGTGGACAAAAACAACGTGTTGGTATTGCTAGGGCATTAGCAAATAATCCTGATGTTTTATTATGTGATGAAGCAACATCTGCATTAGATCCAAAAACAACACAAACAATTTTAGCTCTGCTCGCTGAAATTAATAAAAAAATGAATATTACGATTGTGTTGATCACACATGAAATGCAAGTTGTAAAAGCAATATGTAATAAAGTAGCGGTTATCGAGCAAGGAAAAATAATTGAACAAGGTGAAGTAGTAAAAATCTTTAACCAGCCAAAACATAAAGTGACACAACAGTTTTTATCACAATCAATACATGTAACAGATAACAGTGATGATATTGATAATATAAAACAGCAAAGTACAGTAATAAAACTGTTACTGCAAGAGGGTAAAAAATATGACTGTTTACTTTATGATTTAATTTCTAATTTTAATGAACCTATTAATTTAATAAAAGGTAGTTTTTCGAAAGAGAGTGGGTTTATTTATTTACAGTTAAATAATAAATCGGATGAAATCATCCAATATCTTGAGAATAATAAATTTGATATAGCGGTCGTGTGATATGGATGAAATACAAAGTTGGATTAATAGTTATTTACCTCATTTAAAACTCAATGTATTAGGTGAAGAAACATTAAATACATTATATATGACACTTGTTTCTGGTGCATTATCTTGCTTATTAGGGATCTTAATTGGTGTTGCATTATTTCTAACGGCAAAAGAAGGATATAAAGAGCAGGTTTCTATATATAGAACACTCTCATTTATTGTAAATATTTTTAGAGCGGTTCCTTTTATTATTTTAATTATCTTATTGTTTCCTTTTACTAAATTAATTGTGGGAACCATATTAGGTGTTAATGCAGCACTACCTGCATTAGTGATTTCAGCTGCTGCTTTTTATGCTAGGTTGGTTGAATTAGCATTACGTGAAGTTGATAAAGGTGTAATAGAAGCAAGCCTCTCAATGGGCGCTAATTTACCAACACTAATATTTAAGGTGTTATTACCTGAATCTTCGCCAGCTCTTGTTTCTGGTTTAACGGTAACATTGATTTCTTTAGTGGGTGGAACAGCTGTTGCCGGTGCAATAGGTGCGGGAGGGTTAGGTAATTTGGCTTATTTAGAAGGGTTTCAGCGCAGCCATCTTGATGTAGTTTGGATTGCAACATTAGTGATTTTATTTATTGTGTTATGTATTCAGTTATTGGGAGATAGTGTTGTAAGAAATATAGATAAACGCTAATTAAAAAATACTTCAATTAAAAATCAAATTTAAAATAAGGTTATAACAATGAAATTAACAGTATTTAAAAAACTGGGATCACTGCTACTTATTAGCCTAGCGCTCTCTGCTTGTAAACCATCAGATGAAAAATCAGAAAATAAATTAATTATCGGTGCATCAAGTACACCTCACGCGGAAATTCTGGAATTTATTAAACCACAATTAGCAAAAGAAGGATTAGAGTTAGATATTCGAATTTTTAATGATTATATTATTCCTAATCAGGCATTAGCGGAAAAAGAATTAGATGCAAACTTCTTTCAACATGTCCCTTATTTAAATAAAACACTTGCCGATCATCCTGATTGGAAATTAGTATCAGCAGGTGCAGTACATATGCACCCATATCGTTTTTTTTCACAGAAATATAAAAGCTTACAAGATTTACCTAATGGTGCAAAAATGATAAGCAGTAATAATCTAGCTCAACATGGACATATATTAAAACTTTTCCAAGATGAAGGTATAATTAAATTACGAGATGGTATTGATCCTGACGACTCTACAATTGATGATATTGTTGAGAATCCTCGTAACATTAAGTTTTTATTTACCTATGATGGCCCATTATTGCCACAAATTTATAAAAATGGAGAAGCGGATGTCGCTTCTATTGATGGACACTTTGCCATTAATGCAGGGCTCGATTTAACCAAAGAAGTTATTTATACAGAGCCTGCTGCTAACAGTAAGTTTGCCAATGTGATTGTCATAAGAGAGGAAGATAAAAATGATCCACGCATTGCTAAATTAATGGCACAGTTAAAAGCACCTGAAACCAAAAAGTTTATTTTGGATAACTTTAAAGGTGAAGCTGTTCCTGTTCCATAATCAATCTATTTTTAAATTAATGTGTAAAAGAGTGGTGTAAGAAATTATGCCACTTTTTTGTTTATTATAAGGGGGATTATAAAAAGGTTTTTAATAAAGAAATGACTATTTAACAAAAATATAACGCAATCCGTCATTGGTTAAACCGATCACGGCAGATCCTATTTATGCTGTTAAATTAGACTTATCGCTCGAATTTACCTCAGTTATTTTATGACGTTTCTATTTAATTAGAACCCTACAAAAGAGCATATTCTATGATAGTTTCTAAACAGCAGTTACATCAATTAATAAAAAACAAATTACATCATGCAGGATTGAGTGAGTCTCATGCAGATACGGTGGCTGATGTCTTAGTCCATGCTGATGCCAAAGGTATTCATTCTCATGGTGCTGTGCGTGTAGAGTATTATGCAGAACGGATCAGTAAAAGCGGTACAAATACAGCTCCTGATTTTACTTATACAGAAACGGGACCCTGTAGCGCTGTATTTGATGGTGATAATGGTGCTGGGCATGTTGCAGCGAAAGACGCAATGGAACGCGCAATTAAAATGGCACAGGAGAAGGGCGTCGCAGTCGTTGGTGTAAGACGAATTGGTCATAGTGGCGCACTTTCTTATTTTGTCGAGCAGGCATCACAAGCAGGAATGATAGGTATTTCGCTGTGTCAATCTGATCCAATGGTTGTTCCTTTTGGCGGCTCCGAAGTGTATTACGGCACTAATCCTATCGCTTTTTCGGCTCCCGGAGTAGGCGATAAACATATTACATTTGATATGGCAACAACCGTACAAGCATGGGGCAAAGTGTTAGATGCGCGTTCACGCCATGTCGATATTCCCGATACTTGGGCTGTCGATGAAAGTGGTAAACCTACAACCGATCCCTTTGCAGTAAAAGGTTTATTGCCTATTGCAGGACCTAAAGGCTATGGCTTGATGATGATGGTTGATGTGTTGTCTGGTATTTTACTTGGACTTCCTTTTGGAAAGCATGTCAGTTCGATGTATCACGATTTAACACAAGGGCGAGAATTAGGCCAATTGCATATTGTTATCAATCCTGCTTTCTTTACTGATGCCACTCTATTTAGAGAACATATCTCACAGGTTATGGGGGAATTAAATGCAATTAAACCTGCTCCTGATGTAGAGAAAGTGCTTTATCCTGGTGAGAATAGCCAAATAGAAGAACAAAGAAGCGAAAAAGAAGGCATTGAAATTGTTGATGAAATTTATAACTATTTGATCTCTGACGTGCTTTATAATAAATCTTATGATAATAAAAATCCGTTTGCGGGTTAATGATAATAGCTATTTATTCTAGACAATAAAAAGCAGTAGAATTTACGCTCTACTGCTTTTTTATTTAAGCAAGTTAATGCTAAGAATTAACTAACTAATTTACCAATATTAGATTCAGCGGTTTTATTTAGAGAAATTGTTCCATTTCCACCACTTCCGCCAATTCCACCGTTATTTCCTTGATTTCCTACATTATGGTGATAAAAAACGTCACGATAAGAGCCATACATTGCAGTGTAAGAAAGAGGAATGGTAATTAATAACCCTAAGCCAAATGGAATAACACTAATCGCGATAATAAAGAACAGCAAAATAAAGAAGAAGAAACCACCCGCTAAATTTATTTTTACTGCTGACAGGCTTGCTTTAACCGCAGGAAGAGCCTTGTAACCATTAACTAATACAAGTGCAGGAACAAACCAATAGGCAGCAGTACTTAACGCACCAAAAATAGCGATAATAATAAAAAATAATGTAAATCCAGATGAGTTATCCACCATCATTTCAGCAATGATTTCTTCAGGATAATCGCTATTGATAGCATAAAAAATATCCATCATAGCGGCACTGCTGACTAAAATAGCCAGAATAATACCTGCAAGTAAAATGAGAAAACTAATACCGTAAGCACCCATCAAACTAAGATAGCGTTTATTATAGAAACCAACAAATAAGGTATCAACATCAATACGTTGGGTTTCATACTGCTGATGAGCAATAGCCACGACACCTGCAGCTAATACAGTAGTAACAAAAGGTGAAATGATTGGACCCAATAGCGGAATAAATCCAAGAATGGTTGATATAATAAGACTAACGATAAAGTAGATAATAATAACGCCTATCCACATCCAAAAACGTTCTTTTATTAAATCCCATCCCAGTCCTAACCAGCGAACACCACCTGAGGCGCCTCGCGCTTGAGGAATAGGCGTAAATACCTCTTGTGGCTCTGTTAGCGATGAATTATTGTCTTGTTCCATTTCCTGTACCTTAATCCCGATATTTTTGTTTATAAATATAAGCGCTCTATAATATCTTTTTGTTTTGTTATTAATCAACTGTATTAAAGCTAATATAGGTTAAGGATAATCTTATAAAGACTATTTCGGTTTTTTGATAAGCGTGTTTCATATTTAATAATAAAAAACCGAATAGAGAAGAGCGTAAAAATCATTAATCTTATGAAAAATATATTATTTCTTAGAAAGTACTTTCAAGAATAGAGAGATATAAAATAAGAGGGATGAAGAGAAATGAAAAATAAGGCTTTCTAGTATCGATATGGTGTTACTTTATAAACAAAAAGCAGCGCTTAAAACCGCTGCTTCTTAAATTAATATTAAGTAGAATAACTTAATAGATAACTTTATGGCCGTAAGATTCAAGAATTGATTTTACATTTTCCATCGTCTCTTTTGACGGTGGATGAATACCATCTAGTTTGTATTCTTCTCCTAAAGCTACCCATTTATGTTTGCCGAGTTCGTGGTAAGGAAGAAGTTCTACTTTCTCGATATTTTTCATATCTTTAATAAATTCGCCTAAACGATGAGCAGAATCATCATCATCAGACCAGCCCGGTACAACAACATAACGAACCCATGTTTTTTGGCCTCGTTTTGCTAAATAACGTGCGAATTCAAGTGTACGCTGGTTTGATACACCAACCAGTTTCTGGTGGATCTCATCATTGACTTGTTTTAGGTCGAGCATCACTAAGTCAGTGGCATCCATTAATTCATCAATAACGGGATCATAACGACGAACAAAACCGTTAGTATCTAAACAGGTATGGATATTTTCTTTCTGGCAAGCACGGAACCAATCACGTACAAACTCTGCTTGCAAAATTGCTTCGCCGCCTGAAGCAGTAACGCCGCCGCCAGAAGCATTCATAAAATGACGATAGGTAACCGCCTCTTTCATTAGTTCATCAACTGTGACGATTTGCCCACCATGAGTATCCCATGTGTCACGATTGTGACAATAGAGGCATCTCATTAGGCATCCTTGAAAGAAAACAATGAAACGTATTCCGGGACCGTCAACAGTACCGCAGGATTCAAATGAGTGGATACGACCAAGTACGGACATAACAGGGTTACTCCAAAACTGTCTAATAAAAAGGCCCCAAAGTAGGGGCCTTTATTCTAAGCGATTTTATCTACTTTCTCAGTAAATAAATGCATATAGTTATCTTTATTACATTGTTTGTGTAAATGTACGGGTGATAACGTCTTGCTGTTGCTCTTTAGTCAGTGAGTTAAAGCGAACTGCATAACCAGAAACACGGATAGTTAACTGAGGATATTTCTCAGGATCTTCCATTGCTTCTAACAGCATTTCACGGTTCATCACGTTGACGTTCAGGTGTTGACCACCTTCGATGCCAGCTTCGTGGTGGAAGTAACCATCCATCAGACCAGCAAGGTTCGCTTTACGAACATCATCATCTTTACCTAATGCATTAGGTACGATTGAGAAGGTGTAAGAAATACCATCTTTCGCATAAGCAAATGGCAGTTTCGCAACAGAAGTCAGAGAAGCTACCGCACCTTTTTGGTCACGACCGTGCATTGGGTTAGCACCTGGTCCGAATGGCGCGCCTGCACGACGACCGTCTGGAGTGTTACCTGTTTTCTTACCGTAAACAACGTTTGAAGTAATAGTCAGGATTGACTGTGTAGGTACCGCATTACGGTATGTACGCAGTTTCTGAATTTTCTTCATGAAACGTTCAACTAAGTCACAAGCGATGTCATCTACACGAGAATCGTTGTTACCGAATTGTGGGTATTCGCCATCAATTTTGAAGTCAACCGCTAAGCCGTTTTCATCACGGATTGGAGAAACTTTTGCATATTTGATTGCAGACAGTGAGTCAGCAGCAACAGACAGACCTGCGATACCACATGCCATTGTACGATATACATCACGGTCATGAAGTGCCATCAGAGCTGCTTCATAGCTGTATTTATCGTGCATGTAGTGGATAACGTTCAGCGCAGTGACGTACTGAGTTGCTAACCAATCCATAAAGTGATCCATTTGGTTCATCACGGTATCGAAGTTTAATACTTCGTCCATGATTGGCGCATGTTTTGGACCTACTTGGATTTTCAGTTTTTCATCAACACCACCATTGATGGTATACAGTAAGGTTTTCGCTAAGTTTGCACGAGCACCGAAGAACTGCATTTGTTTACCAACAACCATTGGGCTAACACAACATGCGATTGCATAGTCATCGCTGTCGAAGTCAGGACGCATTAAGTCATCATTTTCGTACTGGATTGAAGAAGTATCGATTGAGACTTTCGCTGCGTATTTTTTAAAGTTGATAGGCAGTTGTTCTGACCACAGGATGGTCATGTTTGGTTCTGGTGATGGACCCATTGTGTACAGGGTATTTAAGAAACGGAAAGTATTCTTAGTTACCAGAGTACGACCATCTAAACCCATACCTGCTAAAGATTCTGTTGCCCAGATTGGGTCACCAGAGAACAGCTCATCATATTCAGGAGTACGTAAGAAACGAACCATACGTAATTTCATGACTAAGTGGTCAATTAATTCCTGAGCTTGTTCTTCTGTCAGTAAACCTGCATCAATATCACGTTGGATGTAGATATCTAAGAAAGTAGATACACGACCAAATGACATTGCAGCACCGTTTTGAGATTTAACCGCGGCTAAGTAACCGAAGTAAGTCCATTGTACTGCTTCTTTAGCGTTTTGAGCTGGGCGAGAAATATCGTAACCGTATTTCGCAGCCATTTCTTGGATTTGACCTAAAGCAGCGTGCTGCTCTGCGATTTCTTCACGCAGTTGGATAGTCATTTCCAGATCTTCGCCTTTTTCCATTCTTTCTTGTAAAGAGGTGAATTGGGCAAATTTATCTTTACGCAGGAACTCAATACCGTACAGTGCAACACGACGGTAGTCACCGATGATACGGCCACGACCATATGCATCTGGTAAACCTGTTAAGATACCAGATTTACGGCATTTCATGATGTCTGGAGTATAAACATCGAAAACGCCTTGGTTGTGAGTTTTACGGTAATCAGTAAAGATTTTTTTCAGTTCTGGATCTAGCTCACGGTTGTAAGCTTGACAAGAACTTTCAACCATACGGATACCACCGAATGGGATGATCGCACGTTTCAGAGGTGCATCAGTCTGTAAACCTACGATTTGTTCTAAATCTTTAGTGATGTAACCCGCATCGTGAGATGTGATAGTTGAAGCAACAGAAGTATCAAAATCAACCGGCGCATGCGTGCGGTTTTCGATTTTGATGCCTTCCATAACTTGTTCCCAAAGTGTATCAGTTGCTTTAGTGGAACCTGCTAGGAAAGATTCGTCGCCTTCATATGGAGTGTAGTTTTTTTGAATAAAGTCACGAACGTTAACACCGTTCTGCCATTCACCTTCAGAAAAACCTTTCCATGCTTCAGCAAATTTTTCATTTAAATCAGACATGATACTTCTACCTTTTTACAATGGAACTTAAGAAATCAGTCATACCTGCACGGATTAATGTTTGTCACCGCGCAGATGCATTAACCAGTATACCAGACCGACTAGGACTGCCCCGCCAATAATGTTACCGATAGTGACAGGTAATAAATTATTAGAGAGAAAATTTGATACAGTTAAATTTGAAAATTGTTCGGATGATGCACCTACTTTAGTCCAGAATTCTGCTGGTGCAAAATTCTTAATAACAATACCTAAAGGAATAAGGAACATGTTAGCGATACTGTGCTCAAAACCACTAGCAACGAACATACCGATAGGTAAAATCAGTGCAAAAAGCTTGTCAATCAGTGTACGACCTGCATAGCTCATCCATACTGCAAGACAAACCATTAAGTTAGCTAGAATACCTAAACAAACCGCTTCAATAAACGTGTGCTCTAGTTTATGTTGCGCAGTTTGTAAAACATTCAGCCCCCAAAGCCCATTTGCAGCCATATGTTGACCAGCAAACCACATTAAGGCGACAAAAAAGAGTGCGCCAACAAAGTTACCAAGATAGACATTTATCCAGTTAGCAAACATTTTGCCCCAAGATATACGTCCGGTTGCTTTAGGTATAATAGTAAGAACAGTTGAGGTGAATAAGTCCGCGCCACAAACGACAACGAGCATTAACCCCAGAGAGAAGCAGATCCCACCGACTAATTTAGCCAGCCCAAAAGGAACAGATGCGGTACCTGTAGTAGCAGTAATATAAAAAACAAAAGCAATAGATATAAACATTCCCGCAGTAAATGCAGATAAGTAAGTCATTGGGATCTGTTTATTTGCTTTATAACAACATGCGTCATCGGCAACTTTTGCCATATCAGCAGGTGATAATAAATTAAAAGGGCTGTCAGCTTTCATACTAACACTCTCTTATATGTTGGAATAATTATAGCACGCAATAATAGTAGCAAAGGGGCTTACTTCTAAAATTGATATGGATCATGGTCGCTCATTAGAATCCCGTTTTTAGTGCGTAAAAACCCGCTATTTTAGCTATAACTATTTGATTAATAAAATAAAAAAATTTTTTAAAAATTATCAAAAAATTTTAGACTAGCTGGATAAATAAAGTAAAAAGTAAATATAAAGTATTATTTAAACCCCGTATGTTAAGAATTAAAAATCAAATTTAACGCCTTATTTACTTTTGCTATAAATATAAACATTACTTTATTTGTGGTTAATCTTTATTGATTACTCCAGACATATATCCATTATAAAAATAAGGTTTTTTAATTTTTGGGATCTGGTTAAACAAATAGCAATTTAAACTAGAATTAAGTGATATTCTTAGTGCAAAAATTCAATATGTATTTATAGTGTCATATTAAATGCCTTAAATCGTCACTTTTGCCATATTTTGACAATTTTGTCAGGTGGCAAATTTGTCATATTGACAAATCTGTCAATATTTTATTTTTAGCAAAATAAAACACTCTACTTCTCAATAGAGTGTTTCAATTTAAATACGCGCTTATTATTCAATTAAAATTAATTATTATTTAATAAATAACCTTAAACAAAATAGGTTTATTTAGTCGATTGACGTTTTGCTTTCTGTAATTTCTCATAGGCTGCCAGTAACGACTGATGAACAGGTAAATTAGCTAAGTCAGGATCAATAGTTTGTAATCCGTAAAATGCTTGTTTACCTTGCATTGCGTTTAAGGCTGCTTGTAATGTTTTTTCGCCATACATACGAGAAAATGCGTGCATATATTGTGCTGGTTCACGTTCAGTCTCTTGTTGTAATAATAAGAGATTATGTAAACAGCGATAATAGTTTTGACGCTCTGGCGTAAATAAAGAAGCATTAAAATCTTGAGTCCATTCAACCCAAACGAGCGCTTGATCAAGATCGCCACCCGCAAGTGCTAACATTGATTTTAATTCGCCTACACGTAAATGGCTCCATCCATTATCTTTACCCGGAGCAATACCAATCATTTCTCTGATACGTGTAAAGTCGTCTAAGCCATCTTCATCAAACTGACCAATAAGCGAAAGGTACTCTTCTTGAGTGCCTTGGCTTGTTGGTAGCGAAAGAATAGTGTCGCGCCAATGTACACCCATGATGTTATTGGCTAATTGTAAATCTTCAGCAGGATAAATATCTGATAAACCAGGCACTAAAATACGGCAAGCGTAAACACCTAAGTGTGAGTAGTCCATGATATAGACTTCTGCATCGCACTGTTGGCAAAGTGACATTAAGGTGTGGAACTCTTCTTCTGTCGTGCCACTGAAGTTCCAATCAACAAATGTGTAATCGGCATCTTTCTTAAAAAGATCCCAACTAATTAAACCGCTTGAATCAATAAAGTGTGTTTCAAGATTAGTGTGATCACCGACTTCTTCATCATCAAAGCTTGGCGGATTAAAGACATCGAGATCTTTAAGGCTACGGCCTTGTAATAACTCAGTGACAGTACGCTCTAAAGCCACACCAAAATCAGGGTGAGCGCCAAAAGAGGCAAAGCATGTACCATTTTGTGGATTGAATAACACGACACAAATAACAGGGAATTGACCCCCTAAAGATGCGTCAAAGCTAAAGATTGGGAAACCTTCTTGCTCTAATGTTTCAATTGCCTCAATAACAGCAGGATAGCGAGCTAAAACTTCTTTAGGAATTTCAGGTAAGCTAATTCTTTCAGTGATAATGCGATTTTTTACATAACGTTCAAAAACTTCAGACAGTCCTTGAACGCGTGCTTCATTCTTTGTATTCCCTGCTGACATACCATTAGATGCATATAAGTTAGCAATAATGTTTACAGGAATATAAACAGGCTTTTCATCAGACTGACGTATAAATGGTAGTGCGCAAATTCCGCGATCATGATTACTTGATTGTAAATCAACTAACTCACTACCGCATAACTCACCTTCAGGATCATAAAATTCACGTAAGCGTGTATCTAATAAGCCCGCAGGAACAGAATCATCTTCTGTTAGTGGGAACCATTTTTCACTTGGATAGTGAACAAATTCACCTTCTGCAATATCAGCACCTAGCCAGAAATCAGAGAAGAAATAATTGGTCGAAAGACGCTCAAAGTATTCGCCTAATGCGGAAGCTAATGCTGCTTTTTTGCTAGCACCTTTACCGTTAGTAAAACATAAAGGGCAATCTTTATCGCGAATATGAACAGACCAAACGTTAGGAACAGGGTTTAACCATGAAGCTTCTTCAATGTTAAATCCTAAGTCGGTTAATTTTTTCTGAAAGCTAGCGATAGAATCTTCCAGTGCGGCATCTTTGCCAGGAATAAATGTTTGTGACATGGCAGGTTTCATCAATATTTTGCTGGTGATAGTTAGGGGCACATGATACTGAAATCCCCTGTAATGCACTAATAATTTCTCTCATTTACCCAAGGCTAACTATATTTATCACTCATAATTTATTTGATATATGAATTTTTTTAATAAATTCGTTTGATTTATCACGGAATTAATAATTTTAAATCATCATAATTGGATTTATTTATAAACTCATAAGGGATCAGTTCGATGATGAAAAAAACATTGCTCGCCAGCCTGTTAGCTGTAATCAGTGGTTCTGCTTTTGCCTTACCTAATGTCACCATTTTAGCAACAGGTGGCACAATTGCTGGTGGTGGCGATTCAGCAACAACATCAAGCTATACAGCAGGTAAATTAGGCATTGATACATTGATTAATGCAGTACCTGAGGCTAAAAAAGTCGCTAATTTAAAAGGCGAGCAAGTCGTGAATATCGGCTCTCAAGATATGAATGACCAAGTATGGCTTAAGCTGGCTAATAAAATTAATGCAGACTGCGATAAAACAGATGGCTTTGTGATCACTCATGGTACAGATACCATGGAAGAAACAGCCTATTTTCTTGATTTAACCACTGCATGTAAAAAACCTGTCGTTATGGTGGGTGCAATGCGTCCTGCAACAGCATTAGGTGCCGAAGGTCCTTTAAATCTATTTAATGCTGTTGTGATTGCGAGTGATAAAGCCTCTGAAAATCGTGGTGTGTTAGTAACCATGAATAATGCAGTTATCAGTGGTAAAGATGTTGTGAAAATGAACACGACTGAAGTTCAGGCATTCCAGCCTGTTAACGCAGGTGCTCAAGGTTACGTGCATAACGGTAAGGTTCATTATTACACTGCCGCATTACCTCGTGCAGATAAACCTGTATTTGATGTCAGTAAACTAACTGAATTACCAAAAGTTGGTATTGTTTATAACTACTCCAATGCTTCTAATTTACCAGCAAAAGCCTTTATTGATAATGGCTATAAAGGTATTGTCAGCGCGGGTGTTGGTAACGGCAACTTATATACTGATATTTTTGATACCTTAGCCGATGGCGCTAAAAAAGGTGTGGTTATTGTGCGTGCAAGCCGTGTACCAGTAGGCTTTACTACACAAAATGGTGAAGTTGATGATGCAAAATATGGATTTGTTGCATCAGAGCGCTTAAACCCACAAAAAGCGAGAGTGTTATTACAATTATCTTTAACACAAACGCAAGAGCCTGCGAAAATCCAAGAGAATTTCGAAAAGTATTAATTTAAAAGAGTTTGAATAATAACAAGGCCTCATTAATGAGGCTTTGTTATTTGTAAAGAGTGAAATGACTAATTTGTCTTAGCTCGAGAGACAACAACTCTTGCTGTAAAAAAAGCAATTAATGGTGTTATTGCAAAAACAATAAAGAGCCAATGTGCAGCATTTTGAGCACCTATCATGCCACCCGGATCTGTTAACCCTGCCATATTAACCACCGTCCCTGAAATAGAGGCACCAACAGCCGTTGAAAATAATTGGATAGTCGTAATGGATGTCGCTGCTTTTTGAGCTTCTTGCCCTTGAGAGACATGCAATACACGAGTTAAATAATGGGGCCATGCCATACCTATTCCAGCACCTGTAAAAAAGAGGGCTATACAAATAATGATAATTTGCCCATAAGGTATGGTTAAAACATTAGAGATACATAAACCAAGGATCACAATGGCTGAAAAATTAATCATTGGGCCAAAACGCATTAATCTCTGAGCAGTAGATTGTTTACTTGATGAAGACATAATGGCAGAGAAAGACCAACCCGCACCAACTAATGCCGCTAAATAACCCGAAAGTAGAGGAGTAATGTTATGGATAATTTGCAAGAAATAGGGCACAAAGACTTCTGTTTGTACGCTGATCCCTAATAAAGCCATGGTGAGATATATTGGTGCTAATGGTGCAGAAAAAGAAAATGTTCCTTTAGGAAATAAGCCATTATTTGATTTTTTATCAATATTGACTAACAGTAAAATAAAGATCAAAGCAAATATAAAGGATAAGGCGTTATATAAAATAACGTTATAAAGACTACCAATAGAAATAGATAATACAGCGAGCATTAATAAAATAAGCTGTTGATAAGGTAACGGCGCTTTGGCGACAATATTATCAGCATTATTTTCGGTAGGAAGAATAGTAAATAATAAAATAGCGTAAGGAATGCCTACAAATAAAATAGACCAAAATGCGCCACGCCAAACATCATATTCAGCAAATATTCCACCCAGTGCGGGACCTAATAATGTCGATATTCCCCACATACTAGACATTAACGCCATGGCTCTGGACCAAAGTGGTTGAGGAAACATGACTCGAACTAAAGAGTAAGCAAGTGCCAGCAACATTCCTCCACCAGCGCCTTGAATAAATCGCCCTAAAAGCAATATCTGCATTGAGGGTGCTGTTGCACAAATAATAGAGCCAGCTAAAAAGCAAATGGTGGCAAAAAGATAACTATTGCGAGGTGCAAATGCACTCAGTAATCGTGAAGTTAATGCAGAAGAAAGAATTGAAGCCAGAATAAAAACAGTGGTGTTCCATGCATATAAATTAAGCCCACCAATATCACGTACAATTGAAGGTAGCGTTGTGATCGTAATATAGACATTAATTGCGTGTAATGCGACGCCTCCTGCTAAAGCGAGCGATTTTAGACTATTTTTTCCATGAAGAAGCATTCCCCAGCTCGCTTCTTCTTTTTTATTTACACTCCCCGACATAAAACACTCCTAACCATTATTTTTACGCGCTGCATATTATGCGTTAGTTCACAATAATCATTGCGCCAATTTAACGGGAATGATACAACCGATAAAGGTCATTTTGTAAAAACATATTCAGATAGGGTGAATTTGAATGAGTCAGGTATATAACTTTAGTGCAGGTCCGGCTATGTTACCGGCAGAAGTCCTTCGTCGTGCAGAATTAGAATTATGCAACTGGCATGAACTTGGGCGTTCGGTTATGGAAATTAGCCACCGCAGTAAAGAGTTTCTTGAAGTTGCTCGTCAGGCAGAGCAAGATCTTCGTGATCTTCTTAATGTGCCAGAAAACTACAAAATTCTTTTTTGCCACGGTGGTGCTCGAGGTCATTTTGCTGCTTTACCTCTCAATTTATTAGGCGATAAAGCAAGCGCTGATTATATTGATGGTGGTTATTGGGCTAAAAGTGCAGCCGAAGAAGCTGAAAAATATTGTTCGCCAAATATCATTAAAATTAAAACAGAAGTTGATGGCAAAATTGGTGTTA
This sequence comes from Proteus sp. STS61-E, assembly GCF_040932335.1. NCBI lineage: Bacteria > Pseudomonadati > Pseudomonadota > Gammaproteobacteria > Enterobacterales > Morganellaceae > Proteus > Proteus sp. STS61-E. The sequence continues at coordinate 268,705 of NZ_JBFQGE010000002.1, read as the reverse complement.
AACCAATGAAAGAGTGGCAATTAAGCGCTGATGCAGCTTATGTGCATTATTGCCCAAATGAAACCATTGATGGTATTGCCATTCATGAAGAGCCTGATTTTGATGACAGCAAAATTGTTATTGCTGACTATTCATCTTCTATTTTATCTCAACCGATAGATGTTAGCCGTTTTGGTGTTATCTATGCGGGTGCACAAAAGAATATTGGTCCTGCGGGTTTAACTATTGTCATTATTCGTGAAGATCTATTAGGTAAAGCACGCAAAGAAACACCTTCAGTATTTGATTACACAGTGCTTGCTGAAAATGATTCTATGTTTAATACACCACCTACTTTTGCTTGGTATTTATCAGGTATGGTCTTTAAGTGGCTGAAAGAGCAAGGTGGTTTGCAAGAGATGGCAAAACGTAACTATGAAAAAGCAGCACTTCTTTATAGTGCAATTGATAATAGTGATTTTTATATCAATCGTATTGCCACAGAGAATCGTTCACTAATGAATGTGCCTTTCCAAATGTCTTCTCCTGAACTGGATTCAGTATTCTTAAAAGAGGCGGAAGCACAAGGTTTAGTCGCATTAAAAGGTCACCGTGTATCAGGTGGTATGCGTGCTTCAATTTATAACGCAATGCCATTGGAAGGTGTTCAAGCATTAGTCGACTTTATGGCTGATTTTGAACGACGCCATGCGTAATAAATAAAATCTAGAATAAGAAAGCCTGCTTAAAATACAGGTTTTCTTATTATTCAATCTTTAAGATGTTAATAATTAAAATTGAGTTACCAAGTACAGAATTAATAAATAAAAATATAAGTACCTAAATAATTTTATATTTAATTAAATGGCATCCCCGCTTAAATTACTTGTTTATTGGAGTTTTTACCTGTTTATGGAATCGTTAACATTACAACCTATCGCTCATATCGAAGGTGTTATTAATTTACCAGGATCAAAAAGTGTCTCTAACCGTGCGTTGTTATTAGCGGCTTTAGCCAAAGGTAAAACTCGTCTAACCAACTTATTAGATAGTGATGATATTCGCCATATGCTTAATGCATTAAAAGCCTTAGGTGTGCAATATCAATTATCAAATAACAATACGGTATGTGATATTGAAGGACTAGGTGGCGAATTTAAAACAAATTCCTCGTTAGAACTCTTCTTAGGTAACGCAGGTACAGCAATGAGACCATTGGCGGCCGCATTAAATCTCGGTCAGCATGATATTATTCTTACTGGCGAACCTCGTATGAAAGAGCGTCCAATTGGGCATTTAGTTGACGCTTTACGTCAAGGTGGCGCAAAAATTGACTACCTTGAACAGACTGATTATCCACCAATTCGCTTACGTGGTGGTTTTTTAGGTGGCAATGTTGAGGTTGATGGTAGTGTTTCTAGCCAGTTTTTGACTGCTTTATTAATGATGGCACCTTTAGCAGAGCAAGATACGATCATCACCATTAAAGGTGAATTAGTATCAAAACCTTATATTGATATTACCTTAGCGTTAATTAATACCTTTGGTGGGAAAATTGAAAACCAAGACTACCAGCGCTTTGTTATAAAAGGTGGCCAGCAATATCAATCACCAGAAAAGTACCTTGTAGAAGGCGATGCTTCATCTGCTTCTTACTTTTTAGCTGCGGCTGCCATTAAAGGTGGCACTGTACGAGTTACAGGTATTGGCAAAAACAGCTTACAAGGGGATATTCATTTTGCTTCTGTGCTTGAAAAAATGGGCGCAAAAGTACGCTGGGGTGAGGACTATATTGAGTGTGAGCGTGGAACGTTAAAAGGCATTGATATGGATATGAATACTATCCCTGATGCAGCAATGACCATTGCTACCACAGCACTTTTTGCTGAAGGGGAGACCGTTATTCGCAATATTTATAACTGGCGCGTAAAAGAAACTGACCGATTAGCGGCAATGGCTGCCGAGTTACAAAAAGTGGGTGCTATTGTTGAAGAAGGGCACGACTACCTAAAAGTAACACCACCAAAACAGTTAACCACTGCGGATATTGAAACGTATAACGATCATCGTATTGCGATGTGCTTTTCGCTGGTGGCGCTTTCTGATACACCAATTACTATTCTTGATCCAGGATGTACCGCAAAAACCTTCCCTGATTATTTCGAGAAATTAGAAACACTTTCTCAACGTAATAATTAATATGAAAATCATTAATTAAAATGAGTCAAAATTAAATCAGTTAAATCGGCAGTATTGGGCTTTTTGAAGAACAATACTGCCGGTTTTTTATTATAATTAGGCTAATTTTTTCTCAAAAACATCCATCTCGAAAAAATAATCTTAAATAAGACTCTTTAGTGCTTAACTGCTTGTTTCTTCCTATACATTGTATGCGTATAATGACGCGCATATATTAATACTGTTTTTCTCTGTTTGAATACTATGCCTATTATATCAATGTAATAAGAGCAACAAACACAGAAATGCAGTGCCCACGAAAAGGAGAAACTCATGGCGGTTATCGTCCCTGTTATAACTGTTGATGGGCCTAGCGGAGCAGGTAAAGGAACATTATGCCAAGCATTAGCGAAAGCATTTGGCTGGCATTTACTCGATTCTGGCGCTATTTATCGTGTATTGGCATTAGCAGCTTTACATCATCATGTAGATATCACCTCCGAAGATGCTTTAGTACCTTTGGCGGCAAATTTGGATGTGCGTTTTATTCCTAATGAGAATGGCTTAAATGTCATTCTTGAAGGTGAAGATGTTTCAACTGAAATTCGAACAGAAACAGTTGGGAATACGGCATCACAAGCTGCAACTTTTCCTCGAGTAAGAGAAGCATTATTACGTCGTCAACGCGCATTTCGTACAGCACCGGGCTTAATTGCTGATGGTCGAGATATGGGCACAATTGTTTTTCCTGACGCTCAAGTGAAAATATTTTTAGAAGCGAGTGCAGAAGAGCGCGCGCGTCGTCGCATGTTACAGTTGCAGGAAAAGGGCTTTAATGTTAACTTTGAGCGCCTTTTATCCGAGATAAAAGAACGCGATTACCGTGACCGGAATCGCGCTGTTGCGCCACTTGTTGCGGCGAAAGATGCATTAATTCTCGATTCTACAAGCTTGTCTATTGACGAAGTCATTGAAAAATCGTTGACTTATGCTAAAAAAAATCTGCAATTATCAGCGTAATTAATTTTTATTTCGTTTATACTAGGTAATTATCAAAATCGGGTTGACGTGTTAATGAAAACACAACAATGCCCGATGACCTTGTCACAAAGGATGTAACGAGGTATGTGAAACAACCCCATTCGGCCGGATGCTAAATGGACGTTAATTAAATTTACTTGAAGATCATTAACATGACAGAATCTTTTGCTCAACTCTTTGAAGAATCCCTAAAAACAATCGAAACTCGTCCTGGCGCTATCGTTCGCGGCGTTGTAGTTGCTATCGATAAAGACGTTGTTCTGGTTGATGCAGGTCTGAAATCAGAATCTGCTATTCCTGTAGAACAATTCAAAAACGCTCAAGGCGAATTAGAAATCCAAGTGGGCGACGAAATTGATGTTGCTCTGGACGCGGTTGAAGATGGCTTCGGTGAAACCGTTCTGTCTCGTGAGAAAGCTAAACGTCACGAAGCGTGGCTGATGCTGGAAAAAGCTTACGAAGAAAACGAAACTGTTGTTGGTATCATCAACGGTAAAGTTAAAGGTGGTTTCACTGTTGAACTGAACGGCATTCGTGCGTTCTTACCAGGTTCACTGGTAGACGTTCGCCCAGTTCGCGATACAACTCATCTGGAAAACAAAGAGCTTGAGTTCAAAGTCATCAAATTAGACCAAAAACGTAACAACGTTGTTGTGTCTCGTCGTGCGGTTATCGAATCTGAAAACAGCGCAGAACGCGATCAGTTATTAGAAAACCTGCAAGAAGGCATGGAAGTTAAAGGTATCGTTAAGAACCTTACTGACTACGGTGCATTCGTTGATCTGGGCGGTGTTGACGGCTTACTGCACATCACTGACATGGCTTGGAAACGTGTTAAACACCCAAGCGAAATTGTCAATGTTGGCGACGAAATCACTGTTAAAGTCCTGAAATTCGACCGTGAACGCACTCGCGTATCATTAGGTCTGAAACAACTGGGCGAAGATCCATGGGTAGCTATCGCTAAACGTTATCCAGAAGGTACTAAACTGACTGGTCGTGTAACTAACCTGACTGATTACGGCTGCTTCGTAGAAATCGAAGAAGGCGTTGAAGGTCTGGTACACGTTTCTGAAATGGATTGGACTAACAAAAACATTCACCCATCTAAAGTTGTTAACGTTGGTGATGTTGTTGAAGTTATGGTTCTTGACATCGATGAAGAACGTCGCCGTATTTCACTGGGTCTGAAACAGTGCAAATCTAACCCATGGCAGCAGTTCGCAGAAACTCACAACAAGAACGACCGTGTTGAAGGTAAAATCAAGTCTATCACTGACTTCGGTATCTTCATCGGTTTAGACGGCGGTATCGACGGTCTGGTTCATTTATCTGACATTTCTTGGAATGTTGCAGGTGAAGAAGCAGTTCGTGAATACAAAAAAGGCGACGAAATCGCTGCTGTAGTTCTGCAAGTTGATGCTGAACGTGAACGTATCTCACTGGGCGTTAAACAATTATCAGAAGATCCATTCAATAATTACCTGTCTGCTCACAAAAAAGGTGCTATTGTTTCTGGTAAAGTAACTGCTGTTGACGCTAAAGGCGCAACTGTAGAATTAGCTGACGGTGTTGAAGGTTACCTGCGTGCTTCAGAAGCTTCACGTGACCGCGTTGAAGATGCAACTCTGGTTCTGAATGTTGGCGAAGCTGTAGAAGCTAAATACACTGGCGTTGACCGTAAAAACCGCGTTATCAACTTATCTGTTCGTGCTAAGGACGAAGCAGACGAGAAAGACGCTATCGCTTCTGTAAACAACAAAGAAGAAGTTGGTTTTTCAAACAACGCTATGGCTGAAGCTTTCAAAGCAGCTAAAGGCGAATAATTTAAGTTATTAACGGAAGGCAACGTTAATCGTTGCCTATTTATCGGTAGTTTAGGGAGGTAATATGACCAAGTCTGAGTTAATCGAGAGACTTGCAGGCCTACAATCTCATCTTTCGGCTAAGACGGTTGAAGAAGCTGTAAAAGAAATGCTTGATCATATGGCTGATACTTTAGCTGATGGTGAGCGTATCGAAGTCCGCGGATTCGGCAGTTTTTCTCTACACTACCGTGCGCCGCGTACGGGTCGTAACCCGAAAACTGGTGATAAAGTAGATCTGGAAGGTAAATACGTTCCACACTTTAAGCCAGGTAAAGAGTTACGTGACCGTGTAAATATTTATACGGAATAATAACTCCTGTCGAAATGGCACGATGTTAGTTAACTTTCTCAAAAACGGTACTTAGGTGCCGTTTTTTTATTACCTATTATTATCACTTATTATCATTTTTAGTTTATTTTTCTGCTCCCTAATTTTTTCAATCTTCAATCTTCAATCTTCAATCCCAATTCTGGATTGAACGATTCGTTCTATTAATTTTATCTCACTAGCCCCTTTCTTTTTTATTACTTTATTCTGCTTTGATTTTAATTTCTCTATTTAATTACCTATATCACTTAGTTGTTTTGCTTTTTACGAGTTTCTTCTCAAAACTTATTGTATGTAACAAGAGATCTTTTTCTTTTTATAAAGCATCACTAAAAAACGACCTAAAAGCCTATCTTTAGCTAAATAATAACATCATGATATTTAAAGAATGATTGTTGGAAAGGATGCTAGAAATGATTTTATTGAATCGAATGATAGAATTTTTTGAGTTAAAGATGGTATCAATAAAACATAGGTGCTTTCATTCAGCTTATTTTCAAAGGCTCTATTTCACAAAGTTAACTTTAGATAATATTGCTTTGGCAATGATATTAGGTTGCTTACCTTTATTAGTTCAACATACCCTTTTAGTCGGACTATTTATTCTATTATTATTCTTGTTGCACTATTTCTAGTGTTTATTCCTTTTTGTTCACTTCGCTTTTCAGCGATATTTCTGTTTTTTTGGGTTTATTCAAATATGGTTGCGTCATCGTTAATGACGAGAACAGAGCAGTTTGCTGATAATATGGCAACATTTGAAACCAAGGTTATGGAGTATCGCCAATTAATAGATGGTAATATTATTATCAAAATACCAATTACGAAGAAGACACGCTTTTCATCATCTGTTTATGCAAACGTGTATTGGCGAAATCCGCCTAAAAATATAGCTGTGGGACAATATTGGAAGTTTAAAATTCAATTTAGAGCTGTACATAGTTATTTAAATGAAGGTGGGTTTGATAGCCAAAAATATGCCGTTTCTATGAAGGAAACATTAACGGGTAAGGTGATGACAGCCAAGTTTATCCGAGATGATATATCACTACGTACTCAACTTATTCAGACAATCTCAGCTCATTGGCAAACTGCAAAAAATAAAGGTGAAATTATTGCTTTAGTCTTAGGTGATAAGCGATATCTCGAACCTGAGAAAAAAGATCTCTATATGAAAACAGGGGTTGCACATTTAATTGTGATATCGGGTTTACATATAGGTTTAGCTGCCTTTTTTGGTTGGGTTATTGCAAGAGGCATTCAATTTTTTTTCCCTATCAGATGGATTAATCCAAGATTTCCATTAGTTATAGCTTGGCTATGTGGTGTTTTCTATGCTGCGTTATCAGGTTGGGGAATACCAGCAATAAGAGCCGTTATTGGATTAACAGTTTGGGTGATTTTACATTGGGGGAGTCGATTATTTTTACCTTGGCAATGGGCACTGTGGAGTGCTGCACTTATTCTTATTGTTGAGCCTCTTTCTATACTTTCAGCCAGTTTTTGGCTTTCATTTTCTGCTGTATTTGCCATTATCTTTTGGTATTGGATGTACCCATTAAAAGCTAAATATAACCATCAAAAACGGTGGTTTATTTTAAGGTTGGTACATTTACAATTTGGTTTATTAATTATTTTATTACCATTTCAATTATATTTATTTAATGGCGCTAATTTTTTTAGTTTTATCGTTAACTTATGGGCAATTCCTATTATTTCTTTTATTACCGTGCCATTAATAATGCTCGGATTATTGACATTCTTTCTCTCATTTTTACAACCAATAATTTGGCACTGGGTTGATCTTTCTATTAACCTTGCTTTTGGCTGTGCTTCCTTATTTTTACCATATTGGCAAAATAGTGGTGCCATTCCTTTATTATTAGGATTTTTGGGGATTGGAATTATTTTAATTATAAAAATGTCATGGTGGCGTCATCATTTTATTTGTATTGTGGTTATTGGTGCTATTTTATATTGTGAATTCGTCGTCTCTTCACGTTATCAATGGCGAATATCTATGTTAGATGTTGGACATGGCTTGGCGGTTATTCTTGAAAAAGAAGGGGAGGCGATTATTTATGACACGGGAATGCGTTGGAAAAATGGAGGTTCGATTGCAAAGAGTGTCATCATTCCTTATTTAAGGCATCATCGACTCACGCCAGTTGCATTGATCATTAGTCATGATCATCTTGATCATACAGGGGGAATGGAAGATTTAATAAAAACTTATCCTAATTTAAGTATTCGTAGTAGTTTTGACGATCCTTCGCATTTACCTTGCTTAAGTGATAAATCATGGCAGTGGAAAGGTCTGCAATTTGATGCATTGTGGCCGCAGAATAAATTAAGCTCTCCGAAAAACAATCAATCCTGTGTGATCAATGTTAGTGATGGGAAAAACAATATTCTACTAACTGGAGATATAGAAAAAGAAGCTGAAGCTCAATTAGTAAGAGTAAAAAAAGAACAACTAAAAGCAGATGTTTTACAAGTTCCTCATCATGGTAGTCAAACATCATCCACATTGATGTTTATTCAAGCAGTATCACCAAAATTTGCACTTGTTTCTGCTGCTCGTTATAGCCCTTGGCGTTTGCCTTCTGATAAAGTACATCATCGTTATAAAAAAGAAGCTATTAATTGGCTAACAACCTCTATTAGTGGGCAAATTTCTATCGAGTTTAATCAAGATAATATTGATGTATTTACCTATAGGCGAGATATTTTGCCTCGTTGGTATCATCAGTGGTTTGGTGTTTTGACGTTTCCCGAGTAGAATGACCGGCTAATTATTAAAAGTTTGGTAATATATATGAATGATATAGATCTATCAACGTGGCAAACATTCCGCCGCCTATGGCCAATGATCCGGCTTTTCAAAGCGGGTTTGATCACTGCTGCAATTGCATTAATCATCAATGCGGGCGTGGATGCATTTATGATTTCTTTATTAAAACCACTTCTTGATGAAGGTTTTGGTAAAGCCAGTAATGACGTATTAAAATGGATGCCTTTTGCCGTTATTGGACTGATAGCTCTGCGTGGTATATCTAACTTTATTTCAAGTTACTGTCTTTCTTGGGTCTCTGGGAAAGTTGTAATGAATATGCGTCGCCGACTGTTTTCTCATATTATGGGAATGCCGGTGAGCTTTTTTGATCAGCAATCAACAGGGACTTTACTCTCTCGTATCACATACGATTCAGAACAAGTTGCTTCTTCATCATCAGGTGCATTAATTACCGTTGTACGTGAAGGTGCTTATATCATCGGACTATTTTGTTTGATGTTTTATTATAGCTGGCAATTATCCCTGATCCTTATCGTTATCGCACCTATTGTTGCTGTTGTTATTCGTATAGTATCGACTCGTTTTAGAACGATCAGTAAACGTATCCAAAATAGCATGGGACAAGTGACAACTAGCGCAGAACAAATGCTAAAAGGGCATAAAGAAGTTCTGATTTTTAATGGCCAAGAAGTTGAAAATAAACGCTTTAACCATGTAAGCAATCATATTCGCCGTCAAGGTATGCGTATGGTTGTCGCATCATCAATTTCAGATCCTATTATTCAGATAATCGCTTCTCTTGCATTAGCATTTGTCCTGTATGCAGCAAGTTTCCCTGAGATAATGGATACATTAACAGCAGGTACAATTACTGTTGTCTTCTCCTCAATGGTTGCATTAATGCGTCCATTGAAATCACTGACTAATGTGAATGCTCAATTCCAGCGCGGTATGGCTGCTTGTCAGACTCTTTTTGCTATCCTCGATATGGAGCAAGAAAAAGACACTGGTAAGCTTGAACTGAAAAAACCAACTGGCGATATTGAGTTTCGTAATGTGACTTTCCAATATGTTACAAAAGATACACCAGCACTGAAAAATATGTCATTTACTATTCCAGCGGGTAAAACTGTTGCATTAGTTGGACGCTCAGGCTCTGGTAAGTCTACGATTGCAAACTTGATCACACGTTTTTATGACATTAATGAAGGCGAAATATTAATTAATGGTCATGATATTCGTGAATACACATTGAAATCTTTGCGTAATCAAGTCGCGTTGGTTTCTCAAAATGTGCATCTTTTTAATGAAACCGTGGCAAACAATATCGTCTACGCATGTGAAGATTTGTATACCCGCGAAGATATTGAAAAAGCAGCGAAGATGGCACATGCGATGGATTTTATCCAAAAAATGGATAAAGGCTTAGATACTGAAATTGGTGAAAATGGTGTGTTACTTTCAGGTGGACAACGTCAGCGCATTGCAATTGCAAGAGCGTTATTACGAGATTCACCGATCCTTATTCTTGATGAAGCAACATCAGCGCTAGATACAGAATCAGAGCGCGCTATCCAGTCAGCACTTGATGAATTACAGAAAAACAGAACCTCTTTAGTGATTGCTCACCGTTTATCAACTATTGAAAAAGCAGATGAAATATTAGTTATTGAAGACGGTGAAATTGTTGAACGTGGCGCACACCTTGATTTGATTGAGAAACAAGGTATTTATGCACAACTTCACAGGATGCAATTTGGCAAATGATTGAACGGGTTTGGTCTGGTAAATCTTGGTTTTATATCCTATTACTTCCATTTTCATGGTTGTATGGTGCGATCACACTGTTAAGGCGTTTTGCATATCAGAAAGGATGGTTAGCATCATGGAAAGCGCCTGTTCCTGTTGTGATTGTTGGCAATTTAACTGCTGGCGGGAATGGTAAAACGCCTGTTGTGATATGGCTTGTTGAGCAATTAATACAGCAGGGATTTAAACCAGGTGTTGTCTCTCGTGGTTACGGCGGGAAATCAGACCATTATCCATTACTTTTGACATCCGATACGACACCTGCCATGGCAGGTGATGAACCTGTGTTGATTTATCATCGAACAGGTGCTCCCGTTGCGGTTGCACCTAATCGACGAGATGCAGTAAAAGCGCTATTAGCTCAACATGAGCTTGATGTGATCATCACTGATGATGGTTTGCAGCATTACGCATTACAGCGTGATTATGAAATTGTTGTCATTGATGGTCAGCGCCGATTCGGCAATGGTTGGTGGTTACCAGCAGGCCCTATGCGAGAGCGTGCAGGGCGCTTAGATTCTGTGGATGCAATTATCGTTAATGGTGGAATAAGCCAGAATAATGAGATTGGCATGGCGCTGGAAGGTGATACTGCAGTTAATCTTAAAACAGGAGAGAAAAAACCAGTTCAGCAAATTAAAAAGGCTGTTGCTATCGCTGGAATTGGTCATCCTCCTCGGTTTTTTAACTCTTTACATGAAAAAGGGATAGAGTTAATCACAACAAAAGCATTTAGTGATCATAGTGATTATAGTGCTCAAGAATTACAGGATTTAACACCTGACTTAGAGCCCCTTATTATGACAGAAAAGGATGCTGTGAAATGTCAGCATTTTGCACAAGATAATTGGTGGTATTTGCCTGTTAGCGCTGAATTAAATAGTCAATCTGTGCTAAAACAAGTCAGCAATTTAATTTACGGCTCGAAAAAAACTTGTATCTGATCTGAAACAATGATATTTATAGTGGAAATCAGGATAGCGTTACATAAAAGATTACCTACCTACAGTCGCATATCGCTTTTGTCGTAGTTCAATTTAATTCGCCACTACTCTATCTACTCAAAAGCCTTGTGTGGAGAGTTTGTGGATCTTGAATGTAGGGTTAATATTTTGTGCAGTGAATAGCGTCGGCTTTTGTGCACAACGGATGATAAAAACCATTTTTGATGGTGACTAATTATCTCTATATTCGGTTATCTTTTTTATCAGTGCGCAATAAATATCAGAATGTCATCTTTTTGTCATATTGATACTGTAAATATTTATTGAGCTTTATGATATTTATTAAGTTTGGCTATCACGATTTTGAACATTTTTATTGAATAATAAAATGCACTACTTAAATTAATGTGTTCAGAATTTAATTGGGGTTTTATATAAGAAGACTTAATAAAAAGTAGGATGCATTTGTATAGAAAAATCAAACTATACAAAGAACAAAAGGAGTTTATCTATCATGACATTACAATTAAGAATGGGTCGCGTAAAATGGTTCGACAATAACAAGGGTTATGGTCTTATTGTTGCAAGAGATATTGAACAAGAAGTTTATGTCAATAAAAAAGCGATTGCCAATACAAAAAATAAAGCATTAACAGAAGGTCAAGACGTTGAGTTTTCTGTTATCAGAACAGCAGCAGGTTTAGAAGCCGCTGATGTTATCGGATTTTAAATAAGGCTTAGCCTTGTTAAAGATGTAGATAAAACGATAGTTTAGCATTAAGATTAAATTATCGTTTATGCCTATTTTGAGGTAGGTAAGCCACAATAGTTTACCACCAAGTCGAATAAGTAATATAAAAGAGTCGTTTCGTTAATTAGAATGCAATAAAGATAATAAAAAGGTTAAATTATTATCAATAAAAGCTGAATGTAATTCTTTATTAATGATGTTGCAGACTCAACGATAAAAAGCCACATTAATGTGGCTTTTTTGTTGCTTATAGTAAAAGAGAAAATAATAAATTTATTAATAACTAAAATAATTTTCGAATTATCACTAAACGAGAGGTTTTGAGTATTAACGCTGATCATTCCTTATGATATCCTTTTGCCATATAAAATGATTAACCCTTGAGAGGGACAAAATGGATCACCGCTTACTCGAAATTATTGCTTGCCCAGTTTGCCACGGCAAACTTATCTTTGATAAAGAAAATTCAGAGCTTATCTGCAAAATTGATCATTTAGCTTATCCTGTTCGTGACAATATCCCCGTTCTTCTGGAGAATGAAGCAAGAGAATTATCACTAGAAGAGGAAAAGTAACTTCATGTTCACGGTCATTATCCCTGGTCGATATGCATCGACCCGTTTACCGGGTAAACCCCTCGCGGATATTCATGGCAAACCTATGATTGTTCGTGTAATGGAACAGGCTATGCGCTCTGGTGCAAACCGTGTCATTGTTGCAACTGATAATTTAGATGTTGTTGCAGCTGTTGAAAAAGCGGGCGGAGAAGCCTGTATGACTCGCGAAGATCACCATTCGGGTACAGAGCGTTTAGCGGAAGTCATTGAAAAATACAAATTTGCGGATGATGAGATAATCGTTAACGTACAAGGTGATGAGCCTCTTATTCCACCTGCGATTATTACTCAAGTAGCCGAAAATTTGGCGAGTTGTGGTGCAGGAATGGCAACATTAGCAGTGCCTATTGTTGACTCAAAAGAAGCTTTTAACCCTAATGCGGTGAAAGTCGTGATGGATGCAAAAGGTTTCGCACTTTATTTTTCTCGTGCAACCATTCCTTGGGAAAGAGACCGTTTTAATTTATCACATGATGAAATTGGTGAACATTATCTTCGCCATATTGGCATTTATGCTTATCGTGCAGGTTTTATACGTCGATATATTACTTGGGAGCCAAGCCCATTAGAATCTATTGAAATGTTAGAGCAACTGCGGGTGCTGTGGTATGGCGAAAAAATCCATGTTGCAAAAGCATTAGAAGTTCCGGGTGTGGGTGTAGATACTCAAGATGATCTTATTGCAGCCAGAGCTGCATATCGAGCACTTAACCAAGAGTTCTGATTTGTTAACAGTGACAAATAAATTCTAACGGCACTTAAATTAAGTGCCGTTTTTGTATCAGTCAGCAAAAATATTTCTAATTATTGGTTTTCTTCTTTATCAGACTGATGACTTTCATTTTCAGGAATAGTGGCGGGTTGTCCGGCAGGTTTTACTGATTGCCACACCGACCCCAAAAACTCATACCATGCACGTTCACTGTGTTGAAAATAAGTCGCAGAGGGAAAATATTTCTCCCAAGGATGTAATGGTGAAGAGATAGCCAGTTGGTTAGCTGGTGCAACGATAGGTTTCATGCCTCGGGCTAAAAAGAAACGTTCCGCACGTGCTAAATGATTGGCAGACGTTACAAGTAAAAATGGTTTCTTACCAATTAATTTATCAACTTCATAGGCTTCTTCTTCAGTATCTTTTGGTGTTGATAATGCGATAGTTCTCTCGGCAGGTACACCCAAAGATTGCGCCACCTGAGCCGCTACCTCTGCACTACTTATCTGATTAACACCAGCACCACCTGTAAAAATCATTATCGCATTAGGATTGCGATAATAAAGCCTTACACCTTCAGCAACACGAAATAAACTATTGTTAAGAAGATTAGAACTGGGTGCCCAATCTGGGTTATAAGTAAAACCACCACCTAAAACAACAATGTAGTTCACATCTTGTTGCGAATTTTCTCGTAATTCATAACGAGCTTGATACTCTTTTTCACTTGGCATTAATAGTGTATCAGCAACAGGTTGTATGCCTAAAATAGTTAGCAGAACAAGCACAACAGTGAGTAGGCTTTTTCCTGTTTTTTGCCAACGAGTAAACCAAAGTAGTGCTAATGCAAAAAAGGCGATTAATAAGAGCAAAGGCAAGGGCATCAGAAAGCCTGCAACATATTTTTTGAGCAAAAACAGCATAAATCATCCTAGATTGAGTGAAATACATGCAATTGATAGCGAAAGCTTAGTGAAAACTAGGGGAATTCCAAGACATTGTGTCAAAATAGCTCATCAACAACGTTTCACTAAGTTTTTATCAATAGAAATAAAGAACCGTTTAATTATTTATAAAACGATAAACGTTTGAACGTTAATTTTTTCATTAATAAGCGTTATATTTATACTGCGCTTTGCGAATAATCTGATTCATGACTTATTTCTTTAGAGAAAACAGTCAGTATCATAGAACACTGGTAAAATTGCCGTCTTTATTTATGTACAGTGTCTCATATTTTTGAATTTATCAGAACGCAAAGAGCGCAAGTAGTAAGTTGTTATCATGAGGCGTTTTAATGTCAGATCGTAATTTTGACGATATTGCAGATAAATTCTCCCGCAATATCTATGGCACAACAAAGGGTAAAATACGTCAAGCAGTGATTTGGGAAGATTTACAACAATTATTGACCCTCTTACCTAACCGGAGTTTGCGTATTTTAGATGCAGGTGGGGGTGAAGGTTATTTCTCTCGTCAGCTTGCTAAATTAGGACACCAAATTATCTTATGTGATTTATCACAAGAGATGCTTAATCGTGCACAAGAGGCTGCGGTTGAAGAGGGTGTTGTCGAGAACATGACGTTTATTTGTTGTGCAGCTCAAGAGATCAAAGAGCATATAGATGAAAGGGTTGACTTAATTCTATTTCATGCAGTATTGGAATGGATCACGGATCAGAAAGACGCTGTAAATGTTCTTACCGATATGTTGTTACCTAATGGTATCTTATCGCTAATGTTTTACAACGCGAATGGCATTGTCATGAGAAATGCGATTTTAGGAAATTTTCATCTAGCAAATCCTGAGATCCCTCGTAGAAGAAAAAAATCGCTATCACCTCAAAACCCATTGCAACCAGAAGATGTCTATCAATGGTTAGATGAGTTTTCAATGACAATATTAGGAAAAACGGGTGTCCGCGTTTTCCATGATTATTTGCAAAGTCGTCAGTTACAAAATAAAGATTTTCCATCGTTGCTTGCATTAGAGCAACGATATTGTCGGCAAGAGCCCTATATCAGTCTGGGGCGTTACATTCATGTCATGGCACAAAAGCGTGTAAATTAAGGATGTACTATGAGTGATTTTACCCAGACAGTTCCTGAGTTAGTGTCTTGGGCGAGAAAAAATGACTTCTCAATCTCACTGCCACCAGAAAGATTAGCTTTTTTGATGGCTGTTGCTGTATTAAACAGCGAGCGTCTTGATGGCGAAATCAGTGAAGGGGAGTTAATTGATGCCTTTCGAGAAGTATGTAAAGGCTTCGAACAACCCGCAGAATCAATACAAGTTCGCGCAAATAATGCCATTAATGACATGGTAAAGCAGCGACTTTTTAACCGTTTTACCAGTGAATTGGTAGAAGGTAATGCAATATACCGTTTAACTCCGTTGGGAATTGGGATTAGTGATTACTATATTCGCCAACGTGAGTTTTCATCATTGCGCTTATCGATGCAACTTTCCATTGTGGCGGGTGAGCTTGATTCAGCAGCTAGTTCCGCTGAAGATGGTGGTGATGAATATCATTGGCATCGTAACGTTTTTGCACCTCTGAAATATTCAGTGGCAGAAATTTTCGATAGCATTGATTTGTCTCAGCGGATCATGGATGAGCAGCAAAATACAGTAAAAGAAGATATTGCTGCGCTATTAAACCAAGATTGGCAAGCGGCTATTTCAAGTTGTGAACAGTTGCTATCTGAAACTTCGGGCACATTAAGAGAGCTACAAGATACGCTTGAAGCCGCTGGTGACAAACTTCAAGCCAATCTCTTACGCATTCAAGAAGCAAACATGAATTCTGGTCATGTTGAGCAAATCGATACATTAGTATTTGAACTTCAAAGTAAGTTAGACCGCATTATTAGTTGGGGTCAGCAATCCATTGATTTGTGGATTGGATACGATAGACATGTCCATAAATTTATTCGTACAGCGATTGATATGGATAAAAACCGTATTTTCTCTCGCCGTTTACGTCAATCTGTACAAAACTATTTCGACAGCCCATGGGCATTAACTTACGCTAATGCTGATCGGTTGTTTGATATGCGTGACGAAGAGCTTGCCCTACGTGATGAAGAAGTCACAGGTGAGTTACCTGAAGAGCTTGAATATCAAATGTTCAGTGAAGTGAACGAACAAATAGCGCAATGGGTAGAGCAAGAGCTTGCTTCTTACAAATTAGAACAACGGGCATTAGATCTCAGTTCAGTGTTAGTTGAATACCTTAATCGTTATCCGCAACAGAAACATTTCGATGTTGCACGTATTGTTATTGACCAAGCAGTACGATTAGGTGTGGCGAAAGCTGAGCTCGCAGGATTACCTGCAAAATGGTCAGAAATTAACGAATATGGAGCTAAGGTACAAGCGCATGTCATCGATACATACTGAACAATTTATGCCAGCAAAACTGGCGCAGGCATTAGCGAACTCACTTTTTCCTGAACTGGATAGCCAGTTACGTGCAGGTCGACATATCGGTATAGACTCTCTAGATAATCATGCTTTCTTGATGGACTTTCAAGATGAGTTATCAGACTTTTATGCGCGTTATAACGTCGAATTAATTCGAGCGCCAGAAGGTTTCTTCTATTTGCGACCTCGCTCAACCACACTTATTCCACGCTCTGTTCTTTCTGAAATGGATATGCTGGTGGGGAAAATTCTTTGTTATCTCTATCTTAGCCCTGAACGATTAGCAAATCAGGGAATATTCACCGTTCAAGAGCTATTCGATGAATTAAGAACATTAGCAGATGAAAACAAACTTTTACGTTTAGTGAATCAACGCTCAACGGGTTCTGATCTTGATTTGCAAAAATTACAAGAAAAAATGAGAACCTCGCTAAATCGTTTACGTCGTTTAGGCATGATTTCATTCTTATTAAATGATATGCAGCGTTTTTCTATCACTGAATCTGTTTTCCGCTTTGGTGCCGATGTGCGCAGTGGCGATTCACCACTTGAGGCTCAAATGCGAATGATCCGTGATGGTGAAGCTATGGCGCTTGAAGATAGCTCAGAAGCTCTCAACGATGATGAAGAAAATGAAGATGAGCAATTACAATCCAGTGAAGATGATGCGGAGGGAGAAAATAAATGATTGAACGGGGAAAATTTCGCTCATTAACACTTATCAACTGGAATGGGTTCTTTGCTCGTACTTTTGATTTAGATGAGTTGGTGACTACGTTATCAGGTGGTAATGGTGCGGGTAAATCAACCACGATGGCTGCATTTATCACAGCTATGATCCCTGATCTTACTTTACTTCACTTCCGTAATACCACAGAAGCAGGGTCGACAAGCGGATCACGCGATAAAGGGTTATACGGGAAACTGCGTCCTGGTGTGTGTTATGCCGTATTGGATGTGATTAACTCGCGTCACTTACGTGCTGTGGTCGGTGTCCGTTTACAGCAAATTGCAGGACGTGATAAGAAAGTTGATATCAAACCCTTTATGATCCAAGGGCTGCCAATGGCAGAAAACCCAACAGAAATTTTGACGCAAGCTGTTGCGGATCGCCAAGCCCGTGTTTTACCGCTAAATGAATTAAAAGAAAAAGTTGAAGCCATTGATGGGGTTGTTTTCAGACAATTTAACTCTATTACTGATTTCCATGCTGTGATGTTTGATTTAGGGGTTATTCCTAAACGTTTACGCTCAGCGAGTGATCGCGCTAAATTCTATCGCTTAATTGAAGCCTCATTGTATGGCGGTATTTCAAGCGCAATTACACGCTCTTTACGTGATTATTTACTACCTGAAAATAGCGGTGTAAGAAAAGCTTTCCAAGATATGGAAGGCGCATTGCGTGAAAACCGAATGACGCTTGAAGCTATTCGTGTCACTCAATCTGATCGTGACTTATTTAAGCACTTAATTACAGAAGCGACATCTTATGTTGCTGCTGACTATATGCGTCATGCGAATGAACGACGTGTTCATCTTGATGAAGCTTTAAGTGTGCGCCGTGAGTTATGGAGCCAGCGTAAATCCATTAATAGCGAAGCGTATCGTTTTGTTGAGATGGGTAAAGAGTTAGAAGAGCAACAAGCGTTATCTTCTGATCTTGAAGCGGATTATCAAGCGGCAAGTGACCGATTAAACTTAGTACAAAATGCAGTTCGCCAACAAGAAAAAATTGACCGTTATGTCGCTGATGTTGAAGAGATAACTTTCCGTTTAGAAGAACAAAGCGAAGTAGTTGAAGAAGCGGCATCTAAAAAAGAAGAACTTGAAGCACGCGTAGAATCGGCAGAAGAAGAAGTCGATGAACTGAAAAATCAGTTAGCAGACTATCAGCAGGCATTAGACGTACAACAAACACGCGCTATTCAATATCGCCAAGCTGTGCAGGCTTTAGAGCGAGCTAAAGCACAATGTGATATTGCTGATTTAGACGAAACCAATGCAGAGCAATGGGCTGAACGTATCCAAGCAAAAATTCAAACCATTACGCATTCATTGCTTTCTATGGAGCAGAAACTCAATGTTTCTGAAGCTGCGAAAACACAATTCGATCAAGCCTATAAGCTGGTGAGTTCAATTGTCGGTGAAGTTGAACGTCAAAATGCATGGGATGCTGCAAAAACGGCATTACGTGAATGGTCTTCTCATCGACATCAAGCGGATAGGGTTCACCCTATTCGTATGCAATTAGCTGAATTAGAACAGCGTTTACATCAACGAAACAATGCAGAACGCCAACTTGAAGAATTTAACAAACATCATGGTAAATCGATGGAGCCTGATGATCTGTTAATTCTTCAAGATGAATTAGAAGCAAAAATTGAAGAGCTTAGCGATTACGTTAATGAGTCTGGCGAACAGCGCATGCAAATGCGCCAAGAGTTAGATCAACTTAAACAACAAATTGAAAAGCTGAAAAAACAAGCACCTGCATGGCTTGCAGCACAAGATGCGTTAACACAATTATGTGAGCAGACTCGTCAATCTTTTGAAACGGGTCATCAAGTAACTGAATATATGCAACAGTTACTTGAAAAAGAGCGCGAAGCAACGGTATTACGTGATGAAACAGCAACTCGCAAACAGCAAATTGAAGCGCAAATTGAACGTTTAAGTCAGCCAAGTGGTGCTGAAGATGGGCGATTAATTACCTTAGCTGAACGCTTTAATGGTGTTTTATTATCAGAAATTTATGATGATATTACGTTAGACGATGCGCCTTATTTCTCTGCATTATATGGTCCAGCACGCCATGCGATTGTTGTACAAGATTTATCTCAAGTTCAGGCGCAATTAGAAACGTTAGAAGATTGTCCTGAAGATCTCTATTTTATTGAAGGCGATCCACAATCTTTCGATGACAGTGTATTTAATGCGCAAGAGATGGATAAAGCCGTTCTTATCAAGAGCACTGATAGACAATGGCGTTATTCTCGCTACCCTGAAATTCCACTGTTTGGTCGAGCGGCGCGTGAAAATCAATTAGAAATTTTATCTCGTCAGCGTGATGAGCTTTCTGAAATTTACGCAACACAAGCTTTTGATGTACAGAAGATCCAACGTGCTCACCATGCCTTTAGTCAGTTTGTGGGACAACATATTTCTGTGGCATTTGAGGCTGATCCAGAAGAGGATATTCGCCAGCTCAACCAAAGACGTAATGAGCTAGAAAGAGCGTTAACACAATATGAAGAGAGTACTCAGCAACAGCGTCAACATTATGCGCGTGCTAAAGAATCGCTAAATCTTCTTAATAAACTTATTCCTCAAGTTAATATCTTGATGGATGAAACACTGATTGATCGAGTTGAAGAGTTACGTGAAGAGCTGTATGCCGCTGAAGAATCAATGCGCCACTTACAGCGTCATGAAAAAGCATTAGCAACATTAGAGCCTATCGCTTCAATCTTGCAAAGTGATCCACAAGCGCATGAACAATTAGCACAAGATTACGAGCAAGCAAAAGCAGAACAGCAACGTTATCAGCAGCAAGCTTTCTTGCTGGTGGAAGTGGTACAGCGTCGCCCTCACTTTAGTTATAGCGATGCCGTTGAGATTGTCAGTGAAAATAGTGATCTTAACGAGAAGCTACGTCACCGCTTAGAAATGGCTGAAACAGAACGCGCTACGGCAAGAGAACTTTATCGTCAACAGCAAGCACAATGTGCTCAATTTAATCAAGTACTCGCATCATTAAAAAGCTCCTTTGACACTAAATCTGAATTACTCAGAGAGCTTGAGCAAGAGATGCGCGATACAGGGATACATATTGATATTGGTGCAGAAGCAAGAGCCAAAGAGTTGCGCGATCAACGTTATTCTGCGGTAAGTGCAAACCGCACACGCATCAGCCAGCTTGAGCGAGATATCGCACTAAGTGAAGCTGAGCGAGATAATCTAACCAAGAAAATTCGTAAACTTGAACGTGACTACATTCAAATTCGTGAGCATGTTGTGAGTGCAAAAGCGGGTTGGTGCGCAGTTATGCGATTAGTGAAAGAAAATGGTATGGAGCGTCGTTTACATCGTCGAGACTTTGCTTATCTTTCTGCTGATGAATTACGTTCAATGTCGGATAAGGCGTTAGGCGCGTTACGCCAAGCGGTTGCTGATAATGAATATTTACGTGATGCGTTACGTCGCTCAGAAGACGCGAAGTACCCCGATCGCAAAGTTCAGTTCTTTATTGCGGTATACCAGCATTTAAGAGAACGTATTCGCCAAGACATCATTAAAACGGATGATCCAGTTGATGCGATTGAACAGATGGAAATCGAGCTTGCTCGCTTAACTGAAGAGTTAACTAGCCGTGAACAAAAATTAGCGATTAGTTCACGAAGTGTAGCGAATATTATTCGTAAAACTATTCAGCGTGAGCAAAACCGTATTCGTATGCTAAACCAAGGTTTACAAGCGGTTTCATTTGGTCAGGTGCGTGGTGTCCGACTCAACGTCAATATCCGTGAAAGTCACCAAGTGTTATTGGATGTATTATCTGAAGAAGATAACCAGTATCAAGATCTATTTAAAAACCAAAACCTGACTTTCTCCGAAGCAATGGCGAAACTTTATCAGCGTTTAAACCCTCAAGTGGATATTGGTCAACGTATGCCACAAACTGTGGGTGAAGAGCTGTTAGATTACCGTAATTACCTTGAAATGGATGTTGAGGTTAATCGTGGACCAGAAGGTTGGTTAAAAGCAGAAAGTGGTGCTTTATCAACCGGTGAAGCTATTGGTACGGGGATGTCAATTCTGGTAATGGTCGTACAGAGTTGGGAAGAAGAATCACGACGCTTAAGAGGAAAAGATATCTCTCCTTGTCGTTTGCTCTTCCTTGATGAAGCGGCTCGTTTAGATGCGAAATCTATCGCGACGTTATTTGAGCTTTGCGATCGTCTTGATATGCAGCTAATTATTGCAGCACCAGAAAATATCAGCCCAGAAAAAGGAACAACCTATAAATTAGTACGTAAAGTGTTCAATGGTACTGAACATGTACACGTTGTTGGATTAAAAGGTTTTGGTCAACAGGCTGAAAAAGATAAAATTGCATCATCAAATGTTGCTGAAATAACAGAATGATTTTATTCCATTATTAGCCTCAAGATGGCAAGAATAAAGGCGCTACGGGCTTATGCTTATAGCGCCTTCTTTTTTTAAAGTGTTACATAGATCAAAAAATGAAAGTAAATTAACAAAAAAATGAAATTTTAAATGGCATAACGTGCGCCATATCTCATTTAAATGTAATCATGATGTTTATGATTGTTCCCGTATGTGATTAATATAAAAATTTAAAGGAAAAAGAATGCGTAAAGTCACGTTAGCTTTTAGTGCAATTGCTTTAGCGTTAAGCTTAAACGGCGCAGCAATGGCAAAAGTACATCTGCCAGAAGTTGTTAGCCCAGGCGTTACCGTTGCACAACTTGCACAACAACAACCAATTCATTGGGTTTCTGTTGCTGATATTGAAAAAAGCCTTGCAGGTCAAGCACCGATGGCGGTTGGTTTTGATATTGATGACACCGTTCTGTTCTCAAGCCCAGGTTTCTACCGTGGTAAACTGGAATACTCTCCAAACGATTTCAGCTACCTGAAAAATCCAGAATTCTGGGAAAAAATGAATAACGAGTGGGATAAATTCAGTATGCCTAAACAAGTCGGTATCGATCTTGTTCAGATGCACTTAAAACGTGGAGATACTGTTTATTTCATTACTGGTCGTACTCAAACTAAAACTGAGACTGTGACCAAATATGTACAAGAAGGCTTAAACATTCCTGCTGATAAAATGCAGCCTGTTATTTTTGCTGGTGACCAACCGGGCGCAAATAACAAAGTAAGCTGGATGCGTGATCATAAACTAAAAATTTACTACGGTGATGCTGATGCAGATATCGCAGCAGCAGATGAGCTGAACATCCGTGGTATTCGTATTCTGCGTGCTGCTAACTCTTCTTACCAACCACTGCCAAAAGCAGGTCAGTTTGGTGAAGAAGTGGTTATCAATTCAGAGTACTAATCTTTACCCTTTGTTTACCTTTATTTGTAAGGCGTAGGAAACTACGCCTTTTTCTATTTTCTATTTTCTATTTTCTATTTTCTATTTTAAGACACCTTCCATTTAAATAATCTTATTATCTATTCACAATTCTTTATTATTCATTAATAGCTATTTTCAACTTGTCTATTTTTTGTTCTTTTATTACGTCTTTATTTAAATTATATATTTTGAATATAAAAACGCTTAAATAGTCTTTTTTTGATGAAATAAAATCAAATTTCTATCAGGGGCTTACAAAACTTTAAAAATATTAGTTTATTCCTATAAAACTCTTTTCCAAGCTCATCTAATATTCTAGGATACCAAAATAATAATAAGGGATGAGGGTAGAGGATTTATGGCGCATCAACCAATTAAAAGAGCAATCGCATATTCAGTTGTTATAGGTACACTCCTTTCTGGGCATTATGCAATGGCCACTGAAACAGAGTCAGTGACTTTATCTACACCCGAAACAGAAAACGCGATATTAGTTCCTGTAAATAATGAAGCTATGCCAGCACCTGCAATTGTGGCAATGAATGTTCCACAAGTGACTGAGTTAGAAGCAAGAACAAAACTACAATCGTGGAGCCCAACGGGATATAAACCGTTATATTTAACCCAGCTAGCGAAAGTTTACCAAGCGAATAACTTAGCATTAATCTGGCAAGATGAAAAAATAGTACAGCAATTACAGCAACAAATTGCTGAAGCCGCTATGTCAGGGACTCAACCTCAATTTGGGCAATGGCTAATACAATTAGGAGCGCCTGAATTAACAAAAGAAGCACGTGATCTTATTTTATCAGATGCTTTTTTAGGCTATATCAGTTTTGTTGAGCAAGTGAATAAATCAGGCATATCTTTACTGTATCGTGATGTGATGCAAACATTACCATCGCCAACTGATAAATCAGTCGTGGAATTACAGCAAAATATCCAAAATAACACCTTAGGTAGTTTTGTTATTTCCTATGCACCGTCCCATCCTTATTACAACTTAATGAAAGAGGAAGTGCGTAAGCAGTTACATAGCTCAGTTGTTTGGCCAGAAATGCAAGGAACAACATCATTAAAGCCAAATCAATCGTCACAAGAAGTTGTACCTCTAAGACAGATTTTACGTAATTTAAAATTAATTCCTGAACTGGCTGCGAATGAGCAGGAAATAGCGACAACTGTTTATGATGCGTCTTTAGTTGCGGCTGTTAAATTATTTCAAACTGCGCATGGGTTAGAGCCAGATGGTATTATTGGGCGACAAACGCGAGTATGGTTAAATATAACACCAGCACAACGCGCGAGTATTATGGCATTAAATATTCAACGTCTTCGCCTGACACCCGCCATTGGTAATACTGGAATTTGGGTTAATATTCCTGATTTCTCACTCTATTTTTATGCGAATAACGAGCTTATTCTTGACTCAAAAGTCATTGTCGGTCGTCCTGATAGAAAAACACCGATTATGAGTAGCGCACTCAATAATGTTGTGGTTAATCCACCTTGGAATGTGCCAACAAGTATGACTCGTAAAGATATTGTACCTAGAGGAAAGGCAGATCCTAGTTACTTTAGTCGTAAGGGATATACCATTTATTCAGGGTGGGGGAATGATGCTTACCCTATTAACCCTTATGACATTGATTGGCAAAATATGAGTGCAAATAACTTTCCTTACCGAATTTGGCAGGCTCCGGGACCAACAAACTCATTAGGGCGTTATAAATTTAATATGCCAAATTCAGATGCAATATATCTGCATGACACACCAAACCATTCACTGTTCTCAAAAAATATGAGAGCAATCAGTTCAGGTTGTATTCGTGTTAATAAAGCGTCTGAACTTGCTTCCATTTTATTGGGTGATGCGGGATGGAAACAAGATAGAATTGATGCAGCATTAAAACGTGGATCAACTCAATATGCGCCAATTCCTGAACGTATTCCGGTTTATTTATATTATCAAACAGCATGGGTGGCTCAGGAAAATGCACCTCAATATCGTTCAGATATTTATGGTTATGACAAAGTCACTACTAATGTACAACCCTATTTAGAGAATATTAAGAAATACTTGTAATATAAAAAAGTATAAATTGAATAAAGGGTGGCTAAATTGGCTACCCTTTATTTATATATAAATCAATGAGATATTTTTATATATTGTATTTTTTAATAAGGAAACTGAAAGAATAATAAATATACAAAATATTTTTAAAATTTCTATTAAAAATAGAATGATAAAAAGAGCCCTTAGTATAAATAACTAAATTAATAAGATTTGAAATGCTGATAAATTAAAATGAATCGTTATTTACAATACTATACAAACCATAAGAAACAATTCGAGAAAAATATTGTCATAATAAAGGTTCTTCCTCCTGAAATAATTTTTTGAGTGCATATACTATGGATATTATTGATTCACACCGCCGTAAGTGGCTGGGGCTTGGTATGGCCGCAGTGGGGTTAGGGTTATTGCCTTCTCATGCATTTGCTTCATTAGCAACACCTCGTCCAAAAATCCTTCGCTTTAATAATTTAAATACCGGTGAAACTATTAAAGCCGAGTTTTTTGATGGAAAACGCTATAACAAACATGAGCTTGCTAAATTAAATCACCTTTTTAGAGATTATCGTCAAAACAAAATCAAAACTATTGATCCCGCACTGTTTGACCAAATTTACTTACTGCAAGTGATGCTTAATAACAATAAGCCTGTTGAACTTATTTCAGGTTATCGTTCATTAGTAACCAATAATAATTTGCGCCAAAGCAGTAGTGGTGTAGCAAAGAAAAGTTATCATACACGCGGACAAGCAATGGATTTTCGTTTAGTGGGCACTGATCTTTCTAAAGTTCGTCAAGTTGCATTAAGAATGAAAGCGGGTGGTGTAGGTTATTATCCAAGAAGTAATTTTGTGCATATTGATACAGGACCTGTTCGCTCATGGTAATCTATTGAGAATTAGTTAATAGAGAGTGGAGTGATTCATGATGTATCACATTGTACCTGTGACAAACTATATGCAAAATTGCACCCTTATTTGGTGTGATGAAACGAAGGAAGCGGCAATTGTTGATCCTGGTGGAGATGTCGAAACGCTTATTGCAGAAATCGAAGCCCGCCAATTAACATTAACCAAAGTATTATTAACGCACGGACACTTTGATCATATTGCAGGCACCTCTCAAATTGTTGAGCATTTTAATGTTCCTGTTTATGGTCCTCATAAAGATGATAATTTCTTATTAGAGGAATTAGAACAACAGTGTCGTATGTTTAATTTCCCTTGCGGAAAGTCATTTGCACCAGATAGCTGGCTAAATGAAGGCGATACCATCACAATTGGTAACACCGTTTCGTTATCTGTTTTACATTGCCCAGGTCATACACCGGGACATATTATTTTTGTAAATCATCAGAATAAACTTATCTCTATGGGAGATGTGTTATTCAAAGAAAGCATTGGTCGTACCGATTTTCCGCGTGGAAACCATGCCGATCTTATTGCTTCAATCAAAAATAAAGTCTTACCTTTAGGCGATGATTATCTGTTTATTCCGGGACACGGCCCTATGTCTAATTTAGGGCATGAACGCCAATATAACCCTTTTTTACAAGATGAAATGCCAATCTGGTGATCTTCTCGAATATAAGTAAACAAATGAAAGCTCTTTATTATAAAGAGCTTTTTTTATCAGTAAAAAATGTGATTTATATTTTTATTGATCTGAATAAAAATGCCACGTTATTAAACAACGTGGCATTTATCTTCATTACACTTGATAAGGTAATTAGAGTACTGCAACAATGGCTTCACAAAGTGGAACCATATTCTCAAGAGTTAAACCTGCAACGTTAATACGACCAGATCCTACGATATAAATACCGTATTCAGCACGTAAACGCTCAACTTGCTCTTTATTTAAACCACTAAATGAGAACATACCATTTTGGTCGATAATAAAGCTAAAGTCTTGTTTAGCACCTTTTTCTTGCAGCGTAGTCACTAACAGCTGGCGCATACGCTGAATACGTTCGCGCATGGTTGTTAGCTCTTCAATCCACTCTTCTTTTAACTCTGGGTTAGAAAGAATAGTTGTTACCACTGAAGCGCCGTGTGCTGGTGGATTTGAGTAGTTTGCACGAATAATTGCTTTTGCTTGGCTAAAGGCTTTTTCAGCAGTGTCACTGTCTTTGGTGACAATGGTACATGCACCTACACGTTCATTGTAAAGACCGAAGTTTTTAGAATATGAACTAGCAACAATAAGCTCAGGATTTTTTTCTGCAAAGAGACGTAAGCCTTGAGCATCTTCTTGAAGACCGCGAGCAAAACCTTGGTATGCAAAGTCAAAAACAGGCAACCAGCCTTTTTCTGCTGATAGTTCAGCTAATTGACGCCATTGTTCTTCAGTTGGATCAATACCGCTTGGGTTATGGCAGCAACCGTGGAACAGAACAACATCACCCGCTTGAGCTTTAGCAAGGCTTGCTAACATGCCTTCAAAATCTAACCCACGATTTTCTGCATCGTAATAATCATAATTGCAGATCTCAAGACCTGCAGTTTGGAAAATATTGTTATGGTTAGGCCAAGTTGGGTTACTAATCCAAACACGTTTTGCTGTGGTTTGTTGAGCAATAAAATCAGCCGCAATACGTAAAGCACCTGTACCACCTGGAGCCTGTGCCGTGCGTGCGCGTTTTTCAGAGATAATAGGATGTTGTTCACCAAACAAAAGTGCTTGGGTCACATTGCCAAATTCAGGAATACCGCTAATAGGAAGGTAGTTTTTGGTGGTTTCGTTTTCTAACAGGTATTTTTCTGCTTTCTTAACGGTGGTTAAAACAGGCGTTTTACCTGTCTCATCCTTGTAAACACCAATTCCTAAATTAATTTTGTTTTCACGAGGATCAGAACGGAAACTATCAGCTAAACCCAGAATAGGATCGGCTGGTGCAGCAATGATTTTCTCAAACATAGTGTAATTGTTCCCTAAGCTCAAAACGAAGCCGAAATATGAGTATCAAGAGTAACGCTATGAGGCCTTTTTGCCAACTGTTTGTAGAGAAATTAACAAGAAGTTGTGAACTAAGTGAGAATAAATAGCAAATCAAGATGTAAATAAGTGAATATCCTGTGATTACATTAACATGTAAAAATAATCACTAAAAAGACAGAATTGTTTAGTATGATAAACTTTTGAATATTTCAAAAATGGAAACCATAGAGAGTGCTATCACAAGAGAAACGCTAATCAAGCGTGATTAATATAGGGATAAAATAAAAAGATAAGGGAAAGGAGGAGAGAAGGCGTATTAAATTGTACAAATAAAAAAGCAACACCGAAGTGTTGCTTTTCAAATCAATTAACTTGACTGTTTAATTACCTAAGCGGTAATTAGAACTGATAAGTCAGACCTAAACCAACTACGTTGTCAGTAGCAACGCCGTAAGTTTTAGTGAAGTCATTTTCGTCTAACAGGTTGATTTTGTAATCAACAACTGCAGTCATATTTTTGTTAAATTTGTAGAAAGAACCTACAGAGATATATTTAACTAAATCTTGGTCGTTGCCTTGAGCAGTACCTAAGTCTTTACCTTTAGATTGAACGTAACCTAAAGATGGTTTCAGACCTAAGTCAACGAAGTCATACTGTGCAGTTAACTCGATGTTTTGAGTTTTGTTTGCGATCAGAGCATCTGAACCGTAGTAGTTCATGTTACGGCTTTCACCGTACATAGCTGCTAAGTAAACGTTGTTAGCTGCAAATTTACCACCGAAGTTCCATGCTTCTGCATTTTTACCAGTAGCAGCACTGTGGTGTTCTTGCCAGTTAGTACGAGCAGAGTTAGAGTAACCACCACCCAGTGTTACGCCCCAGCCTAAGTTATAAGCTGTAGAGAAACCGAAGCCGTCGCCATTCGCTTTAGCTGTATCAACACGTTTGCTACTGTTGTTAGTGTTTTCGTTGTTTTTACCTTGGTATTGCAGAGCAAAGTTCAGGCCATCAACGTAACCGAACATATCAGTGTTACGGTAAGTTAAAACACCAGTAGTACGGCCAGTCATGTAAACGTCAGACTGAGACATAGAGTCGCCGCCCCATAAAGGCAGAACGTCTGTCCATGCGTTGGTGTCGTAAATTACACCATAGTTACGGCCATAATCTAATGAACCGTAGTCAGCGAATTTAAAACCAGCGTAAGCGAAACGAGTTTTAGATGAGTTTTCGCTTTCAGTGGTGTTAGTTTTGATTTCATATTCGAAACGACCGAAACCAACTAAATCTTTATTGATTTGAGTTTCGCCTTTGAAACCGATACGTGCACGAGAAGCGTCACCGCTTTCGTGATCACTGTTTGTATCAGAATCTGCGAAGTAATGACGAACGTCAACTTTACCGTAGATGTCTACTTTGTTGCCGTCTTTGTTGTACATTTCAGCTGCGTTTGCTGCACCAGCAAACATTAAAGCTGGGATTACCACTGCAAGAAGATTGCGCTTCATCATTATTATTACCCTCATTGGTGTTATTCAGACACCTTTGCCACTGCCAGAAATAGTTTCTTAATTTTTATGGAACTATTTATGAGAGTTAAGTGTCGTCTGTGTCGGGTGACAGTGTTCCATTGGTAAAAAATTTTATCTACCCCCAATTTGCTACAAAAACGAAAAAAGTGTAACAAATTGTAACTATGTATTTCAAAGTGTGTATTTTGGGGAACTTTTGAATTAAATAACAGCCATGCATAAAAAAAGCCAACCTTGAGGTTGGCTTCTTCACTTAAGTAAAACTAGTACAATAAAACAGCAATGCAAATTTTCAGTTGAATACTAATTAATCACTAAATTAAAAATCTGCATTTCTTGGTGTGCGTGGGAATGGAATAACTTCACGAACGTTTGCGACACCGGTCACATAAGCAACTAAACGTTCAAAACCTAAACCAAATCCTGAATGAGGCACGGTGCCATAACGACGCAGGTCGCGATACCACCAGTAGTCTTCTTTGTTCATTCCCATTTCTTCTAAACGTTTATCAAACATATCTAAACGTTCTTCACGTTGAGAACCACCGATGATTTCACCAATTCCCGGCGCTAACACGTCCATTGCTGCAACTGTTTTACCGTCTTCATTCATACGCATATAGAATGCTTTGATATCTTTCGGGTAGTTTTTCACAACAACAGGTGCTTTAAAGTGTTTCTCTGCAAGGTAACGCTCATGCTCAGAAGAGAGGTCAACACCCCAATAAACTGGGTTTTCAAATTTCTCACCACAGTTTTCAAGCACAGTAACTGCATCGGTATAATCGATTTGAGCAAAATCAGAGGTGATAAAGTTCTCTAAGCGTGAGATAGCGTCTTTATCGACACGTTGTGCAAAGAATTCCATATCATCTTTACGTTCTGCTAACACGGCTGCAAAGGTGTATTTCAACATTTTTTCAGCAAGGGCTGCGATATCGTTAAGATCAGCAAATGCCACTTCAGGCTCAACCATCCAGAATTCAGCGAGATGACGGCTGGTATTTGAGTTTTCAGCACGGAATGTTGGACCAAAAGTATACACTTTGCTTAATGCAGAGGCGTAAGTTTCACCATTTAGCTGACCAGAAACAGTTAAAAACGCTTCACGGCCAAAAAAGTCTTCACTGAAATCGACTTCGCCTTTATCTGTGCGTGGCAGATTGTTCATATCTAATGTAGAGACACGGAACATTTCACCTGCACCTTCTGTATCAGCCGCTGTGATCAGTGGCGTAGAAACCCAGAAGAAGCCTTGTTCATCGAAGAAACGATGTAGTGCTTGTGCTAATGTGTGGCGAACACGAGCAACTGCACCAATTAAGTTAGTACGAGGACGAAGGTGAGCAACTTCACGTAGGTACTCAATACTATGACGTTTGGCGGCCATCGGATAAGTTTCCGGATCATCGACCATTCCTACCACAACAACGCTAGTGGCTTGAATTTCAAAGTTCTGTCCCTGGCCCGGAGATTCAACAATTTTACCGGTGACTACCACAGAACAGCCTGTGGTTAAGTGCAGCACTTCATCTTGATAATTCGGTAAATTATTATTAATGATGGCCTGTACTGGATTAAAGCAGGAACCGTCATAGACGGTAAGGAATGAGATACCAGCTTTTGAATCTCTTCTTGTACGTACCCAACCGCGAACGGTGACGTCTTCGCCAACCGCGATACGGCCTTGCAGTACGTCGACTACAGGCGCAACGATCATAAATAAATCTCTCTTCGTTTAATTAAAATAATTGTTTGGTTAATTCATTCTGCCCTTGTCGGACAGTTTTTCTATGTTACTTGCAATAGCGCAGGAAACAAGTAGGAAATTTTAGTTTAAAGAGTCAATAAAGAAGAGAAAAGCTTTTGTATAAAATAAATTGATTAAAATAGATGAAATATTGATAAAAGTAGCGGTTATGGCAGAGGTAAGACAAAAGAAAGGGCAATTTTTACCCTTTCTTTTATTAATGAAGATTTTTCGCTAATTAACAGGCTTGTTTAACAAGAGGAACGTCAAAGGCTTTGCGTAGCTTGTCAACAAAGTCATTGTCGTCACAAATGGTTTTACCTGGGCTATCTGATAATTTAGCAACTGGCTTACCATTACATTCCACCAGCTTAATCACAATATTAAGCGGTGTGATTTCAGGAATGTTGCAAGTGAGTCGAGTACCAATACCAAAGATTAAACGAATACGCTTATGGAAATGTTTATAAAGTACCAGCGCTTTTTGAAAATCAAGACTATCAGAAAAGACTAATACTTTACTCATTGGATCAATGCCCAATTTTTCATAATGCGCGATCGCTTTTTCACCCCATTCAATAGGATCGCCAGAGTCGTGACGTAAACCTTGGTAGCTCTCTGCAAAGTTTTTATCAAAATCACGCAAAAACGCATCCATTGTAATGCAATCTGTTAATGCGATACCTAATTGATCAGGGTATTCATCTAACCAAGACTGCAAGGCGGCGCGCTGACTATTTGCCAGTTCAGGGCTAATCTGTTGATGAGCCTGAAACCACTCGTGAGCTTGTGTTCCCACTGGAGCTAATTGCATCCGTTCAGCTAAATGATAATTACTTGTACCAATAAGATAAGGAAAATGATTTTTCAGCTCATCCACAATGGCACACTGCACATCATAAGAAAAACGGCGGCGAGTACCAAAATCCATCAACTTAAAATCAGCTAAGTCAACCTGTTGCTCAGCAGCATCACGGTAGAAGATATCGATTAATTTACGTAGCTGATTAACTGCATCATCTGGTGTGATTTGAGGCGAGCGGGCACGATGTACAATTTCACTCACTAAAGCCAACAACGGAACTTCCCATAGAATAACTTCGCGCCAAGGGCCTGTTATTCTGATCGTCAGTTGGTTTTCAGGTGTCGCTGAAATTTGGACTTGTTCTGGTTTAAAGCGGAAATGTTTGAACCATTGCAGATAGTCATTTTTGAAAAAGGGGAGACTCTGAAGATAGTCAAATTCTTCATTCGTTAATGACAGGTCTGCCATCATATTAACTTGATGGCGTAAGGTTGTTGCATATTCACCTAGACGTTCATCACTCCGACAGCGGAACTCAGCAACGACAGGAATATCACTATAATGGTGGTAAACCGCTTGTTGCATGTGGAGCTTATATGCATCGGTATCCAACAGTGATGTAATAATCGGTGTAGCGTCTAAAATCATAGCGCGTCAAGCATCCTCACGGAGCGTTTTTATGTCTGCTAAATCGTTAAGGTTGGAGAGTATACCCGAATATGACGACAAAGCGTCACTATTCAACAATATTTCTCTGCGACATAAAAACAAGCTGTAAAACTTAGATGAGTTTACCACGTTAAACATAATTTGGGAGTATATTAGCATCATTTACCAAATAAATTGGTTACATGTATTAATAAACTATTAACATTCTGTTGACTTTTAATGTTTTCAATTGAATATTCGACTGGCTAAACAGATTTTTGACGAGTAAGCTTTGGTAATATAACCGTTAAATAGTCGTGTTAACTAAAAGGTTTTTTCTATGACACAACAAAGAATCGCGAAATTTCGCAAAGATTATCGTGCTCCTGACTACACAATCACCGATTTACATCTTGATTTTATCTTAGATAAAGAAAATACCCAGGTTACAGCGATAAGCCAGTGTAAACGCCTAAACTCAGATGCAACGGCATTAGTGTTAGATGGTGAAGACTTAACATTAAAATCAATTGCAGTAAATGATGTTGCTTGGACACACTATAAAGAAGAAAACGGCAAACTCATCATTGAACAACTGCCAGAGCAATTTACATTAAAAATTGTTAATGAGATTAATCCATCAGCTAATACAGCATTAGAAGGACTGTATGTTTCTGGTGATGCATTATGTACGCAGTGCGAAGCAGAAGGCTTCCGCCATATTACCTACTATTTAGATAGACCAGATGTATTAGCTCGTTACACCACAACAATTACAGCAGACAAAAAACAGTATCCTTACTTATTGTCAAATGGTAACCGTATTGCACAAGGTGAACTTGATGATGGTCGTCATTGGGTAACATGGGAAGATCCACATCCAAAACCAAGTTATTTATTTGCGGTAGTGGCGGGTGACTTTGATGTATTACGAGATACTTTTACCACCAAAAGCGGTCGTGAAGTTGCTTTAGAGCTTTTTGTTGATAAAGGTAATTTAGATCGTGCAGATTGGGCAATGACATCATTGAAAAATGCGATGGCATGGGATCAATCTCGCTTTAATTTAGAATACGATCTCGATATCTATATGATAGTCGCTGTTGATTTCTTTAATATGGGTGCGATGGAGAATAAAGGACTGAATGTCTTTAACTCTAAATATGTGCTAGCAAAAAGTGAAACGGCAACCGACAAAGATTACTTAGGTATTGAGTCTGTTATTGGTCATGAATATTTCCATAACTGGACAGGTAACCGCATTACTTGCCGTGATTGGTTTCAGTTAAGCCTAAAAGAAGGTTTAACCGTTTTCCGTGATCAAGAATTTAGCTCTGATTTAGGCTCTCGCTCTGTTAATCGTATCAATAATGTACGAGTGATGCGTACCGCACAGTTTGCAGAAGATGCAAGCCCTATGGCACATCCAATTCGTCCTGATAGTGTGATCGAAATGAACAACTTCTATACTTTAACAGTATATGAAAAAGGTTCAGAAGTGATCCGAATGATCCACACCTTATTAGGCGAAGAGCAATTCCAAGCTGGCATTCAAATGTATATTCATCGTCATGATGGTAGTGCTGCAACTTGTGACGATTTTATTCAAGCAATGGAAGATGCCTCTAATGTTGATCTGACCTTATTCCGTCGTTGGTATAGCCAATCGGGTACGCCACAACTGACAGTTCGTGATAGTTATGATGCTAATAAAAAGCAATACACTTTAACTGTTAGCCAAATGACGCCACCGACAGCCGATCAATCAGAGAAACAGCCATTACATATTCCATTAGATATTGAATTATATGATAGCCAAGGCAATGTGATCCCTCTGCGTTCACAAGGTCAAACTATTTCTAATGTATTAAATGTGGTACGTGAAGAGCAGCAGTTTATCTTTGACGATGTACCAGAACAACCGATCCCATCTTTATTACGTGAGTTCTCTGCGCCTGTAAAACTTGATTATCCATTTACGGATGAGCAACTCTCTTTCCTAATGAAATATGCACGCAATGCATTTTCACGTTGGGATGCAGCTCAAGCATTATTAGGTCGTTATATAAAAGAAAATGTTGCTCGAGTTCAAAAAGGCGAAACCTGCATTCTTCCTGAAATGGTGGTTGATGCTTTCCGTGCAGTATTACTTGATAAAGATATTGACCCTGCATTAGCGGCACTTATTCTGACATTACCAACAGATGTCGAAGCGGGCGAATCATTTAATGTTATTGATCCTGTTGCCATCCATAAAGCGCTTGGTTTTATTCGTACAACACTGGCAACTGAAATGGCAGATGAATTCTCTGCTGTTTATCATTCAATGCATATTGGTGCTTATCGTGTTAATCATGATGATATTGCAAAACGTGATTTGCGTAATGTTTGTTTAGCTTATTTAGCAGTTGAAAATGAGCAAACAGGCAATCAACTTGTTGATGTGCAATACCACAACAGTGATAACATGACTGATGCACTTGCCGCACTTAATGCTGCTGTAATGGCTCAGTTACCTTGCAAAGATGCGTTATTACAAGAATTCGATGATAAATGGCATCAAGACGGTTTAGTGATGGATAAATGGTTTAGTTTACAAGCCATGAGCCCAGCAGCAGATGTGTTACAGACAGTACGTAGTCTGTTATCTCATCGCTCATTTACACTTGCAAACCCTAACCGCACTCGTGCGTTAATTGGTGCCTTTGTAAATAATAACCCAGTCGCTTTCCACGCTGAAGATGGTTCTGGTTACTTATTATTGACAGAAATTCTGATTGATTTAAATAGCCGTAATCCACAAGTTGCATCACGCCTTATTGAGCCGTTTATTCGTCTCAAACGTTATGATGCAACACGCCAAGAAAAAATGCGTGCAGAGTTATTAAAACTGAAAGAACTTGAGAATTTATCAGGTGATTTATATGAGAAAATCACCAAAGCGTTAGCTGATTAATATTACGTTTTATATCACTTTATGAGTGAGTAAATAATATAAAATCAGCATGATAATTAGATCCCCAGCATAGTCTGGGGATTTTTTATGGCGAATTGTGAAATTGAAGCGTTTACTTTTCGTGCTTTTATCTATATGATGCTCGACGCTTAAATTGTCGTAGACATATCATTCCTAATACCCGATATTCTCAATGGAGATCGTATGTATTATTCCTTAGTAAGGAAGGCATTGTTTCGGCTAGATCCTGAACGTGCCCATGATTTTACCTTCCGTCAGTTAAAACGTTTATCTCATTCCCCATTTCAATTTCTTATTCAGCAGTCACTTCCTTCAAAACCCGTTTCCTGTATGGGACTCTCATTTAAAAATCCACTTGGTCTTGCCGCTGGTCTTGATAAGAACGGTGATTGTATAGATGCATTGGGTGCAATGGGATTTGGTTTTATTGAAGTAGGTACAGTGACGCCACGTCCTCAAGTGGGAAATGATAAACCTCGTTTATTCCGCTTAGTGGAAGCTGAAGGCTTAATTAACCGAATGGGCTTTAATAACCTTGGCGTCGATAACTTAATTGAAAATGTAAAACAATCTCGTTATGGTGGCGTACTGGGTATTAATATCGGTAAAAATAAAGATACCCCGGTAGAGCAAGGTAAAGATGATTATCTGATTTGTATGGAAAAAGTCTATGCTCATGCCGGTTATATCGCAATCAACATTTCATCACCAAATACCCCAGGTTTGCGTACTCTACAATACGGTGAAGCATTAGACGATTTGCTATCAGCAATTAAAAATAAACAATTAGAGTTGCAGGGAAAATATCAAAAATATGTTCCTGTCGCTGTTAAAATTGCACCTGATTTAACACATGAAGAATTAATTCAAGTTGCAGATAGCTTAGTCCGTCATCATATTGATGGTGTTATTGCGACAAATACCACATTAGATAAATCATTAGTTAGTGGGTTAGATCACTGTAATGAAGCTGGGGGATTAAGTGGTCGCCCGGTACAATCAAAAAGTACACAAATAATTCGCCAATTAAATGAAGAATTAAAAGGTGCATTACCTATTATTGGTGTAGGTGGAATTGATTCATTAACAGCAGCAAGAGAAAAAATGGACGCTGGCGCTTCTCTTATTCAAGTCTATTCTGGATTCATTTATCAAGGTCCTGCACTTATCAAATCTATAATTAATCATATCTAAATACATTTAATAATGAGTTAGGGGCTTTTCTTCTGCCCCTAACTCGTTTATATTGCCCCTAGTTGGTTATTTTTTATTAAATTGCACTGATTGTGCTTAATTAATAGTAAAATGAATCCTGTTTTTGTTAGGTGATATTAAATATTTTATTTAGGTCATTTAATTTTGATTTTTTATCAGAGTATAAAACAGGGAATGAATCGAAGGGGGATTAATTAGTGATAATAAAACCCGATGATCGCTGGCGTTGGTATTTTGATGTTGAGCAACAAAAATTAATGCTTGATTTAGCAAATGGTATGGTTTTTCGTTCCCGCTTTCCAAGCAAAATGTTGAGTGAGAGTGCTCGACAATCAGCATCTTTTACCGTCGATGATGCGGCTCTTTATTATGGATACGATGAGCAAATTCGACAAATAGATATGCCATCAGAATCAAGAGCTGAATTAGCTTTAAATGCATTAATAGCCCATCGCTTTTTAAAGCCGCTGATGCCTAAGAGTTGGTATTTTGAAGTTAACAATAATCAAATCAACCCTTATTTATCTCAAGTGGTAGAAGCTTCATTAAAAGAAGAAGGCGAAACAGCTCTTTTTTTAGTGACTGAAGTGGGGGCTCAAGCTTGTTTATGTTTATTAGCTCAACCGCAGTTAACATTATTTGATAGAACACTTAATTTTTGTGACCCAATAAAAATTATGAATGACAGGTTAAGCGATTATCATAAAGAGTCAGAGTCAGGATCATTTTTGTACGAGAAAGTTATTTAACAAAAAGAGTAAAAAGGACTTACTCTTTTTATCGTTACTCATCATTTATAACATTCTAAAAACAAATTTACCCTAAATAACACTCCCCAAAATCAAATCTTCATTACTCTCTTTCTGTATCTTTTTCCTAGAAACAAATAAATAGGTTTATTGATAATTCATTATTAAGTTTTTAATAAGATAATTCTTATTAAACAAACTGTTTTATTTAAAATAAAAAAGAATGTAAGGGCAAATTACCTTCTTTTAATTTGTGATAAAGATAAGTGTTATTTTCTATTAAGCGAAAGTTTCACATTACCGCTAGGAATACAGCTACAGGCTAAGATTTTACCTGAGCATTATGGCTGAGCCAAGATAACCCTTTTTTATTAAAAATACTCTTTCATGGAAAGGGGACATGATTGGTCAAGAATTTGTGTGGTTATTAATATGACACTTTGAATAAGAGAAATTTTCTTATGTCGTGCCTAATGTTGAATGTGAACTATGAATAAAGCGGTTTATAAATCTCGTATCAAAAAACAGAATGGTCAAATGACAGTGTATTGCTCATATTAGATCACTATTGTCATTGCATGATTGAATATAAAAAGGAATTTATATGAGTGAACGAGTCAAACCGATCGAAGTAATGAGACGTAACATTTGCCCTGTATGCGCAAAAATGGACTGTCCATTTTTAACAAAGGATAAGCATTGCAAAGAGATGATGGATGCTTTCAGGGAAGGTGATATACCCAAAGCAATAAAAATTTATTCTCAGCGTTATTTACCGTATGCAGGGCTGATGAGTGGTAGTCTAAAGAAAGCAGTTGAATCATATGATTCTATTGTTCAAATGTTTACATCGACATCTAAACAGCAAATCAGTATTCCTGCTGAGTTAAATACAGCAATAATATCTGCACAGTCTACGTTAATACCAGGAAAGAGTATCAATAAAGCCACATTAGCTCCAGTCGCTATATTCACTCCTGCAATAACAACGACAAGTGCAACGTCCGTGACAGAAACTTTAGGGGCTATTTTAGGGCGTGCATTAGGTTTAGGTGCTGGCCTTATGCTGTATTCTCCTCCTGTTGGGGTAGGGAGTGATAGATATCCTGCCGTTATTTACCAAGAGTATCCTAAAAACCAAGAAACCGCACTTACTGTGGCAGGGCTGAAATTAAACATCCCTAAAGAAGCACAGTTAAGAGATATTGCAAAGCAAAAAGGGATAATTAATACCTCAGCTACTGTAATCGAACAGGTAGTTAATGGGACGAAGCAAATTGAATTAGTGAGAACGGATGCACCTGTTAAAACTCGTGTAGTTGAAGCGAGAAAAACAGTTGAAAAAGGTATTTTTGCTTATACTTTACCAAATGAGAAACAAGAAAGAATAGTTCAGATTGGTAGTGTAGCGATATTAACGGGTACGGCTTTACCTCAACCTGAAAGGCATAAATATCTATCAGGTAAGGTATTCGATATACCTAGATTTAATAACTTACCTTTACAGCAACCAACATTCTTTACTGAGAGTGAGAAAAAGCAGTCCAAGCTGAAAGAGCCTATAATTTTGGTGTTTCCATGGGAATTGGGAATAAAACCAATTTATTTATCGACAGGGAAGAAAGATAAACCTCGTCAGGGAGTAAAAGAACGTGGTCATAGTTATCATGAACCTCCTAAAACTCAAGATATTAAAGGGTTAGGTGAATTAAAAGAAAGTAAACCTAAAACACCGAAACAGGGCGGTGCAGGTAGACGAACTCGCTGGATTGGAGACAAAGGGCGTAAAATTTATGAATGGGATTATCAGCATGGGGAAATAGAAGGTTACCGCGCTAGTGATGGACAGCATATTGGTGCATTTGATCCAAAAACGGGTAATCAATTAAAGCCTGCTGATCCAAAACGTAGTATCAAAAAATATCTGTAAGGACAATATAATGGGATTAAAATTGAGAGTTTATTGGTTTGATAAAAAAACTGATGATTTTATTGGTGAAGAGTATTCCAAAGATTTTGGTGATGATGACTTCCTAATTGATGAAACTATTAACCCCCAAGATGAAAATATTATCAATAATGGTGAGTTTGATTTGGAAACAGAGTGGGTTAACAATATTCAAAAACATATAACTCATAAAATTGAACAAGATAAATATGACTATTTTATTAGTTTTGCTTATCGTGATAAATGGTAAATATATACAATATTCACTTACATCATTTTAAAAGCCTCTTAACAGAGGCTTTTTTATTGTGCCTGACCCGTCCTAGCAAGAAATGAGTTTAACTCACTCATCCCCAATAAAATCCTTTCCATTATCTTTATACTTAATAAGGTAATGCTTTTCTGGCAAACCATAACGACTGACAATGCAATGAATATTGGGGAAGCTTACTTGCCCTAAGAATTCAATAAACTCAGTTATATATGAGTGAGGTATAATTAATCAATTTAATGTTTACCGATAACGATATATATCATACATAACTGTGTTTATATTTAGTTTTTTATTTAATTTATTTGTTCATATCAATTTGATTTTTATTTTCTATTAAGCGAAAGTTTCACATTCCCGCTAGGAACACAGCTACAGGCTAAGATTTTACCTGAGCGTTTAATTGCGCCAGCTTTTAATGCATTAACATCACCTTCATCCAATTGGATAACACAAGAGCCGCAAAGGCCAGCTCGGCAACTATAAGGAATGGTATAACCATTATTTTCAAGCTGCTCTAACAGAACTTCTTGGTTATTACCTTCGAAAACTTCACCATTAAATTCAATGCTAACAGTCTGTTCTTGTGTGTTTTCAATGATAGGTGCTGATTGTGTTTCAACAGGTGCTGTTACAAGATACTGTTTCGCTTCTTTATAAGCTAATACTTCAACAGTATCTCCCACACGTATAATACCAGTTTGACGAATGATGACATTTTGACCAAAATCGACATCACCCGTTTCATCACTACGGAATGTTTGCAGTGTTGCGAGTGGTTCTGTGTTAGGATGTTTCACGCCTTTATCGATACTAATTGTGGTCATGATACAACGGCTACAAGGTTTCATCAGATCCATCACAACAGAGCCAACACGAATAGTCTGCCAAGTATCTTCTTCAAAAGGCTTTGCACCTGTTATGAGGATATTCCCTCGAAATTGCTCAATATTAATTGAAGCAGGGCAACGCTGTTGTAAGTATTGAAATGAGGCTTCATTAATTAATAAGTAAGGGTAGCCATCAGCGAAAGAAACAGCGGTTTCTGGATTTTTTTTCACTCGGCGTGTCGATTTTTCGCCAGTCCAACGAAGTTGAACATCCATTTTTAAATAACGACTGAACCACTGATTTATTTCATCTGGAGCCACATACGCGGTAAAATGGTTGCCCCAAACTTCTGTCGGTTGCAATGTGGTCTCAAAATCTTGATAGGTGATAGCAATACCTTCACCATCAGGTGCTTGAATATAGATACCATTTGCCATGACAGTGGGAATAAAACACAGCAAAACGGGAAATTTTCGTGCCGTGATAAAAGTCCCTTCTGGGGTGGTTATCATAAAATCGCGATCAAACGTGAATCCGCTCTCACGAGCAAATGCATGAGAAAGTCGAATTCCCTTCATTGATTTAACTGGGTGTATATAAAGGCGTGAAACGTTGATCATCAGTGCTCCCAAAAGACATTATTATTTTTTATAGCCAGTAACTTTATGACAACGTAATACAATTAGCTATAATGCCCAACAATTTTATTTTAGGTGGTAACAATATTATGCGCTCTCTGTTTGCCAGCACAGGCCGAGGTCTGGAAGAACTATTAAAATCTGAACTTGAACACCTTGGTGCTCAGGCTTGCCAGATAACTCAAGGCGGTGTTTATTTTCGTGCTGATGATAAAACCATGTATCAGTCTTTACTTTGGAGTCGTTTAGCGTCGCGCATTATGTTGCCGTTAAATGAATTCAATGTTTATAGTGATCTAGACTTATACCTTGGTGTGCAGGCAATTGATTGGAGTGAGATTTTTACTGTTGATCAGACTTTTGCTATCCATTTTAATGGCACGAATGATGTTATTCGGAATAGCCAATATGGTGCATTAAAAGCGAAAGATGCCATCGTTGACTCCTTCCAACGTAAAATAGGGCAACGTCCAGATGTCGCTAAACAGTCCCCTGATATCCGCTTAACCATTCACCTTCATAAAGAAAAAGCTTCGCTATCTTTAGATTTAAGTGGTGATGGTTTACATCAACGTGGCTACCGTGATTTAACAGGGCAAGCACCTTTAAAAGAGAACTTAGCTGCCGCTATTATCATGCGTTCAGGCTGGAAAATCGACACACCATTGATCGATCCAATGTGTGGCTCCGGTACATTATTAATTGAAGCAGCCATGATGGCGACTGATTGTGCTCCAGCATTAAATCGTGTGCATTGGGGATTCCGTCATTGGTTAGGTCACGATGAAGCGTTATGGAAAGAAGTGACCCATGAAGCTTTTTCCCGTTTCCGTGAAGGTAAAAAGAACACTACTGCGCGTTTCTATGGTTTTGATGTTGATAAACGCGTATTGGATATGGCAAGAGCCAATGCACGCAGAGCTGATGTTGCTGAACTGATCACCTTTGCTCACGGTGATGCGGCTAAACTGACAAACCCTGTTTCAGCGGAAATCAAAGGGACAATTATCAGTAACCCACCGTATGGTGAACGCTTGGAAAGTGAACCAGCATTAATTGCACTTCACAGCCAATTAGGACGAGCAGTAAAAGCACACTTCCCAGGTTGGAGATTGTCACTATTTAGTGCATCACCTGAGTTGTTAAGTTGCATTCAATTGCGTGCTGAACGAGAGTTCAAAGCAAAAAATGGTCCTCTAGATTGTGTACAAAAGAACTATTTGCTTTCTGATACACCGTCAACGATTAACACTGGACTTGCTGAAGATTTTGCAAACCGTTTACGTAAAAACGAGAAAAAGCTCGCGAAATGGGCAAAACAACAGCAAATTGAATGTTATCGCTTATACGATGCTGATTTACCTGAATATAATGTTGCTGTAGATCGCTATGGCGATAAAGTGGTTATCCAAGAGTATGCGCCACCTAAAACAGTTAATGAGCACAAAGCTCGTCAGCGTTTATTCGATGTGATTAGTGCAACAATGGAAGTACTGGCATTACGTTCTGATCAACTGATTTTAAAAACTCGCCAACGTCAAAAAGGCAAACAGCAGTATGAAAAAATGGCCGAAAAGGGTGATTTTTTCTTAGTTGACGAGTTTGGTGCAAAATTCTGGGTGAATTTAACAGATTATCTTGATACAGGGTTGTTCTTAGATCACCGTATTGCACGAAAAATGCTGAGTGAAATGAGCAATGGAAAAGACTTCTTAAATCTTTTTGCTTATACCGGTACGGCTTCTGTTCATGCTGGAATTGGTGGTGCGAAAAGCACAACAACAGTTGATATGTCTCGTACTTATCTTGAATGGGCTGAGAAAAATTTCCAAGCGAATGGCCTGTCAGGTAGACAACACCGTTTAATGCAAGCAGATTGCATTCAATGGTTAATGCAGAGCAATGAACAATTTGATGTGATTTTTATCGATCCGCCTACGTTTTCTAACTCAAAACGAATGGAAAACACCTTTGATGTACAGCGTGATCACATTGAATTAATGAAACATCTGAAACGTTTGTTGAGAAAAGGCGGAACAATTATGTTCTCAAATAACAAACGTGGATTCAAAATGGAACATGACGAGTTAGCAAAAATTGGGTTGTGTGCAAAAGAGATAACACAGAAAACATTATCACAAGACTTTGCACGTAACCGCCAAATTCACAATTGCTGGCTGCTAACTCATGCTGGTGAGGAATAATTTACAATGCCGTTAATTAGTTTGACTGGGGCTTATTTATCTTTCAGTGATGCTCCACTATTAGATAGCACCGATTTATTTATTGAAGAAAATGAACGCGTTTGTTTAGTTGGGCGCAATGGTGCGGGTAAATCAACATTACTAAGAGTGTTATCTAAAGAGCAACCTTTAGATGATGGTCAAGTTGTTTATGAACAAGATCTTGTGACAGCTCGCTTACAGCAAGATCCCCCTAGAGATATTGAAGGCACTATCTTCGACTTTGTTGCAGAAGGTGTTGAAGAAGATGCTAAATACCTAACAGATTATCACCATATTTCTAAACTGATTGAGACAGATCCTTCTGACAAAAATCTCAATAAAATGGCAGAGCTACAAGAAGTACTTGATAGCCGTAACTTGTGGTTGCTTGATAGCCGAATTGCAGAAGTGCTAGAAAAACTTGGTTTAGATGGTGAAGCAGAGCTTTCTTCTTTATCAGGTGGTTGGTTAAGAAAAGCAGCCTTAGGGCGTGCATTAGTCAGCGCACCTAGAGTGCTATTTTTAGATGAACCAACAAACCACCTTGATATTGAGACGATCCTTTGGCTTGAGAAATTCTTAAAAGATTTCCAAGGAAGTATCGTGTTTATTTCCCATGACCGTTCATTTATCCGTAATATGGCAACGCGTATTATCGATCTTGATCGTGGAAAACTTTCTTCATGGCCGGGAAATTACGATAAGTATCTTGAAAGTAAAGAAGAAGCACTGCGTGTTGAAGAGCAACAAAACGCAGAGTTTGATCGCAAATTAGCGCAAGAAGAAGCGTGGATACGCCAAGGTATTAAAGCACGACGCACTCGTAACGAAGGTCGTGTAAGAGCATTAAAAGCATTGCGTGTTGAACGCAGTGAACGTCGTGAAGTGTTAGGCAGTGCTCGTATGCAGGTCGAAGAAGCTACGCGTTCAGGCAAAATTGTTTTTGAACTTGAAGATGTTAATTACAGCATTGGAATGCGTAAGTTAGTTCGTGATTTTTCTGCCAAAGTACAACGTGGCGATAAAATTGCGCTGGTGGGGCCAAATGGCTGCGGTAAAACCACTTTATTGAAACTTATGCTAGGGGATTTAAAAGCAGACAGCGGGCGAGTTCATTGTGGTACTAAGCTTGAAGTCGCTTACTTTGATCAGCATCGTGCAGCACTTGATCCTGATAAAACAGTGATGGATAACCTTGCTGAAGGTAAGCAAGAAGTCATGGTAAATGGCCGCCCTCGTCACGTACTTGGTTATTTGCAAGACTTTTTATTCCCACCTAAACGTGCAATGACTCCCGTTCGTGCACTTTCAGGAGGTGAGAGAAATCGTCTATTACTGGCGCGTTTATTCTTAAAACCAAGTAACTTGCTTATTCTCGATGAACCAACCAACGATCTCGATGTTGAAACATTGGAATTGTTAGAAGAGCTAGTTGATGCTTACCAAGGCACTGTTTTACTAGTTAGCCATGATCGTGAATTTGTTGATAAT
Organism: Proteus sp. STS61-E; assembly: GCF_040932335.1. Classification (NCBI taxonomy): domain Bacteria; kingdom Pseudomonadati; phylum Pseudomonadota; class Gammaproteobacteria; order Enterobacterales; family Morganellaceae; genus Proteus; species Proteus sp. STS61-E. The sequence continues at coordinate 224,051 of NZ_JBFQGE010000002.1, read as the reverse complement.
AGTGTTACTGAGTGTTGGATCTTTGAAGGCGATGGTGTTATTAACAGCTACGTTGGTGGATATTTCGATGCTCAGCAACAAAGAGCACAGTCGGTTTCACTAAAAAGTGAAGCAAACAAATCACGTAACGCACCAGAAAAAGCTGAAAAAGAAGCAAAAGCGAAAGATAGCTCTAAAAAGAACACTCGCACTAACAAATTAAGTTATCATTTGACGCGAGAACTCGAGCAACTTCCTGCAAAATTAGAAAGCTTAGAAACTCAGTTAAGCGCGTTACAAGAAGAAGTGAGTGGGGCAGATTTCTTTACTCGTCCTCATGAAGAGACAGAAAAAGTTTTAAAGGCGCTTGCAGATAAAGAACAAGAGCTTGAAACTGCTTTTGATAGATGGCAAGAGCTAGAATTGATGCAAAACGGCGAATAGCCAACCGAAAACGGGGCATCACGCCCCGTTTTACTTTCTGGATTAAATATTCTTTTATTGATTATTCTAAATAAGAGGTGTCGCAGTGTGCTCTGGTCAACAACATCGGCATGAACATAAACATGAGCAAATATTATGTCCGCAGTGCGATCTGGTGGTCAGCGTTCCTCAATTAGCACAAGGAACAAAAGCAACGTGCCCTCGCTGCCATACAGTATTAACTGCACGTTGGCGTCAACCTTTTTATCAACCTGTTGCATTAGCAATCAGCGCATTATTTATGTTGCTGATGGCAAGCCAGTTTACCTTCGTGAGTATGGAAGTGGCGGGTATCGCCAACAATGTCACACTGATGCAAATTCCAACCGTTATGTTTAGCGAAAATTACGTTGAATTAGGCGCATTTTTCCTACTCTTTGTCCAAATAGTGCCCGCTTTTTGTATGGTGGCAATCTTACTTCTTTGCACACCTATTCAATTACCTAGAAAGCTACAAATTTGGTTATCACGTATTTTATTCCAATTAAAATCGTGGTGTATGGCAGAGATTTTTCTTGCAGGAATTTTAGTTAGCTTTGTAAAATTAATGGCTTATGGTGATATTGGGCTAGGGCTTAGTTTCCTACCTTATGTGCTTTATTGCTTGTTTCAAATTCGAGCATTCCAGTGCCTTGATAGACATACTTTATGGGAAAAATTAGAACCTCGACCGAGTTATCCTGATATAGAATCAGGTAAGTCTGGGTTAAAACAAGGGGTTAGATTATGTCGTTCATGTACGGCAATTTTACCAGTAGATCAATACGAATGTAGCCGTTGTGAAGTGACAGGACATGCAAGAAGACCTAAAAGCTTACAATGGACGGTCTCTTTGTTGATTACGTCGTTAATTCTTTATATCCCTGCTAATTTATTACCCATTATGGTCACTGAATCTTTAGGTAATAACATTTATTCGACCATTATGGCTGGGGTTATTTTGCTATGGGAAGATGGCTCTTACCCCGTTGCAATGGTGATATTTATTGCCAGTATTATGGTGCCAAGTTTAAAAATGCTCGCAATTGCTTGGTTGTGTTGGGATGCACACAAATCTAATGGAAAAAGAGATCCTGCTAGAATGCATTTTCTCTATGAAGTTGTTGAATATGTAGGGCGTTGGTCGATGATTGACGTCTTCGTCATTGCTGTTTTAGCTTCATTAGTCAGAATGGGACGTCTGATGAGCATCTATCCTGATTTTGGTGTGGTGCTATTTGCATTGGTTGTAGTGTTAACTATGTTCTCTGCAATGATGTTTGATCCTCGGTTGACGTGGGATAAGTGTACAACTGATGATGATAAACCCACGATTAAGGAGCCTAAGGGTGACTGAAAAGAATGAAACTGCTTTAACTGAAGCAAAAATTAACAAGCTAAAAAGCTGGTCTCCAGTTTGGATCATACCACTCGTCACCTTACTGATTGGTGCGTGGATACTTTATTATCATTTCAGCCATCAAGGTCCAGAAGTTACATTAATTACCTATAATGCAGATGGCATTGAAGCAGGTAAAACTAAAATTAAAAGTCGTAGTGTAGATATCGGTCTAGTTGAAAGTGTCACACTCGATAGTAATTTTAGTCGCGTTATTATTACGGCTCGCCTTGATAAAGACATGAAAGAGTTATTACGCGCAGATACTGCATTTTGGGTTGTAAGACCTCAAGTCGGTAAAGAAGGTGTAACGGGTTTAGGAACCTTGCTTTCTGGTGCTTACATAGAGTTACAGCCGGGATTGAAAGGCAAAGAAGAAGATGAATTTAATCTTCTTGACTCGCCACCGTTAGCTTCGCCAGATGCAAAAGGTATTCGCATCAATTTGGTAAGTGAAGCAGCAGGCCAATTAAATGCGGGTGATCCTGTTTTATTTAGAGGTTACCAAGTCGGCTCTGTTGAAACGAGTGAATTCAATATTGATAGCCGAGATATGCATTATCAACTCTTTATCAAAGCGCCTTATGACAAAATGGTGACATCAAATGTTCGGTTCTGGAAAGATTCTGGTATCGCTTTTGATATGTCTTCATCGGGTGTGCGTGTTGAAATGGCATCACTTTCTACGCTCTTTAGTGGTGGTGTTAGTTTTGATGTCCCTGCGGGATGGGTCCCAGGTGATCCTATTGCACCTAAAACAGAATTTAAGCTCTACGATAATGAAAAGAGTATTCAAAACTCACTATATACTGACTATCGTAGCTACATCATGTTCTTCTCTGATTCTGTAAGAGGGTTGCAAGCCGGAGCTCCTGTAGAATTCCGTGGAATTCGCATGGGAACGGTTGTACAAGTCCCTTATTACACTAAAGGTATGCAACAATCGCTGGATAAAGATTTTCGTATTCCCGTACTTATTCATGTTGAACCAGAACGTTTTGCCAATGATGTCGGTGAGAGTTTCGACTTCGTTAAAGAAATTACTTTTGCTTCCAATAATGGATTAAGAGCATCACTGAAATCAGGTAACCTATTAACTGGTGCACTTTATATTGACCTTGATTTCTACCCTGATGAAGCTAAATGGGAAGGCCCTCAAGAGGTTGCTGGTTTCCAACAAATTCCAACGGTTGGCTCTGGTTTAGCGCAAATTCAGCAAAAAGTAATGACTTCGCTGGATAAGATCAACAATCTGCCTGTTGAACCAATGCTTAAAGAGATGACAGCAACATTATCTGAAAGTCAAAAAGCAGTCAGCGAGGCTAAAGAAACACTGAAAGCATTGAATGCCATGATTGGTAGTGATGAATTTAGAAACCTTCCTAATGATATTCAGCAGTCATTAAAAGAGATCAATCGTAGTATGCAAGGCTTCCAACCGGGCTCTCCTGCATACGGAAAAATGATTGATAATATGCAACAGCTTGATCAGGTGTTAAGAGAGATGCAGCCTTTATTGAAAACATTGAACAATAAGAGCAACGCATTGATTTTCGAAGCGAAGGAAGGTAAAGATCCAGAACCAAAGAGGGCTGAAAAATGAAGAAATACATCATTGGGATATTTGTACTGATGTTAACGGCATGTTCAAGCCAGACTAATAAAACGTATTATCAGTTACCTGATGTTTATCAAGGTAGCGTACCAGAACAAGTCTCGGCAACACAGTCAGCTAAGAAGCCTCAAATTTGGGTTCAACCGATCCGTTTATCCAATATGTTAGTTAATGCTGGAATTGTTTATCAAACGACGGATATTAACTATACCGTGGCTAATCAGCACCTATGGATTAATCCGCTTGATCAGCAATTACAACAGAACCTTATTTCAGGTTTAACAAAAGCATTACCGGGTACAGTGGTTGCTAATCAACCTGTTGAAGATAACTTGGCAAAGTTAACGGTCACCGTTAATTACTTTCAAGGTCGTTATGATGGACAGGTAATTATCTCAGGTGACTGGATTTATACTGAAAACAATAAAGTGATTAATCAGCCATTCTCTTTAGTTTTAACGCAAACAGAAGATGGTTATCCAGCTTTAGTGCGTACATTAGGACAGGGATGGGAGCAAGTTGTTTCTGATATAGCGAAAGCAATTCAAGCTCAATACTAACTGACTTAGCATTACGTTTATTCAAACCCAGTATTCTCTTAAATTGTATTTAAGTTGAATATTGGGTTTTGTTTATTTAAAAAACAAAAAAAGGAAACAATATGTTAGAAAGCCTTAAAAAGAAATATCCCACTGCGATCAGTTGGTCATTTGGGGATAATGCTCAGTTAGCGGATGAGCTTGCTATGCTGGTGGTAGAAGGAAAAAAAACGGCAACGTGTAGCTCATTAAATGGTTTTTTTAGTGACAGCGTTATTCCTGTTATTGGAGGCTTTAGCATTATTCTAAATAGTAAAAATGAGCCTATTTGTGTTATTCGAACACGTTCTTTGCAACTAATCCGATTTAATGAAGTCACCGAAGAATTGGCTAAGAGAGAAGGTGAAGGGGATTTAAGTTTGGCATATTGGCAAGAAGGACATAAAGCCTTCTTTAATCGAGAAGGTCATTTTTCAGAAGATATGGAGCTGGTATTTGAAGAGTTTGAATTAATAGAAGTATGTAAGAGGTGTTAATAGCCTATTTTATTTTTAATAATAGCTAATTCCTTAATAAAACAAAGGTAATTAAAAAGAGTTTTCTACAAAAAAATAAAAATAGAGCAAAAAATTATATTTATAAACCAAGTCTTATATTGACATAAATTTAAATAAAAACATCATTTTGTCTTACTTGATTTATTTGTTTTATGAGATAAAAATAAAAAATTTATTTTTTCTTTTCTTTATTGTTTTAAAATATCAATAAGTTATATTTATCTAGAATATAACTTATTAAAAGAATTAGATATGTTTTAATAAAAACATTAAATAAAATAAATGATAACAGTGGTTATTAAACTTGCGGTTGGCTCAACATCACAAATATGACATTTGTATTAACTTCTTTACTTGCTTAAATGCTCAATAAAGCGTATCAATTTATAGTGGTTGTTGAAAAAACAATCATTATCTTTCCGCTTAAACTTAGAACGTGAGGGTTGTCTAGATATGAAAAGACAGAAACGAGATCGTTTAGCAAGAGCATTATCGAAAGGTTATCAAGCTGGTATGCAAGGTCGTTCAAAAGAACTTTGCCCTTATTTCGCCATTGATGCGCGTTCACATTGGCTTGGAGGTTGGCGACAGGCGATGGAAGATCGCCCGAGTCTGGTAAAATAAATAACCCGTCGTAGTGAAATAGATAATAGCTTATTTTTAGCTATATTAAATATTATCACTAAGATTTTACCGACAATCAAAACGAGGGTTATTTATATGCATTCCTATGTACATATTGAGCATAGGACAATTTGAGTATAAATAACAAACGATTAATTTGGATATAAAAAAGGCTTACATATTTTGTAAGCCTTTTTGCGTTATATTATCATTACTTTTTTAATTTTATTTCATGAAAATTTTTTGCGTAAGCGAAAACCATAAATAGTAAGAAAAATAGCAATTATTGTATTGATAGAATTATATAGCCAATCAATTTTTTCTGAAGTAAACCAAGTTATAAAAGATGTAAATATCAGAAATATGCCACCATAAAACATAAAGTCTGCCTGTTTTTTAGGTACTTTTCCTTTGTTAATCACTTATTTTCTTTAAATTTTCTTTTTATAAAAACTAATTTAACTTAAAGGTTTTCTTTTGATTTTTTAAATAATTTATATAAGTTTGGGCTATATAAACATAATGAGGTTATAGAAAAGCCTAAGATCCATTTTATATCGAATTGACTAGCATACATACAAATAAATATAATCAATAAAATTGTGAGACGATAGCCAATTGCTTTACAAAGAAAAAAAGTAAGTTCAATAAGAAAGCTAAAGAGTTCTACAATTGCGCTTATAATCATATCCATACGATTATTCCTTAACGTAATCTACTTGTACTAAGTTGATATAAATTTCTAGTGTCATATTTATTTAGGATAAGAAAACTCACTTAACTTAAACTTATCTTTATATATAAAATTTATTTACTAATTTAATGACACTATACATAGATTAATTTATTATAGCGACTTTTATTTACAAGGAAGACTTCAATGAAAAAACCAATCTCATTATGGATAATATTAATTGTTTTTACTTTTTTCACACTAGGGCAATTAATGTCTTCATTTACTAGTGTTTCGACTTTATTGAGTGTATTTATAAAAAATAGTGCGAATTTTAATTTAATAGCTTCTCTTTCTATATTGTGGAGTATGATACAAACTTTTTCACTCCCTACTTTATATGTTATTACACTTTTTGTTATTTTTATGAAGAAAGAAATAGCACCAATGATGCTGAAAATATTCTGGAGTATATCAATGTTTCCGATCACTATCGCAATAGTAATTGGAATTCAAAATGCATTTGATAATACAAATGGTAGTAATCAAGCAGAAAATTCAGGTGAAGTATTAGGTGTTTTATTTTTAGCCGGTTTATTTGTTTATCTCACATATAGCTTATTTTTCTCTGCTAAAATTAAGCATCATTTTCAGTGTCTAAAAGATAAGCAATCGACGATATGTGTTGATAAAAACTGAATTGAATATGATCTGTTTTTTATAAAGAAAATAAATACACTGTTAGTGTAGATAAAAAAATACCGTGTACTTTATGTTACACGGTATTTTTATAATAGATTCAGATTATTATCGAACTTAGAATGCAGTTGTATCTTTAAATAAGCCAACTTTTAAGTCTTTTGCTTCATAAATCAGCTTACCATCAACATACACTTCACCATCGGCAATACCCATAATCAGTTTACGATTGATAACACGTTTGAAATCAATTTTATAGGTAACTTTTTTTGCTGTTGGTAATATTTGTCCGGTAAATTTAACTTCACCAACGCCAAGCGCACGGCCTTTACCTTCACCACCAAGCCAGCCAAGATAGAAGCCAACAAGTTGCCACATGGCATCTAGGCCTAAGCAACCTGGCATAACAGGATCATTGACAAAGTGGCAATCAAAGAACCATAAATCTGGCTTGATATCGAATTCTGCTTCGATAAAGCCTTTATTATGGGTGCCGCCATCTTCTGTCATTTTAATGATGCGATCCATCATTAGCATATTACCAGATGGCAGTGGTGGGCCATCTTGGCCAAATAATTCACCACGGCCTGAAGCAATGAGGTCTTCTTTAGAATAAGATTCGCGTTTATCAACCATTGTCTATATAGCCTTTATCAAGTGTAAGACAACAGAATAGCTTACACTTGTACGCTGAACAACTCCGATCACTTGAAACAGAATTATCTGAATAGACGTAAGAACCAAGGTAATTTAGGTCTATCCTGATTATTTGCGAGTGTTATACGATCATGAATAACAGCTAACAAGTGTGAGTCTGATTGTTCTGGTTCACATTGCTCTTCATAATATGGCTGACGAGTCAGTAATGTTATTGCTTCTGCTACATGAGTGACAGGCCAAATATGAAATTTCCCTTCTTTTACCGCTTGTTGCACATTTTCGTTAAGTACAAGATGACGAATATTAGCAAGAGGAATAATCACGCCTTGCGTACCCGTTAATCCTCGTTGTTGGCAGATATCAAAGAAGCCTTCGATTTTCTGGTTTACGCCACCAATTGGTTGAACTTGACCAAATTGATCGACAGCACCTGTAACTGCGATTTGCTGATCAATAGGTTGTTGTGCCAGTGTACTAATAAATGCACACAATTCAGCCAAAGAAGCGCTATCACCATCAACCTCACCATATGATTGCTCAAAAACAATCGAGGTGCTAAATGGCTGTGGTTGGTCTAAACGTAATTCTGAGTTTAAGTAAGCTTGCATAATCATCATTCCTTTAGCATGAAGATTGCCACCAAGCTCCGCTTTTCGCTCAACATCCGTAAACTCACCATCACCTATATGTGCAACGCAGGTAATGCGAGTCGGTTCTCCAATTAAATCAGGATATCCCGGGTAATCTAAGACAGAAAGTCCATTGATTTGACCAATAGCTTCACCCTCTGTTTGTATCATGACTTGGTCTTGCAAAATCTCATCACGACTACGCTCTAATAAATAACTATGTCGCCATAGGCGATTTTCTTCTGCTTTTTTCAATGCATCAGCAGTTAGAGAAGCCTCATGATTAAAACGTATTGCATAACGAAGTTGGCGTAAAATCCATTCTAAATCTAGGCTCAGCATTAGCTGATCTTCATGTTGTCTTGCGGCTTGTGTTAGCAAGACTTCCCAAGCATCCGCAGATAGAGAAGGGAGGCGATATTTTTGGCACAGTGAATTTACAAAGCCACACCATTGAGAAAGAGCGGTTTCATCTTCTAAATACATGTCGTATTCATATTCACCATATAAAGCCGTGCTACTTAGCTCAGGCTCCATAAATTCAAGCTCTTCAAGGCTTAGCCTATCACCAACTAAAATCACCCGAAGATTGAGCGGCATACTCTCAATAGGTAAAGGCAGAGATTGATTGTCATTCCAGACAAGCCACTCAAAACGCTGCTCTTCAACCATTTTTTTAAGGCGGAACCACATTAGTGGTTGTGCAAGTAAAGATTTTATAGAGAGGACTAAGATGCCTCCATTTACTTTATGCAATAAGCCAGGGCTAAGAGTAACTTCGTCTTTATGGCAATAGAATGAACCAAAGAGTTGTTCTGGCTCTATCCATTGGCAACAAGTAATAGATTCTGATGATGAAAATGCGCCGTGTACATTTTCTTGCCAATCGATTTTATTGGTTTCTGCTTGATAACTGCCAACAACGGGATCAGTTTTGATACCTGATTGCGTTAACGTGTCTGTCAGCATATCAAAGTAAGCAGCAGAATCATCCACTTTTAACAGCATAAACTGCCCTGAATCTGCATTATTTAACCATTGCAGGCTTTCATACAGGCGAGGTTGAACCTCACGAAGTAGAGATGCAGGTAATTGAGATGCTGTTTGAAAGAAAGTTTGGTAGGAGGCGTAATCAGGACGTAACGCCTGCCATTCTAATTCGTTGTTTTTCAAGGTTACCGTTTTTATTATTGATTAGTGAAAAGAGATAATTAGATATCGTATAAGTTGATATCTATCCTGCAATAAGACGGTTCTTTAACTGTCATCAACTGCATAGGCAGGGAATATGTACCGCTACGACCTTATAATGACGAGCTAATAAGTGGTCATCAAGGTTTTATGATAGCGACGCTCGATTCTATCATAACGTGCTCAGAAAACTATCCCTTATCAAGGCTTGTTATTAATTGATAAGAAAGATTATCTAAAATAACTTCGCCTATAAAATAGTCAAAAAATTTCGGTTCAGTGGCAGTATTTTTGTAAAATTGTTGATATGCTACTATATAGTTACGTTGTCACGGGATTTTGTATGAAATATCAACAATTAGAGAATCTAGAATGTGGCTGGAAATGGGCATATCTAGTAAAAAAACACCGTGAAGGTGAATTAATTACCCGTTATATAGAAAAAAGTGCTGCTGATGAAGTTGTCGAGCAATTGTTGCTTCTTGAATCGCAACCATTAAAAGTTTTAGAGTGGATAGATTTGCATATGAATCCTGATTTATCTAATAGGATGAAGCAAACTATTAGAGCTCGTAGAAAACGTTATTTTAATGCTGAGCATCAACACACTCGTAAAAAATCAATCGATTTAACGTTTAAAGTTTGGCAACGCTTATCTGCATTGTCACAGCGAAGAGGAATAACATTATCAGAAACGATAGTGCAATTAATTGAAGACGCTGAGCGAAAAGAACAATACGCATTAAAAGTGCATAGTTTAAAAGATGGACTGATTGAGTTATTAGAACGCGATAAAGAAAAATAAGTTACATTAATTTTGGCTTACTGGCTTCAATAATTTATTTTTATAGCTATTTTCGTTCTCTGTTTTTCTTGTGATATTTCATACCTGCCCGAAAGCGTTTTGTCTTTATATTTCTACCTTATTTTATCTTCATAAAGAAAAACCCTGCCATTGGCAGGGTTTTGAATTCATCAACAGTAGATTATTCTACTATCTGAATTATTTAGCAGGAACAACAACTTCAGTTGTACCTTGGATTTCGATCTCAACACGACGGTCTGGCGCTAAGCAATCGATCAGAGCTGAACGAGCTTTAACGTTGTCACATGTGTTGCCAGTAACTGGATTTTCTTTACCACGACCTTCTGCAGAGATGCTGTTTGCAGGGATACCTTTAGAAACCAGGTAATCAACTACAGATTGAGCACGTTTTTCTGACAGAGGCAGGTTGTAGTTTTGTGAACCGATACGGTCAGTGTAACCGATAACTACTACACGACCTTGAGTTGGGTCGATGTTAGCCAGTTCAGCGTACAGACCATTCAGAGCTTCTTGACCTTCAGCTTTCAGAGTAGATTTGTTGAAGTTGAACAGAACGTCTGAACGCAGAGTAAAGGTTTTGTTCTCAACAACTGGAGCTGGAGCTACAACTGGTGCTGGAGCTACAACTGGAGCTGGAGTTTCTTGGTTGAAGCGGTAAGCAACACCAACACTCAGCATGCCGTTGTCTGGACGTGCATTCAGAGTACCTTTATCACCGATGTTGTTGATCCACTGATATTCAACACGGGTAGCGATGTTTGGAGTGATCGCGTATTCAGTACCTAATGCGAATACTGGAGAAACACCAGTGTCGTTATTAGAGAAGTTCTTCTGAGTTGGAGCTGGAGAAGTAGCTGCAACTGTTGCAGAAGAATCTGCACGCCATACCATACCACCTAAACGTGTATAAACGTCTAAGTCTTCCATTACTGGATAGCTTAATTTAGTGGTTAATTGGATACCTTGAGCACGGAATGCACCGTTGTCATATGAACCTTTGTAAGTCATACGACCTAACCAATCATAACCCAGTTCAAAACCTAAGTATTGGTTGTACTGATAACCAGCAAATGCACCTGCACCTAACTGATCACGGTGAGTGTTACCGTTACCGATAGAAGTTTCACCGAAATGGTTACTAGTACCTTGGTATTGAGACCAACCTAATTTACCACCGGTATACCAGGTATTGTCTTTTGGAGCTGCTTGCGCTGCAGTTGCGAAAGCTGCCACTGCCACTGCTAATGCGATAGCTGTCTTTTTCATTTTACGCCTCGTTATCATCCAAGTTAGGCATTTGGCTTTAAGCCTTATTATTTGCCCTTGGTTAAATTATTGTTAGGAATCCAATGCTTTCATCAAATGATGATCCCAAAAATGGGATTTAAAGCATAACCTTAACGACATAAAGTCTACAATGAACTTAAAAAGTTACAAGTAATCCTTTAAAATTCGACTTAAAATTTTAAAAAAATCCGCCTTATTCCACAATGGGGAAGATTCTGTATTTTTGTTAAATTTACTGTAACTATATGATTTAGGTTATAAATACATTTGACTTATCTTAAATGATATCAGGGTGTTTTGAGTATTAGGAAAACTCTTAAATTTCACTAATGGTAGTGAATTGAATGAATTTTTACGGAATTCAAATGTCGTTTAGATGCATTACTACTTTCTAAATGGATATTCGTATTAATTTGCTGTCGCATAATAAACCCAAGGGTTTTTCCTTTGCTGGCAGCAGATTCTAACCGTTTCATCTCTTCTGACGATATTTCTGGTAACCAACCAAGCACTACACTGTAATTACCACTCACCAGTGCTTTTTCCATTAAATCAACAGTGGTTATCATATTTATATGATTTAATTGAATTATTTTGTTAAGTGGTAATCCTGCATTTTTTAACCAAGCACGATTTAGCTTTTGTTGTGGGTTTAACCACAATAACCAACGTGATTCATGGCTATACTGTTTTAGTAGTGGCAAAAGAATGTGATTAATGACGAGCGGGTTTTGGTAGAGAAGTTCACTCACCATACCTTGTTTATTATTACTATCGTAAGTCGCCACTGTTGAAGGGATAGATAGAGGCAATACCTCATTTGAGATCTCTTGGAGAATGGCGTTTTGTCTTGTCGGAGATGATGTTGAGAGTTTCATATTTACCTCGTTCCACATGTACTGTATGAATATACAGTATCTCTATATTTCGCTTAAATCAAGCTCATTTTTTTGAAAGTTCCTCTCAAATTTCATGTAAATCTCTATTTTTAAGTCGTTAACTATTGGCAATAAAAAGGAAATTCTTTATTGTCTTTTTTGTTATATCTTATGCATGTTTTTGAATTCAAAGATAAAATTTAATCTTAAAATTTGTGTTGGAGTTTCAATGTTATTTTTACCTGAGCAAAGGAAGGCTCATTTGTTATCGCGTATTGCGCAATATGGGGAGTTAACAACAAAGTCTCAATTTGGTGGTGTTAGCTTAATGATTGATGATGTTATGTTTGCTATCACGTCTGACAATGAGTTTTATTTAAAAGGAAGTGGCTTTTTAGAAACTCTCTATAAGGCAACAAAAATGAGTTCCTATACCTATTTGAAAAAAGGAATTCCTATCATATTGCGTTATTACCACATAACAGATTCGTTATGGGAAAATCAGCAAAAATTAGATCAATATATTGATATGTCATATCACTACAGCATTCAAGAATATTTGGGGCAACGAAAGAAGCCTTGCAGAATAAAAGACTTACCTAATCTAGGTGTGATATTAGAAAAAAGATTGAATCAAATTGGTATTAATCAAGTTGAAGAACTGCGCTTAATCGGTGCTAAAGCGTGTTATCTAAAACTAATGCATAGCCACAATTTGAGAAATAGTGAACTTTTACTTTCATTGGCAGGAGCAATCGTTGGGTGTCATCGTTCAGTATTACCTAGTCAACTTAAAATGGAGTTATTAAATTGGTACAACGAATTATCTTTTCAATAAGATAAAAGTAATGACCGTTATTTTCTCTAATGTGCTTATGGGAATTAGAGAAAATAACGTCAATAAGAGATTAGGCTTGGGGTTGAGGTAGGCTATTTAATTCGCTTTGCTCAATAATTTGGATACAACTAATAATTTGTGGCAGTAAATCTAATAGTAATCGGATTTGAGTGAGTACCAATTGAATACGAGGATTATCTGCATTAGGTAATAGATTGATCCTTTCAATTAATTCTACATGAGATTGCTTAAATCCTTCATCTTGAGGCGTTTTTCGACGTAAAGCAGAATCGATATAACAAACAGTATCATTAAGCAAAGTGAGTACATTCTCATCTTCTATTTTTGAACGATGAACGCCAAGTGCAGAAATATAACTGAGTAAAGTATGGTTTAAGCAAAGCAACTGGAAAGCTACTTCTTGGGAGGCTTGATAACTTTTTGGCTCTGATGACATATTGGAGATCAGTGATGCTAACTCACCATCACTGCTATGGGCATTTCGACGAGCAATTCGATAACTCAAGCTATTATCTTTTCCTTGGTAATACTGAATAAGAATGGCATCAAGATAATAGCAGTTATTTGTCATTGTTTTTTGAATAACAACAGGCAATTGGCGGAATTTCCAATCAGGCCAAATAAAGCTGACAGCAAACCACGCTATGGCACAGCCAATTAAGGTATCAATAATACGGGGGAGGGCAACATCATAACCTTCACCCAGTAAATTGAAGCTTAATAAAACCAATAAAGTAATAAATAGTGTGGCATGTGCATATTGTATGGTTCTAAATGCGAAAAAGAGCGTACCAGTTATCACAATTAAAACTAACTGCCCTTCGATTGAAGGAACAAAATATAAAATAGGGAAACCGATTAAAATACCAATAATAGTACCACTCACACGTAAGGTAAGACGTCGTCGAGTGGCATTGTAGTTGGGTTGGCAAACAAATAGGCTGGTCAATAATATCCAATAGCCTCTATCCAATTGGAAAAATTGAATAATGGCATAACCAATACATAACACGAGTGACATCCTAACGGCATGTCTAAAAAGTGCTGATTTAGGCGTGAGATGTTCTTTTATTCTTAGAGCAATATCGCGCCACCCAGTTAAACCATCATCAGAAAGTTGTGTTTCTTCCTTTTGGTCATGGGATATTTGGTATTGCTCTGTACTAATACTTCGTAAAAGCGCATCAATACCTTGAAGATTTTGCAGTAAGTTATTTAAAGGTGTTATTAATTGAGGTTCTGAAGTCGTGTTTTTTAAATGACTTAATGCATTCTCTAAATAACTTATCGCGCGTTCTAATGAAGGATTATGCTGATATTTTTTATGCCAAAGAATAGATTGTGCAACTTGTTCACAAGCTCGTGCTTGCATAGAAAGTAAGCGTTGAAAACGAAATAACACATCGCTATGTCGCAATTCATTACTTAATAGTTGGTATTGAACATGCGACGAACTTGCTCGCTCATGAATATCTTGAGCAACAAAATAGTAGTGAAGTGTGAAACGACTACTACGTTGACCCCTGTCGCCTTTTAATCGACTTAATAGTGTAACTTTAGTTTGGTTCATCGTGTCAATTAATTGGCTATTTGCCATTGCTAAATTATAAAGCGAATGTTGATAGTCATCTTCGATATCAGGATCAAATAATGTTGCTTTAGCTTCGAGGTAAGTTGCAAGTTGTTGGTAGCAGCGTGTTAAATTGTCCTGAACTGGACGAATTGGGAATAATAAGTGACCAACTAATGTTAAAGAGTTATACCAGATAGCTCCTAACAGTAATAAAACGGGTTGTTCATACCATTCAGGGAAAATAGGCATACCCAGCATAGTATAAATTGCGATTAATAAAGCACCAAAAGCAATAGTCGCGTAACGTTGCCCTAAAGCACCTAATAAAATAAATCCCCAAGTAGAAATGGCTAAACCACAAAAGAATAAAATAGGGTATGGATAAAGCAGCCCTATTGATGCTGAAGCAAGAAGAAAACAGCATAAGGTGATAACGAGGTTTTTTAAACGACCAACAAGCCTATCATCTAAGTCAGTTAATGCAGCTGCTACCACGCCTAAAGTTAGAGGAATTGTATATTTAGGCTCTTGCCCTAAAATCCAAGGAAACAAAGTCGTTCCTGTAAGCGCGATTATTATGCGAATATAATATAAAAAGTGGCTATTATAGATAAATCGGCGGGCGCCATTTAGCAAAGTGAACACAAAAAGCCCTTAAATAAACAAGATGAAGATAATTACCTCTTAGAATATAGGGTTTATCACCGATTAAAAAGAGCTTAACAACAGACTATTTGTTATTTATTGCAGGAATTACGTATGGAACTGAAATCCACCCCGATGGGACAACGTTTAGCACAGCATCCTTATAATAGAGTCAAATTGTTAAATGCAGGTATTGAAGTCAGTGGTGAAAAACATCAGTATTTAATTCCTTTTAACGAATTGATTAATATTTTCTGTAAAAAAGGGATAGTGTGGGGGGAATTAGAATTTTTATTGCCTGAAGATAAAGTCGTTAGATTACATGGAACTGATTGGGAAGAAACTCAGCAGTTTTATCGTTATCTTTATCAGACATGGCAAAACTGGAGCAAAGAAATGAGCGAAATAAGTGCTCAGGTTCTTGAGAAACAACTCCATAATATTAATGAAATCACTCAATCAAATAGATGGATAAAACAGTCTAAACTTATTGAAATTCAAAAATCTATCAAAGAAAGCTTTTCTGCTATTCCTCTTCCTCTCGAACGTCTTATTCAATTTGATAATTGCCAAGCGCTCTATCTTCAATGCTTAGAGTGGTTAAAGCAAGGTGAAACACTGATTAATAAAGAAAACACTGCATGGGTAGCTCAAATATTAAGTGAGCATGAGGAGTTTTTTAATACGATTGAATCATCGCCATTAAATGAATCACAATGTCGTGCCGTAATTAATGGTGAAGACAATATTCTTGTTCTCGCGGGGGCGGGAAGTGGTAAAACATCGGTATTAGTTGCGAGAGCGGGTTGGTTATTACGCCGTCAGTTAGCGCAGCCCGATCAAATTTTATTACTTGCTTTTGGACGTAAAGCCGCACAAGAAATGAATGAAAGACTTTCGAGTCGTTTAAATGCCGATATTATGGCAAAAACATTTCATGCTCTGGCATTATCTATTATTCAACAAGCGACAAAAAAACAACCTAAAATTAGTGAGCTTGAAATAAACAGTGAAAAAAGAAGAGCTCTATTATTAGGCGAATGGCGAGAGCAATGCCAACAGAAAAAAGCACAAGCAAAAGGGTGGCGAGAGTGGTTATCTCAAGAATTTGAATGGGATATTCCTGATGGTGAGTTTTGGCATGATAAAAAATTAGAAAATCAAGTTGCTGTAAGATTAGAGCGCTGGGTTGGTTTATTAAGAATGCAAGGGGGTAGCCAAAAATCTCTAATTGAAAGTGTACAGCCTGAATATACAGAAGCCTTTAAAAAGTATTTAAAATTATTATCACCATTATTAAAAGCTTGGAAAACGGCATTAAAAGAAGAAGATGCGATCGACTTTTCGGGCTTATTACATCAAGCTATTAATCTGATTGAAAAAGGGCGTTTTATTAGCCCATGGAAACATATTCTTGTTGATGAATTCCAAGATATTTCACCATTAAGAGCTTCATTATTAACTGCATTAAAACAGCAGAATAAACAAACATCTCTATTTGCAGTGGGCGATGATTGGCAAGCCATTTATCGTTTTAGTGGTGCAGAATTATTATTAACGACTTCTTTCCATCACTCTTTTGGTGAAGGGGCAGAATGTGCACTAGATACGACTTATCGTTTTAATGACACGATAGGAAATGTTGCCAATACGTTTATTCAACAAAACCCAACTCAACTATCTAAACCTTTAAACAGTTTAGTGAAAGGTAATAAAAAGTCAGTTGTACTGTTATCTGACGATCAACTTGAAAATTTACTAAATAAAATGAGTGGTTATGTAGAAGAAAATGAAACTATTCTTTTACTTGCTCGTTATCACTATTTAAAACCAGAATTATTAAAAAAAGCAAAAACACGCTGGCCTAAATTAGACCTACAATTTATGACTTTTCACGCTTCAAAAGGGCAACAAGCGGATTACGTTATTATTTTAGGTTTACAAGAAGGTAAAGATGGTTTTCCAGCGCCGGCAAGGGAATCGATTATTGAATTGGCATTACTGCCTAGTGTTGAAGATTATCCTAATGCAGAAGAACGACGCTTAATGTATGTCGCTTTAACAAGAGCAAAAAAACAAGTATGGCTATTATTTAATAAACAACAGCCATCCTGTTTTGTTTCAGAGCTAAAATCTCAAGGTGTTCCTATACAACGAAAACCTTAGATTATTTTAATCTCTCTTTTAAATAACCTTCATAATCTGGAATTTTAATTGTAGATTCTTGTGAAAAGAGAGGTGATGAAATTAAAAAGTTCGCAGTTGCACGATTTGTTGCAACTGGGATGTTCCAGACCGTAGCTAAGCGTAGAAGAGCTTTAACATCTGGGTCGTGCGGAACGGCATTTAATGGGTCCCAAAAGAAAATCATAATATCAATTTTCTTTTCAGCGATCATTGCACCAATCTGTTGGTCACCGCCCATTGGGCCACTTAGCATTTGAGTAACAGTAAGACCTGTGTGGTGGTTAATTAAATTACCGGTAGTTCCTGTTGCAAATAACTTGTGTAGAGACAGTTGTTCACGATTATTTTCAACCCATTCCAGTAATGAGCTTTTACAGTGATCATGGGCAACAAGCGCGATATTTTTTTCTTTTAAGAGCGTGCGGTCAATTTGTTCCATTTGATACCTTTAAAAATAAATATAGTAATTGTTCCAGTTTTCAAAATACCTTTTTTTTATCTTATAAGCTATGAACAGATCAAGATACTATGATGTATCATAATATTTTCAATCTTCATGATGAACGGAGTAGATAAATGGTGGATTCAGACATTTATGACATTTTAAGAAGCGTTAAGACCATTGCGCTTGTTGGTGCGAGTAATAAAGAAGATCGCCCAAGCTATAAAGTCATGAAATTCCTATTAGAACAAGGCTATGATGTTATTCCTGTTAATCCAGGTATGTCAGGGCAAACCTTACTGGGGCAACAATGTTATGCTTCATTAAAAGATATCCCTGTTGCTATTGATATGGTTGATGTTTTTCGTCAATCTGACGTTGCATTAGAAATTGCACAAGAAGCAATTGAAATTAATGCCAAAGTATTATGGTTGCAAATTGGTGTTATTAATGAAGATGCTAAAGATTTAGCTGAAGATGCAGGGTTACGTGTGGTAATGGATCGTTGCCCTAAAAAAGAAATTGAAGCACATGGCCTTCCTTGGTAATACACCAAAATAAAATCGCCGAAAACAAATCGGCGATTATCATTTCATTCAGATCACTGCTTATGTAGATTAATTGGGTTAATTTCTTAATCGTGGTGCCTGTAATTGGCTACGAATTGACTGTGATAACTCATCCAATGAGTCATTATCTAAGTGTTCATCTGAAACTTCATAGGTTATCTGCGCTTCAGCAAGATAAGTATGAACGGGTTGTCCTTCATCATCTTCCATCACAACATGGTACCAAGGTGCTGCTCGCAAGGTCACATTAGATGCAATATCATCCTCATTAGGTTGATCAAGGGAATATTCAGCATCCACATCGACAACAACGCCTAAGTAGCCGAGTAATTTATGTCTAACTTGCTGTCCTATCCCAAATTTGCTGGCGGTCATCATAGTATCACCTCCATAGAGCCTTGCTTATTGGTTATATATATGAGGGCATAAAGTGAAATTTCAAGGATTTCAAAAAAATATAATCCTTTGCTTTCATTATGAATAAAGAACCTCACAAAATCAGATTATCTATTGTATAAAGAAAAGACAATAACCAAGACAGAATTTTTATTTGAAGAACACTATTAGAAGGGCATATGAAAATCGGTAGAGAATATATTATTCAAGGGCGAGTTCAAGGTGTTGGTTTTCGTTTTTTCACTTATCAATGGATGAGAAAACAACCAATAACAGGATATGTTTGGAATCGTGATGATGGTAGCGTGGGAGTAAAGGCTTTCGCGAAAGAAAATTCGTTAAAAGAATTTGAGGAGTGGTTAGAAGCTGGTGGTCCAAGAAGTGCCAAAATTACATTTTGGTCTGCAACATCTTGCGAATATGAACAAATGGCAGATTTTTCAATCCACCATTATGAGTAATATTATTTTAATAATTTTTAATTATCTTTATCGAAAGATAAGATTAAATACATTTGACGGGTTTTGGTAAACCGGCAAGCTTTGTAGCTTGTTTTGCCGGGCCTTTAGGAAACAAACGATAAAGATAACGGCTATTTCCTTTTTCATCGCCATATTTTTGTGCAAGTGCTTTTACTAGCATGCGAATAGCAGGGGAGGTATTAAATTCTAAATAAAACTGGCGAACAAAACGAATAATCTCCCAATGTTGTTCTGTAAGCTCAATTTCTTCTAGTTCAGCTAATGTTGGAACCATATTTTCATTCCACTCATTGCTATTTTTTAAATAACCGTGACTATCTGTCTCGATTTCTTTTCCGTTAAATACAAACATGTGCGTAGCAACCAATCAAAAATAATACCGCTAATTTAGCAAAAATAAGGAAAATACCCAAGTAGAACCCATAAATCGTTGATAAATTAAGCCATTGACTTGTAATGCGTTTAATTTTACGGCAAACAGTACAATAAGGGCTTTACAACATAAGCTTAGGTGTTTATATTGCTCCCCATTGCGGAGGGGTGGCCGAGCGGCTGAAGGCAGCGGTCTTGAAAACCGCCGATGGGAAACCATCCGAGAGTTCGAATCTCTCCTCCTCCGCCATATCATCATCTCCTAGCGTCTCCTGAAGTCTCCTAATCCCAGCAAAATCAAGCAACCCAACAAAATCATTGTCTCCTAACGTCACTCTAAATCTCTACAATTTGTTGTATAGTTTTTTGTATAGAAATTCCCTCTACAATTTTCCTATACAATATTGGTGATTTTATGAAGCTAACGGACATGGTGATTAAAAAAGCCAAGCCACGAGAAAAAGTCTATTCACTGGGTGATGGCAACGGACTGTCTTTAATTGTTGAACCTAACGGATCAAAAGGGTGGAGATTCAGATATCCGTTCAATGGCAAATCAAAGATGATATCGCTTGGTATATACCCTGTCATTACATTAAATGAAGCCAGAGAAAAAAGAGATGACGCTGGAAGATTAGTTGCATATGGAACCGATCCGTCTGAGCATCATTACTTTGCTTCATCCACCACATGATTGTGCTTGCATCAGGCTCTTCTCCATATAGCATGGATGATTCTAGAGAAATGTTAATTTCGGTACTTGCGCCTAAATCACCAGTTTTGTGGTCAAAAAATACAGCTCCAATTGAAATTACTGGCGAGTTAGGGGGATTAGCCATCGTTTCTAGATCTAGCATTAAATTATTCATTGTA
The DNA here is from genome assembly GCF_040932335.1 of Proteus sp. STS61-E. Lineage (NCBI taxonomy): Bacteria > Pseudomonadati > Pseudomonadota > Gammaproteobacteria > Enterobacterales > Morganellaceae > Proteus > Proteus sp. STS61-E. The sequence continues at coordinate 203,635 of NZ_JBFQGE010000002.1, read as the reverse complement.
TTACCTTGATTTAAAAAGGAATGTCATTATTAAAATCTAATGGTGGCTCAGGTTGATGAGTTTGCGGCTGTTGCTGTCGGTGTTGCTGCGTCTGCTGAGGTTGTTGCGCTGGCTTCTGGCTTCCTGCCTGATTATCACCGTTACCACCTAACATCTGCATAGAACCGCCAATATTAACTACCACTTCCGTCGTGTATCGGTCTTGGTCACTTTGGTCTAGCCATTTCCTGGTTTGTCGGTAAAGAAACGCTAGAAGTGGTGACATTTACCTTTAAGCATCAACCAATGAGCCAGCTTGATGAGGTGCGAGAAAAGCTAACTACAGAGTTCTTTGAGCAAATTATTGAAGATTGGGCGATTGAAGAGCCATATAACAAAGAAAACTTAAATCTATTGTTAGATAACTATCCATCGGCATCTCGTGCTATTGCTTCCACGTATTACAACGAACTATTAGGCAATCGCGAAAAAAACTCTTAACGGTCGCCGAAGCAATGTATGGCGGAATGAGTTCCAAAGAATCGGCTGAGTTCGAGCGTGCTTTTGGATTTCCGCCAGATATTGATGATGTTGAAATATGGCCTGATGTTTGGGATTCTTATCAAGTATTTTCAGCCATGAATACACAGTGGCGTGTAGGCATGAATGGTATCACTGGTTTGGATTACAGCCCATTAAACCAAGTGATGGACCTACTCAACATCAAAGATAGAGCGACCGAGTTTAGTGATCTACGCATTATGGAGGTTAAGGCGTTAGAGGTGATGCATAAGAGGTTGTAGTAGATTAGTTGCTAATAAAAATAAGAATTTAACACAATGGAAAGTAAGTGGAATTATAAATAATGTTAATGTATCTTAATTGGTACATCATTTTAGATGAAATGGAATTATTATGAAAAAGTGTAAAATAAAATTATCTCTTTCTTCTTTTTTTTCTCATTTAGCTGTTATTTTTCTTATTCCTCTTTATTCACTTATTATAGCTGCTGGTATTAGCTTTGCTGTCGCACTTGGATGGACACCAGATAAAATTAAAATGTGTACGTTTGATTTGATTTTTGCTGTAGCTGGATGTGCTTCTTTTATTTTATCTAAAATATTTAATATCATATATAATAAAAAGCCAAAAGAAAAAAGGGATTTGTGGCTTTTTTTCACGATACTCATGGATCTTTGTGCCATAGTTTTAATAAGCATTGAAGTACTGAGTAATGACAAGTCTATTGATTTTGATATGTCATCAGCCTTACTTTCTTTCTTTGTGGTGAATATGATGCTTATCATGGTTTATGGTCATAATAGTGAAACATGGGAAAGTAAGAAAATTTCCATGATGGAAAAGGATATGAAAAAAAATATCGAAAGGGCTATCAAAGAATCAAAAGCAAACTTAATTTATGAAAAAATAAAAAGTGAATCTCTAGACCTTAAAACAGAAGGTCAAACTATAAAGTCTATTTTTAAAAAAATTGAGAGTTCAAAAATAAACAAATAAGACGAAAAGTGAAAATTAATTTTTAGTTTCAATAAATCTAATGGTGCTTGATGGGTAAATGCTAAATTATTAAACTTTAATAGGTATCGCTCATACTTAATATATTCTATTGTGATGTTCGCAAAAAAACACTCTGGTGGGTCTTTTATTATCAGAAACTCATAGTGTATTGATTCATATATTTAAACTTCAACTCTCATTCCAATTAAGATAACATTAACAAAACTAATTAAAGGAATAATGAGATCGTGAATAAATCAATAATTGTAATTGTCCTGTCTTGCATTGGTTTTAGTGCTTATGCAGGAACAACCTATACAAATGAAGAATTAAATAGGCTTGTAGAGTCGGGAACGCCACCGAAAGAAATGCCTGAGCAAGTTGATAAAATAAAACCAGCACCATTTCCAACCTGTAAATTAGCTATTAATAACATTTATAAAAAAGTGCATGGAGAATACCCAGTTGAGATAACAGGAAATGGTACAGATACATACGCCATAAAAGTATGGACATACGATGGTGTGGCAATGACTAAATGCATTGATGGCAATAGAATATTATCAGGAGCAGAGTACGAGTGATAGGTACGTTAGTAGCCTTGGTTAATAAGCGTTAATTGTCTTATTAATCGTACAGTTCATACTCATATAGCTTTAATTCATAAACAAGGGCATCCGTGCCCTTTGTTGTTTTCTGAAAGCGCTAAGTTCAGTTTTTATCATTCATCACTGTTCAAATTACCAGATAACTCACAAAAACCAGTTAACTTTAGAGCCTCGCCATTAGTATTCGGCATTAAGTTAGGTTGGGGATTTGGCGAAAACACCAGTGATACGTTAAAAACTGAAATTCAGTACAGTAATCTATCAAATTCCAGAAAAGATGAATATGTTTGCAATGAGTTTGTTGTAAAAATACCAGCGGGGAAGGGAATAAGCAGCATTGGTATAAAAATACCTTATGCTGGAGGTGGGCATGGCGGGGAGTGGCCGGAGTTTATTTTAAGGGGGCGAGTTTTTTGCATTTCCTGATTCAAGCTAGATAATAGTAAGTGATAAGACAAAGAATAATGTAAAACAAAAATTATCTGATTGGATTCACACCAATAAAAAATATATAAGGTGTTGTCGTATAATGACTTGCATATTTTATCGTTCTTTATATGCAACACTGTGGCAAAATCGACACTAATATTATTTTTCATTATTTTTCATTATTTTTAGCTTGAAGATAATCAGTAAGAAATGCTTGTGCATTACCTTCATGGGATATCTCTTCAGAGTAATTTACTGATATAGGCTGAGGTTCTCCTGGGATATAAAGGTTACCACAGCATTTATTCTCAATAATTAGAGCAACAAATTTATTTCCATTAATATTTATTGAGTATCGAGTATCTTTACTTGTTTTTTCAACTTGCATCTTCTGAATTTTTAAATTCCAGTCATGGTCAATACCTTCGAGCTGCACTAATGCTTCATTAGCATTACGATCACCAATACGTAGGGTCCAAACAATCACTCCTTGTTGACCTTTATAGGCAATGACATTATCTGCCACATCAGGGCGTTGTTCTGCGTGTGCGCTCCCTATTATGCAGGTAAATAATATAACGATTAAAGCCATTAACTTTTTATAACTAGCCATGTTTATTTATCCTAATATATTGTTATATAAATAATTGTGTAAAAAAATATTTCATTAATATGACATTAGTTATCATAATGGATTTATTTGTTTTTAAATAGAGTACAGGATTATTATTAGGATATTTCTTGTTTTTTCTTGGTAAGGTATTGTCAATTATTGAGAGGAAAGAATAATATTAACTTTCAAATAAAAATAAGTTTTAAAAGTAATATAATAAAGTTTGATACAGAGAAGTTATACTTCTCTGTATTGTTTTCTATTTGTTCCAGTTTACAAAGATAAAATTCGTTCAGATATCAGAGACATTAATTTCTCAGATTGAACATCGGTAATTATCATTGTGTTCATACGGCATTCGGTTGAATTACTATTGTTTTTAGGGGGCATTGAATCATCATGGATTGTTGCAAAACTTAAACCAACGAGTTTGCGTGATTCGTATTCAATATCAATATGGCCATTTATACCAGTGAAAATATCTGGGCGGATTAAATAACCGATTACACAAGGATCATGTAAAAAAGGATCAAATGCGGCATATCCACGAGACATTTTTGCGGCTGTTCTAGCAATAACGTTACCTTGGTCTAACGATTGGCATAAACCTGCTCTGATATCAGCCTTATGGGTGACATCTAGCCCCAGCATAGTAATGTGTTCTGCAGTATCAAAGACGATATGTGCCGCGTGTGGATCGACATAAAAATTGAATTCGGCTGCTGGTGTTATATTCCCATTACAAAATGCAGCCCCTCCCATTAGAACAATATCTTTCACATTATCCTTAAGCCTTGGTTCTTTTAGCATTGCCATGGCAATATTGGTCAGTGGTGCTGTCGGGCAAAGGGTGACTTCTTTAGGATTAGACATCACAGTATCAATAATGAAATCCACTGCATGTATGTCGGGATAAGTGTAATTGGATCTCGGTAACGTTACACCCGCAAGACCGTTATTACCGTGCACTTGAGTTTTACTCCCTCGACGCGCTATCAAAGGCCGTTCACACCCTCTGGCTAAAGGGATGTCGGGGCGAGACACAAACGAAAGAATGTTGCGGGCATTCTCATGAACTTTATCAAGTTCAATATTTCCTGCGACGGTTGTAATTCCCATAACTTTAATTTCAGGTGATGCCAATGCGAGTAAAATTGCAATAGCGTCATCTACACCTGGATCACAATCTATAATAATTTTAGTCATATACTTCTCCTTTGATAACTTACATAACGCATTGAATAAAAACTAGAATTAAAAAATACTCATGAAATAAATATCAGTTAATAAAAATACCGACCATCGTTGCAGATAAGCAACTCACCAACGTTGAACCCACGATCAGTCTAAAACTATTCGCCGCTATCATTTTTCCATGTTCTTTACTGATACTGGCGACACAAGCAATAATCATTCCGACTGAACCAAAATTTGCGAACGAAATTAGGAATACAGAGATAATGGCTTCCGTTCTTGGGCTCAGATCCTCTAATTTTATATAATCAATCATTGCAACAAATTCATTCGTTAAAATTTTTGTGGCAATAATTTTCCCGAATTCAATACTGTCCTGCCAAGGGACGCCAAGCACAAATGCAATAGGAGAGAAAATATAACCAAGAAGACCTTGGAAACTTATTCCTATGAGGTGTAAAAAAATATCATTCAACATGCTAATTAGAGCAATAAAGCCAAGAAGCATTGGAACTATCGCTAGAATTAATTTAAAACCATCGAGCATATGCTCTGTTAGTACTTCAAAAAAACTATGATGTTCATTTTTAGGGCCAGAAAAATTGTTAGATATCTCAATAGGATCGTTAGGGTTTATAATGGAAACAATAACGAAAGTACTAAAAAAGTTTAGGCAAACACCGATAAAGACAAATTGAGGTGATAACATTTGAGTGTAAGCACCCAATATTGCGATATCGACAGTAGATAATGAGCATGCAGCTATTGTGTACATTTGTGGTTTTGTTAAATTGGGTATGTATTCTTTAATTGATACATACACTGCCATCATACCCACAACGACAGCACTAACTGCTGAAAAAGATTCAAGTTTACCAACTTTTGCAACTTTATTAATAAGGTATCCGATAGTTAGAATAATCAGCCGGAGAATACCAAAATATTTTAATATCCCAATAATTGAGCAAATAAACACTAAAGGCATTAGAGCAACAATAACGAACACAATAGGTGTTTTTGTGCTTATATCTCCAAATACAAAATCAATTCCTTTATTTGCATGATGTACTAAATATTCTATACCTATATTCGTCGTATTAAGAATTATGATCCCAATAGATGTGTGTAGAAGTATAAAAGCAACGGTGGCCTCTATTAATAAAAGAATAAAAATAGGAATAAATTTTCTTTTTATTTTATTAGCATTAAAACTAATTGAAGATGCCACTATAAAAATTAAGAGAAGGCTAATAATGAAAATTAAATATTTCATAATGACCTCGATTATATAATTTATTAACGGGGGGGTTATTTATGCACTTCCCTTACATACGCTCTTTTTTTAATCTGACATCAACACTTGTTTTAGATGGCATTGATGATGCCCCTTTTTTTTCAACGGCCAATGATGCATAAGCAATAGAAAACTTAATTGCTTCATCCATATTTTTACCTTCTATTAATTTTGCAGCTAAAGCACCTGTGAATGCATCACCAGCGCCGCTTGTATCAACAACAGAAGCACTCATTGCTTTGTAATATTTCATTGTGGTGCCATTGAAATAAAGTGCACCACTGTCACCAAGTGTCATTACTATTTCTTTAACACCTAAGTTGTGTATTGTTTTTATGGCTTCCTGTGCTGAAATAACGCTATCAATTTTAATGTTTGATATTAATTCTGCTTCTGTTCCATTTGGTATTAATAAATCAATAGATGACAAATGTGAGACAATTTGATCTGAATAGGGCGCTGGGTTAAGAATGACATAACATCCCGATTTTTTTGCTATTTCAATCGCAAACTTGGTCGCATCTATATTATTTTCTAATTGAGTAAGAAAAATCTTTGCAGATTGTAGATTATTAATATCTGAAAGAATTTCAGCTTTAGTGATTGTTGCATTAGCCCCTAGATCAATAATAATACTATTGTTACCAGTGGTGTTCTCAACCATAACTAATGCATTTCCTGTCTTTGCATTGGCATCCTTAATTAAGGTATATGAATTTATCTTTGTAGTACCAAAATATTTCTCTGCGGTAGCGCCAAATGAATCGTCGCCTACTTTAACAAAAAAATGCACATGATCATTTAATTCAGCTGCCGCAACCGCTTGATTAGCACCTTTTCCACCAGGGAAAAAGTTTGTAGAGATTGCTTTGATTGTCTCTCCAACAAAAGGAAATCTTTCAACTTCTGTGACAACATCTAAATTGAAAGATCCTAAAATATATAATGAGCATTTATCTGCAATTTTTTTATCTCTACCTTGTTCTTCGCAATCAATTTGAAGCACTCTGGTTTCATCAATAGTTCTATTTATTATTGGTTCTAATTCAATTTTTTGTAATCTCACTCCACCATGAAATTTAGTTGCTATACCTAATAACTGTAATTCATCTATGTATCTTCTTACGGTTCTTTCCGATACATGAAGTAGAGCACTGAGCTCTTTTACATAGATAGAATTATCTTTCACTAATTTTTTTCTGATAAATGCAATACTACTCTTTTTTTTCATATCACCCTCTTTTGTTAAAAAATGTTTTACCATTTGTTAAGATAATAGAGGTTAATTAAGTTTATTCTGCTTGAGTAGTCACGTTTTTTGCTCGTAATTGGACAATTATCTGTCCGTTTAGATAAATTTTAAGAAAAATATATGATGATGGGTAATGGATAATGAGAGACTTAATGTTATATTAGAATAAAAATAAAATCATTGATGGTTGTCTGTCTGTTTTTTATTTTTAATAGTGGAATATTTTAAGAGAAAAGGGAATATTCATAATTTATTACTCTTAAAATATCCCTCGATAGGTAACCATAATTTAAATTACAGTGCTTGGCTTAAAAAAAACAAAATAAGACTAATATCCACAATAATGAGTAATACGCCAATAAGTACTCTTATAAAAAGGCATGAAAGCGTGGTTGGTGGAGCTTTAGGAAATAATGCAGAAAAACTCCAATATGCTAATGCTGCAATTAGAAATATAGCAAAAATCATATAGCTAATAAAAAGCATCATACTTAAATTCCTTTCTTGTTAAATGTTATATATTTAATTCTTTAATCTAAAAATGATTGTTTATCAGAGCATTACCATAGTATTATAAATTTAATTTACTATTGAGATTTATTAAGTCATGTTAGCATAAATGCAGTATTAAAATTTATCGTTATTATCTGAATCTTAAGAGACTTTATATCATTTTATGAAGATATCTAAAATTATTGTCATGATTAGTATTGGTATTATTCTGACATCGATTGTATTTTTGTCAGGCTTAATACTCTCTTTTTATAAAGTATCCGGAAGTGATATTAATAATGGTAAAAAAATCGGAAACAGTATTTTTACGCTTTATAACGATAAAATTTATGCTACTGTACCTAGTAATGGAGAGTATGTCATTGTATCTGCGGACCCTAGCAGTTTCAGAACCCTATCAAAAAAGTTTAATTACCGAGAACGTCAATTTGCGATAGATAAGAATAATAGTTACTGCGGTAACCGTATTATTCCTGATCTTGATCCCAATAAAGTAGATGCATTAGGACACAGCTATTTTTCAGATGGTAAACACACCCTTTATTGTGCGCCTTTTACGTTACAAAATGTCGAATTATCTAACCTTAAGGAATTATATCAAACATGGTTATATGGTTGGTCATTTGGCGAAAAGCCTCAGACGTTTTACTATCCAATAAGAACGCTTCCTTTATCAAAAATACCTTATCAACCCATACTTGATGCCGATTTAATCAGCAATGGAGAGCAAGTTTTTTATGAAGGAAATTTGATGCCTGATGTATCCGTTGAACAGTTAGAAGCAATTAACATATTGTATAACGATGGGTCTTTAAGAAAAAGTCATCTTTATCATCATGATAAACTTAATGTTTATTATAAACAGTACAAGTTAGGTATAAATAATAGCCCTGATTTATATAGTTTCTATATTGGTAATTTATATCAAAATGCTTACTTATTTGAACCTAACACCGGGCAAATATCGATGAACAACATCGATTTCCCCTTAGACAATGCACCTTATAAAGTAATAAGTCATCATGGTGGGCATGTTTATCATGGCTTATTTTTGTCTAATCAAGGTGTTTATTTCTACGATACTCAACAAAAGAAAATCCGTAGAGCTGGAGATAATCCGTTCTTAAAAGGCCATTGGAAAGAGATAGCACCGTTAGTTTTTTCTTATAATAGTAAAACTTATTTTTTACAAACATCAGAAAATTGGGGAGGAAATAAATCACCAGGATTAATTTCTCGTAGTACACACCTTTATCTTCTAGATGAAAATACGGTAGGTGAGTGGAAAAAGCTAGGAGATGTTACTTATCATCGTTATGGTGAAGTGTGGCAAAAAGGGAATAGCTATTATTATTTTGATAAGTTAGGAACAACCCAAGGAATTTATCAAACGATATACAGAATCGTTAATATGAGCACTTTAGAGCATCTCCTTAACGATGAATTAAGGGTTGATGAAATGAGAAAAATAATAGGGGATAAAGAACAACTACAGCCTGCTGGTGGTATTAAAATATTAACGGCAAAAACGCAGTATAGAAAAACACTGACTCATTTATTCGATGATGAGTAGAAATACTTAATGAGATTAATTTATTTTTATTAATAGTGATAATAAAAAAGCACTTAATAAGTCATTATTAGGTGCTTAAAAATTTAGTCGCTACATGTCAATTACGTGCAATTACCCGTTTTTCTTTACGATCAAACCAATTTTCACGTAATTTGTCGTAACTAAGATTAAATGCATAAGTATAGAAAAGGAAAAAGGCAAAGAAGCCTACTTCTAATAAGAATGCACTCCATAACGACATATTTAATAAAAATGCCAATATTGGTAAACCAATAATCACAAAACTTAATTCAAAACCAATAGCATGCATGACTCGTATTTTTGTTGGTCTTGGTCCTTTGATTAAAGGCCAATAGTGGTCAAAAATCATGTTATAAAATAAATTCAATAACATAGCTAATGTTGATAAAACAATAGCAACCGTTCCCATTTGAAAAATTGAGCGACCCAAAATCCATGCACTAAGTGGCGCTGTTATTGCGATGGCTATCACTTCAAATGAAACAGCGTGAAAAACGCGCTCAGTAAATGTTTTTTGATATTGGCTCATATCCCACCTCAAATTAATTATTTAACAAAAAACGAGTGCAATTATTGGTGATATTTTGTATATATACAAAATAGGAGCCATCGAAAAAACCGATACCATAATGAACTATTCTATAGAAACCTTGCGTACATTCATTGAAGCAGCTTCGTTAAAATCATTTTCTGCGGCTGCGCGAAAATTAAATAAAAGCCAATCTACTGTCAGTAGTACGATCAGTGGATTTGAAGATGATATGGGCTTTGAACTATTTGAACGTAAAGGAAGAGAATCAACGCTGACTTTTGCAGGGCAAAAGGTATTAAGTTTAGTTGAAGACATATTAGCAGCGGATGAACGCTTACAAGCATTAAGAATAGAACTATCTCCAGAAATGGAGCCACGGCTAAGCTGTGTTTTTTCTGATATGTATCAACCCCCTCATTCTGAACAACTTTTAAAGGTTCTAGATAAAGAATTTCCTCACATTGAGTTTGAATTTCTTGTTGCTGAAAATGATGATGTCATCGATATGCTACAAAATAATCAGGCACATATAGGTATGATGGAATCACGAATAGAATATCCCGCTGATATCGCTTTTGCTCGTTTACCGATAAGTGGTAAGTTAGGATTATATGCACATAAAAATCATCCTCTTGCGAAAGAAAATAAAATTAGCTATCAGCATTTAACGATGTATCGCCAATTAAGGCTAAGTAGTCGAGCTCAATTTATTATTAATAGTGAAAAGAATTGGCTTGCCCCTAATTATTTGTTATTGCTTGAAATGGCAGAGCAAGAAATGGGATGGGCAATATTGCCCACTTGGCTAGTCGAGCAATTTGGGCATAAATTATTGGTTAGCCTAAATTACGATCAGTTTCCGAAAAAAATAGATATCGATTTAGTATGGTCAAGAAACAATCCACCCGGAAAAGCGGGATATTGGATGATTGATAAACTTTTGAAAAATAATATTCCACATTCTATTTAGGCACAGAAAATAAATCACCTTCATTACTAGTAGGCATAGTGAAGGTGATTTATATTTTTTGACAGTGCTACTTCACCAGCCACAAACATTGGTTTCTTCATCCATATCATAGCCACGTACAATATTGATAAGATCTTTTACCATTAAGCTAGATATATCGGCGTCTAATAAATCAGCTAAAAAGCTATCTTTATCAACAGAAACACCGTTATTTTTGTTTGTTAATACTAAGGTGAGTTCTTGTGAGTCAATATTTACCTTATTTTTCAGCTCATTAACCAACAGTAAAACTTCTTTAGTAGCGACTTCTGGAATATATAAAATTTTAGGATTTAGAAATATTTTTTGAGATTTCTCTTTGCCATGAGTATTAATCAGTTCTAATAAATAGCCTTTATTTTCATCTTCCATATTATTATTTAACCTTCGGCAAGTATTTTAGGATCGACGTAAAAATCGACATTAAAAACAGTATCTTCAGTTCGGGCTTCTATTTTGTGCCATGTCTCTGGTGGAAATACACCAAATTCACCGGCATGGATCACTAACGTTTCCGTAGGCTCTGGGCTAAACTCATCTGCATATGCGTAATAAACAATCACTCCTTGCATAACAGATAGCTTTGGATAAACCCCTTGACGAGTTCCTTTATCTAAATGTCTTTCCCAAATAGATTTAGGCGCAGTATCTTTAGTCCAAAGTGGCGTTGATCGCACATGAATATAGTGAGTGGGAATTATAATTCGTTCCATTTTACCTCCCTAAAAATGAGTGTCTTATTTTCCTATTTTCATCTTATTTAAGAAGAAAAATTATTGTTAATAATGCAATAAACTATTGTGCTATCGAATAAAATCTACCTCTTCTAATAAGGTATTTCAAATGCAATTTTAAAGAAAAAAATAATAATGTCGTGCTGGGTTAATTAATATCTTGTTTTCCTTAATTAAATTATTTTTTTAAAAATTAAATTATTTTTTAAGGATTGGTCGTTTTTTAGACGTTTGGTTGGTGTTATTATAGGGTTTTTACTCATCAACATAATTTGTTTGTTCTATAATTAATCAAGTCTAGGGTATTAATATTTAATTCATTATTTAACATAATTGAGATGTCACTATGGAATTAAAGGATTACTACGCCATAATGGGTGTCAAACCCACTGATGATACTAAAACGATTAAAACAGCTTATCGCCGTTTAGCGAAAAAATATCATCCCGATGTAAGTAAAGAGCCAAATGCAGAAGAGCGTTTTAAAGAAATTGCTCAAGCATGGGAAATATTAGGCGATGAACAACGTAGAGCCGAATATGATGAACTTTGGGCTCATCGTAACGATCCTAAATTTAGGCAATTTACACAACAACATTCAAATAAGGATCAAGAAAGCTTTAGCCAAGAAGATTTTGATGATTTTTACGCTTCATTTTTTGGTCAACACTCTCCATTTGAAGGTCGCCGAACTCAACAAGCACCTAAACAGCGTGGACACGATTTAGAAATAGAACTAGCTGTTTTTCTGGAAGAATCGCAGGAAGAGCATAAGCGTACGATTAGTTATCACTTACCTGTTTACAATGTTTTCGGAATTTTGGAAAAAGAGATCCCTAAAACTTTAAATGTTAAAATTCCAGCCGGTGTTATTGATGGGCAACGTATTCGTTTAAAAGGTCAGGGTACAATAGGTGAGAATGGAGGCGAAAATGGTGATTTATGGTTAACAATTCGTATTGCACCTCATCCTCTATTTGATATTAAAGGCCATGATTTAGAAATAGTTGTTCCTGTGGCTCCTTGGGAAGCTGCATTAGGTGCAAAAATTCCTATTCCTACAATAAAAGAAAAAATCTTGTTAACTATTCCGGCGGGAAGTCAGGCAGGACAAAAACTACGTATTAAAGGAAAAGGGTTAGTTAGTAAAAAGGTTAGTGGTGATTTATATGCAATTTTAAAAATTGTTATGCCACCTAAACCTGATGAAAAGACACGCGAATTATGGCAACAAATTGCAGATAGCCAGACCGATTATAATCCACGTAAAGACTGGGAGAATAAATAATGGGTCAATTAACAACAACTGTATTTACTGTTACTGAATTTTGTCATCACACTGGAATATCAAATGATGAGCTCAAAGAATTTGTAGCTCTTGGTGTGATTGAACCGTTAGAAATTGAAACTCAGGAGTGGTTTTTCGATGATAATGCTATCGTGGTGACACATCGTGCATTAAAACTTCATAAAGAGCTAGCATTAGATTGGCACGGTATCGCTATAGCACTGACTTTATTAGATGAAAATGAACAGTTAAAACAAGAAAATAAGCAACTACGTCAGCAGTTAATGCGATTTATAAATGAATAATTATTAATAAAATAGCTACTAAAAGAGTAAACACTTTAGTGGCTATTTTTATGCCTAAATTTTATTAATACTTTATAGTTATATATTTATTATCAATTGATTTAAAACATTATTTCTCATTAATCCCTCTGATTGCCATTATTAAAATATCTGCTTTAAAAATAAGCAAAATGGTGTTGAGATCACACCAATAAGTATAAGTATTAAGTTATGATAATCATAATATCATATTTATCATTTTCTCTCTTTTAGCAATAAGAGATTTATTTTTTGTAAGGGAAAAATAATGAAGCCAATCCAAATCAATAAATTAATAGAATGGCGTAGAACGTTTCACCAGTTTCCAGAAATTGGCTGGACAGAATTTGTGACAACAGGGACGATAATAAACATATTGCGAGATATGAATATTGAAGTGAAAACAGGCCCTTATATTATTTGTCGAGAAAGCATTTTAGGTCGAGATGAAAAATTAGTTAATGAGGCTATTCAAATAGCTGAAGAGAAAGGGATCAGTGCTGAGTTATTGGCTGAAATGGATGGTTTAACAGGGTGTATGGCTATTATTGATACAGAAATTCCTGGTCCTACATTTACCTTTCGTTTTGATATTGATTGTGTTTATGTCCAAGAGTCAAATGATGATACTCATCTGCCTAATAAACAGGGATTTGCTTCGTGTCGTTCTGGACTAATGCATGCTTGTGGTCATGATGGACACACCGCAATAGGACTTGGTCTTGCTCATTGGTTAAAACAAAACATTCACGCTTTACGTGGGAAATATAAATTAATATTCCAACCCGCAGAAGAAGGAGTGAGAGGAGCAAGAGCAATAAGCGACAGTGGAGTATTAGATGATACTGATTATTTTATGGGAATGCATATTGGATGTAATTTAAAAAAAGGTGAAATCGCACTCGATCCTTTTGATTTTCTTTGTACCACTAAATTAGATATTTCTTTAAAAGGAAAACCCACCAATGCTGTTGATGAACCAGAAAAGGGAAATAACGCATTAGCCGGAGCTTGCTTTTTAGCTAATGAGATATTAGCAACGCCAAGACATGGCAAAGGCATGACGAGAGTAAATATTGGAACTTTAATTGCAGGTGAAAATCGTAGTCTTATTCCTAGCTCTGCAAAAATGCAATTAGAAGTTCGTGGGCAAGATGCTGAAATAACACAATACTTATTTAATAGTATAAAAAAATATGTCGATGGCATTGCCACTGGTTACCAACTAGAAACAAAAATAGATATTACGGGTGAAGCAACAAATTTCAGAAATGATCGAGAAATGATAGATATCATGCAAGGTGTTGTTGATGCACATCCAGATTTATTAAATGTCGTATTACCTTTAGGAGGAAGTGAGGATGTCTCATTAATGGTAAGAAGAGTACAAGAGAAAAAAGGGAAAGCGATATTCTTCTTAGTCGGCGCAGATCAACGTGATGGACATCATAAAGAAAAATTTGATATCGATGAAGAGGCACTTTCTATTGGCTTAACACTTTTTACTGAAGGTATTCTCTCTATTCTTGATATGCATAAATAAGAGAAAGGTCTCTTCTATTTATCGATATTTCATAGAATGAGACCTTAATAGCTATTTGATTGGAGTTGAAAATAAAGAAGTATCCGGTTGATGATCTTTAATAAACTCGATATAGAGTTGTGTTTCATGCTCTGTTTTTTTCGAGGTGAAAAAACAGATATTACTCATAATCGTCGGTGTAAATTCTCTATAAACAATATCATCTGTTTCAATAATAGGAAATGAATTAATTAAACTGACTCCTAACCCATTTTTTACAAATGTCATAGCTGTATCTTGATCAGAAACTTCAGCAATAATATTAGGTTTAGATTTTGATTTATTGAGTGCTCGATCAATAACAGTACGGCCAATATTACTTTTAACTAAAGCAATAAAAGGTTGTTCATGTAAATCATCAGGTGTAATGGTGTTTTTTGTACATAACTCATGTATTTTAGGGATCGCACAAATAATTTGAGTTTCTCTCATCGGAATTTGAGTCAAATTATAATTGCTATTAATAGTCATATTATCAGTAATAACAATATCAGCTTGTTCTTTTGCAATTAAAGAAAGAAGTTGTTCACTTCTAGATATTTCTAAATGAACATTAACTTGGTATTTCTTGATAAACAGAGTGGTGGCATGATTGATAAAACCATAAGCTAATGTGGGTGGAACTAGAATTCGTAGACTCCGTTTTTTTTCTTGATGATGAAAATGGCTCAATCGACTGAAAGATTCAGCGATATTGGCGATTTCTTCATAAAGTAATAAGGCATCAGAGTTTGGGATTAATTTATTATTTTCACGAGTGAATAACTTTTTACCACAACGTTTCTCGATCTGATTTAATGTTTGGCTTACCGCTGGTTGAGAAATACCCAACTGTTCTGCTGCATTAGTGACACTTCCCTGATCGATCACAGTTTGTATGATTTCAAGGTCACGTAAAGTCGCCCATCCCCCTGACCAAGAAGTTCTTTTTATATTAATAGCCATTATGTTTTTTGTTTTAGTCAGTTTATCTTGTGTACGATTATACCGTTAATGAATTGATTATTGAATAATAGTGATGATGGAAATTTTAAACATTTTTTATAAGGAATATTTTAAGAGTAAAGATGTAGATTATAAATGTTATTTGGGGTTTATAACTTTTACTATAAAGTAGATAATATGATATTATAATACATGTAACGTAATGTTATTAAAGGGTTAATTGTATGAAAAGCCGATTTCATTTAAAATATTCATTATCAGTAAATGAATTAAAAAAACTCCAAAAAAAAATGAAATTAAAAGAGAAAAAGTATATTAAAGGTTATGCTTTTCTTTCTAATTTATTAATTTTATTATTATCTTTATCTGGTTTGTCTATTTTTTCTTGATTTTAAATGCGATTAATATTTATTTAAATAATGATATTGTAAGTGATGAGTTACAGAGACTGAAAGATCTTAATCTTTTTATTCTTATTATTTTTGCTTCTTTCTTAGTTATGTTGGGAATTCTTTCCTCTCTAGAGGATTATTTAACCAAAAGAAATGAAAAAAGAGAAGTTGAAGGAATTGGCCATAATTTTGACTTAAGAATAAATAGAAAGTTTATAGAGCAGAGAGATGAAAATATTTCTCATAAAACTTATTGGTCTGCTGCTATTGATACTTTTGTCTATAAAAAATCTATTTTTATAGATTTAGAAAGATATAATTATATAATAATTCCAATAAGAGCCGTTGGAACAATAGAAGAATTTAATCAACTATTTGAATTTATACAAGAAAAAAGTAGAAAATAGATTTTAATAAAAGAGCTTCAAAAATAAAATTGGAGCTTTTTTTATGTTAACACAATAATATTAACATAAGTTATTATCAGATTTAATGTATTGCTATCGTCTTTAATATCAATGGTTATTTATATAAATAACACTGTTATTAATTACATTAAAATAATGTTAATAACAAAATTCATCTGGTTTTATTTGTATACGAAATATACCTTTCAATAAAGCGCTCTGATATTAATATGATGCATAAAA
This sequence comes from Proteus sp. STS61-E, assembly GCF_040932335.1. Lineage (NCBI taxonomy): Bacteria > Pseudomonadati > Pseudomonadota > Gammaproteobacteria > Enterobacterales > Morganellaceae > Proteus > Proteus sp. STS61-E. Next base: position 187,186 of record NZ_JBFQGE010000002.1, on the reverse strand, counting down.
TTAATATTTTTATTTTGAAATATAATGATCATTGAGATATAAATCACGGAAACCCAAGCTTTTTCATTGCTAATATTTCGCATCAAATTATCTATCTGGTTTTTTATTTTGATTCTAAAAAGATACTTAATTGATCTATAAATTATAAATAACAAGCAAATGGGGAGTTTTATGTCTTTATTCAAAAAAGGTATTATTGCTTTATCCGTTAATATTGCATTAGTTTCTTCAGCTTTAGCCTGTACAACGCTATTAGCGGGAAGCGAAGCGACAAATGATGGTTCGTTGATTATTGCTCGTAGCGCAGATAGCGATGCATTAAAAGCACAACATTTTGTTATTCATCCGGCTAAAACGAATCAAACGGGAATTTACAGTACCAAAGAGCATAATGGTGCTAATAATTTCACTTATCCATTACCTAAGAATTCATTACGTTATACCACTGTACCGAATTGGAAAACACAACTGCATGGTGCAACCGGATTTAATGAACTGGGTGTGGGGGTTAGTGGTACAGAATCTATTTTTGCTTCACCTAAAGCGCTCTCTTTTGATCCTTATGTTGAAGATACTGGGATAACTGAAGATGATATTCCAGATGTCTTACTTTCAAGAGCAAAAACAGCTCGTGAAGCAGTGGAATTATTAGGAAGTATTATTGAAAAACAAGGTGCTGGTGAAGGATTTGGTGTTGCTGTTGTTGATAAAAATGAGCTTTGGTATTTAGAAACTGGAACAGGGCATCATTGGATCGCACAAAAATTACCTAAAGATAAGTACTTTGCGACAGGAAACCAAGGCCGATTACAACAGTACGATATTAACAGCGATGATGTTTTAGGCTCTAAAAATCTAGTGGAATTTGCTGTTGAGAAAGGGCTTTATAATCCTGAAAAAGAAGGGGCGTTTAATTTTTCAAAAGCTTATACACGAGATGATGAACGAGATCGTACTTATAATGATCCGCGTGTGTGGGTTATTCAGCAACAATTTAATCCATCATTAAAACAAGCTGTGGATGATGGTCGTAATTTCGCACCTTTATTAACACCAGAGAAAAAAGTATCTGTTGAAGAAGCTAAAGCGATGTTACGTAATCACTTTGAAGGAACAGAGCACGACCCATATACTAATGGATTAAATGGTCAAGAATCTTGGCGTCCAATTAGTGTATTTAGAACTTATGAAGCGCATGTTATGCAAGTCCGCCCTGAACTTCCTCAAGAAATAGGTGAAGTGACTTATGTCGGTTTAGGTATGGCGGATTTAACTGCATTTGTTCCGTATTACAGTGGATTAAAAGCTTATCCACAACATTATGGAATAGGAACAAATCAAGCAGACAGTGATTCTATTTACTGGAAATATCGTAAGTTACAAACATTAGTAATGACAGATTATCCAAAACTTGCACCAATTGTGAAAAAAGCTTACCAAGAATGGGAAGCAAAAACTGCATTAGAGCAAAAAGAAATGGAAGCTAAATATCTCACTATGGTAAAAACGGATAAAGCCGGTGCGGATAAAATGCTCAATGAATTTAATTTGCGAGTCATGGCTGATGCTGAAAAATTAACTGAAAACTTAATGAATGAATTGTTTACAGTAAGAACAAAAGACATTCAAGACGATATTTTCTTTGCTAATAAGTCTAAGAAGGATTGATAGAAAAGAAGTATTTTAGATATTTATTTGAATAGAAAGATCCCAATTTAATTGGGATCTTTTTTGTGGATAAAACTCATTAAAGAACAGGAATATAGTAGCTAATTTTTTGTAGGTAATGGCTACTTTGATCAAGTAATTTATCGTAATCTACAGATTCTTTTAGTGTATATCGTTCGATGTCAGGACCCGGTCTGCGCAATAAATTCATTTTCGGTAGCACTTTGGTATAGACGGTATAAATAATGTCATCATAACCAGTTAATGAATCTAAGATTTCATTCATATGAAATGTAATGGCCAGATAGTTACCACTCGGCAATTCTAATTGTGACATGGCAGAAACATTTGATGTTTTTGCTAATTTTTCTTTATCAACGGCAGTGCTATAAATATACATAGTATCTTCTAATGTACTTGCAGATGCTCGGTGCATTGCATATAACTCTGTGGGGATTGTATGTACATCTTTTAAAAATTTACGCCAAAATTCTTTTCTGAATTTTTTCTTGTCTGAATCCCATGTTGAAATAGGCTTATTGTAATGATGTGACATGCCAACTAATTTTTGAGATGGGAATGTAACTACCTCATATTTAGCACTCAGTTCAACAGTTTCTAATGCAGGAAAAATCAGTTCACTAATATCCCAACCGGGTTTTTTTCTATATTCTGAAGGTGTAATATTAAACTGTTTTTTAAAGGCTCGGCAAAATGTTTGTTGGGAATCAAAGCGATACTTCAACGAAATATCTAAGAGGCTACAACGTGTTACTCTTAACGCGTAGGCGCCGCAAGATAAACGACGAGCGAGTATGTATTTTCCTAAAGATATTCCTGTATACGCTTTAAATAAGCGCTGAAAATGCCATTTTGTATAGCCTGATTTCTCAGCAACAATATCTAACGATAAACGTGAATCGAGATTTTGCTCAATCCAAACGATGATATCTTTAACAACATTCTCTTGTAGCATGAATATTCCTATTATTTTTTTCTATCGATATTTTTCAACAAGATCGACTTAATTTATTGAACTACAATAAATTTATAGGTGTTAGAATAATAGCATATCGTATAGTGATAGTTACATTGAATAAAGTAAAATAGGCGGGTAATAATGTAAAGTTATGTATTGCAATTTATTTGAATTAAAATTGACATTAATTAAAAAATTGTATTTTAACTCAGTCATCAATGATTGATGATTTTTTATTAAAATTAATCTTAAATTAAAATATTCATATATATTTTGGGGTTTTAATAAAATGCGGAGATATCCTATTTTATCTTTAAAAGATAAATCCTAGTCTAAATTTATTAGTAATATCTTACTTAGTTATTTTAGGAGATGTAAATGAATAAGTTACTTTCTATTTCTGCTATTGCTTTAGTTTCTTCATTAATAACAGCTCCTGCTTTGGCAGCTAAAACGGATACTTATAACTGTGAAGGCCAAAAAATCAGAGTTTCTTTCCCTACTGAACAGTTAGCTGTTATGTATTACAGCGATGAAATTATTGTTTTAAAAGAGGCCGTTGCGGCTAGTGGCGCTCGTTATGTTGGTGAGAACTTCCAAATTTGGGGCAAAGGTAAAGGTGAATTTAATTTAGCAACGATTTCAGAAGATGATGCAGTTAATGGGCGAATTGCTGAAGATAAGGGCCGTACCTGTAAATTAGTAAAATAACGTAGAAACTAGTTATAAATAAAAAAGAGGGCAATTTATTGTCCTCTTTTTTATAAGAAAAAGCTTAAGTAAATATAATAATTAAAAATAAAAAAATAAGTATAGAAAAGTAATAACGCATTTTTTATCACACAAATAAGTTGGTCATAAAAAACAAATCAGTTATAAAGATAGTCTTATTGTGATTGCTAAATAGTTTTTTATGATTATTAAATATACATCCAAGCATACTTGTCACTTATCTAAAATAGAGAAAGAAATACTGTATTCTTTGTTAATAGAAAGTTTTGGTGATGACTTTTCATTAGATGACTTTCAGCATGCATTAGGTGGTATGCATATTTTTGCTTATTATCAAGAAAAGATGGTAGGGCATGTTGCTATTGTTCAAAGAAATATGGCGATTGATAATAATCCTATTTCGGTAGGATATGTTGAGGCAATGGCTGTTTTAAAGGATTATCGTCGACAAGGAATAGGTAAAGAATTAATGACTCAAGCGAATGATATTATCAAGTCTTGTTATCAGCTTGGGCTACTCTCTGCTTCTGAGAAAGGTATACCGTTATATTCTTTGTTAGGATGGCGTAAATGGACAGGTAAGCTCTTTGAATTAAACCAAGGTGTTTATAAACAAACAGAGGGTGATGATGAAGGAATTATGGCATTGAGTCCTATAAATGAAATTGATTTAACTTCATCGTTATATTGTGATTTTCGTAGTGGTGATCAGTGGTAAAGCCCTTACTTATTACAGCTAATTGGTTATACTAATAGAGAGTAGTATCAAATCTACTCTTTTTTATTTAAAAAAAACAAAAAATAAATTTTTGGTTTATCCACTTATCTGCAACTAAACAATATTTATTGTGAGTTTATATGAAGTCTTACCCTTAGCTAGTCTCAATATTAATTTTTAAAAGAAGAACTTTAAAATAGGCATTGCTATTCAATATGGCAGGTAATGTGTTATCAAAAATTAATAAAAGACAAAATCTAATGAAAATTAAAAACTCAAGAAAATATAATGTATCATTACCAGATAATAGAATTTTAACGTGGTATGAATCGGGTCCAGAGCAAGGTAAGCCAGTATTATTTTGCACTGGTGCAGGTATGAGCGGTTTATTAGGTGTAGAAGTTGACCTCTTAAGTAAACTTAATATTCGGCTGATTACGCCAACTCGCCCAGGATTGGGTGATTCTACTTTTGATCCTAAAAAATCGTTAAAATCTTTTTCTGAAGATATTTTATTTTTATTAGATCATCTTCGTATCAAAAATATTAATGTAATGGGATTTTCACAGGGGGCTGTTTTTGCGATGGCTCTTTGTGTTTACTGTCATGTTGATAAATTACTGATTGTCGCAGGGCAAGATCAATTTGATTATCCTGATACACAAAATAAGCTAACAGATGATGTTGTTAATATGCAACGTCAAGCTGTTGGAGCACCAGATCTGTTAACCAGTTGGATTAAGCAAAATATAACAGCTAAATGGCTAATAGATTTTATTTTAAATTACAGTGCTGATGTTGATTTGGCTATTTATAAATCAGTTGATTTTCTCCCTGTTTATCAAGAATGTATGGCAGAAGCTTTTAAACAGGGCAATGATGGATACACTCAAGATTTGCTGATTGCGATGCAACCTTGGGGATTTTCACCTGAAGAAATAAAGACACCAACAACTTTATGGTACGGAATGAAGGATACTAGTACCGTTCATTCTCCGGACTTTGGAGATTTATTATTTCAACGTTTTCCTAACGCTGAGCGGCATTTATGGCCAGAAGAAGGTGGTTCACTTCTGTGGACGAAAACAGAAGAAATTTTATTAGAACTAGTTGATTAAGGTGATGTAGTACATTAATGATAGAGTAGATACTGGTTATCTTAAAAAATAACAGTATCTACTTTTTTATTCATGTTTTTAAATTAAAATAATGAGATAGGTAAAATAGATAATTATTTTTATCTTATAATTATTTTCTAATTTGGTGTGTGAAAATTTTTTTTAAAATAAAGATGAAAATAATTTGCTATAAAACGAATTATATGACTTAATAGCGTCACTGGTTTGGAAGTACAGACCTATTTATGTTAGTGCAGTTTTAAGTAGTTCACCGTTTAGCGTTATCCCTGATACCTCTTCGTTGCGAATTCCTTCAAATAGTGACCATAAGTAAAAATCCGAAATCAAACCGCAAACAATGCCTTATGGCAAAATAATTAATTAAAGGAAATCTTATGTCTAATACAATGACTGGTACAGTAAAATGGTTTAACGATGATAAAGGTTTTGGCTTTATCACTCCTAAAGACGGTAGCAAAGACGTATTCGTACACTTTTCAGCGATCCAAAGCGATAGCTTCAAATCTCTGAAAGAAGGTCAAGAAGTTTCATTTTCTATCGAAAATGGCGCTAAAGGCCCAGCAGCAGCGAACGTAATCGCTCTGTAATCTATTGAGTCGTTATTACTGTATATATTGCTTAATGCGATATCGATACAAGTAAGACCTAAAAAACCTCACTTCGGTGGGGTTTTTTTATATCAATTTCTAGCATTATTTAAAGTTGAGATAAATTTATTAAAACATATAAAAAATAGGATTATTAAAGTTATGTAAGTATTTAATGTAAATTGTTTTAAACTTTAAAAACATATTTACTTTAATACCTAATAATTTTTACAGAAAAATAAATTAATGGATAAATAAATCCTTATAATGGCAAAATAAAGGCATTAAGATATTGTCTTCTCAACCAAAAGAAAGAAAAAAATTTTATTAGAATAAGAGATATCAGATAAATCATAAAAAATAATTTAAGATAAAAAATAAAAGTAATATTTAATGACTTATCTTAAATAATTGTTGTCTAATTTAATGCGGCTTAAATGCTTTTTAGTTCCTAAAGGACAAACTTGTGTACGCGAAAAATATTTTTTCATTACATCTATTACACCCCAAATATTTCTTAACTTGGTTTGGTGTCTTTATTCTTTTTTTATTAGTACAACTTCCTTATTCTTGGTTACTTTTTTTAGGTAAACACCTTGGGTTGTTATCCCGCTTCTTTGTCAAAAGAAGAGTGTTGATAATAAAGAAAAATTTAGAATTATGTTTCCCTAATAAAGATGAAAATGAAATTAACACGCTTGTTATGGATAATTTATCGTCACTAGGTGTCGCATTATTTGAAACGGGCATGGCATGGTTTTGGAGTGATCGTCGATTAAAGAATCTATTTGAAGTGCAAGGGATCTCCAATTTCACTGATGCAAATGATAAAAAAGCTGGAATTTTACTCATTGGTATACATTCTATGTCACTAGAGTTAGGTGGGCGCATTATGGGGCTTTGTTTCCCTGTAAATGCGATGTATAGACCACATAATAATAAAGCAATGGAGTTTATCCAAACCAAAGCAAGGTGCCGTTCAGATAAAGGTATGATTGATAGACGTAACTTAAAGTTTATGGTTATGGAACTAAAAAAAGGGAAAGCAATTTGGTTTGCTCCTGACCAAGACTTTGGTTTAAAAGGTACAACATTTTCTCCATTCTTTTCTGTTGAAAAAACATCAACCTCAAAAGGGGTTGCTATATTAGCAAAATTATCAGGGGCACCTTCTTTAACTGTTACTTTGGTCAGAAATGAAAATCAGAAAGGTAAAAAATACAGTTTAATCATTGGTAAAGAGCTGATTAATTATCCTTCTGAAGATATTCAGAAGGACACGGATAGAATGAATAAGTTGATTGAAACAGAAATTATGCGAGCCCCAGATCAATATTTATGGGCACACCGTCGTTTTAAAACTCGACCAGCAGGTGAAGCCAGTTTTTATAATTAACTCTTAATATATAAAAAAAGACCAACACATAATGTGTTGGTCACAGTAAATACTGGAAGCAATGTGAGCAATGTCGTTGTGAAAAACCAAGTAAAATACTCAACTATTCACAAGGTAAAAGATAATCATTATCACTTAACTTGTCAACCCTAGAATTTGTATGGATTTAGAAGATAAGAATAGAGGTGACAAAGTAAAGATAAGAAGACCAGAGGATAGGAAGATAAGAATTTTTATAAATGAGTTAAAACAGAGTTAGCAGATATAGAAATAAACTATATCTGCCTAATATATTATAACCATAATAGAAAATACCATTTATATAGTAATGAATTCTAATTCTTGGAAAATATATACTCGTTATTTAATAATAAATATTATTTCTATTTAATAGAGATTAATGTTTATTAAAAATATAGGGTTTTAAAGTTGCTATATTAGTTATATACGATATCCATTATACCTACATTTTCTTTGATCCAATTGATGCTCATTGAACCTTTATTTTCACTCAATTGAGCGTTAAATACTTTATTCGGTTCAATTTTATGTAGAGTTTCTTCCATTTCAGTACCATTCCAGCAATTTGCTTTGAAAGTATTTCCTACTGAATGAGTCATACAATTTCCTTCTACAATAGAGCCTGTAAAAGTAATTGTTCCTGAGCCGATAGTTTTATTGTTATTTGCCATAACTGGAGCAGATAATAAGAGTGCTAGACAAGTTCCAATAACAAAATTCTTTTTCATTCTATATTCCTCAATATTATTTATTTGACTAATTTTTTTGTGCACGATGAAAAATTATCTTTTCGTGCTGGGTTGATGGAAGGAATATTAGAGGAAAAAAATATATCAATCTGTAAAAAATCTTGATGGTTAATGACAGCTAGATAAAGAATTATGAATGATTTTATGATTTTTTCAGTGCTTTATTATTAGCGTAAATTGATTTAAATTTATATAACTAACTGAGAAATAAGAAATAATATTGTTTTTGATTATTTTTGTTAATAAGTTAATTTTTTTTGATATTAGTTAAATTGCTTAATTTTCTAGTGATACATTTTGTCGTTAAAATAGAAAACTTATAAAATGAGTAATTTCAGAGTTCAAAAAAATTTGTCAAAGTATTACAAAGAAACGGTTATTAAGAATAAAAAATAATCTTAATTAGATGAGTTTTAACTGGATAAGATAGAGCCTATTATTGAAGGAAACTCAATTACAGATAAAATGCTTTATACCGGTGTATAAAATCTTAAAAATAATAGATGCCTGCAAATAGGAATATTAAAGATAATTTGCAAGCATTCGATATAGAAACTGGGGGCGCAGAATAATAAAAAGGTCATAGCAGTTGAGCTGACCTAAGTTTATATGACTAATTGAAATGCTTTTTATTATTGAGAATAAATTGTTTTAGTGTCGTTGCAGATTTCCCTGTTATTTTCTCAAAGTTATCAAATATCTCACCGTCTCTAGATAATTTGCCAGAAGTAAAATCAACATAGTGATCGTAAATACTTTTCATATAAGCAAGCTCAAGTTGACTTTTGAAGGTGTTGTATATCTTGCTTTGTAACTAATCTGAGTTTTATTGCCATATACCCTCCCATACATTGCAAAAGATATAACAGCCCTAATATGTTTGCGCTATGGGAAAAGAATATAAAAGCACGTTTAGTTTGAAAATAGTGGGGATTTAGTGATTGAGCATCTTAAGAAGAGAGTTCAGATAAAAAAATCCCCGCACAAGGCGGGGGGGAAATTAAATATCTATCAGTGATGAAATACTGAAACCAATAGTAAGGGAAAAAAAGATATCAATCTGTAACAAACTTTAAAAAGAAATAATAAGAATAAGTGCAGAATTAAAATGATTTTCTACAAAGATAAATGACCGTGTAAGTTTGTTGTTATTTAACTAATTGATTTTATTTACTTTTAAATTTCGCCTAACGGTGAGGCAAAATGATGTAAACTAAAATCATCTTGGTTTAACTATAAAGTTTGCATACATTTAGTTGAATGCCTTGATAATTTAGTTTGTTGGTTAGAATAACGATAAGCTTCTTTATAATGAGATTGGAATTGAAAATAGACAATAATACGATCTAATTATTGTCTATTGGGAACAACTAAACAAAGGGAAATGTATATTTATCTACTAGTTACCATTGAGTAACATCAATTTCATTGTTCTGGTATACCTTTGCAATATAAGAAGAAATATTATTGCGTATATAAGGATTTCTTTCTTTGGGGTACATTTTCCAAGCTTGTTGCAGGTAAGGTAACAATGCACTGTCGATATAGTTTGAACTCGATAGTGCCTGAATTGCGCCTAAGCTGATCTCTTCATTCTCAGAGATTGCGAGTTCATAAAACGCTGATATTTTATCTTTCAAATTAACATCATGAGAAGCAGCATAAATTGCACTTCTTATTATTTCTACATTTTGGTGAGTAAAGAATGGTTGGAAATCCTCAACTAAAACAGCGTTTAATTCGGTCAAAGAATAACCGATAAAACGCAATGTATCTTCGTTATTAGTTACTTTAAGTATTGGGAGGAGACTCTCTTTGAAAAGAGCACATTGATCTTTATATTTAAAGTAAATAATAGGAATAACCACATCTGTTTTTTCATCAAATGGAGCAACTAAAGCTTGCTGAATATAAGGCAGTGCTTGTTCTTTAAAATAGGTGGCTAAAACATTTAATGAAACTTTATATAACTCAATATCTTCAGTTTGTAGTTGTTGCTTTAAAAAATCCAAACTGTTGTTGGATAATTCAGGTAGTTTAGTTAGTGAATTGATCGCACTAATTTTTTTCGTGATATCTTTATTATTTTGGACAAATTGAAGTAACGTTTCTTCATTACCGCCCATACGATGACCAAACCAGCTTGTGTCATAGCCTAAAATTACTTCATCTAACCAACGTTCATACCATTGTGTAAATGAAGTTTCATAGGAAAATGTGTAAGGAGTATCTGAATTAACCCAATCGGAGGTATATAAAATATGGCCTTTATAATCACCATTAACGACTAATAAAAGATCGTATTCGCAACCACAAGTACCTAAATAAAGCGTACCTTGATGAACTCTATCGCAAATAGTATCAAAGTCTTCATCACTACAGTCTTCGGGTACATGACATAATGCTTTCCATTCATCGATATCCATTTTAGGGCTAAGTAAGCAAGGCAGGGCACAATTTTGTATGCTATTTCTATCGATTGCATCATCAAAAGCATATAGACCATAGTAAGGACCAGCGCCACCATAAGAGCCTGTACCGCCGTTACCAATTTCAGTCACAAAGGCGATATAATCTTCAGGAAATTCACATCCTATTTTTGCTTGTAACTGATTAACTTTCTCTTTTGATAGCGGAGAATTTAGCTGATATTTATGATTATCAGCACCAAATTCTTTATATTCATGATCAATATTAGCAACGAGTGCTAATTTCTCACGGATACGTTCAATAGGATTATCTGCATATTTTTTATTAAGTTGTTCCCATTGCTGCTCTGGTGTTAGCTCTTCATTTTTTCCAATGATCGTGGAAATAAAACCCATAATTTAAAGTCCCTATTGATGATATGGTTTAATTATAAAGAGGTTATTTCATAATCCTTTTTAGATAGTGATAACCAAATACAATATTATTATCTTACTTAAATTTCACTATAAACTATTTTAGCTTCAATAAGATAATAGTATTTTGTATGAAAGCTTATCCTTCATTTAGTGTTAAGTGGCGTATGGTTTTATGCAGATAAAAAAAAGACCAACGCTAGGAGAGTTGGTCAATAAATACTAGAAGCAATGTGAGCAATGTCGTTGTGAAAAACCAAGTAAAATACTCAACTATTCACAAGTTAAAAGATAATCATTATCATTTGGTATGTCAACCCTATGAAGATTGCGGTCATTATTTATTCACACTAAAAGTCAATAGGTTCTCTTACTTTACAGAAACCAAAGTGGGAATTTTATTATTAATAACAATGAGATCACTATTTTTTGATTGAGGGCTTATTGTATTTTTAACAGCATTCATTTTTTTCATTTTGTTGACTAAATCTTTAAAGTATTTAGAGCGTAAACGTATCGTTTTCTTAACCATGATTTTTCTCCTTATTGATGATAGCTATAACAATAATAAGGATACTCTTTAAATGCAAATGATAATCAATATCATGCGTGATAATGTATAATTTGATGATAAATGCTCATAAGTAAGTAAACAGCATTATTTTGTCTGCATTTTTGTGTACAAGTTTTCTTATCTTCAGTCTCTTGATAGAGTGATATTATGAAGAATAAAAGGAACTAATAGGGAATTTTGCGATGGCATATGATTTGACGAAAAGATTAGTCATAGGGCTTTCTTCTAGTGCATTATTTGATTTGCAAGAATCAGATAATATTTTTCGTACAGAAGGAGAGGAAGCTTATCGAAAATATCAACATAAAATGCAGGATATGCCTTTGGATAAAGGTGTTGCATTTCCTTTTATTAGCCGCCTTTTGAAATTAAATAACATTAGACCTGACGATCCACTAGTTGAAGTTATTTTGTTATCCAGAAATGATCCCGACACTGGATTAAGAGTGATGAATTCTATTGAACATTATAACTTGGGGATCACCCGAGCTGTATTTCTTCAAGGAAAATCGCCTCATATTTATATTCCAGCATTTGATATTGAGTTATTTTTATCTGCTGATCATGATGATGTTTTACAAGCGATTAATGCAAATTACCCAGCAGGGCAGATATTAGCCGGTCATGTTAATGATGATGATGCTGATGAATTAAGAATTGCTTTTGACTTTGATGGTGTGATTGCGGATGATGAAGCTGAAGTCATTTATAAAACTTCAGGCGAGTTATCTCAATTTCATAATCATGAAGCCAAAATGGTTGATGTACCTCATAACCCTGGACCATTAAAAAAATTCCTACTGCGTATCTCTGACATTCAAAAATTGGAATTAGAGAAAGTAAAACAAGATCCTACTTATATTCCATTACTTAAGATCGCTATTGTTACTGCGCGCAATGCACCATCTCATAAACGTGTTATTAACACGATGAGAGCATGGGGAATTTCTGTCAATGAAGCTTTTTTTATGGGTGGGGTGGAGAAAGCCAATGTTCTGAGAATTTTAAAACCACATATATTCTTTGATGACCAAAAGCTGCATTTAAAATCATCATCTGAATTACCTTCGGTACATATTCCTTTTGGAATAGCTAATAAGAATATTAATAATAAGTAAGATATTTTGAATAAATTGAGTGTTTGGTATATATAGCATACACTCGATTTTTCTTTTGTCTAATTATGCTTTTAATTCGTTTTAAATAATAAAAGCGCTTAATGCTGGATCTATTTTATAAGAATGGTATGGTGTTAAATAATTACTTAAAATTATAAATTTAAATATTTGTAATTAATTGAAAGAGGTTAAATTTTTAATTTAAATAAGGAAAATTGAAGTGGATAATAATCATAGATTTTTTTCTGATGAAGTGTGTCCTAAAACTGCATTATATGGTCAATTTTATGGTGATAATCACTATGCTGGTCGAGATTACGAGCGCAAAATATATTATGGGAATAAATTCCCAAAAACTAAGAAAGGTTTTTATTTTAAAAAATTAATGAATTTTAAATAATAAAAATAAAAAGCAAATACGATAAAGTCATTTTAAACAAAAATATCAATGTGGTTTAAACTGATATATATTTAGAAATAAATTGATGATTGCGTAACTAATACAATTTACCGCGCTGAAAAATAACAGCGCAGCAAAATTTATTATTAAATCTTTTCAATACCAATAGGTTGATAACCTTGCCATAACGGTTTGAAATGTTCACCTGAATTATTTGGTATTAGATGAATGTATAAATCACCGATTTTGCTCAATAAAACGCAATCATCAACATCTTTCAGATTGTCTTTATGTTGTTGCTGACTATTTACTAAAAGTGTTGCAATAGTTCTCTCTTTAGCTTCATTTGCTGATTTAGCAACAAATAAATCAAACTCATGCAGTTCAGCTAGATTTGATGGATGATAGCCTCCCACATTATTCTAATGGTGTGATCACTATTTTTTCATCATTAACAGTTATCTCACCTAAATGAACTGTCCATTTAGCGAAAATCGCCGTAAACTCTCGCCCTATATGGGTGGGGATATAAGTACGCTGAATTTAAACAAACCTCGCTTTAGCAGATTTTTTTGATACTTGTGTTCATTATAATTTTTATATTGATAACCTATTTGTATTTAGAGGTGATTGTGAAAGGTAAAAGAGTTTTTATTATTCATGGATATACGGCATCTCCGGAAGATAACTGGTTTCCATGGTTAAAAGAAAAGCTTGAAGCTTTAGGATGTGATGTTGCTGTTCCAGCTATGCCCGAATCTAATTCACCAGAACCTAAAAGGTGGCAACAACAGCTTATTGATGCAAATATCAAACTCGATAAAGATACCATTCTTATTGGGCATAGCCTTGGTTGTATCACGCTTTTACGTTTTCTTTCTGAGCAAGCCTCTGAGAATGTAAGAATCGGTGGATATATTTTAGTTTCTGGTTTTGACCGTAAGCAGGATACCTTGCCCGAATTAAATTCTCATATTTATGAGCAATTAGATTATAACAAGTTGATTAAGGCATCAGATAAAAGAGTATCGATAATTTCATCTAATGACTGGGTTGTAGATCCCCAAGCTTCTAAAGATTTGGCTAATAGCCTACAAACTGAAATTATCATTGAAGATAATGCAGGGCACTTTCTTGATAGAGAAGGATATACTGAATTACCAATAATGCTTGATGTATTTAAAAATATGCTTTAATAGATATAGTTTATAAATTTAAAACCTCGCACTAGCGAGGTTAGCTTTCGTTAACGTAAGGGATTTTCAAATTTAAAATAATTATTTTAATTTATTTTTCGATTTGTTTTTTATAGAAGCTATTGTGATAGCTAATATACTTATTAGTAGTGAAAAAATAAATGAGGCGAAAAAGATAAGAACATGTACTCCAGGTATCCAATCTATTTCAGATACAAAAATAGGATTTAGGTAAAAAGTAACAAGCATAAGCAGTAAGCTAACTACAGCAATGATAAAAAAAATTTTCGCTATTTTCACCGTATGCTCCATTTAAATGATATTTATTCGTTTAATGTTCAATCCTCTAACAGTTTCTGATAATTTATATATTTATTATATAGGATTAATACCTTTTCAAGATAATGTTAACGTATTTTTATATAATATGAAAAAAATAACTTTAATCGAATGATAGCTTGTTGAATAACCACAATTTAATCATAATTAGAAAAAAATTTCCTTATCGTAATAATAGTTATTCCTCCAAGAAATATAATGAAGGAAATAAGTAAATAAAATATTAAAAAATTAGCATCACTCTCTTTAAAGATCATCATTATTAATGAAATAAATAGAAAAAATAAAAAGAATTTTTTATCACTCTTAACCATGCAATATATGTAAGAAACGAAAATAGATATTAAGAGAAAACTGAAATAAGCGATAAGTAAAGCAACAAACTCCAGGCTGTTAAAAAAATTAGCAGGTATTTCATTTTCGAGGGATAACATTATCAGCACGATAGCGGTTGCTATAAAACTCATTAAAGTAAAGATTAAAATAACAAACTTATCAGTATATAAAAATGACAGTTGTTTAAAACAAATAACTCTTATAGAAATTTCTAAAGAAGATACCAACACGACAATGCTGATAAAAAAAATAGCAGAAGAAGTAGCTAACCAGATAATATTATCATAGCCAAATGTAGATACGCTGAGATAGAGCGAGGCTACCAAAGATAATAAAGGAGATATAAATGTTAACAACTTTTTGTTTTCTTGTTTGTCGTTCATATTCCTATCCATTATAAAAACAACAAGATATCAATTAGACATTAGAGTTTGATAACC
Organism: Proteus sp. STS61-E; assembly: GCF_040932335.1. Taxonomy (NCBI): domain Bacteria; kingdom Pseudomonadati; phylum Pseudomonadota; class Gammaproteobacteria; order Enterobacterales; family Morganellaceae; genus Proteus; species Proteus sp. STS61-E. Next base: position 171,951 of record NZ_JBFQGE010000002.1, on the reverse strand, counting down.
GAGTGATTGTACAATGCGCTCGGCTCCATCGGACATCGACACTACTGTGTTTTCAAATACTGAATGTACTTTGAGGCTGATACTTACTTTAAATTGATATTATTATTTTTAGCCCACTTTCTTAATCTTCCATTAGCGTTAGCATAAGGTGAAGATGTGTTAAATGATATCATCCGACCCATTGTCCATTTTGTGTACCATGGTTTGCCATACAAAATATCATCCGTTCGTTCATTAATAAGTTTCACAATTTCATTTTTTACAGTCTGAAGTTCAGCTACTAGCGAGTCATAATTTAGCTCTCTGTAATCCGAGTAAAATTTTTGAGCAAGAAGGCCAAGTTGGTTCCACTTATAACCCGTATCTGGAAAATCGACAGGTAGGCCTTTGGCATCAGAAGTGATCCATTTTACAACAAGCGCATTCCACCCGAGCAAATAAGAAACAAGATTATGAACACTCATCTCTGTTCCTTTGGCGTGCCCATCCATTGAGTGTTCAGATGTCATTTCTGCTGGGATTGCATTTAAATAACTCATTAATTTATTGAAATTTTTATCAATAGCTAAAAGTAATTCAACTTTTGTTTGTGGTACGCTCATAAGGAATTCCATCTCATTAAAATAGATAACCATAAAGGTTGTGTCGTGTTTGAAAACAAATTAATTATTTACTATCGACCACAATATGGGAAAGACTCTTTTATAAACAGTATAAGCGTTGATTTTTGAATATAATTGGATCTCTATTTTTAAATAGTGGGCGATTTATTCTTTACCATACTTAATTTTATCAGAGCTCCGCGACTGTGGAGCAGTTTTTGTTAACTAACTCACTTGTTTAATATGAAAGAGTATCTGATTCATCCAACGAGAAGAATATACAGCCATTCAAAAACGTGGCTAATATAATAATGCTAAGTATGTGTATCATTTTTTCATATTGTCGCCTATTCCATTTTATGGAACTTATGAGATTGATTAACATAATAAAAAGATTTTACTCTTCTTTAATCAAGGAAAGCTTCTCATATCATGCATCAAGCATTTCTTGTTTCTTTCTTAAGTAATCATATCTATCGTTTAATTTATCTTTTTTAGTTAGCCTACAAGATTTTTTTTACATGATTAGTTAATAACTTAAGCAAAAATTATAGTATAGAAACAGGGCGAGAATTGAGCTTTAACTAGGGTAAATCTGATGGGGGTTTTACACCAGTTTTACACCAAGCAAATTTTAGACATAAAAAAACCAACCGTAAGAGGTTGGTTTTTCTAAAGAATTTTGGTCGGCATGATAGGATTTGAACCTACGACCCCCGACACCCCATGAAACCGATTTTAAGTTATCTAACACTTTGATTATAAATACAAATAATAAATTTATATGTAATTACATACAGTGCTAGATATACAAAATATGCATTATAAGAATCAATGGGTTAAAGGGAGTTTTACCACTATATTTATACCTGTTAGCTCAGGTTTGAGCTAACAGGTCTCGTAAGTAGAACATGACTAAATAAGGATGCTTGTTCTGAGTGATACAAACTTTGTTAAAAACGGAAAGATTATAATTAACTACCAAGAAAGAGTTTTATACGGTATTGCAGATTCTATAAAAAATATTTAACACCTGTCAGAAAATTAAAGAGGAGGCAGATTTTTTATCTGTCTCCAACTTTCCATATTTATATTGTCGGCACCTTGGCTTTCACGTAATTTTTCTCGACAAACTTAATAAGTCGATCTTTAGTCTGTTCAGTATAATATACCTGATATAGGTTTCCTTCTTTACGTTTTTTAATGCGAATAGGAGGGGCGTCAGACCTCATAATAATCAATTGACACATTTCATAACCGTATTTAAAGTTGTCGTGAAATATAAAACAACAGAAATTCAACTGATTTAGTTTGTTTTTTTGGGTGGTATTCTGAATGGTTTTATTAATATTCAATAGTGATGGAGTTATAATTTGGTTGTAATGATATTCAACGGAATTAATGTTCCTTAAGTAGTCATAATTATCTATCTGGTAACGTTCGTGAATTAAGAAACCATCTTCCATATAATTTGACAATATTAAATATGGATCATTTATATTAACATAGCTAGTTATAGGATTATGGGTTAATTCAATAAATGCATATGTGAGGTCGATTTTATTAAACTTTCCATCGTAAAAACTAACAATTTCGTAACCTGACCCAAATAGATCCTTTATGCTTTCTGGGTTATTATTGCTACTTATTTCAGCCAATTTTAATTGAGCGATTTGTTGTATGGCAACACATACCGAATGTGCAACAAGTTCATCATCTGAAGGTTGTTGGTGCATATTGGGATTATTATCTAACCATCTTATGTAGTCAGTAATAGCTTGACCTCCACTACCTTGGTATATAACTTTACCTAAAGTATCTGAAATAGTATTTTTACAGTTAAGCCCACCTGAGATTATTTTCTCATCACCTATATTGTATAAATAAATAATAGCTAGTTCATTATTTTTATCAATATTTGTATAAGTGTTTTCTATGTCACTAATTGATAAAGTTCTTTCTTTCAATATCTCGCTTAAGGCTGTAATAAATTGATGAGCCAAAGAAACTTTGCCTGCATATGCAATTGCACAATAATCAGACAAAATTTGTATTTTTTGCAAGTTACCAGCAATATAAGCATTGCTGTCAGCTATAGTGGAACTCCTTTCTCCTAGAGTGGGCAGGACTAGTGTGCTTTCATTTTCTTGTTGAGATGTTATCAATGTATCTGCAAGAAGGACTTTACATCCATAAATATCGTAACTCGCTATTACCGTCATTTCCTTGTCCTTGTGATCAATTATTGCATGGTGATAGTTTTGGTTAACCACTTGAAAGTTAATTGGCTGGAATATATACAGATTTCTATTGATTAATTGAATTCACAGCATATAGTAGTCTATCAAATCTGAGCTAATAAAATTCAAGCAATCTCACAATGTGGCACTTCAACCCATTGTACATGGTTTTCTGTATAAATCTTTGTCGACTCGGCATCACTATGGGCCATTCGAGCTTGTGGATCAAAACCGCGTTGTTTAAACATAAAGGCCGCTAATGCTCTTATTTCATGAAAAGTAGGTCTTTCATCTAAAGGCAAATGACTGGCAACGCCCACTTGATCACGTAACGCTGAAAATGCACGGCTAAGGTAATCAGGTGCAACTTGTGTTGGATGATTAACTTCTTTACTTACCTTATTTGGGATACGAGTAGGTAATCTATGCACAATATAGGGGCTTGCCACATTGTCACGGCTATTATCGATGATTTCTTTTAATGCCTTTCCTATGGGAATAGCAACGTGAGAAGCTTCTTTATACTGTACTTTCTGCCTATGGATATAGATCATTCCATATATCCCATTTTTAGGCTCTTCATACCAAACACACCCACATATTCCTTCTTTAGGTGCTTTGATATTATATTTTATTCGTGATACCTCAAGCCTTGCTTGCGTTGTCTGTAATGCGAGATCCATTGCTGTTCTTAACCAAGGTTCTGCAGATGCTCGAATTTTAAGAAAATCCTCATAAGATAATCTTCTCCGTTTTTTGCCATCGACTCTTTTCATTTTCTTACGTTCTGCTGGATTATCGAACATAAGAGATTCATCTATCGCATAACTGAAAATCTTCTTTAAAAAACCTACTTTTCGATTTTGTACATTGGCAGAAGCTTCAGCATGATATTCATTAATAAATCCATTAACGTGTTCCAAAGATATTTCATTTGATGGAATATCCTTAAAAAAGTATTTCACTCTTTCTAGGTCGTTAGTCCAGTCATTTAACGTGCTTTTAGATGGTTGTTCATCATTGATGATCCGAGAAAACAATTTGTCTAAATGCTCAGAGAAGGGAAGGGCTTCACCATATTGCCCTCCCGAGTCAATAATTAATGAGTTAACAGAAACACATTTTTCTGGTCGCATAATATTGTTGTATTCTCTGGCTATTGCGATAGCTTTTGCTTTATCAGCACCAATACATTTGCGAATACCGTTAGTTAGCGTTAAGCGATATTGTTTTTTAGATGAATCGTAATATAGAAAGTCAGGTAAATGCCTAAATTCCTTTCTTCTTGGTCTACTGGCCATATCAAGAAGCCCTTATTAACTCATCAACACATGAAGAAATAACGGACTCTATACCCCAACGTTCTGATGAATATACCCAAACAGAACAATCAACGACTTTACCTTTTAATATGCCAGTCTCTACCCATTTTTTTATGGTTCTATTATCTGGAATAGAACCTATTTCAAATTCTCGTTTAGCCCACGCACTAGCTTTCATCAGTTTTCCGCTCATTTTGGTCTTGCCTCATCATCAATAAAATAAGTCGGTCTGCTGTATCACAGGAGTGTTTGATTTCAGCGTCAGTGCATGGTCTATTTCTTACACTGAACGCTAACCGACCTAATTTAATATCAAAACTTGTTAATAATTGGTTCCCTGGTTCCCAAGGTGTTAATAATTTCATGGTGGTCACTCATTGGTCTTGAATAAACCACCATGCTAATAATAACGAAAAGTAAAAACTGATTATGCTTAATCAACTTTTTACTCGAATAATTCCCTCCACTGGATAGCACTCTGCTATTTTCCCTTTGGTCGCGAGTAATTCCTTATCAATTAAACAATTTTGTTCATCGGAGTAAATGTAACCATAGGGTTCGAACTGACAAATCATCGAACTACATACCAAAAGGAATAAACCATACATTACTGTTCACTCCTTTGTTGCTCAGCGGGAGTAGGCTGAAGTTCAATTTTGACGTGCGCTGGAAAATCGTATGAAACATGGCAACGTCTATCTGTTGAAACAAAGCCATGTGTACCATCAGGTAATGTGATCTTTACGGCTTGGTCTTTTTGTTGAGAGTGTCTTAGCATTGGTCTTGCCTCTTCGTGACATGTCACGCTAATGAATGATAGCTGTATTTATAGGATGCCCCAGTTGTAGCAATAACGCTTTTTGCATCGATGAAAGGGCTTGCTGTTCTTGCTCTGTGACATTTTTTGTTGATGCCGTAGACCATTCGATACTGCATTTATTTGTTGTTTCATCATGAGTGATGACAACTTCTAACTTCATGGCCATAACGTTTATCTCCTGATAATGCGCCCAATAAAGGGCGCTATTATGAATTAACGAACCATTAATGATCGGTCACCAACTTCTAAGTGAGCACCAGGTATTTCAATTCCGTTTTCAATCGCTTCTTTGATGCCTTTTTTATCAGGTGCAGTGATGGTTTGAACATCAACCAACTCATCCGGCAACAAAGCCTCATTGTCAATAATGACTCGAACAACACCAGCTCTAGCAGTGAATGTATTTTTTGTTGTTTTTAATTTATCTAATCCTGAAGCTAATAAGCAGTTAAGAGCATATTTCTTTAGGTTTTTAGCTTGGTTTTCGAATGATTTTTTACGATCAGATAAACGTTTAGATTCCTCATCAAGTGTTTTAGCTTGACCTTCGATATTGCGAACGTGATGCATAATTGCATCCAATTTATCGCCTAATTCTCCTTCAATACCTTCTAGGGTGTCTGCAATATCTTCAGGAGAAAATTCTCCTTTTTCGACTAATTGTTGCAATTTTTCATAATTGGTCGCCAGTGCGATAGCAGTAGTTTTGGTCATTAGATTGCCTCTTCTTTCTGTTTCAGTTGGTCTAAACACTCTTTTTCGATTTGGTTTAATCGACGTAAACGGCCGGATAAATATTTCTCGTAATCGTTGTCACGACGTTCTTGTGCTGATTTGATATGTGCAGAAATTTCGCGCGTTAATGTGGATGCAATGCCTCGCAATTCATTCTCAGTAACAGCACTACGCATAACTTCCGTATGTTTAGTAAATTTCTCGTCTAATTCTTTGCGAATGCGAGTAATATCTTCAGCTTTCTCACTTGCATTTTTAATCTCAAATTCAAGTTTGTTGCTTGCTAAATATTCAGGGTTATCATGCATACCCATAAAAACATCAGAGCTAAAGCCAAGCATCGATAGGGCTTTTTTGATTGCATCAGTAAGTGATTTCTTAATAGCTTCAGGATCTGATTTCATTCCCCTAGTTGTCATATATCTGTAAGGGGTAGCTCCATAACTTTCAAATTCAGCTTTCTTACCTTTTTCGGTTATGTACCAGAATTTAATTTTGATAGAGTGATTTTCTTCATACTTTAGAGAACCATCACCATCGCGTAGAAAGCGAACACCAATTTGTTTGTTGTTTTCGTCAAATACTCGTTCAGTTATTGGGTTTCCTGGTACAAGCTTTTCTTCGATAACTTCGTAACTCCATCCTTCACCGATAGGACCAAATATTTCAGTAGCGCGCATAATCATGTAATTGCTGTTTATGCTAGTTCCTACAAATCCCATACCTTCTAACGGCTTAGTAAAGCGAGGGTCTGTACGTTGTACACGCTTCCAAATATTAAGATTATTTGCATCACCTAAGTTAAGAACTTCATCAAGCACACTAGCTCGTTGCTCAAAATTATCGTGTTGTACTGATGGTGTCTCAGACTCTTTAGGCTCTTCGGGTTCTTCAGTTTGTTCGATCACTGGAGAAACCTCTGCTTTTGGGGTTTCTTCTTGTTTCTTACGTGAGCGCTTAGGCTTGGTTTCTTTCTCAACTGTATTTTCTTTGGATACTAAAGATGCATTATCTGTTTGATTTAACTTAGTAGTAATTTCTTCTTTTTCAGCGTTGCCAGCAGGCTTGTTAATACCTAAATGCAGATCAATAAGTTCTTTTCGTGCATTGGGGTTATCTAATAGCTCAGGCTGTTTTTTGCTTTCAGTTATTAACGCGAAAATCTTTTCACGAGGTATATCTAAGATGCCAGCTGTTGTGCGTAAATCCATTGACCAGAGTTTCCATGCTTTGTTGTCATCATCTATTAGTTCTTTGGCCTTCTTTACTTGAGATGCGAGGACATTATTAGGGTCAAAGTCATCTAACAGTGCTAAGGCGATTTCAGTATCTATGGTTGAATAGTTACGCTTGATAGAAGATGTTTCTTCTTGTGGTTGTTCTGGTTGTTCTGGTTCTTCTGTTAGCCAACTTTCACCTAATGACTTAGCTTCTTCAACGGTGACATCTTCATTAGCAAACTCATAGATAGCCTGTGCTATTTCCAGCGTTTGCTCAGCATCCATCAAAGAAAGTTTTGTTATTTCAGCAAGGCCTGTGGCGATATTACGAATTTTGGGATCTTCTGTGCCAGCAAGATATTTCAATGTAAAAGAGAACTCTTTGTTTGTTATTTGAGTCTTCCCAAATAACAGCAGGCTGGCAATACGAGGTTTTGTGGCCAGCTTTTTAAATTCTCTATATTCGATAGGTTTCCATTGAGTACCGTCATACTCATTTTCAACAGCAAATTTTTCATCGAAAGCATCTAAAGTAGGGCATACAGAACCGTCAAGATGTTCACTAATTAATGGCTCATCAGTATTAAAGTTATCCATTGCTTCTGGATATGCTTCAGACAACTTTACTACTGCAGTTGCTGTTGCCAGCTTTGCATTAGCAGTGCTTAATGCTATGGCCAGCGGTACAGCTCCGTTATTTGTACGAGCCTCGGTCGTAGGCTCAAATACACAGATAAAAGTTTTCATTGGTCTTGCCTCTTAGTAAGGGATTTCTTCGTCAGTTTTCGAAATGGGTTTGCCTTCCAAGCAGAGAAGCATTTGGATTTGATCTTCTAACAAGCTTGATTTCACTTGAGCATTAGCAAGAATTTTTTCTTGTTCATTACGTAGAAAATCAATTTCAGCGTGAACGAGATCAGTTTGAGTTGGCTCTTTAAAAGGAACATCAACAGTGTGTTCTGCAATAACGAAACCTAGCCCCGCATTGGGATCGGCTTTAAATGCGTAGGCGTTATATTGATAAGAACCATCGAACTGTTTTTGAGCATGAATATAGAGTGTGACTGTTAGGCTTTCAGGTTGTGCTTTCATAGCAACTCCTTTAAAATAACGGCGATCAGTGATTTATCATTGGTCTTGCCTCTTCTAGCGTTTGGTCGCGCTAGTAGAACTCTCGGTTAGCTTTGGTCGGCGACCCGAGGTAAAGGAACCCACTTCGGTGGGTTTTTTTACGTCTTTAACTTATTGCTCGTCTTTCCGAGCCGTCATGGTCATGTCTTTGTAGCTTTGGTCTGAAATATTCCCTAGTGCTGAATAAGAAGCTCTGAACACTTACCTAAACACTTGCTGTGTTGTTTTTGTTGTTAGTAAATCTACAAGTTAAAATTGAATATTGCAAGTCTATTTTACAAATAATTCTTGTAATTGTGCGTGTAAAAAATTACAAGAGCTATTAAGCCCCTGTAATTTAGTTTGAATTTTATGAAAGGATTTTAAGCGTAACGCTTGTATGTTCTAGATTGACTGAGGAGGATTTTACCAAAAATGAAGAATTGGTCTTCATCTTCTTTATCAATATCCCAATCTCGGTAATTGGGATTATCAGAGATAACGGTTAATTTATTCTTTATCATTTGAAGTCTTTTAATGTGCAATGTTTGACCAAAAATGAAAACGTAAATACCATCACCATCAAAATAATCTATGTGAACATCTATGAAAACCTGGTCTCCTGGTTCAATAGTATTTTGCATACTATCACCAACCACGGTGATCATTTTTATATTAGCACTAGGTCTGTTGCCAAATAAACGGAGTGCTTCATCAGATGTATATTCAATAGCTCTAATTGTTTCAATAAATTCACTTTTATTAATAATGCCAGGGCCTGCGCTTGCTTCTATATCAAGTAGTTCAACAAGATAAGAATCACTCTTACGGACAACTGGCTTATTCATTACTTCAGTTGAAACATCACTCATAAAAAACCAATGTTCTGGATATCCTGAGAGACTAGACAATGCTGTTAAATTATTACCCCTAGGTGCTGTTTTACCGCTCACCCAAAATTGCACTGATTGAGGGCTAACACCGAGCCTACGAGCTAATTCTGATTGAGACCAGTTTCGCTCGGTTAGTATTTGGCTAATACGTGTAGCTGATACTTCATTCGGATTCTTTTTCATAAAATTATATTACAAGCTTTCCTTGTAGGGATCACTTCAAGAAAAACTTGATATTATTGTGTGTTTGATTGTAAGATTAACTTGTAATTCAAAAAGGAGAAAACAATGACACCTTGTATAAAAAACAAAATTATCAATCTAGCGAGCCAATCAGAGATTGCTAGACGATTAAATACGAAGCCTCAAACAGTGCATTTATGGTTCAAAAATGGCGTTCCTGCTCTAAAGGTTTTAAGCCTGTGTGAATGCTTAAATTGGCAAGTAACACCTCATGAGGTTGCGCCAGAAATTTATCCTAATCAGTTTGATGGGCTTCCTAAATCATCATCAGTATTACAGGTATCAAATTAAAAAACTGATTATGCATAATCAATTTTTTAGCGACAGGAGACGCAAAAATGAATTTTGATATCAATATTATCAGAGCTGAAATTGAGGACTGGGCAGTAGAACAAGGACAAGAGCATGTCGCTATTGAGATTAGTCGAGCTTACTTACGATTAGTGATTAATCAAGAAAATGGTCGATTACATGTAATTGAGGATCAAACTGGCAGGGCTGATTGGAAAGCAATCAACAACAACCGGCAACAAATTTTTCGTTGGTTACGTGGTGATTCTCGTGCATCTCAAAGAAAAATAGCTGAGCTAATGCCTGCGATTGAAATGGCACTACCGGCGTCGAGACTGGCTAGAGTTCGTGGAGACACCAAAAATTATTTAGCAACAGTGGCCATTCAGCGTTTTGCTGATGCTATGACAGAAATTTTATTAGAAGGTCGTGACATGTCACACCAAATAAACAATGTAGTACGTGCATTAAATGAGATATCACGCCCGACCAGCGTGCATTAAGAGGCAAGACCAATGATTAGATCAACTGAAAAAATTACATACCGTAATGGTTTTATGCTGAATGATAAACCTGCTCATATTTCAGAAATTGAAGATATTTTTGAGAGTAGGCGTGTTATTGCGTTGTTAGTTTGGGAGCAGTATGAGAAGCAAAAACAAAAATTACTGTCGAAGAATTTAACGCCTGCACAGTATCAAAGCGCATGTCGCTCCATAGCTAAATCACTGGGGGTGTAACGTGAGTAATAAATTAACGGGCTATGTATGGGATGCATGTGCTGTTTCAGGTGTTAAGGGTACCAAATTAATGATCATGGTACGACTAGCTGATTACTCAAGCGATGAAGGGATCGCTTATCCCAGTGTTGAAACTATCAGCCGTCAAATTGGTGCAGGAATTAGCACAATTCGTAATGCGTGTAATGAACTTGAGCGTGATGGTTGGTTAGTTAAAAAGCAACGTAGAAATGGCAATCGTAATGCTTCAAATTTATATTTTTTAAATGTCGATAAATTAGAAAAAATTGCATTAGAAGAAAATGCAAAATTAAGAAAACAGCGTGAAAAACTATCAAATTCTCACCGTCCAGATTCTGACCGTTCAGATTCTGACCGTACAGAAAACGATAAAAATATACGGTTTGACCCTCCAGAATCTGGCGTTCAAGGGGGTTTTCACCCTCCAGAATCTGGAGGCGATCCACAAGTAAATTCAAAACATGATCCACAAGTAAATTCAAAACATGATCCACAAGAATTACTCGAGGGGAAAAAATCGAAAAATAAATTCGATCCAAAATTATCTAAACCGTCAAATGTGAGTGATGAGGTTTGGCAGGATTGGATTAACTTCAGGAAAGAAATTAAAAAACCGCTGACAGAAACCATGTGCAAGCAACAAGCAAAAAAATTATCGCTTTGCACCGATGCCAATGCTGTGATTTGCAATTCAATTGCTAACGGTTGGCAGGGACTGTTTCCTGAAAGACCAGTAGTACAAACTCAAAAAGTAAATTCTCACACTGGGTTTAGCGAAAAAGATTACCAGTCTCAAGATCCGCATTGGTTTGTGGGAGGTGGAAATGTCTGAACAAAATTTACTAACTACGGTGAATATTCCACCTCGCTTTGCTAATGCGACATTTGAATCATTTGTCGCCTCAACGCCAACAGCAAAACATAATTTAAAAATTTGTCAGCAGTACGTTGAAACTTGGGGTGACCGAAAAAACGCAGGAGAGGGGCTTGTACTGTGTGGAACACCCGGAACTGGTAAAACACACCTTGCAGTATCAATCGCCCGTCAGATTGCCGGAGAATTGCAAGAAACGGTATTTATTACCACAGCCTCACGTATCATTCGCGCTTTTCGAAGAACATGGGCTGGAAATTCAGAATTCAGTGAACTTGATGTACTTGAAAAATATTGCACACCTGATTTGTTAATTATTGATGAAATTGGTGTTCAGTATGGCACTGATTCTGAACGTAATATCTTGTTTGAGGTGATTAATGATCGCTACGAAGATTTGCTACCTACAATTTTGATAAGCAACTTGCCCGTTGTTGATCTACAAGAAATGCTTGGTGAACGAGCCGTGGACAGATTATTACAGGGTGGAACGGTATTAACATTTAACTGGCCAACATATCGCAGAGGCAATCATCATGCATGAGAAAGAACTAGAATATGCGGTGATTAGTGGTTTGTTAGCTGGTGGTGCTAGTCAAGATGCGTATGAGGTATTAGCTACATTACCTGAAGATGCGTTTAGCTCTGGATATTTCCGTAATGTCTACAAAGAAATTAAAAAACAAGCACTAGCAAGCTCTCTAATAGATCCTTTTTTTATTGCTGACGCTTTAGGTGAAAAGGGCGATTTAGCAAATTTACTTGAGCTATCTAAAACACCTATTTGGACAGCGAATTTAAAAGGCTATGCTTCAAAAGTTTATAGTTATTATCGTGTTAGAGAAGTAATTCAATTAATCGCCAAGTATCAAAATGACATTACTACTGCAAATAATCATGAACAAGCTGAAGAATTTATTCATCAATTTGCAACCCAAATTGGCCAGCTGACAATTGGTAATCAGAACCTACTTCCTGTGCATTTAAATACACTACTTGAAGGCTATGTAGATGTTTTAGAACGCAGAAACAAAGGGGAAGATGCTGTTGGAATGATAAAAAGTGGTATTGAAGCTTTAGATGACAAAATTGGAGGTTTTAACCCAACAGACTTAGTTTTTATTGGTGGTCGTCCAGGAATGGGAAAAACAGAGCTTGCACTAACGATGACTGAGGGTATGACTAGAGATGGAGGCGGTGCATTGTTCTTCTCGATGGAAATGTCTAATCAGCAAATCACTGAGCGTTTAGTTGCCGGTTCTGCACAATTGCCAATATCAACATTGAGACATAGTGGGCGATTGGATGATGAAGGATGGGGGCGTTTAAGTTCAGCACTAGGCCATTTAATGGATAGAGATATTCATATCATCGATGCAAGTAATCTAACTATTGAACAAATATGTGCAATCAGTGAAAACCACAAACGTAAATATCCAAAATTGAAAGGTATTTTTGTTGATTATTTAGGGTTAATTAAAAAACCTAAAGCGGAACGTAATGATTTAGCGATTGCAAAAATATCTGCATCTTTAAAAGGGTTGGCAAAGCGATTACACACGCCAACTATTGCGTTAAGCCAGCTATCTCGTGATGTTGATAAAAGACCTATTAATCAACGCCGTCCTGTTTCTGCTGATTTACGCGACTCTGGTAGCTTAGAGCAAGATGCTGACTTAATTTTATTTACATATAGGGAGGCCGTATATAACCCAAATAGCCCCGCGAAAAATTATGCTGAGATCATTATTGATAAATTTAGGCATGGAGAAACCAGTACCGTCTACCAAGAGTTTAAGAATGGCCACTATCTGCCTACCGACCAAATTACAGCGTCAGAAGTGTCCAAAATGCAACAACAATCACAGCAAAGCGATAAACGCCGTCGTTACGCAGAAAAAGCATTTTAGTTAAAATAGAGGCGAGACCAATGGCAAAAACAGTAGCAGAACGTAAATCAGAACAACGTAAACGGCAGAAAGAATTAGGTGTAACCAAAATTGAATTATTTGTAGATAATCAAGAGTTGGAAATGTTAAAGCGTAATTGTGTATTGCGTATGCCTGGTCGAGAACCTTATGACATTGTTGAATACTTACAGATGATTATTCGTAAAGATGATGCTGAGTATAAAAGGCAAGCTGAGAAGTTATCTAAGCAGAAGTGTAAACGATGTGGTGAGCAATTACCTGTTCAACAATGCTGTTTGTCTGGTGATTCACAATGTTGGGTAACCAAAGGATATCATGAGGTAAAATTGAGTATATAAATACATTAAGAATACTGGTTGTCAAATGTTAATATACCCGAAGTTTTTTGGTTGACAAAAACACGAAAATGCGAAAATATATATCTGACATTTCACAATATAGGATTTAATACGAATGGAAGATAGAAGTCTTGCCCCTTGTTGGGATATTCAACCCTCTTTAGAAGAAAAACCAGTTACTTATTTATTGAAATCTATTGCTGGTGTACTAACTGAATTGCCTAAACATGAACATAAATTAGATTGTAATTGGATCAATGGTGTTCGTGCTTATGGGTGGGTCAAAAATCATATTCAAGATACTGCAGAAGAAGGCATTATACCAGAATTAAAAATGGTATATGACAAACTGGATTTTGTCTTTGCAATTAATAATATACCGATTCAGTTTTCAAAGGATTGTATTAGTGAACCAAAGAAAAAACATCGTTTAGTTCGAAATAAAGCAGAATTTAAACAATTAACATTATTTGGTGGTGATGATTCAGAAGCTGAAGAAGATCTCATTTGGCGTGTTCTTGCTGAGCCATTCTATATTGAAGATACGGATGATTATCCTCAGTGGGATGTAGCTTTAGTTGGGATTAATCAATATGGCGCATGTATTAGTGAGATTAGATACCATGACGCAGTTTCTGTTCCATTAATGGATAATTCAGAAGCGAGACCTGAAGCGACTGACATTAGTGATGCACCACTTAAACGTCGTAACGCACCAGATGAAACTGTGAAAAAAGATGGAACTGTTTGATTTTAAATCAGGCTATAGAGGGGATAAGTTACGTCTTGCTAGGATGGCGAGGGGGTTGTCGTGTGAAGAGTTAGCGACAGCTTTAGGTAAAAGTAAACAATATATTAGTAAATTAGAGAAAGGATTTAAACCATCAGAAGAGCTAACTGATGAGATTGCAAGGCATTTGAATATATTGCCTAATTTTCTATTTAGTGAACGTAGCTACCCAATAGAAGATGAACAATGTCATTTTAGAAGTAAAAAATCGAGAACTAAAACTTTAACTAATAGCATATTAGCTAGGGCTGAAATCTTGAGTTCTTTATTATCTGCTCTTGAAGATGAAATTGAATATCCTGAACTAAATATTCCGGATATTTCAGATCGAGCAATGAGTACATTAGATGATATTGAACGAATAGCTGAGAGTTGTCGTCGTTATTGGGGGATTGGTTTAGGACCAATAACATCTATGGTTAAATTCGTTGAGAATTTAGGCATTATTATCGCACATGTGTCCGATGTTGATGACAGAGTTGATGCTTTTACTGTAAATAGTAAGAGGCCAATAATAATTCGTAACGATGCTAAAAGTTCTGTATGTCGATTTAGATCCGATATTGGACATGAATTGGGTCATATTGTTTTACACGATGGAATTATTACTGGAGATAACTTAACTGAGAGTCAAGCAAATCAGTTTTCTAGTGCTTTTATGGTTCCAAGAGTTTCTTTCATGAAAGAATTTCCTAAAATGAAAGGGCGTTATTTAGATTGGAGTGCTTTAGTTGAGTTTAAATTACGCTGGAGAGTAAGCCTAAGAATGATAATTTATAGAGCTTCAGCTTTAGGGTTAATTACAAAAGACCAAGCAAGACAAGGATATATGTATCTTAATACAAAAGGATATACTGCAATTGAGCCTGGAGATAATTCTATCCAAGTTGAAGAACCAACATTACTTACTAGAAGTATTGAAATGTTAGACGACCTATCATGGAATAACATTCTTGTTAAAACAGGGATTACAAGAGAGTTAGTACGAGAATTGTTTTGTGTTAATAAACCAATTAGCGATAAAACTTCTTTTATTTATTCGGTTAGCTAATTCCTATATAATCATACCATTGGTCTGAACACCCAATCCTAAACACTTGCTGTGTCAACTGAGAGTCAAGTATGGCACAGCATAGCTTTATCAAAATGTCTAACGATACTCTTGTACCAGCTAACCCTGTTACGAGAGATTTTCTGCATTCAAAAATCAAATGTGGTGATGTGCTTTCAGCTAATTTTAAGAAAGCTCGTAACCCTCGATTCCATCGTAAATACTTCGCATTACTCAACTTAGGCTATGAATATTGGGAACCCATTGGCGGTACCATTTCACCTGAAGAAAAAGAGCTTGTGCGTGGTTACATCACATTCCTTTCATATTACACGGATAATGCTGACGCGCTCTTATCCGCATCTGATATCTATCTTGAAGAAGTTGCACTAAATCGTGCGCAAAATATTTCAGCAACAAAATCTTTTGATGCTTTTCGTTATTGGGTTGTAGAGCAAGCCGGTTATTACGATACGTTTGAAATGCCTGACGGCAGTTTACGTCGTGTCGCTAAATCAATCAGCTTTGCAAATATGGACGACTTAGCATTTAGCGAACTCTACAAAGCCACACTCGATGTGCTTTGGAATTTTATCCTTCGTAAGCAGTTTCCCACTCAAAAAGCTGTAGAAAATGCAGTATCTCAATTATTAAGTTTTACATAGAGGCAAGACCAATGATCAAATCAAAGACCAAAGAAGAAAAGAATTGGCTATCAGATGTAGCGGAACTGGGTTGTATTTGTTGTCGCAATATGGGGTTTGGAGCCAGTTTAGCGGAAATTCATCATGTTAGAACGGGGCAGGGAATGGCACAACGGGCTAGTCATACTGATGTTTTACCACTGTGTCCTCCACATCATAGAGCGTGTTACGAAACCGGCTTTCACGCTTCGCCTAAATCGTGGCAAGAAATTCATGGTACCGAAATTGAGTTGTTAGAACAGACTAAGCAAGAAGTAATGGAGTTACGAGCATGTCGAGTATAAAGAGCATATCCGATGGATTAAAACTTGATGATGATCAGGTCGCATGGATTCAGCCTTGGTTATCAAAATTTGGAGCATGGGTTTATTCAGGGAGGATAGAAAAAAGGCAAAGCAGTATTATCGCTGAATTTATGGCGACAGTAGAAAGGCGCAATTATCCCGAGCGAGAAATGTGTAACGATGATGATGGTATGTTGATCGCTAAAGTAGTCGATAAAATTTATCACATAGACAGAATAGCGTTTACGCTCTTATTATTGCGTTATGCCTTTTGTAGCTCAGATCGCGCTATTGCTCGTTATTACCACAATATAGCAAAACCGCGCCAAATGATTAGACGCAATAGAACGGTAGAATATAGAAAACCCTCGATGTCTACATGTAGAAGAGAAATTGAGGACATAATTAATTCAGCCGAATATTTAATTTACCCACATTTAAAAGATGCATTTAAAAAACGTGAAAAAGAGTGGAAAAGTAAAAATAATAGCAAGAACGTGTTGACTTCTTTGAGCCAATGATCCACTATTTAAGTATAAGTTGCCGTTTTTATACAGTGACCAACTAACCCAGCCTAAGCGCTGGGTTTTTTTGTATCTAAAACAGATAAGAGTTGCTGTTTCCTTTGTTCAGAGTTACATGTGTGTTCACGACCAATAACTGACCAAGGGTATTAAAATATCATGTTAAAACATAGTGATATGACAGAAGAGGCAAGACTTGTTTTTGAAGTTGTTCCGCACACGATGGAAGTTACAGCTGGCGAAGTTGCAGAATTTACTTATTTAACTGAGCCACGTTGTCAATTGATATTAACGCAGTTGGCGATGGCGGGGCTAATCAAAGAAAACATCAAAGAAAATACATTTCAAAATATCTAATACTGTGAAAATGGGCGACTGTAAAAGTGTTGGTAGCACCTTTACAGTCATTCACCCGTTCTGGTAGATCACGGACAAACTAAAGCCCACTGCTTATGTGCACAAAGCATAGTGAGCTTATCAAAAAAGGTTCTCCTGATCTATGAAAAATACTGTGAATTTAAACAGTGTGAATTTAAACAGTGTGAATTTAGTCAATGATGACTCACTCAGCTATATAAAAACACTTCCCGATAATTGTATTGATTTAATCGCAACTGACCCGCCTTACTTTCAGGTGAAGTCTTGTAGTTGGGATAATCAGTGGGAAAACGTAACATCATATTTATCTTGGCTTGATGAAATGCTTGCAGAATTTTGGCGGGTATTAAAGCCTAACGGTAGTCTTTACATTTTTTGCGGTTCTAAACTAGCGTCGGATACAGAATTACTCGTCCGTGAAAGATTTAATATTCTAAGTCATATTGTATGGGCTAAACCATCAGGGCCTTGGCGCAGGGCATGTAAAGCCGATTTACGCAGTTTCTTTCCAAGCACTGAAAGAATTTTATTTGCTGAACATTATCAAAACCCATACAAGGGTAAAAGCAGTACCTATCTTCAGCAATGCAAAGCGCTTAAAGAAAACGTATTTAAGCCTTTAATTGAGTATTTTAAATCTGCACGTGAATCATTAGGAATAACAGCAAAAGAAATAAAGCAGGCAACAGGTAAGCAGATGGCTTCACACTGGTTTAGTTACAGCCAATGGCAACTACCTAGTGAGTCTGATTACAAAAAACTACAAGAGCTGTTTCAGCGTGTAGCAAGTGAAAAGTTTAGTAGTAATCCTTTAAATCGTGATCATACTGATTTGATAGAAGTTCAGGCTTCTCTTAGTCGAGAGTACCAGGAGCTTGCTGAACAATATCAATTATTACGTCGTCCTTTTTCTGTCACCGTTGATGTTCCTTACACCGATGTGTGGACGTATCCACCTGTGCAATATTACGCAGGTAAACACCCTTGTGAAAAGCCAGCAGAAATGATGGAACACATTATTCGCTCAAGCAGTCGTGAGGGTGATCTGGTTGCTGATTTCTTTATGGGGTCGGGTGCAACACTAAAATCTGCATTAAAACTAAATCGTCGAGTTCTTGGGGTTGAACTTGAGAAAGAGCGATTTGAACAAACCACACTGGAAATAGAACGGTTTAGATTACGAAAGTAATTATGACTAATTCCGACTTTTATTAACTAATAAGCCCCAAGCTAAGGGGGAGGTATGAAGAAAATGCCATATAAAGACCCCAATAACTACAACTGGCTTGTGGGCATCCTTATCAGCGTTATGACTTTATTAGGTACTGCAGCTAGTTGTGCATATAAAGCGCTGAATGGGGAGCATATAAGTTGGGGAGTATTTTTCCTTCAAGTTATCGTCTCTATTTTTGCTGGTGCAATGGTGTATCTAACATCTAGCTATTATGAGTGGGTTCCAGAACTCGCTGGTGGTATTGCTGGTTTAGCCGGTTGGTCTGGAGCCGAGTTAATTAAAACACTAGAAAAGCGGTTTTTAAGGAAGGTTAGTGGTGAGTAAATTTGTATTTAGTACGCGTAGTGAAAAGAATATGCAGGGTGTTCATCCTGATTTAGTTAAAGTAATTCGACGAGCACTTGAATTAACCAATGTCGATTTTATGGTTATTGAAGGCAAGCGTAATGAAGCTCGTCAACGTCAATTGGTCATTAATGGTAAAAGTCGAACGATGAATAGTCGTCATCTTACTGGCCATGCCGTGGATTGTGCCCCTATTGTAAATGGTTCAATACCTTGGCAAGAATGGTCATACTTTAAAAAAGTGGCTGATGCGATGATCCAAGCAGGTAAAGAGTTTGGCATTGATGTTGAGTGGGGCGGTAATTGGGATTCATTCAAAGATGGCCCTCACTTTCAATTAACGTGGAAATCATATCCGGCGTAACATCTATGAATATCACCAAATTACTCGCTGGTGGTTGTGTAGTATTGGCGTTCTGGCTCTGGTGGGTAATAGATGACTACGACAAGTTGAGCAAAGACTACAACACAGCAACTAGCCAACTCTCCCAGCAAATCGAAATCAATAATAAATATCAATCTCGTATCACTAAATTAAACGAACTCGATACAAAACACACTAAGGAACTCAACGATGCAATGTCTGAAATTATCCAGTTGCGTGTTAGTGCTGAGCGTAATCCTAACAGGGTGTACATCAAAGCCGAGTGTCCAAAATCCGAAGGCGTTACCACCTCCGGCGTGGATGATGCAACCACCGCCCGACCTACTGACACCGCTATCAGAAATTATTGGTTACTCAGAGAGCGAATTGCAGAGTCAGAGCAGATGATTAAAGGGTTACAGGATTATGTTAGCACTGAATGCGCCTTGTAAACACCCGATCAGTATTGTTAATACTTATTTCTGATAAAAAAGCTTCAATAGCCTCTAATTCGATATCTTCGCTATGTCTTTTTATTCTTGATTTTATTGCTTTACTTAAATCATCAATAGTTGATTCAGGTGAAAAAATTCCAGAAACAATACCAGAGTTGGTGCTAGAAATTATGGAGCCATCAGACAATATACCATCTATTTTAGCTTGAACTTTACCATTTGCATTAAGTGTTATTTCTATCTCATAACCATTATTACACATAATATTTCCTTGTTATTAATTCATCATGATAAATAGATTGGGGCGATAAAATAAATATCAATATTAATCAAAATATTTTTAGCTCAACCATATTTGATGATTAACAACGTTAACGCCGTGTGGAAAAATGGTAAGACAATAAGGAGAGATAAACACAATGGCAAAACTGGATTGGGGGATGCTACAACAACAGTTCCTCGCCGAACATGCTATAACAGGAATATCCCCTAAAGAGTGGTGCGAACTAAAGGAACTAAACTACGCAACAGCCCGACGATATATCAAAATATCCAGTGCGCAGAATGCGCAAAAAACTGCGCACAAGAAATTGCGCACTGCGCAGAAAAAAGAATGCGCAAAAGAGCTAATGCGCAATAGTGATATACCCACTGCGCAGAGTAATGAATCCAGTAATGCGCATGATGATGAAAACACGTTTAGTCTGCGCAATTACGGACTAACAGAACAACAGATTAAATTTGTTAGTGAATACCTTATAGACTTAAATCGAACAGGAGCATATAAGCGAGCCGGTTATAAAGGCGAAGGAAATACAGCTTATGTAAATGCTACTCGCATGCTAAGAAATGCTAAGGTTTCAAGAGCAATCACTGACGCATTAGCAGAACGGGAACGTAGAACAGAGATAACCCAAGATGCTGTATTAAAAATGTGGTGGGATATCGCAACGGCAGACGTTAACGAACTGACTGAATACCGTCGATTATGTTGCCGTCATTGCTGGGGCTTTGGTTTCAATTACCAGTGGCGTGATTCAATAGAATTTGAAGATGCTACTAAAAAAGCGCTTACAGCCAATAAACCGCCTCCACAAAATGTGGGTGGGTACGGTTACGATGAAACATTAGATCCAAATCCTGATTGCCCTCGTTGTAATGGTGCTGGTATTGGTCGTGCGTACTTTCATGATACGCGTGATTTAACAGGGCCTGCTCGTCGAGTATTTGCTGGCGTGAAAGAAGGGAAGTTTGGTGTTGAGGTTATCACTCGTAATCAAGATGAAGCGCTTAAGATGGTTGCACAGCATTTAGGTATGCTTAAGAACAAGACGGAATTAACCGGTGCCGATGGTGGGCCTATTCAATCAACTGGTATTGACCTTAGTCATTTGAGTTTTGAACAGCTTATTAAATTGAGAAAGATCCATAAGACTGAATAAATATATCAATTCGACCTAAATACACAATATAAGTCACTTCATCAACCTATTGAGAGTTAAGTCATAAATTATCATATACCTGTATTATTAATTCTTTTTAGGTGTATATAATGAATAAAATTAAAGTTTTATTTTTATCTTTATTAATTTCGGGTTGTACTGTACCTGGGTTAACAAGCCATACAGATCATCCATTAGAGATAAAAGATATAAGTATTGGGGATAGCATTGAGTGTAATAGTTTAAAGGGTGAAATATTTGGAAATGTAAGAGTATGTCATCTTGATATTAAGAGCTATGGTGGGGTAGAGGTTAAATCAAGTACAGTTACATTATTGAATGAAAAAGTAGCTGTTGTTCGATTGTCATTATCTCAAATAACGGGTTTTAGCCAAACAGGCGTACTTAATGCTATGGCAAAGAAATTTGGTCCTCCAGCGAGAGGTGGACGTCCTAAAGTACATATTTGGACAAATAGTGGAAATACATTATACCTCGATGAAATTAAAGGAATCGTTGTTTTATATGGGGAAGATTTGAATCATGTTCAAAGCATAATTTCATCTTTAGATGCAAATGATCTCTAGTATTATTTTTTAAATTAAATGTATTTAATACGACTATTTAAGTAATTTAAATAGTCGTTTCTAAGGCAATATTATTAAAAAAAGGTGTTATTTAACATAATGGTGCTAATGCGCCCCTTCACTTTTGAACTCAACTAAAAACACAACCTAAACCGCTAAAAGTAACAATCTTCTTTCTGTTTAATCTCTTTTTTATTGTTAATCAATTGTTATCAAAAACATGAAAATCATTTCGTACCAATTACGGTATGGAAGGGTTGTTTTTGTCACTTTAGGTATCTCTATGGATGTCAATTTCGACTTGTTTGATGAAGAGGTCAGGAGAGAGATAGCTAGGCGTAGTTTGCATGAATTTATTCAGTATATAAACCCTGAATACATTACAAGCCACTTTTCAGAAACGGTATGTAATGCGCTAGATATATTTATTGAAAATATGATGAAGGGCGAACGCCCTAAGTTAATTTTAAGTGCGCCCCCTCAGCATGGTAAGTCTGATATTGTTTCTCGCTATTTGCCGGCCTATTTCTTTGGTAAATACCCAAATATGCGCGTTGGTGCACTATCGTACTCCTCAGATTTAGCTGGGGATATGAATACCGATGTTCAGCGAATTATGATGTCCGATGAATATCGTGCGTTATTTCCTAAAAGCTGGTTAGGTAATAAGCCTGAAAACGGCATTGCGGTTAAACGTAATTCTGACGAGTTTGATATTGCTAACCACAAAGGCAGTTATGTTTGTGCTGGTGTAGGTGGCCCATTAACAGGTAAGAAAGTTGATCTCGGTATTATTGATGATCCAATAAAGAACTCAAAAGAAGCCTTGAGTCCAACGACTAAAAAGTCGATATGGAATTGGTACGTTTCTACGTTTAAAACGCGTCTATCTAAATATAGCGGTGAAATCATCATGGCCACCCGGTGGGCTACTGATGACTTATCTGGACGATTAAAAGATATTGCACCAGAGACGCAAGTGTTAACGTTTCCTGCTATCAACGATAAGAACGAGGCGCTTGTTCCTGAGTTACACCCTCTTGATAAACTTCTTGAGACAAAAGCAATCCTCGGTGATTACTTCTGGTCTGCCATGTACCAACAAAAACCCAAGCCGGGTGATGGTCAAATCTTCCACGAAGAATTTGCTCAGTATTACTTACCAAAAGACCTACCTGAAAAATTCGATAAGGTTATCCATAGTTGGGATATGACTTTTAAAGACAGTGACGGCACCGACTTTGTGGTGGGGCAAGTTTGGGGCAAGAAAGATGCAAATGCTTATCTACTGTATCAAATTCGAAAACGTATGAGCTTTACTGAAACATTAAAGTCGGTGAAATGGCTAGCTGAAAAATTCCCTGAAGGGCGACGTAAGCTAGTGGAGGACAAAGCTAATGGCCCTGCTGTAATCGACTCTCTCAAATCAACCGTCTCAGGGTTAATTCCCGTCGAGCCAGATGGTAGCAAGGTTGCTCGTGCTCATGCGTGTACTGCTGAATGGGAGGCTAGAAATGTGTGGCTCCCTCATAAAGACATTGCGCCGTGGATTGTAGAAACCGTGGAGGAAATTACCACATTCCCGTTTGCTGGTCATGACGACACAGTGGATGCCATGACTCAAGCATTACGCGATTTATATCAGAAGAAAAAAGGTAGTTTCTTTACAACTAGGAGATGATCTATGTGGTGGCCGTTTAAGAGGCGAAAAACAGAACCACTCGCACCGGTTAAACGGTCAGCATTCACAACTGACTTATATCCTGCGCTGGCGCGAGAACAGGGCTTTGATGGGATTAATTTACCCCAACCCACAATTGCAGGTGTTGCGATGGATAGCATTGATAGCTATGTGCCCTCATTTAAAGGTGAGCAGGTTTACGGTGTGCCAGAGTCACAGGCCTCATGGTATGCCTCACAAATGTTTATCGGCAACAATATGTGTGCGGTTATCGCTAAACACTGGCTGGTGGATAAAGCCTGCAATATGCCCGCACGTGATGCGATACGCCAAGGCTACGATATTGATTGTGATAACGACGATGATCGTACTATCAGTAAAAAGCTTCGCAAACGGGATAAAAAATACCGTATTACACATCAGCTGAAAGAGCTGGTTCATTTTGGGCGCGTGTATGGCGGTCGTTTAGCATTATTTGTTGTGGAGACATCTAACCCGAAAGAGTGGTACGAAAATCCGTTTAATATCGATGGTGTGACCAAAGGGATGTACAAGGGGATTAAGCAAATTGATCCCCAATGGGTAACGGCTGATTTAACGGATGCCAATGTTCAAGATCCCGCGAGCATGGACTTCTACGAGCCAACCTATTATGTGATTGGTGGGCGTAAATACCATAAATCGCATTTTATCAAGTTTGTGCCGTTTCCTGTGCCTAACGTATTGAAGCCACTTTACAACTACTTTGGTGTATCAGTGCCGGAACGCATTTATGAGCGTGTCTATGCATCAGAGCGTACCGCCAATGAAGCGCCACAGCTAGCAATGACCAAGCGTTTACTCACAATGGGGATTGCAGATCCAGAGAGCGCTGATAAGGACATTATTCGCGAAAACATGCTCTATTTTATGGAGATGCGCGATAACTACGGCGTACAAATGACAGGCAGTGATGACACCGTTCAACAGTTCGATACCTCATTAGCGGATTTAGACGCCACGATTATGACGCAATATCAGCTGGTGGCATCAGCTTCCAATGTGCCCGCGACAAAGCTATTAGGCACCACGCCAAAAGGCTTTAATTCAACGGGGGAATACGAAGAAGCTAATTACCGCGAAGAGCTTGAAAGTATTCAATCAAACGACCTTGAAGAGCTATTACAACGTCATTACGACATGTTGATGCGTAGTGAAGGTTTGCCTGTGACAGAGATCTCTATTACATGGGCACCACTCGATAGCCCTACGGCTGTTGAGAGTGCGGATATTGAGCTTAAGCAAGCACAAGCCGACTCTGCTTATGCAACAACGGGGGCGATTGATGGGCTAGATATCCGTAAGAAACTAGCCAGTGATAAAGAATCCAGCTATTACGGTATTGAAGTGAACGAGGCTGATTATGTCGAGACGAATACGGGTACGAACGAAGAGAGCGCAATGGGCAACCTCTCGCCAAGCAGTAATGAAAGGGAAGCCCCTGCAGTATTCGGTAGCGCCCTCTAGTCGTTATCAAGGTGACATGTCACGCCTCATTAATTCAATGGTTAAAGACTATGAAAAAGTGTTTAGCGAATTAAATGACGACTTTGAAGGTTTTACGATGGATGCCAGCTTTGCCAGTCAAACACGCATCTGGCTTAATCGGCTAAAACGCAAATGGGATAAGATTTTTAAACAAAAATCCACAGAGATTGCGGATAAATTTGTTTCCCAAGTAGATATAGGCGCAAAGCGTAATTTAGATGATTCTCTCAAACAGTTGTCAGGGGGGATCACCATCAAAACCCCTGATATGCCTGAAGCTCTGAAAGATAAAATCATTGCCTCTACGGCTGAAAACGTATCACTCATTAAATCCATTCCACTGCAATTTCATCAACGCATTGAAAGTGTTGCCTTACGTTCTATTAGCCAAGGTGGTGAAGGCGCAAAGACGTTATTAGAAGAAATTAGGCAAACAGGTAGTGTGACAGAGAAAAGGGCGAACTTTATCGCTGTTGATCAAACACGAAAAATCACGACAGCGGTTAACTATGAGCGCATGAAATCTGCTGGTATTCGTAAAGCGGTTTGGCATCACTCTGGTGGAAGTGCTGAGCCTCGTGAATGGCATATTAAATTGGACGGTGAAGTATTCGATTTAGATAACCCACCAATTATTGATCCTAAAACAGGAGAACGGGGTTTACCCGGACAGTTGCCTAATTGCAAGTGCTTCTGGACACCCGTAATAGATTTCGGTGAGGAGACATGACCAAACGACAATATGATTTAAACGGCTGGCTGGAAGTAAAAGATAACCCCATCTCTAAAGTTGGGGTTTTTGATTATTTGGGATGTGAAATTGGCGCGCCTATACCTGAAAAGATTTACAAGGTGTATCGCCCGCAAGAGGAACTGGCCAGTACAGAGACAATTAACTCTTTCAAATTAATGCCCTTTGTTGATGAGCATGAAATGTTAGGGAAAGACGGCACTCCTGCAGAGAAAAAAGGGATACAAGGAGTCATCGGGGAACGGGTTTATTTTGAATACCCCTACCTCAGAGGCAATATCAAAATCCTGTCTAATTCAGCGCTTAACCAAATTGATGGAGGGAAAATTGAATTATCTCCTGGTTATCGCTGTGTTTACGATTTCACACCGGGCGAATTTAACGGTGAACGTTATGACGCCATACAACGGCATATTAGAGCCAACCATCTTGCGTTAGTTGATGAAGGGCGCACTGGCGCTGATGTTGCTGTGCAAGACCATTCCGTTATTACCATAGACACAAAGGAACTTATTCGCATGAATCCTGAAGATGAAAACAAAGACAAACCAACCACTGATGAGGGGGCGTTTACGCCCGAGCAATTGGAAGCGTTAAAAGCCATTATCAAAGAAGCAATTACCAGTGCTAAACCTGCAACAGACGATGAACCAGAAGAAGAGAAAAAACCTTCAACTGATTCAGATCCTGACGAAGAGCAGAAAGCAGAAGAAGCCGTGGAAAAAGCCGAAATTGCCACAGAAGAAGCAGAATCTGGCGAACCTGAAGCCGTAGAGAAAGCCGAAGTCGCCATTGAAGAGGCTGTCGAAGCGATTGAAGAAGCCAAAGAGCATCTTGACCAAGCCACTACCGATGGTCTTCATCGTCGTTTAAAACGCCTAAACCGTAGCATGACTGCAATGGATGAAATGGCATCACTGAAACGTAAAATTAAGCGATTAGAGAAAGCAAAGCCAGCAATGGACACCGGTGAACTACTCAAACAAATTGGTGCGCGTGATTCGTTAGCGCATAAGTTAACGCCGTTCCTTGGTGTGTTTGACCATTCCGCTATGACTCAACAACAAGTCGCAGAATACGGTGTTGAGAAGCTGGGTATTCAATGCAGTAAAGGTACAGAAGCCATTGCTCTCGATGCTTGGATGCAAGGGCGTGTTCCTGACTCTCAAAAACAGAGTTCAACAATGGACTCTGCAGTGAGCAATAAATCAATTATGGATAAATGGGGAGCTAAATAATGGCAATTCCTAATTCAGTCGCAAATGGACTAATTTCCGGCGTTGTCGGTGAAATTAGCCATGCAGGCCCTATTCGCGCTGTTTCAGCAATTCTTAGTTCAGCGGATGAAGAGCTAAATATTTTCGGTCGCGCCTATACCTACAAAGATGATTCGGTGGAATCCGTTCAAGTAGGCGGTAAAGGGGCTTTTGCAGGGATCATGATTAACCCTAAAGCCTATCGTATCGAAAAAGAATTTGCGCTTAACGGCACACAGGGCGAGTTCTTGACAATGGGTGAAGTTTTTGTCGAGCTAAAAGAAGTGGCTGGAAAAATCAACGCACCGGTTGTGTTCGATGAAGCTGACGGTTCGCTATCTTCTAAAGCCACCATTAGTGCTGGTGATCGCGTTATTGGTTTTATCAGCCGACATCTTGAATCCACAGAGAGTGCTCACTTGGGCATTATTCGTTTAACAGAAATCCCATATCCAGTGTCTCCAAAGGAAGGTGAGTAATGCCAGTTAGTAACATTAAATTTCACATGTCTGGCCGTGATGTCAAAAAACATGGCCAACTGAATATTAACCCTGACCAGAAATGGACATACGGGGAATTGGCGCAAATTGGCTTTGGTGGTTTTTCTGCGATGGACTCCGCGATTAGCGGTGGTGCAATGCAGGGGGGCTTAATTCAACGCGAAATGTTGCAACATGTTTTACCGGGTGTCATTCGTACCGCTACGCGTGTTCGTGTACTGGATGAAATCACCGGTATCGTTAATGCGGGTGAGTGGCATGATGAAGAAATCATTCTGAATGTGGCGACACCAACTGGTAAAGCCGAGCTTTATGGTGATCATACCAATGTGCCATTAGCGTCTTATGCGCAAGACCAAGAGCGCCGTGGTCTTGTCCGTTTCGAATTAGGTTTCCAAGTGGGGAAATTAGAAGAAGCGCGCCAATCTTCTGCAGGCTTTGTTGCGATGGAAGAAAAGCGTAATTCAGTGACTGAATCATTAGAGCAAGGCCGTGAGCGTGTGGGTTATTACGGATTTAACAGCCCTGAAACGCGCGTCTTTGGTTTGATGAATGAGCCTAACTTGCCTGCCTATGAAACAGCAAAAGGCAAATGGAAAGGCGGAACATTTGCAGATATTACTGCTGATATTACCGATATGTTCTCGCGTATTGAAACGAGTTCTGGCGGTATTATCAAAGATGATACGCCAATCACCTTAACATTGCCGTTGGGCTTTCGCTCTGCACTGAATGTGGCTAATCCGGTGGCACGAGGTGAAACAGTCAAACAATGGATAAATGAAAACTATCCAAATATGCGTCTGGTTTTCTCTCCTGAATTTGTTGGCGCAAATGGTGGGGCTGATGTGGCCTATATGTTCGCAGATAGCATAGATGATGGTTCAACAGCAACCAGTGCGGTGATCCTGCAGGTTGTGCCTGTGAAATACCAGTTATTAGGTTCACTCAACCAAATTAAAGGGTATATGGAAGATGCAACCAATGCGACTGCAGGTGTGTTTGTAACTCGTCCGTGGGCGGTGACACGCTTAACTGGCATTTAATCTTACCACTTCTCTTTTTGCGCCCTCATTTGAGGGCTTTTTTATATCTAAACAATAGGAGAGCACTCCATGCCTCTTTACGCATATTGCACATTATCAAATGACCAGAACTATACCGTGAGAGACGGGAAAGTGTTTATTGCCGGTCAAGCTAATGTGATGACCAAACACATGTATACACCGCGTGGCCGTGTGACGGAAATTTCTGATGAGCAATATAAACAGCTCAAAGAAAATCACGTTTTTAATCTTCATTGTGAGAATGGCTTTATTGCCGTTGAGCATCGCAAAGAAGATCCCGAAAAAGTTGCCACTGATATGGAAGCTAGCGACCAATCAGCCCCTGACACTCCTGAATCGTTAGAGGCTGAAAAGTTAGACGTTCCTAAAACCAACAAAAAAGGTAAGTGATTATGGATACGAGCACATTTCCTTTAACGTCATTCCGTGTGCTCTATCCGCAGTTTGACGGTGTGGGTGATGATGAAATATTTATCATTGCTCAATCTGCGTTGAACTATTTCTCTGCCTGTAAGGGTGTTTGTACTAACGAGCTGTGGATGCTCGTGGTTGCACACATGCTAACACTCAGAAAAATGATTGCTGATGATGAGTCGCCCACCGGTGTTGTGACGAGTGTAACCATTGATAAGGTAAGCGTGTCATTTACGGCACCGCCTGCCGGTTCTGATTGGTCGCACTGGTTTAAAATGACAACCTTCGGCCAGCAGTTTCTAGCACTGATTAAGCGTTGTAGCGTTCCTCAATATTTTGGTGGTGGCGGTGAACGTTCAGCTTTTCGGGGTGTAGGAGGGCGATTTACGCGAGGAGGGCGATTACGTTAATGACTAAATTAGCGCAATTAAAAGCGGTTTACGATGAATTGGCTAAAAAGCGATTAAGTGTTGGCTTCTTTGAGCATTCAAAGTACCCCGATGGAACACCTATTGCTTATGTTGCTTCTATTCAAGAGTTGGGCTATCCCGCTGGTGGTATTCCTCCTCGCCCGTTTTTAAGGCCGACCATGAATGATAAAAAGCAGGATTATAGTCAGTTAATTTTTCGTGCTGTGAAAGCCACTATTAAGGGCAACATCACGCTGGATAATGGGCTGACTCAAATTGGTGCGACGGTTGCGGGCGATGTGAAAATGGCAATAAAAGCAGTCACAACACCGGCACTGGATGATTCAACGGTCAAAGCAAGAGCACGTCGTCATAGTAAAGGTAAAGCCACACAAGAGCCGTTAGTCGATACCGGGCAGATGCTACAAGCTGTGTCATTTATCGTGGAGGATAAATAATGTTTGGTAATTTAAACCGTATCGCTTCACGTTATATTCCCCAGCAAAAGGTGCTCTGGTTTCGATTTAAAGAACGGGCACCCGATAAACGAGGAAATGACCAAAATTACTATTACGATCCCGTAGAAGTTCGTGGAAGTTGGCAGGCTGTTGATACTCAGGATGTTCAATCAATGGGGTTAGATACAAGCCAAGTGTACCGGCGCTTATATACTTCTCATGATATTAAAGCCGTTCAACGTGGTACATCTCCTGATTTTCTTGTATTCAATGGTAAGAAGTACGATGTTGTGGGTGATGCAGACTGGTACGAACAAGACGGTTGGAAATCAGTGATCTGTATTGAGGTGGGCACTTATGACGGATTATGATGTTGATGTCGCCATTCGAAAACAGTTTTTGTTGCAGTTAAAAGAAGTCGGTATTGAGATCCCTGTTAAAGCCGGTTTCCAATCCACAAAGCAAGGTCGTGAGGATAATATGGTGATGTTTTTTCCCATCAATGAAAGTGGCCTCGGTTGGCAAGGGCGAAAATATAATGTTCAAGGCAATAAAGCCAATCACCAAGAAAACCAGTTATCCGAAAATACGTACCAAGTTCAATCGTTCGTGACGCAATTAGGCAATTATACAGCCAAGGATATTACCGCGATTGTCAGAATGATCGCCAATTCATTACCGTTTGTTGAGGCACTTCGGAAACAAGGTATTGGCATTCAACGGGCAACTGGTATTCGAACGCCCTATTTTCTGAATGACCAGGGCAACTACGAACAAAACCCATCATTTGATTTCAATGTGACATTTAATCGCACACTTCATCCTGATACTGACGCCGTGAGTGCGTTGTATCCCGATATCTATCGTATTTAAGGAACGTTATGTCTATCAAACAAACTCGCTATGTCGATATCGCGAGTGCGGTGATTGGCGCGTCTGCTGTACCGATGCGCAAGCTCACGGCTCGTATTTTTTCAACTAACCCTAAAATCCCTGCAGGTAAAGTGCTTGAATTTGCCAGTGGCCAAGTCGATGACTTATTGGGTGCTGATTCACCCGAGGCACATTTTGCACGACAGTATTTCAGCTATGTCAGCCCAGCACCGGCAAGTAAACCCAAAGAACTGCAAATCGCATCTTATGAACCAGTTGGTCGAGCACCTACCTTGTTCGGTGATAAAACAGGGGATTTAGCCGATTTAAAATTGATTAACGATGGTGAACTCAATATCACCATTGGAAAAGTGACAAAAACAATCACAGGAATTGATCTTACTGAAAGCACGTCATATGCGGATGTTGCGACAGCTGTGCAAGCGAAATTGAATGCAGAAAATGAACCTCAGTTTTCTAGCGCTTATGTCACGTTTAATTCCCTAGACAGCGCTTTTGTTATTAGCGGTGGCGTACAAGAGCGTGCGGATATTAGTGTACGCCAATCTGTGCTTGCTGATGCAATGAATATTAGTCATGGCACATCATCAGCCGGTAATCCTGCTCAGACTCCATTACAGGCGTTCATCACGTCTGAAGCAATTTCAGACTCTTTTGGTAGTGCAACGTTTTTAACGGAACTCTCATTAGAGCATGCAGTAGAGCTGGCACAGTATGTTGCGGGTGAAAACGTGAAGTACCAACTTCATTTATCTGTGACTAACAAAAATGCTGAAGATTTTAGTGGGGCGCTGGTGGGAACGGCTTCAACAGCCTTAAATCTGAAAACAGCGGATAAATTCTTTGTTCACGCGTTGCCGATGGCCATTATGTCAGCCACTGATTATGACCGAACCAATGCGACAACAAACTATATGTACCGCCAATTTGGTATCACGTTCCCTTCGCAAATCACGACCGATATCGATGCAGATCGTCTAGATAAATTACGAGTGAATTATTACGGAGAAACGGCCGTATCGGGTTCACATATTAGTTTCTATCAACGTGGTTTCTTATGTGGTGGTGTTGCTAACCCATTAGATATGAGTGTCCATGCTAACGAGCAATGGTTAAAGGCCTATATCTCACAACAGTGGTTTAGTTTGTTAATGGCCACACGTGGAGTTCCTGCCAATAAAGACGGTGAAGCACGAGCAATGATGGTGATTGCTGGGGCGGTAACTAAGGCGATTAATAACGGCACCATTTTGGCTGGTAAAACCTTAACAGATGTTCAGAAAATCGCGGTGACAGACGCTTCTGGTGATGATTTGGCATGGCACGATGTACAAAACAAAGGTTATTGGTACAACGCTCAAATTGTCGAAAACACTGGCCCATCTGATTTGCCTGAGTACGTGATGAAGTACGTATTAATTTACGGTAAAGGCGATTGGGTTCGTAAAGTCGAAGGCTCTCACAACTTAGTGTAAGGAACACAATATGCATGATGTATCAGCAACTGGCTTGAGTATTGTTATTCAAGCGCATAAAACTTTTCCTGCCGGTATTCAAATTACCGCCTTCGCTGATGATGCCGATCCATTGGATTTACCTGCGGTCGATATTGCACAGACAGGAATGGATATCAATGGCAATCTCGTCAGTTGGTCAACGCCAACACCTCAAACGGTCACCATTAACGTGTTAGCCGGTAGTGAAGAAGACGAAAACCTCGCTATCTTGCTTGACTCCAATACCGCTCGTCGCGGACAACGGCATGCAGGGGATGTTATCACCATGGTTGCCTCATATGGCGATGGTTCAACAACCACGGCACGTAACGGGAAAATTACCAATGGTAGTCGTGGTAGCTCTGTTGCCAGTGTAGGACGACACAAATCCAAAGCGTATACCTTCGTATTTCAAGACTTCGATCGCACTCGCGCACGTTAATTCTAGGCGGTTATTCCGCCTTTTTTTATGGATATTAATCATGTTAATTAAACCGAAAGAAATTACGATCACCGATGCTGATCGTGAAGAGCACACCTTTATCATTAGCCGATTACCGGCAACGATTGGACGTGAAATTCTGGCGAAATACCCTTTATCGAATGCGCCTAAAATTGGCGACTATGAAGTCAGCAAAGAAGCCATGTTAAAGATGATGGCGTATGTTGCTGTCGAAAAAGAAGGGCAAGAGATTTATCTGAAGACCAGCACCTTAATTGATAACCATGTGCCTGATGGTGAAGCCCTTATTCGTCTAGAACTGGAAATGTTGAAGTATAACACCAGTTTTTTCGGCAAAGACGGGAGCCAAGGTTTCCTCCAATTCCTGCTCAACAAAATCACCGGTTCACTCCCGTCGATTATAAAAACGCTGATGGCTTCTTTGCCGTCATCATCTCAGCCGGTTTCGCCACGCTCACCGAACTCAAAACGTCAATAGATTTAGAAGAGGCGTTTGATTTGTGGGAGATCGCAATTACCAACCGTTATAACGAAGCGCTGGCTTCATCGAAAGGATAACTCATATGGCCTTGCTAGATACCTTTGTTCAAGTATTCGAATTTGATACCAGCCAAGCCGATGATGCGTTTAATCGGGTGAGTAAATCGACCGATGACATTATTGCTGAGATGAAAAAGGCGCAACAATCCGCAACTATCGGTGCGGATGGATTTACACAATTTATTCAAAATCTATCCGCACAATTGACAGAGTTATCGTCAAACTCAGTCGATATTCATGTTAATAGTGATACTTCTGGAGTTGCTGACAGTCTGATTGCGGAGATAGAACGCATTAAAGAAAGCGCAAACACAAACGCAGATGAAATAACTAATGTTATTCAAAGTGTTATTGATAATATTGGGAATATTCAATTAGATGATTCTCTTGATATAGATATCAATACAAGTGAAGCACAACAAAAAATAGCGTCGACGATAGAAGAGCTGAAAAGCTTAAAGGAAACAATTTTATCAACGGGTGATAATGCCGATATTTCTTCAAATTTAATCGCTGAAATTGAAAGCATTCAAAATGGATTAAATAACACTGAAAATAAATTTAGTGGATTTATTCAAACAATTATTTCTCAGATATCAAATATTCCGGATGGCGAAATTACTTTTGATCTTAATAGTAATGACATACCTGAAAAAATAACGTCCGTAACATCTAAAATTGATGAACTGAAATCATCAATGAGTTTGCTTGATATTCAACGTGATGAGCTATCACAAGGGATGAATGACAGCAATGTTTCATCTGATGCGTTAAATGCACAATATCAACAGATGCAAGATGAATTACTGGCTTTGAATAATGAGTTAAGCACACTCACTAATGCAGAGAAAAAGAACAGGGAGGGAAAGAAAGCCATTGAGGCTATTCTCACTGCATTAAATGCCGACTATACGCAGTTTATTGAAACAATGCGTACAAAAGGGATTAAAACCACTGGCGAGGAATCAAAGGCTCAAGATCACTTACAAAAAGAACTTTCAGAAACAGAGGCAAAGTATAAAGAAGCTGGAAGCTCTGTTGCAGGATTTGCGACAAAGGCGCTAGGTGCAGTTGGCATTGTCATGAGTATTGGCAGTATTTTTGCCGAATCCGTTTCTCGTTCTCAAGAGATTGAAACGCTGGATAAGCTGGGTAAAAAAATCGGCGTTGCGACTGCAGACGTTGATGCGTTTTCTGGTGCAATGGCTGAATTAGGCGGTTCTAGAGAATCCGCACAGGCTGATTTATCTGCGATGGCCAATGCGTTTGGCAACACTAAAGACTCAATGGAAAAAGTGCTTCAGACTGCGGACAAAGTTCAAGGAATGAGCTTTGATAAAGCGAAGAAAACGCTGGAAGGTATGGGAGTATCGGACGATAAAACCATTGAGTTAATGATGAAGGGGCGCAAAGAATTAGAGCGCACAATGGGTATTCAAAAAGAATATTCAGGAATTAGCAAAGAGAGTATTGAAAGTTCGATTAAATTCAATACAGCCATGTCTAAGTTTCAACAAACATCAGGTGTGTTAAAGAATTCCTTTCTAGAAATGGTGATCCCTGCTTTATCGAAGGGGTTAGATTGGTTAACTAAATTTATTTCCTTCTGCAAAGAGAATAAAAACTTATTGATAGGTTTTTTCTCTGCTGTTGGTTTGGCCGTAGCACTTTATTACGTTCCACCAATGATAGCTGCTGCATCAGCAACACTTGCAGCAACATGGCCAATTATTGCAATTATAGCCATCATTGCACTCTTAGCCGTAGCTTTTGCAATTGTTTATGACGACATCATGAACTTTATCGACGGTAACGATTCGATGATTGGGCGTATTCTAGAAAAATATCCCCAGTTGAAAATTATCATTCTTGCATTATGGGAAACATTCAAAAAGTTATTTGAATATCTGAAGGTTATTGTCGGTGTTGTGGCGGATATTGTTGTTGCCGGTTGGGATCTAATGGCATCAGGCTTAAAAGCTTATGTTAAGTTTCTCATCAATTGTATTTCAGTGATTGCAGGATGGGGTAAATCCTTTGCTGGTGTTTTTACTACGGTGACAGATGCCGTTGTGGGAGCGTTTGAATGGATGTGGGAGCAAGTTAAAAAAATCATTGGCTGGGTAAATACAGGGCTTGATGCAGTTAAAAATGGTTGGAAATCTGCTAAAGAGTTTTTCGGGTTCGGTGATGACGAAGAAATCACTGTCAATCAAAACGTAGAACGTAAAGTCAATGATAATGGTGAGATTGAATATGCCATTCCTCAAGAAGAAAGCCAAACGACACAACAGCCTCCGGTTAGACAATCCATTGCCCAAGCCAATGCACAGTTAGATGCGATTGCCAACAATGCGATGAACCCGATTACAAGCCAAGCTATTAGCAATAAATCCAATGTGACACATGAAAGCAACATAAGCATTGGAGAAATTAAGGTTGAAACTCAAGCCACAGATGCGCAGGGTATGGCATCGGGCACGAAGGATGCATTGCAAGATCAATTAGCTGATTTCAACCAACAAAACTCAACAGGAGTAGCAAAATGATAACTGAGGTGAAAATCTTTGATTTAGAGTCGTTTTCTACACTGTTTGATAGTGTTAATCCAATTCAAATCAACATCAGAGATGAGCATAAAGCGACACAGTTTCAAGTTGAAAGCGGTGAAACTCGTAGT
Source organism: Proteus sp. STS61-E (assembly GCF_040932335.1). Taxonomy (NCBI): domain Bacteria; kingdom Pseudomonadati; phylum Pseudomonadota; class Gammaproteobacteria; order Enterobacterales; family Morganellaceae; genus Proteus; species Proteus sp. STS61-E. The sequence goes on along the minus strand of NZ_JBFQGE010000002.1, from coordinate 136,276 downwards.
GATCATGTGATTATTAATCCCATCGAAATTGGCATGGATTTAGTGCTAACAGGGGAAATAAAAAACATCTTCTCATCGATGCAACAAGTTTTTGATGAACACAAATTGGTCGGTATTCAAACCCGAGTTAAAACTTACCAACCGATGTTATTAACTGGCTTTAATCATGATGAAATACCGGACATGATTGATGCAATAAAACTGTCACTACGGTTTGTTGAGTGGCGCACTGTTGAGCCTGAATACGGAGAACTACCGCCTCGAGCTACACAAAAGCCGACTCAATCATCAACGGTAAATCGGGGGAATGTGCAAACAAAAGAGGCAGATGTTGAGACTAAGAAAAAAGGCTCTGTTGCAACACGTATTGCAGATGGTGATTGGAGCTTCTAATGAAAACTATTCCTTTAAAATCCATACCAAACCAACGCTTATCCGTCAATTTAGAAGGTGTTAATTGGACGCTAACAATAAAGGCCGGTCGCCATGCGATGTATCTCGATATTGAACGAGAAAGTGAGGTTATTGCAATTGGTATGCGAGCTGTTGCAAACACTCCTATTATTCCTTATCGCTATCTTGCCGATGGCACGAATTTGGCGTTTATAACGGAAAATGATGATCTGCCCTGGTATGAATCATTTGATAGAACCCAATCATTAATTATTTGGAGTGATGATGGACTTACGACGAATACGAGTGGGGATTGAAGTTGCAGAACGACTGCAGTGGTATGAGGGATTGCGTATTAAAGCTAACGGCACAAAGTACGCAAACCCCTTACAAAATGAATGCACAGTTAGCATTGATGGATTAAACGCCCACACACGAGATTACCTTCTCACTGAAACCAGCCCTTATCATAAAAGCAAACAAACTCGCCGTCTTTACCTTGAAGTAGGGCGCGTCAATACGGGATTATTTCGTATCTTTACCGGGGATATTGTCAGTGCAGGAATTGCCTCGCCTCCCGATGTAACGCTAACCATTAAAGCTAAAACTAATAATGCCAGCTCAGGTGATATTGTTTCTTCTAGTGGTGGCGCTATGCAGAAAATAAGCGAGATAGCTTCATCGGTGGCGAAGGATTGCAAGGTTAGATTGGACTTTCAAGCTACCGATAAGAATATTGCTAATTGGTATTTTTGCGGTTCAGCATTACAGCAAGTACAGCGACTGCAGGAAGCGGGAAATGTTAAGGCCTTTATTGATGATGATACATTATTTGTAAAAGACGACGATAAAGCATTAAAAGGGCGTTTGCGCATTCTTAGCATGAAATCAGGCATGGTGGGTATACCCAAAGCCACCGAAAAAGGGCTATCTGTCACTTATTTGATTGACGGTGCCTCAGAACTAGGGGGCATGCTTCGACTCGAGAGTAAATTCAATTCTGCACTTAATGGCGACTACATCATTGAACAACTGAAATTTGATGTTGCTTCACATGATGATCCTTTCTTTTATCAGGCTACCTGTAAACGAGCATAACAATGAATAAACCCAATACTGACATTGCCAGTGACGGCTCACTGGCAGGTGCGTTCACGTCTGCATTTCGTAACTTGATGATGAATACAGAGGACATGCTCCCTGCAACAGTGGTTAGTTATAACGATAAAACCAATCGCGCTGTTATCAAACCACTGGTGATGATGGTAACAACGGAAGGGGGAACTGTCGGGCGTGCACCATTGGCCAATATTCCCGTTTTTAGATTTGGTGGAGGGGGTTTCTTTATTCGCGCACCGATTAAACCGGGTGATTTTGGTTGGATAAAAGCCAACGACAGAGATATTAGCCTGATTTTTCAGCGTGGGGGATTGGAGGATCAACCTAATACCGCACGCCTCCATTCATTCAGTGATGCAATGTTTTTCCCTGACACGATTAAAGGTTGGGCGATTGATGGAAAAAACATTGATGCCTTGGTGATCCAATCAATGGATGGCTCTGTGTGTTTATCCCTGCATGAGGGTAAAGCGGTTTTAGATTCGCCCGTTCTTGAAGTTAACGTGCCTGAAACCACATTTAATGGCAATGTCACGGTGAATGGCAATCAGTCCATAAATGGTAATAGTGACTCTAGTGGTGGCACGATGAAACACAATGGAAAAGATATCGGTTCTACTCATCAACATAGTGGTGTTGAGACCGGTTATGGAAATTCAGGAGCGCCTCTATGAGAACATTTTCAATCGATAAAAATAATGATCTCTTTATTGGCCCTGATGGAAACCTCCAATTCAGCGAAAAAGACGATGCGGTTAAAAACCTTTGTCAGCATTTTGCTAAAGCGGTTCGTGGTGAAATGTTACATAAAAAAGATAAAGGTATTCCTTTCTGGCCAACGACATTTGGTCGCCAAGCGGATGTCCCGATGTTTGAAACTGCATTTAGACAACGTATGAGCGAAATTGAGGAGGTGGTTGAAGTGACTCATTTTAGCGCCAAAGTGGAAAACGGTGAGTTGAAGTATCAAGCAACAATTCGCACGATATACGGAGGGTTTACATTGAATGGCTGATTATCGTTATATCAATAATAAAGGCGTTATTCTTCCCGACACAGCCACAATACGTGATGAAGTTGAAAGCGAGTTTCGTGCGGTGTTTGGTCAATCGATTAATCTTGCCCCTGAAACACCACAAGGGGCATTGGCTACGATGGAAGTCGAAAATCGTGATGCAATGGTGAGGAATAATGCCGAGTTAGCAAATCAAATCAATCCTGATATTGCTGGTGGTGTTTTTCTTGATGCAATATGGGCGCTGATGGGTGGTCAACGCGTTAATGCCACTCACTCTTATCTTTCTAGCGTTGAGTTTAGTGGCGTACCCGGCACGATTATTCCAAAAAGTTCACTCGCATCCAGTGTTGCTGGTGCTATCTTCGAAACAGTTTCTACCTTGATTATTGATAATACCGGCAAAGCAACAGGGGATATGAGGGCAGTTGAATATGGCCCTGTTGAATGCGGAGCCGGCCAGCTTAATTCGGTTGCCAGTTCAGTGCTAGGTTGGGAAAAAGTCAATAATCCCACTCATGCTGTTGTTGGACGTTATGCTGAATCTGATATCAAAGCAAGGCGACGACGTAAGCAAACACTGGCTAAAAATACCGTCAGTGTTGCGGAGGCGATCACCTCTTCACTGTATGAGCTAGAGGGTGTTAACTCACTTTCTTTTCGAGAGAACTACACCGATGCGGTGCTCACTATTGATGGAGTTTCTCTGTTACCTCATAGCATTTACGTTTGTGTGGAAGGGGGCGATAGTAACGAAATTGCTAAATCATTACTTAGAACCAAAACCATTGGATCGGCTTTTAATGGTGAGATCGAAATTGGGGTTGTAGAGCCGGTGAGTGGGCAGGAATATAAAGTGCAATTTTCACGCCCTAAAGAGATCACCATTTTTTGTCGAGTGACAGTTAAAAAATCAGCTGTTGATGCGCAAACTATTATTCCCAGTGCAATAGAACAATGGACGCGCGGAGAGCTAGACGGCGATAACGGTTTGATTGTTGCGCGTGAAGTATCACCTTTTGAGATATCTTCCGCAGTTAATACTGTAGAGCCTCGTTTATTTGTGACTAAAGTTGAATTGTCACTGGACGGGAAAGTGTGGAATGTTGCGTTAATTCCGATTGCGATTAATCAAATTGCCCGACTACCAAAAGGGGCGGTGCAAGTGGTGATTGTATGAACGTTCAACAATTTGAGTTTCATTCAGACCTATTAAAAGCGATCCTTTGGCAGTATGAAGATGCCGAAAATTTAAAGAAACTCGCTAGTTTTAAAGCCTCTCATTTTGAAAAGTCGATGGTGTCATTTTGGCAAAACTGGTACCGAGATGTGTTTAACATCGATACCGCGAATGATTTTGGTTTATCAGTATGGTCACGTATTTTAGATGTGCCTTTAGGCATTGATATACCACCCAGTGATAAAAATAAAATCGGGTTTGGTTTTGGCAAAAAGAAAGCCAATTTTAAAGCCAATTTCAGACGCAATGCGGATTACACATTGTCACTGACAGTTGAACAGAAACGCATGTTAGTACGGATGCGTTATTTTAATCTGACACAAAGTCCTACGGTCACCAATATTAATGAGTTTTTAAAACGCTTCTTTTGGCGTGATGACAGCAAAGTTTTTGTCCTTGACCCGTTGGACATGACTTACATGTATTACGTTTTCAACTTCAATCCCGACGAACGCTTACGTGTTCTTCTCGAAAACTTCGACTTAATGCCTCGCCCTTCAGGTGTGGGTGTCAAATATCGCATTGTGACTAAAAAAGCCTTTGGCGTTGGTCAACACCGTAAAAACTTCTTAGGTAGTAACTTCGGAGCATAATTCCTATGACAACTATTTTTAAAATCCCCTTTGCAACACAAGGGGATAAGGCTTCTATACCCGTAGAAATCCAACCAGACGGCTCTGTGTCTTATACACAAGGCTATGGTTACGATTATGAACGCGATCAAGTCACAGACCCTGCTGCAAAAGATATCGAACGTGAAAAAATGAATGGGATATTTCACGATATCACAGAAGCAATTGGCGAAATTCAATCTTTTGGTTTTCCAAAATGGGCTGAAGCCGGTAAGCCATATGCGATACGCGCTATTGTGTATCATAAAAATAAAGTCTGGCAGTCAAAGATTGAGAATAACAATATCGAACCGGTTGCTGGTAATGCATGGGCAGAGTTAAAAGCGGATGCTACGGCAAGCGATGTGGGAGCATATTCAAAAGGGGAGTCCGATAAACGCTTTCAACCACTAGGCAATTACACACCATCCGGTTATAGCTACTCAAAGGCAGAAACCGACACCAAATATCAGCCAAAGGGTAATTATGCCCCTGCAGGTAACTATGCGACAGCAGGAAGTAGCTATACGAAAGCAGAAAGTGATGGCCGTTATCAAGCAAAAGGGAGTTACCAACCGTCAGGCGATTATGCGACAAATTCGGCACTAAATAGCGGACTTAATAATAAATTTGATAAAAGTAATGTAACTCAAAGTACAGGAACATCAACGGTTCATGTGATGAGCCAGAAAGCGTCTACGGATGCTTTTCAGCCTAAAGGAAGTTATCAACCAACTGGTAATTATGCGTTAGCTGGCGCGTCATATACGAAAGCAGAATCTGACGGTAAATATCAACCCAAGGGAAGTTATGCAACCGCTGGAAGTAGTTACACAAAAGCGGAAAGTGATGGTCGATATCAAGTAAAGGGTAATTATCAGCCGTCAGGTGATTATGCGACAAATTCGGCACTAAATAGCGGACTTAATAATAAGTTTGATAAGAGCAATATAGCTCAAGGAACGGGAACATCAACGGTTCATGTTATGAGTCAGAAAGCTTCTACGGATGCTTTTCAGCCTAAAGGAAGTTATCAACCAGCTGGTAATTATGCATTAGCTGGTGCTTCATATACTAAAGCAGAATCTGACGGTAAATATCAGCTTAAAGGCAGTTATCAAGCCTCTGGTTATAGTTATTCAAAAACAGAAACTGACACCAAGTATCAGCCTAAAGGGAATTATGCAACAGCAGGAAGTAGTTACACAAAAGCGGAAAGTGATGGGCGTTATCAGAAAAAAGGGACAGGACAAAGTTTTAGAAAAATATGGTCTGGAAATAGTTGGTCAACAGGTGGTTCAATCACTGTATCAGAAGATGTGAGAGGAAAAACGATTTACATTAAAGGGAATGGAAATCGTTATCTTGGAGGTGGAGGACAAGTTCCAAATCAAATTAATGTCGGTATTGTCATAAATTGGTATAAAGAGTTTCATCTTTTTGTTGTAACATCTTCAGATGGAAAAACTTTGCGTTGTGACGATACGTCATGGGGAATAGTTGAAGTGTGGATTCAAGACTAAAAACCATTAAATTTAGTATGGGTTTTATGTTATACGGACACTCTATCGGTGTCCGTTATTGATAATTATAAATTAAGTAATTTACTTTTTTGTTCTTTGAACTCTTCTTCCGTCAGTACACCACTTTCTTTTAATTTACCCAATTTTTCTAATTTAGATAACAGATCATCACCACCACTATTATTAGAAGGTTGTTGTGATGAGTTATTTTTTGTAGATAGGATAATATCAACTAGTGGCTGTACTGAATTTTTTTGTAGTGTACCAACTTCATAAATAGTACCAGGAGTATTTATTTTTATTTTGCCTCCAGCCAATCCAGAAGATGAATCAATTGAAGTAATTGCATCATAATTTACGGAAGATGAATCAATTTTTTTATGGAAAAGGCCACTCTTTTTATGTAGAAAAATAACTCGTTTGTTTGTAGGAATGATCAACCAAATATTAGATTTTACGAGTCCGCTATTAACACATAAAACAGTTTCACCATTATTTAATAATTCAGGTAGTCTAGTGAAAATATCAAAAACACCCATTGTTGATTTATAACTTGTTAATGCTGTAAGTCTGTCAAACTCTTCTTTTAATTGTTTTTTATCGCACTGTTTTAAGTCCATTATAATCTCTCTTTTTATCTATATACTAAAGAAAATTTAATTAAAATAGATACTAACAAACTCATTAGTAACAAGCGAGAAAGATGATTTCAAATAACTAAAACTACATAAGATTCTTTATATTTTTTGATGTCGGTACCATATTTTGATGATTGAAATGCGTTTTCAATTTCTCAAATAAATCCCTTGCTACATCCTCCGTCATATACATTCTCATTGGCTCCCGTCTAACATCTTTCATTTTAAACGTGCTCTCATCAAACATTGGATCAGAAAAGATAATATCCATAAACAAATAGCCATAAGGGTTATCTGCAGATAAACGAGCCTCTTCTAACTGAGCAATATATTCAGCATTATTGATTTCGAGTTTAATCATGGCACCACCTATTTAACTGTGTTTTTATACAGTTGTTTATATAGGGCAATGGGTAGGATAGCAAGTTTAAAATTGCAAAATTATGCATGTGGAAATACGGAGATAAGAGAGGAATTTTTAGTGATAATCCAGTGTAGTTTTACCCCAGTTTTACCCCTATTTTACCCCGCACAAATTTCAGGCATAAAAAAACCAACCATAAGCGGTTGGTTTTTCTAAAGAATTTTGGTCGGCATGATAGGATTTGAACCTACGACCCCCGACACCCCATGACGGTGCGCTACCAGGCTGCGCTACATGCCGTTTGTGCCCTGTATATTACTGTTTTTGACTGCTAAAGCAACCCTTTGCTAATTAAGTGACGCAATTTTGTGCGTCACTTAATAGCGTTAGCGTTCAATAAAACGCTTCTGTTCAGCTAGCACTTGCAGTAATAATTTTAAATCAGGTTTTGCAGAACTGATCTCTTGTCCTGATTTATCAAATAAAGCGTATCGACCATGTTTATCTATCAACAAGGTATTATCTTGTAAAAAGACCACAAATGCCTCTTCATCACCTGTGAAAATCCATGGATGATTACGAGTGCTTGCAAATAAATCTTCACCTTGTGAATAGTTGTCTGCAGGACTAATGACATGTAAAACATGCTGCATCAAGGTTGTCATAACATCTTGATGGCTTGTCATTCGATCAATAACCTGTGGCGTCATATTTGGCCAATGTATCATCAATGGCACCTGTGACTGGCTTAAATTAAAGGTGGTCTTATCTGAAAGCCATTGATTAATTTGCTTCTTATTGTTGTCTTGATGATAGCTAGAAGTGACAACCACAACAGTATTATCTAGTACTTTGGTTTCTTGTAATGTCTTAAATATTGTCTCTAGTTGATCATTTAATGTGGCTCGTTGAGTTGCATTATTGGTATGACCATTAATTTGTAAGAAAGAGAACCAAGGGGTTGTTTGGTTGTTTTTAACCAACCAATTACTCCAGCTATCAATAGTGGCATTGTTATCACCACTGCGTGATGTTGGGAGGGTGAAATCTGATAGCACAGCTTGTTTAAACAATGGTGTTTGGAAACCATTCGTTGAAAACATGGCTAATTGATAGTTTCGATAACTTAACGCATCGAAAAGAGCAGAGTTCTTTCTGCTACTTAATACACTGTCTAAATAAGAAGGTGAAATACCATAAAATAGCCCAAATAATGCGGTGTCATTATTAATACCGGATGAATAATGACGCGAAAAATAAAGGTTATTTTGTGCAAATTGTCGCAAGCTTGGTAATTCAGGCACTTCTTCAGTACCTAAACCATCAACGACCACCACCAGCAAGTTATAAGAATAGGTATCCTTGGCATAGATTAATGGAGCAAGAGGATAGGTGATACCTTGTGCAGCTGGATTACCTTCACTGATAACACGTTGCTCATATTCTGATTGATTAATAAAACCGTGGCGCTCAAGGAATTTACGCGCTGTCATTGGGTAGGATAACGGTAAATTAGCACGTTGCATGGTGATTGGGCGATAAAAGTTAGCGTCAGCCCAAATTGACATAGAGTGAGATACTATAAAGCAAGTAATAAAGACACCTGCTAATGGTTTACCCCAGCGTTGGCGGTTTAAACTGCGTAATTTTTGCCAACTCCATGTTGCAAAAAGCATTTCAATCAGAAAGATAATGGGGATGCCAATGAAAATAAGTTGCCATTCACGCGCCATTTCACCTTCATCTGGGTTAATCACGAGATCCCAAACAAGTTGAGTCAAATGGAGTTGAAATTGCTGGTAAACGGCGATATCAAAAATAAGGATAGTTAATCCTGCACTGGCAAGGGCACAGGAAATAACTCTAAGTAGCCGTTGAGAAACAGCGACAAAGGTGAGTGGGAAAAGGATGAGTATATAGATAGCAAAGACGATAAAACTAAAATGTCCCATCCAACTCACAATAGCGTAAAAGCGACCAGCAAAGGTTGCAGGCCAATCAGAAATAAACAGGTAACGGCTTCCAAGCAGTAAGCTTAGAATAATATTAAATAGCGCAAACCAGTGACCCCAACTGATCATTTGGGATACTTTTTCACGATAGGACTGAGGTCTCGTTACCATGTCTATAAATAATTTTTCTATGTTTATTAGTGAATTTTGCCTTCATCAATCGAAGCACGCAGTGCGTGAACAAAAGAATCAGCAATCAGCATTCGTTGAGCAGGGGCAATACTTGTATTAATTAAGTTTGTCACCATGTTTCCCAACACCATCAAAGAAAGATCTGTAGGAGTATGATGTTTTTCAAGAACGCTGACAAGTTCTGCAAGTAATTGCTCAACTTGTTCATCACTATAACGGGATTTTTGTGGCATAAAATCTGAATTCCTACTAAATGAATAAAACGCTATATATTACCGTATTACTAGGGCTTTTTCCGCTATTAAATTAATTAATTTTCCCTTGATACTGAAAGTAGGGAGTGTTTGAATACGCGCACGAGAAAGAGACGCAATAGAAGAGGACGACCATGAGTCTAGATATTAACCAATTAGTTTTGCATCAACTTATTAAGCGAGATGAGCAGACATTAGAAGTTGTGCTACGTGATTCACTCTTAGAAATTGAACCTGTTGTTCAGGAGATGATTGAAGAGTTGCATCGTGTATACAGTGCAAAAAGTAAAGCTTATGGTCTGTTTAATGAAGAAAGTGAATTAGCAGAAGCGCTGCGTTTACAACGTAAAGGTGAAGAGAACTTTTTAGGTTTTTCACGAGCAGCAACGGTGAGACTAAAAGATGAATTAGCAAAATACCCTTTTGCAGAAGGTGGCACCGTTCTATTTTGTCATTATCGCTATTTAGCGGTGGATTACCTTTTAATTGCTGTACTGAGTAGTTGTAACAGTATGTGGGTAAACGACAGTCTTGATGTGTCATCAACACGCTATTTAGATATTCCTCATGCAGATATTATTGCTCGTATCGATTTAACTGAGTGGGAAACCGCACCTGACTCTTTACGTTATTTAACTTTTTTAAAAGGTCGAGTTGGGCGTAAAGTCTCTGATTTCTTTATGGACTTTTTAGGCGCACAAGAAGGTTTAAACGCTAAAGTTCAAAATAAAGGCTTGTTACAAGCAGTTGACGATTTCTGTGAAGCTTCAGAAATGGGCAAACAAGAGCGTCAAACTTGTCGAGAGCAAGTATATAGCTACTGTAACGAGCAATTACAATCTGGCGAAGAAATTGCCTTAACAGAGCTTGCTGAAGAATTACCATCTTTAGGCGAGCAAAACTTTGCTCAATTTACTGAAGAAAAAGGCTATGAATTAGCTGAAACATTTCCAGCAGATCGCAGTACGTTACGTCAACTGATGAAGTATTCAGGAAGCGGTGGTGGATTAACTGTGAATTTTGATGCGAAATTATTAGGGGAGAGAATATTCTGGGACCCAGCAACAGATACGCTCACCATTAAAGGCACACCACCTAATTTACGTGATCAGCTACAACGTAGAGCATCTGAAAAATAATTAAGTAGTAGAAACAAATAACGCCACATTAAGTGGCGTTACATGCTCGGCGTCCCGAAAAATAAAGCTCGAAGGGTGGCTTATTAAGCGCGCAGGAAGTCGATATGAGTAATTTTTGGCTTATACTCGTGACGTTGCACTGCTTTAACTTTAACTTTAGTTTCTTTGCCATCGATAACCAGGTTTACGAAATCTGAATAGAATTCTGATTTGTGTTCTTGGTTGATAACTTCGTTGTGATCTAAATCGATAGCGATTGGCTCTTCATTTCCGCCATAAACGATAGCAGGAAAACGGTTAGCCACACGCAGGCGGCGGCTCGCACCCTTACCCTGCTCTTTACGTACAGTTGCATTAATAGTTAACATCTTTTTTCTCTTATAAAAAAGAAAGAAAATACATACTTGTTACAGGCGACCCAGCAACAAGCTCGAGATTTGGTTTATCTAAAAATAGATAAAGCGGGGCGCATTTTAACGAAAAAGTCCTCTAACAGCAAATATAAATCCAGATTAATACAAGGTATCTGCTTTTCGGTAGCGTCCCGCGTAGTCAAAAATCTTATTTCTTATCTTCCAGAAGCTCTCTTTTTTGCCTTTATGAGCCACAATAAAGTCTGGATGACGCAATAAATTAAATTGCTTAATAATGTCGTTGGCATTATGCCAAACAAAAGGAACACCCGGTGCGCGTTGATGTTCACGTAAAAATTTTAATTCAAATACTTTTCGTTGGGCAGGTGTTGTTAGTCGAAAACGTTCAGAGACAGAAGTGCCTTCTTCGTCGTAATAATTAATTTCTAACCATTCACCTTTAGCATCATTTCCTGATTTAAATTGCATCCCACCACAGCGCAGAACTAATGCCCCTTTAAGTTTTAATGCTGCCTTGAGCATATCATCAGGATCAACCAAGATCTCATCACAATGAACACAGCGACGTGCTGCAATATCATTTTCTTCATTACAATGTGGGCATAATTTAAAGCGGAAACGAAATTCACACTGCTGTTTTTGCCCTTGTTCATTGAGCTCCCAACCTTGGCAACGTCGACCATAGTGTTCAATGATATCGCCATCAGCATCTACAATGCCCCAAAAGGTATTGGCAAATTGGCAAATAGGGCAGAAAACTTGTACCGGTTTACTATTCGGATTGGGTTTTTTAGTACCGACTTCGGGTAGATAGAGATCATGAGGATTACCTGCATAATCTAAAATCAGGCATTCAGTTTTTCCTGCAAATAATCTTAATCCTCGTCCTACAATTTGCTGGTATAAACTCACAGACTCAGTGGGGCGTAAGATAGCAATTAAATCAACATGAGGTGCATCAAAACCTGTTGTTAGTACGGCAACATTAACCATATAACGTAATTGTTGCTGTTTAAAACAAGAAATAAGATGGTCACGTTCAGAAGAGGGAGTATCAGCACTGACTAATGCTGCTTCATCCTGTGGTAAAAGAGAAAGGATCTCTTTTGCATGTTCAACCGTTGCCGCAAATATCATTACACCTCGGCAATTTTGTGCATATTCAATAATCTGAGTAACAATATGAGGTGTGATGCGTTTTTGTCTCTTTATTTCACGGTTTAGATCTTCTTCATTAAATATCCCATTTTGGCTTGTTCTTACTTGGCTAAAGTCATATTGCAAAATAGGCATATCTAGGCGAGTTGGTGGAACTAAAAAATGATTACTTATCATATAGCGTAAAGGCAATTCATAAATACAATCACGGAAAAAGCAATCTTCATCGCCTCTGATCATACCGTGATAATGATATTGATAAATCCAGCCCGTAGGTAAACGATAAGGTGTTGCAGTTAATCCTAAGATCCGTAATTGTGGATTAATGGATTGTAATTGTTTAATAACTTGCTGATATTGGCTATCTTCAGACAAACTAATGTGATGGCATTCATCAATAATAAGAAGAGAAAAAGTATCACTAAATTGCGATAAATTACGGGCAACAGATTGCACACTACCAAAAACAACTTTTCCGCTACTCTCTTTTTGTTGTAAGCCCGCAGCAAAAATATCCGCAGATAGACCATAAGCCTCATATTTGCTATGGTTCTGTTCTACTAATTCTTTTACGTGTGCTAAAACCAAGACACGTCCGCGCGCTCTTTTAGCCAGTTCAGCAATCACTAAACTTTTTCCTGCGCCAGTAGGTAATACAATCACCGCAGGTGTATTGTGTTGGCGAAAATAAGAGATTGTCGCGTTAACAGCGTCAAGTTGATAAGGTCTGAGTGTAAAAGCCATAACTCTACATAAGAAATCAAACGGGGCGTCAGCGTAACATTTTTTTATAGGTAGCGCGAATACGGGAGGAGTAAAGAGCGTGATAGTTTATTTATAAATTAATTAGTTGTTTTATTGTTAATATTCATTTTTAATAGATACCTCATATCAGATGGTATTCTTCCATTTTTCAGAGAAATTCATGCGATTAGATAAATTTTTATCCCAGCAATTGGGTATTAGCCGTAGCTTGATCCTTCGTGAATTAAGAGCAGGGCTTGTAACAATTGATGGCGAAATGGTGAAAAGCGGTTCAACCAAAATTGCACCAGAGCAAGAAGTAGCTTATGACGGTAATGTTTTAACTCAAATTTTGGGACCTCGTTACTTTATGTTGAATAAGCCAATCGGCTATGTATGTTCAACAGACGATCCTGTTAATCCAACTATCCTCTATTTTATTGATGAACCTTTGGCACATAAATTACATGCTGCAGGGCGTTTAGATATTGATACAACAGGGCTTGTTTTATTAACGGATAATGGTCAATGGTCACACCGCATTACGGCACCAAAACATCACTGTGAGAAAACCTACCTGGTCACACTCGAAGAGCCGATTGTAGAAGGTGTCGCTGAACAATTCCAAAAAGGTGTTCAACTTAACGGTGAAAAAGATCTAACCAAACCTGCTACGTTAGAAATTATTACACCTACAGAAGTCAAGCTCACTATTAGTGAAGGTAAATACCACCAAGTAAAACGTATGTTTGCAGCAGTGGGTAATCATGTAAGTGCTTTACATCGTGAGCGTATTGGGGATATCACATTAGATGAGACTTTAGCTGAGGGCGAATATCGTCCATTAACAGAAGAAGAGATCAACAGCATTCACCTACCTCAATAATTATTATTTATCCTGTCGTTTTTGGGAGTTTATCTGCGTGCAACAGCAACGTTCGTCGTACCTTAGTCTCATTTTAATATTGGGACTTATTTCCATGCTTATGCCATTGGCTATAGATATGTATTTGCCAAGTTTACCCACTATAGCGCAAGATTTTGGTGTGCCTAGTGGCAAAGTGCAAATGACATTAAGTATCTATATTTTTGGCTTTGCTATTGGTCAATTAGTCTATGGTCCTATGGCTGATAGCTTGGGACGTAAGCCTGTCATTTTGGGCGGCGTAATTGTTTTTGCTTTTGCCTCTAGTGCATGTGCATTATCTGAATCAATAGATATGCTAATTGGAATGCGTTTTTTACATGGCTTTGCGGCAGCTGCGGCAAGTGTTGTGATTAATGCATTGATGAGAGATATGTTCTCTAGAGATGATTTCTCTAGAAGTATGTCTTTTGTTGCACTTGTTATGACTATCGCACCTTTATTAGCGCCATTATTAGGTGCTTGGGTGATGAACTGGTTTTCATGGCATGCCATTTTCTGGAGTATTGCGATAGCTGCTGTGATTGCATCTGCTTTAATTGCTTTTTATATTCCAGAAACATTACCAAAAGAGCGTCGTCAACGTTTTAGTTTAAGAGTGACATTTAGCCAATTTATTAGTCTGTTTAGAACACGTCGTGTTCTTTGTTATATTTTGGCTTCAGGTTTTTCTTTTGCTGGTATGTTTTCATTCCTTAGTGCTGGTCCTTTTGTTTACATCGAATTACATGGTATTCCATTTGATCAATTTGGATTATATTTTGGCTTTAATATCATCTTCTTAATTGTGATGACAAGCATTAATGGGCGGTATGTTCGTCGATTTGGTGCGTTGAAGATGTTGCGCCTAGGCTTAACTATTCAATGTGTTATGGGGATCTTCCTCTTACTGGTGGTCGCTCTTAACTTACATTTCTATTTCCTTGTTGTGGGTGTAGCAATGTATGTGGGCGGTATTGCGATGATCACATCGAATGCGATGGCTGTTATTCTTGATGATTATCCACATATGGCAGGGACGGTTTCTTCTCTTGCTGGAACAGTGCGTTTTGGTGTTGGTGCTTTAGTTGGAACAGCTATTGCTATGTTACCAGCAAAATCAGAATGGCCAATGGTAAGCTCTATGGCATTCTGTGTACTGTTTGCTATGGGTTTTATCTTGCTTGCACGTCGTTATAAATAAGAATATCACGCTATAAATAACAGAAATTTATAGCGTGCCTCTCTTTTTCTGCCTCTGTTTCCTCTAAAAACACCACATTTTCCTCTGTTATATTTCATGAATCGTTTCAAATTAGTGTGATTATTTGATTTGAATCAATACCTGATGTTGTTATTTTGTTAAATTAAGTAAAATTTATTTTAATAATCATCTATTATTGTTTTGTTGATATGAAGTATCGTGATAAAAATTGATGGATTGTTTTACTTGGATGCGTAATATTTTATACAATTATTTTATATGGTTGATAAAATGTTAAATAAATGAAAGAATAATTGAAGAGATTAAGCATTGCAGACATGAATACCTGCAAACACTAAGCTAAATGAATGGCTTGATACGTTTCTTCGCTTTTTTTGTAAAATAATTGTAATAATCATGTTCTATAATTAACAAAGTTCTAATATGCGTGTGAGCAAGTCAGTTCAAACTCGTATTGATGATGTATTAAATTAACGTGTTGATGAAACAGGATTGATTTGTGGATAATGTACAACTTTCGGTAGTTCATAAGCTGCCGCTGAGTTATCGGTGGCTAGCAGGCTTTGCAGGCACAAGAGTAGAAATACTGCCTGAGAATGATGCTGGAAAGCAAAATACGCTGATTGGCTTAAAATTGCTAAGTCATGATGGTATGACACTGGATGAAGCAATACAGAATTTGCGTCAGTATCTGAGTAATCTCCATATTGATAGCGTTGTGATTGAATGGGATGGCGCTCCTTGTCTTTTCCTTCATAGCGACGATGAATGTGCAGCATTATGTTGCTTAAAAAACGCGGGTGTCGCTATTGCTGAGCCATTTCCAACGGCATATTCTTATTTATAACACCTATCTAATGTTATAAAACCAACGTAGCCACTATGTGTTTTAAGCATTATCAAGAATATAAAAAAAGCCTCATTATCTGTTTATTTAATGAGGCTTTTTTATTGCAATAAGATATAAGGGAATTAATTATCTTAATACATTTTGAGAAAGGTTGTTTTCAACAAGTGCCGCATCATTATTCTCTATAACACGTCTTGCTGCATAAAAACGTTTATTCCAGTAGATATTAGACATTTCTGACACAGTTACACCATTGCTGGTGGATGCATGTACAAATTTATCATTACCGATGTAAATTCCAACATGGCGCATAGTACGGCCTGTTTTGAATAGAACGAGATCGCCTGCTTGTAATTTTGATTTATTAACCTGAGTACCGGAGAACTGTTGGTCTGAGGTTGAGCGAGGGAGTTCTACACCGAATTGATCAAGGAAAGTTCTTTGAACAAAGGCAGAACAATCGATGCCTTTTTTAGTGTCTCCGCCTAAACGATAAGCGACGCCTTTCCAGTCTGCATATTGGTCAAGTATCTTAGATTTTATATCGAGATTCTTCACCAATGATTCAAATTCATCTTGTGATGCTTGGGAAATAGATGTGCTTGATGATGTATTAAGTGGGGTAGTGCTTGAATTCGCTAAGCGTGAATTTGCGTTCTGAGAGCTACATGCCGATAGCGTAGCTACAACAATGAACGCCGGTATGAGCTTAAGCATTCTCATATACGGTTTTGTTCTCATTGTGACAGATTTCCCTTACATCCTTACGTGCAGAAGCGCACATGAATTATTCACCAAATAACCAGAGAATATAGTGTAATTTAACTCTGGCAACCTTATTTCGCGAAAAACGTGCTCTAAAGCACGTAAATATCCACATTAAACAATAAATAATGAGGAAACCAGAAAAGTGTACAGAAATAGGGACTAAATGGCGAGAGAAAAGAAGTTTAATTTACAAAACATTAGATAATAAAGTGCTAATACTTAAAATAGATCTCATTTTGTCATAATAATATCATTTAACTGTCAAAAAAATGACCAAAAGAATAAGTGCATATTACACTCATTCTTTTTTAATTAATTAGATGTGCTTTATTTTTTAAAAGGAAGATATTTTTCTAATTGTCTGACAATTATATCTGATAATGGTGTAATTAATAACCAACTCGTCGTAATTAAAGTTAAAGAAATAGAACCCACTAAGATATCTGATGCCCAGTGCGCGCCAGCCATAACTCTTGGTAATGAAAATACGACTGTAATAAGAAGAGCACATAAGAAAGAACGGAACGAAAGATACCGCAATATAAAGCTACAGAAGATAAGTAGCATTAAACCATGATCACCCGGGAAGCTATCGCCAGAGGCATCCTTTGTAGGAATACCTGTCACTATGCCCACTCTATGTACATCTTGAAAATGAAGTGTCGGGCTTGGTCTTTCAATTGGGATATTTTGTCCAATTTGATTGATGAGCACAGCACTTATTACCATCACTAATCCCACAATTATAAGATGGCGTTTACCCATATAATCTTTTTTACGGAATGTATTGTAGTACAACGCACCCATTGCCAACAAAATAACCAAGTCAAACTTTCTATTATTAATATAAGCCACAAAAGTTGCAAAAAAAGTGTCAGGTAAAATGTACTGATTAAAAAAATAAAAAATATGAGTATCTATTGATAGCCAAAATCCATGTTGTGCTGGAAGATACCAAGAGAAAAAAATAATCAGACCTGCAAGATTAAATAGAAAAATAGCCAGTGCTTTTTGGTGAAAATTAGAAAGTTTCATAGTAATAAAATGACAAATTTTGCGTGTATTTGGTGATCTAGATCACAATAAGTTTAAGTTTGATTATAGGACTATAACCAAAATAAAAAAATAGATCTTTGCAATTTGCTGCCTATGTAAATGTTATACATTAGTTTCATTTCTGTTGGATTTTTTCATTCCTACTTAACTTAAATTTAGAATATTTTTTCTTGATACTCGTAATTTGAGTATTATATAATTTTTTTCTATTCTTTAATTAAAGATAAAAGTTAAATAAATAAAGTAACAAGCCGATATTAGTTATGACTTTAATAACATATTGGCTTGTGGAATTCACACACCCAATAATCAGAGGAGATTAGTTTTGAATAAGTTTTATGTTGCAGCTACGTGTCTGACTTTGTTATTAAGTACGCCTACTTTTGCTAAGGAAAATAAAGTCATCGGCTCCGGAACTATAACTTTTGTTGGTGCAATTGTTGAGGGCAATTGTCTAATGGATACAGAGAAAAATACTTTTAAAACAAGCTGTTGGAACGGCAGTGAAATGCAGGAATCTCAATATCAGTTAGAAAGAAATAAGCACTTTAGCTCTAAATTGATTAACAACAAAGGTTCTATGGATATTAAATGGATTAATGACGATTTAGCTGTAATGAACATTGTTTATAATTAATTTCCCATAGATCTAATAATAACAATAATTGTATTAATTAAATAAAATTTTAATACTTTCAGAAAACTGTTATTAAAGTTAAAAATATTTGACTTAAGTTTAATCAACGTTGATTTCTTATTTATAAACATCGAACACTTATATTTGATAGACATCAAATATTCTTCTTATGTCTATATAAATGTCATATTTTATTGCTATGATGAAAATATGTCGGGTAGGTGTGATCCCCATACCTGCTAGCGCAAACAAGAAGTGAGGTCGTTATGAGAAAATATCTGACCGTAGTATGCAGTCTTCTCGTTTCCAGTTCGATATCATTGGCTTGGGCGTCTGATCCCATGCAAACAACAGGGCAGATTTATCTGCGGGGTGCGATTGTTGATCCTGCATGTGAGATGAATTTCACATTTGATAAAGCTGAATACCAATGTTACAAACACAACAAAGTGTTTACATCTACTCAACCCATCATTCCTGCATCTTTTGATAAATCCCAACAAACTATTATTTTGCCTCAAGATATGGGCAAGGCTGAGATCCGTTGGATGGATAATACCCAAAAAAATGGTGTTATTGACGTTCAATATTTTTAAGGCGTCTGTGAGTAGACAGAGGTAGGTAGCAAAGATAAACAAGTCAAATAATCGTTTGTCACATTGGGTTTCTTACGATTATCTGACCTATTTAAAGCAACATTAGCTATGCGCTAATGAGTAGGGTTTTTGACTGTTGATTAGTCAGCACGGCCCATATAGCGACGTTCAGCAATATGAATACGAACTTTATCGCCAGTAGAAAGGTATTCAGGAACCTGAATAACTAACCCTGTTGGTAATGTCGCAGGTTTAGTACGAGCACTTGCAGATGCGCCTTTAATACCTGGAACAGTTTCAACAATTTCCATATCAACAGTTTGTGGCAGTTCTAATGCTAACACCTGACCATCCATTGTTAATACTTGCATTCCCGCTAAGCCTTCCTCAGGAATAAACAGCAATTCATCTTCAATTTGATCTTTTTTGAAGGTATATGGTGTGTAATCTTCATTATCCATAAAGATATATTCATCACCATCAATGTAAGAAAAGCTAACAGCACGGCGCGTTAAGCTGATAGTATCAATCATATCATCGCCTTTAAAACGCTCTTCTACTTTTTGGCCTGTACGGATATCAGTAAAACGCATTTTGTACAGCGTACTTGCACCACGAGCACTTGGTGCTTGGATGTCGATATCTTTTACCAGTAATAATTTGTTGTTATAACTAACAGCCATACCACGTTTAATTTCATTGGCTTTTGCCATATAAAACCTTCCATTAAATAACATTGACGATAATGGCGACAAAATTACTCGCAGTGCAGAAACTTGGCAAGTTATTCGCACATTTTTTTATAAGATTTGAGGAAAAAACAAAGCCAGCTCAAGTATGGGCTGGCTTTAGATATTAGTGTTTAGAAATGAAATTAACGGTAGATAGGAAGAAGATTAAAGTTTGCTAAAATATGTGCGCTGGCATTAATAACACCAAATAAAATCACGAAACCAATCATGAACATACCGCCGGGAGCTTTAAAGCTCTGGCTTTGATTACGCTCACGACTTGCTTTAGCCATTAATGCGGGAATAATCGCAGCCCAAATTGTTGCTGCAAGCCCTGCAAAACCAATGGCATATAAGAAACCATCAGGGAAAATAATTGCTAAAATAGTCGGTGGTATAAATGTGACTAATGCAGATTTAAATCGACCGCTTCCTGTATTCGAAAACTTAAAGAAGTCCGCTAAGTAATCGAATAATCCTAATGACACGCCTAAGAATGAACTTGCTAATGCCATATAAGAGAATAAGTCTAATAACATTGATACAGTGGCATTGGCGGTTGTTGAACGCATTTGTGCTAATAAGTTACCAATATTCCCACCATCAGCAATCACTTGCTTGAAACCTTCACGAGGAATATTACCTTGTACAACAAACTGCCATAAAATATAAATTGCCAGTGAAATCAATGTACCAATAAGCAAGCTTTTCATAACAGCTTTGCCATCTTTACGATAATACGTTACTAAACCCGGAATATTGCCGTGATAACCAAACGAGGTCAGTAAATAAGGTAATGCGGCTAAAGCATAAGGTAAATAACTTGCATTACTTTCATTGGTGTTAAATAACACAGGCATTTTTACTTCTGTAAATAAGCCACCAATAGCTAACACAAAAGCAATTACCATACCGCCAATTAAAATGGTGCTTAATCTATCCACTGCACGTGTTGATAACCAAACAAAGAAAGCAACAATTAATGCAAAGACTAAACCTGCAATAGCTTGTGGTACGCTGACCACCTCTGCAAAGTTCTGCACAATAATGGAGCTACCCGCAGAAATATAAGCGTAAGTTAGAATATAAAGAACAAACGCAATCGATAGTCCATTAATAGTACTCCAGCCTTTCCCTAATAAGTCTTTGGTAATGGTATGAAAGCTTGAGCCTAAAGGATAATGAAGGTTGACTTCTAAGATCATTAACCCAGACATAAATAAACAAAACCAAGTGTAGATCAGAAGAAAAATAGAACCGGTAAACCAGACACCGGAAGTCACAATAGGGATGGAAAACATGCCAGCACCGACTGCGGTACCTGCAATGATCATTGCACCACCAAGTATGGATGGGCGCTTTGTTATTGATGTGACTTCTGACATAAGATGTCCTTATAAAATTGACTCAATGTACTAGCTTGATGGTGTAAAGAATACACGTTTGCTATAAAGGTGTAAATAGAGGTTATTGTGCTTTATAAAAGGAAAAAGTGAGTAAAAATAATACAGTAGAAAGAGTGGGGTATATAAATCAATAGATTAGTATGATGATTATTAGAAATGATAAAGAAATACAGTAGTAAATAAGTGAAAATTCACGCAGAAATAGATAATCCGAACATTATTCTGAACAAAAAATATCCAGAATAATGAAAGTGATAAGGTGTTTTTAATTAACCTTGATAAAACTGCTTACTTTTCCATAATGCAATGGAATTACGGCTGGCTTCAAAGTGCGGTTCAGGTAAATCATCTGGAGAACACCAACGGATTTCAGAACATTTATCTGGTTCCATCAATTTCGGCTCGTCACCTTGGTGTTGTGCGATCATACAAATAGAGACAGTGTGTTTACCTTCTAATTGGTAAGTTTCTAGATTATTGCTAATACCAATCACTTGTGGCGCAGTGATCGCAATACCAATTTCTTCTTCTATTTCACGAATAGCACATTGCTCAAAAGTTTCCCCTTCATCAACATGTCCACCAAAAATTGACCAATAAGGGGCATGTTTGCCACAACGTTTTCCTAATAATATTTCACCATTTTCATTAGTGATAATTACGCCAACACCGACTACGACTGACATTTGAGACTCCTTTTTTCTTTTTTATATAGTTATAGTTAATGTATAAAATAAGTCGTTTTTACGGGCAATATTCTCCTTTGTGGAGGGATCGAGTGCAAGGAGAAAAAAATCAATTTCACTGAATAAAAGGTTAATTGATGCTATATATAGCACCCTAAATATTCATAATAAAAATGATTGGGGAGTGAAGGCATGAGTCGCCGTGTCGCTACGATCACCTTAAACCCTGCCTATGATCTTGTTGGTGCTTGTCCTGCTATTGATGTAGGTGGTGTTAATTTAGTCCGAACAGCTGGGCTTAATCCTGCGGGTAAAGGCAATAATGTCGCGAAAGTCTTACGTGATTTGGGCATTGATATTACTGTTAGCGGGTTTATGGGACGTGAAAATCAAGAAGAATTTCAGCACTTCTTTAGTGAAAATGGGATGGCTAACCGTTTTTATCTTGTGTCAGGTCGAACACGCATTAATGTGAAGTTAACCGAAGGAAAAGGGCAAGTTACTGACTTTAATTTTTCAGGATTTACCGTATCAGAGCAAGATTGGCAGCGCTTTGCAACGGATTCACTTAATTGGCTTGGTCATTTCGATATGGTCGTTGTCAGTGGCAGTTTACCAAATGGTGTTGATCCTGAAGCCTTTACTCAATGGATGATTAAGCTGAGAAGATTATGTCCATGCATTATTTTTGACAGTAGTCGTGATGCTTTAGTCGCAGGGCTAAAAGCAGCACCTTGGCTGATAAAGCCTAACCATCGTGAATTAGAAGCGTGGGTAGGGCATTCATTAACTGAAATGGCAGACATTATTAAAGCCGCTCATCAACTACGCGATAAAGGCATAGCACATGTGGTTATTTCACTGGGTGAAAGAGGAGCTTTATGGGTAAATGCATCTGGTGCATGGCTTGCAAAGCCACCACACTGTGATGTGATAAGTACCGTTGGTGCTGGGGATTCGATGGTTGCTGGATTAGTGTATGGTTTATTAATGAGTCAAACAAGTGAACATACTTTGCGTCTTGCAACTGCGATTTCTGCGTTATCAGTCAGTCAGCCTGATGTAGGAATAAAAGACAGAAGTCAACTTGCTGAAATGATGACTAAGATAGAGCTAACACCGATTAAATAAGATAATTTGCGGTTTATTTGAGATAAACCGCAAAGAATATCAAAATTAGGCTTGTTGTGATTTTAACCAAGCAATTTCGTCAGGCCAAATATCAGGATTGATGGTTTCTAAAATCAGCGGAATGCCATCAAAACGCTTATCTTGCATAATATAGCTAAAAGGGACTTTACCAATATTTCCTTCACCTAAACTGTGGTGACGGTCTACTCGACTGGCTAATTCGCTTTTCGCATCATTAAGGTGCATTGCTTTTAGATATTGAAAGCCGACAATCTTTTCAAATTCAGCGAATGTTTTCTCGCAATCTTCAATTGTTCTTAGATCATAACCGGCAGCGAAAGTGTGGCAAGTATCAATACAAACGCCTACACGAGATTTATCTTCTACCCCATCAATAATAGCGGCTAGATGTTCAAAACGATAACCTAAATTTGTACCTTGCCCTGCGGTATTTTCAATCACAGCAGTGACATTTTTCGTTTTTTCTAAAGTGATGTTAATTGATTGAGCAATTTTTTGTAGGCACTTATCAACATCAATCTTATTTAAATGGCTTCCAGGATGGAAATTAAGTAACTCAATACCCAGTTGTTCACAACGCTGCATTTCATCTAGAAATGCGTCTCTTGATTTTTCAAGAGCATCTTCTTCAGGGTGACCTAAATTAATGAGATAACTGTCATGGGGTAAAATTTGAGAAGGGCTATAACCATAAAGCTCACAGTTCTTTTTAAATTTATCAATGACATCTGTGGATAATGGTGCAGCTTTCCACTGGCGCTGATTCTTAGTAAAAAGGGCAAACGCAGTAGCTTTTATTTCATGTGCGCGTAATACCGCCTGATCGACGCCACCAGCAGCACTGACATGTGCGCCAACAAATTTCATTATTTCTCTCCTTAGATTTATTTCACACCATGATAACAAACATACAGCGTATAACATCATATTGAGGTGATAAAAGCAAAAAAGCGCAACTAAAAACAGTTGCGCAATAATGAAAAGTGCTTCTCAAGGCGAAATTTTAAGGGGGATTAATTAATCTCGATATTCCTATTAAGACATCAACACAGTTTGAATAAAGATATTAATCATCGCACCACCAAGGGTTAACCAGAAAAATAAGAATAAGGCTAATAATAATGGTTTGACACCTGCTTGTCGGATAGCGCTAATATGTGTTGTTAAACCTAATGCCACCATTGCCATTGCTAAGAGAATGGTATCAATAGTCACAATGTAGCTAACAATCGATGCTGGAATTAAATTTAAAGAGTTAAAGCCCGCCATTAAAATAAAGAATACGGCAAACCAAGGAATAGTAATTGGGCTTTTCTCAGTCGATTGTGCGCCATTGTTTGCTTTGCTTTTCTTTTTACTTAAATAAGTTGAAAGAATAATTAAGAAAGGCGCTATCATCATTACGCGGATCATTTTACTAATAACCGCAGCATTTTCAGCATCAGGGCTAATTGAGTGTCCTACGGCGACAACTTGAGCGACTTCATGAATAGTCGAGCCGGAGAAAACACCAAAGGTTTCTTCGGTAAAGGGTAACCAGCCTGCAAATGCATTTAAATGGTAGAACCAAGGGTAAAGGAAAATACCGATAGTCCCGAAGATCACGACAGTAGAAACCGCAACAGCAACTTGGCTTGCTTGTGCTTTAACAACAGGCTCTGTCGCCATAACCGCCGCTGCACCACAAATACTACTACCGGCACCAATCAAAATGACAGTTTGTTCATCTAAACCAAAATATTTGCGACCAATCCACATAGCGATAAGAAAAGTCGATGTCAGCATAATGGCATCTATAATTAAACCTGTTGCACCTACATCTGCAATTTGCTGAAAAGTCAGTCTAAAACCGTACAAAATAATACCTGTACGTAATAAATAGTGTTTAGCGAATTTGACACCTTCATCACTATAAGGTTTTGCAACAGGATAAAAGGTATTACCCACAATAATGCCGAATAGGATCGCCAGCGTTAATGCACCTAAACCCATGCTCGCAAACCAAGGAATATCACCAATATAAATAGCAAGCGCAGTTAATACGCCTGTTAGTAATAAACCAGGAAGCCAGCGATAGACTGGAGTGAAACATTTTTTCGCCAATGTAATAGGTTGACTTTGCTCTGACATAGAAAAACCTTGCTTATATAAATTTTGCATAAGCATATAACAAGCAATCTTATTTATTAAACTCATTATTTTTATAATAATAACCAGTAAAACTAATATAGGTGTATTTTCTTAAATGTACTTGGTATGTTACTGGTTTGTGGATAGTATGTTATTACAATGACAGTTCAAAGGTGGAATGGATATGCGAATTACGTTGCGGCAACTGGAAGTCTTTACTGAAGTTCTCAAGAGTGGTTCTACAACGCAAGCATCACAACAGCTTGCTTTATCTCAATCTGCTGTCAGTGCTTCTTTAACTGATCTCGAAAGCCAACTAGGTGTACAGCTTTTTGATAGAGTGGGAAAACGGCTTGTCACAAATGAACATGGACGATTACTTTATCCTAGAGCGCTATCTTTACTTGAACGAGCAACAGAAGTTGAGCAATTATTCCAAGCTGGAAATGGCGCTTTGCGTATCGCTGCAAGTACAACAATAGGCAATTATATTCTTCCTCAAATGCTGGGGAATTTTCATCGTAATTATCCTGATATTCCGCTAGAAATGAGTATTGGAAATACCGAAGAAGTTGTTAAGTTAGTGAGCGAATTCCGTGTTGATTTAGGGTTAATTGAAGGTGCTTGCCAAAGTTCTGAACTGATTAGCCAGAAATGGCTTTTAGATGAAATGGTTATTTTTTGCTCGCCGGATCATCCACTAGCTAAAGCACCGAAAGTGACTTTAGCTGATTTACAGTCAGCTCCTTGGATTTTACGAGAAAATGGTTCAGGAACTCGAGATGTGCTTAACCATCTTCTCTTTGCTTCTTTGCCGGGTTATCGCATTGAAATGGAATTAGGTAACTCAGAAGCAATAAAACATGCCGTTATGTATGAAATGGGGATCAGCTGTTTATCTCGCCGAGTGATTGAAGAGCAGATTAATAATGGCTCATTAAAAGAGATAAAAGTAGAAGGGCTGGCATTACAACGTACCCTATATCTGGTTTATCATCGCCAAAAACATGTCTCTGATGCACTGAAAAAACTCCTGACATATTGTAATGCTGAACACTTAATCGGCAATTTTTCATAAATTGCTAATAATTGACGCCCGATCATGAAGGTATCTTATAATCCTAGATCCTTGCTATTCACGAACGACAGATTTGCTACAATCCTCGTTAGAAAAGTGAATATAAAAGTGGAATGTTATGTCAGAACAACAAAATAGTACTGCTGGTTCGGGCGCAGTACGCACTTTGCGCCGAGAGTTAAAAGCGCGACATTTAGCGATGATCGCTATTGGTGGTTCAATTGGTACAGGACTTTTTGTCGCATCTGGTGCAACTGTTGCTCAAGCAGGGCCGGGTGGGGCATTACTCTCTTATGCATTAATTGGACTAATGGTCTATTTTCTAATGACAAGCCTTGGGGAATTAGCCGCATTTATGCCTGTGTCCGGCTCATTCTCAACATACGGATCTAAATATGTAGAAGAAGGCTTTGGTTTCGCATTAGGCTGGAACTATTGGTACAACTGGGCAGTTACAATTGCGGTTGACCTTGTTGCTGCACAATTAGTGATGCTCTATTGGTTCCCTGATGTTGATGGTTGGATCTGGAGTGCCTTATTCCTTGGCGTTATTTTCTTGCTCAACTATATCTCTGTAAAAGGGTTTGGTGAGGCAGAATACTGGTTTTCACTGATCAAAGTTTCTACAGTAATTATCTTTATTATTGTGGGTATCGCGATGATCACTGGCATTATGAAAGGTGCCGAAAACGCAGGTTGGCATAATTGGGAAATTGGTGATGCACCTTTTGCGGGTGGATTTGCTGCCATGATTGGTGTTGCCATGATTGTTGGTTTCTCATTCCAAGGTACAGAATTAATTGGTATTGCGGCGGGTGAATCTAAAGATCCAGCTAAAAATATTCCAAAAGCTGTGCGTAAAGTTTTCTGGCGTATCTTACTGTTTTATATCTTTGCAATTTTAATTATTAGCTTAATTATCCCTTACACTGATCCTAGCTTACTGCGTAATGATGTAGGTGATATTAGCGTTAGTCCATTCACGCTAGTCTTTAAAAATGCGGGATTATTATCTGCGGCAGCTATCATGAATGCTGTTATCTTAACGGCAGTACTTTCTGCTGGTAACTCAGGCATGTATGCATCAACGCGTATGCTGTTTACGTTAGCAAGAGAAGGCAAAGCGCCAAAATGCTTTGGTAAATTGTCTAAAAACGGTGTGCCACGCAATGCACTTTATGCAACAACTGTTGTTGCTGGTCTATGCTTCCTAAGTTCAATGTACGGAAACCAAACTGTTTACTTGTGGTTATTAAATACCTCAGGAATGACGGGTTTTATTGCATGGTTAGGTATTGCGATTAGCCACTACCGTTTCCGTAAAGGTTATGTTGCACAAGGTCGCGATTTAAATGACTTACCTTATCGCTCTGGCTTCTTCCCAATTGGTCCTATTTTCGCCTTTATATTGTGCTTAATTATTACATTAGGTCAAAATTACCAAGCCTTTTTAGAAGATACAATTGATTGGTATGGTGCAATTGCAACCTATATTGGTATCCCATTATTCTTATTAATTTGGTTTACTTATAAGATTGTGAAGAAAACCCGTTTTATTCGTTATAACGAAATGGAATTTCCAACACATATTGAGAATAAAAAATAACCTATAAATCAAACTATTAAAACGCCCGTTTTTGTGATCTCGATCACTATAAGACGGGCGTTTTTTTATTTATTGCCTCGTCAATTATAGAAAACATACAAAAACTCTAATTATATCGGCAATCGCATTGATAATTATTATTATTTGCTTTATTGTTAGCGCACAATTTATTTGCTGAAAAATAAAATGATAGCGCTAGTGGTTGTAAATAATATGCTTAATGTAATGAGTCTGATAATAATTAGCCCTTCTAGTGCTCAATACAGCCAACCAATAGTTCATCGCCATATAATAAATTACACAGCGAATATGATTCACCGTATAATAATTTGGCGACTCACTTCTTTGTTGAATAAATTGTCTCAAATTAATAATTGGCTTTTTGTACATAAAAAACAGTTGATGAGTTGTACGGTATGTTTTTGCTTACTTAATGTGTTGGTAAGAACAGAAAAACGTAGAAAAAAAACTAGGTACAACAATTGATATGAGCATTATGTCAGAGAGACTCGCCACACAAGAGCATGAAAAAAATGCATCAGATAATGTGAAAGCCCATTATCGAAAAATGATGAATAAACGCATGTTATGGCTTGGAGTTATCGTTTTAATTATTTGTGGTTCAGTGGTGTTAGATTTCACTATGGGACCTTCTGGTTTATCACTTGATAAATTATTAACAACCCTTTTTCAGCCTGAACTTGTTGATGCAGGTTCACGAGTGATTGTGTGGGATATCCGCTTACCTTATGCCTTAATGGCAGTTGTGGTAGGGATGTCGTTAGGGTTAGCGGGTGCAGAAATGCAAACTATTCTAAATAACCCGTTAGCAAGTCCATTCACACTGGGTTTATCAAATGCAGCTTCATTTGGTGCTGCATTGGCGATTGTTTTAGGTATTGGTATTCCGGGTATTCCTGACCAATGGTTTATATCGGCGAATGCGTTTCTCTTTGCCTTATTATCAGCCTTATTATTAGACGGAATAACTCGTTGGACACGTGTTCCAACATCTGGCGTTGTGCTGTTTGGTATAGCCATGGTATTTACCTTTAATGCGTTAGTCTCAATGATGCAATTTATTGCAACAGAAGACACACTCCAAGGTCTGGTTTTCTGGACTATGGGAAGTCTGGCGCGTGCAACATGGGTAAAACTCGGTGTTATGGCGGGTGCTTTTGCAGTCATTATGGTGATTTCATGGATGAGTTCATGGAAATTAACTGCATTGCGATTAGGTGAAGATAGAGCGATTAGCTTTGGTATTGATGTAAAGCGTTTAAGATTAGGTTCATTACTGCGTATTAGTATTTTAACAGCGCTTGCAGTTGCCTTTGTTGGACCTATTGCCTTTATTGGTTTGGTTGCACCTCATATTGCTCGCATGATGTTTGGTGAAGATCATCGATTCTATCTGCCAGCAAGCGCACTAATTGGGGCTTTAGTTTTATCATTGGCATCAATTGCGTCTAAAAATTTAATACCGGGTGTCATTATTCCGGTGGGTATTGTGACATCGCTGGTGGGCGTGCCATTTTTCCTCAGTATGATTTTACGTCATAGGGGGAATATCTAATGATGGAAGGGTTAAAGATCCAAGGTTTTAATGCTGGATACGCTAAACATCTTATTATTAAGGCACTGGATGTAGAGCCATTACCAAAAGGAAAGGTCACTGTATTATTGGGGCCAAATGGTAGTGGAAAATCAACATTACTAAGAGCGCTAGCTGGATTAAATAAATCATCAGGTGTTGTCAGTTTAGATGGTAACGATCTTGCGTCGATGAATTTTGCACAGCGTGCCCAAAATGTAGTTTATTTGCCACAAACATTGCCAGCGGGTGTTCATTTACATGTTTTAGAATCCATTATTGTGGCACAGCGTGCTTCAGGTGGATTACATAATGAACATAGTGAAGCTCAGGTAATGCACTTATTACGTCAGTTAGGTATTGAGCATTTAGCATTACGATATTTAGATGAATTATCGGGTGGTCAAAAACAATTAGTTGGGCTTGCTCAATCATTAATTAGACAACCCTCTTTATTATTATTGGACGAGCCATTAAGTGCGCTGGATCTTAATTACCAATATCATGTAATGGATTTAGTCGCTAAAGAAACACATCGTAGAAATATTATTACTGTTGTCGTTGTTCACGATATTAATATCGCCTTACGACATGGCGAACATGTATTAATGTTGAAACAAGGGCAATTAATTGCACAGGGCGCGCCAGATAAAGTTATCACGGCACAAAGCCTTGCGGATGTTTATGGTGTTCAAGGTAGATTGGAATATTGTTCACAAGGAATACCTCAAATTATTATTGATGGCTTAGTGGATAAAATATAGAGAAGTAAAAGAGAAAGAGAAAAGAAGTAAATATAGGGATGCAGTAAATAGGGATATAAAAATAATATTAAAATAACTAAGGGTAATTGAGTTTATCTATTACCCTAATTTCTGAGCAACTGTCGATCTGTCCATCTATATAAAACTTAAAGAATATATATTCTTGGAGAATCGGGAATGGTAGTGTTAAATAAAAATAAAATCGCACTTGGCGTTGTTGCTGCTATTGCATCAAGTTTTGTTATGACTGCATCAGCAGAAAATGTAGAAAAACTGCTTGTAACAACCGCTTCAGGGTTTAAACAAACCGTTGAAGATGCACCTGCATCGGTTTCTGTTGTCACTCGTGAACAATTAGAAACCAAATCTTACCGTGATGTGACTGATGCATTAAAAGATGTACCCGGCGTATTAGTGACAGGCGGTGGAAGTAGTTCTGATATTAGTATTCGTGGTATGGATGCAAAATATACCATGATTTTAGTTGATGGTAAGCGTGTTGCATCGCGTGAAACGCGCCCTAATAGTGATAACTCTGGTATCGAACAGGGTTGGTTACCGCCTTTACCTGCTATTGAACGTATTGAAGTTGTACGTGGCCCAATGTCTTCTTTATATGGTTCAGATGCAATGGGTGGGGTTATCAATATTATTACTCGTAAAGCGCAAAAAGAGTGGAATGTAAGTTTGCGTGCTGATAGCACGCTGACAGAACGTCAAAACTCAGGAAATACTGAACAAGGTAGTTTTTATGCAGCAGGTCCATTAATTGATAACCTTCTAGGATTAAAAGTCCAAGGTCAATATTCACATCGTAGTGAAGATAAATTTATGAATGGCTATAATCGTCAAATTACCGCAAGCGGTGGTGGGACATTAAGCTGGACACCAGATGATAAGAACACGGTTGAATTTGAATTTAAAAAAGACAGCCAACATCGAGATGCACGTTGGGAATATTCAGCATCTGAGCGTTCTCGTAAATCTAAAAGTAGTGACTTCAGTAAATATGAGTTAACGCAATATGCACTGACTCATGACGGTGTTTATGATTTTGGTACGATGAATACATATATTCAACGTGACGAGAATAATAACCCAAGTCGTAAAATGGAATACAATGATACGACTATACGTAATCAAACGGTATTTATGTTAGATGCGCATACATTAAGTGTGGGAGCACAATATCGTTATGAAGAGTTAAAAGACGAAGGTAATAAAATTAAAGGTGGTAATAAGCTAGATCGTTATAGTTGGGCGTTATTTGCTGAAGACGAATGGGCGCTTACAAATGATTTCTCTTTAACCGGCGGTTTACGTATGGATAAAGACGAAAACTACGGTACGCATTGGACACCTCGTGTTTACGGTGTTTGGCATATGGCTGATGAATGGACGTTAAAAGGTGGTGTGTCTACCGGCTATCGTTCACCAGATCTACGCCAAGCAACCAAGACTTGGGGACAAGCAACGGGTGGCTCAGGTGGTAATGCTGTGATTTACGGTAATCCAGATCTGAAACCTGAAAAATCAGTAACAGAAGAAATTGGTATTATTTGGGACAACCGTGACAACTTAACGGCAAGTGTTACTATTTATAATACTGACTTTAAAGATAAAATTACTGAACGTCGCATTTGTGATGATAAAGGCGTGTTACCAACATGTACCAAAGAGCAAGGATATGGTCACCAATATGACTTTATCAGTACGCGCGAAAATGTTGATAAAGCCAATATGCGCGGTATCGAGGTTACAGGTAACTGGACAATTTCACCAGAATGGAATTTAGCCGCTAACTATACATTTACAGATTCTGAACAGAAGAGTGGTGCATTTAGTGGTAAACCACTGAATAAACAGCCTCGCCATATGGCTAATGCGACCTTAAACTGGGAAACAACGCCAGAAATGGAAACATGGGCACGCATTAACTTCCGTGGTAAAACATCGGATTATTTATCGCGTACTAGCATGGCAACAGGTACACCTTCTTATGCGTTTGTTGATATTGGTACCAGCTACAGCTTAACCAAACAACTTAATGTGATTGGTGGTGTTTATAACGTACTTGATCGTCGCATCAACTATGAAAACTTTAATACCACATTAGAAGGTCGTCGTTACAACATTGGTTTGAACTATAACTTCTAATTTTTCACCCTCAGTTTGTGTCATTAAGACTCCACTTGTGGAGTCTTAGCTTGCTGACAAAGAGGGATAAAACGTGGTTTTTCCCTCTTTGTGTTATCAGTTGAAAATCAATAAATTGATTTTCCTTGTTTATTTTTACAACCTAAAAGAACCATTTCCAAACCCAATAGGTTTGTCAACGGTCTGAGACTCCACTTGTGGAGTCTTTTTTTATCTCTTATTTTTTCTTGTTTGCTCAAAATTAGTACTGGAAAATTTAAATATTGAGGTCTATATTTAGCTCAATAATTCATCTTATTCATCGTTTTATTCTGACTATTAGCTTGTTATTTCTACTTATTGTCTGCCATTTTTTTCTTAATTTATTCTCTTACTTTTTGTTTATATAAAACAGGCTGTTAAAAAATAGACATTTTTTATTAAAAGTCTATTTTTTGGAGTAAAAAGAAGTGTAAGTTAACAATTCCTTAGCATTAATCTTATTAATGTATTTTAAATGCTTTATATTGATGGTTTGTTGATAATATTAATTTTAATCTGGCATTTAATGTTTATTTATCAATGTATTATGATTTTATCCCTTTCGATGTTGTAAAGACTTTCGAAATATTCAAAGCATAAGAGTTGTGATAAAAGCACAATTATTGTTAATAAAATGTGGCGTTACATGTTGACTTAGTTTGCGAATTGAAAAGATCGTAAAAAAAGGGGGCTTTTTGATGAAAATGTATTGCTATTTAAGTCTGAGACGTGCAAAATGCGCCCACTAAAAATATGACTGATGCGTTTAAAGTGCATCGGTTTTTTTTTGCATTTTTACTTATTACTACACCAAGAGGTCAGATTCATTTGAGTCTGAATAGATAACATAATTTGATTAGCAGCCAGCCCCTTAGAGAAAGGGTTGTCATGATAGAGGAATGCTAATATGGTACATTTATTCTCTTTCGCAGTCGGGCCTAACGGCACTGCGGGCAATGATGACTACGGAGCACGGCGTCTCCTAAACACATACACATCCTTAAAAACTTCATTCTATTCTGTTTATAGGCAGATGCGAAGTCTTCCCAGTAACTGTCGGTTGAGTTTATTGAATACTCAAACCGAAGTTATGGGAGGGTTCGCGAATGTCAGATAACGTCATCTCCTCTATCGGCACTAACCAAACTGGTGCTAACAATCGAGTTCAACTACGTAAAACCTTGACACTAATGCAGGTAGTCATGATGGGGCTTGCTTTTTTACAGCCTATGACTATTTTCGATACATTTGGTATCGTTTCTGGCATTACCAATGGTCACGTAGCAACATCGTATGCAATTGCTTTAGTTGCAATTTTATTTACCGCCGTAAGTTATGGAAAATTAGTTAAGCGTTTTCCATCAGCTGGCTCTGCGTATACCTATGCTCAAAAATCCATGAGCCCTTATGTTGGCTTTATGGTGGGTTGGTCATCTTTACTAGACTATTTGTTTATGCCAATGATCAATATCTTATTGGCGAAAATCTATTTACAAGCAATATTCCCGGGCGTTGAACCGTGGATCTTTGTATTTGGTTTAGTGGCTTTAATGACGTTCTTTAACCTACGTGGTATTAACGTTGTTGCTAACTTAAATACAGCAATTGTTATTGTACAAGTTGCAGTAATGGTTGTGTTTGTTGGATTACTTATTCACGGTGTGTATAACGGAGAAGGTGCAGGGGAGTTATGGACCTTTAGACCGTTTGCGTCTGTTGATGCTGAAGTTATACCTATGATAACCGGGGCGACAATACTCTGTTTCTCATTCTTAGGTTTTGACGGTATCAGTACATTATCAGAAGAGACACCAAATGCAGGTAAAGTTATCCCTAAAGCGATTTTCTTAACTGCGCTGATTGGTGGGATTATCTTTATTGCCGTTTCTTACTTTTTACAATTGTATTTCCCAGATATTTCACGATTCAAAAACCCTGAAGAGTCACAACCTGAAATAATGCTGTATGTTGCTGGTGCTTTATTCCAGTCCATTATTTTAGTGTTCTCATGTGTAACTGTATTAGCATCTGGTATGGCGGCTCACGCAGGTGTTGCGCGTTTACTTTATGTTATGGGTCGCGATGGTGTATTCCCAGAGAAGACATTCGGTTACGTACATCCTAAATGGCGTACACCTGCATTTAACGTGCTATTGGTGGGTTTCTTAGCGTTAGGTGCCGTGTTCTTTGACTTAGTGACTGCAACTGCATTAATTAACTTTGGTGCGTTAGTTGCGTTTACTTTCGTGAATCTATCTGTCATTTCACAGTTCTATATTCGCGAGCGCCGTAATAAAGGGTTAATGGATCACATTAATTACCTGATATTACCTATCATTGGTGCTGCGACAATGGGTGTCTTGTGGATAAACCTCGAACCAGGCTCTATGGAGTTAGGTCTTGTCTGGGGTGCAATTGGTATACTCTATATGGTGTGGATCACTCGTCGATTCCGTCGCCCTATGCCACAAATGCCAGAAAAGTAATATTCTAAGAATTGTCATAATGATAAATAAAATGGTCTCAGCAATGAGGCCATTTTTTTTGTATTGAATAAACAGTATTAGAATCAAACAGGATAATAAATAACCAGTTGATTGATTTATATACAATAAGATTAAGGGTATTTACTCATTCAAATAAAAAAATTAAAAATAATTTTATATGGGGTCTGGGGTTTTTCTTAAGTATTTATAATTAGGTTAATTTACTTGTTTAAGTTAAATTAAATAATTTTTTATATTAGTTTGAATATATCTATATATATGAAAAACAAACTTTATATATTCAAAATATATTTTTTTACTTTTTAAGTATTATATTGATGCTCAATTAAAGATTAGTCAAATATCCTAAAAATAAAGAAAATACTTTATAAATAAAGTGTTTTAAATAATTATCATTATGCAATTTAAACTTACTCTATGAGTAAATTTTGATTGTTGTGCTACTCTTTAATTAGGATTAGAAAATATATTTTCTTAATTCACATCTAATTAAGATGATTAAGGGAATAATACTAATTCCAATAGGCGATTTATTTAAAAACGAAAGGTAACAATATGTCTTTAATTAAGAAAGTTGCTCCGTTTATCGTGTTGTCTGGATTTATGGTTGCAGGTAATGCTTTTGCTGCGACACAGGGTACAACGGTGTCATTCGAAGCATTAATTCGTGCCGCAAGTTGTGATGTTTCTTCAACAACAGAAGGTTCTAGAATTGATTGGGGAACCTTCACAAGTGATGAAGTGACTGGCAAAAACGTCGGTGATCAATTAGGAGATAACAAGACGTTTAATTTAGAGCTTTCTAATTGTACAGCAGCATTAGCAGCTGATGGAACAATCAATCTTTATGCTCGTGGTAATAAATCAAACTTTGATTCTGAAATGTTTGCTAACGCAACAGCAGCTTCTTTAGCTGTAAAATTGCTAGCAACAGCAAGTAATACTTTAGTTAAACCAAATGTTGAAACAGGTCTGACATTAGGACAAGAGATCATTAAAGACGGCACTGGTCGTATTCCGATGACAGCTGGTTTGTATTTAACAAATGGTGCAGTAACTAGTGATGAATTAAAAGTACCAGTTACTTTTACTGTTGCTTATAACTAATATTACTTAATTTTTAGAGGCTCTATTAAATAGAGCCTCTCATTAAAGAAGAAATATAATGATTAAAATTACAAACAGAATAAGAAAAATTTTTGTTATTTTACTAATGATTATATCTCCACTCGCTTATTCCAAAGGTGTGGGTTTAAACGCTACACGTATTATTTATCCTGAAGGTGAGAATAGTGTAGGTGTTATCGTTCGTAATGAAGAACCAAAAATAAATTATTTGGTACAAGCCTATATTTCCTCTGATGAAAATCCAGTTGTATTTCAAGTCACTCCACCTCTTTTCAGAATTAATAGTTTATCAAGGCATGAAGTAAAAATTTATGCCATGAGCAATTCTTTACCGAAAGATAGAGAAAGTATTTTTTACTTTCATGCAAAGATGATCCCTGGACAAAACAATAATTCTGACACAGCGGGCCTAAGTGTAGGATTTGATAATGTCATAAAGCTTTTCTACCGACCTAAAAACTTACCGATGACATCAGAGGATGCGCAAAAGAAATTAAAATTCAGTGTGGAAGGGAAACAATTAAAGGTAGTCAATAATTCCCCTTATTACATCAATTTTGCTGGGTTCTCTGTCAATAATATAAAGCTAGATGTTAGTTTGGCTAATAACAATGCCATGATCGCACCTTATAGTTCGATAAAATATGCCTTACCTACAGGTGTAAATAAAGGAAGTGTTCAATGGCGTACAATAGATGATTTAGGTGGATTTAATGAACATAAAGCCACATTTTAAACTAATTGTATTGGGAGCATTATTAAGTTGTATCTCATTTTATGGGTATAGCGCTGTTGATGACTCTGCGGTTGTCATCGTAAAAGGTTCAGTAACAAAAGGTACATGTGCTTTTACTTTATCAGACCAAACGGTGAAATTTTCTCAATCAACATTAATGCAAAATGTTGATGAAATAGGTGTAAAAGAAGAAAACAAAATACCTTTTTCTGTTAACTATCTTTGTCAAGATTATGTTGATGAAACACCTGATATGGAAGTTGTTATAAAAGCGGGTTCAGGAACACAAATTGCAAATAACAAAATATCACCGGTGAATAATCCAACTAATGCGAGTTTTGCTCTATATGACTGTCAAGGTGATCATTGTTCTTTAGTTAATTTTAACTCTGGAACAAGTTCTGTTTATATTACAACGGGAAATGGTAATAAAAATAAAGATTTTGAAGTGGAGCTCGTTAAGAAAGATAGTTCAGCGGTTAATCCTGGTACGCTAAAAGCAATATTAGCATTAACACTTATACAACCTTGAGAAAGTAAATATGAACATATTTCTATTGAAAAGGAGTTTGTTAAGTTTATTTATTACACCAGCACTCTTTATTAGTTTTAGTGCTCAAAGTATTGAATTTGACTTTAAAGTGACCATTGATAAACAGACCTGCAAGCTCTCAGTTTCAGGAACAAGTAACAATGAAGTTAATTTTGGTAGTATTCAATCGAATAAAATTAAAAATAATCTTATAGAACCTATCCCGATAAAGGTATTACTGAGTGACTGTAAAACGAATGACTTTTTTGATACCTATGTGACGATGAAGGCAAAAAGCACTTTAAATACGATTACTTTTAATGATGATCTCAATAAAAGTTTTGGTATCAGAGTATCAAGCAAAAATAATGTTGCTCAATCTAATACTAATACGGATTTTTTTAAATCTGAAGATACGGTTTGGAATAACATAAGTATAGATAAATTAGAAAAAACACTTTATACCTATGTCAAATGCAAAGACCCTACAGTTTGTGATCCTGAAACTGGAGAGTTTTCGGCAACGTTAACTTTTTCGTATATCGTTGATTAAGATATTATATGAATAATTTTATTATAAAAATTTCCATGGTTTTAATATTAGCTTTTAGTTATTTTAATGCTAACGCTCAAGGGGTTAGTTTAGGAAAAACACGTGTTATTTTTTCTGAAGGTAGTTCAAGTGAAAGTGTATATATTTCTAATGATGATAATCAACCTTATTTAATACAAGCTGGCGTTACTGAAAAAATTGATGGAAATTTGTCATCTAATTTTATTGTTACTCCTCCTGTGTTTCGTTTAGAGAATAGGAGCGTATCATCTTTACGTATTTTATTAAAAGATACTCAAGATTTACCCAATGACAAAGAGTCACTCTTTTATTTGAATACAAAAATTATCCCCTCTACTAAACGACCTGATGAAAGTGAATCACAGGAATCAAAACTAGTATTAATAACTAATTTTGTGATTAAAGTAATTTATCGACCTGAAAATATAGCAAGACCTTCAGAACAAGATTACAAAAAAATCTTTATTAAAAAAAACGAAGGAAAGTGGTTTTTAGATAACCCAACACCGTATTATATGACATTAACATCAATTAAAGTTAATAATGAAAAATATAATAAAACTCTCTTGTTAGCACCTTATAGCAAAGCTGAGTTGGTAGAAGTATCAATAAAAGAAGCTAGTTGGCATGTAATTAACGACTATGGTGAATTATCAAAAGAATTAAAATATAAGGACTAATGAAATGAACGTTTTAAATAGTCGTATTTTTTCTATTGCTGCTTTGATATTAGTTTTTTTTTATTGCCAATTAGCATGGTCTGCTAATAATGCATTTGAATTTTCATTACAAAGAATGACATATAATGAAGGTAGTAAAAGCATTTCTATCGGTTTAAGAAATAATGAAAAAAAAGCGTATCTCGTTCAAGCGAGTATGAGATGGTTAGATGAATCTAGGGGGTTACAATTAATTGATAAAAAAGAGAACCCTCCTTTTATTTTAACTCCATTATTACAAAAAATAGAGCCTGAAGAATACTATGAGTGGGTAATTAAGTTTACTGGCTCAGAAAGTGCATTACCAACAGATAGAGAGAGTGTTTATATTTCTCAATTTCGATTAATACCATCTACATCTGAAGAAACTCCAAATGTGCAGATGAATTTTATTAGAGCATTAAACTTTAAAGTATATTACCGGCCAAAATCTCTTGAAGGTATAAAAATAAAAGATGCAGAAAAAAAATTATCATTATCAATTGATGATAATAAGATAATTGCCAGAAATGATTCACCTATTTATTTGGCTTTTAACACAATAAAAATAAATGGAAAAGAGATAGATCTGCAAGAGTTATCGAAAAATGTACCTCCATTTGGTACACAAGAATACTTATTTTTTAATAAAAAAAATGTTACATC
The DNA here is from genome assembly GCF_040932335.1 of Proteus sp. STS61-E. Taxonomy (NCBI): domain Bacteria; kingdom Pseudomonadati; phylum Pseudomonadota; class Gammaproteobacteria; order Enterobacterales; family Morganellaceae; genus Proteus; species Proteus sp. STS61-E. The sequence goes on along the minus strand of NZ_JBFQGE010000002.1, from coordinate 97,358 downwards.
TATTCATTGGCAAGTATTAGATGAGTTTATGTTCCCATTAGATGAAAAAATGAAAACAGTAAATTAATAAATTTATAAAAATATATGTTTTTATAAAGCTAAAGGTTAAGAGTGTAAAAATGAATAAATCAATGGCAATGTTTAGATACAGTTTTTTTACATCACTTATTTTGTTCTCATTTAATTCTTTTGCAGAGGATTATTTTGATCCCGCATTACTTGATGGGCAATTAGGTGCATCTGCAAATGAAATTGATTTAAGCCAATTTTCACAAAAAGATGCGTTACCTGAAGGTAAAATATCTTTATTAGTTTATGTCAATAGTAATAATAATGGTGAGTTCATTATTAATTTGGTAAAAGGGCCTAATAATAAAGTGGTGCCTGAAATAACCCGAGAGTTATTAGATGAATTAGGTGTTAATACTAAAGTGATACCTAAGTTAAATATGTTAAAGAGTGATCAGGTTATTTATGATATTAATGAATATATTCCTGATGCATTAATAAAAGTAAATTTAGCAGAATTAAAACTAATCACTAGTTTTCCTCAAATTGTTATGTCCAATGATGCTGTTGGCTATATTGATCCCGCCTCTTTTGATAGTGGTGTTTCTGCCATGTTTATCAATTATATGTTTAGTGGAGGGCATTCTTCTAACGATAGCCATTTTGATAAAGTTAATAATAATGGGAAACAAAAAAATGATAATTTCTTTGCTCAACTAAGAGTTGGTTTTAATCTTTATGATTGGCGTTTACGTTCGACAATGACACAGACGTATACCCGAAATTCAAATAATGTAGAGACTCAAAGTAATAATAGTAATAAATTTTCTAATACATATCTTTCTCGTAATCTTTATTCTTTACGATCGGAATTTATTATTGGTGAAACTACAACCGGAAATGATGTCTTTGATAGTATACCAATGAAAGGTATGCGTTTAGTTTCTAACGAACAGATGTTGCCAGCGAGTCAACAAGGTTTTGCTCCAGATGTGAGTGGGATTGCTCAATCTAATGCGCAAATTACTATCCGACAAAATGGGAATGTCATTTATCAAACTTATGTTGCACCCGGCGCATTTAAAATAACCGATCTTTACGCGAGTGGTTCAGGCGGGAACTTGGATGTCACAGTGAAAGAAGAAGATGGTTCAGAAAGGACATTTACAGTTGCTTTTTCATCATTACCCGTAATGTTAAGACCGGGTGGTTGGAAATATGAAATTAGTACTGGGCGATTTGATGGTGGCACAACGGTTGGTTCTAAAAAAGCAGATTTTCTGCTTGCTAGTGGTATTTATGGTTTACCTTATGATGTCACTCTTTATGGTGGGTTATTAGGTGCGAAAGATTATTATGCTATTTCTTCTGGGATAGGAATTTCATTAGGTAATTGGGGGGCTCTGTCTACAGATATCACACATGCTCATGCTGACTTTAATACAATAGGCTCCCAAAATGGGCAATCTTATCGATTCCGCTATTCTAAGAATATGACCACGACAGGAACCTCTGTTGACTTAACTGCATTACGTTTTTCAACTAAAGATTATTACGATTTTAATCAATTTAATACTGAAGATTATCGGTTAAAAGATGGTACTTCACCGTGGTTAGGTGAACGAGAAAAAAGTCGTTTTACAACGTCATTATCACAATCATTAGGTCAGTACGGTAGTATTTATTTATCTGGTAGCCGTTATAATTATTGGGAACAAGATAAGAATGTTACTCAACTTACGACAGGATATAATGGCAATATTCGTGGTATTAACTTTGGCGTTAATTACAGTATTGATAGAATAAAATCAGATGATAGCTGGCCTGAAAATAGGCAAATTAGTTTTAATGTGAGCGTTCCATTTAGTGTGTTTAGTAATTCGCCTGCGCTCAGCAATTTTAATAGTACTTACATGATAAACCATGATAATAATGGAAGAACTAACCAGCAAGTCGGATTATCTGGTAGTGCATTTGATAACTCCTTATCTTATGGTATTTCTCAATCTTGGGCTAACCAAGGCCAATCTAATAATGGCTCAGTATATGCTAATTATTCAGGTAACTACGGTACATCCTCTCTAAATTATAATTATTCAAGTGACTACTATAATGTTAATGGTAGCATGAATGGTGGTTTGCTTTTACATTCAGGTGGTTTATTGCTAGGTAGAAGTATGGGCAATAGTATGGCCATTGTTGAAGCGCCTGGAGCAAAAGGTACTGAATTAAGTTCAGGAAATGGTGCGATTAATGGACAGGGATATGCGTTATCACCGTATCTTACAGAATATCGCCAAAACACAATTGCATTAAATGTAAATACATTGCCTGATAATATGACTCTACAATCCACATCTCAAAATGTAGTTCCGACAAAAGGCGCTATTGTTAAGGTTACCTTTAAAACAAAGATTGGTTTCCAGGCTATTTTAAATCTTTCTCAGAATAAAAGTGTTATCCCATTTGGCGCTATTGCTACGTTAATTGATGCTGATAATCCTAATGATTTGAATACAGGTATTGTTGGTGAAAATGGCCAGCTTTATATGAGTGGGCTTCCTGATAATGGCAAGTTGTTAGTGAAATGGGGTAATAAAAATCAGCAAAGTTGCAACGTTTCATATAGTGGCTTAAGTAATATTGAAGTCAATAGCAAGCAACCAATAAGAATTTTATCTCTTTCTTGCCAATAAAAAATAATCCTTATTTTATAGGTGGATGCATAACAATGAAAATGCGTAATTTAATGATGGCATCACTAACTTCAGTATTAATGACCTCGTCATTTAATGTTTTAGCTGGAACAGATAGGGGGGCTATGACATTAAGCTTAACTGGGGTGATTGATATGAATATTAGCCCTACACAAGTTCAATATATAAATGGTACATTGACTGGGGATAGTAGTTTTCCTGGGAGTCCTGTTTATGATAATAGCAGTAACTCTTCTTGGGATACTAAGTATGCGATTATTTCTTTAAGTCAGTCAAAAACGAGATGTGATTCTACATTTGTTTCTAAAATTCCAGGGCAAACTAATAAATACGGTCTAAAATTAACGCATTCCAATAATACAAGTACGGCAGTTTATGTAACACCACAATTTAACTTCAATGTCAGTTTATCTAATTTTAGTTCTAATTATCAAAGTGCTTATTCGGGGCAATTTTTTCAGGTGAATAGTAGTCTCGTTGATAAAGAATCATCTAGCATTAATGTATGTTTTGTGCCACATAATTATGCAACGACAACAGTTCCTGGTGGTGGCTCAAAAATTGTTAGTGTCACAACACCAAGTTCATTTCCTGTTTATATTGATGCTAATTTAACGCCAGGTAAGTTAACGTATAAAGGCACTCCTTTTTATGTAGGTAGTTTTGGTCGGAGTGCTAGTGGTGACTTTTTTTCACAAGTTAACGTAATTGCTGATGTAACAGTAAAACGTTCTTGTGCTGTTACAGGTGTATCTAATCAACAAATTAATGAAAATATGACATTTACAAATGAAGTCATTAAAGACTCTGTATTTACATTATCCTGTGGGGGGACAGGTAACCCTGTAAATATGTCAGCGGTGATTAAAGAGGGAAGTTTAGACCCAAGTAATGTAAATAAATTAGTCTTAGCTCCTATTAATGGTACTGTATCTAACAAAAAGCCTTGGGTTATAGGGTTGCCTTATAAGCAAACTTCAATACCAAATTTAAAATGTGCTGATGAAAATAATAACAACTTATTAAAGTTCAATAATACTGATATTGAGCTAAGTGGAACCAATATGGGGAATAATCAACCTGATATATTTGGTATCAAATGGGCTCTTTGCAAACCAGATGGAACAAAAGCGGGTGAATATCGCGGAAAAGTGGATGTGAATATTTTTGTCCGTGGATAAAAATCACAAATTTAGAAAAGAAAAATAAAAGTGGATCTTAAGGTCCACTTTTTGTTTAAACATTTAATCATCTTAGAATGAATAAAGTGAATCTTTAGACTCTTTTAATTTTTGTGCTAATTCAGAGGATTCATATCGTTCGGTTACTATTTCGATATAAGAGGCATTTTCTGTCGAACCAGCCACTTCAAGCGCATTATTTAATTCATCTATCGTTGTGACTTTCTCACAATGCCAATCTCTTGCACCAAAAGCTTTAGGTAATTGATGATAATTCCATTGAGCCAGATCGTTATAATAAGCTTCGGGGTAATCACACAATAATCGTTCAATTAAGTAACCATCGTTATTTAAAACAAGGATGATTGGTTTTAATCCAAAACGAACAAATTGGCTGATCTCTTGTACGGTTAATTGATGTGAGCCTTCACCTGTAATTAAAATAACTCGTTTGTTAGGGGCTGCAAGTGCAGCACCAAATGATGCAGGTGTTGCCCAACCAATAGAGCCCCATAATGTTTGATTATGGAATTGTGCGCCATCTGGTAATAGGGCAAAACCTAATCCCATTGAAGATGTACCTGTTTCAGCAATAATAATATCGTTAGGTTTAAAGAACTTTTCTAAATGAGGATAGAGATACTGAGCAGTAATTTTACCGTTATCAGATAACACAGCTTCGCCTAATCCTTTGGCTTTTATCTGATGATAAGTTCTATTCGGTAATCTTTGGGTTAGTGCTGAGAGCACGTCTTCCATATAAATGGATGTATAGATAACAGAATTAATCTCAACATATTCAGGCATGATGTTGATAAATTGTTTTGGTTTAATATTGGCAGTGAAACTTCCGGTATTGAAGTCAGTCATCATTGCACCAATTCCCAATACGTACTCACTATTCTCTACAAATTCTCTGACTTCAGGTGTCATTAATTTGCCATCATACATACCAACATATTGCGGGTGAGACTCACTTAAAATACTTTTATCCATAAACATAGTGGCATAAGGTAAGCCGGTCTTATTAATAAAAGATTGGACATTATCTGATAACCCTAAACGTGAGGACAAAATACCGGGTAATACGCAGATATTATTGCTGCGCGTAAGCTTCTCAATAATGAGTGACACCACTTTCTCTAGTATTTCTTGATCGCTTATTGTTTTTTGGGGTGCGGCAACAGGTGAATGTTCTATCACTTGCATAGTGGCATAATCAGAAGGTAAGCCAATATAAACAGGACGACGCTCTTTTAATGCAGTCGCAATTAAGCGTTCCATTTCTGGAATACAATTTTCAGGTGTTAATATTGTGTGAGCACAAGCGAGACGTTGGCCTAATTGATAAAAAACATCAAAATCACCATTACCTAATGTGTGATGAACCAGACGCTTACTTTCTTGTACACCGCTAGCTGGCATACCAACTAAATGGAATATAGGGAGGTTTTCTGCATAAGAGCCGGCAATAGCATTAATCGCACTTAATTCACCAACACCAAATGTTGTCGATAACGCAGCCATACCTTTAATTCTGGCATAACCATCAGCAGCGTAAGCTGCATTTAATTCGTTGCAGTTACCAATCCAACGCATATGGTTGCTATTACAAATAGTATCTTCTATGGGGAAAGCATAATCACCCGCAACACCAAAAATATCACTTATTCCTAAGTCATATAAGCGGTTTAACATATATTCAACGACAGTCTTACTCATATTATCTCCAGAAAATCCGAATAATAGTCTGTAAAAGTAGAGGAATGCTTTTACATTATGCTTAATGTTTTATCGCGAATGTTATTTAATATAAAATGGTTTATTATCATTGAGGGTATAACTAAATGTAATAAGGTAAGTGTTACTAATGGATATTCGCACATTGCGCTATTTTGTTGAGGTTGTTCAATTAAATGGTTTTAGCCGAGCTGCTGATGCGCTATTTATCACTCAACCTGCAATTAGTCGTAGTATTAAAAAATTAGAAGATGAGTTAGGTGTTCATTTATTAGTGAGAGAAGTTGATGGTGTCAGGCTAACGGATGATGGTGCAATACTGTTTGAGCATGCAAAACAGATACTTGCACAATTTAATAATATGAATAAAGCATTACAAGATAAGTCTGGACCATTAACAGGGGTATTAAATGTTGGATTACCTCCAGTTATAGCCTCGACTTATTTTGCTGATATTATTATGGCATTCAGCTCTCTTCATCCTCAGGTTGAACTAAAAATATTTGAACTAGGCACTAAGCAAATGGCTGATGCCATGAGAGAAGGAAGAGTTGAAACGGCCGCGGTCGTATTGCCTTTTAATGAAGATACTTTTGAATTAACACCTTTTTCAGAAGAAAGTTTAATGCTATTAATGTCGCCATCCCATCCTTTGGCTATAAAAAAAGAAGTTCATTTTAACGAGTTGATTAATGAGCCTTTTATTTTCTTTTCTGAAGATTTTCGTATCAATGATTTAATTTATAGTGCTTGTGGTATTTACAATACAACACCTATTATTGCGGGGCGTAGTAACCATTTAGATTTAATTATTGCAATGGTAAAAGCAGGTGTAGGAGTAACGCTTCTACCTAATAGCATGTGCAATAAAAATCCCATTGATGATTTAGTTGTTGTTCCTGTGGTAGAGCCTACGTTGTCATATCAAATAGCACTAGCAAATAATAAAAATAGCTATAAAAGTCGCAGTTGCCAAGCGTGGGAACAACTAGCAAGAGAAAAGCTAATAATAGAATAAAATATTAAAATGAGGCTTATTTATATTCTATTTAAGAAATAAATATCGAAATTATCTTTAAATAATAAAATGATTAAAAATAAATAAATGTTATTTTTTAAGAAATGCGGATAGCTGTATAAAAGTAGTTACATAAATGATAAGTTTATATTTTGCACATAGTCTTATGAGTAATAATAAAAATGGGCAAATAAAAGATTAATCAGACATGACAGGAATAGGATAGGGAAAATGAATGAGAGTAATAGTTCTGTAAATCAACATTTTATTCGTAAACTTGAAGGTATTGTTGGTAAAAAGCAGGTACTAACACAAGCACATAAAACAGAACGTTATCGTAAAGGTTTTCGTTCAGGACAAGGTAAGGCATTAGCCGTTGTCTTTCCCGCTAATTTATTAGAACAATGGCGAGTTTTTAAAACCTGTGTTGAAGCCGATAAAATTATTATTATGCAAGCGGCGAATACTGGATTAACAGAAGGCTCGACACCTAATGGTGATGATTATGATAGAGATATCGTGATTATTAGTACATTACGTCAAGATAAAATACAGGTTCTCTCAGAGCATAATCAAGTTATCGCTTTTCCTGGCAGTACGTTATGGCATTTAGAAAAAGTATTAAAGCCATTAGGTCGTGAGCCTCATTCTGTTATTGGATCATCTTGTATTGGTGCATCGGTAATAGGCGGAATTTGTAATAACTCAGGTGGTGCTTTAGTTCGTCGTGGACCTGCTTATACCGAATTATCACTTTATGCTCGTGTTAATGAAAAAGGTGAAGCTGAATTAGTTAACCATTTAGGTATTGATTTAGGCGAAACGCCAGAAGAAATATTAACTAATTTAGATAATCGTCATTATCATGAAAAACAGATACAAACGACAGAAAAATTAGCTTCTGACCATGAATATCATGAGCGTATACGTGATGTTGATGCTAATACACCATCTCGTTTTAATAATGACGAACGCCGTTTATATGAAGCTGCTGGAAGCGCAGGAAAATTATCTGTATTTGCTGTGAGATTAGATACTTTTCCAGCAGATCATCGCACTCAGGTTTTTTATATTGGTACTAATAATCCGGACGAACTCGAAGATATTCGTCGTCATATTTTAAGCCATTTTAAAAAGCTACCTGTTGCTGGGGAATATATGCATAGAAGCTATTATAAAATGGCTGAAGTGTATGGAAAAGATACGTTTTTGGTGATTGATAAATTAGGCACAGATAAAATGCCAATATTATTTGCCGTAAAAGGGCGAGTAGATGCGGTATTAAATAAAGTGCCTTTTTTACCTAAAAACATGGTAGATAGAACCATGCAATTTATGAGCAAATTATGGCCTGCTCATTTACCAGAGCGTATGACAGATTTTCGTGATAAATATGAACATCATCTTATGCTAAGAATGGCAGATGGTGGCATTGAAGAAGCTGCCACTTATTTAAAAGAATACTTTAAAACAGCATCAGGCGATTATTTTGAATGTACTGAAGAAGAAGGAAATAAAGCCTTCTTGCATCGTTTTGCCGCCGCAGGTGCTGCTGTCCGTTATCATGCCGTTCATATTAATGACGTAGAAGATGTGTTGCCATTAGATATTGCATTGCGTCGTAATGACAAAGATTGGTTTGAAAAATTACCACCTGAAATAGAGAGTAAATTACTTTATAAACTCTATTGTGGGCATTTTATGTGTCACGTTATGCATCAAGATTACATTATTAAAAAAGGTGTTGATGCTAAGGCACTAAAAGCAGAAATGCTGGCGTTATTAGATCAACGTGGAGCAGAATATCCCGCAGAGCATAACGTGGGTCATATGTATTATGCTAAGCCTCAGTTAAAAGCATTCTATAAACATAACGATCCAACCAATAGTATGAACCCAGGTATTGGTAAAACCTCAAAATTAAAATATTGGGGTGAAGAGTGTGGTTGTGGACGTACTCATAATGATGCGAATGCAGAGAATAAAGAATAATAGTTTTATATCGCGCTTATTAAATTAAAAAGAAAGGCAGGATGAAACCTGCCTTTTATCTTATTAATTAACTCGCAATCTCTTGAGCATATAAATAAAGCTCTTGTAGCTGTTTTAATTTTTCCTCGTTATCAGCATGTTCTTCAGCTAATAACTGGATGGTATTAATATACTCGGTTAGTTTTTCTGGCGTTAACATCTCTTTTCTATGCGCCAACCAACGTTGTTGTTCATCATAATTAAGCGTTGAAGGGTAATTTCTTGCACGATAACGGAAAAACAGAGGTTCCATTCTCGCATCTTCAAACGTTAAATCTAAAGCGGGTAAATTCTGTGGTTGTGTTGAGCGAATGATCTCCATCGCACTACGATCATTTTCACTGAAGAAACCATTATAAATTTGTGAATCAACATTATCGGATACAGCAAAAGGTGTTTGCTGAACAAATATTTCCACAACTTTATTACGTATTTCAGGATGAGAAAATAAGATCGCTTGATTTTTTAAACAAATATCAACATCTAAACCAATTCTATCTGCATCTTGCTGTCTTAATGTATTTTGCGGTGCCACAATTGGGCATTTATTAATATGCAGTAATTTAATTGGAACTGGTGGCTCATCAACTGACAATTCACTACGTGGTGTATATAAACGCTCACGTAATTGGTCTGAGTCAAGGGTTAATAAAGGAGATATATCTGCGGCTAAGTCACAAACAATAACCGCATTACGATTATCAGGATGCCACGCTAATGGGGCAACAAGGCTTAAATTAGAACGCGAGGCACCAAACATACCTGAAACATGCACAATCGGTGTCATTGAGGGAATATCAATTAGCGCCTGCACTTTGCGTTTATCACGTAAATTAAAGAAATAATCAAACATACGTGGTTGAGCTTGTTTTAATTTTTTTGCCATCGCAATGGTGGCATAAACATCAGACATTGCATCATGGGCATTTTCATGAGAAATGCCGTTGGCTTTGGTTAATAGCTCTAAACGGAAACTTGGAAAACCGTCTTCATTTTCAGGCCAAACAATACCTTCAGGACGCAGTGCATAACAGGCACGTAAAACATCAAGTAAATCCCAACGCGAATTTCCTTTTTGCCAGCTATAAGCATAAGGATCATAAAAATTACGATAAAGGATATTGCGAGTGACTTCATCATCAAAACGAAGGTTGTTATAACCCATAATACAGCTATTAGGCTGGCTAAAAGCTTGATGAATTTGACGAGTAAATTCAGCTTCAATTACCCCATTTTTTGCCGCAATTTGTGGTGTTATTCCGGTGATCATCACGGCTTCTGGATGAGGTAGATAATCATCATTAGGTTTGCAATAAATAACGAGAGGATCTTCAATAATATTGAAATCCATGTCGGTTCTTATACCTGCAAATTGAGCTGGGCGATCTAAGGCTGGGTTAGTGCCAAAGGTTTCGTAGTCATGGATGTAAAATGTGGGCGTTTTCGCTGAATTAGACAAGGTTTCCTACCGTAAATTTATTGATGATTTTTTAAATCATTACTCAATGGGTTGTATTGGGTTTAATTAAGACTATGGTAAACCATAACGTGGTAAACGTGAAATGTCAGATCAAAGTGCACTTATGTAGTGTTTAAATATAGGGTGTTGCAGTAAGGACGAGTAAGAGTGTACCACCACTAATATTGATTACTTTTTTCATGGTAACAATATTGATTTTTTGTGATGACAATAAAATAAAACCACAGCAAGCAATCAACCAGATGCTCATCATTAAAATATGGATAGAAGATAAGGCTAGATAATTAGCTAATGTTGGTGTTGCTCCTGCATAGCTGGAAACAACCACGAGATATAACATAATTGCTTTAGGGTTAAGCACATTAGCAATATAAGCGGTTTTAATAGAGGCTTTTTGATGAATAATAGTGGTGTTTTTAGCCGCTTTTAATCCTGAGTATATCAGTGAAATTCCAAGATAAATTAGATACAAGTTACCAAGGATGGTTAACACCATAAAAGCAGAAGGGGACGAAACTAAGAGCTTGGTTATTCCCAATCCAACCAAAAGCCCGTGAGTAATAATGCCTAATGCGGTGCCTACAATCGTGATTAATAACCCTTTTACACCATAGGTCAGGGTGTTATCTAAAGCAATTGTAAAGCTTGCTCCCGGCGAGATAATGATAGGCAGTAAGGTAATAATAAAACCCAATATATCCATAGTATTATCTTAGCTATTAGTCCTTATACTTTTTTAATCTTCGTCGAAAAATTGCATACCAGAGTAGGGATGTTGACGACAAGCTTTTAAGCGACTTTTTAAATCACCCACATGGACTTCAAGCTTATGATGGTCAGGATCGTAAAAATAGAATGAATCACCTTCACTTTTATTTTCTTTCCATGCAGTAATGCCATAAGACAGAAGATGTTGTTTAAAGGTTTCAAAATTATTTGCAGATAAACTGAAAGCATAATGGGTGTAATCACTGTCTTCAGTAATGTGGCGTTTATCGTGAGATAAACATAACCATAATCCGCCCAGTTGTAGGTAAGCGCCATTATCCCATAAAGCAAAAGGCTTAAAACCTAATATCTCAGTATAAAAGGCAAAGCTTTTATTCACATTATTGACTGCGAGTGTTAGGTGGTTTAAATCAGTTAGCATGGCTTTAAGTGAATGATGAAAGATACAGCTATTTTAGCAAAGGAAATTAAATGAAATGGATTATATGATACCTATTTGTGCTTTTTACTATGAATAATGATAATAAAAGATAAAAGTAGATCTAGAACACATAACTCAAATTGTTAACGTTAACTTATGTGCTTTATGTCACATTAAAGCGATAAAATTGTTTGTTAACTTAAAAGTTAACGTTAACATTTAAGGGTGGAATGACTTTAATAAGGCGCTTAACCAATGAATAAAGACTCAAAAAAATACTATGCGATCTTAAGTGCGCTGTTATTTTTCTTCTTTTTTACCTGGTCTTCATCATTTTCATTAGTTTCTATTTGGTTAAATCAGTATGTAGGATTAAAAGCGACTGATACTGGATTAATATTCTCTGCAATTTCTCTGATTGCGTTATGTGCTCAACCTTTATATGGCTTTATTCAAGATAAATTAGGATTAAGAAAGAATTTGTTATTAGTGATCGCAGTATTACTTATTCTTTCTGGGCCATTTTTTCTAGGTTTCGCATCAATACTACGTTGGAATATTTTTGTTGGCTCCATTTTAGGGGGCTTATATGTTGGTATGACATTTAATGCGGGTATTGGCGTATTAGAGTCATATACAGAGCGTGTTAGTCGTATTCGTGGCTTTGAATACGGTAGGGCGAGAATGTGGGGATCGTTAGGTTGGGCATCAGCAACATTTATTGCTGGACACAATATAAATATCGATCCTAATTACAATTTTGTGATGGCTTCTATTTCTGGTGTTGTGTTCTTAATTCTTTTAGCACTATTAAAAACCGATAAATCAGATGCATTTAATCAATTAGAGCATGGAAAAACATCAGCGATTACCCTCAAAGACGCACTGAATTTACTTTCATTACCTCGTTTTTGGGCACTTATTCTATTTGTTATTGGTACCTGTGTTTATGGCGTTTATGACCAACAGTTTCCAGTCTTTTTCTCATCACAATTTGCGACCTTACAGCAGGGGAATGAGATGTACGGATATCTGAATTCATTGCAGGTATTCTTAGAAGCTGGTGGTATGTTTATCGCACCTTTCCTTGTAAATAGAATAGGTGCTAAAAATGGTTTATTACTAGCAAGCAGTGTTATGGCTGCACGTATTATTGGCTCAGGATTAGTTGAAGGACCTGTTTTGATCTCTTGTATGAAGTTATTACATGCCGTTGAGTTACCGATTTTATTGATTTCAATTTTTAAATATAACAGTCAACACTTTGATAAACGTTTATCTTCAACACTTTATTTAGTCGGTTTCCAATGTGTGAGTTCTATTGTTGCAACATTATTATCTCCATTAGCTGGTTATGGTTATGATCATTATGGTTTTGCACCAACCTATATGGTGATGGGATGTATGGTGATAGGAACAACACTTCTTTCTGCTATGTTTTTACGTTCAGATGCGAAAGCATTATTACCACTTGATGGTCTACAACATGAAGATCAAAACAAAGCACAACCTATTTAATCGCTCATTAATTTATCTTTTGTAGTGTCGATTTTGGCTACCAGTGAAAATGTGTAGCCATTTTTTTATCATTAATTAAGTGAACATTTACGGGTTAAAGAATGTTGACTATATTTATTAATGCATATCATCCTAATCAATTGTTAATTAAGCAAAATCAATTAAATTTGTAAACTTTGCTTGTTTATTGACACGATTAAGCGATAATCTTAAACAGAACTATTTATCTTAAATATCAATTGTAAAGGTGTAGGAAATGGATAACGCAAACAAGCCGTCTTTCCAAAACGTACTGGAGTTTGTGCGTATGTATCGTCGTAAGAACAAAATCCGTCGTGAGATCACTGACAATGAGAAAAAGATCCGTGATAACCAAAAACGTGTTCTTTTGTTAGACAACTTAAGTGAATATATTAAACCAGGTATGTCGATTGAAGATGTACTGGGCATTATTGCTAATATGCGCAGTGACTATGACGATCGTGTTGACGATTACATTATTAAAAATGCCGATCTGTCTAAAGAGCGCCGTGAATTATCTAAGCAGTTAAAAGCGATGGGTGAAATTAAAAACCTGCCTGATCTAAAAGACTGATTGTTTCGCTAAGAAATTAAATGCCTCTGAATTGAATATTCAGGGGCTTTTTTTTATCTTATTTTTGGCTTTATAAATACGCAGTTAATTGGTTAGCAGTTACCAAAAAAAGAACCCACTAAAAAGTGGGTTCTCAATTTAGAAGTATTATCAAGATATTCTTAATAACACCTTATTATCAATTTTGGCTTTCAGCTTTCGTCATTTCTGAAGAAGCGTGGTTAGTAGAACAATGTCCACCGGCACCTGAGCGGCCTTTCTTATCAAAAGCAGGGCGTGCTTCCCATGCTTTGATTTCAATTGCCACAGGCGTTTCATCAGCGGCTGGCGCTTTTGTCATTGGTGAACTTGCATGTAGTTGGCGTGCAACTACAACAGGCTCTTGACGAATAACGACTTCAGTTGGTTTGCTCTCTGTTACTGCTTCAACTTCCACAACAGGGGCTGCGCTTTCTTCTGGCTGACTTTCAACGGCAGCTTCAACGATAGCTTCAACGACAGGGGCTGCAACAGTTTCAACAACAACTTCTTTGTGTTGTTCAACAGTTTCTTCAGTTGCAACTACTGCTTCAACAGGTTGAGGTTCAGGCGTTGATGTTTCACTTTCTACTGCTACAACCGTATCTTGTGCAATTTCTTCTAGCGCGATATTTGTTTCAGTTTGTTGTGAAGTTTCATGCATGTAAGCTTCAGTGGTATTCAATACCGCTGAAATATTCTCTTTACGAGTAACATGCTCTTCTGTATTCACTTCATTGATTACATCACTGATAACGTTAGTTTCAACAGGCACAGTTTGTGGCTCTACTACTGCAACAATTTCAGCGACAGCTTCTGTGGTTGATTCAGTACTGACTGTGACAGAATAAGTTGATTCAGTGGTTTCTGTCTGTGCAATATCAGCAACAATAGCTTCTGAAACCGCCGGTGCAATAGCTACCATTTGCGGATCTTTATGAGTAATAATGTGGTTTCCAACAGAAACATCATTGCTGTTTTCATCATTATTCTCAATAAATGGTGCATCACTTACCGGTGTGATTGGGTAGCGAATGAAGACTTTACCTGAAGCCAGCTCAGGAGAAGCAACCGCCATTGCCAGAGGCATTGGTGATACTGTTAATGTGCGCTCATCACGATAACGACGGCGACGTTGACCACTTACACGTAAATGACGAGGTGAACGACGAGAACGACGAGGCATAACATTATCTTGCCCGTTATTATCTTCGTTTTTATTGTCATCTTGTGATTTAGTTGCATCAGGTAATGCTTTTACAACTTGTGCTTCATTTGCTTCAACTTTCGCAACAGCAACTGCTTTAGGTGCTGGTTTTTCAGTTGGCGCAACTTTAGTTTGTGTAGTTGCAACAGGTGGTTCAGAAACCGCTTTTTCGGCTGCAACAGGTACAACGGCTAATGCATTATCATTGTCTGTCACACGTACAGATTGTGTTAATTGACGACGATTACGGCGTTGCATCGCAGGGCGACGAGGTTCTTCTTTCTTCTCATCAGCACTATCTTTTGCAACAGCATCATTTTCAGAAAGAGCTGCTTGAGCTTTAGCCGCTTCTTGTTGCTGTTGGCGTTTTTCTTCTTGACGACGACGTTGTTCAGCACGTTGTTCACGACGCTGTTGGCGACGAGCTTCGCGTTCTGCAATCTCTTGTTCACTACTAACTTCACTTGTTGGAGTCGTTTGTGGTTTTTGATTGCGATTCTTGCGATTGTCTTCGTTATTCGCGTTATCACGATTACGATCATTATCGCGG
This sequence comes from Proteus sp. STS61-E, assembly GCF_040932335.1. NCBI lineage: Bacteria > Pseudomonadati > Pseudomonadota > Gammaproteobacteria > Enterobacterales > Morganellaceae > Proteus > Proteus sp. STS61-E. The sequence continues at coordinate 82,144 of NZ_JBFQGE010000002.1, read as the reverse complement.
TCACGACGATTATTATTGTTACGTCGATTATTGTTATTGCGACGATCACGACGGTTGTCGTTATTCTCTTTCTTGTTTTCCTGTGGTTTTTCTTGTGCTACCGCAGGCTCTGGTTCACTACCAAATAAGTTAGAGAAGAATTTTGCAATAGAAGCAAAGAAACCGGTACCTTGAGCTTCTTCTGCTGTAGCAGGTTTAGCTTGAGGTTGAGGTGCCTTTTTGTTTTTTACTGTTTCAGCAACAGGTTCTTCTTGTAACCCAAAGGCTGAAATAGCAGGTTGTTCAGGCGCTTTACGCTCTGTAACAACATCGTCTTCAGCTTCATTTAACTGGCTTTCATGGAATTGCGCTAAGTTGTAGCTCAGAGAGGTGATCTCTTCGCCTTTACGTACACGAATAACAGAGAAATGAGGGGTTTGCATTTGGTCATTAGGAACAATAACCACTTTGACATTAGATTGACGTAACTCGATGTCAGTAACCGCTTTACGTTTTTCGTTAAGCAAATAAGAGGCGATTTGAACAGGGACAATCGCATGCACTTCATGGGTATTTTCTTTAAGTGCTTCTTCTTCGATAAGACGTAACACAGAAAGTGACAGTGATTCATTGTCACGAATAGTACCAGTGCCTAAGCAACGCGGGCAAACGTGATGGCTAGATTCACCTAATGAAGGGCTTAAACGTTGGCGAGACATCTCTAATAAACCAAAGCGAGAGATGCGTCCAATTTGAATGCGAGCACGATCTTGGCGAACAGCTTCACGCATTCTGTTTTCAACTTCACGTTGATGGCGCACAGGCGTCATGTCGATAAAGTCGATAACAATTAAACCACCTAAGTCGCGTAAACGTAATTGGCGTGCAATTTCGTCTGCCGCTTCTAAGTTAGTATTAAATGCAGTTTCTTCGATATCACCACCACGGGTTGAGCGTGAGGAGTTGATATCAATCGCTGTTAATGCTTCAGTTGTATCAATAACTAAAGCGCCACCAGAAGGAAGACGAACTTCACGCTGAAACGCAGATTCAATCTGTGATTCAATCTGGTAATGGCTAAATAGAGGAACGGCACCAGTGTAATGGCGAATTTTGCTAGCAAAATCACCACGGCCAATCGCTTCAATATGGCTACGCGCCATTTCAACGACTTTTGCATTATCAATTAAGATTTCACCAATATCAGGACGTAAGTAGTCGCGGAATGCGCGAACAATTACGTTACTTTCCTGATGGATTAAGAAGGGTGCAGGGCGATTCTCTGCCGCTTTCTTAATAGCATCCCAGTGTCTTAGACGATAACTTAAGTCTTGTTGCAGTGCTTCAGCTGATTTACCAACACCGGCTGTACGTACAATCAGACCCATACCATCTGGGATTTCTAGGCTTGATAAAGCTTCTTTAAGTTCAGTACGATCTTCACCTTCAATACGGCGAGAAATACCACCTGCACGAGGATTATTTGGCATTAATACCAAATAACTTCCTGCAAGGCTGATAAAAGTGGTTAACGCTGCACCTTTATTACCACGCTCTTCTTTATCAACTTGAACAATAACTTCCTGGCCTTCTTTTAAGACATCTTTGATGTTAGGACGACCATGGGAGTGATAATTACTAGGAAAGTATTCGCGGGCTATTTCTTTGATAGGAAGGAAACCGTGGCGTTCCGCACCATAATCAACAAAAGCGGCTTCTAAGCTGGGTTCAATTCGAGTGATTTTACCTTTATAGATATTCGCTTTTTTCTGTTCATGACCGGGGCTTTCGATATCCAGATCGTACAAACGTTGCCCATCGACAAGGGCAACACGCAACTCTTCCTGCTGAGTTGCGTTAATTAACATTCTTTTCATATTGTGACTTACTCGTTATTTTCACGTTTTATAATGTGCCACTAACATACGTAATTACACTATTGATAACCGATGACCTCGTGTCTTTTACAAATGCGTCAACCTCACGGTTGTCGATTGTATAGAGGTGCAATATGTCGGTGAGTCTGATTTTTAGTTCAAAAATTCAGCACTCTTTAATTGAACACAATGTTTCAACTCAATAAGCGATGTATTTGTGGCATACTAAATTGTTTGATTTTCGACTATGTCTTACGCCATTGCTGCATTTTGAAAATCAAACAAACAAAATTTTCATAAATATACCTGATAAACATAATCAGGAGAGTCTGCATTATTCCATTGGTGTTAGGGTTATAGCAAGATGACTTTTCTGCTTTGGTGACTTTTTCTGTATAAATATGAGAGATTAGCTAATGTTTCGTCTTTTTCCCATTATTCAGGTTAAAATAGACGACAGAATTGATGTTATTTTGTGCACCATAAAGTTGTTTGTAATTTTTATTTTAAGAGAGCCAAAGAATCGCCACTATGAAATCATTTAATCAAGTTCAGTTCGTCACCATTGATGGCGATGAAGCAGGCCAGCGTATCGATAATTTTTTACTGGCACGCTTGAAAGGTGTACCAAAAAGTATGATTTACCGAATTATCCGAAAAGGAGAAGTTCGAGTTAACAAAGGGCGAATTAAACCTGAATACAAAATCAATGCGGGCGACAGCATTCGTATTCCTCCTGTGCGAGTATCGGAAAAAGAAGAGATCGCTGTATCACCAAAACTTGATAAAGTCTCGGCATTGGCAGATTGTATTTTATATGAAGATGACCACTTAATGCTCATCAATAAACCCTCAGGAACCGCAGTGCATGGGGGAAGTGGATTAAGCTTTGGTGTGATTGAAGGTTTACGCGCCTTGCGTCCAGAAGCACGTTTTTTAGAGCTTGTACATCGTCTTGATAGAGATACATCGGGTGTTTTATTAATTGCAAAGAAACGTTCAGCGTTGCGTGCGTTGCATGAGCAATTGCGCTTAAAACAGATGCAAAAAGATTATTTAGCCTTAGTTCGTGGTCAGTGGCAATCTCATACTAAAGTTGTTCAGGCTCCGTTATTGAAAAATATTCTTCAAAGTGGTGAACGTGTGGTTAAAGTGAGTAATGAGGGAAAACCTTCAGAGACTCGTTTTAAGGTTGAAGAGCGTTTTGAATTTGCCACACTTGTGAAAGCAAGCCCTGTGACAGGAAGAACACACCAAATTCGTGTGCATACATTACATGCAGGTCATCCTATTGCATTTGATGATCGCTATGGTGATCGTGACTTTGATGCACAATTGGTAGGAACAAAACTTAAGCGCCTATTTTTACATGCAAGTTCTTTGACATTTACTCATCCTTCAACGGGTGAACAAATGCGAATTGAAGCACCAATGGATAATCAGTTACGCCATTGCTTACAAGTATTACGTAGTCAAAAATCTTAAGTCTGAAATTTTCATTTCAACAGAAAATCCGAATATCCAATGCGCCCAGTTAGCTGGGCGTATTGTTTTTCTTAAATCACAAAGAAAGTGAATAGAAAATAGGATTAACCTTCCACTTTTGTCATGCATTGCTCAACAATTTTATCAATATCCCACTCTTTAGGCAGTGATTTTGAACCGTTTTTGCGCATTTCCATATCTACACGGATAAATTCTGTTATTCCGTAATTTTTAATAATATTGTCGTAAGTGCATTCACACACTTCGGCAATTTGAGGAATTAGCGCATCATCAGTAATACCAGAACCTAATATGCAACTACTGACAAAGTTCTTTTTAAATAAGGATGTGTTGTCCTCTTTTTTGTCTGAAATCACACTGTCTTGGATAGTATTTGCAGTAGTAGTTGTTTTCGTTGTTGAAATTTCAGTATCTTTTTCATCAGAACAACCCACTAATGCTGTTGCCACCACTAAAGCTGTTAAGACTGATGCTAATTTATTCATAATACGCTTTATCGCTACATAAGATTAAAAAATAAGATGATCAGATTTATTTTTGATCATCAGAGAAAAATAATGGGTTTATTCTTTGCGAGAGTAACATTTTATTCAATCGGATAAGTGGTAAACCAATTAAAGAATTTGGATCATCGCCAACAAGTTTATCAAATAGAGTAATACCTAGTCCCTCAGATTTAAAACTTCCGGCGCAATTGAAAGGCATTTCTTTATTTAAATAACTGATAATTTCTTCATCAGTTAAATGACGAAAGTAAACTTGAAATAATTCACAATGCGTTTGATGTTCTAAAGTTAAGCTATTATATACAGTTAATCCGGTGTAGAACGAGATACATTGCCCTGAAGCTTGTTTTAATTGTGCGAAGGCATTATCAAAATTATGGGGTTTCCCTGTGATCTTTTTATTAAGCACACAAACTTGATCAGAACCAATTATAAGATGATGTGGAAATTTTACTTGTAAAGCGCTGGCTTTTTCATAGGATAAGCGACTGACAAGATCTTGAGCACACTCTGTGGGCATCGGGGTTTCGTCAATCTCTGGAGATGCCTGTATAAAAGGCATTCCAAGCTTTTTCAGCAACTGAGCTCGAAAGGGTGAAGTAGACGCAAGAACGAGTGGCAACATATTTTTTTTAAAATCCGTAGCAAAATGATGCCTGACATTCTAAACTATGCGCCGCTGATAAAGCGAATTTTGGTGGAAAGGTGTAGATAACCCGCCTTTTTCTTTGACTATATTCCATTACAAAGATAATATGCGCGCCTTATGCAAAAGGTAAAATTACCCCTGACCATTGATGCGCTGCGAGCAGCTCAAAAGAATTTAGACTATGACGGTCATTATTCTCCAGAGCAAGTAAGCCGCTTAGCTGAATCGGTGGTCAGTGTGGACAGTAATATTGATGTGGCATTATCATTTGATATTGACCATCAACGTCTTGCCGTGATTAAAGGACATTCCGATGTGGATGTGACTTTAGAATGTCAGCGTTGTGGTGGCCATTTTCCGTATCATGTTCACGCAACATATTGTTTTAGCCCTGTTGTCAGTGATGAACGGGCCGAGGCATTACCGGAAGAATATGAACCAGTCGATGTAAACGAATTTGGTGAAATAGATTTGCTGGCGATGATTGAAGATGAAATAATCCTCAACTTGCCGGTAGTTCCGGTACATGATTTTGAACACTGTGAAGTGTCCGACGCGGATATGGTGTTTGGTGAACTCCCTGAAGAATTATCAGAGAAACCAAACCCATTTGCCGTATTAGCCAGTTTAAAGAAAAGTACTAAGGAGTAAGGTCAATGGCCGTACAACAAAACAAACCAACTCGTTCTAAACGCGGTATGCGTCGCTCTCATGACGCACTGACAGTAACACAAGTTTCTGTTGACAAAACTTCTGGTGAAACTCACCTGCGTCACCATGTAACTGCTGACGGTTACTACCGTGGCCGCAAGGTTATCAACAAGTAATTAGCTTTATAGCTCGTTGATACCTTGACAAATCTAACCATAGCGTTAGATGCGATGGGCGGGGACTTCGGTCCTCGCATCACAGTGCCTGCTTGTTTGCGGGCGCTGGCATCTAATCCTCATTTAAAAATATTGCTGGTAGGTCAACCAGACTCTATCTCTCCTCTGCTTGCAAATCAAAATGCTGAGCTAATCTCCCGTTTACAAGTTATACCCGCAGAACATATTGTCGCCAATGATGCCAAACCTTCACAAGCTATTAGAGCAAGTAAAGGCACATCAATGCGAGTGGCACTTGATCTCGTGAAAACAGGGGAAGCACAGGCTTGTGTAAGTGCAGGGAATACTGGCGTATTGATGGGATTAGCAAAACTTCGACTTAATGCTATTGATGGAATTGAACGTCCTGCACTGGTTTCAGTATTACCTAATCAGAAAAAAGGTAAGACGGTTGTTCTGGATTTAGGCGCTAACGTTAATTGTGATAGCCAAATGCTGGTACAGTTTGCGGTAATGGGCGCAGTTATGGCCGAAGAGATAGCAGAGATTGATTCACCGAAAGTGGCGCTTTTAAATATTGGTGAAGAAGAGAGTAAAGGATTAGATAATATCCGCGAAGCTGCTACGGTATTAAAATCGACACCGAATATTAATTATATTGGTTATGTTGAAGGTAATGAATTACTGACAGGCAAAACTGATGTTTTGGTGTGTGACGGCTTCGCAGGTAATGTCTCCCTTAAAACGATGGAAGGAGTTATCAGAGTTTTCCTTTCATTGATTAAATCTTCTACTACCGAAAACAAAAAAACGTCGTGGTGGATGAAAATATTGAAGAAGTGGTTACAAAAACGGCTAATTAAGCGTTTTGGACATATGAACCCCGACCAGTATAACGGTGCTTCTCTGTTAGGATTACGCGGTATCGTCATTAAAAGCCATGGTGGCGCAAATGAAAGCGCGTTTACAGCAGCAATAGAACAGGCTGTTCATGCCGTTGAGCGAAAAATTCCAGAGCGAATTGCTTCACGACTGACAACAGTATTACCCAAGAGCGATTGATAGAATGTATACAAAAATCTTAGGTACTGGTAGTTACTTGCCTGTACAAGTGCGAACTAATGCCGATTTAGAAAAAATGGTTGAAACATCTGACGAGTGGATTGTTACCAGAACGGGTATTCATGAACGTCGAATTGCAGCAGAAGAAGAAACTGTTGCCGTGATGGGTGCGGGTGCTGGCGAAAAAGCATTAGAGATGTCAGGTATTGATAAGCAAGACATTGGATTGATTATTGTTGCAACTACATCTGGCTCACACGCATTTCCAAGCGCGGCTTGCCAAATTCAAAATGCACTAGGTATTAATGATTGTATTGCTTTTGATGTTGCGGCTGCATGTTCAGGTTTTGTTTATGCATTAAGTATTGCGGATCAATTTATTAAAGCAGGTTCTGTTAAAAAAGCACTGGTTATTGGTGCTGACAGATTATCTCACGCTTTAGATCCTGAAGATCGTGGCACGATTATTCTATTTGGTGATGCAGCAGGTGCTGTGGTTGTTGGTGCATCAGAAGAAGAAGGCATTATCTCTACCCATTTACATTCTGATGGACGTTTTGGTGATCTATTAGCATTACCTTATCAGAGTAGAGAAAATGACGATTTACCTGCTTACGTTACTATGGCAGGAAATGAAGTATTTAAAGTCGCAGTTCGTGAACTTGCCCACATTGTGGATGAGACACTTGAAGCTAACAAAATTGATAAATCTGAACTGGACTGGCTTGTGCCTCATCAGGCAAATTTAAGAATTATTTCAGCGACAGCGAAAAAGCTGGATATGACAATGGATAAAGTAGTGGTGACATTAGATCGCCATGGCAATACGTCAGCAGCATCAGTCCCAACAGCATTAGATGAGGCTGTAAGAGATAATCGCATTCAACGTGGTCAGTTAATCTTACTCGAAGCGTTTGGTGGCGGTTTTACTTGGGGTTCTGCACTTATCCGTTTTTAATATTATCAGGAAAATAAACATGACTGATTTTGCAATGGTTTTTCCCGGACAGGGATCACAAACTGTTGGAATGCTTGCAGAACTTGCAGAGCAATATCCAATTGTGACTGAAACATTTGCTCAAGCATCTGATGTATTGGGTTATTCTCTTTGGGACTTAGTTCAAAATGGCCCAGAAGAAGAGCTAAACAAAACCTGGAAAACACAGCCAGCATTATTAGCAGCTTCTGTTGCTATCTGGCGTGTATGGCAAGAAAAACAAGGCAAAATGCCACAAATGATGGCAGGTCACAGTCTTGGCGAGTATTCTGCTTTAGTGTGTGCAGGTGTTATTGATTTCGCTGCTGCAATTAAACTAGTAGAATTACGCGGCAAACTGATGCAAGAAGCCGTACCTGCGGGTACTGGTGCAATGTATGCGATTATTGGTTTAGATAATGACGCTATTGCAAAAGCCTGTGAAGAAGCAGCACAAGGACAAGTTGTCTCGCCTGTGAACTTTAACTCACCAGGCCAAGTTGTTATTGCGGGTAACAAAGAAGCCGTAGAACGTGCTGGTGTGTTATGTAAAGAAGCAGGTGCTAAACGTGCTTTACCATTAGCGGTAAGTGTGCCTTCTCACTGTGCTTTAATGAAACCAGCTGCTGATAAGCTTGCGGTTGCATTACAAGAAATTGAATTTAAACAACCTGAAATTCAGGTCGTTAATAATGTTGATGTGATAGCGCAAACTGATGCAAATGCAATCCGTGATGCGTTAGTTCGCCAGCTTTATAATCCAGTTCGCTGGACTGAAACGGTTGAACTTATTGCTGAAAAAGGCATCACACAACTATTAGAAATCGGGCCAGGAAAAGTATTAACTGGCTTAACAAAACGTATTTCTAAAGAAATGAACGCTGCAGCAGTTAATGATATTGCGTCATTAGATGTTGCATTAGGAAATGACTGAGGGATCTCATGGGATTTGACGGAAAAATAGCGCTAGTTACTGGTGCAAGCCGTGGTATTGGCCGTGCGATTGCAGAAGATTTAGTTGCACGCGGTGCGACAGTAATTGGTACAGCAACGAGTGAAAACGGTGCGCAAGCTATCAGCGAATATTTAGACGGTAAGGGTAAGGGTTTTGTGTTAAACGTCACAGAAAACGACTCTATCGAAAAATTTTTAGCAGATGTGCGTGCTGAATTTGGCGAAATTGATATTTTGGTCAATAATGCAGGTATTACTCGTGATAACCTGTTGATGCGCATGAAAGATGATGAGTGGCAAGATATCATTGACACTAATCTTTCATCAGTCTTCCGTCTGTCTAAAGCAGTTATGCGTGCTATGATGAAAAAACGTCATGGTCGTATAATTACCATTGGTTCTGTTGTTGGAACCATGGGTAACGCAGGACAGGCAAACTACGCGGCGGCAAAAGCGGGTGTGATTGGTTTTAGTAAATCATTAGCACGCGAAGTTGCTTCCCGTGGCATTACGGTGAATGTTGTTGCTCCTGGCTTTATCGAAACTGATATGACTAGAGCATTAACAGATGACCAAAGAGCAGGTATTTTATCTCAAGTTCCTGCTAACCGTTTAGGTGATGCCAAAGAGATTGCCAGTGCTGTAGCTTTCTTAGCTTCTGATGAAGCAAGCTATATCACGGGTGAAACATTGCATGTCAATGGTGGCATGTACATGATCTAATTATGGGGACGTCTTTATATTTGCTTTTTGCGTACAATATAATGCAAAATATAGCGAATAAAGTAGTCCACACAGTCGGGATTGGTTAGATCTTTTCCTGTATTTATAAACTAAGAAAATCATCGCGCAAGCGAGTTTTGATAGGAAATTTAATAGTATGAGCACTATCGACGAACGCGTTAAGAAAATCATTGTTGAACAACTGGGTGTTAAAGAGGAAGAAGTTGTAAATTCAGCTTCATTTGTTGATGACTTAGGCGCTGATTCTCTTGACACAGTTGAGCTGGTAATGGCTCTGGAAGAAGAATTCGATATCGAAATCCCAGACGAAGAAGCAGAAAAAATTACTACAGTTCAAGCTGCTATTGATTACGTTGAAAACGCAGGCAAATAAGCTTGCTAATCTAGGCGGTCACTCGACCGCCTATATTTTTAATCCTAAACTTTTTCCCTCCTTGGAGGATAAGCGTGTCTAAGCGTCGTGTAGTTGTGACCGGACTAGGCATGTTATCTCCTGTCGGTAATAACGCAGAAGCTTCTTGGGAAGCGGTGTGTGCCGGACAGAGTGGTATCGGCCTTATCGAAGATTTTGACACCAGTCATCATGCGACTAAATTCGCTGGATTGGTAAAAGATTTCAATCACGAAGATTATAATCTTTCGCGTAAAGACGCGCGTAAGATGGATCTTTTCATTCAATATGGTATTGCAGCAGGTGTGCAGGCCATTGCGGATTCAGGTCTTGAAGTAACAGAAGCCAATGCAAGTCGTATCGGAGCTGCTATTGGTTCTGGTATTGGTGGCTTAGGCCTTATCGAAGAAAACCATACATCTATGATGAATGGTGGCCCTCGTAAAATTAGCCCATTCTTTGTACCTTCAACCATCATTAACATGGTTGCAGGGCATTTAAGCATTATGTATGGTCTTCGTGGCCCTACAATCTCTATCGCAACAGCGTGTACTTCAGGTGTTCATAATATTGGACATGCTGCACGTATTATCGCTTATGGTGATGCAGATGCAATGCTGGCAGGCGGTGCCGAAAAAGCAACCACACCATTAGGTTTGGGTGGCTTTGGTGCTGTTCGTGCATTATCAACACGTAACGATAATCCTCAAGCGGCTAGCCGTCCATGGGATAAAGAGCGTGATGGTTTTGTATTAGGTGATGGTGCAGGTGTTCTTGTTCTTGAAGAATACGAACACGCTAAAAACCGTGGCGCTAAAATTTATGCGGAAGTGGTTGGTTTTGGTATGAGCAGTGATGCTTACCACATGACTTCACCAGCAGAAAATGGCGAAGGCGGTGCGCTGGCGATGACAAACGCACTAAAAGATGCAGGTATTGCCTCATCAGTTGTGGGTTATATCAACGCACACGGCACATCAACAAATGCAGGCGACGTTGCTGAAGCACAAGCGGTAGAAAACGTATTTGGTAAAGGCACTGATGTATTAGTTAGCTCAACAAAATCTATGACAGGTCACTTATTAGGTGCTGCGGGTGCAATTGAGTCTATCTTTACTATCCTTTCACTGCGTGATCAAATCGTACCTCCAACAATTAACCTAGATAATCAAGACGAAAATTGTCATCTTGATTTTGTTCCACATAAAGCACGTAAAGTTGAGAACATGGAATATGCTCTGTGTAACTCATTCGGCTTTGGTGGTACTAATGGTTCAATTCTCTTTAAACGCGTATAAGCCGTTTTTTGTAGAAAGTTGAAAAATACCTAAAGGCCCAGGATTATTCTGGGTCTTTTATTTTGTCCTTTTACTGCTAGTTGTTTTATCATGTGCAGATTGATATCAATAACATAGATGTAAGGTGTGTTAGATGTATTGGGTAAATGGACAACAGCAACAAAATGTAGATGCCAGTGATCGAGCAGTACAGTTTGGGGATGGCTGTTTCACAACACTTGCTGTTGATCAGGGTGATCCCATTTTATTATCTGCACACATAAATCGCTTAAAACAAGGTTGTAACGCGCTTTTTTTACCGCATCCTAATTGGTCTGAACTTAAAAAGCAGATCATTGATGTCGCTTCTCTGGCTCAAATAAAAAGTGTTATTAAGATTATTATTAGTCGTGGTTATGGTGGACGAGGATATTCCTCCAATGGATTTCTAACGCCGACGGTAATAATGTCACTATCATCTTATCCTACCCATTATCTTCACCAGCAAAGCGAAGGTGTATCGCTTGGTATCAGTCCAGTTACCTTAGGACAAAACCCTTTGTTGGCTGGCATCAAACATCTTAATCGTCTAGAACAAGTCCTTATCAAATACCATTTAGAAAAAACAGAATTTGATGATGTTTTAGTGTGTGATAATGAAGGATATTTAGTTGAAGCTAATGCGGCGAATCTTTTTTGGCGTAAAGGAAATAGGTTTTTTACGCCAAATCTGACTAATTCAGGGGTAAATGGCATTATGCGTCAATCCATTGTTCAATTAGCTCAAAAAAATCATTGGAAAATTGATATTGTGAGAGAAAAGCCTGAAACACTTTATCAGGCTGATGAAATATGGTTAACAAATGCGTTGATGCCAGTGATCCCCGTTTCACAAATCACTTTTTCAGATGATAAGTGCTATCAATATCCTAGTAGAGATTATTATCATGTTGTTTTACAACACAGTTTGTCACTTAAATAGAATTTAATGAGTTATAAATGAAGATAAAAAAAATAGTATGGATAGTTTTTTTTGCCTTACTGATTAGCCTTGGTGCAGTTGCATTGTATATGATGCAACATATTCGAGGTCTAGAAGAAAATATTGTTGTAAAACAAGATGAAATGCTACTGACTGTGCCAGCAGGAACAGGGCGTATTGCCATGGAGCAACTCTTAATAAAAAATAATTTGCTTAATGAAGGGGATTATTTTCAGGTTTTATTAAAAGCTAAACCAGAATTAAGCCAATTTAAAGCAGGTACTTATCGTTTAACAAAAGGGATGACATTGCAGGATGTTTTACTACTTATCAAAAGTGGTAAAGAAGCTCAATTCTCTATCCGTTTTATTGAAGGAAGTCGCTTAAAGGATTGGCAAGCTATTTTTGAGCAAGCGCCTCAGCTTGCTGCTGTTGCACACACAATGGATAGCGATAAGTTACGTCAAGAAATAGGAATAAAACCTGAGATTTCTAATCTAGAAGGTTGGTTTGCACCAGATACATACCATTACACAGCGGGTACGACAGATGTCGCAATTTTAAAACGTGCCTACCAGCAAATGGAAAAAACATTAGAAGAAGAGTGGATTAAACGCGATAGTGATTTACCGTATAAATCGGCTTATGAAATGCTTATCATGGCATCAATTATTGAAAAAGAGACGGGTATTGATGCTGAAAGAACAAAAGTCGCGTCTGTTTTTGTTAATCGATTAAAAACTAATATGCGATTACAGACTGACCCAACGGTCATCTATGGTTTAGGTGATAAATATAGAGGCACGATTTATCGTAGTGATTTAAATGGTTACACACCTTATAACACGTATCAAATTGATGGCTTACCACCAACACCAATAGCAATGCCGGGTGTAGCTTCAATTAGAGCTGCTGCACATCCAGCGGATACTCGTTATCTCTATTTTGTTGCAGATGGAACAGGTGGTCATAAATTTTCAACCACACTCAATGAACATAATAAAGCCGTCGCACAATATCGACGCTTACAACAAAGATAATTATGAACAACAGTAAATTTATTGTAATTGAAGGACTTGAAGGCGCTGGAAAAACCAGTGCGATCCAAACGGTTATTGATACCCTAAAAGATAAAGGTATCACTAATCTAGCCTTTACGCGTGAACCGGGTGGAACACCGCTTGCCGAAAAATTACGTGAACTTATCAAACAAGGTATTGAAGGTGAAAAAGTCACGGATAAAGCAGAATTGTTGATGCTATACGCAGCACGTGTTCAGCTTATAGAAAACGTGATAAAACCTGCACTTGCAGATGGTAAATGGGTTATTGGTGATAGACATGATCTCTCTTCACAAGCTTATCAAGGCGGCGGACGTGGCTTAGATAAAGATCTTATGTTGTCACTTCGTAATACTGTCCTTGGTGATTTTCGCCCTGATTTAACCTTATATCTTGATTTAGATCCTGCTATTGGTCTTGCCAGAGCGCGTGCTCGAGGAGAGCTAGACCGAATTGAAAAAGAATCAATGGATTTCTTTTATCGTACTCGCGAACGTTATCAAGCATTGGCTAAAGATGATGATTCCATTATTACGATAGATGCCTCTCAAGCGATTGAAAAAGTACAAGCAGATATTCGTCAAACATTAACAACATGGCTAGTTCAGCAGGAAAATAAATCACTATGAATTGGTATCCTTGGCTAAATCAGGCATATCGACAACTTATTAGCATGTATCAAGAAGGGCGTGGTCATCATGCCTTGCTTTTACATGCGATAGAAGGCATGGGAGGCGAAGCACTCTCTTATGGGGTAAGTCGTTGGTTAATGTGCCAGAATAAACAGGGATTAAAAAGTTGTAATGAATGCCATAGCTGTCGATTGATGCTTGCTGAAACACACCCTGATTGGCATGTTTTACAGAGTGAAAAGGGTAAGACCTCGATTGGTATTGAAGCAGTAAGAAAAGTCACGGAAAAGCTGGAGCATCATGCTCAGCAAAGTGGTTTTAGAGTAGTTTGGATAAAAGACGTTGAAGCGTTAACAGAAGCTGCTGCAAATGCATTACTCAAAACGTTGGAAGAGCCACCTAAAAACACCTATTTTTTACTGAACTGTCAGCAACCAGAGGTTTTATTAGCGACATTGCGTAGCCGTTGTTTCTATTACCATTTAGCAACGCCGGATCTTCAACATGCAACGCACTGGTTACAGCAACAAGTACCAAACGTACCTTATGCGAATAGTGTGACAGCATTGAATTTATCGCAGAATGCTCCGATTTTAGCGCTTTCATTATTGAAAGATGAGTGGAAAGAAAGAGAAACTTTTTGCCAAGCGTTATACACCAGCATACAACAACGTGATTTATATGCATTTCTGCCACAATTAAATCAAGATAATGCCGAGCATCGCCTATATTGGTTGTTATCACTGCTACTTGATGCATTAAAATACCAAACTAATGCACAGACATACTGTGTGAACCAAGATCAGCAAGCATTGATTATGGCGTTATCACAATGGCCTTCGGATATTTTATTATCCACTATTGATGGATGGAAACAGTGTCGTTATCAGTTAATGACCATTCCAGCATTAAATAGAGAATTATTACTAGTAGAACAACTGCTAGATTGGGAAAATCAGCTAGCCACAAAAAATTAATTAGCTATATATTAATTATGATTTAGCTGTAATAAAAAACACCTATAAGTTGTACCAAATAAATGAGAGTAAGTTATGTTTTTAGTTGATTCACACTGCCATCTCGACTGCTTAGATTATGAAAAATTACATGAAAATATTGATGATGTTGTCGAAAAAGCACAGCAGCGTGATGTTCAATATATGTTAGCAGTAGCAACCACATTACCGGGTTTTAAGAGTATGCGTGAGCTAATCGGCAAACGTGACAATATTGCCTTTTCTTGTGGGATACATCCTTTAAATTTAGATGAAGGCCATGATGTTGAGGAATTAGCACGTTTAGCTGCTGCACCTGATGTTGTGGCTTTAGGCGAAACCGGGTTAGATTACTATTACCAACAAGAAAATGCGGCACTGCAACGTGAAATTTTCCGTGAGCATATTCGTATTGGACGCCAAGTTAATAAACCCGTTATTGTGCATACACGCAGTGCTCGCGAAGATACATTATCTATTTTAAAAGAAGAAAAAGTTCAAGATTGTGGCGGTGTTCTGCATTGCTTTACAGAAGATAAAGAGACTGCAACAGCATTACTTGATCTTGGAATGTATATCTCTTTTTCCGGCATTGTGACATTTAGAAATGCTGAACAAATCAGAGAGGCAGCTCGTATCGTTCCTCTTGATAGAATTTTAGTCGAAACAGACTCTCCTTATTTAGCGCCAGTTCCTCATCGCGGAAAAGAAAATCAACCGGCTTATGTCCGTGATGTTGCAGAATATATGGCAGTCTTAAAAGGGGTGAGTGTTGAAGAGTTAGCGCAACAAACAACGCGTAACTTTGCTAAGCTCTTTCATATTCAAAACTTACCTGCTTAATAGAATTAATCAGGAATTAAAATAAATAATAAGGTGATGGAAATGGCAGAAGAAACAATTTTCAGTAAAATTATTCGTGGTGAAATTCCAGCTAATATCGTTTTTCAAGATGATACAGTGACCGCATTTCGTGATATCTCACCTCAAGCACCCACTCATATTTTAATTATTCCTAATAAACTTATTCCTACTGTAAATGATGTTACTGCGGAAGATGAGCAAGTATTAGGACACCTTTTTGTTGTTGCTGCAAAAATTGCACAACAAGAAGGCATTGCTGAAGATGGTTATCGCTTGGTGATGAACTGCAATAAACATGGTGGACAAGAAGTTTTCCATATTCATATGCATTTGCTTGGCGGAAAACCATTAGGACCACTATTAAGCCAATAATGGATATAATGCTAACAGCAGGATAACAGGAAGTAATACATGATGAGACAAGGTAAGACAGTTTACTCATTACTTATCGCTGTGTTTATGACGACATTACTCTCTGGATGTTTATCATCTCATTCGGATAATAAACTCTACTTCAATCGTCAGCAGGCTATTATTATGGAGCCTTCGGTATTAGTTGTGGGCGTTGTTGCGGGTCAGCCAACCATTGAACACCATGCTAATGGCACAAAAGCGACAGTCATGTTATCAAATACACAATCTTACCCTGTCTCTATTCGCTATCGTTTTTATTGGTATAACGAACAAGGGCTTGAAGTTTCCCCTGCTGGGAATGTAAATGATGTGACTATTCTTGGTGATGGTGATATCGAAATTAGTGGTGATATACCAGATAAAACCATTAGTTATGTCAGAGTTTATCTCTTTACTTAGGATAAGGTAACGCGAGCATGAAAAGAGTTCTATTTGTGGCGATGTCTGTGTTTTTATTAGCAGGTTGTCCATCCATGTTGCCACAACAACCGCCAGTACCAATTGAACCTATTGGTCCAGTTACGCCTACCGAGCCAGTCGAGCCGCCTAAACCCATAGAGCCACCAATTGAAATCGTACCAACGCCACCTAAAATCACGAGTATTAATTGGAATGCTGCCGTCACACCTTTAATTAGAGAAATGGCGGTTACTGGTGATTTAGAAGCGGGTAAGCTTATCGTTGTTGATAACGTTAAAAATAATTCAGGTGGGAATATCCAAGCGGTAAATGCAACCAATACCATTATTGAATCAGTTAATAGTATTAGTGCATTGCAAACCGTGCCTTATACACAAATGATGTCAGCACGAAAAGCCCTTGGTTTATCCGGTGAGGATAGTTTAGGTCTTCGTAGTGCAGCGATTGGTTTAGCCCGTTATTTGAAAGCTGATTATATTTTATTCTCAACAGTTGATGGTAAAAAAGATAATCGTGTGATCAGTATGCAGTTAATGTCAGTTTCTTCTGGTGAAATTCTTTGGAATGGACGCCATAAGGTTGAGTGATCCGCACTACTCAAGTTTGCTTAATGCCTTGCAAGCGCTTTTCCCTGCAACGGCATTAAGCAAATGGAAAATTACGGCATTAGAAGGATCAGGTGGTGGCGCTTTTCGCGTGCAATGCGCAGATATAGATTGGGTTGCTCGCTATTATGGTGATGAAAAAAAAGCGCTTTATGTACATGGAAGAAAAGAATACGCTATTTTAAAACAGCTTTCAGGATCGGGTTTATCACCTAAAGTTGCCACCCGTTATAAAGCGTGGTTTTTTCTTTATTGGTTACAGGGCGAACATTTAACCCACCAAGCACTCTTTAGTACTTATTTAAAACCGCTGGCTGAAAAAATAGCTATACTTCATCAACACTCGCCGTTAGGTTTCCCCCTCAACTTAAATCATGAGTTATTAGTTTATTGGCAGCATATTGATAGAAAACGTTTATCTGCTAAATGGCTACACTTACAACAACATTTTTTACGCCAACCGCGATGCAATCTCATAAAATACGCGCCTGCTCACATGGATTTGCATGTTGAGAATATTCTTCTTAGTGATTCCGGTATAAAATTTATCGATTGGGAATATGCCGCCGATATTGATACAGCGGATTCGTTGATGACGTTCTTTGCAACAAATCAACTCAATGAATCACAGCAAAATATGTTTTTAGATTATTATTGTTCGTATCATTGCCATTATGCTCAACCCAAAGAGACGGATGTTTATTCTGTGAAGGCGTTGAGAAAGCGTATTCTTTCAAGAGAGCCATTCATTTTTTATATGATGCTAATGTGGTATGAAGTTCGTTGGCAACAAACAAAAGATGGATCATTTTTAATAATGTCTGAACCTTTACGTCGCTATTTCAGTCTGACGAATTAAAGACATTATCTTGTCATAATTACAAAGAGAGGAATGTTATGGGTCCGGTAATGCTTGATGTTGAAGGATATGAACTCGATAGTGAAGAGCGTGAAATTTTAAAGCATCCTCTTGTCGGTGGATTAATCCTTTTTACCCGCAACTTCCACGATGCTGAACAATTAAATGAATTAGTTCGCCAAATTCGTGATGCATCTCATGAGCGCCTTGTGATAGCAGTAGACCAAGAAGGGGGACGAGTACAGCGTTTCCGTGATGGTTTTACACGCATACCAGCAGCTCAATCTTATGCGGCATTAAATGAAAGTTATCAAGCGAGCCATTTAGCACAAGAAGCTGGATGGTTAATGGCATCAGAAATGATAGCTATGGATATTGATATCAGTTTTGCGCCTGTACTTGACTTAGGTCATAACTGTATTGCCATTGGTGAGCGTTCTTTCCATGATTCACCTGAAATTGCTATGACAATGGCTGAGAGTTTTATTAAAGGTATGCGCTCTGCTGGCATGAAATCAACAGGCAAACATTTTCCCGGTCATGGTGCGGTAAGAGCGGATTCTCATAAGGAAACGCCTCGCGATGATCGCTCTTTAAATGATATTCGCCAACGTGATATGTCTATTTTTAAAGATTTTATTCAACGCCAGTTATTAGATGCCATTATGCCCGCTCACGTTATTTATTCTCAGGTTGATGAGCGCCCTGCAAGTGGCTCATCGTACTGGCTGAAATCCATTTTACGTGAACAATTAGGGTTCCAAGGCGTTATCTTCTCTGATGATTTATCGATGGAAGGTGCTGCCATTATGGGAAGCTATGCGGAAAGGGCACAACGTTCATTAGATGCTGGTTGTGATATGCTTTTAGTGTGCAATAACCGAAAAGGGGCAGTGAGTGTGTTAGATAACCTGTCCTCTGTCAAAGCAGAACGCATTTCCACATTGTACCATCACCGAGGTCGTTACACATTGAGTGAGCTACAAACCTCTGATCGTTGGAAAAAAGCGAATCAGTTGCTGACCCAATTACAGGAGCAATGGCAGGAGCGAGCATGATTATATATTTACATGGTTTTGATTCCACAAGTCCTGGAAATCATGAGAAAGTTTTACAGCTACAGTTTATTGATCCTGATGTCCGTTTTTTAAGCTACAGTACGTTGCATCCTCGTCATGACATGCAACACTTACTGAAAGAAACGGATAAAGTGATTAAATCCACGAAAGAGCCCGTATTAATTTGCGGCGTAGGATTAGGTGGATATTGGGCAGAGCGTATTGGTTTCTTATGTAATATTCGTCAGGTAATGATTAATCCTAATCTTTTTCCTTACGAAAACATGACAGACAAAATCGACAGACCTGAAGAATATTTAGATATTGCAACGAAATGTATTAAAGATTTTCGTTCTAAAAACAAAGATAACGCTTTAGTGATTTTATCCCGCAATGATGAGGTTTTAGATAATCAGCGTTCTGCTGATGAATTATCGCCTTATTACTCTGTAATTTGGGATGAAGTGCAAACGCATAAATTTAAGAGCCTCTCTGAGCATCTATTTAAAATTAAAGCGTTTAATAGCAAAAACTAAGACTAAAGTGATGTGTTTAAAATGGATGGCGTTTGTTCCATCCATTTTTTTGTCTAAAAATACTCATACTTTCCTTTCTACCTCTCTCTTTTCAACACTTGTTTTGATCCTTTACTTTTATCATTTCAATTATCACGAGTGATTTTAACAGTCCTCTTTGTTCTTATTGTTTTAATTCATTGTATTTATTAATAAAAATGAATATCCCTGTATTTTTAATGGTGATTTATTCATCACTCAAAGGCAAAAAACGACTATTTTCTTCAAAAAATAGATATGAATATTCAAATATTTTTGATATAAATCAACTTTGGTATGACCATCTTTCCAATTAACTTGCTTAAGAACAAAAATAACAGCCGAAACGATTTAACTGTCGTTATTTAAGTAGATTTCACTAAGGCTATTTAAATAACAACAGTAAATATCTTTATGGAGTGACGTTAAATGTCATTAAAAAAAATTGTTATTGTCGGTGGTGGTGCGGGTGGTTTAGAACTGGCGACCAAATTAGGCAATAAATTAGGACGCAGCAAAAAAGCAGAAATTACCTTAGTGGATCGCAACAACAGCCATTTATGGAAACCCCTTTTACATGAAGTGGCAACAGGCTCTTTAGATGATGGTGTTGATGCTTTAAGCTACCTAGCACACGGTTATAACCATCATTTTAATTTCCAATTAGGCTCATTAACAGGGCTTGATCGCGAACAGAAAAACATCACACTGGCTGCTATTTATAACGAAGAGCAAGAGCTACTCGTCCCTGAACGCACGTTAGACTACGATATTTTAGTGATGGCATTAGGCAGTAAATCAAACGATTTTGGTACTCCGGGTATTAAAGAAAACTGTATTTTCTTGGATAGCCCGCAACAAGCACATCGTTTCCATAACGAAATGTTGAATTTGTTTTTAAAATACTCAGCAGATACCAATGCACAAGAAGAAAACCGTAAGGTAAATATTGCGATTGTGGGTGGTGGTGCTACGGGTGTTGAGCTTTCAGCTGAATTGCATAATGCAGTACGCCAACTTAATAGCTATGGATTAAAAAAATTAGCGCCTTCAGCATTAAATATTACGTTGGTTGAAGCAGGAGAACGTATTTTACCTGCATTACCAGTGCGTATTTCCAGTGCTGCACATCAAGAATTAACAAAATTAGGTGTGCGAGTGATGACCAAAACTATGGTCACAAGCGCAGATGAAGGTGGATTAAATACCAAAGAAGGTGAGCATATTGATGCTGACTTAATGGTGTGGGCGGCAGGTATTAAAGCGCCTGATTTTATGAAAGAGATTGCCGGCCTAGAAACTAACCGTATTAATCAGTTAGTTGTTAAACCTACCTTACAAACAACCTTAGATGAATCTATCTTTGCTATTGGTGACTGTTCTTCTTGCCCGAGAAAAGAAGGAGGTTTTGTTCCTCCAAGAGCACAATCCGCTCATCAAATGGCAAGTCGTTGTTACAGCAATATTTTAGTAATGTTAAAAGATAAACCGCTAAAAGATTATGTATTTACCGACCATGGTTCACTCGTTTCACTTTCTAAGTTTAGTACCGTAGGTAGTTTGATGGGGAATTTGATGAAAGGTGACATGATGATCGAAGGGCGCATTGCGCGGATTGTTTATATCTCTTTATATCGAATGCATCAGATTGCTTTGCATGGTTACATCAAAACAGGGCTTATGATGCTAGTAGGATCAATCAACAGAGTGATTAGACCTAAGCTGAAACTTCATTAATTTATCTTTTGCTTTATAGATAAGACAAAAGTTGCCTTTTTAAACCCTCATATTATATGAGGGTTTTTTATCTATTTTTTCTTTTAAATTAAATAATTAAATGAGAATATCTAAATAAGATAAATAATCTTAGCATAAAGCACTAGATGATTTATCTGTTTATATCGAAAATAACCAATAACTCTAAAGCTAAATAGAACAATGATAAATATAATTTTATTATTAAGGATAAACTTGTAATATTAAAGATAGCATTTGTTTTTATTTATTACGCTAAATTATTTAAGACTTTTCTTAAATAAAAAATGATGTTTAATTCATTAATTCATCAAATAAAATGTTATGGTGTTTCGTAGATTTGTATTAGAAAGATAATAAGTGAAAATTATTAGAGATAAGCTTAACTCGTTATTTTTACTTGAATTTAAGTGAGTAAAATAATTTTACAGATCTTAAAAATAAATTTTATAACATGAGTTAAATATGAAATATCTCCTATTTTTAGGCGACATTTGTTAACTTGGTGTTATCATAATGCTATATTATAAATAGCATAGCGGTTTCTTTTTTTTAGCTAAATAAATTAAGATCAATCTTAATATAATGTACAAATCTCAAGAATGTAGTCAGTATTTATTTAATTAAGTAATTAAAACAGAAATAAGTGGTGTATTTAACATGTCATAAATACGTAGTTTACTTATTATGTTAATCAGCATGGATGTTGAATTAAGCTATCAGATTAGAGAATTCATTTATTGAATACTAAATATATTAGCCAGTTAGAGTGAAACAGTGGCTTTTATTACGTATCTGTAGCAATTAAGGATAAAACAAATAAAAAGGGGTAAAAGTGGGTGTTAATGTCAGAAAGTACATACTATTAGGACTAATCATTGTATTAGCTATTCTTTCATTTATTGCATGGAGGTGGGTATTTCCCCAGCCTCAATACGCTCATGTCGTTTCGGCGACACCTATTAAATCGACCGTTTTTGTGACAGAAGAGTATTGTCATCGAATTGGCTTACCTACACCTTTTACACCAGAAAAATTGTCACGATTTCACCCAGCAGAGCAAGAGTGTCGAGTGTTTTATATGATTGAAGCACTTAATAACAGCAATATTGCTAATTTCCCTTATCCTCAATTTAAAGAGTGCATTCCGATTTATCGTCAAGAGCGCAGAGTTGTGGGTTATGATGTGCTTTATACTATCGATGGAACACCGGGCAAAGTACGAACTACATTTAAACCCGGTGAAATTATTGCGTTAGATTCTGATGGTCGGCTGATTTTAGAACAAGAACCTTATTGTTCTATGAATGAAAAAGTACCTTGCCGTAAAGAATAAACTTAATGATATAAAAAGAAAGGCGTAATGAAGTTACTTCAGTTACGCCTTTTTGTTGATTCAATAACCATTAGAGAGTGGTTATTTTATTTTATGCTCATCAAATGCACTTAACATGTCATCAATAAAAGTGAGTCGTTTTTCACGCTCAGTTAAATCTGTAATAAATTTCAGTTTTGATGGACCATCTAAGCGGAAAATTGCTGGTTGCCCCTGAAGTAAGCTGATTAAATAGCTTGGATCGACTTTGTTTTTCTCACCAAACTCAATAAAACCGCCTTTATCATGCGCTTCAATTCGGGTGATACCCAAGTTCATCGCACTTAAGCGAATAGCGGCATTACGCAGTAGGTAACGTCCTGCATCAGGTAATTTACCAAATCTATCAATTAACTCTGCTCTTAGATCATTAAGCTCTGTTAAGTCGATAGCACTAGCAATTCGCTTATAGAATGAAAGTCTGACATTTACATCAGGAATATAATCATCAGGTAACAAGACTGGCATTCTTAATTCAATTTCAGTTTGTTGATTGGTGAGATCTTCAAGTGATGGCTCTCTACCTTCTTTAAGTGCTTCTACAGCGCTTTCTAGCAATTCCATATAAAGTGAGAAACCAACAGTATTCATTTGACCGCTTTGTTCTTCACCTAATAATTCACCAGCGCCTCGAATTTCTAAGTCATGAGTCGCTAATGCAAAACCTGCACCCAGATCTTCCAGCGAAGCAATCGCTTCTAAACGTTTATGGGCATCTTTTGTCATTGCTTTCGGATGTGGTGTTAACAAATAAGCATAAGCTTGATGATGAGAACGACCTACACGACCACGTAATTGATGCAATTGCGCTAAACCAAAATGATCTGCCCGTTCAATAATAATGGTATTTGCAGTGGGTATATCGATACCTGTTTCAATAATCGTGGTGCAAAGTAACACATTAAAACGCTGGTGATGGAAGTCATTCATCACACGCTCAAGCTCACGTTCACGCATTTGCCCGTGACCAATACCAATACGAGCTTCAGGGACGAGAGCAGCTAGTCTTTCGCGAGCTTTTTCGATATTTTCAACATCGTTATACAAGTAATAAACTTGTCCGCCACGCAAGGTTTCACGCAAGATAGCTTCACGCACCACTAAATCATCATATTCACGAACGAATGTTTTTACGGATAAGCGGCGTGCTGGTGGTGTTGCAATAATAGAAAGATCACGCATACCACTCATTGCCATATTCAGTGTACGAGGAATAGGCGTTGCGGTTAGCGTTAAAATATCGACATTTGCGCGCATAGCTTTGATACGCTCTTTGTGACGAACACCAAAGCGGTGCTCTTCATCGACAATTAATAACCCCAAATCTTTCCATTGAATATTAGGTTGAAGGAGTTTGTGTGTACCAATCACAATATCAACTGTTCCTTCAGCCAGTTTTTCTGTGATTTGTTGCTGCTCTTTTGCACTACGAAAACGTGAGATCATCTCAATATTAACGGGCCAATTAGCGAAACGATCACGGAAATTATCAAAATGTTGCTGAGCTAACAGGGTGGTTGGTACTAAAATAGCGACTTGCTTATTGTTGTTAACTGCAAGAAATGCGGCACGCATCGCAACTTCTGTTTTACCAAATCCGACATCGCCACAGACGAGTCTATCCATTGAAATAGCTTGGCACATATCGCTAAGTACCGCATTGATAGCCATTTCTTGATCAGGTGTTGTTTCAAAAGGAAAACTTTGGCGGAAAGATTGGTACTGCTCTTTGTCCATTTTAAAGGCAAAGCCTGTTTTTACTTCACGCTGAGCATAAACATCTAATAACTCGGCTGCGACATCACGTACTTTTTCAGCGGCTTTTTGACGCGCTCTTACCCATGCATCGCCACCCAATTTATGTAATGGGGCATTTTCATCTGCACCACCAGAATAACGGCTGATTAAATGCAGTGATGAAACAGGAACATAAAGCTTGTCATTACCTGCATAGCTTAACATCAAGTATTCAGCTTTAACGCCACCCGCTTCTAGGGTTGTCATACCTTGATAGCGACCAACACCATGCTGAAGATGAACAACAGGTTGCCCTATGCTTAATTCAGCAAGGTTGCGAATTAAGGTATCTGTATTGATGGCGCGGCGATTGTCTTGACGGCGACGATTAACACGTTCACCCAACATATCGCTTTCACAGATCATGGCTAATTGGCGATGGCTATCAATAAAGCCATGCTCTGCAGCACCAATGATAAAGTAAAAACCTTTCTTTTGGGCGTCAGATAATTCAATGATCTGCTTGGGTGCTATTTTTATCCGTGATAAAAGCTCTTGTACGGTTTCGCGTCGACCTTCACTTTCAACAGAAAAAATCACACTGCCTGAAAATTGTTCTTGGAATCGGCGTAAGTTATCTAAAGGTGATTTGCTTTGGGCGTTTATCGATAAATCAGGAAGAGGTTGATAGCCTAAATTGGTCTGTCCGGCTTTTTCTGGCAATGTTTCTGTTTTAAGTTGAATACGAGGCCACTGTTTTAGCTCTTTATTAAATTTATCAACATTCAGCCAAATATCATCCGGTGGTAACAGCGGTCGCATAGGATCAATGCGGCGGCTTTCAAAACGTTGATTGATGTCTTGCCAAAATTTTTCTGCAAAATCTTGCAGATCTTGCGTCACTATCAATGTGTTTTTAGGGAAATAAGCAAATAAGTTAGATAAAGGCTGTTCAAAAAATAGGGATTGCCAATATTCAATTCCCGTTGGCAATATGTGTTTACTGACTTGCTGATAAATATGTTCAGGATCACGTCTTACATCAAACCGTTCACGCCATTGGCTACGGAAAATTTCTATCGCATTTGCATCTGTTGGGAATTCATGGGCAGGCAGTAAATTAATTTGATCAACTTCTGCTAATGTCCGCTGTGTGTCGACGTCAAAAGTACGCAGGCTATCTATTTCATCATCGAAAAAATCAATACGATAAGGAAATTCACTTCCCATCGGAAATAAGTCTAATAATGCACCACGCGTTGCGTATTCCCCATGCTCTAAAACTTGTTCGACATGGCGATATCCCGCTCCATCTAATGTTTTACGTAAATTATCACGAGAAAGTATCTCTCCTTTTTGCATTACCAACGCATGACTTGCGAGATAATCTGTAGGGCAGACTTTCTGCATTAACGTATTGACAGGTAAGATTAAAATTCCCTTGAGAAGTGATGGAATACGGTATAGCGTAGAAAGGCGGTTTGAGATAATTTCTTGATGAGGCGAAAAACTGTCGTATGGCAGTGTTTCCCAATCCGATAATGTCTCTACTGGATAATCACAAAACTGACGGATTTCATCTTGTAAACGTAATGCATTTTGCATATCACGAGTAACAAGAACGACTAATCCAGAGTGACGTTTGATGATCTCTGCACATTCTAGAGCACAAGCGGCACCAGTCAGTTGACCTAGCTGACGAGTATCCCCTTGTTTTATAGGAAGTTGATAACGATATTCTGAGGACATAAGCGTGTAATGTGAACTCTTTGTTGTAGTTAACTCCCAACACATCTTTAGCTTAATGGCTAAAGCTTAAACTGGCGGGCAGGTTAAGATAAAAGAAAAAACCACAGTTTGGGAATAGAGTGGTTCCATTCAGTAAGACTACCCTTTATTATCCCTGAACACTTCGCATTAGCAACAGGAACAGCACAGATTTCATGTACAATTCTGTCTCATTTTATATAGGGCTCCGTTATATGCGGGGTCGTGCGGTCGATAAGTTCGGTCGCTTCGTCTCATGGCTATCCGCTTTAGGGATTATGTTAGGTGTAGCGGCACTGATCACAGTGACTTCTGTCATGAATGGCTTTGAACGTTCATTGCAAGAAAGCATTCTTGCTTACATTCCACAAGCAATAGTGACATCACCTAACGGGCAATTACCCCGAGATTCAAATATAGCTGAAAGTTTACTGACGCGTGAAGGTATCATAAACGTTACCCCTTTAGTAGAAGGCGATGTTGTTTTGCAAAGTAAAGACAATATCAGCGTTGGTGTCATGCTGGGTATAGAAAAAGAGCAAGATGAACCTTTAACGCAACATATTCGTTATGGGGATTTTTCTATGTTGAAAGCAGGCGATTATGGTGTGATTTTAGGAAGTGGCATTGCTAAACAGTTAAAAGCAAAAGAGGGTGATAGCATCCGCCTTATTGTGCCAAGTGTAAGCCAATTAACGCCAATGGGAAGATTACCTAGCCAACGGTTATTTACCGTTAAAGGTATTTTTCAAAGTGGTGGTGATGCAGATGCCTCACAAATTTTAGTGAATCAGCAAGATGCAGTGCGTTTAATGCGTTATCAGCCGGGTAATATTACCGGATGGCGTCTTTTCTTTTCTGATCCTCTTAATATTGAAAAATACAGTGCGCAGCCTTTAGATAAAAATCTAAGTTGGAGAGATTGGCGCGAACGTAAAGGTGAATTTTTCCAGGCCGTTAAAATGGAAAAAAATATGATGGGATTATTATTAAGCTTAATTATCGCAGTGGCAGCTTTTAATATTATTACCTCACTTTCTTTGTTGGTTATGGAAAAGCAAGGTGAAGTTGCTATTTTGCAAACGATGGGCTTAAAACGTTCTCAGATTATGTCCATCTTTATGCTACAAGGTGCAGGTGCAGGTATTTTAGGGGCAGTAGCTGGTGGTTTATTAGGCGCATTACTCTCAAGCCAACTGAACGTTATTATGCCAGCAGTAGGACTCATCCCTCAAGGTGTGGAATTACCCACAACACTTGATTGGGGACGTGTCTTTATGATTGGTTTCTCCGCTATTATCATTTCCCTTTTATCCACTTTATACCCGTCTTGGCGGGCCGCGGCTATTCAGCCAGCAGAGGCGCTACGTTATGAGTAATTCTTCTTTGAATAAACAGCCAATGGCATCAGAAAAACAAATGCAAATTAACAAAGATGGCTTATTGGATTGCCACGCCCTATGTAAACAATACCAAGATGGTTCTATTTCCACACAAGTGCTGAAATCAGTCTCTTTTAAAATGGATAAGGGCGATTTTCTTGCCATCGTGGGAAGCTCAGGCTCAGGAAAAAGTACCTTATTACATTTATTGGGTGGGCTGGATTCTCCAACATCAGGTGAAGTCTTTTTTAAAGGGCAATCACTTAATAAATTATCCTCTTCTGAAAAAGCGGATCTGCGTAATAGCCAATTGGGTTTTATCTATCAATTTCATCATCTATTACCGGATTTTACAGCGCTTGAAAATGTTGCTATGCCGCTGATGATTGGTGGTACAAGCGCTTCAATTGCAAAAGAAAAAGCGATGTCTTTACTTGAAGCCGTTGGGCTAAAAGATCGCGCTCATCATCGTCCTTCAGAGCTTTCTGGTGGTGAAAGACAACGTGTTGCGATTGCAAGAGCATTAGTAAACGATCCTGCATTAGTTCTTGCTGATGAACCGACGGGTAATCTTGATCAGAAAAATGCAGAAGGGATTTTCGAATTGTTGATTAAGTTAAACAGAGAAAAACAAACTGCTTTTCTAGTCGTAACGCATGATTTGTCATTGGCGGCTCGTTTTCAGCGCCAACTTGAAATGAAAGATGGTCAACTACAGTCACAAAACGCAATTTCAGGAGTGAAATAATGGCGCAATTGCCACTTGCATTAGTGACCGCATTACGTTTTTCAAGAGGACGAAAACGTGCGGGAATGGTTTCTTTAATTTCAGTTATTTCAACACTGGGCATTATGCTTGGTGTTGCTGTCTTAATTATTGGCCTAAGTGCCATGAATGGATTTGAACGTGAATTAAAAAATCGCATTTTATCGGTGGTGCCTCACGGGCAAATTTATTCAGTAGAACAGCCATTTGTACAATGGCAATCAGCATTACCTCGTATTGAAAACACTCAAGGTGTTGTCGCGGCTGCTCCTTATATTTTACTCACTGGATTGTTAGAAAAAGGAACAGAGTTAAAGGCTGTGCAAGTTATGGGTGTTTCACCTGAAAAGCAGGGTGATATCAGCCTGTTACCTCGATATGTCCAAAACAATGCATGGCAAGATTTTAAGGCTGGTAAGCAACAAATTATTATTGGTCAAGGTGTTGCTGATGCACTAAAAATCAAACAGGATGATTGGCTCACCGTATTAATTCCAAATAATGATGATCCCACAAAGCTTTTACAACCTAAACGTATTCGCTTACAAGTCAGTGGTATATTTAAACTTAGTGGTATGCTCGATCATCAATTAGCGTTAATTCCTTTAGCGGATGCCCAGCAATATATGGATTATGGGCAAGGCATTACTGGGATTGAAGTGAAAACGGTAGATCCTTTTTTCGCCAATGAAATTATTCATAATGCAGGTTTAAACAGTAAAGAATATGTTTATGCCAAAAGTTGGATAAGTGATTATGGCTATATGTATAGCGATATTCAGATGATCCGCAGCATTATGTATTTATCGATGATCTTAGTAATTGGTGTCGCTTGTTTTAATATTGTCTCAACATTAATAATGGCAGTAAGAGATAAAAGTAGTGATATTGCTATTTTACGAACATTAGGCGCACGAGATAGCCATATTCGTAATATCTTTTTATGGTACGGCTTATTATCAGGCATGATTGGCTGTGTCGCTGGTGTAATATTTGGTGTGTTAGTTGCTTATAATTTAACGCCATTAGTGTCTGTTATTGAATCATTAACGGGACATAGTGTGTTGTCTGGTGATGTTTATTTCGTTGATTTTCTACCTTCAGAAGTTCATTTAATTGACGTTTTCTCTGTATTTATTACCACTGTGATCTTAAGCCTGATTGCAAGTTGGTATCCTGCTCGTCGAGCCACTAAACTAGATCCTGCAAGAATTTTAAGTGGGCAATAAGTTTATTGACATACAAAGAAGAAAAAACGCTTAAACTAGTGAAGATAAAAAACGCGATATTTAAATTTGAAAACCAAGGATTGTAATAATGAAACTTAAACTTCGTCATCGTCGGCTTAGGAAGTTTCGTAAAATTAAGAATTTACGCAGACAACATTCACGTTGTCGCTATTTTCATCTAACCCATAAAACGGAACATGAAATGAATTTACCCAAAGTTGTCGTATTAACAGGGGCTGGCATTTCGGCTGAATCAGGAATTAAAACATTCCGATCAGAAGATGGATTGTGGGAAGAGCATCGCGTTGAAGATGTTGCAACACCTGAAGGTTATCAACGCAATCCCCAATTGGTTCAGCAGTTTTACAATGAACGTCGTCGCCAATTGCAACAACCCTCTATTCAACCCAATGAAGCGCATTATGCATTAGCGAAACTAGAGCAACGCTTAGGCAAAGAGAATTTTTTACTGGTAACTCAAAATATTGATAATCTGCATGAAAAAGCAGGTAGTAAACATATTTTGCATATGCATGGTGAATTGCTAAAAGTACGCTGCCCTCAATCTCGCCAAGTATTTGAATGGAAAGGGGACTTAGAAACAACAGATCGTTGCCATTGTTGTCAATTCCCATCACCATTACGCCCTCATATTGTTTGGTTTGGTGAAATGCCAATCGGCATGGAAGAGATTTATCGCGCTTTGGCTGAGGCTGATATTTTTATCTCTATCGGTACATCTGGAAATGTTTATCCAGCAGCGGGTTTTGTCCATGAAGCTCGGTTAACGGGCGCTCATACTGTTGAGTTAAATCTTGAACCCAGTTTGGTTGAAAGTCAGTTTGAAGAGAAACATTATGGCCCTGCGAGTCAGGTAGTTGATGAATATGTTCATAAATTGTTTGAATTAATTAATGATCCTAAAGCTGATTTGACGCAATAATTATTTTATAGAGTTCCCTATTATTGTTCTTAGAGAGATCTTAGGGGGCAAAATGGATAAATTATTAGAACGTTTTTTTGAATATATTAATTTTGATACACAATCAAAACCATCTTCAAAAATGTCACCAAGCAGTGATGGACAATTAAAACTAGCCAAGGCATTGGCTCAAGAATTAAAAAAACTGGGCTTTTCTGATGTAACGCTCAGTGATAAAGGATGTGTAATGGCGAGTTTACCATCCAATGTATCTTGGCCTGTGCCAGTTATTGGCTTTATTTCGCATCTTGACACAGCGCCGGATTTTTCTGGTAAGCATGTAAAACCACAAGTGCTTGAAGATTATCGTGGCGGTGATATTGCTTTAGGTATTGGTGATGAAGTGTTATCACCAGTAATGTTCCCAATCTTACATTCAATGATTGGTAAAACATTAATTACGACGGATGGCAAAACATTACTGGGTGCGGACGATAAAGCGGGTATTGCTGAAATTATTACTGCGATGGTGCGCTTAAAAGAAACAAATCGACCTCACGGGGATATTCGAATTGCTTTCACTCCTGATGAAGAGATTGGGCGTGGTGCGCATTATGTCGATTTAAAAGCATTTGGCGCAAGTTGGGCTTATACCGTTGATGGTGGTGGTGTTGGCGAACTGGAATATGAAAACTTCAACGCCGCATCCGTAAATATCAAAATTGTAGGTAACAATGTTCACCCAGGCAGTGCAAAAGGGGTGATGGTTAACGCATTAGGATTAGCAACGCGCATTCATCAAGAATTACCAGTTGATGAAACACCAGAAAATACCGACGGTTATGAAGGTTTTTACCATCTGCAAAGTATCAAAGGTTCGGTAGAAAGAGCGGAAATGCATTATATTATCCGTGATTTTAACCGTAACTTATTTGAAAAACGCAAACAGAATATGATTGCGATTGCAGAGAGAGTGGGTAAAGGCTTACATCCTGATTGCTATATTGAGCTAACAATTGATGATAGCTATTACAATATGCATGATAAAGTTGTTCAATTCCCTCACATCATTGAAATAGCCAAACAAGCAATGATTGATTGTGATATTGAGCCAAATATCAAGCCTATTCGTGGTGGTACAGACGGTGCTCAACTTTCTTATCGCGGATTACCTTGCCCTAATATTTTTACCGGCGGTTATAATTTCCATGGTAAGCATGAATTTATCTCTTTAGAAGGTATGGAAGCAGCGGTGAGTGTGATCATGCGTATCGCTGAAATTACAGCTGAAAGAGAAAAGGCTAAAGTGATTAATTAGTCGCTTATTGAGCTTCGAAAAATAAAATAATAGCCGATATTTCGGCTATTATTTTTTAGATACGCTTATTAATTACATTTCTGGGCTACATTATTAGCCACATTATTAGCTTAGATGATTTATTTACGCTCTTTGTAATCTTGCTCAACAGAAGATTTCCAATCTTCACTTAACTCTTTACCCTCAATTTTAGACTGAACGGCTTTATTAACCGATTCATAGGCATTTCCATAGCCTTTAGCATCTTGAATATATTGAGTTGAGTTGGATGATTTAATACCGATACTTTCCGCTGCACTTATCGCATCAAAATTGGCACCTAGAAAGATAAACTCCCAACCTTTCTCTTTTTCTGCTGAAGTAATTAATGATTTCACTTTTTCTAGCGAATATTCACGGCTACTATTTTCTTCGCCATCAGTGATGATCACCATCATGACATTTTTATAAGGTGAATTTGGTTTATTCCCTTCAGTGATCGCATTCCCCACCGCATCTAATAATGCGGTATTACCTGATGCAAAATAATCGTTAGCAGTTAGATCTTCTATCTTATTAATATCAATGCGGTTATGTAACTTTTTAGCCTTACTATCAAATAAGATAGTGGTGATATAGACTTTTTCTGGGCGATTTTTATTTTCAGCTAAAATGGTATTGAATCCGCCAATAGTGTCTTTTTCATACCCTTGCATTGAACCACTTTTATCTAACACAAAAATGATATCCGTTTGTGCTGGTGGCGCTTTCATACTTGCTATTTCTACTGTTTCTGCAAATACCATGGTCGGTAAAATAAAAGCAGCAATTAAAACAATAAACTTTTTCATAGACGACTCCATTGTCGAAAAAAGAAGTAAAGCAGTAAAAATCTAATTTTATCTTAGGGGGAATTGATAAAATAAAATAGGAGAAATGACTGAAAAATAGACAATACATTAATGAGTAAATGTACTTAATTAAAAATAGAATGATCTTGTAATGATGGGCTTACATATTATTTAATATTAAACTTTTAATATAGACTTAATATTAATAACTCTTTGATAAATTGATTTTGTTGAATATCTCTTATAATCACAGTGAGGTGAATAAATATAATATAAGGATATTGAATGGAAACCATAACAGGAGAAGTATTAAAACCTGTAATAGAAGAACAATTAAGTTCTCATAAAAAAGAAGTGATTAAAAAATCTGATCGACAGTCATTTATTATTATTTTGAGCTATTTTCTAATAACTCATTTAATCTCACTTTCTCTTTATGCAACAAATAGTAAGCATACGTTATTGCTTTTTTTCTTACAGAGTACATTTTTTGTTGCTATTCCTTTTCTCTTTCGTAATACAAGAGTACTTTTAAAAGAAGCAATAAATTATTTAATTCGTTAAATTTTAAAATAAGAAATATTTAAAATATCTAATAATAAAAAAGCCCTGTAATAAATGACAGGGCTTTATGGTTTATAATAGAATGAAAATTTTCATAACCAAAATCTTACTCTAAATTAAATTGCATTTATAATAATTTATTTTTTCACGAATTATAAACTAAATCACCAATAGATAAAAATCTCTTTTTAAATATTGTATTGTTTTCATAATCTGTGTATTTTAATAAAAAAAGGAGGTTTTATGGCTAATATTATATATCTTAAGTTAAATGGGAAAAAACAAGGTCTAATATCTAGAGCTTGTTCATCTATTGATTCTATTGGTAACAAGTATCAAAATAAACATATAGATGAGATATTAATATATGAATTATCTACGAGTCTTTACAGAGATCAAAATACATCATTTCAGCCTATTGATATAAAAAAACCTATAGATAAATCATCGCCACTTTTAGCTCAATCTTTAACAGAAAATGAAAAATTATCGTGTGAGTTCAATTTTTATAGAACTGCTTTAAATGGAGGACTGGAACTCTATTATAGAATCAAATTATCAAATGCAGAAATTGTACACTTAACATGTTATTATCCGAATTCTTCAACTCATAATGAATATCAACCACAAGAAAGTGTATCATTTAGATATGAATCTATAACATGGGAACATGTAATCGCAGGAACAAGTGCATATAGTATTTGGGAAGACAGGATTAATTAATGAAAAGTATTACTAAATTATTGCTTGAATCTGGGATAAAAAAAGAGATATAAAAGCATTGAGAAATGAATGTTTTTTTTCTGGGGTAGACTTTGAAATAGCTATAGAAAAATTAGCTAAAATATCATTTATAAGTGTAATAGGATATTTATTACTGGTGTTATTTTTATTATCCATTTTTAATTTTTTAGTTGATGATGGTTTTAGTGTCCAATCTTATTTATTACAAATATTATTGTTTGTATTAGTTCCTTTTTTATTTAGTAATGCAAGAGCTTCAATGAAAGAAGCTCTATTTTATAGTAAATTATTACTGAGAAAATAAAACTTTAAGATTTAGTGCATCGTTAAAAGTTTCTATTATTATTGCTGGTTTTGACATTGATGATAATCCAATTTTAAAGTCAGCTTCTAATGCTCGAAATAATCGTCCTGTATGTGTAGAATCATAATTTTTTAATATAAATGGACCAAGTTTAAATGTAGAGTTCAGTGAATTATTATTTACTATGGGATATTTTCCAAAAACTCCTTTCATTGAAAGGAGAAAATCAACAGAAACATATATTTTGTCTCCAGTTGTATCATTAAAACCCAACATATTTGAGGCACCTCTATAAAAATCTCGAACATATCCAGATGCATCTGCATTGTTATATTGAAAATATTGAATACTTTCATATATATTGTTCATTCCGTGACTAACAAGAAGAAAACCATAAGCCGGAGCACCAAATGTATAACCAGGAGGGGCGAACATTAAAGGAGTTCCTAATGCCACTTGTCCTATACCTCCAACAAACGCGGCACCTTTTATAATCCAGTTTCTTATTTTTTCTCTTTCTTCAAGTTCTATATATAAATATCTGACAAAATAATTATTTATCATACTCATATATTCATTTTTTAAAGATTCATCTTCTTTTTTTAATTCATTTATCGCTATTATTTTTTCTTCATGAGATTTATATGAGTCTTGTACTGTTCTGTATTTATACACAACTCATCAATTTCCTTCATAAATTTATGTTTTATTATTTCGTTATTTATATAGAATGCGGATGCTTTTAGTGCATTATCGCTTATACTTGATGAATACGCTCTTAATAAAGTGGTATAGTATGCTCTATCAGCATAGTCATTATTATATAAAAAACTCATAAATACTCCCATGTATAAGAAATGTTTATGAAATCATATCAGGTTTAAACTTCAATTAAATAAAATTTTATATTTATCATTAAAATAAAATTAAAAACAAACTTATTCTTAAATTTAAAAACTATAATATAAGATCTTTTTATAAAAAAGAAAGGATAATATGTATATTACATAATGAATGTGAATGATTTATTTTTCACATAAATTGAATTTTTCCAAAAGGATATTATGTTGAAAACATATAAACTAATTATTTCATTCTTAAATAATTATTCTATTTATTATTGAAAATAGTTACATGAAATAATATATTAAGTGAGTTTTGTTATCGAGAAGTGTTTTTATGAAAGATTATCTTATTATCAATAAAAAAGCCCTACCATTAATATGATAGGGCTTATAACTTATTATTGAAAATTAGTGATAATTAATCTTCAAAATACCAATAACCTTGATTAACTAACTGAGTTAATAAACGCACAAATTTTGGATCAGCTAATGCATCGCCCAAGTGTTGTTTATCAATATAATCATATTGGCAAAGTGCATCCACCGCTTCTATATGATCAGTATCCATCAATTGGCCATTTACAAAACAGTTATCGCCAACACGTAACGCACGAAGGCCATTTAAACGATGAAGTTGCTCACCTTGTTGCAGTAAATCGTGAATCTCTGCATTTTCATATAAAGGCTCTGGAACTGCGAGATCAAGTTCATGGCGAGATTGAGAAATAAATTCACCAAACCAATGACGAAATACTTCTGGTTGAGCAAGTAAATCTTCCATCATGTCATGAAGTTTATTTAACTCTTGATGTTGCACTAATGCTGGGTTTTCACGCGGTGTTAGATCTGGGTCGCTATAACGATAGCTGCCTAAATCATTTGCTAACACATAGTCAGCAAAACCACTGAAAAGTTCACGAGCATTAGGCGCTCTGAATCCGACAGAGTAGTTTAGCGATTCTTCAATCGCATAGCCTTCATGTGGGAATCCAGGTGGGATATAAAGAATATCACCCGGTTCTAATTCTTCATCAATAATTGCTTCAAAAGGATCAACTTGCAGCAGATCAGGGTGAGGGCAGTGTTGTTTCATTGGGATTTTTTCACCCACACGCCAGCGACGACGACCTTGTCCCTGAATAATAAAGACATCATATTGATCGAGATGTGGGCCTACACCACCACCGGGAACAGAATAAGAGATCATTAAATCATCAATACGCCAATCGGGTAACACTCGAAATGGCTTCATTAATGCCGCACTAGGAAAATGCCAGTGATCGACGGCTTGTACAAGTAAAGACCAATCTTTATCACCAAGTCCTTCAAAGTGCTCAAAAGGCCCGTGTTTGACTCCCCACTGTCCGTCTTGACAGCTAACAAGACGGCTATCTACTTCATCTTCCATTGCAAGACCAGCAAGTTCGTCAGGAGATAAAGGATCAACAAAACGAGAGAAGCCGTTTTTAATTAATAAAGGGCGTTTTTGCCAATGGCTTTCAAGGAATGATTGCCAATCTAAATTAAGTTTATAGTCCATTGTGTATATCCTGAATTCGGGAAGCCTGAAGCCATAGTATAATGAATTCTAACTTCCTGCTAAACATTCCTTTGAGCAATGTGAGTAATAGCGAGTAACACGATAATAACTGAACAGATATCATACATAACGCCGTATATTTGGCGGTAATGAAAAAAAAGAAAGAAGTTTCTTATCAATTGTGATTATTCACGCTCATTGGTAAGTTGCTGCTCAGCAAAGGTGACAGTGATACGAGCACCACCTAAAGGACTATCGGTAATAGTAATTTCACCACTGTATTGTTCAATAATATCTACCGCGATAGATAATCCTAAACCTTGACCCGGCCGCAGCGTGTCTGCTCTAGTTCCTCTCTGGAAAATAGCCTCTCTTTTTTCGGGGCTGACACCCGGACCATCATCATCGACAATAATTATTACGCTGTTTTCATTATTGCTAACATTGATTTCAACGAATTCTAAGCAGTATTTACAGGCGTTATCCAGAATATTGCCCATCACTTCCATAAAGTCATTTTTCTCACCTAACCACATGATTTCAGGTGAAACATTGAGTGTTAAATCAACACCTTTTGACTGATAAACTTTACTTAATGCACTACAAAGATTATCAAGTAATCCTGACAGTGAATGAAGTTTTCGCGTGGTAATATCGTGATCACCATGAATGGATGCGCGATGTAGGTAATAACCCACTTGTTGTGAAATTCGTTCAATTTGGTCGAGCATAATAGGTTCAGCTTGCTCTATCGTCATCTGCTTACCTGATCGTAAAGAGCGCAATGTTGATTGCAATACGGCAAGTGGCGTTTTTAAGCTGTGGGTAAGATCAGATAAACTGGTGCGATATTTACTGTAACGACTGCGTTCATTACGCAATAACACATTTAAATTACGGACTAAACCTTTTAACTCTGTTGGCGGGTTTTCATCCAAATCATTGCGAGTGCCTTTTTCTAATGCGCTGATTTGTTCAATAACTTGTTTTATGGGCCTTAAACTCCAATGTGCAGCCAACCAAATTAAGGGTACAACTAAAAATAGATTCGCAAGAATGATATATAAGAACCAGTCCCAAACTTGACTGACTTTTTGCATACGCTGAGGAATAGGATCGATAACTGCGATTGCCATATAAGGCATATTATCAGCTGCAGGATAATGATTAATCACAACAGAGTGAGTTAAAAACTCATTACTAGAATATTCGTCAAGGCGTTTGAGATAAACACGATATTGCGGTAACTGCTTTAACATTAAACGTGTTGTTTTGACATCAACAGCGATTTCAAATAGGCCTTCTTCATGTCGCCATTTATGTTTAATGCTATCAGGAATAGCTTTCGGCAAGTCGGGGGGCGTCCATAATACACTGCCTTTATCATCAAAAATAACCACCAGCGAGGTATTGTTATGATTAAGATTTGTTGGGAACTCAATATTCAGTTTGCTCTTATCCCACTGCGCTAAGCTGTAGTAAAGATTACTTTGACTACGCATCAACATAAAAGTGGTTTTATCCACACTGACAATCGAACCAACGATGGCAACTAACCCATAAGAGAGTGTAAGTGCCAAAATAATGGCACTCGTTGCAAGTAAAAAACGAGTTCGTAATGAGAGTGGAGAGCGCTGTTTTTTTTGCATATTAAGGTTTCATATCAAAACGGTAGCCTTGTCCGCGTACTGTAACCACCACGTCATCAGGGTATTTTTCTAAGATTTTTTTACGTAGTCTGCCCATCAGTACATCAATAGTGTGACTCTCTTTTAATTCAGCATCTGGATATAACTGACGCATTAATGCATCTTTACTAACAACTTTATTTTGATTGCGCATCAATGTTTCTAAAATTGTATATTCAAATGCGGTTAACTTAATCTGTTCTCCTGAAATCATGAACTCTTTACGTGACAAATCCAATTCAAAAGGTTCAATAGCAAGAGTTTGCGATGCAATTCCCATGTTTCTTCGCATTAATGCCTGAATACGTGCAACAATTTCCTCAAAATGAAAGGGCTTTGTCACATAGTCATCAGCACCTGCATTTAATGCTGAGACTTTTTCTTGCCAACTTTCACGCGCCGTTAAGACCATTATGGGTAGGGTAATATTATTTTCTCGCCATCTACGAATAAGGCTAATACCATCTTCATCTGGCAATCCTAAATCTACAATGGCAACATCAGGTGTACCTTCTGCTATAAAACTATCTGCTTCTTTGGCATCTTCTGCTGCATCAACCTGATGTCCAGCATCACGAAATTGCACAGATAAGTGATGGCGAAGTAAGATATTATCTTCAATAATTAAGATCCGCATTATTCCACCTTGAGTACAATCAGCAAAGTTCACTGTTGTAAAATAAATGTAGGAAATGATAGTCAAACTATCATATAAAATATGGGCTTATCATAGACAATCTATCGCTTAAAAAACACTGTATCCAGCAAAGTGTTTAAGTTATAGATAGTTTTCTCTGTGTTTTGGTTATAAAAAAAGGCAGAAATTATCTGCCTTTTTAGAGAGGTAAATTAGTTTAATTTATCAACAAGTTC
Organism: Proteus sp. STS61-E; assembly: GCF_040932335.1. Taxonomy (NCBI): domain Bacteria; kingdom Pseudomonadati; phylum Pseudomonadota; class Gammaproteobacteria; order Enterobacterales; family Morganellaceae; genus Proteus; species Proteus sp. STS61-E. The sequence goes on along the minus strand of NZ_JBFQGE010000002.1, from coordinate 43,313 downwards.
AGTTGCGAAACCAATATAGCTTTCAGGTTTCATTGCTTTTAAGCGTGTTTTTTCATCTTCTGGTAGTTCTAAACCATCAATGAAAACGACCATATCTTGTTCTGTGATGCGTTTACCACGAGTAAGCTCTTTTAGCTTTTCGTAAGGCTTTTCAATGCCATAACGACGCATTACAGTTTGAATCGGCTCTGCTAACACTTCCCAGTTGCAGTCTAATTCTTCACGAAGATGATTTTCATTCACTTCAAGCTTATTAAGACCTTTCATGGTTGATTGATAAGCAATCAGTGCATAACCGATACCAACACCTAAATTACGCAGTACTGTTGAGTCTGTTAAATCACGTTGCCAGCGAGAAACAGGTAACTTGCTAGAAAGATGTCCCATAACGGCATTTGCTAACCCTAAGTTTCCTTCAGAGTTTTCAAAATCAATTGGGTTTACTTTGTGAGGCATGGTTGATGAGCCAATTTCACCCGCAATCGTTTTTTGTTTAAAGTGATTCAGTGCAACGTAACCCCAAATATCACGGTCAAAATCGATCAAGATAGTATTGAAACGGCTAATACAATCAAAAAGCTCCGCAATATAATCGTGAGGTTCAATTTGAGTTGTGTACGGGTTCCATGTAATGCCCAGTGAAGTGACAAATTCTTCACTAAATTGATGCCAATTTACTTCAGGATACGCAGCTAAGTGAGCATTGTAGTTACCTACTGCACCGTTGATTTTACCTAAGATCTCAACTTGTGTTAGTTGACGATATTGGCGTTCCATACGGTAGGCAACGTTAGCAAACTCTTTACCAATTGTAGACGGTGTTGCTGGTTGACCATGAGTACGAGAAAGCAATGGTAAATCACGGTATTCTTGAGCCATTTTACTAATGGTATCAATAATTTCACGCCATGCAGGTAATAAGATCTCTTGGCGTGCTGTTTCCAGCATAATGGCATGAGACAGGTTATTAATATCTTCAGAAGTACAAGCAAAGTGGATAAATTCAGAAACCTGATGTAAAGCAGGGATGGTCGCCACTTTTTCTTTTAAGAAATATTCTACGGCTTTTACATCATGGTTAGTGGTGCGTTCGATAGTTTTAATACGTGCTGCATCTTCTTCATTGAAGTTAGCAACAATCGCATCAAGGTAATCGTTTGCGTTTTTTTCAAAGGCTGGAACTTCTTTAATGTCGGCGCAAGATGCCAGCTTTTGCAGCCAGCGAACTTCTACCTGTACACGGAATTTCAGAAGACCGAATTCACTAAAAATAGAACGTAACGACGAAGTTTTACTACCGTAACGACCGTCAATCGGTGAAATCGCTGTCAGCGAAGATAATTCCATTGTTGGCAACTCCCAGGTTGAATTTAAAGTATTAACATTGAGCGAGAAAATCATCAGCTTGTCGCAGAATAGTCTTTTGATGCAGTAAAAAATCAAAACGACGACCACCTACTTGACGCCAGAGCACAGCACTACGAATACCAGTTAATAATAACGCTCTAACTTTAGCTTGAATAATAGGGTTCTTTAACAGATCTATTGCGCCGTGAACCTGAATGCGAGGGCCAACAGGGCTAACTGCATCAACATAAACACCCGCAAGTGCATTAAATACACCTTCAGACATAGGTTCGAAATAACTTTTTTGGCGCTCTAATTGAGAAATTTTTTGCGATAAATGAGAGCTATAATCATCATTTCTATTGATAAGACGCTCTAAATTGATTAAGCCTTGCTGATAAGTCATCAATTCAAGCGTTAGCTTTTCTCTTCTTACCGCCTGATGAATGGCCTTCAGTGTTTGAAAGCCTAATTTTAAGTGGCTGATTTGATTGCCATAAACATCTAGTGTTGAAGTTGGGTTGAGATTAAAAACACTGTTAACCATTACTTCAACATCGTTCTCGTTCGCACTACCTTGGTAAGCAATTTGCTGAACGAGACGACTTGCTTGGCAGATACCTGCCAATGCAAGTGTTATATCACGAAAATCTTTAGCCACATCTACTCCTGAATACGTGTTTCAATGATCCCGCCACCTAAACAGACTTCGTCTTGATAAAAGACGGCTGATTGCCCCGGGGTTACAGCAGCAACAGGATAATCAAAGCGGACTTCAATTTTATCTTCACCTAGAGGTGTTACTGTACACGCAATATCAGGTTGGCGATATCGTGTTTTAACAGTACAGCGGAAAGCTTCAGTTATAGGTTCTCTTGATACCCAGTGTAACTGCTGAGCAATTAGACCAACAGACATTAATCTTGGATGTTCATGACCTTGAGCGACAACAAGAATGTTGTTTTCAACATCTTTATCAACCACATACCAAGGATCTTCTCCGCCATCTTTAGTACCACCAATACCTAAACCTTTACGCTGACCTAATGTGTGATACATCAAACCTTGGTGTTCACCAATAGTTTCACCATCAACAGTCACGATAGCACCGGGTTTTGCAGGCAAATAGCGCGATAAGAAATCGGTAAATTTACGTTCGCCGATAAAACAAATACCTGTTGAATCTTTTTTCTTTGCTGTTGCTAAATCAAGCTTTTCAGCAATTTTTCTGACTTCAGGTTTTTCCATTTCACCAACAGGGAAAAGGCTTTGTGCAATTTGCTCATGACTTAATGTGTATAAGAAATAGCTTTGGTCTTTGTTATTATCAACACCGCGAAGTAATTGACTTTTACCATCAATATCACGACGACGAACGTAGTGGCCTGTTGCAATGTAATCAGCACCTAAATCTTCAGCTGCATATTCTAAAAATGCTTTAAATTTTATTTCTTTATTGCACAGAATATCTGGGTTTGGGGTGCGACCAGCTTTATATTCGGATAAAAAGTGTTCAAAAACATTATCCCAATATTCAGCAGCAAAATTGATGGTATAAAGCTCAATACCAAGTTTATCGCACACCGCTTGCGCATCGGCAAGATCGGTAGAGGCTGAGCAATATTCTGTATCGTCGTCTTCTTCCCAGTTCTTCATAAACAGACCAACGACCTGATATCCCTGTTCCTTAAGAAGATAGGCTGAGACGGATGAATCTACGCCACCGGACATTCCTACGATGACTTTTTTTTGGCTGTTATCTGACATGACTGGATCTCACTGCGGAAAAATAAGCGCCATACTTTACCATATCACTGACACAGGTGCATCAAGTCTTACTCTGTTTTTGATGCTTTGTTTTTTCCTTTTCTATTATTTAGTTAAAGGGGGTTCCAAAGCTACTCAAGATAGAGAGGGGATAGCGTTCACCTTGTTGATAACATAACAGGCTTTCCCTCACCAGTGGTGAGCGTAGTTGCTGGCTATGAATAATTTCATCAGCACTAACCCAGTGACAACAATTAATATCGCTATCTTGAGGCAGTGTTTCAAATTGCTCTTGCGCCTCAATAAGAAAAAGGAAACGTAGGAAAGGGGTTTTATCTGGCGCAATCCATTGATGTAATTTAAGAAAGTGTTGAACAGGGAGTGTTAACCCTGTTTCTTCCCATAATTCACGCTGAACAGCCTGAATAAGTGTTTCATTGGCTTCTAGGTGCCCAGCAGGTTGATTCCATGTTGCTTTTCCATTGACCGTTTCTTCAACAACAAGAAATTTATTTTTTGCATGAACGATACACGCGACAGTCACATGAGGTTTAAACAAAATCAATCTCCTTCCATTCACCGGGTAATAAGTTATCCAATGTAATATTTCCCATACTAAAGCGGATCAAACGCAATGTTGGATAACCGATATGGGCGGTCATTCGTCTCACTTGACGGTTTTTACCTTCAAATAACGTTATTTTTAACCAAGTTGTCGGGATAGTTTGACGTTCTCTAATTGGAGGGTTTCTCTCCCATAGCCATTCTGGCTGTTCAACTATTTCGACTTGTGCAGGTAAAGTTTTGCCATCTTTAAGCTCTAATCCATCTCTAAATTGTTGTAATGAGACAGTGTTTGGAACGCCTTCAACCTGAGCATAGTAGATTTTTCCTGTTTTTTTACCCGGCTGTGTTAATTTTGCTTGTAGCTTCCCATCATTTGTTAAGACTAAAAGTCCTTCACTGTCTCTATCTAAACGTCCTGCTGCATAAATATCACGGATAGGAATAAAATCCTTTAGTGTTTTTCTGCCATTTTCATCCGTAAATTGCACAAGAACATCGAAGGGCTTGTTGAAGATAACGACTTTACGCTCACCTCTTGGGCGCACTGGTTTTCTTTGTGCTGATGGAGTGTGGTGTTTTCTCGATTTAGCGCTATTTTTAAGTTGATTTGCCATAGTTAATTTTTGTAAAAAATGGGAGATTGATTATACCTTAAAAGAGAAGCGATTGGCGTTAGCTGAATAATCAAGTAGTATTGACAGGTCTCTTACAAAAAATTAACAAAGCGTGCGCTTACATGAAAGGAGAGGTAAATGGAAAGCAAAGTAGTTGTTCCGGCTAATGGCGCTAAAATTACACTAGATGCTAAAGGTAAGCTTGTTGTTCCAAATAATCCGGTTATCCCTTATATCGAAGGGGACGGTATCGGTATCGATGTCACGCCAGCAATGTTAAAAGTTGTTGATGCAGCAGTTGAGAAAGCTTACGGTAAAGAACGTAAGATTGAGTGGATGGAAGTCTACACCGGCGAAAAATCAACGCAGGTTTATGGTAAAGATGTTTGGCTACCAGAAGAAACCTTAGATCTTATCCGTGAATATCGTGTTTCTATTAAAGGTCCTCTTACTACCCCAGTTGGTGGTGGTATCCGTTCATTAAACGTTGCATTACGTCAACAACTAGACCTCTATATTTGCCTACGTCCAGTACGTTATTACAAAGGCACTCCAAGCCCAGTTAAACAACCTGAACTAACTGATATGGTTATCTTCCGTGAAAACTCAGAAGATATCTATGCTGGTATTGAGTGGAAAGCGGGCTCTGCAGAGGCAGATAAAGTTATTAAATTCCTACAAAATGAAATGGGTGTAACCAAAATTCGCTTCCCACAAGATTGCGGTATTGGTATCAAACCTTGCTCAGAAGAAGGAACTAAGCGTTTAGTTCGTGCTGCAATTGAATACGCTATCGATAACGATCGTGATTCAGTTACATTGGTACACAAAGGTAATATTATGAAATTTACCGAAGGTGCCTTTAAAGACTGGGGTTATGAGTTAGCACGCGAAGAATTCGGTGGTGAATTATTAGATGGCGGTCCTTGGGTTAAAATCAAGAATCCAAAATCAGGTAAAGAGATCATCGTTAAAGATGTTATCGCTGATGCATTTTTACAACAAATTCTGTTACGCCCAGCAGAGTATGATGTAATCGCATGTATGAACCTAAATGGTGACTATATTTCTGACGCATTAGCAGCTCAAGTTGGTGGTATCGGTATTGCTCCGGGCGCAAATATTGGTGATGAGTGCGCTTTATTTGAAGCAACACACGGTACAGCACCAAAATATGCAGGTCAGGACAAAGTTAACCCAGGCTCTATCATTCTTTCCGCAGAGATGATGTTACGCCATATGGGCTGGACAGAAGCCGCTGACTTAATCATTAAAGGTATGGAAGGCGCGATTGCCGCTAAGACTGTCACTTATGATTTCGAACGTCAGTTAGAAGGCGCTAAATTGCTGAAATGTAGCGAGTTTGGTGACGCAATTATCAAACACATGTAATATAATTAGCGTTGCGAATTGATTACGGGAACTTAAGGGTTCCCGTTTTTGTTACAGGCTTTCTTATGAGTTTGTGTAACGTGTTGATGCGTGTTTTTGTGTTAAAAATAACCAGATGTAGCAAAAGCAAACAAACAATGAATAAAATGTCAGCGTTAAAATCAAGCAATAGAAATAGGCGATAAGGTTTTATTTACGGTGAAATGGAAAAGAAGAAAAATAATCTGCAAACTGCATGATAAAAGTGGCGAAAATTATCATTTGCAGATTATCTGATGGATTAAAATAAGGTCAGAAATAAAGTTAACACGCGATGGTTATCCATTCCTTGCCTCTAACATTGTTATAACGATCAGTTTGTGCACGAGTCGCATGCCCTAATAAAGCTTGTGTATCGATACCCTGCTTTCGATACAAACGTTCTGATAATGAACGTTGTTCATGAAAGGAGGCTGGCATTCCTTCCCCCCAATCAATATCGGTTTTATTTCTCGCTTTGGTAAAATTCGTTGTCATCGTATTTGCTGTGACAGAGCCTCCTCGTTGTCCTTGCGATGTGGTTCGAAAATAGTGAATTAAGTAGTGGCTCACCACTCGATCACGACAGCGCTCAATGATTTCTTTAAGTGAAACATTAATTGCCTGATTGCGTAAAGAAAGGGGAATGGCCACTTTAGCGCCCGTTTTACCTTGAACAACATGCAAATGATCATCCCAGATATCTTGAAAGCGCATCCGTGAGATATCGCTAATACGTTGACCTGTTACGAGTGCAAGGAGCATCGCATTGCCCATATAACGATGTTGCTTGTCAGCTAAATCATAAATTTGATGCCACTCATCTAAAGTTAATCTTTGGCGCTTAATCCGAGTTTTTGGCCTTTTGGTTGCCAATGCGGGGTTATAACCTGGTGGAACTTCACCTGCATGTTGCGCCTCTTTAAAAATATCACTAAAAACTGATCTAACAACTTGTGCCATACGCGATTGTCCTACGGCTTTATACTCATCGAGAATACTAACCAAATCTCGAGTGCCCACTTTTGCTAGTGGAAGTAAAGCCAGTTTTTGGCGCATGAGGGCGATGGGCTTTTTCTTTTGCCGATAGGTGGCAAGTTGTATCTCTCCTTGATCTAAACGTTCCTTTTGGATATTCCAATAACGATCTAACCATGTAGCAACTGTAATTGACTCATCTTTGTCAGTTGCAATACGATCACTAATGGCTAAAATTTGGCGCGTTCTTTGTTCTGCAATACGGCTATTGGCTTCGATGGCAATTAATTGCGCTTGAGTTTCATCAGCGCCCAAGGAATGAAATTTACCCGTTATAGGGTGGCGATATCGCCAATACATTTTTCGCATTCTTGGATGATACGTTGTATATAAATTTGGGATATCAATGTTTTTCTCACGAGGTCGTCCGGTCATCTTTTAGTATCTTCCTTAATATTGGATCATCAAAGGTATTGATTGAAGGGGTAGCTAACATGCCGACTAAATCAGCATCTTCTCTTACTCGCCACATACCACCTTCTTTCCTTGCAGGTGGACAGAAAAAACCTAGTCGTGCATAGCGACTTAACGTGGTGAGAGACGGCGGACGACTTTTGTATCGTTTCTCAGCCCATTCTTTTAATGTTAATACTTGCATTATTCTTTCCTTGTATTATTAAAAATGAATTAATAATGATTACTCCCTTATTTCAAATAAATGAATACTGTATTTATTTGATGGCTAATTAATACGTAATTATATTTTTCATCTTTTATTTCCTTATGGTTTAAATGAGTGAGTGTTTGTTGCTTGCGATTAATTGTACTCTATGTTTCTTTATAGGCAATAACACTGTGAGGGGAAGTACATATTGAGCTGAAGTGATCCAGCTCAATAAATTAAACGAAATAAGTTAAAGTGTTTGAATAATTTGTATCACATAACCAATAATTTGATAATCATGAGTTAATAATATAGGTGTAAAGGCGGAGTTTAATGAAACCAAATAAAGATGAGGTGGTTCTGATATTAATTTCTTAATTACCACATCATGGGTGATGTTATTTTTCGCGATGATTATCTTTCCATATAATTCAATATTATTTTTAAATTCTGGCTCGATAATAATGGTTGAACCTTTTGGTATAGAGGGGAGTGAGTAAGGGTTAGTCATTGATTCACCTTGATACACAAGCCCATAAGCTTGCTCAGAAACAGGTACTGTCGCATAACACCAAGTTTGAATATCACTCAATCTTAATGTCTCATAACGTGTTTTCCAATCAAGGGTTTGCTCTAGGGTGATAACGGGAATTTGACGAATATTCATTGTCTTACGTGTGATTATTAACGCATCAGCATCGGATGATGTTCCACCATAAAGTAACCATTCGGGTGAAACTTCAAGCACTTTAGCCAGCATTTGTAAGTTTTCACCGTCGGGCTCTGTGACTTGAGTTTCCCATTTTGTAATAGAAACTCGGCTGACACTTAACATCTTTGCTAATGATTCTTGCGTTAAGGCTAATTGTAATCGACGCTCTCTAATTCGGGTATGCATTTTGTTTCTCATGTAATTCCCATTTCCTTTTATTTAAGTAAAAATGATTTGCGTGTCCATTCTCGATTTGTTAATTTTAATGGCATAAATAGATAACGGATTAATTTAATATATGTAGCTATAATTTAAATTAATTCTATTAATTAGATTAATGATGGTTTCAAAGCTAATAATTTGTTTTCTATTTTTTTAAATGAATGAGTTAAAATTAACGTAACGGAATATTTTACAAAACAAAGTTCGGATTACCATCTTTTGTTATTTCTTCTATTAAATTATTTTTAATTTAATGCCTACTTAGTTTTAAAAAGAGTGAAAAAGGAATTTATATGAAGTTATTAATGGAAAAAACACGCCCTCAGATAGTGATACCCGAATTAGCTGTTCAAATTGGATTATATGAGGCGGTTGTTTTACAACAATTACATTACTGGATCACCGAAACCACATCAGGTATTGAATATGAAGGGCGACGGTGGATCTACAATACATTATCTAATTGGCATTTACAGTTTCCCTACTTATCGCTTTCAACGTTAAAACGCGTATTTACTCATCTTAGAACTGCAGGGTTGATAGAAGTAAAACAGCTTAACAAACATCTTCATGATCGCACTAATTTCTATAGCATTAATTATCAACATAAGATCTTAAAAGCAGAAGATGAAGGTAAAAATGTGGCTGGAGAGGGTGAAAAGAGTAAAACCAAAATTAGTACATTCGATGAGAGCAAACAGGAACAATGGAAGGGATGCAAAAGCCAGGCACAGAGTGGTTCAAATAGGGCTCATCTTACAGAGAGTACAACAAAGATTACTACAAAGAGTAACCTTAAAAGATCTTGTTCAGATTGCTCATTGTTAAATCGTGAACGGCCTGAAATAGAAGTTATTCGCTATTTTAATAAAACAACCCACTCTCATTATCGAGAATGTCAAACCACATTGGGTTATATTCGAGCTAGGCTGGCTGATGGTTTTCAAGTTGATGAATTAATTTTAATTACGGATTATCTAACAGCAAAATGGCTCAACGATAATAAAATGCAGGATTATTTAAGACCTAAAACCCTGTTCCATAAAAACAATTGTGCAGAGTATCTTGATAAAGCTAAAAAATGGCACTTAAAGGGCCGCCCCGCTTACCAAAATGGACGGTGCTTAAAGGATGGCGATATCCCCATTGAAATCGATTGTGTTGAAAGAGATAACACATTTAGTTTGTTATTTAGCTCAGGATGGAAACCCAAGACAGCTCTTCAAATTCTAGCTAAAAAATGTGCCTTACAACGTGGTTTAGGGCGAATGCATATTCATAATGCAAAAATGCTTTGGAAAGAAATTTGGTATCAATCAGCACAGTTAATTGCTCGTTCAACATATCAAGATAGTATTGCGTAAAGGTCTTTGCGAAATGAGAGATATACAGCAAGTATTAGAACGATGGGGAGCTTGGGCATCAGATGTGCAAAGTGGTGTGGATTATTCTCACATTGCAGCTGGTTTTAAAGGAAGACTACCTTATCAAACCTCATCACGTATAAGTTGTTGTGATGATGATGGATTGATTATTGATTCCACCATAGCGCGCTTAAAACAAATGAGAAAAGAAGAAGAAGTGAACGCACTTATCTTACATTATATCTATCAGCACCCTAAAAGAAGTATCGCAAGGCGTTGGAAAATGAGTGAAAGTCGAGTACGTCAGCTAATACAAGTGGCGGAAGGTTTTGTTGAAGGAGGATTGGCCATGTTAGAAACACACTTAGAGATGGATCATGAGGTCCATAACTATAAGAAAACAAATTAAATAAAAAAGTATTACCGCGCTACGCAAATTAGCTGTTAATCTAATAAAAATAAAGATATTTACTTAGATTATATTTAATTAAAAATATTAATATTAAATAATGAAACATCAAATACTATTTAAATTAATATTTATATAGCCTAAATTTGTTAAGTAATGCTTAATTTTTAATATTTGAACTCTTATGATATAAATTTACATCTTCATTTAAAGCGTTAGAATTATTATGATCCCTAAAAGACTAAAAACGGCGAGGGCAAGAGCTGAATTAACTCAGGAAGAGTTGGGTATTTTAGCTAGGATAGATCAAGAGTCTGCTAAGATAAGAGTTTGTCAATATGAATCTGGCACACATCGTCCTAATTTTGAAACTATTTGTCGGTTTTCCAAAATATTAAAAGTACCAGAAAATTATTTTTACACATTAAATGATGAATTCGCAGAAGAGCTAATTCTTATTTATAATGAAAAATATAATATACTATGATGTTTGTTTTAAAAAAGTGCTATACACGTTTTTTTACTTTATGATATAAAATAAATATATTACTACAATAACAATGCCACATTTACAGAGTTTACCAAGTTTTTATTATAAGGAGGATAATAAACATAAAAATTACAAAAACATTATAAATTTAATATACTGATTAGTTTTTAATTATGGTTCCTATTAGATTGAGATATGCCCGTAAAAGGGCAAAGTTGACTCAGGCAAGATTAGGTGCTTTAGTTGGAATGGAAATAGCTAGTTCTCGTTCTAGAATTTCGCAATATGAGTCTGGGTTACATAAACCAAGCTTTGATATGGTATGTAAGCTAGCCAAAGTACTTAATTTGCCTGAATGTTATTTTTATACTGTTAATGATGATCTGGCAGAAGATATCATTAAAATATATTATAATAAATATTGCTAATGATGAATTTATTCTTTATTTCTATCATTAAACTTTTGTTCTCTTGTTTTACGTATGATTTGATTTCCGTTTTCATCGAAATATCTTTCGGGCCATATTGCTGAAGGTGGTAAATCAAGTTTTTGAGCTATAATTTGTTCGCCTTTAGGCCATGGACGGGACAACGCATTAGCTAGAGTAGAGGAGCTTAAACCTGCACCTCTGGAAATCTCTGCTAATGTTGTCCCTTTTTTCTTTAATGATGCAATAATATCTGCTGCATGCCAATTTTTATTAATCATAATATATCCATATGGTTTTAATAAAACGATAGTTTATAAATAATTTGTTAATACATCGGTTAACATTTTTTATTTTAAATAATTATTAAGTTTTTTCAATTGAAGTAATTCCTATTTTTAAATGTAGCAGATTAGTATTTCTATTTATAAAAATATCTTAAATATATAAATTAGTATTTTTGTTTTTATAATTATCAATAAAGTTATTTATTTAAAAATAATCTGATAAAAGAACTTGCTGTTTATAGGATGAAGAGTTACACCTTTAGATATATTATTTTCTAAAGTAAAGGTGTGAAATATCATGATAAAACAGACTGATATAACTATTCAGGCATGTGATATATTAGAAATGATATCACAAAGCACAGGTAAGAATATAATAGAAATCATAAGTGAATATAAACTCAGTTATGAAAGTTGCGAGTTTTTATTAACTCAATTGGAAATGGCAGGATTAATTTCAAACCAAGATGGTTTTTATAGGCGAACAAGTAAGAGAGCTATTTAAATACTTTATATTATAACAAAAGATATCAGTTTATATTTTTCTTGCATAAAAGATGAGTTTATACTTGATGAGTCGTAAATAAAGATAAGATTGAATAATTACTTTATAAATGAAAATTTAAGATAAAGCTTTTCGATTAATTGACGATATACATAATTACTTATCTTAAATTAGAGATTGAACTTGTGAAAAAAATCTTATTATTATCACTGCTGTTTAGTTCTTCTGTGTTTGCTCAAAATGTCGATGTGGGGCAAGTCTGTAAAGCGTCTGCGGCAACCATGTTTGGTCGAGATCATAAGATTATGCAATTAGATACTATTGAAAACGGCATTGCTTATGTTCATTACATTCGTTCAGTCGATAACAGTCGCTGGGCTATTAAATGTAAACTAAACGGTGAAAAGGTCATTTGGGCATCAAACAATGCTGATAGTTCGGGGCGATGGAGAGACGATCCTTTAGATAGTATTGTGAAATATTCTGTAAATAATGGAGATATCACGATTTCTGAAATTTATAGTGATGGTTCTAAAACAGAAAAAACATATCCAATAAAAGAGCTATAAATTATCACCTGTTTTTGCACTCTTTTATGTTAAATATAAATACAAGTCAGAAGCTTGATAATTTCTGGCTTTTTTTTGCCTCAATAAAGGATGTAGATGCAATTATATAATAATGACGCATTGGTTGTGCTGAAAGCGTTACCAGAGAATTGTATTGATTTGATAGTGACTGATCCCCCTTATTTTCGGGTTAAATCTTGTGCATGGGATAATCAGTGGGTAAATGAAGCTGAATACTTAGCATGGCTAGATGACGTATTAACTGAGTTTTGGCGAGTATTGAAACCGAATGGAAGCTTGTATTTATTTTGTGGCTCTAAGCTTGCCTCTGATACTGAATTATTAGTAAAAGGGCGATTTAGTATGCTAAGCCATATTATTTGGGCTAAACCTTCTGGCCCTTGGCGACGCCAGAATAAAGAAAGCCTACGTGCATTTTTTCCTTCGACAGAGCGAATACTGTTTGCAGAGCATTATCAAAGGCCTGTACAAGCGAAAGGGGCTGAGTTTGTTATAAAGTGTCGTGAACTCAAACAACAAGTATTTAAACCTCTTATGGATTATTTTATCGATGCACGATCAGCATTACAGGTTAGCGTTAAACAAATAAATAAAGTAACAGGAAAGAAAATGGCAAATCACTGGTTTGGTCGCAGTCAGTGGCAATTACCATTAAGGGATGACTATCAAAAGTTACAAATATTATTTTCACAACGAGCTACGCATATTGATCAGTTATCACCGCTATCACGCACCTATGATAATTTGTTGTCAGAACATAAAGTTTCTCAGATACGTTATCAAGCATTGGTTGAAGAATACGGATTATTGAAACGTCCTTTTTTTGTTACGGCTGATGTACCTTACACAGACGTATGGACATATCCTCCAGTGCAATATTACCCCGGCAAGCACCCTTGCGAGAAACCATCAGATATGATGGAACATATTATTCGCTCTAGCAGTCGTGAAGGTGATTTAGTGGCTGATTTCTTTATGGGATCAGGGGCAACGATAAAAGCGGGATTAAAGTTGAATAGAAAAGTGCTGGGCGTGGAGTTAGAGAAGGAGAGATTTGATATGACGAAAGAGGAGATAAATAATTATTTAAGAAATATATAAAATATAAATAACTTCTTAATAAGAGTTATTTTCCCTAAGTATAATTTAAATGTTTTTAATTTTAATAACGCAATAAAACAATTGAATATTATCCAGTTATTTATATAGTAAGTAATATTTTATTGTTAAATAATTCTTAATTAAATGGGCTTTAGATTTTCTTTATTAGATGTCTATTAAATGATGGATTATCATTTTCTATAAATGGAGATATATAAATTGGCAAATATTATTTATTTAAAATTAAATGGAAATAATCAGGGTTTAATTTCAAAAGGGTGTTCTACATTTGATTCCATTGGTAATAAATATCAATCTGGTCATGAAGATGAAATTTTAGTTTATGAATTTTCATCAAATCTTTCAATGCATCAAAATGTAAGTTTTCAACCAATAGATATACGTAAGACAATTGATAAGGCATCCCCATTATTATCTCAATCATTGGTCTCTAATGAGTTATTAACATGTGAATTTTTCTTTTATAGAACATCCGGTAATAGTGGATTGGAGTTATATTACAAAATAAAATTAACGGATGCTTCAATAGTAAATATTAGTTGTTTCTATCCTAATTCTATAACACATAATGAAGTTCAACCCGAAGAGTCATTATCAATACGGTTTAAGTCAATAACATGGGAACATGTAACCGCAGGAACAAGTTCTTATAGTATTTGGGATGAAAGGGTATTTTAATGTTTTTTAGTTTTGAAGAAAAATTTGAAAGATATGCTAATGATATTAAAAGATTATCCGAAGTATCCGCAAGATACCTACTTACAGATGATTACTGTAAACAAGGATATAGGAGTGAAATAGCAGAAGTTGTAAGGTTAATACGAGCTGATTTTTGTCGTGCTATATATCAGCATAGAGAAAGACATAATCGTGCTAACAGCTTTAGAGAAAAAGCAAAAGAGGCATTTGGTGTGGGTTATCTGCCAGAAATAATGCAGTATCTCGATGAAATAGAAACTGAGTATGAAACTGAAATGTCTGCTTATTCTCAATTAAGAAAACGGAGCAAAGAGGTTTATGAACTAACTAAAACTTTTTCTGGAACGGGATGGTATTTTTATCTTAAAGGTAGTCAAACTATTATAGGAGGAGGAATACAAAGTGCTTTTGGATATTTAAGTTTTAAAACAGGCCGTAAAATTAAAAATAAAGAAATGCAAGGTGCTGGGATTATTGGTTTATCTCTCGGTGGAGGCAAGGTTTTTGACGGTGTATCAGATATAGTGTATGAATTTACTGATGGCGATATTAATTTTGGTGGAGATCCCGTTAAAGAGAGAATTCAGAAAGGATTTGAATTTTTAGGCTTGAATGAGAGTCATGGTGAGATAGGTTATGATGTTATTGATATGACTGTTAGCGTATATAATGGATTCGCTGCTTTTGCTAAATATGATTCACCTAATCGTATTATTCATTTACCTGTCACGATGGGCGGGAGAACTTATAGAGCAACACATTTTGATCGGTTGTTTACCAGCAAAGGTACTCGCTTATTTCGTTGGAGTTCATTAGATTTTAAGCGAAAATTTAGTGTTCATAGCAATCCTATATTACTCACTACTTTAGGCTATAATATGGGAAAACTTATCCTAATATTGAAAAAATATAATAACGAAGAATCAGCTATTGAAAATATTCAATAAATTAGATTAATGCTCTAATTAAAAATAGATCATTTTTTCATTATATAGGTCGTTACTGCAATTCTCTTTACTCTAAAAAATAAAATTAGTGATATTTTATTCTTAATACAATCATAGATAGTAATTACTAAACTCATGGTGAAGTAAATAAAAACTAAAACTAAGAATGAATAGAATAGATGAGGTGTGGATCCTGATGTAATTATGCAAATAAAAACTATAGTAAGTGAAATAAATAATCCTTCAAATAAGATACGATCAAAGATAAATGTGTCAAAAAACCATTTTTTAAAACTTTCTTCTTTATTGGTTTGGTTGTTATAAGTTTGATTTATTTTTTTTATATCTTTGTCTGATAAGTTGCTCATTATTTTATCTATATCGAATTTTTTCATTATGTTTTTATCTCTAAATTATATCTTTATATTCAATAATAACATAATTAAATATAAAGTTGAATTATAAGATTTAATTATATTTATGAAGTGATACTTTTTAATAAAAAGGATTTTAAGTGCAATTAAAACGAAAATCAGTTGTATTAAGTAGCACGAGTGCCATTACTATAGCCTTAAGTCTTATTAGTTATTTGGAAGGAATAAAATACAAACCCTATTATGATGTCACAGGTGTTTTGACAGTTTGCTATGGTCATACTGGTAATGACATTATTCAAAATAGAATATACACACAGCAAGAGTGTGATGCTTTATTACAAAAAGATTTTATTAAAATACAACGACAAGTCGATGCTTTAATCAAGGTATCTCTTGATAATCACATTAAAGCTTCTTTATATTCTTTTGCTTATAATGTTGGAATAACAGCATTTGCACGTTCTACTTTGCTCAAGAAATTAAATGCAGGCGATCAACATGGTGCCTGTGAAGAAATGAAACGTTGGGTTTATGCTGGTGGAAAAGTATGGAAGGGTTTAATTAATCGCCGTGAAATGGAATATACTTTATGTCATGGAAATCTTTAATTATTGTCTTGTGCTTTATTATTACTCTTTTTCTTATTGTTATCTTCAGCTTTTATCTTTCCATTGATCCTTCTTGTTCTAATGATAAAGCGAGTTTAGCTAAACGCTGTCAACGCGCTATTTCTCATCATAGGTATTAATCAATAATGAATTGGAAGTTTTATATCGCGATTATGGCGATAGTTATTATTGCGGGTGGTTATATGGTGGTAAATGAGCAATCAAAAAAAATGAATAAATTAAATGATGCTAATAAGGAGCTAGCCAGTCGTTTAAAAGAGCTAGTGAATATAAATTACAATTATCAAAAACGGGTAACTCTATTAAATCAGCTAGATATTAAACACACTAAGGAATTAGTTAATGCGAAAAAGGAAATTGATAGGTTGCGCATTCTGGCTGAGCATAACCCTAAGCGGGTGTATATCAGAGCCGAGTGTTCCTCCCGTATCACTACAAATTCCGCCTCCAGCATGGATGATGCAATCCCCTCCAGACCTACTGACACCGCTATCCGAAATTATTGGTTACTCAGAGAGCGAATTACAGAATCAGAAAGAATGATTAAGGGGTTACAGGAATATATAAGATATGTGTATTCACAATAATTAAAAATATTCAAATAAATTACAAAAATAAGTTGAATAATAAAGGAAGCTATGAGTAATCTTAAATAGAAATAAATACTTTCACAATGCGTGGTTAAAATCAGGTAATTATGCATTACTGAGTGTTAGTACTATCGAATATTAATATATTAATCAGGCATGAGGTTATATATGGGAAACTATGGTAAAGCAGCAGTACAGACTGTATTGAATTACGATAATAAAGTAGATTTGCGTGAACAATGGATGAATGCAATATCAAAAGAAACAACTAGCAAATCATCAATTAATAAAGGATGTCCTAAAAGTGCATTTCTTGGTTTATGTGAGCTTGGTTTAGTGAAAAGCATCCCACCAAATGATTATAAAGCGGGCGCCGATAATAAACGCCATGCAAAAGAACTTTTAGCATTAGCAATAGAGAATCCAAACATAACAGCTACCGAGTGTTTTCGACTATATCAAAAAAGTAATAATGATTTACCTAAAAATCATAATGGGCAAGCCGATGTAGTTATTAGCCTTTTAGAAGCAAATCTTATTAAATAATATAATTAGACTGAAGAACAGTTAGTTAATTGAAAAGGTACTCCCAATAGCTTCCCTTCCCACGGGGCGGGGGCTTCGCGGGAAACGCCAAATTTTTTCATTTTATTTCAGCATCATCACTACATAATCAACCTATTGATTTTTAAATATATAAATAAT
The DNA here is from genome assembly GCF_040932335.1 of Proteus sp. STS61-E. Taxonomy (NCBI): domain Bacteria; kingdom Pseudomonadati; phylum Pseudomonadota; class Gammaproteobacteria; order Enterobacterales; family Morganellaceae; genus Proteus; species Proteus sp. STS61-E. The sequence goes on along the minus strand of NZ_JBFQGE010000002.1, from coordinate 25,890 downwards.
AAGTGCTGATAGTTTTGAACGTTTTTTGTTCATCAACATGTTTTACGTTTCATTATTTTCCACAGGAATTTCTCTTAATATTCATAAGAATGTGGTGTAGTAACTTGTATTTATTACATTCAGCACGTATATCATAATTTATTATTCACAATGGAATTTTCATAATGAAACTTGAAAAGAAATTAATGTTACGTGTTTTTGGTGCAAGTAAGCGTGGTAAAACACAAACACTAATTCAATTGATTAGAAAATTAGGATCAGATAAAAGCTATTCTGTTCGTTTAGAACCAAAAGAAAATCCTTTTGCTAAAAATGACAAAATAGCTATTTTTGAGAAAAAAGGTTTAAAAATAGGGATATCCACAGGTGGTGACAACGAAAAAATTATAAAAAAAGCAGTAGAAGAGTTAATTGGAGAAAATTGTAATTTCATAATTTCTGCAACAAGAACTAGAGGCCAGACAAAAAAAGAACTTTATAAACTGGTCAACGAACATGAATACCAAAAGCAATGGTTCAAGAAAAATACCAATATAGATTATTGGTGTAATAAATGGCCTCATAGAGGTGAAGATTTTAAAGATAGAAAAACCGAATATTTTAAAAAATTAAACGAGATAGACGCTCAATTTCTTTTTGACTATATTGATTCCCTAACACAATAAAGTTAAATAGCACTGTGAACACCCGCTTAATGCGGGTTTTTTTATTCACTATTTACATGCAATGATGGATCAAAAACTCAAACAGCTAAAACTCAATATTAGTCAGATAGCTACATTATCAGGAATACATCGGCAGACCGTTTCATCACGCCTTAAAAACCTCACACCCGTTAATACCAATAACTCAAATCTCAAACTTTATACACTTACCGATATTTTAGCCGAAACAATGAAAGCTCCTGCATCTATTGATAGCCAAGAAATGCAACCTCAAGATCGTAAAGCGTGGTATCAGTCTGAACGAGAACGATTGAAGTTTGAGCAAGAAATAGGTGAATTATTACCTGCATCCGATGTTGCTCGTGAATATGCTGCTTTAGCGAAAGCCATGATACAAGTGTTGGAGACGTTACCAGATATATTAGAGCGTGATTGTGCATTAACACCTTCGGCGGTTTTTCAAATACAAGCGGTGATTGATGATCTACGTGATCAAATTGCGATAAAAGTGCTAGCAGACGATGAGCTTAAGGAGGGTTAAAAGGAGGGGAAATGGTTAAACCAATATCTGCCTCTTTGTTACGTAAAAATGTGGCACAACTCATTAAAGCACCGAGACGAATGCTGGTTGCAGATGCAGTGGCAAAATATATGCGAGTACCAGTAGGTGCGGGCAATTCTGTTCCTTGGGTGCCTGCTGTATCCCCTTACATTGTTGAACCTATGAATTGTTTATCGTCACGGCTCTATGATGCAGTGATATTTGTGGGGCCAGCAAGAACAGGAAAGACAGTTGGGTTAATTGATGGATGGGTAATTTACAATATTGTATGTGATCCGTCTGATATGTTACTGGTGCAAATGACGCAAGACAAAGCACAAGAGCACAGTAAAAAACGGCTTTCTCGCACCTTCCGTTGTAGTCCTGAAGTCAGTAAGCAACTCAGCCCTCGTCGTAACGATAATAACGTGTTTGATAAATACTTTTTATCGGGCAGTTTTTTAAAAATGGGGTGGCCATCGATTAATGTGATGTCCTCATCTGACTTTAAATGTGTGGCACTCACCGATTATGACCGTTTTCCTGAAGATATTGACGGTGAAGGAGATGGCTTTTCTTTAGCCTCAAAACGGACAACTACTTTTATGTCAGCGGGTATGACGTTGGTGGAAAGCTCTCCGGGGCGAGATATTACTGATACTAAATGGAGTCGTTTATCCTCTCACGAAGCTCCGCCCACAACGGGTATTCTATCGCTTTATAATCGGGGGGATCGCCGTCGCTGGTACTGGCAATGTCCTCACTGCCACGAATATTTTCAGCCTATTTATGATGCGGTAAAGGGGTATCGTGATAATCCAGATCCCGTAGAAGCAAGTGAATCTGCGTATGTGGAATGTCAGCACTGTTTAGGTCGCATCGAACCCCATCAAAAACGGGATCTCAACAATAAAGGGGTGTGGTTGATTGAAGGGCAGTCCATTGATAAGCAAGGAAGAATATCAGGTACTGGACGTCGTTCGCGTATTGCTTCTTTTTGGATGGAAGGACCTGCTGCTGCTTATCAAACGTTGTCTCAGTTAGTTTATAAATTACTGACGGCAGAACAAGAATACGAATTAACCGGCAGTGAAGAAACCCTAAAAGCGGTCACCAATACAGACTGGGGCTTGCCTTATTTACCGCGCACAGCACAAGAGCAACGCCGAAGCGATGAATTAATCAATCGTGTTGAAGACTTAGGCGAATTGATTGTTCCTGATGGCGTACGATTCTTGGTTGCCACCGTTGACGTACAGGGCGGTAAAAAACGACGCTTTGTGGTGCAAGTGGTCGGTTATGGTGAAAAAGGCGAACGCTGGGTGATTGACCGCTTTGAAATCACCCAATCCCTACGTTATGACAACAACGGTGAATGCCGTCGAATTGATCCGGGCTCTTATCCTGAGGATTGGCAAGTATTAATCACGGATGTATTAGAGAAAACCTATCCATTGCAACATTATCCTCACCATGAAATGGAAATCATGATGTTGGGCGTGGACTCTGGTGGTGAAGATGGCGTTACTGATAATGCTTATAAATTTTGGCGTCGCTGTCGAAAAGAGGGATTACACCGTAAAGTCTATCTCTTTAAGGGCGACGGGCATAAACGCAGTAAGTTAATTACTAAATCATTCCCTGATAACACCAGTCGTTCTGAACGGCGTGCCCAAGCGAAAGGGGATGTGCCTCTTTATTTACTGCAAACGTATCAACTCAAAGACCGGATCAGTTCTGCGTTATCGCGCGATACCGTCGGACCTAATTATATTCATTTCCCTGATTGGCTGGATGAATCGTTCTATGACGAGTTGACGTATGAAGAGCGTGATGAAAAAGGGCATTGGGAAAAGCCGGGTCGAGGTGCTAATGAGGCATTTGACCTGATGGTTTACGCCCATGCCTTGGTGATATTAAAAGGGTACGAGAATATTAATTGGGAAAAACCGCCTAAATGGGCGAGATTGCCTGATGTAATGCTTTCCTCATCCCCGCCAATTGCCGATATCGCCACAGAGCCTGAAATAAAACCCTCACCCGAAACCCAAAAACAGGAAACGCCTGCCGTATCAGCATGGGCACCGGTATCAAACAGCGGAGGCTGGATATGACGAAAGAAGAAATTGAACACATGATTGAGCAATACCGTTTAGCGGAAGAGGCGGTATTAAAAGGAAAATCCATCACCTTTAATGGACAAGCCATGACAATGGAAAATCTCAACGAGATCATAAAAGGTCGTGAGCGTTGGGAATCTCGTTTGTCGGCGTTGATATCGAGAAAACGAGGCAATCCGATGTATAAATTAGCGAGGTTTAGATGACATTATTAGACAACGCCATTGGTTATTTCGCCCCAAACTGGCAAGCCTTGCGCCTCCGCTCTCGCTTACAAATTAAAGCCTATGAAGCCGTTTTACCCACTCGTACTCATCCCGCTAAACGTGAAAATCGTAATGGTAACCAACTGACTCAATTTGGTGGCACATCATTACGGGAGCAAGCCCGATGGCTAGATAACAATCATGATATCTCTATCGGCATTCTCGACAAGATGGAAGAACGCATTGTCGGGGCAAAGGGCATTATTGTTGAGCCTCAGCCCTTAGGTGGCGCAGGGCAAATCCATGAGGATTTAGCGTCGCAAATTCGTCAAGCCTGGGCGGAATGGTCCGTGTTACCCGAAGTGACAGGGCAATTTAGTCGCCCTGTATTAGAACGTTTATTGGTGAGAACGTGGCTACGTGATGGTGAAGTCTTTGCTCAGCTCGTCAAAGGTAAAGCCAAGGGGTTAGATCCTCAAGCCAATATCTATTTTTGGCTCGAAGCCTTAGAGCCTGACTTTGTGCCTATCCACATGAATATGCCTGAAAGTAAAATTATCCAAGGCATTAAATTTAATGAATGGGGGAGACCCACAGGGTATCAGGTATATAAAAACCTCCCTCAATTTAGTGCCAATTTGGATGATATCAAAACCATCGATGCCGAAAATATGTTGCACCTGAAATTCACTCGCCGGCTCCATCAAGCGCGAGGTGTCAGTTTATTTTCGGGGATCTTAATGCGCTTAAGTGCGTTAAAAGATTATGAAGATGCGGAATTAACCTCTGCACGTATCGCAGCTTCATTGGGCATGTACATCAAGAAAGGGGATGCAGGTTCCTTTCCTGACGGCGAATACGATGAAGATGAGCAACGTAACATCGATATTCAGCCGGGCATGATTTACGACGGTTTAAAGCCGGGTGAAGAAGTGGGCATGATCAAATCAGACCGGCCCAATCCTAATCTACAAACCTTTCGCAATGGACAATTACGTGCGGTTTCTGCAGGTAGTCGTGGCAGTTATTCCAGTATCGCCCGTGACTATAACGGCACATATAGCGCACAACGACAAGAGCTGGTGGAGTCGTTTGAAGGTTATAACATTTTTCAAGATACCTTTGTGGCGGGTATTAGCCGTCCTATGTATCGCAATTGGTTAAAAATGGCGATAGCCAGTGGTGTGATCGAAGTGCCTCCTGATGTTGACGCTAAATCACTGTTTAATGCGGTTTACAGTGGCCCTGTGATGCCGTGGATTGATCCGAAAAAAGAGTCTGAGGCATGGAAAACCTTGTTACGTGGTGGTGCGTCAACAGAAAGTGACTGGATACGTGCTAAAGGAGGCAACCCTGCAGATGTGAAGCGTCGTCGTAAAACTGAAATTGACGAAAATAAACGATTGGGACTGGTATTTGATACTGATCCTTCTAATGACAAAGGGGCACAAGATGCTAAGCAACAAGAACTTGATGACGATGCCTAAAATGTCGGGGCCAGTAAATCAAAAAAGCTGGTTTCGCATGCAGGCTAAAGAAGACCAAACGGCGGATATCTATATTTATGATGAAATCGGCGGTTGGGGAATTAGCGCAAGACGTTTTACGGAAGATTTAATCTCACTGGGGAATCTCAGTCATATCAACCTTCATATTCATTCACCGGGTGGTGAGGTATTTGATGGTATCGCTATTTATAACCAACTTAAAAACCACTCGGCAACAATCACGGTTTATATCGATGGTTTGGCTGCTTCAATGGCATCGGTCATTGCGATGGTGGGTGATACGGTCATTATGCCGAAAAATGCCATGATGATGATCCACAAACCGTGGGGCGTTTCATGGGGTGACGCGAATGATATGCGTGAATATGCTGACTTGCTCGACAAGTTAGAAAACGTACTCATTCCTGCTTATGTGGCTAAAACAGGAAAAACAACAGAAGAAATTACTGCCATGTTAGAGCAGGAAACATGGCTGGATGGTGACGAGTGTGTTGAACACGGTTTCGCCGATAAAGTGATTGAGCCAGTAAAAGCAATGGCGAGTCTTACATCTAAACGAATTGAGGAATTTTCATCTATGCCAAGTGCAATTAAAAATCAAATTACCCCTAAAAACACCACGAGTCCTACACAACCTCATCCAACTCCAGTGCCAGCACCGGAGCCACAACCTAGCGCCACCTATGCTGACGAGCAAGCGCGATTAAATGGGATTAAAGATTTATTTGCCATGTTCGGTGGGCGTCACAATGATTTGATGATCACTTGTTTAGCGGATGCGAGCTGTTCTATTGAGAAAGCGCGTGAGCAATTACTTAACACGGTTGCACAACAACAAAATCCTGAACCATCAAATAAAGGTAATGCGCATATTTACGCTGGAAACGGCAATATCGTGGGCGACAGTGTGCGTGCCTCTGTGATGGCGCGTGCGGGTTATCAAGATTATGAAAAAGATAACGCCTTTAATAGCATGACACTGCGTGAATTAGCGCGCGCATCATTGACAGAACGTGGTGTTGGTGTGGCTATGTATAATCCGATGCAAATGATTGGTATGGCCTTTACGCATAGCACGTCTGACTTCGGTAATATCCTGCTGGATGTCGCGAATAAAGCTATTTTGCTTGGCTGGAAAGAAAACGAAGAAACCTTTGAAAAATGGACGAAAAAAGGACAACTTAGTGACTTTAAAACCGCACATCGTGTTGGTCTAGGTGCGTTCCCTTCATTACGTAAAGTGCGTGAGGGGGCTGAGTATAAATACGTTACACTGGACGATAAAGGCGAAACCATCGCGCTGGCGACTTACGGTGAGTTATTTAGCATCACCCGTCAAGCCATTATCAATGATGACATGAATATGTTGACGGATGTACCAAAGAAATTAGGTGAAGCAGCGAAAGCCACCATCGGTGATTTGGTGTATGCGGTGCTTGTCGACAATGAAAAAATGAGCGATAAAAAAGCGCTGTTTAGTGCCGATCATAAAAACATGATTACCGGCGGGATGGATGTAGAAACTATCAGTGCAGGTCGCACCGCGATGCGTCAACAGAAAGAAGGTGAACGTACACTCAATATTCGACCGGCATTTATGTTGGTACCGACCACACTGGAAACACAAGCAACCCAAGTGGTTAAATCAGGTAGCGTGAAAGGTGCGGATGTTAATTCTAATATTATTAACCCAATCCGTGATTTAGCGGAAATTATCGCTGAACCTCGTTTAGATGATGCGAGCGAGAAAGATTGGTATATGGCTTCACGTCAAGGTAGCGACACCATTGAGGTAGCGTACTTAAACGGGATTGATTTACCGTATATTGATCAGCTTGATGGTTTCACTTCTGATGGTGTCACGACAAAAGTGCGTATTGATGCGGGTGTAGCACCAGTTGATTATCGCGGTCTACTGAAAGTAACGGGTAAGTAAGACGTCTTTTTTCTTCGTTTTATCCTGATGCCCTGATGGGCTTTTTTTATATCTAAAATCTGGTACTTCGGTATTGGAAGGAGTTTTTATGGCTAAAAATTATGTACAAGCAGGAAACACCATTGCCATACATAATACGACCCAACATGTGATCAAAAGTGGTCAGCTAGTTTTTGTGGGGAAAATTGCCACGGTTGCATTGACCGATATTGCGATAAAAAGTGTGGGGGATGGGATCACGGAAGGCGTTTTTTTGCTTAACAAAAAAACAGGGATCACACTAAAAGCAGGCTCGGTAGCATTAATTAAAAACAATGAAGTTGTTGATGCAGAAGGAATGCCCGCAGGGATGGTATGGCAGGATGTTGAAGTTTCTGACAGTACCATTGCCGTGAAATTAAATGTTGGAATACCTAAACACGAATAGAAGGAACAATGAGCGTATTTGAATATCTGCGTCATCAAATGGATAGCCTTACTGCAAAACGGATTGGAAAAAACATCAGAATAAATGGGATCGCTTATCAAGCTATTGACGCTTACTTTATGGCTGAATTAGGCCCGATTCAGGGTAATAGCGTGAGTTATATCGTGTTTTCCCAAAATTATCATCCTCAACGTGGTGATGAGGTTGAAGTGGATAATCACATTTACAAAGTGACTCGCTATCAACAATTTAATGGGAAACCACATATATGGATAATATAAGGAACAAATATGAAAGGACTCGATCAGGCAATAAAAAACCTTAACAGTATCAATGGTCAAATGGTTCCTAAAGCGACGGCGCAAGCGATTAATCGTGTTGCAACACGGGTGATCAGTCATAGTGTAAAGCGAGTAGCGAAAAAAACAGGCGTACCACAGCGATTAATCCGACGGCGTGTCAAACTCAATAAAGCCAAAAGTAATTATACAAAGCCCCGTGCAAGGATGGTGATAAACCGAGGCAACTTACCAGCCATAGCATTAGGTAAAGCTCGACTTCAACTGTCTCGAAAACAACGATACCAAAAAAATCAGGGGAGCGTTCTTAAAGTGGGGAAGTTTTCTTTCCCCGATGCGTTTATTCAGCAACTTAATAATGGGCGTTGGCATGTGCTTCAACGTGTTACAAAGGATCAATATCCCATTGATGTTGTAAAAATCCCACTCGTTATACCTCTAACCCAAGCCTTTCAAGAAAAAACTCAACGATTAATGCATTCAGAAATGCCGAAAGAAATGGGGTATGCCTTGAAGCAACAATTGAGACTCTATATTAACGGGAGGGTGAGATGAGTAAACATGCTCAAATACGACAGAAAGTGAAAGACGCGATAATACCTTATGTAACAGGGGTGACATTTTTTGATGGACGCCCCTTTTTTATTGATGCACAAGAATTACCCGCCATTGCGATTTATTTAACAGATTCGATCTCGATTAGCGACACGCTTGATACGGATAGTTGGCAAGCGATTATCCATATTACTCTTTTTCTTGAAGCGAAAAACCCAGATACCGAATTAGATCAATGGATAGAAACACTAATTTATCCGGCTTTGAATACGCTACCTTCGCTCATCTCTTTAATTGATGTTATGACACCTCATGGTTATGACTATCAACGTGATGATGATGTTGGCTTATGGTGTTCTGCTGATCTTACCTACCATATACAGTATGTATTATAAGGCGATTATGACTACAACCCCACTGACGCCGATTAAAGGTACAGGTACCACATTATGGCTTTATCTCGGTGAAAATAACCCATTGGAAGCCCCTTTTTCAGATACAGATTGGATAAAAATAGCCAAAGTTAAAGAACTTCAACCCGGAGAAATTACCGCTGAAAGTCAAGACGACACTTATCTTGATGATGAAAATGCGGATTGGAAAATAACCATGCAAGGTGAGAAATCAGCGGGTGAAGCGAGCATTACACTGGCATGGTTGCCTAATGAACTAGGGCAAAAAGAGATCATTCGTTGGTTTGATAAAGGAAGTGTTCGTTACTATCGCATTCGTTTTCCTAATGGTGCTGTCGATATTTACCAAGGTTGGATAAGTGCATTAGGTAAAACGGTTACTGCCAAAGAAATGATCACTCGCACAATTAAAATTACCAACAATGGCCGTCCTACATTGGCTGAAACTTTGCCTAGCTCATCTGTAATAATAAAAAAAGTAACTCAACTTACTGAAGAAGAGGAATAAATTATGTTTTTAAAACAAAAAACACTCAGTTATGGTGAAAATAATATTGTGATACATGAATTATCAGCACTACAACGAGTTGAATATTTCGATTTTCTTGTTGAACAATCGGAACACAAAGCGCCAGAGAAAAACAATGATGATATTAAACGCACGGCTTTTTATTTACGTTTATCCGTAGAAGCAAATGCTTGGTTAGTTTCTTGTGCATTACTACAACGAGAACCTCAAGAGGTAAATGATGTTTACAAAGAGGTTATTAATACATGGCCTCCTAGCATGTTAGAGAGTGTGGCAAAAGAAGTGTTATTACTGAGTGATATGTTACCCAGTAACCCTTCATCAGAATCTTCTCCTCCAGAAGAAAATGGAGAACCCACATCTTATGAGTCATTGGAAAAGTAAGAACCCGCGAACATCAATTTATTTTACGTTTAGCTCATGAATTCAGGCGATTAGATTGGCATAAAATGCTGAGTGAAATGTCGTCTAGTGAACTTGCGGACTGGGGGCGCTATTTCGGTGAAGTGCCGTTTACGCTCCCTTTTTATGATTGGGTGTTTGCGGGATTAAATTGCACCATAATGATGGCATTAACAGGGAAGGAAAATTGCTCATTAGCCGACTTTACCTTATTAAATAAGGAAGATACTGATGAAATGAAGGCTGAAACAATGATGACAATTAGCGAAGGAATGGCGGGCGGAGTGCGATATGAGCCAACAAATTGCCGATCTAACGATGAATTTAAGTGCGGATACAGTAGAGTTTGGTCAGCAAATGGGGCGTGTTGAACGCCAGTTACAAGAAACAGCAGAAAAAGCCGAAACCAGTCAACGGCGTATGGCTCAATTAGTTGAACAGCAAACGCAATCTGCCCGTAGTTCAGCAGAAAGCACTGCACAATCTCTTCAAGAGCTTAATAATCAACAAGAAATTTCTCAGCAACAACGTGCAGATTATTATCAGCGGATCGCTCAGGAAGAAGCGAGTGCAGCTATTGAATCACGCAAACAAGCAGATGCCTTTATAGAGCAAGCACAAAGTGTTGGTCAAACGAGAAACGCGCTTGAGCAACTCACTGATATTTTAGATAAATCAACAAAGGCTTATGACAAGCTCAAGATTACAGGTGAACAGTTCGCCGAAGTTCAGAATGTCACTAAATCAAGAATAAAGGCAATACAAGATCAGCAAGACGCGAATACTGAGAGATATTATAAACAAATTGAAGCCGTTAAAGGGTTATCAGGTAGCGAATCAGCATTAAAGGCCATTCAAGCTCAGTTAAACCAAGAAGTAAAAAAAGGCACCATTCATCAGCGCGATTATCAGGTACTTATTTCTGCCATTACTTCAGAGTCAATGAAGTTACGCCGAGAAGAAGAGTCTCTGACACAACAAAAAACACGATTTATTCAGCGGTTAAAGGAGCAAGTTGCTACTCAAAATTTAAGCCGTGAACAGATGTTGCGCTATCAGGCCTCTCAACTTGGTGTGAGCTCTTCAGCCGAGATCTATATTCGTCGATTATCTGAATCAAGCAAAGAAACCAAAGAGTTTGATAAAAATAGCAAATCATTATCTGGTCGCCTTCAAGGTATTGCTAACTCCTTTAATATGGGCTCGCTGGTTCGTGGTGGTATTTGGGGAGGGATCACTGTAGGTTTAACGGGCGTTGCAAAATTAGCTTATGATGCAGAAAGAGAGTTTTCTCAGTTTAATAAACAACTAATATTAACGGGTAACTACGCCAATAAATCTGCCAGCCAATTAAATGAAATGGCACGAACCCTTGCTGGTGGCAGTATCACTCGCGGTGAAATGGCATCATCAATTTCGAGTGTCGTCGGTACAGGTGCATTTTCTAATAATGAAATTTCCCGCGTTTCAAAAGCGGCCGCACAGATGAATTACATCACAGGGCAGGCGATTGATACCACGATTGATCAGTTTAAACGCTTGCAAGATGAACCGCTTCAAATGTCGCTTGAATTAGAAAAAGCGAACCACCACCTCACCGCATCTCAATTGGAGCAAATCCGAACTCTCGAATTGCAAGGCAATAAAACTGAAGCAGCTCGATTAGCGATTGATGCTTATGCACAATCTATCAATGATGGTGCTAATGATATTATTGAGAATCTTGGGTATTTAGAGTCAGCATGGGTAAGTATAAAAAATACAGCTAAAAAAGGCTGGGATGCCATGCTCAATATCGGGCGTACAGAGACATTAAACGATCAAATTAGAGAGCAAGAGTCATTATTAAAGAGCCTCAGTAATATTGTGATAACTCCTCAATATCGTCTTGATGAAATCAGAGCAAAAATCGCCACTTTAAAAGAGCAAGTGAGCGATATTGATCTTAAGAATGCACAAAAACAAGCAGAAGTGGTGGCAAATCAATTAGAAGTGAACCAAATCAGATTACAAGAGAAATGGCGAAGTTTTTATAGTTGGGAAACACAACGGCTAAAAAAATTAGCTGAATTAGAAAAAGAGAAATATGCCTTAACCAAAGATCAGTATGAAGAAGCTAAAGCGATGATCAATTATCGATTAAGAGATCGTCAAATACCAGGAAGGGGACGAGGAAGTGATAATCGCGTCTCTGCTGGAAAGCGCGAAGAGGAGAACGCCTCGCGTGATTTATTCGCATTACAAGCCCAGCTTGATGTACTCAGAAAACATCACAATACGCATCAACAAATTAGCCAACAACGTAAAGACTTTCAAAAACAACAAGCGCAATTTACCCTCTTAGAACAAGCTTCTCAGTCTCGACAATTAACGGTAACTGAAAAATCGTTATTAGTTCACAAAGATAATATCCTCTCACAAAAAGAAAAATTAGCATTAATTGGCGATGAAATCGCATTACAGCAACGCGTAAACAAGATGCAAGCGCAAGCTGAAAAATATCTCACTCAACAAATTAAAAAACGTCAAGCAATAGAGGCAAACGCAGGACTTTCTCGCCAAGAAACTCAACGAAATAATCAGCGAGAACAACTATTAACAGACAATAAAGATAATCCCCAATTATCCATGATGGTCGCAGAGCAACAAAAAATATTTGAAGCGGAGGACGATCAACGAAGCAACTGGTTAGCAGGGGCGAAAAGTGCGTGGGCTGATTATCGTGAGACAGCATTAGATGTTAACACGCAAGTTAAAAATGCCACATCAATGGCATTAGACGGATTTAGTGGCCAGTTAACAGATGTATTAGTAGAAAGAGAAGCCGATTTTAAAGCATTCACTAAATCGATATTTAAAATGATCACGAATATCTTAGTTAAAATGGCTTTAATAAAAGGTCTAGAAGCCTTCGGTTTTGGTAGTTTTAGTGCACCTGTCGCTAATGCAAAAGGTGGTGTTTATTCCTCATCAAGCCTTAGCCGTTATAGTGGGCATATTGTTAATCGCCCTACATTATTTGCTTTTGCTAAAGGTGCAGGAGTGATGGGTGAAGCTGGGCCAGAAGGTATTTTTCCTCTTCGCCGAGGGATTGATGGCAAATTAGGCGTTGTTGCTAAAATACCGAATCAAGGTGCAGGATTCACTCAAATCAATAATGTCACTATTCAAAATGAAAGCAGTCATGGGCAAATAGGGCCTCAAGTGTTGAAAAAAATCTATGAAATCAGCAAGCGAGGTGCTCAAGATTACATTTTAAATCAGCGTCGTGACGGTGGTGGAATATAGGAGGTATATGGACGTTTTTAAATGGAAAGTGAAGCCCGATATGACCAAAGTATCTGAACCTAGAGTGAAATCGGTAAAACTGGGGGAGGGTTATGAACAACGACGACCTGACGGATTAAATTCTAATACAGCCAAATATAATGTTACATTTCTATCGACACACGCTGAATCACAAGAAATCGATCGTTTTTTAGCAAAACATCAAGGTGTTAAAGCCTTTCTTTGGCAACCTCCATACCAAGCTGACTATATCAAAGTGATTTGCCGTAAATGGTCAGAACAAGTCAAACTAATGCGCAGTGAAATTGAAGCCGAATTTGAGCAAGTGGTTAATTAATAAAATTAATTATTAATGTGTAATCAGTCTGAAAATAAAGGATAGAAGAGGAAAATGATTTTTTTGTCTCTGATACATGTATAGAGTATGCTTACATTTTTCTTTTATAGCGAGATTAGTGTGGGAGAATTAATAATGTCGAAATTCACTTTAGAGGGTAATGAAGATTTACCTGCTGTGTTTGGTGGCTATTTAGTGATTTTAAAAGACAATCAAGAGCTTGCGGTTGTGAGTGTACCTTCATTCAATTTACTTGCTGATAGATATAGAGATAGTGTCATTGAAAATGATGATTCATTTGAAGATGATGAGGGTAACGAATATATGATAAATATTTATTCTTCAAATACAGGTATCGATTGGAATTTAGAAATTGGATCACAGAATGAGGAGATATTAAACCATATAAAAGTGGAGTATCAACCCAATGACTACTAATAATCCATTTTATAATATATTTCGATCAGGGATTGAAAATATAAGAAATCAAAGCAAAGATCCTTTCCATAATAAATTATATTATTCTAATGTGGTCAGCTTAATGGAACAGTATTTATCAGGCTTATTTATCAATGAGATTACAAAAAATAGAAAATATCTGATTAAATTATCTTCTCATGGGAAGTTTAATACCGATAACCTACCGTTAGTTAAAGCAATAAATCTATCAATGAATGATATTGATAATATTCTTATTGATAAGATGAAAAATTTAGTTTGGCATCGCTTAAATGATATAGAAGGATACTTTAAACATGTTTTTAATATCAAGTTTAATATCAGTAGAGAATTACTTTCTTTATTAGAAACGAGACATGATCTTATTCATAGGAATGGATTTAATATGGATGGTCAAGAAACGCAAATCACAGAAGATAAACTAGTAAATTGTATTAGGGTTGTTGAAGATTTTATAAATGATATTGATAAAAAGTATAATTCATTTCTTAACTCTCATTGATAAATAATTGTTGTATTTAAATGCTCATTATTTTATTAATTTAAACTAGTAATCAAATAATTATCTACAGATATAATTTATAAAATAATCGAAGGCGTTTATGGATAGAATTACATTTTGGGCTATGATGGGAACTTCATATAAATCAAAGCTAAAACCCAATGAGAGTAGTGAAGAAAAGAAGAACAAACCGAAAGATATTATTGTGGCAAGAAAATTTAGTGTATTACAATCTGTAGATAGACGAAGAATAAAATAATTAGAATTGTAATTATTTATGCCTTTAATAAAATATAATTATTAATATAAGTCAAACTAGTCTATTCTATAGTTAAAATGATTTATTTTATTCTGGAGAATTTATGCGAGTTTTCGGTGCCATATTAATAGCCTTTGGATTATTGGCTATTATCTATGCATTAAATATGAGTGTAACAGTAAGAGTTTCATCAAGTTATGGTGAAATAAATAATATGGGATTAATCGCAAGTAAAAATAATACCTTGATGTTAGGATGTTTTATCACATTAATGGGTTTTATTTCATACTGCACGGCTATTATAAAAGAAACTATCGAAAAGAGTGTTATAGGTAGCTTTATTCATAACAATAATAAAGTTGAGATAATAGGAAATAAAAAGCCTGATGCTCTTGAAGATAAAGAAAAATATGAAGTACCTGAAAAGGTTGATATAAAATCTTTATTAATACCTAAAAAAGATGGTTTTATGATTGATGATGAGTCAATTGCAAAACTTGCACTAAGTATTATTCAGCATAATCCTGATGTGAAAAAGGAGAAATTATTTCTACATTGCGAAGAGTTAATAAATAATATTGAATCCTCTTTACCTTCTGAAGTACGAATAACATTTATGCGACGTATAAAGTATTGGTTAGAAAATTAAAAAAATATTGTGATACTGACCCGCTTTGGCGGGTTTTTTATTGGAGCTAATATGCAACATATTCCTCCTGAAATGCGAATTAGTGTTACCGAACTCTCTTCCAGTGATGCTCTGCTTGAACTTTACGAGTTTGATTTAACTAAAATAGGCGGTATTCGGTACCGCTTTTTTGATGGACTCAATCAGCGTAAAGAGCCGCTAATCTGGCAGGGAAATACCTATGAGCCTTACCCTGTAAAAGGTGAGGGGTTTTCATTTAATGGTAAAGGCCCTTCAGGGCGACCCACTATTACATTGTCTAATTTATTCGGGCTGATTACTGGTATTGCGAGTCAGTTAGATAGTGCAATTGGTGGGCTGGTGGTACGTCGCATTGTCAGCACCCAATTTTTGGATGCGGTAAATTTTCCTCAAGGCAATCCTAATGCTGACCCATCACAAGAAATTGTGACACGCTGGATCATTGAGCAGATGACTAGCTTAAATTCAGTCACCGCTACCTTTATGCTCGCTACACCCAGTGAAACAGATGGATTGATGCTTCCCGGTCGCGTTATTTTGTCGGATATCTGCCCTTGGGGATATCGTTCTGAAGAGTGCGGATATAAAGGGCCTCCTGTTGCCGATGAATGGGGAAAGCCAACCACCGATCCATTAAAAGACAAATGCGGTAAACGCCTTAGTGATTGTAAGTTACGAAAAAACGAATCACGTATAGGCGCGTTTGTCTCCACTTCCCGCATTGGTAATAGTTAATTCCCTCCTAAGGTATTTCTTATGATTGAACAGGCAATTTTGGCGCATGCAAAAGAGCAAGCGCCCTTGGAAGCGTGTGGCTTATTGATAAGTACTGCTCAGGGTGAACAGTATTTGCCTTGTGTTAATCAGCACGCTGATCCGAAAAACCACTTCACGATTTCTTTTGATGATTTTATTCGTGCTGAACAACAGGGCGAGGTGATTGCGGTTGTGCATAGCCATCCTGACGGTCAGCCTTATCTCAGCCCTTTAGATCGACAACTGCAGGTGAACAGCGCGTTGCCGTGGTTCGTGGTTTGTGATGAAAAAATTCACTGCTATCAACCGGTGCCTCATCTATTAGGTCGCCAGTTTATTCATGGCTCAACAGACTGTTATGGGTTGTTTCGAGATGCGTACCATTTAGCAGGGCATGAACTACCAGATTTTGAGCGTCACGATAATTGGTGGCGCGAAGGCAAAGAATTGTATCTCGATAATATGGTGAGCAGTGGCTTTCGACAGGTAAAAAGAGAAGCCCAGCCCGGCGATATTATTTTGTGTTGCTATGCCAGCTCTCGCGCTAATCATGCGGGGATCTATTTAGGCAACCAAACGATTTTGCATCACATACCTAATCAACTCAGCAAACGCGAGGAGTATAACGAACGATGGCAACGAATGACTCACTCAATCTGGCATTACCGCGATTGGCAACCTTCCGACTTTACGGGAATTTGCAACGATTTGGACGTCGCTTTGATTTGAATGTAAGTACCGCTTCTGAAGGGCTTCATGCGCTTTTTATTCAAATTCCAGCATTACGTTTAGCAATTCGTGATGGTTGGTATCAAGTGCGCATTGCCGGTACCGATATTTCCCCTCAAGAAGTTAACCAAAAATTCAATGAGACTTTACCGGATAACGCAGTCGTCCATATTGTGCCGAAATTATCAGGGGCTAAAAACGTCGGTGTTTTTCAGTTTGTTGCGGGTGCTGCCTTATTTTCTTTGGGATGGTGGGGGCCTGCGTGGATCTCCGCAACAGTAGCCACTTCCTTAATGGCAGGTGGTGCAGCCATGATGATTGGTGGTGTCGCTCAAATGCTGATCCCATCCCCTAAGCCATCTAATTTATCTCGTAGTGATGAAGAAAAAGGCAACACCTATTTTAGCAATCTTGATAACGCGGTTGCTCAAGGAATGCCTGTTCCTATTGCCTACGGCGAAATCATGTGTGGTTCACGGGTCATTTCACAATCTGTTGAAATTATGGATGACAGTGACGGTGAAGATATCGATGCAGGCAAACACGGTGGATAAGAGGAGTTCGTATTATGGGTAAAGGTGGTGGCGGTCAAAAAACACCGTATGAGGCACCAAATGATTTAACATCACGCCAAAAAGCCTCATTAATTGATTTAATCAGCGAGGGCCCAATCGAAGGGCCGATCCATGTTCAAGGCTCGATGGATGATTTAGGGTGTATTTATTTAGATGATATACCGGTGATAGACGGTTCTGGTAATAGCACCATTAATGGGATGTATGCACAATGGCGGGCGGGAACGTTAGAGCAACCAGCAATGAGTGGCTTTACGGCATCTGCGAATGAAGTGCCCGTAGGGATTGAGGTTAAATATAACTCACCCGTTACTCGTACCATTACCTCGCCTAATATTGACCGCTTACGCCTAACCTTTGGTACACAAGCACTGGTTGAAACAAAAGATAACGGTGATCGTGTACCCACTTCTGTTCAATTGCAGATCCAAGTTCAGCGCAAAGGGGCATGGATAACAGAGAAAAATGTCACGATTAATGGCAAGCGCTCTAATTCGCCTTATTTAATGGCGGTTGTGTTGGATGATTTACCGCCCGTACCGTTCAGTGTACGCATGATCCGTATCACTCAAGACAGCACTTCTGACAAAATTCAAAATAATACCGTTTGGTCGAGCTATTCTGAGTTAGTGGATATTTCACAAACTTATCCGGGTTCTGCTGTTGCGGGATTAATGTTTGATAGTGAACAGTTTGGTAATAAATTTCCTCGCCGTAACTATTTAATTAAAGGCCGTATCATTCAGGTACCGAGTAATTATGATCCGGATAAACGGATTTACTCAGGTATTTGGGATGGCACCTTTAAACCTGCATTTACCAACAATCCCGCATGGATATTATGGGATTTGTTAACTCACCCCCGTTATGGTATGGGGAAACGCCTCAATATCAGTGAGGTCGATAAATTCGCTCTGTATGCAATCGGTCGTTATTGTGATGAGCAAGTTGATGATGGCTTTGGTGGAAAAGAGCCACGTATGACGTGTAATGCCTACATTACGGATATGCGCAAAGCCTATGATGTGATGGGTGATATGTGTGCCATGATGCGCATTATGCCTGTCTGGAATGGGCGAACATTAACCTTTATTCAAGATAGACCGTCTGATGTGGTGTGGCCTTATACTAACGCCAACGTGATTGATGGCAACTTTCAATATAGTTTTAGTGCATTAAAATCGCGTCATACTGCCGTCGAGGTTCGTTTTATCGATCCCGATAATGGCTGGAAAACTAGTGTTGAGTTGGTTGAAGATGATGCCAGTATTGCCCGCTTTGGGCGTAATGTAATGCGTGTGGATGCCTTTGGTTGCACTAGCAGAGGACAGGCTCATCGTCATGGTCTTTGGTTATTAACGACTGAGAAATTAGAGACACAGACGGTTGAGTTTACTGTTGGTAGTGAAGGCTTGCGTCATATGCCGGGTGATATTATCGAAATTGCTGATAATTATTATGCGGACAATCAAATTGGTGGACGGCTAACACACATTGATTATGCCTCTAAAACGTTAACTTTAGATCGCAATATCGACACACCCAAAAGCGGTAAATCAAGCGTCACACTTATCAATGCACAAGGTGATCCGCAATCTTATGAAGTGCTGAACTATCCCGCATCCAATCAAATAAAGCTAGATACCTTCCCGTTAGGGTTAAAAGAAGGTGGAGTTTGGACGTTAACACTCCCGTCTTTACGTCGTCGATTATTTCGTGCTATCAGCTTGGCAGATAATGGTGATGCTAGTTTTACAGTTATCGCAGTGCAACATACCCCAGAAAAAGAGGCAATTGTCGATAAAGGCGCTAAGTTTGAGCCAAAACCCGATACACCATTAGGTGGGTTTATTCCTCCCGTTGAAAATCTTTCTGTGGATATCGAATCGGATGCGAGCGCGTGGCAAGTTGAAGCCAGTTGGAATACGCCTTATTCCAGCCGAGGAGTCGATTTTTTATTAAAACTCACTACGGGTGATCGCATTGTCGGCACTGCGTCAACTACGGACACGATGTATCGTTTTGGTGGTTTGCCTCAAGGAAATTACGTTTTATCAGTTGTACCTCAGAATGATAGGAAACAAAAAGGCGATGTGGCCACAACCTCATTTGCGATTAATCCACCATTGCCACCGAGTTATATTGAAGTGGAGTCGGGTTATTTTAGTTTGGGTATTATTCCGCGTTCTGGCGGTCAAAATAGCCTACGTGCGCAGTATGAGTTTTGGTTTTCAGAAAAACAGATCACGGACATTCGCGAAGTGGAAAGTCGTGCGGAATATTTAGGTGTTAGCTCTATGTGGGTTATACAAGGGCGTAATCTAAAAGCAGGGCATACCTATTATATTTATGTTCGTAGTGTGAATGCCGTAGGGTATTCAAAATTTGTGGAAGGAAGAGGGCAACCGGAGAGCCACACTCGAGAAATATTAGAGAACTTAAATAAAGAATTACAAGAAACCCAGGCATGGAAAACACTGAGTGAAACTGTCGATTGGAATGAAACTACTGTTAAAAGACTCCGTTATAATGAATATCACTTATCTCGGAAATTTGAAAAATACAGTAAACAGACAGGAGAAGATATTAAGGAGATCCGAACTCAAATAGAAAATACGGAAGCGGATATTATTACCCAAAAGGAAGCTATTTCCTCAATAACACAAGCTCAATCAACTTATCAACAACAGGTTCAAGCCAAGTTTAATCAGCAGTCAGGCATTGTTAATCAAAAGATGAATGCGCAATTTACGCAATCAAGTGGATATGCGAGGCATTCAATGAACATTACTATTATCCAAGATAATATTAAATATAATGCTGGTGGCCTTGTGGTAAGTGCTGAAATTAAAAATAAGAAGATCACTTCCTATATTGGATTTAATGCGAATAACTTTGCCTTTTATAATCCTAAAAATAACCGAATGGAACTGTTTATGTCAGCAAAAAATGGACAGTTTTTTATTCGAGATGCGTTAATTGATAAAGCTATGATCAGAAAATTAGTCTTATCAGAAGCTATTACTTCCAATAATTATTATCCCGAGGAGTCTGGTTTTATTATTGACGTAAAAAATAATAAATTAGAATTTTATGGCGGTAATGGTGGTACTTCCCTCACAGAACAAAATTTATATGTCAAAGATGAGTTTGGAAATAACGTTGTTATTATTGGTGATATCAGCAATGAAGAATAAATATGGCATACTGGTTAGATCAGCAATCTATGATATGGATTTATTAAATACTACTGACAGAGTAGGAAGAATAGTAGGTTATCATGATATAACACCCAT
This sequence comes from Proteus sp. STS61-E, assembly GCF_040932335.1. Classification (NCBI taxonomy): domain Bacteria; kingdom Pseudomonadati; phylum Pseudomonadota; class Gammaproteobacteria; order Enterobacterales; family Morganellaceae; genus Proteus; species Proteus sp. STS61-E. The sequence continues at coordinate 5,418 of NZ_JBFQGE010000002.1, read as the reverse complement.
CCCACGGCATACTCAAAAAGAGTATATTTTTGATCATCAAAATTTAAATAAATATGGCAAGGTTTTCGCTTGGTTTGGCTCGGCATTTTTGATGGGATTGGCAGGTGATATTAAATTAGAGATAAATAATGGGATCATAAAACTTGAATTAAAAAATATGTATACCAATGGATTTGATGGTGAATATGAAGATATTATAAAACTCTACTATGGTGTTTATTAATGAAAAATAAATATGGAATAGTCATCCGCGGTGAAAATAGGCAAGTTCAGATCGATAGCCATAATCAAGTGATGTGTTGTCTTGGTAGAAGAGTCATAAGAATGACTGGTGGGATAACATCAAATAATGAAGGTTATAGCCAAGAATTTACAATACCACCGCACCCCAATACAAAGTTATTAGCAATATCACCTAAACATGCATTTATTAGGATCACCTCAAGAATTGTAAATAACAAGATGAAAGCGGTTTATATATCACAACCTTGCTATGATTCAGAGGGTATTGTTGATATTTATGAGTTTGGTGATCAGCCCAATAATATTTTTAATGAAAAATATGGATTAGTTGTAAAAAACAGCAAAACAAAAAAGACGGTTTATAATTCAAACTGGGGAATACTAAAAATAGTTGATTATTTTATTGTTCCACAAAAAGAAAATATAAATTATCCGCTACCGAACATAAAGGATTTAGCCTTTGTTTTTGGTGGCGGTATGGCTGGAATTTGCGAAGATGGTTTTGAAGGTGCTTTGATGGAAACTTTTATTCGAAGAGAAGAAAATGTGCTTCAAATTCGATATAAAGAAATTATTAAATGGGCAACAAACGTTGCAAGAGAAGAGATATCGAGATTTCCAGCAACATGTTTGGTAGTTGATGTGGAAAACATAAATAGGGTTTTGTAGTTTGCTTTAAATTGTTTATTTTTATCTGGTCTAACATCATAATACCTTAATGAAAATTAGGTTTTTAGAGGAGATTAAGTATGGCGATTGATTATGGAAAAATATCAATACAAGTAATTAAATTGTATAGCAAAGGTGATGATATTTATGCTATATGGGAGAAAGAGCATGGTAAACAAAGTGATAAAAAGATTAAAAGCTGCCCTCGAAGTGTTTTTATAGCATTATGCGAATTAGGGTATATAAAACATATTCCCAAGAATAAATATTCAAAGAGAAATGTGAATGAATCAAAAAAGCATGCTAATAACCTAATTTATTTGATGAAAACTAATCCAACAATATCTTTATCAGAATTAAGAAAGCAAAAGAGTGGCGCGCAATCACGAGCTTCTGTTGTATATTCGTTATTTAGAGAAGGTTTATTAATCATCTAACCCATCCTTGGATTAGTATCCTTGTTATTTATCTTCCACAAGGAAATGCAGACATTAATGATTTAACAACTAAGGACATACCTGAAGAAGAGTCAGGTACTCTGTTATTTAATATGTATTTAATAACTCCTTTATTTAGAGTTACTAGGGTAGCATCAATAGGAGGACAGTAATAAATTCCTTCACCAGAATCATATATACCAGCAACATATCCTTGGAAGATAGATGCATCCATAAGCTCTTTGTTGGATAACTCTCCTTTTGTATAAGCCTTATTTGAAGCAATTGCGAATCTTTTTATTTCTCCTGCTGTATATGCTGAGGAGAATGCGGATGGAGATATGGTTAATAAAATTAAAAAGATGATTTTCTTCATTGATCTAATATTCTATGTTTTATTTGGTTAGAGGTTAATCTAGCTATCGGTTTGTTCTCGTTCAAATTGTCAATCTAAAGTATTAGTATATTTTGCATTATACATGCTTTAGTAATTGTACAAGCATTTATTCTGATTTTTTCAGTGTCATATAAATATTATAATTTTAAGTGAGTGGATAATATGAAAACCAGAATAAAAAAGGTTAGTTAGTGTCTACGGATTGGTGGCTATTCGCTTAATGCATTGCAATACTTACAATTTATGTCTATTTTTTACATCAAATAATCTATAAGCAAGTTGAAGAAAAGGTAAAAAACTGACCTCATAATCGAACATAACTATTATTATGATATTTTTAGCTAAAATGTGTATTAATAATAGGAAGCTAGGTCAGAAATAAGGACATATGAATTAATGGATATTTTGGCTTTGAAAGAATTGCTTCGTCCAGAAGTTGGAAATTTAAACAGTTATTGCACTCACCAAGAACTTCCTGAATTTTGCCGTCAATTGGGATTGCCGATACCAGAGGATAGTGGAAGTAAGCGTGAACGATTATATTCAGCTTTTGACTTATTTGATGACGTAGAATTACCGAGGTTTGCAGAAAAACTGTTAGCACAACAAATTCTAAATGAAAGAGTTCGTAACCAAATCCAAGATTTGTTGTGGGAGGATGAGTTAAGCATCGAGATCTCGAAAAGACATCGTCGAGAATTGGCGGTAGTTTTACAACCGCTAAAACTTTTTCATCACTGGGAAAATTTTAAGCAGCTAATTAACGATATCTTTATTATTCCTGTTGATTTAAGTTCAATGTTCTTAATGCCTGAAACAGGTATTTTGGCAGAAATTGAACGACGTTTTGTTAAATGCCCTGAACATGCTGATGTAGAATGGCTATTTGATGAATTGGGTGTGGTTGAATTATCCCATTCACGTTTTCGCCGATGGTTAGAAGGCTTAGTATCTGCGGACGTGCAAATTGATATTGAAATACAATTGGCTATTGTCACAACTATTAACACTGTTTTGAGAACATGTGGAGCTGAGCTAAGTCATGTATCAGATGTCGACGGCTATCCAGTTTTTAACTTGATCTCCTTGCGGGGATTACGTACACGTCCCAAGAATATTATTTTCGCCTCCCTTGCCAAACCTGATATTCGTTTGAGTAACTCTCTTGATAATGAAATTGAAATTCTTTCAGATCTAGATGAGGTACTAATCTACGATAGGCCATTAGGCCCTGAAGGATTAAGTTGGCGAGACCTGCAAATATGGTGGGCTGATTTAACTGATGAAAAGGATAGCGAACAGGCAAAAAAAACGCTTTATCGTCGATTACTACAAGGTTTACCTGATACATCACCACCACAAAAAATATTTTTTAGAGAATTTTTCCACCAATTTGGTCAATTAGTTTATGACCTACCTGCATTACTACCTGAGGTTTGGTTGCACTGGGATCCAAAAACTATTTCTGAGCGAGGAGCTCAAGCATTGCTCAATCATCGTATGGATTTTCTTATGTTATTCCCTGCTGGTGGCAGGGTTGTGATAGAAATCGATGGAATTCAGCATTATGCAGATGGTATGCATAGAGCAAGTAGAAGCAAATATGCCGATTTGGTTGCAGGTGATCGTAGCTTAAAATTAGCAGGTTATGATGTTTATCGTTTTGCAGGCATTGAACTTCAGAGGGATGATGTTTCCTCTAAAGTAAAGGTTTTCTTCAATGCTTTATTTAAGCGTCATGGAATCAAAATCAATTGTTAAATAATTCTAAATAGTGCTGCTATTGCTCTAACTTTTAGAGTGAGTGTTATTTACGATAGTCATCGTTAACAGTAGCTACAAGTGATTTTGAATGAGGAGCAAATAATAAATTGGGAACGCCTGCCCTATTTTTATACCGTAACACAGGTAAGGGTAGTATCTATCTCATAATTGGATTTATATAATAGAATTTATTAATCAACAATTAAGAATAGAAAATCTTTTTTATCGCCTTGTATAAGCTGGGACTTAATAAATGAAAACCGATCTGTTTATTTCGTATGCTTGGACTTCTGATATCCATAGGGAATGGGTTAGAACAATCGCAAGTCATCTCGACCTTATTGGTTATACGGTTAAAATCGATGAATCTGTTAATTATGGTTCAAGTTTAAATGGTTTCATGCAAGAGGTTGTGGCAACGAATCATGTACTGTTGATTGTTGACGAAAACTATGTCGAACGAGCTAATAATAAACCGAACTCAGGTGTTGGTATCGAGAATAAATGGATAAAAGATGCTTTTACAACCAAGCCAGCCACATGGTTGTCTGTTATCTTTGTTCGAAATCCTGAGCGAAAATTACCTAATTGGCTAGAGGAGTATAATCCAAAGGGCTTTGATTTTAACTCAAGTCCCGATAGAAATGAGTTTCCTGGTTCTATACAGATAGATGCTATTTGGCGTTGGATTGAAGGACTGCCAGCAAATAAAAAACATGCAATTCCATTATCAGTTGTTCGTCAACGAGACATACGGCTTGAACATATTGATATTCTTCGTGATCCTGCTCATTATGCCAATCCAGCGCTTAAGGGAAGCGTGATTTTTCGATTCAGAGATCATGCCTGCTATACAGTTGGTTACGGAGAGTACCAGTTTAAAATAGCATTTAGTGGATGTTCATATAGTAGTGTTTACCTCTATACAGATGAAGGACTCAAAGCTGTTGGACTGATTACAGTTCCAAATTTTGATCCTCTGACTGTCGATTCTTTTTTAACTCCAGGTAGGGCTGTTACGCCGAGTGTAGGGCAAAAGGCTGTTCTACTAAACACCAATGGGGTTCTCTGCGTTATAACAATTGATAATGTGCAGTGCGAAATTAATTCAGCAGAGTATGTTCATCCTCATGTGGAGTTCTCTTATGAAATACTTGAAAAACACTAGTGAAATGTTGGGGAATTAATTGATGATACTTATAGTTTTTCGTTCCAACAACGATCGCTTCTGGTACTAAACAGTCCGTATACAGAATTCGAAGGGCTGTTTTGAGCGAAGAGCGAACATTCACGGTCGGGGAATGAGGACCTTGTTTATCGAGAAGGTTAATCTGATTAACCCAACATAGGCATAAATGATGAAGTTGACCAAAAAACAGGTTATCAATACACTGTCGTTGCCACTTATATTACCCAGCCCCCACCTGATGTTCTCGCTGTTGATAGAGGATTACGAATAATTCTAAGCCCCAATAAATGGGGGCTGGCTAAGCTGTTTGACCGTGAATTACTTCCGATCCTCTTCAAGTACGATAGATTTTAGCAGAAACGGATTCGATGAATAATGCCGCAGTGAGTACTGCGACATTATGAGGTTGCCAGTTCTGCCCGTCATTTAAAACAGGGGGGGAGGAAAGGAGGCTCATGGGATGTATACTCAAACAAGCTGCTCCTTGCGTCATTCCAAGCCTGAATGATTTCCTCCGAACAATGCATCTTCCTTAATGTGTTTATAATGTGATCATATACCCTTATTCATTCAAACTGTAGGTTGCGCTCAGCCTACAGCTTGAATTACGTTGGGTATATATACCGGATTAAAATATCAACTAAGTAAGGTAACTATTGTATTTTGAATAAATAACTTTTTTAAGATTTGTAGTATTGGAAGGCATATTGAGAATAACG